>NZ_FCOM02000349.1 GCF_001544695.2 Caballeronia arvi
ACGGAATGGCGACCCGATACCGCGCGGCCTCCGAAACGACCGATGACTTCGTGCACGACAATCCGTGGAAAGCGATCGCGCTGGCCGCGGTTGCGGGTCTCGTCATCGGAATGCTTGCATCGCGTTGAACTGCCGCGGTGATGGCGCCCCCCGACGACGCCTGAGGAACGCGCAATGCTTGAGCGCATGGATTCCTCTCCCGCAGCGAGTGCACCATGCGAATCAGACTCAAGCCTCTAAACGAACAGGTCATCGTCATCACGGGCGCGACGAGTGGAATAGGGCTCGTCACCGCGCGTACCGCTGCCCGACGCGGCGCGAGGCTGATGCTCGTATCGCGCGATGAAAAGGCGCTTTCCGAGCTCGCCAGCGAGTTGTCGCGAGATCGAAGCGACAGTGTCTCGTACGCCGTCGCAGATGTCGGCGACCGTGCACAGTTGCAAGCCGCTGCGGACGAGGCGATCTCGCGTTTCGGCGGCTTCGACACCTGGGTCAACAATGCAGGCGTCTC
>NZ_FCOM02000348.1 GCF_001544695.2 Caballeronia arvi
AGCGGGTACATCAAATCCCCGAACTCGTCGAGCGGCAGGGTAGTCAACGCTTCGAAGCGATGGCGAGCAAGCCAGATATCTTCCCTGAGCACCGGCTCCGAATCGATGAGACGGACTCGAGAGAGGTGAATGCCCTTTTCGCTGCTTTTCATTTGCAGTGCTTCGCGAATCGTCTCGCTTGGTTTCAGAACCGTACGTTCCAGAACCTTTCCCGTCGGCTGAACCGACTTGCCGTCCGCCGATTTGAAGCGAAAAAATCGAAACAAGGAAGAATCGAAGCGAGGTCGGCGAACGAACGTACCTTTTCCCTGTGTGCGTGTCAAAACGCCCTCAGCCACCAGCAAATCGATGGCTTTCCGCAGAGTGCCGATTGATACCTCGTAGGCCTGACAAAGGTCCGCTTCGGTAGGTATCGCCTGCTCGGGTGCCCATTGTCCATCAGCGATACGGCGCACGATATCGTCGCGGATCAGCTGGTAGCGCGGCAGCCGCAGGTCTGCCTTGGCGGGAAAAGTGAC
>NZ_FCOM02000347.1 GCF_001544695.2 Caballeronia arvi
CCGCCGGCTAAATAGAGATGTCGGGTTTTGAACGGATGTTTTGCTAGCTTTCTTTAGTTTTTGGGGTTGGGGCGGCGCAGCCGCCCCCCGCTCCCGCATTGTTTTTGCGCTGACTTCGAGAATCGCTTCGTTCATGTCGGCGATGCTCAGTGCGCGCTGCTTCTTCAGTCCTTCGAGTGCCTTCTTGGCTCGAACCTGCTCTGCGCGATGCGTGCGCGACGGCGCATCACAAGCCCGGCGATCATCGCGTTTGGCCTGCAACAGCCGAGCCGCTTCCAGCGCGGGTGCCAGACGCTTGTTCTCGACTTCTGCACCCTGTTCGACCCGGGCAATGCGGTCATACGTGGCGCAGGTAAGCGCCAGGCCGTCCGCCTGCACCTCGATCAGCCCGTCCGGATATTCGACCACCTCGACCTGCTGGTGAATCAACAGGCGATTGGCGGGCGTGTCTTCCAGCAGATACATCACCCGGTCGTATTGCACCGTCAGCACGTGTGTGACCTTGCGCCAGACGCGATGCGTC
>NZ_FCOM02000344.1 GCF_001544695.2 Caballeronia arvi
AGCGGCCGGCGCTTTTGCGTATAGGTTTTTTCTATGGTGCACATGGTCGAGTGAACTTGGCCGCAGATTCCCAATAAATCCGGCTGTGCCGCGGTAGCGGCAGACCTCCTGTTACCCATCGCCAACTTACTGATTCGTCGGCTCGCCCGGGTCTTCGACGCCCTTCTCGATGTTGTCCTTCTGGTCGCCGTAGTCCTTCTGATTGGCGCCGTTCGTTATTTCAACGTCTCCCTTTACCATGCGATCTTCATTGCCGGTCAATGTGCCGATCGCGGTGTCGGCCCAGCCTTTGATTTGATGCTTCATTCCTTCCTTCTGGTCCTTGTTCATGACACGCTCCTGATCTTGTGTTTAACTGCGCCCAAGTTCCGGGTCCCGGGGCACGGCGAAGGCGCGCACGAGCATATAAATGCCAGCAAGCCCGACGAGGACGTAGACGATGCGTGCGGGCGTTGAACCCGCACCGAAGAGTGTGGCTACGAGGTCAAGCTGAATCAGACCGACGAGCCCCCAGTTCAGCGCGCCAATGAT
>NZ_FCOM02000343.1 GCF_001544695.2 Caballeronia arvi
CTGCCCGCCTCAAGCGCGCCGCGAAGCCCGCGCACGAGGCGCGCCTAATCGGTGGTCACGGCGGATCGGGTATGAACGAGCCTTCCATGTCAGGGAGGCCGTCGCACCCGGACGACAAAGCACCGGACGGACCGTCACCGGTCGGTTTAATGCATGTTCGCGGGGTTACTCAGGCTTACTTTTCTCTCTCTGACTATACGCGAGCTGGCGCCTCGCGGTATGGTCACGGAAACAGGACCTTGCACACCGCTGACGGGATCGTGGGGGTCAAGCTTTTCTCCTACAGGATCCGAACCGTCGGTCGGGCGAAGGCGAAGGACGACCGCGCCAGCGGCCAATAATGTCGAACAAGGCGCCGATCGTTTACATACACTTAAGAAATGGCCGCGAGCGACAAGGAGGCTGCCATGACTCAGTCAATGATTGGTTTGGTAGTGGGACTGGCGGTCCTGATAGTAGTTGCGTTCGTGCTGGCCGGGCGCGATCGACGCGAACATCCATCCGCTACCGACGGCCGATTCGGCCGGTGGCTCGA
>NZ_FCOM02000341.1 GCF_001544695.2 Caballeronia arvi
GCGTCCTTCATCGCCTGTGATCGCCAAGGCATCCACCACATGCACTTGTTCGCTTGACCCTATAACGAGTGTGTCTGTTTGCACATCCACTGTTCGCTATAGGCTGAGTATTCGCGTTGTGCCGTATTCCAAAGCAATCTTTCGATCACCTTTTCATACTTGATACAATCACTACCCTGAATCTGCTACTCACACCCATCTCTAAGTGCTTTCTCAGATTCTCTTTACTACTTCTTCCAGATTGTTAAAGAACGTTTAGCCGACAAGCGTATTGCAATACTTGCGACATCAACTGGCTATCAATCGCCAATGCACAACATTCAGTCGCCTGAACGCTGTGCATTGAGGATTGGTGGAGGATGACGGGATCGAACCGACGACCCCCTGCTTGCAAAGCAGGTGCTCTCCCAGCTGAGCTAATCCCCCGCGTCTTGAATCCGTTCGATCCTTGGACCGACTCGCTTGACCGTTGGTGGGTCTGGATGGATTCGAACCATCGACCCCCGCCTTATCAAGACGGTGCTCTAACCGACTGAGCTA
>NZ_FCOM02000340.1 GCF_001544695.2 Caballeronia arvi
CGATGAGCGCCTGCGTATCCGTATGGATGAAGCCGCTTTCGCCGTTGCGAATCACGGTCGATAGCTCGGTCGTCGCAAGTCCGACGATCGGCATGCCTATCGTCATGGCCTCGACGATGGCAAGCCCAAGGCTCGTCCAGCGAATCGGATTGAAGAAGAAGCGATAGCGCGCGGTAAAGGCCGCCAACTCCAGATTGCCGATTTCGCCGATGCCGCCCGCCGACTGCGCATCCATGCCGACGAGATCGAGCGGCACGCGCGCGGCGGCTTGCGCGTAGACATCGTGGCCGAGCCGCCTGCCGCGCTGACGCAGATGATTGATCACCGCGATGCCACGCTCCAGTTCGCCGCTATAACGTACGTTGTCTGGAACGATCACGCCATGCTCGATGACGCGCGTCGGCGTGTCGCCGCTATCCCACATCAGCCGGTTGAAGTGCGTGACGTGGACGAGCAGCGTGTCGCGTTCCTGCACCCAATGCTTCTGCTCGAACGCGTTTTCCTGCGGCGGATCATGCTCGATATAGGCGCGCGGCAAGCG
>NZ_FCOM02000342.1 GCF_001544695.2 Caballeronia arvi
CGACTTCGCTTGTATCGCATCGTGACGGGCACGAGCGAGATCCAGCGCAATACGATCGCCAAGGCGATTCTCGGTTGAGCCCTGGCTGAGCCTGCCGCGAAGCGATAATAACGACTATGGAGACATACCCGATGCGACGCCTCGTACCCGAAACGACGACAGCTGCGATTTTGTTCGTCGGCTGGTTCCTCAGCTACTTCGACCGCTTCATCATCAATATCGCGCTGCCCTTTGTCGGCCGCGAGTTCCACCTGGGACCCGCATCAGAGGGACTCGTACTGAGCGTGTTCTTCGCCGGTTACTCGATCGCGCAGATTCCGGGCGGGTGGCTCGCCGACCGCGTAGGCGCGCGCCGCGTCATGGTGTTTTCGGTGCTGATGCTCTCGGTATTCACTGCATTCACAGGATTCGCGTGGTCGTTCGCGTCGCTGCTGGTCGTGCGCTTCCTGTTCGGGCTGGCGGAAGGGGGCTTTCCTAGTGCGAGTTTCAGGGCGCTGTCGGACTACTTTCCGAAGCAGCGCCGTTCGAAGATTCAGGC
>NZ_FCOM02000338.1 GCF_001544695.2 Caballeronia arvi
TGACATTGAACATGCGCGAACTCGACCGTCTGAAGGTGATCCAGGCCGTGGTGGATATGGGAGTCAAACCCGGTCGAGCCGCGGAGCGTCTCGGCCTGACGGTACGCCAAGTCGAGCGGCTGGTGCGGCGATATCGCGAATCGGGCGCGGCGGGACTTACGTCACGCAAACGCAACAAGCCGGGCAATCGGAAGCTTGACGAAGGCTTGGCCTTACGTGCGCTGACCCTTATTCGCGAGCGCTACTTGGATTTCGGACCGACGCTGGCGTGCGAGAAGCTGCGTGAATGCCATGGCCTCGTGCTGTCGAAGGAAACCGTGCGGCACCTGATGACGGATGCCGGCCTTTGGGTGCCCCGCAAGCAACGCCCGCCGAAGGTCTACCAGCCGCGTGCCCGACGAGCCTGTTTCGGTGAGCTCGTACAAATCGACGGCAGCGATCATTACTGGTTTGAAGACCGGGGGCCCGCGTGCGCACTGCTGGTCTTTGTCGACGACGCGACGAGCCGGCTGATGCACTTGCACTTCGCGCCGACCGAATCGACTTTCAGTTATTTCGAGGCCACGCGCGCGTATCTCGAAC
>NZ_FCOM02000335.1 GCF_001544695.2 Caballeronia arvi
TCCTCGGCATCATCGAGTTCCCGCAGTTCCTGCAGGCGCTTCAGCAGGCGCCCGGCCGGCCTGGGGGGTTCGTAGGTATCCGTAAACTGACGAAGCCACTCTGGTTCGTGATATCCGCAGCTTCCACCGTAATTGTCGATCGTTATTGGCGACAAGACGACCGGCACCGCTGACGACGCGGCAGCGGCGCGCGAAAGCTTGAACGGACCAAGCTCCGCGCACATGACATCGAAATTTTGTTGAAGGAAGACAAGGCGTGAGCCCGTAGAAAGTTCCGTCGCGCTCACCGCGATTGCCGGCCCACCCGCGCGATCGAGGTCGTCGAAGGTCGCGCCGTTAAATAGAATTTCGTCGTACAGTTGCGCCGCCAGGTCGGAGCGCCCCCAACCGGTCGAAGACAAGGCGGGCCAGTTCAGTGGGTCCAGGACCCTGGCAACCAATTCACCCTGCACGTCGCGTTTGAGAAAGCGCTTTTCGTAAATATCGAACAGTTCTTCGCCATACAGCCCGTAGGCCAGTGCAGTGAAACTGCCGCCTGAGACGCCTGTGATTATGTCGACCTCGTCGAGCAGACGGATCTGGTTGCCCGATTTGGTCGT
>NZ_FCOM02000332.1 GCF_001544695.2 Caballeronia arvi
AAACGTGGCAGCCAGAGGGGCTAAATGTGTTACCCATGTCCTGACACACCTGTTACCCATGTCTCCGGTCTATACACTGCTGCAAAGAAAGTAACCAAAGAAACAGCTATCCTCAGCCTAAGCACTTCATACCGGCCGCGGCACAGGCGATCACCTAATGGCCCCCAGAGTAGCGAGTGCCCTCACAGGCCTAACCGGGCTTGGATCGCGCACGATCCGACAAGCTAGTCCATCAACGCAAGTGGACCAGCAATCATACATCCGGCACCGCGCTACGCGCCGCCGACCGGTACACGGTGCAGAGCGCCGCGCATTTGATTAACCCAACGGCCGCGCAGCGGGCCGGAGCTTGCAAGGGCTGAACCAGTTGGTTACGTGGCGCGATGAAACAGACCGTGCGCGATCCAAGCCGCGCGAGTTTTGTGAGGGCACTCGCTACTCTGGGGGCCATTCAACCAATCGCCTGTGCCGCGGCCGGTGTGAAGTGCTTAGGCTGGGAAAAGCTGCTTTCTTTGGTGACTTTCTTTGCAGCAGTGTATAGACCGGGGACATGGTTGACACTTTCGTCGGGGACATAGCTGACACATTCATCTTGGCGCATCGGGCTGGT
>NZ_FCOM02000327.1 GCF_001544695.2 Caballeronia arvi
TGCAGGATCAGGATGCGGTCGAGCGCGCGCACGAGCACGTCGTTGACCTTGTACTCTTCGCACGGGTTCGAGAACATCATGTGCATGAAGTTCGCGCTGTACGACAGCTCGTTCTTCGGATACACGAACGGCTGGCCGATGCTGAACTTGTACGCCATCGCGACGAGCGTCGGCAGCTTCGCGATCATGCGAATCGCCGACACTTCACGGTGACGCGGATCGTTGATGTTCAGCGAGTCGTGATAGAACGCCGACAGCGCGCCGACCGCTGCGGTCAGCACGGCCATCGGGTGCGCGTCGCGACGGAAGCCGCGGAAGAAGAAGTGCATCTGCTCGTGCACCATCGTGTGACGCGTGACCGTCTCCACGAATTCCTTGTTCTGCGCGGTGTTGGGCAGTTCGCCCTTCAGCAGCAGATAGCAGGTTTCGAGGAAGTCGGCGTTCACCGCGAGTTGCTCGATCGGATAGCCGCGATACAGCAGCTCGCCCTTGTCGCCATCGATATACGTGATCGCGGAATTGCACGCCGCCGTCGACATGAAGCCCGGGTCATACGTGAACTTGCCGGTCTGACCGTACAACTTGCGGATGTCGATCACGTCCGGGCCCATCGTGCCCTTGTAGATCGGCATTTCGACGCTCGGCG
>NZ_FCOM02000323.1 GCF_001544695.2 Caballeronia arvi
GTAAGCGTCGCGTGAGGGCCGTTGAGATTTTCCTAGACAGACGTTAAAACGCAGCACCTGCGCAGTGGCGCCTGGCAGAAGGGATCAAGGGTTGAGACTTGCAGGCCTGCGCAGATGCTTCACGACGTTCCAGGGCAACAATTCGTCGATGCGGTTGGCCCGATGATCTGCGATGTGCGTGAGCACGTATTCTAGGTAGGTGCGTGGATTGACGTCGTTCAATTTGCACGAGCCGATGAGGCTGTACATCGCGGCGGCTCGTTCACCACCACTGTCCGAGCCAGCAAACATAAAATTGCGCCGACCAAGAGCTACACATCGCAAAGCGTTTTCGGCAAGTACGTTGCTTATCTCGGCGCGGCCATCATCACAGAATAGCGTGAGTCCGTCCCAGCGATTCAGAGAGTAATTAATGGCTTCGACTAATGGCGCTTTCGGCCATAGCGTCGCTAGCTTCTCCCTCATCGACGTCTCGATGGCATCAAGCAGCGGTTTGCTCTTCTCTTGCCTGACGCGTCGCCGCTCATCGGGTGGCTTACCGCGGATAGCAGTCTCGATTTCGTAGAGATCGCCGATCATGTCAAGCCATCGCTTCGTGGTGTCCGATGGGGCGGTCTCATGCACATTGAATACGTATCGTCGGGCGTGATCCTTATCTGG
>NZ_FCOM02000322.1 GCF_001544695.2 Caballeronia arvi
CCGAGCGTTGGAACAGATGATGCTTCGACGTGGCTATGTTCCGGCGGAGCCGGATGATGAAAAAACTGCTCGAGATTTGTTTGGGCGTCGTGACAGGCGTTGGCGGCTTCTTAGAGATGGGATCGCTGTCGACAGCAGCACAAGGCGGCGCCGCATTTCGTTTCGAGCTTGTCTGGGCAATCGTCCTCGGCACGGTGTGCCTCATTTTTCTCGTCGAAATGGCGGGTCGCTTCTCGGCCGTGAGCCAGCATACGATCGCCGGGGGCATTCGCGATCGATTCGGCATGAAGTTCTTTTTGATGCCACTCGTCGCTGTCCTCATTGTCAATACGCTGGTACTTTCAGCAGAAATTGGCGGCGTCAGCGTGGCGCTTGAAATGGCCACCGGCATCAGGCACCCCTGGTGGGCGTTTCCCGTCGCCGTGCTTGCGTGGTTCGTCTTGTGGCGAAGTACGTTCGGGTTTATCGAAAAGGCCACATCGCTGCTCGGTCTCGTCACCGTAAGCTTCGTCGTTGCGGCGGTCGTGCTCCGACCTGACTGGCATCAGGTGGCATCGGGCCTCCTGCCCAGCGTGCCGCATCACGATGCGGCGAATTACTGGTTCACTGCGGTCAGTATCCTCGGCGCGTCGATCACGCCGTCGCTGTACCTGTTCTATTC
>NZ_FCOM02000329.1 GCF_001544695.2 Caballeronia arvi
TGACCAGCGCGCGACATATACATCATGCGTCCAGTTGCCATCAGAACCTGCACCGCGCGGCGGCAGGCCCGAACTGCCGAAGAACACGCTTGTCACGCCGCGCGCATCGGTGACCGCGCCGATGCCGTGCATGTAGGCGCGCAGATCGCCCGCCGGAAATTCGATGAGCGTTGATGAAGGTGGTTTCGCTAAGTTGGCGGTTTTCGTCCCGTCCGCATACACGGACGGGACGAGGCTGCATGTCGTCATCAGGGCGAGCACAGCAATACGCATAAGCGTCGTTCGCATGCTTCCCACTCACTCGACGGTGACCGATTTCGCCAGATTGCGCGGCTTGTCGACATCCGTGCCGCGCGCACAGGCGGTATGGTAGGCGAGCAGTTGTAACGGTACGACGTGAAGAATCGGCGACAGCGGCCCATGATGTTCCGGCAACTGAATCACACGCACGCCGTCACTGCTTTCGATCGTCGCACCGGCATCAGCGAGCACAAAAAGCTGGCCACCTCGCGCACGCACTTCTTGCATGTTCGACTTGAGCTTTTCGAGCAAGGCGTCGTTGGGTGCGATCGTGATGACGGGCATCTCGTTCGTGACGAGGGCAAGCGGACCGTGCTTCAGTTCGCCCGC
>NZ_FCOM02000321.1 GCF_001544695.2 Caballeronia arvi
GTAAGCGTCGCGTGAGGGCCGTTGAGAATTCTCTGGACAAGCGCCAAAGAACGCGGCAGGCGCATCGTGCCGCTGTCAGAAGGGATCAAAGCGAGGCGGGTGTAGATGGGAGGAGCTGCTTCGTGACGTTCCATGGCAACAGTTCGTCGATGCGGTTGGCCTGGTGATCCGCGATGTGCGTGAGCACGAATTCCAGGTAGGCGCGTGGATTGATGTTGTTCAATTTGCACGAGCCGATCAGGCTATACATTGCGGCGGCTCGCTCACCACCGCTGTCGGAGCCCGCGAACATAAAATTGCGCCGACCAAGGGCCACACAGCGCAAGGCATTTTCGGCGAGCACGTTGCTGATCTCAACGCGTCCGTCGTCACAGAACAGCGTGAGTCCATCCCAGCGGTTCAGAGAGTAGTTAATCGCTTCGACCAATGGAGCCTTCGGCCAAAGCGTCGCTAGTTTCTCCCTCATCGACATCTCGAGGACCCCGAGCAACGGGTTGCTCTTTTCTTGCCTGACGCGTCGCCGCTCATCGGGCGGTTTGCCGCGGATAGCAGCCTCGATTTCGTAGAGGTCGCCAATCATGTCGAGCCATTGCTTCGTGGTTTCCGACGGGGCTGTCTCATGGACGTCGAAGACGTATCGACGTGCGTGATCCTTATCTGG
>NZ_FCOM02000319.1 GCF_001544695.2 Caballeronia arvi
GATGTCAAACCCGGTCTTCGCAACGTCGACAGCTCGCATTACGTTGGCCCCCGGCAATAGATTCGCCCAAAAACATGGTCTCAAGTGAGACTGCCTCACGCCGTGGCGCGGCTTGCGACACGTCGCCGTAAATCACGAAAGCAATGCAAGTGCCGCCTCGAGGCAGCTAAACGCTGACGAAGACGAGTTGCTTGACGACCGGACAACTAAGCCGTCTCGAGCAGCACGGTCAGCTCCCGAGACGACGATCGAGTCGAAATTGGGCGAGCGGAGGCCTGCGATGCCGCGAATAATGGGCTAGCCCTTTCGTAACCACGGCCGTGACGTTCCCATAAGCAGCGGAGGAAAGTCGGCAATCGAGCCCAGATAACGAATATCGCTCTCCCAGTGGACGGCGGCGCAATCGCCCTGACGTGTTTCGAAGCTCACGCAGAAGGGCAGAACGCCGTTTCTGATGAGGAGGCGTCTCTTTTGATGCCCCGCCGCGTCGGCCCGCATTTAGTGAAATCGGTTCAGAGCCGTCTATCGGAAACGCGAGAAGTGGTTCGTCGCTCGCCGTAGCACTGAGCGACTAATTCCACGTCGGCGCCGTTCGACTAGTTGCAATTGACGAAGTAGCGCGAGCACTGGAAACGGCTTGCTCATAAAACAGGCACAAGGTACATT
>NZ_FCOM02000314.1 GCF_001544695.2 Caballeronia arvi
TGCATTCCGTTGTTGTACCCGTGCTTTTGGTCGCTCCCGCCGCGTTTCTTTTCTGGCGCTCGCGCGGCAGCAAGCGTCGCAGCGATCAACTGCATCGGCAATCTCGGCGGATTCTTTGGCCAGAACCTCATGCCATATGTCGGTAAGGTGACTCAAAGCCACGCCGCTCCAATGCTCGTCCCGACTGCGTGCCTGTTAGTACTCGCGATAGGTACGGCCCTAGCGCGTTCCATCGGCGCTCGTCGACAGGCGTCGGCAGGGGCGCCTACGGTTGAGGTTTGAACCGGTAGACCACTCGCATGGCAATCGATAGCGAGTGGCGTGAGCCGCCCCTCCAATCCGGTCTGTTTTTCCCGGTCCCCTGAAGAGCCGCGGCGACAATACCTCGTTTCGGCCGCATTGATAAACGCCGTGCATCAATGCCTCGAAAAAATGCACTTATCGCGTAGGTCGTTTTGATCGAGTATTGACCTCACGATCCCAGCGACATGGGAACACACGCAAAAATGCATCGGAGACACGGGATGTACAACTTGAGGCGTGACCGGCGCAGCTAGCACGCTGTCAGAAATATCCTTCTTACGCCTTTATTAGCCGAGCGTAGAAGTCAGTCAGTCCAGTCATCAAACAGCGTAGCGCACACGAGAGTCTACCGTCCTCGGACCCGATGGCGCTTTGAT
>NZ_FCOM02000312.1 GCF_001544695.2 Caballeronia arvi
GCAACGATGTGGGCCTGCTTTCGGAAGAGTACGACACGAAGGCCAAGCGGCAGTGCGGTAATTTTCCGCAAGCTTTCTCGCACGTGGCGCTCGTCAATGCCGGACTTGCGATCTCCGGTGACACGACGGAAGAACAGGGCATTCCGAATCTTTCCCCCACTGGGGAAGGAGAGGAGCTTCCGTGAAACACTGCGGCCTTCGATCGACACGCGGTCCGGTGACCCACGCAGGTCGCTCAAGATCGGTTGTGCGGAAAAGAGCGGTAGTGTTTCTACTTTTCGCGGCGCCCCTGGCGTCGAGCGTCGATGCGGCGCCCCTGGACTACTTCCTGCATGCCGCCGGCCCCGCTGCGCAGCCGACTTTGATGCTCGACTGGGTCCTTGCAGCTGTCTGCACGGCGGTGTGCCTGATCATCGCCGCCCTGCTGGCGATTGCGATCTTCAGGCGCCGAGGCCCGACGCCATCCGGCGATGGCTGCTCGCTTGCGACCGAGCAGGACGGCATGGCGTGGATTCGTGTGGGCGTGACTATTTCGACGGTCGTGCTCATCGCCTTGCTGGTGTTCGCGCTCGTGACGCTGCAGCGCGTCGCCCAGCCTCGCACCGAGCCCGCACTCACTATTACGGTCACGGCTTACAACTGGTGGTGGAAGATCTCTTACGAGGGCGCCGCGGACCCGTCTGA
>NZ_FCOM02000311.1 GCF_001544695.2 Caballeronia arvi
AGTTCCTCGTTCGATGACTTGAGTTCCTCGAGGGCAGTCTCGTACTCTTCGATCATCGACTGCAGGCGTTCACGGGTCTCACGCAACTCCTTTTCGACCTGCACGGCGGTCCCCTCGTGCGTGGCCTGGGCGCGCACGAGCGCTTCTTCGCGTGAGAGCACGGGGCCCTGATCGTTGAAGACCACGAGGTACATTCGCTCGCCGTTGGTCTGATCGGTCAGCGGCTCGACGGTCAGGCTGATTTCCTGTACGCGGCCGTCCTCGCTCTCTATCACTACCCCTTCGCGGGTAACCGGGCGACCCGACTCGACGGCCTCGCGAAACACGGAGCGCAGATCGAGGCCCAGGCCCTTTCGCGCCATGGTGAAAAGCTGGCGCGTCGGCGCACCGGCTGCGTTCTCCAGGTACTTGCCCGTACGTGCGGAGTAATACAGGACATCGCCATCGCGCGAAGCGAGCACATGAGGTGGCGTGAACCGCTCCAGCATGTGGTTGTCGACCACGAGGCGCAGCGACGCACCGCTCAGCGCGGGGCGCCCCGGTGCAAGCCCGGCGATGTGACCGATTTTTAGGGAAGACACCGACAGCGGCACGCGAAGCTGCGGCGAAACATCAGCGCGGCGGCGAAAGATCCGGTGCTTCTTTTCGATCGGTACAAAAAGCTCGTCGAACTGGCTGACGCCTTC
>NZ_FCOM02000308.1 GCF_001544695.2 Caballeronia arvi
GGCGCCCGTTCTATGGGCCGCTCTCACCCGCGAGTCAGCGCCAGGCGATCGTGATTCTGAATGCGTTGTTTTCGTGGTTGGTGCAGGCCGGCTATCTCGCGGGCAACCCGCTCTCGCTGTCCCGACAGCGCGCCCGGCACGCGGCGCCGCGCATCACCCGCTATCTCGAGCCGGGCATCTGGCAGGAGGTCAAGGACTACATCGCCGCCATGCCACGAGACACCACGCGCGAGTCCGCTCATGCGTATCGTGTACGGTGGCTTTTCACGCTGCTCTACCTTGGCGGCCTGCGCATCGCGGAAGTCGGCGCGAACACCATGGGGCAATTCTTCGTAAGGCGCGACGCCGATGGCACGATGAGATGGTGGCTGACTGTGCATGGCAAAGGCGGCAAGGAGCGTCTGATTCCGGCCACGCGCGAAATGATGGTGGAGCTCTCGCGATACCGACAGCATCTCGGACTGAGTGCACTGCCCTCACCCAATGAAGATACGCCGCTGGTCTTGCCGATTGGCGCGACGGCAGCGAGCGGCGGCACGCAGACGTGCGCGCCTCTGACGCGGGCCGCGCTGCATGCGATCGTCAAAGAGGTGTTTGCAGGGGCAGCGGCGACACTCCGAGAGCGCGACCCGTCCGCTGCCGCGCGCGCCGACATCCTCGAGCAAGCGTCTGCTCACTGGCTAAGACACA
>NZ_FCOM02000307.1 GCF_001544695.2 Caballeronia arvi
CCGCCGCCGGGCTGGACGCTGGAGTGGTATCGCCAGTTGTTCACCGACTCCGGCTGGGTCGATGCGCTGCTCACGAGCGCCAAGCTCGCAGTGATCGTCACAGTGCTGTCGGTCGTGCTCGGCTTCCTCGCGTCGCTTGCGCTCGTGCGCGGCAAGTTCAAGGGACGCAGTGCGGCGCAGGCGTTCTTCCTCACGCCGATGGTGCTGCCCGTGGTCGTGCTCGCGGTCGCGCTGTATGCGTTCAGCCTGCGTGTCGGACTCAACGGCACGACGACGGGCTTCGTCATCGGCCATCTGATCATCGCGCTGCCGTTCTCGATCATCTCGATCAGCAATTCGCTCGCGAGCTTCGACACGGCGCTCGAAGATGCGGCGCTCATCTGCGGCGCGTCGCCGCTCGAAGTGAAGCTGCGCGTCACGTTGCCCGCGATTCATCTCGGCATCTTCGCGGCCGCGATCTTCTCGTTCCTCGCGTCGTGGGATGAAGTCGTCGTGTCCATCTTCATGTCGAGCCCGACGCTGCAGACCTTGCCCGTGCGCATCTGGTCGACCTTGCGTCAGGATCTGACGCCCGTCGTCGCCGCGGCTTCTTCGCTGCTCGTCGCGCTGACGACCTTTTTAATGCTGGCGGCCGCGGTGCTGCGCCGTCCCCGTTCCGTGAAGTGAGGTAACGCGCCATGACATTCCTTCAGAT
>NZ_FCOM02000305.1 GCF_001544695.2 Caballeronia arvi
CCGCCGGCAGGCCGCTCAGGCGTCGGCTCGGCTTCGCAACCGGCCATCTGATTGTCACAACGCGAGCGCTCGTCATCGGTCAGAAGGGACATCAATCTGAGCGGCCAACGACGCCCAGCTCCACCGAGCGGGGGCGACTCCCCTGTTAATCCCTGTCAGCTTGCCGGATTGCGTGCCATGACGATCCACGCCGCGCCGTCGATCATCACCGACCGCTCGCCGGGGAGGCCCGCGAACGCGGCGCGAACCGCGGCCGACGCGCGGGCGCGAATGTCGTCGGGCTGATCAGCGAGCGCGCGCGACAGTGGGCCGACCTCGAGCGTCATCTTCACCGCGTCGTCGATCGCAGCGTCCCGCGTCCCGCCCTCGCCGAACGGGACGGAAGCATCGAAGGGCGCGATAGCGATATCGGCGAAGCCGGCTGCCGTCAGGATGCGCGACACCCGCCCCCGGTCGCCGAACGAAAATGGACCGGGCGCTTCGGGATCGGGCGGCGCGCTCGGCGGGAGGATGCCCTTGATCGCGCCCATCGGCAGGCGCGCCCAATCGTTCTCGGCCGCGCCGCGCCAGCAGACGAAAGCGACCCGCCCGCCCGGCCGCAGCGCGCGTCGCATATGGGCGAACGCCGCGGTCGGATCGTCGAAGAACATCACACCGAAACGCGAGAACAGGATGTCGAACGCGCCCTCGGGCAGCTC
>NZ_FCOM02000303.1 GCF_001544695.2 Caballeronia arvi
TGGCCCGCCCCTCGCAACGCCTCGAACGTTTCGAGGATGTCCAGCACGCCACGCAGGCCGAGGTTGTCGGAAACGGCACCATCCACCAGATGAAAATAACGGTCTTCCTCGGCATCATCGAGTTCCCGCAGTTCCTGCAGGCGCTTCAGCAGCCGCCCGGCCGGCCTGGGGGGTTCGTGGGTATCCGTAAACTGACGAAGCCACTCTGGTTCATGATATCCGCAGCTTCCACCGTAGTTGTCGATCGTTATTGGCGACAAGACGACCGGCACCGCTGACGACGCGGCAGCGGCGCGCGAAAGCTTGAACGGGCCAAGCTCCGCGCACATGACATCGAAATTTTGTTGTAGGAAGACAAGGCGTGAGCCCGTAGAAAGTTCCGTCGCGCTCACCGCGATTGCCGGCCCACCCGCGCGATCGAGGTCGTCGAAGGTCGCGCCGTTGAATAGAATTTCGTCGTACAGTTGCGCCGCCACGTCGGACCGTCCCCAACCGGTCGAAGACAAGGCGGGCCAGTTCACTGGATTCAGGACTCTGGCAACCAATTCACCCTGCACGTCGCGTTTGAGAAAGCGCTTTTCGTAAATATCAAACAGTTCTTCGCCATACAGCCCGTAGGCCAGTGCGGTGAAACTGCCGCCTGAGACGCCTGTGATTATGTCGACCTCGTCGAGCAGACGGATCTGGTTGCCCGATTTGGTCGT
>NZ_FCOM02000302.1 GCF_001544695.2 Caballeronia arvi
GTGTTTCGCACGGACGTCTTCCGGCAAACGGGCGGCTACGAGCCGAGGCTTTTCATCGGCGGAGAAGAGGCGCTCGTCTCGCTGGATGTGCTTCGCGCGGGACACGAGATCGTCTATATCGATGAGATCGTTCTTCATCATCATCCTTCTCCGTTGCGCGACAGCGCGCAACGACGCAGGCTGCTCGCGCGCAACGCCGCGTGGGTCGCGTGGATGCGCCTGCCACTGGTCGAAGCGCTGCGCGCCACCCGCGACGCGATCGCTCTCCTGTCACGGAACCATCGCCGCTGCCCGATCTGAAAGAGTTGATCGCGGGCATCGCATGGGCACGTCGCAGACGACGCGTGATCGACGAGCGCGTGAGGCTCATGCGACGTCTCGTCCACGACGACGACGCACGCCGCGAAGCGCAGACGCCCGGCGAACGCGCTGTCGGTTCTACACGCGCCACGTAAAAGCGCGCGCGTCGCGCTTCGAACCAAACGACATTTGGTTCAACGCGCGACGAACCGAAAATCGTTTCGTACCTCTGCCGACACTCACAACGAGTGGCACGCCAAATGCTGAATCCGGAAGACTGATCCACGCGACTGCGCGCCGCGCTACACGCCAAAGGGGATCGCATACAGAGGGGCGCTCGTGAAGATCGCTTTGATCAGTGAACATGCGTCGCCGCTGGCGATCGCGGGCGGCGTCGACAGCGGCGGCCAGAATATTTACGT
>NZ_FCOM02000298.1 GCF_001544695.2 Caballeronia arvi
ATCAGGAAATCTCCTACGGTGTCGGCCATCACGACTCCTCGTTCTGTGCAAATGCTGTACAACGACCACGGATTGCGTCTATATGGGGCGGATAATCAATACTCGCTTCGCGAAACTTGGCAATAGGCAACCGTAGCGTGCGCAATCGTAGTGCCTGTCGCTTATTCGTAAGTATGTCGAAAGATTTAGTCGGCGCCGAGTCCACCTCGATTCCTTTATCGCACGTGATGTGAGCGAAAAAATCAGGTCATCGATATTTGCGTGAACCGTATCCGTCCGTGCCGCGCAATGCGCTTAATTCTTATTTCGAACTCAACCAACGTGACGCTATGGATACCTTATGTTTGCATGGACGCAAGTTTGGCCCGTGAGGACGCGATCCGTGCGCCGACGCGGCATGGCATAGGTGATGGGGCCACTCTCCTCTCTTCAGGGTCGGTACTTCCCTCAATGCGTGAGCCATGGGCAACGAGGCTCGGGCAGTCCTCGTGGTCCACGACGCTACGACACACCGAGCGCACAAGCGAGCGCTAGCGGTCGATCGGCGAACAGGCCCAGGTTGACGAGAGACGTTGCTTCGCCTCCCTTTCCAGAATTGCATACCGGCAACGAACGCATCACCGTCTTTGAGGGGGAAGGCTTAATTGGGACGTCGCCGCGTGTATCAATCGTGTTATTTGACCGCTACAGTCCCCATAGTACGGCAGCGTCTTGCAGTTCAGCCTGTCGCAGCATATCGAGAAACGGAAGTGCGCGGTGTCGAAG
>NZ_FCOM02000294.1 GCF_001544695.2 Caballeronia arvi
CGTGAAGATCTCGGGTCATTCTCCGACTTTGGCGACCCGGTCGCGTTCTGTGATGAAGTGAGTCTCGAGAGTGCGAAAGCGGCACGCGACGCGCTGGCGCTGGCACGCGAGACGCGAAAGAAGCACGGGTGTGTGCCGTGGCGCCCGGGTGCGAAGGATGCCGATCTGAATCGCGAGTTGATGACCTTCATTTCGGCTGCAGAAGAAAAACGCGACGCTCGTCGGGATCGTCAAATGTCGAGCACCGGTCCTGCGACGGCATCGGGCATGACCGCCGTTGATAGCCGCGTCGCGCTCGAGGTGAAAGTACCCGCCCGAAGCGCCGCGAACTGAGAGATGCCCGTTTCCAAAAAGCGGAGATCGCCCAAGACGCCCGCGCGTGTTCAGTCGAAGCGACTTCTGCTTCCCATGCCGCGGCAGGAAGCAGACGCCCTCTGTTGCGGGCGCGCGTTGCACTCGAAGCCGTCCGCGTCGGGCGCGCCGCGGCGCAGGAGGCGACTGTCTTGGCCCACACCGTCTTGCTGACCAGTTTCCTGACCGAGGCAGGACACGGCATGCTCGAGCTTTCGTTCGTCCGTCAGGTCGAAGAAGCGGTCTTGGCGATCCTCGATGCCGGCAAGGCAACCGGCAAATGGCATTTCAGCGAGGCGTTCGTTGAGTCGCTGACCACCATTGTGAACGAATACGATCGCCAGTTACGAGAAATGCGACTGGCGAAAGTTCTCGCCGCGAGTGAACGTCTGGACCGGATGATTTCCGTGGTCCATCCGCACCGATGATCGGCGGTCG
>NZ_FCOM02000293.1 GCF_001544695.2 Caballeronia arvi
CCCTGTGTCTCGCGCACATAGCGCCGCGCCGCCGCGACCAGCAGCACGCCCGCGACTCCCATGAGCGCCGCACGCGCGCTCATGGGATGGGTATGCGCATCGGTGTAAAAGCTGCGTTCGCGGACCCGGCCGTGTCGTCCGGACCGTTCGCTCAGGCCTGTGCCGCTCTCATGGAGCGCATCGCCGTCGCGCCGGGGCTCGCTCGTGAGCTGGGCCTTCACGCCGAGCCGGCGCATCATCGCGTCGTACACGCGCGGCGCCGAGCGCCCGAACCACGCCATGCCGCGCGACGCGCCACCCGCGTAGACATCGCGCTGCGGATGAGCCGCGGTGTGCAGGACGGCTAGCGCGACCACTTCAGGCGCATACACCGGCTGCGGCAGCTTCGGCTGATGATCCAGATAATTTTTCGCATGCTCGACGAAGAGCGTGTCGATGCCCGCAGGCTTGACGAGGGTGACCGAGACCGGTGCGCGCTCGTCGGCGAGTTCGATGCGCAGCGCATCGGTGAAGCCCTTCACGGCATGCTTCGATGCCACGTAGGCACCTTGCAGCGGAATGGCGACATCCGATAGCTCGCTTCGGAGATTGATGAGCGCGCCGCCCCGTTCCCGCAAATGCTGCACGGCGACGACCGAGCCGTTGACGACGCCCCAGTAATTCGTGCCGAAGAGCTTGCGCTGGTCCTCCAGTGGTACATCGACGCAGCGGCCGTACAACGAGACGCCTGCATTGTTGACCCAGGTGTCGAAGCCGCCGAAACGCGAGATCGCCTCGTCCGCAGCGGCTTGCAACTG
>NZ_FCOM02000292.1 GCF_001544695.2 Caballeronia arvi
AGATTTCTAACAACCGCCGCTCTTTCGCGCTTCCCGGTGGCACACGGCCGACCTCCGGCACGCGCGATAGCGCGATCGCCTCCGGCAATGGCGCGGCTGTTTCGGATCGAGCGGTTTCGGTCATGGCATCGAATTCGCTGGTTATTGGAGCGTGGCGAGAAACGCCGCAAGGTTCTCGGCTTCGGCCCTCGTGAGCGTCATGCTTGGCATCCACGCATCGGGCTTGATGCGTTGCGCGTGTTCTATCCAGTCAAGCTGATGGGTGGGCGAATTGCTGAGCGTGCCCGCAGCGATCAGCCGGCGTGAGTTCAGATGCGTCAGATCGGGGGCAAGTGCGCCGGCGGCCGAAGTGCCTCTGACGGCATGACACCCGGCGCAGCGCTCGTCAAAAAGCTTGTGCCCCGCCGCTGCCGAAGCATTTTGATTTGCTGGCTCGTGTAGCGCCGCCTGACTGGCAGACCAAGAAGCGAAGTCGGCACGGCTTTGGGCGACCACCTCGAACGCCATGTGGGCATGCTGCGCGCCACAGAATTGAGAACACTGCCCGCGGTAGATGCCCGGCGCATCGGCCTGGATCCACTGTTGGTTTGTCTGACCGGGAATCGCCTGGGTTTTACCTGCGAGCGCCGGTACCCAGAAGGTGTGAATGACGCCTGCACTCTCGAGCCGAATTCGAACGGGCTCGCCCACGGGAATGTGAATCTCGTTGGCGGTGGTGAAGCGATCAGACGGGTCCGCGGCGCCCTCGTAAGAGATCTTCCACCACCAGTTGTAAGCCGTGACCGTAATAGTGAGTGCGGG
>NZ_FCOM02000289.1 GCF_001544695.2 Caballeronia arvi
ACGGCAAGATGCACGCGGTCGCGCCCGCGTTCCTTCGCGAGATAGCAGGCGATATCGCCGAAGCGCATCGCCGTTTCGGTATCGAGACCGCGTAGATCGACCAGACCGATGCTCACGCTCGTCGACAGCTTGTGTGTCTCGCACGACCACTCGAACGCGGCTACCTGTTGCCTCAGTCGCTCGGCGATCGGCATCGCGGTTTGTTCGTCGCAATCGAACATGAGCGCGGCGAATTCATCGCCGCCCAGACGAGCCAGTGAATCCTCTTCGCGCAGGCAGTTCTTGATGAGACTGGCCACTTCCCGCAGCATCGTGTCGCCCGCGGCGTGACCATAGGTATCGTTGACGACCTTGAACTGATCGAGATCGATCATCATCAGCATGCAGGCGCGCTGCGCGCCTTCGATGCCGGGCTGCGCATGCAGCGATGCAAACAGGCGGCGCTCGAACTCGGTGCGATTGAGCAAGCCCGTCAGGCCGTCGTGCGATGCCTGCCACGAAAGCTCCGACACGTATTCGCGCTCGCGTGTCATGTTCCGCAACAGCAAGACGACGCCCGTGATCGTCTCGGACGTATCGTGCACGACGGATGTGATCGCCTGCACCACGGTTTCGGTGCCGTGGACGTTGGTCAGGACGAGATCGGTGCTCGCATCCCACGGCTGCTCGCCGCGCAGCGCCTGTTCGATCAGATCGACGGGCCGGCGGTCCCATTCCCGCGCGATGGAGGCGAGCTCGGTCAACGGGCGGCTCACGCAGCCGGCTGCGTCGCGGCAGAAGAGGCGCTCCGCCGCCGGATTGATGAACTCGACGAACCCGGTCGGCCCCACCGAAATGACGGC
>NZ_FCOM02000288.1 GCF_001544695.2 Caballeronia arvi
CCGGGCGGGTAGTTTTCATCGAATCAATACTGGTGTGAGATAAAAAACACCATGCGCGTTTCTTCGAGATCTTGCCTCGCGCGACGTCGCCGGCCCGATCCATGCGCGGATACTCGCGAGCGAAAGCGCGCACGTGGTACCGTGGATTTCACGAGGCGAAGGCGCGCTGGAATGAGGGCTACGCCAACCGCGCGCGGAGCTGCGTTTTGGCAGCCGGCTAGCGCTTGATGCCGGGACTGTATGGCTGTCGATGATCCCGCCTCGGCGCGCCCGCTCCTGCCACCGCGTAAGCGCCAAGACTTGACGCGGCCGCAGACCCGGAAAGGCATCTCACGCGAACCGGAGCACCGCGTGGCTAATCACCACGCACGCCGTCGCGATGACCGCGAGCCAGCTTAACGCCCGAAGCGACCAGTGCGCCGAAAGATCCCCGACCGCGCCGCGTTTCGAGCTCAACAGAACGAGCAGGACGAGTACCGGTGTGACGGTCATCCCGTTGACGACCGCGCTCCAATAGAGAGCTTTTGCCGGCTCGACGTGACTTGCAGCCAGCGCCGTCGCGATCGCCATGCCGGCCGCCATGATCGCCGCGAGCAACCCGGCGATCCGCCGGTCGCGCCGCTCGCCGCGCTCCCAGTGAATTGAACTTGCCACGGCCTCCGCTGCCGAACCCGCCAGCGGCGGCAGCGCAAGCGAGGCCGAGCCGAACAGCGCCAGAGCCAAAACGTGGCATGCATAGCCATGGGCAAGCGGCTCCAGCACGCCGGCCATCGGCGAGGTGTCGGCCGCAAACGTGCCGGGAAGGAGATGCAGTGTCGCCGCGGCAGCAATCATCACGCAGATCGAGACCGCATT
>NZ_FCOM02000299.1 GCF_001544695.2 Caballeronia arvi
TAGTCGCGCGTCACCAGTTCGCCATCGTGCCACCCGGCTTCAATGCGCTCGCCCGTTGAGACAAGCTTGAGCGGCGAGCCATAGAATGGCCGGTGATTCTTGATCATCAACCGCACGGGCGTGTCTAGCAACCACGTCGGCCGTGGAAGTTCGACAGGGGGCGGGCACGCTTTGACGGTGTCCTGGACCGGCACCCAGAGATTCGCCTGTTCGGGGCGATGATCCGAACTCTGCGCCGGGCGCAAGACATTCTCGGCACCCAGGCGCGCGACCAGCAACTCGAGCAGTCGATTATGGTCCTGGGCGGAGCCGCCGGGATCGGGGAACAGTGAGTCACTCGGCGGTTCAGCGGGCTGCACTTTCGATGCCGTCAATCGCAAAGCAATGACGGCCGCCTCGAGCTCGATACGCCCGAGCCGCTCCTTGAGCAGTCGGACAAGGTGCTCCTCGTGCCAGGTCGGTTCCGCGAGCGCGATCTCGATGACTGTCGGTTCGATCGCCTGGCGGCCGCGCTCGTGTTCCAGCGTGATGGTCGCCTGTGTAAGGGCAAACTGCTGCGCGCTCAGCCAGCCGCACAGTTGCACGATCAGGCGCCGCGCGGAAAATAAAACCGCTTCAGCGTGTTCGACGCGATCGGGCAGTTCAATACGCGCGCTGAAAGCGGGCGGCAGCTCGAGCCACTCGTAGAGTTCGGGCGACAGGCCGTAGGCGCGGTCAAGCGAATCCAGTAAGTCCACCCCACACCTCTTTTT
>NZ_FCOM02000283.1 GCF_001544695.2 Caballeronia arvi
ACGCTTGCTGCCGCGCGAGCGCCAGAAAAGAAACGCGGCGGGAGCGACCAAAAGCACGGGTACAACAACGGAATGCACGCCCCGCCCAAGCAAAGCGCGATGAATCGTAGAGAGGTGGTGGGCAAAACCAAACTCGACGCGAAGCAGACGACTCCGATGCCTGCAACGACGGTCATCGCGCGCAGAACGATACGCTCACGTTTCAGCTTCCCTGGCAGCCAGAGCAAGAGCAAGGCAGCGAGCGCCCAAGGAATCATGTTAAGCAGTCCATTGACGGTGGATGAGACGCCGTAGCTTTTCACGAGCGTCGGCATCCAGTAGGTCACTCCATAAAGCGACGTCGACATCAACATGTAAGTCGCGGCGAACATGAGGACCTTGGGGTCGATGAATGCAGCCCACGGGTGCGACGCCTTTGCCTCCGGGGAGGCTTCCCTGAGAAACGCCGCTTGCACCACGTCCTTTTCTGCCTGAGACAGAAACGGAGCCACCCGCACGGAATTGGGAAGGTACTTCAATGCGACGAAGGCAACAATGATTGCCGGAGCGCCGGTCGCAATGAAAACCCACTGCCAGCCATTGAGTCCCCATGTCCCGCCGAGGGAAAGCAGAAGCCCGCCAACCAGAGACCCGAGCATATTCGCCAGTGCACTGCCGAGCGTGAAGAATCCGAGCACGCGAGTCCGGTAGCTCTGTGGAAACCATTGCGTAAGGTAGTAGATGACGCCGGGATAAAAGCCCGCCTCAGCGACACCGAGCGCAAACCGGTAGAAGTAGAACAGCGGAAGAGATTTCGTAAACGCCAGCAAAACGGTGATGATCCCCCAGGTGACCATGATTCGCGCCAGCCAGGTACGAGCGCCGAAGCGATGAAGAGCAAGCGT
>NZ_FCOM02000281.1 GCF_001544695.2 Caballeronia arvi
TGCGCGGTGATTTTCGTGTCGATGTGGGAGCGTTCATGCGACAGGGCGCGTCTGTCGAGCGCATTGCGCGCCGGGCCACGCGCCGGTGATTCGTTCGATCACCCCGCGGACTTGCCGGGCTGAATCGTCGTGCCGCACTCAGTGCGTCGTAATGGAGTCGAGTCCCGTCGACGTCACGACCGGCTGGACCTCGGGCGACGCGAGATAGTCGAGCAACGCCTTCGCTTCGTTCGGATGCTGCGCGCCCACAGGAATGCCGGCGGCAAAGCGGGTGACCGATTGCATCGACTCGGGAATCTTGCCGACGAACGCGGCGCCCTTCACCGGAAGAAGCTCGCTGACTTGCTGGAATCCCACTTCGTAATCGCCATTGGCGACGACCGACGCCACCGGAATCTTCGGGATCATTTTCGCCCTGGCCTTCACCTGGTCCTCGATGCCGAGCCGCTTGAACAACTCACGTTCGATATAGACGCCGCTTGCGCTGTCGGAATAGGCGATCGATTTCGCGTGCAGCAGGGTTTGCTTCAATCCATCGACGGAGCCGACATCGGGTTTCGGCGCGCCGTCGCGCACGACCGCCCCGATACGCGAGTCCGCGAGCTCGACGCGCGATCCGGGCACGACCTTGCCTTCTTTGATGAGCTCGTCGAGCGCGTAGCCGACCATGATCACCACATCGGCGGGCTCGCCGCGTTCGAGCCGGTTCGGGATGGCTTCCGGCGATTTACCCATCGACGGTCCCAGTGCGGTATCGAGCGTATTGCCCGTTGTTGCCGCGAACCTGGGTCCGAGCACTTTATAGGCGGCGGTGAATCCGCCCGAACTCATGACGTGCAGTTCGGCCGCTTGCACGCTCGTGCAGGCAAGCGTGGCGGGAAGCAGCGCAGCGATAC
>NZ_FCOM02000271.1 GCF_001544695.2 Caballeronia arvi
GTCGATGCGCGCGTCGCGCCGTTCATGCTGTTCGTGTTCGACGTGCGCGACGAGATGAAAGCGCGCATTCCGGCGGTCACGCATATCGACGGCACCGCGCGCGTGCAGACCGTCAACCGCGCGCAGCATCCGCTCTACTACGATCTGCTCGCGGCGTTCAGGCAACGCACGGGCGTGCCGGTGCTCGTCAACACGTCGTTCAACACGCGCGGCGAGCCGATGGTGAATACGCCGCGCGATGCGCTCGAATCGTTCTGGACGTCGCCGCTCGATGCGCTCGTCATCGGCTCGTTCCTCATCGAAAAACCAGGTGCCCGAGCATGAGCACGTATGCGGGTCTTTTCGAGAACGGCGAGATGAGCGCGATGGATGCGCCCGCTCTGCCACGCGACGATTTCATCCCGGACGTGTCCGTGGTCGTCCCGACATATCGCCGTCCCGCGATGCTCGAACGATGCGTGCGCGCGCTCGCTGAGCAGGCATACGATCCGGCGCGCTACGAGATCATCGTGTGCGACGACGGCCCCGACGAAGCGACGAAGACATGCGTTCAGCGGCTCGCTGCATCGTATGCGCGGAACGGTCCGAAGATCCGCTACGTGCCGGTGACGGGAAGCCAAGGTCCGGCAGGCGCGCGCAATGCAGGCTGGCGCGCATCGCTCGCACGACGCATCGCCTTCACCGACGACGACACCATTCCCGATCCGCAATGGCTCGTCAACGGCGTGCGTGCGCTCGACGATGGCGCGGACGCGGTATCGGGCCGCATCGTCGTGCCGCTGCCCGATCGTCCGACCGATTACGAACTCGACGCCGCCGGACTCGCGAACGCGGAGTTCGCCACCGCGAATGCATTCGCGACCCGCGCGGCGCTCGAATGCACGGGCGGTTTCGATGCGCGCTTTACATCGGCATGGCGCGAAGACTCCGATCTGCAATTCGCGTTGATGCGCGCGGGACTGAAGATCGCTCGCGCGGAAGACGCGATGGTGCTGCATCC
>NZ_FCOM02000270.1 GCF_001544695.2 Caballeronia arvi
GCGCGGCCAGTTTGCCTTGCAGCACCCCGGTCTGATGGCGGGCATCACCCTGCTGCTCCTGCAGCGCGTCGACGGTGCGACGATGTTCGGCCTCGCGCTTGTCGGCGCGCTTGGCCGCCTCGGCCAGTTCTTTCTGAACCTTGGCCGCCGCGCTGCGTTCGCGATCGATTTCCAGCAGGGCTCGCTTTTCCGTCGCGCGTAAGCGCTCCTCGGCCCGATGGGCCGTCTCCCGGAGTTTCTCCAGATCATGCGAAAACGTGTCGCGTACCTTCTCCAACTCCCGCTCGCGCGCAACGGCCTCTTCGCCAAGCCGCTTGATCTGCGCTTCAAGCGCTTTGCGCGTGGCGGCCTCTTCGGCCTGCTGCCACTCGAGCTCCCGAATCTCGACCTGCGCAGCCAGCAGCGCGGCGGTGCGTTGTTCGAGCGCGGTCTCGGTGCGTCCAAGCTCATCGCGTGCCGCAACGACCTTTTGCTCCGCGTCGGTTCGCTGCGCCTCGACCTCCTCGCGCAGCGCGGTCAGTTCAGCTTGTGCCGACGTGCTCGCTCGCGTCCACAACGCGCCAATCAGCTCACCAGCCGCCTCGCTGAGATCGGGCGGCAGATCCGGATGCTCGATGCGCACCCGGCTCTTCTCGCGCAATTCCGCCCAGAACTCGCTGAGCACCGACGCCGGCGTGCTCATGGTGCCGCGTCGTACCAGGTTGTAGAGGCGATTGGCGGTTGGGGCGACGCCGAAGCGAAAGAACAGCAGCGCGCAGACCTCGCGATAGAGCTCGCGCGTCTTCGGGAATTTGACCTTCAGGCGCTCGATATCGGCCGCCAGGCGGACCTCGTCGGAGAGAACGTCGGACATGGACGCAAAGGAGGAGGCAATGCCCAAATACTACAACGTATTTCGCACGAAATCTAACGTTCTAGAGTTATGAATTTGACATTAATCCTATAATGTCTAGGACTGGTATATACGGATCTGTTGCGTTCGTGCGAGTGGATCGGCGCTTTC
>NZ_FCOM02000269.1 GCF_001544695.2 Caballeronia arvi
TGCAGGCCGAGCTCGCGTTCGAGCCGCTGTATTCCCTTGGTCAGTGCGGGCTGCGTAAGCCCGAGCCGCTCGGCCGCGCGTCCGACGTGCGACGTCTCGGCCACTGCGAGAAACGTGTTCAGATCTTCGATCCGCACTGCGTCATTCCACCGCGTTATGAAGAAAATGCCGACGATCATCGGCCACGTGCCGCGCTCCGTCAATATGGGCCTTCCACCTGTTCAACGGACGCATTCCATGGCATACGACGTCACCCCTGACCTGCAGGCAATCCGTGACCGCCTCGCTCACTACCTGCACGACGAGCTGATTCCGCAGGAGCAGGCCGCCGGCTACGGCTACGAAGACCGCTTCGACAAAGACACCGTGCGCGCGATCTGGCAGCGCTCGCGAGCGCTGGGATTGTATGGGCTGCATCTACCGACAACGCTTGGCGGAGCGGCACTGTCGACCGCCGACATGTGCGTGCTCAAAGACGACGCCGCCGCGTCTGGCGCAATTCTCTTTCCACATGTGCTGGGCGACTGGGGTGGACCGTCGCGCATTGGGAATCTCGTCAATCATGCGAGTCCCTATCAGGTTGACCGCTACATCCTGCCGGTGGTACGCGGCGAAAAGGGGGCCTGCTTCGCAATGACGGAGCCCGCATCCGGCTCGGACGCTGCAAGCATTCAGACACGCGCGGAGCGGCACGGCGACGAGTTCATCGTCAGCGGGCGCAAGCATTACATCAGCGCATCGACGTTTGCCGACTTTGCAGTGACGATGTGTGTCACGACCCCCGGCTGCGGCGCGGACGGAATTTCCGCGCTGCTGATCGACCTCGACCAGCCTGGCGTTTCACTCACCTACGACTGTTTGCCGATGACAGGCCAGCATGTCGACGCGGACATCACCTTCGACAATGTGCGGGTGCCCGCAGCTAACCTCATCGGCGAGGAGGGGAGGGGCTTTCGCATCGCGATGGATCGAATCAGCGTCAACCGATTGCTGCATTGTCCGACGATGATCGGGCT
>NZ_FCOM02000267.1 GCF_001544695.2 Caballeronia arvi
GTTCCGAGGTTCAGCGCGCGTTGTAGGTCCCCGACTTGCTGAGCGAGTGAAAACGCGTGCAAACACGTGCAAACGCGTGCAAACAACAGGGAGTGACGAATGGCTCAGTCATCCATTGCGATAACCGTGCGGCGTGAAGATCCGGCCTCGACCGACGGACGAGTCTTGCTCGATGAACTCAGCGCCATGCTGGCGCTATTCTCGGGCGATGGCGGGCAGTCGAGGTTCGACGTCGACGAGTTCCGATCGGGAAACGGCATGTTCTACGTCGCGCGAACGGCCGTCGGGGAAGCCCTCGGTTGCGGCGCATTCCGGCATTTCGACGCGTCCGCGGCCGAGCTCAAAAGAATCTATAGCCGGCAATGTAGGTCCGGCGTTGGCACTGCCATCATCCAGCAACTCGAGGCCGACGCTGCAGCGTGTGGCTACACGAGGCTCGTTCTGGAAACACGGGTGGTCAACAAGCGTGCGATCGACTTCTACCAGCGCAACGGTTACAGGCCGACGGAGCGATACGGCGCTTACATCGGTCAGCCGGATGCGCGCTGCTTCGAAAAAATGTTCGTCGATAACTGACGCTTGCTCGCCCAGTGCCGCATTGACGTCGACAATGGCCGGACTGCAAACGTCCGGCGGCATCCGAATTGCGCGATCCGCGTCGATGCCCGGCGACCCGCGTTTCGCCGGCCCGATACCTTAAACACCCAAGGAGACGTTCATGGCTAACACGGTTCACGGTTCCGACCCGGCCAATTCCCTCATCACCGAAAGGGCCGAGACTGCTTATGAATTCCCGACAAGCGCGACTCATGATTCTTCAGCAAAAGCGGCGAGTCATCCGCAAGCGGCGGCGAGGGAAATTTTCGCGCGGCGTCTCAGTCGTGGGACTCCGGCGATAACGCTTCCTCGTCCGGCAGCGACATGCGTTCGACCGTCAAAGACAGGCTTTCCAACGTCCGGGACGGAATGGCGACCCGATACCGCGCGGCCTCCGAAACGACCGATGACTTCGTGCACGACAATCCGTGGAAAGCGATC
>NZ_FCOM02000291.1 GCF_001544695.2 Caballeronia arvi
AGATTTCTAACAACCGCCGCTCTTTCGCGCTTCCCGGTGGCACACGGCCGACCTCCGGCACGCGCGATAGCGCGATCCCGTCCGGCGCGGGTGCGGCTGTTTCGGATGGAGCGGTTTCAGTCATGGCATCGAATTTCGCTGGTTATTGGAGCGTGGCGAGAAACGCTGCAAGGTTCTCGGCTTCGGCCTTCGTGAGCGTCATGCTTGGCATCCACGCATCGGGCTTGACGCGCTGTGCGTGTTCGATCCAGTCAAGCTGATTGCTAGGCGAATTGCTGAGCGTGCCCGCAGCGATCAGTCGGCGTGAGTTCAGGTGAGTCAGATCAGGGGCGAGCGCCCCGGCGGCCGACGTGCCCCTGACGGCGTGGCACCCGGCGCAGCGCTCGTTAAAAAGCTCGTGCCCTGCTGCTACCGAAGCAGTTTGATTCGCTGACCCGTGTAGCATCGCCTGACTCGTAGACCAGGCGGCGAAGTCCGCCCGGCTTTGGGCGACCACCTCGAACGCCATGTGGGCATGCTGCGCGCCACAGAATTGAGAACACTGCCCACGGTAGATGCCCGGCGCATCGGCCTGAATCCACTGTTGGTTTGTCTGGCCGGGAATCGCCTGAGTTTTACCTGCGAGCGCCGGCACCCAGAAGGTGTGAATCACGCCCGCACTCTCGAGCCGAATTCGAACGGGCTCGCCCACGGGAATGTGAATTTCGTTGGCGGTGGTAAAGCGCTCAGACGGGTCCGCGGCGCCCTCGTAAGAGATCTTCCACCACCAGTTGTAAGCCGTGACCGTAATAGTGAGTGCGGG
>NZ_FCOM02000266.1 GCF_001544695.2 Caballeronia arvi
CGTGACCACGGAAGCTTGCTGGCGCTCATCCCCGCCTTGCGCGCGACGATCTGATAAATGGCAACATCATCGTTCTCGAAGGCGTATGCGCAGCCACCCAGATAGATGCGCCAGATGCGAAACGTCTGTTCGTCGACCATTTCTCGCAGCGCTGCCGCATTCGCTTCGTAGTTGGCGCTCCACAACTGCAGCGTTCGCGCGTAGTGCCGGCGCAAGTTTTCAACGTCAAATGCTTCGAGCCCGCCTTCCTGCATGGCATTGAGCGCGAGGCTCAGATGGGGCAGCTCGCCATCGGGGAATACGTACCTATCGATGAATGCGCCGCCGCCGAATCCCGGCTCACCCGAGTTCGCGCTCGTCGTAGTAATGCCGTGGTTCATGGCGATACCCTCCTCGGCAAGAAGGCTCTGCATACGTACGAAGTACTCAGGAAGATTGCTGCAGCCCACATGCTCGAACATGCCGACGCTCGTCACGCGGTCGAAGCGGCCAGTGATTTCGCGATAGTCCTGCAGCCGGATTTCGATGCGATCGGTTAGGTCCATTGCCTTGATCAGTTCCGTGGCCCACTCGAACTGATTCTTCGACAGCGTCACGCCGACGCACCGTGCGCCGAACTTGCGTGCAGCGCGAATGACAAGCGCGCCCCAGCCGCAGCCGATGTCGAGCAGCGTTTGGCCTGGCCGGAGTTGAATCTTGGCGAGGATGTGATCGATTTTTTTCTGCTGGGCTGTCGCGAGATCCTCATCCCCGTTCTCGAAGTAGGCGCAGGAGTACACCATGCGGCGATCCAGCCATAATTTGTAGAAGTCGTTCGACACATCGTAGTGGTACCGGATGGCCCGCTTGTCGGCGGCTTTGGAATGCGCGAAATAGTCTCCAAGGCGGCGCCACTTTCCCGATGTTTCCGGACCGGTTCTGGCAAGCGCATAGCCGACGTCGATAAGGTCGCGAAGGCTCCCGTCGATATCGATTTTCCCTTCCACGTAGGCTTCGCCCAGCGAGTCGAGCCCGGGCGATAACAGCAGCGGCATGGCGGCCGC
>NZ_FCOM02000265.1 GCF_001544695.2 Caballeronia arvi
TTAGCGCGACCCCGGCAGATGCGCGACGATGTGCTCGCGCAGCCAGCGCTGATACTTGCCAAGTGGCGTGTCCGCTAGGTCCACATCCACCTCAATGTCGATTTCAATGCGGCGGACCCGGCTCCAAGGAATCCGGTAGGGCTCGGTGTAGCGTGCGCCGGCAATCTTGGCGATGCACCACGTAACCAAAGACGCGGCGCGCTCGCCAACGCGCCGCGCCAAGGTAACCGGGCCTGTTTCGATCGCAATCACGCGAGGCGGCAGGCCCGGTCGCAGTTCGGCGACGATACCGTCAACCCGGCCCATCTTTGCGCCGTCCCGGCCCACCAACTGTTTGTCCAGTACATCTCGCACAAGATCCATCAGTTGCCTCCGAGTATCTGCAGCGGCAGCGCGACGATCGCCAGCACGAAGCTGAGCGCGACGATCGCGATGACCACCGCATTGGAGAACGCGCCGTTGCGATGGGATCCGACATAGCTCTCGTCGTTCATCAACGAGAGGAACGGCACGACAGTAAGGGGCAGGCTCATTGCGGTGAGCGCCATGGAGAACACGGTCAACTTGAGTGGGTCGGCGCCCGCGGCTATCGGGATCGCACTGATTGCGAGCGCGCACGTGTAGAACAGACTGAACCCCGGGTCATCACGCGGCTTGCGATTCTCGCCCCAGTTCCAGCCGAAGCCCTGCGCCACCAGATACGCCTGCTCCAGTGCGATCTCCAGAGTCGCTCCGAGGCACGCGACGGCGAGTGAGGCGACAAACAGCACGAACCCCCAGAAGCCGAAGACTGCGATCAAAAGCAAGGGCAACTGCTGGTAGTCGTCGACGCGCGTAATGCCGTGCGCCGGAAAGACGCACGCCGCCGCGACGAGCACCGCGAGCGATATAGCCCCGCCAAATGCCATACCGAGACCAGCGATTGCGCGATTGGCGCCGAGATAACTGTGGTCCCAGTGATCCTCGACGGCGCCCGAGGAATAGAACAGGTACAGCGACGGCGTGATCGACGCGCCGAGGATACTGACCGCAGTGAACCAGTAATTCGCCGCATC
>NZ_FCOM02000264.1 GCF_001544695.2 Caballeronia arvi
GCGCGGCCAGTTTGCCTTGCAGCACCCCGGTCTGATGGCGGGCATCACCCTGCTGCTCCTGCAGCGCGTCGACGGTGTGACGATGTTCGGCCTCGCGCTTGTCGGCGCGCTTGGCCGCCTCGGCCAGTTCTTTCTGAGCCTTGGCCACCGCGCTGCGTTCTCGGTCGATTTCCAGCAACGCGCGCTTTTCCGTCGCGCGTAAGCGCTCTTCGGCCCGATGGGCCGTCTCCCGAAGTTTCTCCAGATCACGCGAAAACGTGTCGCGTACCGTCTCCAGCTCTCGCTCCCGCACAGCGGCCTGTTCGCCGAGACGCTTGATCTGCGCTTCAAGTGCCGTGCGCGTGGCGGCCTCCTCAGCCTGCTGCCGCTCGAGCTCCCGAATCCCGACCTGCGCAGCCAGCAGCGCGGCGGTGCGCTGTTCGAGCGCGGTCTCCGTGCGTCCGAGTTCATCGCGTGCCGCAACGACCTTTTGCTCCGCGTCGGCCCGCTGCGCCTCGACCTCCTCGCGCAGCGCGGTCAGTTCGGCCTGTGCCGACGTGCTCGCGCGCGTCCACAACGTGCCAATCAGCTCACCTGCCGCCTCGCCGAGATCGGCCGGCAGATCCGGATGCTCGATGCGCACGCGACTCTTCTCGCGCAGCTCCGCCCAGAATTCGCTCAGCACCGACGCCGGCGTGCTCATGGTGCCGCGTCGCACCAGGTTGTAGAGGCGATTGGCGGTCGGCGGCACGCCAAAGCGGAAGAACAGCAGAGCGCACACTTCGCGGTAAAGCTCGCGCGTCTTGGGAAATTCCGCTTTCAGGCGGTCGATGTCGGCCGCCAGGCGGGCCTCATCGGAAAGAACGTCGGACATGGACGTCGAAGGAATAACTAGAGCGCTCATAATACAACGTATTGCGTTTGAAATCTAACGCCACGCATTGCTTGATTTGACATTAATCCTATAATGTCTATGTTGGCCAGCTAAAATGGCGAAAACAAGTCAGGTGACCTTGATGCCCGCCCTCCCGTCGATATCACATGCACTTCAGCCTGCGCCGCTCGAAACGCTTGCCATCC
>NZ_FCOM02000262.1 GCF_001544695.2 Caballeronia arvi
CCCGCAAAGTAAAGAAACGGAACCTTGAATACCGGGCGACCCGTATAAATCGTCGCAATCCAGGCGAAGGTGGCCACCGCGCTCGGGATAGCGATGACCGTGCTCGCTGAACCAAAGAAGGCAAGCGCGAGGGGCGAGATGCCGGTCGCGAACATGTGATGGATCCACACAATAAAGCCGACGATCATCGTCGCGACAGTGGAGAGTGCGACCGGCGCATAGCCCACCAGTGGACGGCGGCAAAAAACGGGCAGCGCATCAGACACGATGCCCATCGCGGGCAACACGACTGCATAGACCCATGGATGCGCAAACATCCAGAACATGTGCTGCCACAGCAGCGGTCGCCCGCCGTTGAGCACATCAAAGAAGTGTGTTCCGAACCTGCGATCGAACCACAGCATCAGGAACGCCAGGCTCACGGAGGGTACCGCGAGCAGATTGCCGCCCGAAGCGGTCAGCGTGCCCCAGACCAGCACCGGCACGCGATCAATGGACATGCCGGTCGCCCGCATGCGGGCCAGCGTCGCGACAAAGTTTGCGGATCCGACCGTGGTCGATATGCCGAGCAGCACCATGCCGAGCGCGTAGATATCAATGTTTGGGCCCGTGTTGAAAGCAAGTCCAGAGAGCGGCACATAGTTGAACCAGCCCGCGTTAGGCGCCTCTCCGAACGGAAAGCTCGAGTAGAGCAGAATGCCAGCGAACAAGAACACCCAATAAGAAAAGGCATTGAGCCGTGGAAACGCCATGTCGCGCGCGCCGAGGATGAGCGGCCACAAGTAGTTCGAGAACCCGGAAAGCACTGGCAGGGCATACAGAAAAATCATCGTTATGCCGTGCATGGTGAATAACTGGTTGTACTGCTCGGGGGTCACGACCGATGAATTGGGTCCTGCGAGCTGCAAACGCATGATGAGTGCTTCGACGCCGCCCGCGAGCAAAAAAATGAACGCCGTGACGATGTAGCGCAGCCCGATACTTTTATGGTCCACCGTCTTGATCCAGCCGCGCCAGCCCGGTTCCGTCTCCCAGATTTCTAACAACCGCCGCTCTTTCGCGCTTCCCGGTGGCACACGGCCGACCTCCGGCACGCGCGATAGCGCGATC
>NZ_FCOM02000313.1 GCF_001544695.2 Caballeronia arvi
CGGTGGTATCGTCACCGGCGCGTACATGACCGGGTTTTGAAAAGAGCCCCTGAAGTGCAACAACGCGACTTCGCCAACCGTGCCGACGAGACCTGCTGCGGCCACCAGTCCGAGCGCCCGTCCCGCCTGCATGCCCAGGAGCCTCGGCTCGGTCGACGGCTGCTCGCGCAGGCGCTCCGCAACGGCGCCGAGCGCGCCACTCAACACGAGTGCAATCGGTGCGCCGAGCGGTGCTGAGTAAAAGAGGTTGTTCCAGCTCCAACCACCGGGGCGCTTCATAATGTTGTACACGTGAAAGCCCGCACCACTGAGTCCTGCCGCGCCCGCAGCCAGGTAGATCGCATGGCGCGCGAGATGCGTGCGTGCTCGCGCGTCAGCGCCACCGTGCAACCCCGCTGCAAGCGCAAGCGCTGAGGTCACGAAGGGGGTGTACATCGCCTTGTTGGCGAACGCGCCGCGGTAGTGCTCGATACCGCTGTCGGCCAGTACTGAGAGCGCGAGCAGTGCCGAACTGCGATTGAAAGTGCGCGCTGCTTCGAGATGCGCCTGCACCGGTCTTGCAGGCATCCCTCGGCCACTTTGAGGACGCTTATGCTGAGGATGCTTATGCGCTGCGTGCGCCATCAGTGCGCCCCCGACACAGGCGGCCAGCCCAATTAAAAGACCGGTGCTTCGGACCTG
>NZ_FCOM02000279.1 GCF_001544695.2 Caballeronia arvi
TTACGTGAAGACGTATCTGGGCGCATCCGCCTTCAAAGGCCTCAGATTCCGACCCGAACCGAAGATGGCTGTGGAAGCGAGTCACTTTCGCCGCAGATTCCGCTCGGTCAATTTCAACGAGAGCAAACGTGAAACCACCGCCAATAAGTGGCTGCACGACCACGCGGAATTCTAAGCTTCCGATTTGAACTGGCTCGCCCGACATGGGACACACCCCAAGAACACGGATCCACCGTAACCCTTCACAGCTGGGCCTCGACGTTCCTTCAGCGTCGGATAAAGATACTTGCGTCTAGGCGAGATCGGTTGGGACGATCTGTACTACTACGCGAAATCCCCGTCGGGTTCGTCTGGCATTGTGTGCTCGACCCTTCGCTCGTTCTTCTCGCGTGCCGCGTCATCCTCGGACCATGATGGCTCATCCGTCACACCCGGAGCCGGTTCCTGTGGGCGGACTGGAAAATCCTCTCTGGTTTTTACGTATCGGACCGGTTTCGGTGTGCTCTCACATCGGTGATCGCTTATCAAATTCATAATTCCTCCCATAGGCCGATGACGTTACATCGGGAATAACAGTTGGACGGCTCAACAGGTCGCGCTCTGCCGCTTCGGTCCGCCTCAGATCGCCTGGCGCGAGCATCGAATCCGTCCGACAGGCACACGGAAGGCACAATCCTGGCGACGAGTTCGAGAGACAGCAGGCGCGCTGTTCTCTCGTGTCGGAGCGATGCGCGCAGTCGCAGTTCTAGAGGTTCCTAGTGAGCTCGTTCATGACCGCCAGTGTCAAGAACCCGGAACGCGTCATCTGTCGCTGCCGAGCGGTCATGCTAACTTGCTCAAGAAGTGCGGCGTTAAGACAAATTTGGAAGCCAACGGAGTTAGATCTGACTCTTGACATATTAATGTTCACAAACAGCCAGAT
>NZ_FCOM02000261.1 GCF_001544695.2 Caballeronia arvi
CTCATCGAGCAATACGGTCCCCGCGAATCGATGGAATACGACGTCGTCATCGTCGGCGGCGGACCAGCCGGTTTGTCGGCGGCCATCCGGTTGAAGCAACTGGCGGAGGAAAAAGGCGTCGAGATCGGCGTGTGCGTGCTGGAAAAAGGCTCCGAAATCGGCGCACATATACTGTCCGGCGCGGTGATGGACCCGCGTGGCCTGTCCGAACTCATTCCCGACTGGAAGGAAAAAGGCGCCCCGCTCGACGTCGAAGTGACCGAAGACCGCTTCCTGTTCCTGTCGCAGGACGGCGCGAAGCAGGTGCCGAACTGGCTGCTTCCCGACAACTTCAAGAATCACGGCAACTACGTCATCTCGCTTGCCAATGTCACGCGCTGGCTCGGGCAGCAGGCGGAAGCGCTCGGCGTCGAGATTTTCCCGGGCTTTCCGGCCGCCGAAGTGCTCTACGCTGATGATGGCGCGGTGCGCGGCGTCGTCACGGGCAACATGGGCGTCGGCAAGGATGGCGAGCCCACCGAGAATTTCCAGCTCGGCATGGAGCTGCACGCGAAGTACACGCTCTTCTGCGAAGGCGCGCGCGGGCATCTCGGCCGTCAGCTCATCGCGAAGTTCAAGCTCAACCAGAACGCCGATCCGCAGGTCTACGGCATCGGCATCAAGGAATTGTGGGAAATCGATCCGGTCAAGCATAAACCGGGTCTGGTGATCCACACCGCCGGGTGGCCACTCGAGCCTGACACCTACGGCGGCTCGTTCCTCTATCACATGGACAACAACCAGGTGGTCGTGGGCTTCGTCGTCGGGCTGGGATATTCCAATCCGTATCTGTCGCCGTTCGAAGAGTTTCAACGCTACAAGACGCATCCGTCGATCCGGCCGTTCCTCGACGGCGGCAAGCGCATTTCCTACGGCGCGCGCGCGATCACCGCGGGCGGCCTGATGTCGCTGCCGAAGCTCGCATTCCCCGGCGGCGCGCTCGCGGGCGACGACGCGGGTTTCCTGAACGCATCGCGCATCAAGGGCAGCCACGCGGCAATCAAGTCCGGCAAGATGGCGGCCGAAGCTGCGTTCGATGCCGTGCAGGCGGGCCGTCAGAACGACGAGCTCGCGGCCTA
>NZ_FCOM02000297.1 GCF_001544695.2 Caballeronia arvi
ACACCCAGTCTTACTTTCGATCCGTTGCGGGTCGTCAGAACGTGAAGGTTAGCGCGTCGAATGCTTTCGACGTCGGCGCTGTCGTTCAAGGCCAGCGCGTGTTGCTGAGTCGATTTTTGAGATGCTCTGGATTTCAACGGTGCACCCTTGAGGGAAGCATCTCGGCTCGGCTGTTTGGCCATCTCGCGCTCATTTTTCCTGCTAGCCCTGGGCGTGCCGCCCGCTGGTTTCCTTGGCATTTCTGCGTCCTCAGACAAACGAACTTCAACAGAAGGTTGCTGGCCGAGATTGACGGCCGAGGCAGGTCTACGTGTCTCAGACTCTGCTTCTGGCACCTCGTCCACCTGCTCGGCCGTTTGAACGAAGTCGAGCGGCGACTTGAGACGAGCAATGGTCTCCGGCGTGAGCAGGGGATGAGGCTGATCGAAAAAGCCGTGCGGCAACCCGAGCGTGGTTTCCATGTGGAAGGCAGTCTCAGGCGTGAACCTTTCGCCTTTCATCAGTTCGGCCACTCGCGTCATGCTGGAATCCAGTCCTAACGCGATATTCTCGGCACCCACTGCATCGACCAGAAACTGAAACGAACGCGTCTTGAAGATTGAGGCCGTCTGAGTGGAGTCTTGAGCGGGCGCCTTCGCGTAGATCCGTTTCTGTCGGTTGGACGAGGATTTGTTCACGTGGCGAGGTTGGAGCTGGCCGCTGTCTCGAGATCCCGCATATCGCCCGCGGGGTTGACTCATAGGGTAAGGCTCCCTGCAATTGTTGATATGCGA
>NZ_FCOM02000260.1 GCF_001544695.2 Caballeronia arvi
CTAGTGCATTGCATCATTGAATTGGCACCCCAAGTGTGTTCAGATGCAGGTCATGGGCAAAATGAATCTGACCGAGACCGAACGCGAGCAACTGCTGTCGGCGGCGCGAAGCCGAACGGTGCGTGCGGCGGACGTACGACGCGCGAAGTTGATCCTGATGCTCGAGGACGGCGAGTCGCGCGACAGCATCATGCGCACACTGGGTTGCGACTCGCGCTTCATTGCGCGCTGGTCGGGGCGCTTTCTCAGCGAGCGACTGTCTGGCATGTACGCCCGACATCCCGGGCGCGCTCCCAAGCAGCCGCCAGCCAGACTTGAGGCGCGGGTGCTCAACCGCACTCTCAAACACAAACCCGCCGACGGCGCGACACACTGGAGCAGCTATAAGCTCGCGGCAGAGCTCGGCGACGTGTCGGTCTCGACCGTGCAGCGCATCTGGCGCAAGCACGGAGTCAAGCCGCAGCAGTTGGAGCGGCACATGGTCTCCAACGATCCGGACTTCGAGGCCAAAGCAGCCGACGTAATCGGGCTTTACCTGAACCCACCGGCGCACGCAGCGGTTTTCTGCGTGGACGAGAAGACCGCGATTCAGGCACTCGACCGCAAGGACCGGATGCTGCCGCTGTCGCCAGGGCGCGCCGAGAGCCACGGCTTCGAGTACAAGCGCAACGGCACGCTCAGCTTGTTCGCGGCGTTCAATACTGCGACCGGCGAGGTATTGGGCAAAACGGCGACGCGTCACACCAGCGAACAGTTCGTGGCCTTCCTGATCGACGTCGTGGCTAGCCAGCCCAAACGCCGCGAAATCCATGTCATCTGCGACAACGTGAGCAGCCACAAGACGGAGCGGGTCGCCGCGTTCCTCAACGCGCATCGCAATGTGAGCTTGCACTTCACCCCGACCTACTCGTCGTGGCTCAACCAAGTAGAGAACTGGTTCTCGCGCATCCAGCGTGATGTGATCGCCCGTGGCATCTTCACTTCAGTAAAAGATCTGGATCGCAAACTCATGCATTACATCCGCGAGCACAACAAGAATCCGAAGCCGATCAAGTGGAAATATGACGATCCTTCGCGTCGGATCCGTCCGGTGCCAAATCAATGACGCGGTCGACTAGCAA
>NZ_FCOM02000258.1 GCF_001544695.2 Caballeronia arvi
GATAAAACGGCAAGCGATGTGACGCTTGCTTCCTGGCAGTACCGATACAGGGGCGATTACGACGCGTACCTCATGGGTGCGGTGCGCAGATCTCCACACTTGAACGGTGTCGCCGGTCCCCATAACGATAGGGCTCGATGACGTCTCCGTTGAACACAAGAGGGCCGAACATGCGGCTGATCGAACCCGATGAACACAAAGACTTTCTAGCGACCCTGCAGCGCATTGGCTTGGCAGAAGGCGATTTCGCTCTTCTGGAAACCGATACGACGGACCCCAAAGGTGACGAGAACCTTGGTCTACAGGGCTACGTCACCATAGCCCGGCTATCGACGCAGGTTAAGAGGGAATACGTGATAGGCGACGAAAGCGATTGGCTACAGCATTTCACGAGAGATCTCGAAGCGGGTGTCTTCAACAGGCGGGAATGAGAGCTCGAATGCTATCGCGAAATCGACCTTCGCAACCTGTCCGCATAACTGGTGCTCGGTGGCCTGTTCAGAGCCGGAATTCCCGCGAAGGGAGGGCGGCATTCATACCGTTCCTGGCGAATTCCTTCAGGGCGCGCAGGCAGGCCTGCAGACGACGGATATAAGCCTGCAGCCAAGTCCTCGTCGAGCATCACAGCGAGATTTCTAGCAAGCCGGGCGGCGTTCATATGAGCGTCAAGCACTCTGCTCGTCGCTGGCCTTTCGGCGGCGATAGCTTTCTACACGAGCCGGTCGACGGCGGCAACTGTCATGCCGGGGTCGGGGAACACGTCGTTCCAGCCAAAGAACGGCCGATTGGCCATTATTATGTGGTACTGAGGCTTTTTTTTTATCAACGTCTCTTATTCTCCGACAAGGCCGATCAGGCGTCGGCGTATCTTCGAGCCGCTTGAGCAGGTAGTCGATGGCTTTTTGATCACCCTCCACTGCTGCACGTTCAACGTCGCTCAGCGGTATCAAGAATACCCGTCCTCTCGGCCGGGAATTGGACCCCGCGAAGGGTCCAGTGTCGTGCCGCGGTCAATCGTTCACTTGTAGACCGTAGCGCCGAATCGGTGAACGGCAGTAGGTACGATCACTGAGCGTACCGATTCGGTCGGGTGAAAACACGGATCAGTCGACTGGGCCCAGTAGCACGTCAATT
>NZ_FCOM02000257.1 GCF_001544695.2 Caballeronia arvi
TCGAGCCACCGGCCGAATCGGCCGTCTGTAGCGGATGGATGTTCGCGTCGATCGCGCCCGGCCAGCACGAACGCAACGACTATCAGGACCGCCAGCCCCACTACCAAGCCAATCATTGACTGAGTCATGGCAGCCTCCTTGTCGCTCGCGACCATTCCTTAAGTGTATGTAAACGATCGGCGCCTTGTTCGACATTATTGGCCGCTGGCGCGGTCGCCCTTCGCCTTCGCCCGACCGACGGTTCGCATCCTGTAGGAGAAAAGCTTGGCCCCCACGATCCCGTCAGCGGTGTGCAAGGTCCTGTTTCCGTGACCTTACCGCGAGGCGCCAGCTCGCGTATAGTCAGAGAGAGAAAAGTAAGCCTGAGTGACCCCGCGAACATGCATTAAACCGACCGGTGACGGTCCGTCCGGTGCTTTGTCGTCCGGGTGCGACGGCCTCCCTGGCATGGAAGGCTCGTTCATGCGCGATCCGCCGTGACCACCGATTAGGCGCGCCTCGTGCGCCGGCTTCGCGGCGCGCTTGAGGCGGGCAGAGGCCCCCGGGCTACCCCCATTCCGCTGCTCGCCTCGACGAAGTCATCGGCAAGTTGACGAGCGGGAAAGAGGCAACCGTCTATTTCGGCTTTTTGGCTTTTCCGTGTGTCTCATTCAACTGAGATAGGGTGATTCCACTGGCGCGCTGTATTCCATGGTCATAACCCATCTATGGTGGCTGACACATTGGAAGAGTTAAACCAGGAGAGTGCCGCCGTGAAGCGCCCATATCAGGCACTCATAGCGCCGCTGTCGGCAGATACGGTCTGGAGGTCTGGCGTCCGCTTTATGGTCAATATCCGTGAGCCAGCTCTTCTAGCCCGTGTAGGCCAACGGGCGGAGTCGCCTGCCATGGCAACAGCACAGCTGTCACGTCAAGCCTGTTGATCCACCCGTGCGCTGCCGCCGGAAGTAGGGTTTAGCCGTAGAGCCGGGAGGACCGCCGCGAACGCCAACTGAAGGCATCGAGATGTACTGGCCTAAGTACGCCGACTACCGAAAGCGCCGTTAAACGCGGGCCTTCATTACGTGAAGACGTATCTGGGCGCATCCGCCTTCAAAGGCCTCAGATTCCGACCCGAACCGAAGATGGCTGTGGAAG
>NZ_FCOM02000255.1 GCF_001544695.2 Caballeronia arvi
ATCAAGCATGAACGCATGTTGCTCGATGCGCTGGTGAAGCTGAAAGAGCTCGATGAAACGCTGTCGTTCCGCCGCTCATGCCGCGAAGGCGTGTGCGGGTCGGACGCGATGAACATCAACGGCAAGAACGGCCTCGCGTGCCTGACGAATCTGAACGAGCTGCCGCAGAAGATCGTGCTGCGTCCGCTGCCGGGGCTGCCGGTCGTGCGTGACCTGATCTGCGATTTCACGCAGTTCTTCAACCAGTATCATTCGATCAAGCCGTATCTGATCAACGACACGCCGCCGCCCGAGAAAGAGCGTTTGCAATCGCCGGTCGAACGCGATGAGCTCGATGGCTTGTACGAGTGCATCTTGTGCGCGAGCTGCTCGACGTCGTGCCCGAGCTTCTGGTGGAACCCGGACAAGTTCGTGGGACCGGCGGGCTTGCTGCAAGCGTATCGCTTCATTGCGGATAGTCGCGACGAAGCGACGGGCGAGCGTCTGGACAACCTGGAAGATCCGTATCGTCTGTTCCGTTGCCATACGATCATGAATTGCGTCGACGTGTGCCCGAAGGGGCTCAATCCGACCAAGGCGATCGGCAAGATCAAGGAATTGATGGTGCGCCGGGCGGTTTGAAAATGGACGAATCTCACCAGTCCGATCCCCTTCGCCGCGCGCGCCTTCGCTGGCGCGCAAGGCGCGGCCTGCTGGAAAACGATCTGATCTTCGAGCGTTTCTTCAGCCGATATGAGCATGACCTCAGCGACGCCGATGTGGCCGCATTGACCCGCCTGCTGGAGCTGAGCGACAACGAACTGATGGACTTGCTGCTGGCGCGCACGGAGCCCGAGGGCGACCTCGCGACGCCGGACGTAGTCCGCTTGCTGGACATGCTGCGCACCGTGTGATTCGTGCAGGAATTCGCGGAGTTTTGCAAAATAGGCCTGCTGCAGTGCACACAGGCCGATAAGACAGTTTTGCCGCGCAGCTTCCGTCGTGCAAATTATCGAAAACCTGTATCCATACTTCGATTGAGGATGTGCTATGACCCCGTCAGATGTTAAAGCCACGCTATCGTTCAGCGACAACTCGCCGAGCGTCGAAATGCCGATCTACAAGGGCACGATGGGCCCGGACGTGATCGACATCCGCAAGTTGTACGGTCAG
>NZ_FCOM02000254.1 GCF_001544695.2 Caballeronia arvi
GAGAAGAGATGCGGATCGTATGAGTACGCGACGTGATCGACATCGGCGAGTTCGATGCCCGCTTCCTTGAGGCAATAGTCGATGGCATCGAAAGGAAGCTGCCACGTCGAGAACGGCACGGGACGCTTCGCGTGCTTCACATGCGTGAAGCGCTCGTCTTCGGCAGCCGCGATGACGACGCCATCCTTGGCGAGCGCCGCGGCGCTGTCGTGATAGACCGCATTGATTCCCAATGTGTACATGACTAACTGACCTGTATTGTCGAGTTGATGAGCGATGCGTTTTCAGACAGTTCAAGCACGGCGGACACGACCTCGTCCACGCCGACCTGGACGAGGCACGCGTGATGGCCTTCGGGACACACGCTGCGATAACACCATCGGCACGGCACGTCGTGATAAAGCACGCGATGCGGCGTTTGCCACGGCATGTGCTGCGGATTCGTCAGCGCGTAGAGATCGACAACGGGTGTGCCGAGTGCCGATGCGAGATGCACCGGCCCGCTGTTGTTCGACAGCAGCACGCGCGCATGCCCGATGAGCGCCCCGAGTTCGCCGAGTTCGAGCGCCCCCGAGAGATCGATCGCATGGGCGCTATCTCCGCATGCTTCGCGGCATAGCGAGCTTTCGCCTGGCGAGCCTGTTACGAGCATCGGCCATCGCAATTGCGTGCCGAGACGTTCGATGACTTGCGCGAAGCGCTCGGTCGGATATCGGCGCGGAGCGGCGGTCGCGCCCGGATGCACGACGATGAACGGCGCATGCAGATCGACGCCGCGTTCACCGAGCTTTTGTGCGAGCGACGCGGCATCGTCGGGGCGCACTTTGAAGCGCATTCGCGTATCGGTTGCGCGCGCACCGACTCGCGCGACGAGCGCAAGCTGACGTTCCACTTCATGCCGCGTGCCGTGCTGCGGCTCGGTTTCCTGCACCCAATCGGTTAGAAGGCCGTATGGATTCTCGCGACAATGCGCGAGCCGCAGCGGAATGCCGGCGAGATGACATAGCATCGCCGCAGGCAACGGGTTCTGGCTGTACACGCTGAAGATCACGGCCGCATCGAACTGCGATGCCGCGAGGCGCGCGCGCATCGCGAGGTCAGAGCGCGCGTCGATCGGGGCATCCTGCTTGACCCACGGCGCGTCGTATTCGATCACGTCATCGATCGCATCGATGAAAGGC
>NZ_FCOM02000253.1 GCF_001544695.2 Caballeronia arvi
GCCTTTCATCGATGCGATCGATGACGTGATCGAATACGACGCGCCGTGGGTCAAGCAGGATGCCCCGATCGACGCGCTCTCTGATCTCGCGATGCGCGCGCGCCTCGCGGCATCGCAGTTCGATGCGGCCGTGATCTTCAGCGTCTATAGCCAGAACCCGTTGCCTGCGGCGATGCTGTGTCATCTCGCCGGCATTTCTCTGCGGCTCGCGCATTGCCGCGAGAATCCATACGGCCTTCTAACCGATTGGGTGCAGGAAACCGAGCCACAGCACGGCACGCGGCATGAAGTGGAACGTCAGCTTGCGCTCGTCGCGCGAGTTGGCGCACGCGCAACCGATACGCGAATGCGCTTCAAAGTGCGTCCCGACGATGCGGCGTCGCTCGCACAGAAGCTCGGCGCACGCGGCGTCGATCTGCATGCCCCGTTCATCGTCGTGCATCCGGGCGCGACCGCCGCATCGCGCCGATATCCGACCGAGCGCTTTGCACAAGTCATCGAACGACTCGGCACGCAATTGCAATGGCCGATGCTCGTAACAGGCTCGCCAGGCGAAAGCTCGCTATGCCGCGAAGCATGCGGAGATAGCGCTCATGCGATCGATCTCTCGGGGGCGCTCGAACTCGGCGAACTCGGGGCGCTCATCGGGCATGCGCGCGTGCTGCTGTCGAACAACAGCGGGCCGGTGCATCTCGCATCGGCACTCGGCACACCCGTTGTCGATCTCTACGCGCTGACGAATCCGCAGCACATGCCGTGGCAAACGCCGCATCGCGTGCTTTATCACGACGTGCCGTGCCGATGGTGTTATCGCAGCGTGTGTCCCGAAGGCCATCACGCGTGCCTCGTCCAGGTCGGCGTGGACGAGGTCGTGTCCGCCATGCTTGAACTGTCTGAAAACGCATCGCTCATCAACTCGACAATACAGGTCAGTTAGTCATGTACACATTGGGAATCAATGCGGTCTATCACGACAGCGCCGCGGCGCTCGCCAAGGATGGCGTCGTCATCGCGGCTGCCGAAGACGAGCGCTTCACGCATGTGAAGCACGCGAAGCGTCCCGTGCCGTTCTCGACGTGGCAGCTTCCTTTCGATGCCATCGACTATTGCCTCAAGGAAGCGGGCATCGAACTCGCCGATGTCGATCACGTCGCGTACTCATACGATCCGCATCTCTTCTC
>NZ_FCOM02000251.1 GCF_001544695.2 Caballeronia arvi
TGTGTCTTAGCCAGTGAGCAGACGCTTGCTCGAGGATGTCGGCGCGCGCGGCAGCGGACGGGTCGCGCTCTCGGAGTTTCACCGCGGCACCCGCAAAGACTTCTTTGACGATCGCGTGCAAAGCGGCGCGGGTCAGAGGCGCGCACGTCTGCGTGCCGCCGTTCGCTGTCGTCGCGCCAATCGGCAGCACCAGCGGCGTATCTTCATTGGGTGAGGGGAGTGCACTCAGCCCGAGATGCTGTCGGTATCGCGAGAGTTCCACCATCATTTCGCGCGTGGCCGGAATCAGACGCTCCTTGCCGCCTTTGCCATGCACAGTCAGCCACCATCTCATCGTGCCATCGACGTCGCGCCTTACAGAGAATTGCCCCATGTTGTTCGCGCCGACTTCCGCGATGCGCAGGCCGCCAAGGTAGAGCAGTGTGAAGAGCCATCGCACGCGATACGCATGAGCGGACTCGCGCGCTGTGTCCCGTGGCATGGTCGCGATGTAGTCTTTGACCTCTTGCCAGATGCTCGGCTCCAAATAGCGAGTGATGTGCGGCGCCGCTTGCCGGGCACGCTGTCGGGAAAGCGAGAGCGGGTTGCCCGCCAGATACCCAGCTTGAACCAGCCACGAAAACAACGCATTCAGAATCACGATGGCCTGGCGCTGACTCGCGGGTGAGAGCGGCCCATAGAACGGGCGCCAGCGCGCATCCGTGCGCGCATGCTTGCGACCGCCGCCTGCGACCCAGGTCGCGGCCGGTTGCGGGTCGGCCAGGAACCGCTGATAGCGCAGGCAGTCCTCGTGTGTGAGGGAGGCGAGCGGCTTGCCGAGCATGACGACGGACCAGAGTACGAGCCGCTCGGCTTCTTTTCGGTAGTTCTCGAACGTTGTCCTCGTATCGACGAAGCGGGACAGCCACGCCCGAATCGCATCGAGGTCGTTGTTCGCGGAGATCTGCGCGCGTCCCGTCGAGGGACGGTTCGAGCCCGCGCTGCCGTCCAATGCAAGCGGGATGACGAGCGTTTCGAGCGGTGCAGGCTCAAGTGCATGGGACGTCGGGGGGAGGCAGGGCGGGCTTCAAGATCACCTCATTTGTTTTCGCTCCTTTCGGCCATTGTCCTCGACATTATAGGATTAATGTCAAATCCATTGCCAAGTGGCGTTAGGATTAAAGCGAAATACGTTGTATTATGAGTGCT
>NZ_FCOM02000249.1 GCF_001544695.2 Caballeronia arvi
TGTATTAGCCTAGACCGCATCTGACAGGTAGTCGGAGAAGCAAAGGAAGAAAGCGGTTTAATGAGGGATCAGTTTCTCCTTCGCGAGATCAAGTGAATCAAGGAAGGTGCGCATGGGCGTCTTGCCGTAGCACCATCGTCCCTGATGTTCGCGCTCATTGTTGTACTGGTCAAGCCACGCATCCAGATCGCTCTGCAGTGCGGGAAGTGACTCATAGATCTTCCTGCGAAACGCGATGCGATAGAACTCGTTGAGCATGGTCTTGTGAAGCCGCTCGACGATGCCGTTGGTTTGCGGCGAGCGAGCTCGGGTGCGGGTGTGATCGATATTCTCCACGGCCAGATAGAGTTCGTATTCGTGATGCTCTGGGTTGCCACAGTACTCGGTGCCGCGGTCGGTCAGCACGCGTGAGAGCGGGATGCCGTGGCTGTCGAAGAACGGTACGACCCGATCGTTGAGCAGGTCGGCGGCCGGAAGTGGTGTTTTGCGATCGTAGAGCTTGGCAAATGCCACTTTCGAATAAGTGTCGACAAAGGTCTGCTGGTAGACGCGACCCACCCCTTTGAGAGTGCCGACATAAAAGGTGTCCTGGGCACCGCAGTAGCCGGGGCATTCCGATTCAAATTCGCCGTGCTCTTCCTTTTCCAGTTTGGCTCGCTCGAGCGCGGCCAACTGGGATTCGGTCAGCACCAGACCTTCCTGCGCGGATTTGGCTTCCAACGCCTTGAGGCGCTTGTTCATGGTCTGAAGATCGTGGCGCATCCAGATGCTACGCACGCCCTGCGGTGAAACGCTCAGGGCATGGCGTTTGAGCACTTCGTTGGCGATGCGGATCTGGCCGTAGGCAGGCAGTTCCAAGGCCAGTTCGACCACAGCCGCCTCAACCTGCGGATCCACGCGGTTCTTCAGTAAAGGGCGACGGTGAGAGATTTCCTGTAGCGCGGCTTCGCCGCCCTTGTCGTACAGTTCCTTGAAGCGGTAGAAGCTGTCGCGGGAATAGCCCATTACCCGACAGGCCTGGCTGACGTTACCCAGTTGCCGGGCCAGCTCTAGCATGCCGACCTTGGCGCGGATGACTTTCTGTTCCTGAGTCATGGCAGACTCCTTGCGGTTCGCGGCGCGCATTGCCGCTTCGGGCTAAACGCCCTCCGCGTCAACGCGCGCCCGCACGAGAAAACCGACCACTGTCAGATTTAGTCTAGTCCACTACA
>NZ_FCOM02000248.1 GCF_001544695.2 Caballeronia arvi
CTAGGGAAACGCTGATTAATAGAGCTCGGCGGTCATCGCTCACGTAGCTGCGGACGTTATAGAAGGCAGCTCACGAAACGGACCCACGAGGATGAAGAGGCAGATCGGCTTCGCGGAAGCGGAAATTGCAGGCAAGAAGCGCGTGACGAGGCGCCAACGCTTCTTGGCGGAGATGGAGAAGATCGTGCCGTGGCAGCGTTTGCTGTGTGCAATCGAACCGCATTACCCGAATGGCATGCGAGGCCGTCCGCCGATTGGACTGGAGCGAATGCTGCGAATCTACTTTCTGCAGCAGTGGTACGGGCTGTCGGACGAAGGGCTGGAAGACGCGCTGTATGACAGCATTGCGCTGCGCAGCTTCGCCGGCATCGATCTGGCAGTCGAGAACGTGCCGGATGCGACCACGTTGTTGAAGTTCCGGCGCCTCCTGATCGAGCACGAGCTGACAAGGAAGCTGTTCGACGAGATCGGTATCTCGCTGTGCGAGCGTGGACTGATGATGAAGGAAGGCACGCTGGTTGATGCGACGATCATCGAAGCGCCACCGTCGACCAAGAACGCCGAGAAGAGCCGTGACCCAGAGATGCATCAAACGAAGAAGGGAAACGAGTGGCACTTTGGGATGAAAGCCCACGTTGGCGTGGACGCCGATTCGGGCTTGGTCCACAGCGTGGCCGGGACGGCGGCCAACGTGTCGGATGTGTCGCAAGCCCATTTGCTGCTGCATGGCCATGAAGAGGAAGCGTTCGCCGACGCGGGCTACATTGGTGTAGACAAGCGTGATGAAATGAAAGGCAAGGCAGTAAAGTGGCACGTCGCTGCCAAGCGCGGAAAGATCAAGGCGATGCAGGAGGGTCCGCTGAAGGACCTCTTGACTGCGCTTGAGCGAACCAAGGCGCAGATCCGTTCGCGCGTCGAGCATCCGTTTCATATCGTCAAGAACCTGTTTCACCATCGCAAGACCCGATACAAGGGCTTGGCCAAGAACACTGCGCAACTGTTCAGCTTGTTCGCGCTGGCGAATCTGGTGATTGCGCGAAATCTGTTGCGATCGGTCCATGGGAGCAATCCGTCATGCGTATGAAAAATGCGAGCAGAGGGGCTCGTTTACGAGCCGAATCCGCCGAAATGAGCGCCGATTCGATTCGTTATCAAGAAGCTCCGACGCCTCTTGATCTTCAAGCCGACCCGACAACTCATTAATCAGCGTTTCCCTAG
>NZ_FCOM02000246.1 GCF_001544695.2 Caballeronia arvi
GACAGCGGCACGATGCGCCTGCCGCGTTCTTTGGCGCTTGTCCAGAGAATTCTCAACGGCCCTCACGCGACGCTTACTCGGATCCCACCGCAACGGCGCGTTCTCGAATGCGGTGGTTATCGCGATCGTCGCGCTCAGCTTCGTGCTGGCGATCGTCGCGCTGCCGCTGCAGATACTCGGAGGCAACTGATGGATCTTGTGCGAGATGTACTGGACAAACAGTTGGTGGGCCGGGACGGCGCGAAGATGGGCCGGGTTGACGGGATCGTCGCCGAACTGCGCCCGGGTCTGCCACCCCGTGTGATTGCGATCGAAACAGGCCCGATTACCTTGGCGCGGCGAGTTGGCGAGCGCGCCGCGTCTTTGGTTACGTGGTGCATCGCCAAGATTGCTGGCGCACGCTACACCGAGCCCTACCGGATTCCTTGGAGCCGCGTCCGCCGCATTGAAATCGATATTGAGGTGGATGTGGACATAGCGGACACGCCACTTGGCAAGTATCAGCGCTGGCTGCGCGAGCACATCGTCGCGCATCTGCCGGGGTCGCGCTAATGAGACAGTTCAACGTCGAGCTTCTGGTAGGCCGGCAAGTTCGGTGCCGAGACGGCGCGCCACTCGGACACATAGAAACGATTCATGTGGTGCGCGATGGCGACGCCTGGCTGATCAGTGAATTTCACATCGGATCGAATGCATTGCTTGAACGCCTCGCCGTAGGTTTGCTGCCGCGAGCCCTGCGTAAAGCGGCGCAGCACAAAAGTCAGTCACGGCGCCATCGGATCGCGTGGCACCAGCTGGATATCACCGACCCGCGACGTCCGCGACTCACCTGCGACGCAGCAGAACTTGAGAGGGAAGTCAGGCTGAGGACGAAGCGTTGAGCTCGGTCCAGCTGATATTTGACGAGCCCGCGCAAACATCACTCCGGCCGCTGTCCGGCACGATCGATGCTCTGTGCCGAAAGCGATGCGGTCGGCCGCCCTCCCGTCCGAGCCTCTGCGAAGGGAGGTCATAACATGAAGCGTAGAGCCACTGTCATTTGCGAACGCAACGGCCGTGTCCTGGTCGTTGCACGCGCGCTGGGCCGTTGGGCGTTTCCGGGCGGAAAACGCAAGCTAGGGGAAGATCTTGGCGAAACGGCACAGCGAGTTTAGGTTTGTAGGATGCCTGCCCTTCACCGTGCAGCTGGGCCCGCACCAAAGGCGCATGCGGGCAGGCGTCGTA
>NZ_FCOM02000245.1 GCF_001544695.2 Caballeronia arvi
AACCGCGCGGGTTTCCTGCGCCATACCGCTAACGCCCGCCGGAGCCCCAATACCGCGCGAGCGGTTTCGTCCACCGAACTCGAAGAGGAAACGGGGCTCGTGGCCACACATGTGCACTACGCTTTCCAGTTTCACGGACTGCGATCGCGGCACTTCGTGTTCGCGGCACGCGTCGGCGAGACCATCGAAGCGATACCTTCCAATGAAATCGTGCGCTGCCAATGGATGCAGCTCGATGAGATCCTCTGCGCCGAGGCAAGTATTCCCACCAAGGGCATCGCTGCCATTTTCCTCAAGCAGACACAATGCGGGAACCACCAGTCCCTTCGTGAAGCCATTGAGCTCTACCTTTGCCGAGCGCCAGCGTCTGCTACTAGCCGAGCCCGAGCTTGCTAGCGGAAAAATGCCGAACCTCAACAACGCTCACGAGCGTGTCGACCTAGTCGTTTGTGGCGACGTTTGAACTGTCGTCGCGCTGAAACATGGCAATTGCGGAACCGTTGAAAACGCCCTCCTTTCGCCCTTCCCTAAAACCGCACCGTTGATAGCGCGAGTTGAACGGGTGCTTTTTTCGCTCCATGCCGAAACAGACCGCGCGGGTTGGCATTCACCGGAGGAAATATATTTAATACGAACGGTCGTATTATTTAATTCCCGTTGTTAACCCTGATTAACATTTGAGTCTCGTGCATGTTTTAATCGCTGCCCAGTCGACAAAAATTAGACCGGTCCGATGTCGTCCCTTGCGTGACGCCGGCCGACCAGCCCCCCAAATGGGGCATTTTAGTCGCTGCGGCGCATTAACGGTGTTCCGTAAAAATAAAAATATCAGCGCATATCTGAGAGAGAAACATGCTAAGTCCCCATGAATTTGCCACGCTTATGCTGGTCAACGCCGCACCGGAGCAGATCAACCTTGATCGCGAAGAACTCGACATTCTGCTGGAACGTCAACTGGTCGAACTCGAAGAACTCGCCTCAGGCCACCCGCGTCCGCGACTGACCGTCGATGGCCATGCCCTACTGCAGGCAGTAGCTCGCCTGCACTGACGCCTCGTTTTGCGGGCGGAAGTGCACATGTGGAATCCGCACGCACCCCTGTTTTGAACCGGCTATGTGTTCCAATCAGATTGACACGCCAGTTGTAGTCCTCCTGGCTGTATCCAATCAGATTGACACGCCAGTTGTAGTCCTCCTGGCTGTATCCACTTATATTTACTATTCTGACAACCTCAGGGG
>NZ_FCOM02000243.1 GCF_001544695.2 Caballeronia arvi
GAAGGATTGATGTTCAAAGAACATCAATCCTTCCAAAACTCGCAATTCCCGTTTGTCGAATTTCCGGCGACTATCAGGTACACAACGATACGCCGGGATGCCATGCATCCCCATCTGGAGACATTCGATGCACCCCTCCGCTCATACCGCGTCCCCCGGACACTCGAAGAGCGCCGCCGTGCTGCGCGTCACGGCTGGCAACTTCCTGGAGCAGTTCGACTTCTTCCTGTTCGGCTTCTACGCGACACAGATCGCCGCTGTGTTTTTCCCTGCGGCCAGTGAATTTGCTTCGCTCATGATGACCTTCGCCGTCTTCGGCGCGGGCTTCCTGATGCGGCCGCTCGGCGCGGTCATTCTGGGCGCCTATATCGACGATGTCGGCCGCCGCAAGGGTCTCATCGTGACGCTCTCGATCATGGCGAGCGGCACCATCCTGATCGCGTTCGTGCCGGGCTACGCGACCATCGGCCTCTTCGCTCCGGCCCTCGTGCTGCTCGGCCGTCTGCTGCAGGGTTTCTCGGCGGGCGCGGAACTCGGTGGCGTGTCGGTGTATCTCGCGGAAATGGCCACTCCCGGCAAGAAAGGCTTCTTCACGAGCTGGCAATCCGCGAGCCAGCAGGTCGCCATCGTCGTTGCCGCGGCGCTCGGCTTCGCGCTCAATCAATGGCTCGACACGGCGGCCATCGCCGCGTGGGGATGGCGCGTGCCGTTTTTTGTCGGCTGCATGATCGTGCCGTTCATCTTCATTCTGCGACGTAATCTCGAAGAAACGCAGGAGTTCAAAAAGCGTCAGCATCGACCGACGATGGCCGAAGTCTTTCGCACGCTCGTACAAAACTGGAACGTCGTGATCGCAGGCGTGATGCTGGTCGCCATGACCACCACGAGCTTCTATCTGATCACCGTGTATGCACCGACCTTCGGCAAGACCGTGCTGCATCTCAGCACGGCCGACAGCCTGCTCGTCACGCTGTGCGTGGGCGTGTCGAACTTCATCTGGCTGCCGATCGGCGGGGCGCTGTCGGACCGCATCGGGCGCCGTCCGCTGCTGCTCTCGATGACCATTCTCGCGATCGTCACCGCCTATCCCGCTCTGTCGATGCTTGCGCACGCGCCGAGTTTCATCAACATGCTGCTCGTGCTGCTGTGGCTGTCGTTCATGTACGGCATGTACAACGGCGCGATGGTCGTCGCCCTGACGGAAGTGATGCCGGTCGAGGTGCGCGTGGCGGGTTTCTCTCTGGCATACAGTCTTGCCACGGCGGTGTTCGGCGGATTCACGCCCGCGATTTCGAC
>NZ_FCOM02000242.1 GCF_001544695.2 Caballeronia arvi
CCGATGCCCGTCGAAGCCGACACCGACAGCGAGTTCATGCCCGTGGACAGCGAACCGATGCCCGTCGAAGCCGACACCGACAGCGAGCTCACACCCGTGGACAGCGAGCTCACACCCGTGGACAACGAACCGATGCTGGTCGAAGCCGAGGCCGACAGCGAGCTCACGCCCGTGGACAGGCTATTCATACCCGTGGACAGGCTGCTGAGGCCCGTGGAGGTCGACACCGACAGCGAGCTCACACCCGTGGACAGCGAACCCATGCCCGTGGACAGCGAACCGATGCCCGTCGAAGCCGACGCCGACAGCGAGTTCATGCCCGTGGACAGCGAACCGATGCCCGTCGAAGCCGAAGTCGACAGCGAGTTCATGCCCGTGGACAGCGAACCCATGCCCGTGGACAGGCTGCTGAGGCCCGTCGAGGTCGACGCCGACAGCGAGCTCACACCAGTCGACAGCGAGCTTACGCCCGTCGACAGCGAGTTCATGCCCGTGGACAGGCTGCTAATACCCGTCGAGGTCGACACCGACAGCGAGCTCACGCCCGTCGACAGCGAGTTCACGCCCGTGGAGAGCGAGCTCACGCCCGTGGAGAGCGAGTTCACGCCCGTGGAGAGCGAGCTCACGCCCGTGGAGAGCGAGTTCATGCCCGTGGACAGGCTGCTGAGGCCCGTCGAGGTCGACACCGACAAGCTGTTCAGCCCCGTCGACAGCGAGCTCACACCCGTGGACAGGCTGCTGATGCCCGTCGAAGTCGACACCGACAACGAGCTCACGCCCGTGGACAGCGAACTGAGGCCCGTGGAGGTCGAAGCCGACAGCGAGCTGATGCCCGTCGACGCCGAGGTCGACAGCGAGTTCATGCCCGTGGACAGGCTGCTCAGGCCCGTCGAGGTCGACACCGACAGCGAGTTCAGGCCCGTCGACAGCGAGCTCACGCCCGTGGACAACGAGTTCATGCCCGTGGACAGGCTGCTGAGGCCCGTCGAAGTCGACGTCGACAGCGAGTTCACACCGGTCGACAGCGAATTGATGCCCGTCGAAGCCGACGCCGACAAGCTGTTCATGCCCGTGGACAGCGAACCGATGCCCGTCGAAGCCGACACCGACAGCGAGTTCATGCCCGTGGACAGCGAACCGATGCCCGTCGAAGCCGACACTGACAGCGAGCTCACACCCGTGGACAGCGAGCTCACACCCGTGGACAACGAACCGATGCTGGTCGAAGCCGAGGCCGACAGCGAGCTCACGCCCGTGGACAACGAGTTCATGCCCGTGGACAGGCTGCTGAGGCCCGTCGAAGTCGACACCG
>NZ_FCOM02000241.1 GCF_001544695.2 Caballeronia arvi
GGCTATGCCGCCCCAGAAGAACGTTGGTGCCGCAATGCGTCCATATGGTTGCACAAATCTGTGGCTGCCGACGCGTCGGCGCCAATGGGTGACTGGCTCGCAATGCGGGCGGTCCGCATGACTGCTCATCGGGGACGGCGGTACGACATCCCATTCAAGTTTTAGGGCTGTGGCTCCAGTGGGTAACCGGGGCTTGTCGGCCGTCGTCGTCAGCTCTACGCGAAACAGCGCGTCACATCAAAGGGCTTTCGCTCCTTCAGGATATGGAAGCACGCGCGGGCCAGCTTGTGTGCGAGGGCCTTTCGCGCGAGAACCGCATTGGTCCTGGTTTTCTTGCGCTCGTAGAAGCGCTTGGCATCTGCGCAATAGCGCATAGCAAAGGTGGCCGCTTCGATGAATGCCCAGGACATGTACGAGTTACCGTTCTTTGTGTTGCCTTCGCCTTTTTTCTTGCCATTGCTCATGCGCTGGCTGTCCACGCAGCGCGCATAAGAAGCGAAATTACCAACGCTGGGGAAGCGCTCAATCGAACCCACCTCCAGCAGAATCACAGTCGCAAGAGTTTGACCAATACCCGGCACTGTCGTCAGTAACGCGTAGTCGGGATTCGGCGCGACCTTTTCATGGAGACGCTTTTCCACGAGTTCAATCTGTGAGGAGAGCGTTGTGATGACCGCGACATTTGCCCGAACCGCGAGTGCTACTTCGTCCGGCAGATGCATCTCGTCGATCGTATCTCCGTCCAGCCGTTTGACCTGATTGCTTGTGATCCGCGTGCCGAACTGGCGTGCCGTAATGTTTTCAACCGCAAGGATGTGGCTGGAGCGGCTGCGCACCAGTTGCATCCGTTTTCTGGCCAGATCGCGCACGGCGCGGTGCTGTGGCGGCAGGACGGTGCCTGTCGGAAGAATTCCCAATCGCAGCAGTTGAGCAAGGTAACGCGCATCGGTCTCGTCTCCGCTGTGCTTGAGTCCGTCGTATTTTTTGATCGCCGTGGTGTTGGCCAAATGCACTTTGAAGCCGGCGTCCTGCAGTCCATCGACAAGCCAGTACCAGTTGAACGTGGATTCGACTACAACGCCGGCCAGCTCCATCTGCCAGGGCGAGAGAAACGCAAGGATCTTCGGCAGGTCGTTCGGCAAACGCTTTTCTGCGACCACCTGATCCGCTTCGTCGGTCACAGTCACTACGCTGTTGTTCGAGTGCAGGTCAATTCCGCTATATTTCATCTCAGCCTCCCTTCGGTTGAAGCAGTTGGCAAACTCACTTTAACCCCGTCGCCTCCATGACGACGGTGGGAGGCCCGCTAGATGATTTTCAA
>NZ_FCOM02000237.1 GCF_001544695.2 Caballeronia arvi
AAGCCGCTGGGTTATGCCACCGGGCAGTTCGGCAAGAATCATCTGGGCGACAAGGATGAATTCCTGCCGACCATGCATGGCTTCGACGAGTTCTTCGGCAATCTCTATCACCTGAATGCGGAAGAGGAGCCCGAGGACTCCGATTATCCGAAGGACCCTGCGTTCAGGAAGCGCTTCGGTCCGAGAGGCGTGCTGCACTGTCGCTCCGATGGCAAGGGCGGTCAGAGCATCGAGGACACCGGCGCGCTGACCAGAAAGCGCATGGAAACGATCGACGATGAAACGACGACGCTCGCGTGCGCATTCATCGACAAGGCGCACAAGGAGAGCAAGCCGTTCTTCGTCTGGTACAACACGACGGCCATGCACTTCCGCACGCACTGCGCGGAGAAGCACAAGGGCAAGAGCGGACAGGGCGACTATAACGACGTCATGGTGGCGCACGACGAGAACATCGGCAAGATGCTGGCGAAGCTCGATGAACTGGGCATCGCCGACGATACCCTCGTCATGTACTCGACGGATAACGGCCCGCACTTCAATAGCTGGCCGGACGCGGGCATCACGCCATTCCGTTCCGAGAAGAATACGAATTGGGAAGGCGGCTGGCGCGTGCCCGCATTCGTTCGCTGGCCGGGGAAATTTCCCGCGGGCACGGTTCTCAACGGCATCGTCACGCATCAGGACTGGATGACGACCTTGCTCGCCGCGGCGGGCGAGCCGGACGTCAAAGAAAAGTTGCTCAAGGGACATAAAGCCGGCGATAAAACCTACAAGGTTCATCTGGACGGCTTCAACATGCTTCCCTATCTGATGGGAGAAGTGAAGGACAGCCCGCGCGATTCGTTCTTCTATATCAGCGACGACGGCGATGTCATGGCCATCCGCGTGCGTGACTGGAAAATGGTATTGCTGGAGCAGCGCGCCAAGCAGTTGGCGTGCTGGGCTGAGCCGTTCGTCCGGCTGCGGATTCCGAAGATGTTCAATCTTCGGCGCGATCCGTTCGAGCGTGCGGACGAGAGCTCGAACACCTACTACGACTGGATGATTTCCCACGCCTACCTGATCTACGCGATGCAGGCGGTCGTGGCATCGCAGCTCGAGGGCTTCAAGGCGTTTCCGCCGCGTCAGAAACCTGCATCGTTCAACCTCGACGCCGTGCTTCGGCAACTCGACGATGCAGGCGGCGGCGCGCATCATTGAGCGGGCATAAGAGTCGCTGAAGGGCATCGATCCTGGGCCCCGGCTGATACAGCCGGGCGTTCCGCGCTGCGAGGAGGTGTCAAGTGACTGCAGAGCATGACCGGCTCGATGAAGCCCGACGCGGC
>NZ_FCOM02000234.1 GCF_001544695.2 Caballeronia arvi
ATGAGCCAAGGTCGTCATGCAACGCCAGTGAAGTTGGCGAAGAAAGAACGAGAAGAACTGCTGTCGCTGATCGAGCGGAAGACCGCTACTCAGCGAGATGTGATGCGGGCCCGCATCGCGCTGTGGGCGCACGAAGGACATCCGAATACAGTGATTGCTCGAGAACTGCGCGTATCGGTGCAAACGGTCTGCGCGTGGCGCAAGCGCATCGCACAGCACGGTGCGGAGGGCCTGCGCGAGGGTGAGCGTAGCGGTCGTCCGCCACGCATCACGCAAGAAACGCGACTGCAGTTGATTGCGTTGGCATGTGAAGCACACGAACCCGAGGGACGGGTTACGCCGACACTGGACGAGATAGTGGCGCGCGCGATCGAGCGTGGCATTGTCGAACAGATCAGCCGCAGCCATGTGCAGCGCATTCTGCAGGCTGGCGACGTTCGACCGCACCGGGTCCAGCAATGGCTACACAGTCCCGACCCGGCCTTTCGCGAGAAGGTCAATGTGATTTGCAAGCTGTACCGCAAGGCGCCCAAAAACGCGGTGGTGCTCAGCATCGACGAGAAGACGGGCATTCAAGCCATCGAGCGCAAGCACCCGGGGCGCGCGCCGGCACCGGGACGGCTGCGTCGTCGGGAGTTTGAATATATCCGGCACGGCACTCAGGCGCTGATTGCCGCGCTAGATGTGCATACGGGCCAGGTGCTGGCAGACTGCCGCGAGCGGCGCACCCAGGACGACCTGGTCGCCTTCATGGAGCGCGTGGCGGTTGCGCACCCGGGCAAACGGGTGCACGTGATTTGGGACAACCTGAATACGCATCGCGCTCAGGCCGTCTGGCAGGCGTTCAACGAGCGGCATGATCAGCGGTTTCACTTCCACTTCACCCCGCTGCACGCGAGTTGGGTCAATCAGATCGAACTGTGGTTTGCCCGCTATACGCGTCGTGTGCTACGCCATGCCAGTCATACCAGCACCGGGCACCTGCGCGAGCGCACCGAGCAGTTCATGCACGAGCATAATCAGGCCGCACGTCCCTTCAAATGGACTTTCCGGGGCTATCCGTTGCAAACGGGCACATCGTAATCGAGAGACAGACATGCCAGCCATCCCCACTAAACATTACGCGACTGAACTTCAGCGTCAACTGCGCAGCTTGCTCGGCCATGAGCAGATCGTCACGCAAGCCTACGGGCGGCACCTGCTGATCAAACGTCTCGATGATGAGGAACCGACTGTTGTGGCGCGCCTTACCGAGCTCGCCCGCAATCGTTATAGTGCCGCCTTTCGCAGCCACACCGGGCGATGGGAGCCGCTGCCGGGCACAGGCTCACTCGACGAGATGG
>NZ_FCOM02000231.1 GCF_001544695.2 Caballeronia arvi
CGTTAAGGGTTATTCGATGCCTGCCATCGATCACAGGAATGTGACGGTGCCGCTGCGCGTGTTGGCAGGCGTCGAATAAGCCCGATGGAGGAAACCGCGGAGTGCTCCGATGCGTTGGGAGCTTCGCGCTTATGGTGATTGATAGGTCAGGATGCTCGGCGGTGTCGGATGCGGCGCGGCCAATCGGGATACCTGACGCGCGCTGACGCGGTGACGAAGCAGTGTAGTCGCGCAATCTTGATGATGAAGTAAGGATGCGAGGCGCTTCCAGGAGCGACGCGCGCAAACGTCCGCCAGTGGGCCGCGTTGCCGCAAAGCCGACGTTCGACAGGCAGATCGAGGAGCGATGCCGCTCATGTTTGACCCCGGCGCATCGGCGGTGCGCGGATCGGGGCGCTGCGCGCGAGGATGTCGATGACGATCATCGGTGCACCGCAGTGCCGGCAAATGAAGGCGGGCCGGGTCTCGATGAGGGCGTCGTCCGGCGACGGGCCGATCTCGGGTGCGACGTGCAGCAGATCGCGCACCTTTGCGAGATTGGCGCGGCGCACCGGGTTGGCGAGCAGCCCGAAGTGGCGGATCCGATGGAAACCACCGGGCAGCACATGGAGCAGGAAGCGGCGCATGAATTCGCCGGTTTCGAGGGTCATGGTCTTGTAGCGGGTGCGGCCCTTGGCACGGTAGTCCTTCCAGCGGAACGTCACGCCACGCTCATCGACGGCGACCAGGCGCTGGTTGGAGATGGCGACGCGGTGCGTATAGCGTGAGAGGTACTCGAGCACCGCCTTCGGTCCGGCGAACGGGCGCTTGGCGTAGACCACCCATTCGCAGGTACGTAGGGGCGCAAGCCATCGGGCAAAGGTGGCGGGGTCGGCCAGCCCGGTGTACTCGCCGAAGAACTGCAGGTCGCCACGGTGGTGAACCGCTTGGAGTGCCTCGAGGAAGCGTCGTCGGAACAGGCGTGAGAGGACGCGCACCGGCAGAAAGAAGCCCGGCCGGCAGGCGATCCAGCGCTCACCGTCAGCCGATAGCCCGCCACCGGGAACGATGCCGTGCACATGCGGGTGATGCGTGAGCGCCGATCCCCAAGTGTGCAGCACGAGCGTGGCGCCGATCTGGGCGCCGAGATGCCTGGGATCCTCGGCGATCGTGCGCAGCGTGTCGGCGGCGATGTCGAACAGCAGCCCGTAGATGACCCGCTTGTTGTACCAGGCGATCGCGCTGATTGGCGCGGGCAGCGTGAAGACGACGTGGAAGTACTCGACGGGTAGCAGATCGGCCTGACGCGCCTCGAGCCAGCGTTGTGCGGCGCTGGCTTGGCACTTCGGGCAATGCCGGTCACGACAGGAGTTGAAGGACACTTCT
>NZ_FCOM02000230.1 GCF_001544695.2 Caballeronia arvi
GGGACTGTCCAAATTTTTGTGTGCAAGGCGGATGAAGCTTCCAGTCAGGACACTCATCGTGATCCTAGAAGCTGGGCCGTGTAAAGCGATCCTCGTAGAGGATCGCGAATTGCCGCATGGCTGCCTTCCAGTCGTGCGCCGCGCGATGCCAGTCCCCGGTTATTTTGCGCAAGGCGAGCCACAACAGCTTGGTGGCCGCCTCGTCCGAAGGGAAGTGTCCGCGCGTCTTGATAATCTTGCGTAACTGCGAATTGACGCTCTCGATGGAGTTCGTCGTATAGATCACCTTTCGCACCTCGGGCGGGAACACGAAGAACGGAATGACGCGATCCCAGGCGCGCCGCCAGGCCGCGATAACCGTGGGGAATTTGCTGCCCCATGGGCCTTGCTCCAGCGAAAGCAATTCGGCTTCCGCGGCCTGAGCGTTCGGCGCGGTATAGATCGGACGCAGCGCGGCTGCCAGCGATTTGCGCTCTTTCCAGCTGGCGTATTCCAGCGAATTGCGAATCAGATGCACGATGCACGTTTGCAGCGTGGTCGCCGGGAACACGCCGGCGAGCGCCTCGCTCATGCCTTTGAGCCCATCGGTGACGGCGATCAGGATGTCCTGCACGCCGCGTGTCTTCAAGTCGCTGAAGACCTTCATCCAGAACTTCGCGCCTTCCGTTTGCTCGATCCACAAGCCCAGAATGTCGCGTGTGCCGTCCGGCAAAATCGCCAGCGCCAGGTAGATGGCCTTGTTGCGCACCACGCCTTCGTCGCGGATTTTTACGCGCAGCGCATCGAAGAAGACCACCGGATACATCGGCTCGAGCGGACGCGATTGCCAGGCGGTGATCTCCTGCGTCACCGCATCAGTCACCGAACTGATAAATTCGGGCGACACCCGCGTGCCGTACTGTTCGGCCAGAAATCCCTGAATTTCGCGCATCGTCATGCCACGCGCATACATCGCAATGATCTTGTCGTCAAAGCCGGTAAAGCGGCGTTCGTGCTTGGGGATGAGGATCGGCGTGAAGCTGCCGTCGCGATCGCGTGGAATGTCCAGGCGTAACGGACCGTCCTCGGTGAGCACCGTCTTGCCGCTCTTGCCGTTGCGCTGGTTGCTCGACTCGGGCGGACGCTCGCCGCCATTCGGATAGCCCAGATGGTGACCGAGTTCCGCGCCCAGCGCCCGCTCGATCAGCGCCTTTTTGAAGGCCATCGAGGCCGCCTGCACGGCGTCCGCTGTCATCGGACCTTTGACAAACTGATCGATCAGCTCTTTCGGAATCGCCTGCAGATCCATCGCTTCAGTCGCAGCTTTCGGTTTGCGTGGCATACATGCTCCTTTTCGCACATGTTATGCCTTGAACACGAAATTTATGACAGGCTC
>NZ_FCOM02000244.1 GCF_001544695.2 Caballeronia arvi
GGGCAGAAATCGGAGCCGGCGGTCCAGCCCGAGCGCGGCGACCGGCGCTTCAACGCCGAGGCCTGGAGCGCGAACCCCTGGTACAGCCTTCTCAAGCAGACGTACCTGCTCAACGCGCGATTGCTCAACGACATGGTCGAGGCGTCCGGCGTCGGCGAGAAGGAAAAGCACAAGCTGCGTTTCTATGCACGCCAGTTCATCGACTCGATGAGCCCTGCCAACTTTGCCGCCACGAATCCCGAGGCGATACAGACGGCCGTCGAAACGCAGGGCGAGAGCATGCGCACGGGCTTTGCAAATCTGCTCGAAGACCTGAAGCGCGGACGCATCTCGATCACCGATGAAAAAGCGTTCGAAGTCGGCCGCAACGTGGCGGTATCGAAAGGCTCGGTGGTCTTCGAGAACGAGCTGTTTCAGTTGATCCAATACGCGCCGCTCACGGAGAAGGTCGCCGAGCGGCCGCTCGTGATCGTGCCGCCGTGCATCAACAAGTTCTACATCCTCGATTTGCAGCCGGAGAATTCTTTCGTACGATTTGCGGCCGAGCAGGGGCAGACGGTGTTTCTCGTGTCGTGGCGCAATCCCGACGCCGAACTCGGCCACATCACGTGGGACGACTACGTCGAAAAAGGCGCAATGAAGGCGATCGAAGTTGGCCGGGCAATCAGTGGCGCCGACAAGGTCAACGCGGTGGGCTGGTGTGTCGGCGGAACGATTCTGTCGTCGGCGCTCGCCGTGCTGCGCGCGCGTGGCGACGAACCGGTCGCGAGCCTCACGCTTCTGACGACGATGCTCGATTTCAGCGATCCGGGCGACCTCGGCGTCTTCATCGACGAGCGGGGCGTTTCGCAGCGTGAGCAGACCATCGGGCGCGGTGGCATCTATTCGGGCGGTGAACTCGGTTTCGTGTTCCAGACCTTGCGCGCCAACGACCTGATCTGGCCGTATGTCGTGAACAACTATCTGAAGGGCGGCGCACCGCAAGCGTTCGACTTGCTCTACTGGAACGCCGACGGCACGAATCTGCCCGGCCCGATGTACGCCTGGTATCTGCGCAACATGTATCTGGAGAACAACCTGTGCAAGGCGGGCCGGCTCTCCATCTGCAACACGCCGGTGGACCTCGGCAAGATCGACATGCCGAGCTATATTTTCGGCACGCAGGAAGATCACATCGTGCCGTGGAAGGGCGCCTATCGATCGACGCAGCTCATCGGCGGCGACACGCAGTTCGTGCTCGGTGCGAGCGGTCATATCGCGGGCGTGATCAATCCGGCGTCGAAGAACAA
>NZ_FCOM02000229.1 GCF_001544695.2 Caballeronia arvi
ATTCACTGCTTCAGCTTTTGCGCTACACTGTATAAATATACAGTACTTGGATCACCGCCTTCCATCATGGCTGCCCTGCCCAAAGACCTCGCGACACTCCACTCGAGCCTCTGGCGCGGCTCAGAGCTCGCGCGTGCCTACGGCAAGACCATCGACACCGGCTACGCCGCCCTGTCGGCGGAACTGCCGGGCGGCGGTTGGCCCGTCGGCGCGCTCGTGGAGTTGCTGGTGCAGCAGCCGGGCATCGGCGAGATGCGGCTGCTCAAGCCCGCGCTCGTGGCCGCAAGCAAGCGGCCAATCACGCTGCTGCAGGCGCCGCACGTACCGAACAGCCTGGCGTTCTCGTATTTTGGCCTGCCACTGGACAAGCTGATGATGCTGCGTGCGCCGAAGACGGCGGACGCGCTCTGGTGTGCCGAGCGCGTGCTGAACGCCCGAAGTTGCGGCGCGCTGCTCTTCTGGCAACAGCACATTCGATCTGAGGCGTTACGGCGGTTGCATCTGGCGGCCCAAGCGACGGAAACCCTGCTGATTCTGGTCCGACCGCTTGCCGCCGCCCAGGATTCGTCGCCCGCCGCATTACGGCTCGGTGTGCGGCCCGCCGACGGCGGCATCGTCGTCGATGTCATCAAACGACGAGGTCCCACCCGAACCGATCCACTGTCCATCCACCTTCAACCCTCACCGATTCTGCTCAGCCCCCATGGCCGTGTTCGTCGCCATCTTCCTGCCCCGGCTCTCGCTGGAGGTGTTCCGTCCGAGGTGGTCGTCTCCGACTGAACACGGATGTGTGGTGCTGGAACGCGACAAGGTGATCGTGCTCGATCAGGCAGCAAGAGACGCAGGGGTGATGGTGGGCATGAAGCGCGGTGGCGTCACGACACTTACGGCCGACGCGCTGATGTACGAACGCAGTTCCGCGCGTGAACTCGACGTACAGCGCGAAGTCGCATTCGCCTTGCTGCGCTTCTCTCCTCAGGTGGCCGTACGCGAAGAGGAAACCATCGTCGTCGACGTGACCGCAAGCCTTCGGCTTTTCGGGGGCATCGTGCACGTCTGCCGGCAAATGCGGGAGACGGTCAAAGCGATCGGCGTGACCGCCCGCATGAGTGTCGCGCCCACGGGGCAAGGCGCGTGGCTGCTTGCCAAGCGCGGTCGCCGGCGCGTGCTCAAGATGAGTTCGCTCGAACGCACGCTCGGCGAGTTGCCGTTCATGGTCGTGCCCGAAGTTCGATCTTTCGCCGAGTGGTTCAACGGCCTCGGTTGCCGGGTGCTCAACGATATTCGACGCCTGCCGCGCGCAGGTCTCAAAAAGAGGTGTGGGGTGGACTTACTGGATTCGCTTGACCGCGCCTACGGCCTGTCGCCCGAACTCTACGAGTGGCT
>NZ_FCOM02000228.1 GCF_001544695.2 Caballeronia arvi
GCCTCTTTTGAATTCCGAGTGGGTGGTTTCGCGGTCAAGGGCGGGCGTGAGCCCAGCGCAGAGGCGCCTTGAATCGATAGGCTGGGGCATGGCTGGTTGCGGCAGAATGCGGCAATCAGCCATTCAAGACAAAGCGAACAATGACGAATCAACTCTTTGAAGCGGCCTTGGGAATTAAGGCTCCGTGGTACGTCCAAGGTGTCGACTTTGATACGGCCAAACGGCAGCTGACGATTGCTGTGGACTTTGTCGCTGGAAGTCGCTTCGCCTACCCCGGGCTCGCCGGCGAATACCCGGTGCATGACACGCAAATCAAGCGGCTGCGCCACCTGAATTTCTTCCAGCACGAGTGCTATCTGGAAGTGCGGGTGCCGCGAGTGCGCTTGCCCGATGGCTCGGTACGGCTGGTCGAGCCGGAATGGGTCGGCCAACTCGCCGGTTTCACGTTGCTGTTCGAAGCGCTGGTGCTGATGCTGGCGCAGCAGATGCCGTTTGCCGCTGTGGCGCGCATCGTCAATCTGTCGTGGCATCGAGTGCATGCCATCTGTTCGCGCTATGTGGAACTCGCGCTGGCGTCGGCAAACCTGTCGGACGTGAGTTCGGTCGCCATTGACGAGACCTCGTACCGGCGAGGCCACGAGTATCTGACGTTGGTCGCCGATATGCAGGCTCGGCGCATCGTGTTCGTCACGCCCGGCCGTGACGCGAAGACGATTGAGAGCTTTACTGCCTACCTTAGCCAGCACCATGGCACGCCGGAGCAAGTCAGCTCCGTGAGCATCGACATGTCGCCCGCGTTCATCAAAGGCGTGGGCGAACATCTGCCCAATGCGCGAGTGACGTTCGATAAATTTCACATCGTCGCCCATGCGTCCAAGGCACTTGATACGGTGCGTCGCCAACAACAGAAAGCCGACCCGGAGCTTAAAGGGATGCGCTGGACGCTGCTCAAGGACGCCAACAAACTGAACCTTGCGCAATTGACCGACCTCGAGGCGCTGCTCAGGAAGTACACCACTAAGCGAACGGCCCGCGCCTGGTTGTATCGCGAGCAATTGCGCGAGATTCTCGAACGCAAGCAAATTCATGTCGTCTGTGAGATGTTGCAGCAGTGGTGCACCAACGTTATGCGCTCGAAAGTCGAACCGATGAAGGAGGTTGCGCGATTGATTCGTCGTCACTTCGACGGCATCGTTGCGTGGACCCAGACTCGACAGACCAACGGCTTCATCGAAGCCATCAACGGCTTGTTTCAGGCTGCCAAGCGCAAAGCGCGCGGCTACACGCGCTTCGAAACCATGCGAACGGTGCTGTTTCTTATCGCTGGAAAACTCGACTTCTCCGCCTTCAACTCGCATGCCCGCTGAGAGCCATCACCCACTCCGTTTTCAAAAGAGCC
>NZ_FCOM02000227.1 GCF_001544695.2 Caballeronia arvi
GAAGGCGGCTTTCCTAGTGCGAGTTTCAGGGCGCTGTCGGACTACTTTCCGAAGCAGCGCCGTTCGAAGATTCAGGCGGTGCTGCTGGCGTCGAATCCCGTGGCGCTCGTGCTCGCGCCCGCGCTTGGCGCGCTGATGACCGTCTGGTTGAACTGGCGCGGCATGTTCGTCGCGGTTGCGCTCACGGGGCTCGCCGTCTCCCTGCTCTATGCGTGTGGACTGCCAAAGGTCGCGACTCCCGTCAGATCGGAGAGGCTCACGCGCGATCCGCTGCGCCGAGTGCTGCGAAGCGTCGCCGTATGGAAGATCTGTGCGGTCAACTTTGCGCTCAATGTCCTGATCTGGGGTTTTATCTCGTGGCTGCCGACCTACCTGTTGAAGGTGCACGGACTCGATCTGCTGCATGTCGGCCTCTTCGCGTCCGTGCCCGGCGTCGCCGGCATTCTCGGCATGCTGACGGGCGGATGGCTTGCCGATGGCTGGTTCGCCCAGCGCGAGAAGGTGTTGCTGGTTGGCGCGGTCGGCGTAAGTACGGTATGCCTAATCGTGATGCTGAACGTCTCACTGCTTCCCGTCGTGCTGATATGTCAGGCGCTGATCGCGTTCTCGCTGAAACTGGGCTTTATCGCGGTGTGGTCGCTGCCATTGAAGTTTGACGACACCGACGCGAGCGGCTCAACTGCCGGGGTCATCAACATGGGCAGTCAGCTCGCGGGCGTCGTATCGCCGGCGGCGATGGGATTTTTGATCGCGGCCAGTGGAGGCCAATTCACCGGCGCTTTTTTGTTCCTGATCGCCTGCGGCATGGTCTGCATCTCAATCTCGATGACACTGCGCGGTGACTCAGAGACAAGATCGGCGGAAGATCTCGTGATCGAACAGCCTCGGTAGATCGGGCAATCCGCGAAAAGCGTTCTGGCTCCAGGACGCAACTTCCGAAACCTGGTCGGTCGGGAATGGTAGACCCTTCCCGAGTGCACTGAGCGAATCGATTTCTCCTCGTGATCGCAAGAGGGGCTCGCCAATCAACTGCAGGCAACGCGCTCCGTGTGCATTTCGCACGTCAGACCGTTTCGCGCCCCGGGGACTCTTCTAGGATCGTGGCCGGAACGCGCTTCTCATCTGCGCGGTGTGGGCGTTGAGTCGACCGCATCGGATTGGCGCGGGGTTGGGGGGCCGGCAAACGGCAGAAATAGGTGGAGGACCTCGCACGCAGAATAAGTGTTCGGCGGTCTGGAGGTTACAAGTCGGCCGGAACTTGAGAAAACATTCGTGTGGATATACAATTAAAAAAACGTGTATCAATGGGGGCAAATCATGCAGGTCGCAAAATGGGGTAATAGCCTTGCCGTGCGACTGCCCGCGAGCGTCGTCGATGCGCTTGACTTGAAGGAGGGCGACGAT
>NZ_FCOM02000226.1 GCF_001544695.2 Caballeronia arvi
GAAGGGGGCTTTCCTAGTGCGAGTTTCAGGGCGCTGTCGGACTACTTTCCGAAGCAGCGCCGTTCGAAGATTCAGGCAGTGCTGCTGGCGTCGAATCCCGTGGCGCTCGTGCTCGCGCCCGCGCTCGGCGCGCTGATGACCGTCTGGTTGAACTGGCGCGGCATGTTCGTCGCGGTTGCGCTCACGGGGCTCGCCGTGTCCCTGCTCTATGCGTGTGGACTGCCAAAGGTCGCGACGCCCGTCAGATCGGAGAGGGTCACGCGCGATCCACTGCGCCGCGTGCTGCGAAGCGCGGCCGTGTGGAAGATCTGTGCGGTCAACTTTGCGCTCAATGTCCTGATCTGGGGTTTTCTCTCGTGGCTGCCGACCTACCTGTTGAAGGTGCACGGACTCGATCTGCTGCATGTCGGCCTCTACGCGTCCGTGCCCGGCGTCGCCGGCATCCTCGGCATGCTGACGGGCGGATGGCTTGCCGATGGCTGGTTCGCCCAGCGCGAGAAGGTGTTGCTGGTTGGCGCGGTCGGCGTGAGTACGGTATGCCTCATCGTGATGCTGAACGTCTCACTGCTGCCGGTCGTGCTGATATGTCAGGCCCTGATCGCGTTCTCGCTAAAACTGGGCTTCATCGCGGTGTGGTCGCTGCCATTGAAGTTCGACGATACCGACGCGAGCGGCTCAACTGCCGGGGTCATCAACATGGGAAGCCAGTTCGCGGGCGTTGTCTCGCCTGCGGCGATGGGATTTTTGATCGCGGCCAATGGAGGCCAATTCACCGGCGCTTTTTTGTTCCTGATCGTCTGCGGCCTCATCTGCATCTCAATCGCGATGACCCTGCGCGGCGACTCAGAGACAAGATCGGCGGAAGATCTCGTGATCGAACAGCCTCGGTAGATCGGGCAATCCGCGAAAAGCGTTCTGGCTCCAGGACACAACTTCCGAAACCATGGTCGGTCGGGAATGGTAGACCCTTCCCGAGTGCACTGAGCGAATCGATTTCTCCTCGTGATCGCAGACATGAGAGGGCTCGCCAATCAACTGCAGGCAACGCGCTCCATGTGCATTTCGCACGTCGGACCGTTTCGTGCCCCGGGGACTCTTCTAGGATCGTGGCCGGAACGCGCTTCTCATCTGCGCGGCGTGGGCGTCGAGTCGACCGCATCGGATTGGCGCGGGGGTGGGGGCCGGCAAACGAAACAGGTGTAAGACCTCGCACGCAGAATAAGTGTTCGGCGGTCTGGAGGTCACAAGTCGCCCGGAACTTGAGAAAACATTCGTGTGGATATACAATTAAAAAAACGTGTATCAATGGAGGCAAGTCATGCAGGTCTCAAAATGGGGTAATAGCCTTGCCGTGCGACTGCCCGCGAGCGTCGTCGATGCGCTTGACTTGAAGGAGGGCGACGAT
>NZ_FCOM02000225.1 GCF_001544695.2 Caballeronia arvi
TCGTTATAGTGCCGCCTTTCGCAGCCACACCGGGCGATGGGAGCCGCTGCCGGGCACAGGCTCACTCGACGAGATGGCCGAGGTCGTCGTCACGCTCCTACAGCCTTATCTGCAGCCCGATAATTATTAAAGTAATTTAGGGGATGTTGTACTAGAGCCCGAGCCGCGTCGTCCCGGACTCCAGCGCAACGGCTTTCGTGGTACGAGGGGAAGCGCGTCCCGTGCGGTCGTCGCAGACTCTCGACGGCGCTGAGCAATTCGATAACCGCCGCGTTTGCGATCTGCCGCGCCGCTTTGACCCGCTCGAAATAGGGCGACTGCACTACGCGCATCTGGATGAACAGTCCTCTTTCGATCGACATCGAACTCTTGGTCCCTCTCGATCACCAGTCGTGGAGGGTCTCCGACCGCAGGCTAGGGAGACGGCCTGAAGATGGTGGTGCACAAGGCAAAATGAACGCGAAGATTGAGGAAGTACTGGTCGATTCGGACCAGGAACAGATCTGAGTGACCGGCAGGCGATGGCACCGGCACCGACTCCAAGAAGAAGCGTAACGGATGGACACAGGAAACGTGACGATCGTGCAAGAGGGCATGGTTTGCACGCGAAAGACGACGCGGTGGTGGAGGCTGGCGGCTCCAGCAGCGAACTTGCCATGCGGCTAACGCGCAACCGCAAAACTTTGGTCCACTTCGCGTAGAGAATCTCGGGCGGCAGGCGATCCGTGATTGCGTCCATGCCGTCGACGAAACGCGCGACGTCTTCGATCGACTGAGCGTACACAAACTCGTCTCCCTTGGACACGATCGGGATTGAGCGCGCGCCGAGACGGCGAAGTTCATCGCGGCCTTGCGTGTCCGAGAGGACGTTGACAGACTTGAATGGGATCTCGAGTCGAGTGAGGAACTCCTTGACTCTCACGCAGCTTGAGCAGCCCGGCTGCCAGAAAACGCTGATTTCAGGAGACGCCGCTTGCATGTCTTCACCTTTCGTTGTGTCGGTGAAAAAATCGTACACACAGAAAAGTCCGCCAAGAAGCATGGATTTCAGATGGGCCATCGGAAAAACAGATGGCCCCAATGAAGCCACTCAATAAACGTTGGCCAGCGCGGCTAACGTAGGGCTCCCGTGCGGGGTCGCACAACTTTCGAAGGCCCGCTGTTGGCGTCAAGAGCGGCTCGCCGCTGCCCGGAAGCAGATATTCGACGGCACAGCATCCTGACAGCGACGGCGGCCTGCTGCCGCCGCGCGGCGGCCGAACGGCGAGCGTCGGCGACGGCCCAAGCGCGCACGTCGGCCCTCGGGCAGGGCTCGCCGCAAACTGCCGGTCACATGCGCCGCCGGCAGGCCGCTCAGGCGTCGGCTCGGCTTCGCAACCGGCCATCTGATTGTCACAACGCGAGCGCTCGTCATC
>NZ_FCOM02000239.1 GCF_001544695.2 Caballeronia arvi
TTGTAGGGTCAGAGTTCGTCATGGCTTTTTCCTGCTTCGATTGCTCCAGTGTAGCCCCATTACGACCGCGAAAGCCGTAATGGCTTTTCCTTCTCGGCGGCGCCGGACGCCTCGACCATGTCGTTGAACAATCGCGCGTTGAGCAAGTACGTCTGCTTGAGAAGGCTGTACCAGGGGTTCGCGCTCCAGGCTTCGGCGTTGAAGCGTCGGTCACCGCGTTCGAGCTGGACCGCCGGCTCTGATTTCTGCCCCCTTGTATTTGCAATCATTCCAGCGTAGAGCGCCATCTGCTGTTGCCAGTAATGCGCCTGTGCCTGTGCCTGCGCCAGCGCGAGCGTGGGGATGCTGGCGGAAGTCGAAAGCGCTTCGCCGATCTACCCCAGACGCGCCGGTGTAGGCCTGCAGTAGCGTCCGCCCCGATTTGAAGAAGCCCTGAATGAACTCGTCCAGCATGTTGAAAGCCGCGGCCATGCTCTCTTGGGAGTGGTAATCCAGCGTCCCTGCCGGCCCCGTCACGAGAAGGGCAAGGGACTGCTCGCGCAACGGGCGCAGCGTGTCGGCTATTTGCGCTGAAGCATCTGCTGGATCTCCGCCGCGTGTTCATTCGCACGCTTGGTGAGGCTCGCCATTGCCTCGACTTGCGACTTGCGTGCGATTTCGGCCAGATCCTTGATGTCCTGGACCGCCTTCAGACACGCATTGCGCGCCACTTCGGCGTGTTTGCCAGGGTCCGTCGCGCCGACCTGGGCGGCTGCCTGAATGTCCTGCATGGCCTGCGTCAGCATCTCGGTCTGCTTGCGGGCGAACGCCTGCATCGCGCCATACGCGGACTTGTTTGCCTCGACGATCGCCTCGATGTCCTTCTTGCGCGACTCGACCAACGCGGACATATCGACGCCCGGCACGTTGAACTGCTCGAACACCTTTGTCAGATCGCCAAAGGGATTTGTCTGTTCAGTCATCACTGTCTCCTAGGTTTTCGTGAGAACTACGTCCTGTGAGCTTACACTCAATGTGGGGCGATATCAGCATCACGAGCGCATCGCCTCAATCGCCACTTTCCGTTGCCAGTACATACGCGTTGCAACGACGACGCCTTCGCCAGAGCGGTTGGTTTGTGGACACGAGACGTGCACGTTGGCGCCAGTGTGACCGGTGCCTTGAAAGGAGATACTGCGTCTGGTTGAACCGTTCCCCTGTGTAGGGATGGTGTTCAGGATCGCTCATTCTGCTAGTGGGTGGCTATTTCTGCTAATACCGCCGGGTCGAAGTTGAGCAGTTAGCATTTCTGTATAAATGACGGATGCTGACGGAAGATGTGA
>NZ_FCOM02000221.1 GCF_001544695.2 Caballeronia arvi
CCCCTGAGGTTGTCAGAATAGTAAATATAAGTGGATACAGCCAGGAGGACTACAACTGGCGTGTCAATCTGATTGGAACAAAGGGCGGTTCAAAACAGGGGTGCGTGCGGATTCCACATGTGCACTTCCGCCCGCAAAACGAGGCGTCAGTGCAGGCGAGCTACTGCCTGCAGTAGGGCATGGCCATCGACGGTCAGTCGCGGACGCGGGTGGCCTGAGGCGAGTTCTTCGAGTTCGACTAGTTGACGTTCCAGCAGAATGTCGAGCTCTTCGCGATCAAGGTTGATCTGCTCCGGTGCGGCGTTGACCAGCATAAGCGTGGCAAATTCATGGGGACTTAGCATAGTTTCTCTCTCAGATATGCGCTGATATTTTTATTTTTACGGAACACCGTTAATGCGCCGCAGGGACTGAAATGCCCCATTTGGGGGGCCGGTCGGCGTCACGCAAGGGACGACATCGGACGGGTCTAATTTTGTCGACTGGGCAGCGATTAAAACATGCACGAAACTCATATGTTAATCAGGGTTAACAACGGGAATTAAATAATACGGCCGTTCGTACGTTCGGTGGATGCCAATCCGCGCGGTCTGTTTCGGCATGGAGCGAAAAAAGCACCGTTCAACTCGCGCTATCAACGGTGCGGTTTTGGGGAAGGGCGAAAGGAGGGCGTTTTCAACGGTTCCGCAATTGCCATGTTTCCGCGCGACGACAGTTCAAACGCGCCACGAACGACTAGGTCGACACGCTCGTGAGCGTTGTTGAGGTTCGGCATTTTTCCGCTAGCAAGCTCGGGCTCGGCTAGTCGTCAGACGCTGGCGCTCGGCAAAGGTAGAGCTCAATGGCTTCACGAAGGGACTGGTGGTTCCCGCATTGTGTCTGCCTGAGGAAAATGGCAGCGATGCCCTTGGTGGGAATACTTGCCTCGGCGCAGAGGATCTCATCGAGATGCATCCATTGGCAGCGCACGATTTCATTGGAAGGTATCGCTTCGATGGTCTCGCCGACGCGTGCCGCGAACACGAAGTGCCGCGATCGCAGTCCGTGAAACTGGAAAGCGTAGTGGACATGTGTGGCCACGAGCCCCGTTTCCTCTTCGAGTTCGCGCTGTGCCGTTTCGCCAAGATCTTCCCCTAGCTTGCGTTTTCCGCCCGGAAACGCCCAACGGCCCAGCGCGCGTGCAACGACCAGGACCCGGCCGTTGCGTTCGCAAATGACAGTGGCTCTACGCTTCATGGTGTGACGCTGCCTTCGCAGAGGGTCGGACGGAATGGGGGGTGGGCGGCCGACCGCATCGCTTTCGGCACACAGCTCGATCGTGCCGGAGAGCGGCCGATGTGATGTTTGAACGGGCTTTTCAATATGAGCTGCACCGAGCTCAACGCTTCGTCCTCAGCTGACTTCCCTCTCAAGTTCTGCTGCGTCGCATGTGAGTCGCGGACGTCGCGGGTCGGTGATATCCAGCTGGTGCCACGCGATCCGATGGCGCCGTGACTGACTTTTGTG
>NZ_FCOM02000219.1 GCF_001544695.2 Caballeronia arvi
AAAACGACGTCGCGCACGCCCGCGCATATCGCCGAAATGTTATGGACCTCGGCGATCATTCCGTATCTGTCGATCTATTGGCGGATTCGCGGCGCGTTCAAGTTCAGGGTGTTCTTTCCATGATCGAACGCATCGTGATCTTTCGCGCGCTGCAGCTCGGCGACATGCTGTGCGCCGTGCCCGCGTTGCGCGCATTGCGGCGCGCTTATCCGCAAGCGCATATCGCACTCGTCGGCTTGCCCTGGGCGAAGAGTTTCATCGAACGATATGCGCATCTGCTCGATGAACTGATCGTGTTTCCGGGCGCGATCGGATTCCCCGAACAGGAGGAAACGGACGCGCATTTACCTGCGTTTCTCAGCGCTCTAAGCGAACGCCGCTTCGATCTCGCGATCCAGTTGCATGGCAGCGGCGGCGTGGCGAACGATATCGTCGAAGGCATGGGCGCGCGGATGAACGCGGGCTTTCTCCAGCCCGATGAACGCATGCGCGAAGGCGCGTTCATGCCGTGGCCCGACGAACTGCCCGAGCCCGCGCGCTATACCGCGTTGATGCAACGTCTCGGCATCGACGCGGATGCACTCGATCTCGAGATTCCGGTAACCGATGACGACACGCGCGAATGCGATGCGCTCATCGACGCATGTGCGATCGATTGCGAAAGGCTCGTGCTGGTTCATCCCGGCGCGCAGTTGCCTTCACGCCGATGGCCCGTCGAACGCTTCGGCGAAGTGGCGCGTGCGTTGTCGCAAGCGGGATGGCAGATCGCGGTCACTGGCGGCGCGGGCGAAGCGTCGCTGACCGCTCGCGTCGCGCACGATGCCGGCGCGCACGCGATCGATCTCGCCGGACGAACGTCGCTGGGCGCGCTGGCCGCGCTCGTCGCGAGGGCGCGGCTCATCGTCTGCAACGACACGGGGCTTTCGCATGTAGCAGCAGCGATGCGAACGCCGAGTGTCGTGATTGCATCCGGAAGCGATACGCGCCGCTGGGCGCCGCTCGATCATGCGCGTCATCGCGTGCTCGCGGACTGGCCCGCATGCCGGCCGTGTGCATTTCGCGAATGTCCCTACGGCCACGAATGCGCGCTCAACGTGAGCGTGCGCGCCGTGATCGACGCCGCCTTCGCACAGCTTGAACACACCATTCGCGAGGAGACGCTTCTTCATGCCCACGACTAGTTCCCGGCGCTTGCGTGTGCTCACGTGGCACATCCACGGCAACTACCTGTATTACCTGAGCCAGGCGCCGCACGACTTCTATCTCGTCACGCGTCCCGGCTATCCGCCGGGATATGCGGGCACGGCGGGCGCGTTGCCGTTCGGCGCGAACGTGCATGAGATTCCGGCAAGCGAAGTGCCGTCGCAATCCTTCGATGTCGTGCTGTTTCAGCACAAGCGTCAATGGGACGACGATCGACTCAACCTGCTCACCGATGCGCAACGGCGCTTGCCGCGCGTCTATATCGAGCATGATCCGCCGCAGGAAAACGCGTTCGAGCAGAAGCATTGGGTGCAGGAACG
>NZ_FCOM02000218.1 GCF_001544695.2 Caballeronia arvi
CGACAGCGAGCGACAATGATATGCGCAGAAAATGCACGTGACTGTCCTCAGATGCAATTGCGCGCCCCTTAATTGTCAATATTCCGCGAACCAAGTTGTCCGGTCGGAATCGGCGGTACAGGAAAGGCCCTTACGGCCGGCCGTAGCAGTGCCAGCGCCATTGTCTTTGCTCTGTGCCGACGGTACGGATGGCAGCGCTCCCAAATCTGCGACGCGTGAAAGGTCGGCTTGACACAAGAACGCGCGCGGGTAGCGTGTGCTCCGACTCTGAGTCCCACGACTGACCGTATCGCCCAAACGATACAGCCAAAGTGCCCGCAACGGTCACAAAGAGGAATTGGAATTTGGACAAATTCGCCCCCGGAAAGCTGGCTCTCGTGGCTCGTACCGCCGTCCGATTTCTGGGTGACAGTAGCGCGACTGGATCGAAGACTCCCATCGGCCGAAAGGACCTGTTGAAACCGCCTCGGACCTTGATATACGTTTCATCCATTCGCCAGCTCCGACCGACGGCTTTCTTGTGCCGACGAATGGCCTTCTCCCGCACCGGCAAGACCTTGATGGCCCAGCGGTGCAACGGTTGAATGATCGACCGAGATTCCGCGCTCCGCCATCATCTCTTCAAGATGTCGAAGGCATCGCCGTATGCGCCACATACCAGCGGACACAGCCAAGGATTGAGGTCGGTCGGAATCGGTTGATGCCAGCGCGTTAAGCCGCGGTACGATCCAGATAGAATCGCTGCGTAAATGCGGGAGGCGACAGGTAGCAGAGACGGGCCTGCGTGCGCTGCCGTTGTAAAACATTCGATGTGCTCGCTGATGGCGAGTCTGGCCTGCTCGCGCGTGGCGAATCGCTGTTGATAGATCAGTTCGCTCTTTAGAGAAACAGAATGATTCGATCGGTGCTTGTCGTAGCAGTTGCCGCGGGGACTCATCGACGCGCGCATGCCGAACTGCCTGACGAGCTTCTGGTAAGCACGTGCGCAATATTGCGAGCCGCGATCGGTGAGCTGAATCAGGCCGGGCTTCGGGGACGGCGTGAAACGGCGCGAAACACCGCCCGATCACCAGGTCTTTCGTCGTGCTTTCGCTCATCGCATAGCCGACAATTACGCCGCTATACAGATCCTTCAGGCCGGAAAGATACAACCATCCCTCGTCGGTCGCGATGTACGTGATGTCGCCACACCAGGCCTGATTGGGCGCCGACACTGAGAATTCTTGGTCCAGCAGGTTCGGCGAAACGGGCAGATCATGCTTTGGATAGTGATTGCCTTGAACCTACGCTTCTGCCTACACCGCAGGCCGAGCCTCCTGCGCAACCGCTTTATTCGGTGTATGCCACGCGCTGGACGTGTACGTGTATAAGACGTCAACCGCCTGAAAAACGAGTTCATCGCTGTACTTTTTCATGAACTCCGGAACCCGTTCAATCTCTTGCATCTGCAGGGCAGAGTTACCGCTGCGTTATCCCAAAACGCGCGAGATCGAACGCGCGCGTGCAGCGGCTGAAACGCCGAAACCATCC
>NZ_FCOM02000216.1 GCF_001544695.2 Caballeronia arvi
GCTGGAAAACTCGACTTCTCCGCCTTCAACTCGCATGCCCGCTGAGAGCCATCACCCACTCCGTTTTCAAAAGAGCCGAAATAAGTTTATAGCTGACTTCGTTGACGCGTCCAGAAGCGACGGACAAGAAAAGTGAGTACAAAAGTCGGCCCTAGTCAACCGCGTTGAACGGCAAAACACACTTCATTTTACATAAAGGAATTTAGCGGCGCGTACGTAGGAATACTATCTATCTACCGCATCGATTGGGCTGTGAGAAACAAGTTATTGATGATTCGCGGTGGCTCGTCGATGAATTCGAAACGCCATTAGGCGTACCGATCTGACCGAGCACCGCGGCGGATTCAACCGGCGCGAGAAGTCGAAGTTCAGACGTCCTGTGTAAGCAAAAAAACGGCGCTTGATTCTTTAGATGCGCGGCTCTGCATAGGTGATTCGTGCGCACTAGCCTTTCAGTGCTTTCAAGAGCGCTTGGTGGTCGCACGGCTTCTGGCACCGGGGGTGGTGTCGATAGCCTTCGGCTACGGCATCGATGCCATAGCCCGTCGCAAAAATAAAGCGGATATTGCGCGACGCGAGTGCATCGGCCACCGGGTACGATTTTTCGCCGTTCAGATCAACATCCAGAACCGCTGCGTCGACCTTTTCGCGGCCCTCCTCAAGCAACGCGACCGCTTCCTGCGCGCTGGCAAGCGGCCCGACGACGTGAGCTCCGGCCTCCTCCAGTACGGTCGAAAGCCCGAGCGCTACCAGATAGTCGTCCTCGACCACCATGATTCTTCGACCATCCAGTATTTTCGCCTGTTCGTTCATGTTCGCTCTCTATACATCATGCGAGCTTGCCGACGGTAACGGTATTTCGATGTGACACGAAACGCCATCCGGATCGAAAGCCAGTTCCGTGCGCGCGCGCAGCGTAAACCGCAGTGCCTTCTCGATCAACTGCCGCCCGAAACCGGTCTTCGAGCTGTCTGGTGAAGCCGATACACCGCTTTCGATCCAGTCGATGACGAGCGAAGCGGCATCGTGCCCATTGGGCTCGACCTTCCAGCGCACCGCCAGCCGCGCCGCTTCGTCCTTCAAGGCACCATACTTGACCGCGTTAGTGGTCAGTTCGTGTAAAACAAGCGCGATCATTTGCACATTGCGAAAGCCAAGTGGTACCACCGGGCCCCCGAGGACGATCCGGTCGCTGCCTGTGACGCCGACTGCGTCGAACTCCAGCTTCACGATGTCCCCGAGGTTGATCAGGTTGCCGTCCGCTTCACCGATGAGACCTTGCAGGCGACCGAGCGCGGCCAGGCGGCTGTTGAAGGTTTCGAGGGCGACGTTTTGCTGGAGCGTCTGCTGTGCGATCGACTGGATCACAGTGAGCAGATTGCGGGTGCGGTGCTGCAACTCGGCAATCAATACGTTCTGCCGTTCTTCCGCATGCACCATGCCCGTTACGTCGACGAAGGCAATCACGACGCCGTCGGATTTTCGTTCGCCGTTACGATAGGGTGCAAGGCGCACCAGGAAATGAGTCAGCTTGTCCCTGCTGCACACGTGACG
>NZ_FCOM02000214.1 GCF_001544695.2 Caballeronia arvi
AGATTGGCTGGACGGTCGGGACGAAGTTCGTCGAAGATTTCAATTGCTGGCGGGTCGACGATAGCCTGCGGCATCGCCAATACTGTCCCGGGTGCGACGGTTCGTGCGTGGGCACAGGAACGCGCTGCAGCGAGCGAAGTTAACTCCGGCGTTATTGAAAAGTCCTGCGCTCGTCCGCACGTGCTGTTGTTGGCGGGTAGGTTGGGAATAAGTAGGGAGAGAAATGAGCAAACCAGATATTGACGAACTGGCCGGCGCACGAGCCGATCTGTTGTGCTTCCTGGTGGCGACGGTGGCGGCCTCCTATGCGCTGACGCAGGAGTGGCGAGTGGATCACGTCGTCGAGAGTTGCCGAATCTGGCTCAAGCGTAGCCTCGTTGAGATGCACTGGCTCGAACGTGTTCGCATCGGCCAACTGGCGTTCAAGATCGCTCGCCGCGATCTGAAGGAAGCCGGGATCGCGGTTCGCCAATCGGACGTGCAGGCCCTCTTCACCGGCGACATGGGGTTGAACCATGCGAGCACCGTGGTCCAGAAGATGATGCGGCTCTGCCGCGAAGCGCTGTGACGACGGCCAACCTACGAAACGGGAGGCGATGACCTATGTGTTACTCGGCGCAGATCCAGGCGGATTATCGACGCTACGTGAAGATGTTCGGCGCGCAGATGGACATCCGGGAGTTCGCGCGTCTGTTCTGGGAGCGTGCCGAGCGTAGCAAGGCGAAGATTCCGAAGGCGATGGAAGACGCGTTCGTCGATCCACAAAATGACGCGCAGATTGACGATGAACGGCAGATCAAGGCATTCATCGATCGTTACAACGCAGAGCAGGCGACGAGTCTGGAGCAGGAGCTCTTCACGCAGCGCACTCGCCTCGCCGACGCAGAGCGTACCTTGCAGAGCAAGGTCACGAAGGCGGCCACGGAGAGCAAGCGCATTGCCAGCGACAAGATCGATGCGGCACTGCGCCGTCTCGAAGACCTCAAGCGCACCGAAGGGCAGCCGAGAGATTCACGCATCTTCCCCGGTCACTACGCACCCGTGCTCGTTGTTGAAAACGGAGAGTACGTCGTAAAGCCCATGCGCTATCAGTGCCGCATTGCAGGGAAGCCCGCGAACTACGATACGCGCTTCCCTGGCACGTACAACTGTCGCGTCGATAGTTTAGGGGGCTTCTGGCGGCCGCTCTTTGGCTACTCCCACGGCATCATGATCGTGAATCGCTTTTACGAGAATGTGAGCCGGGCGCGCATGGAAGGGCGGCCACTGGCCGCCGGTGAGAAGGACGAGAATGTCGTCCTTGAGTTCAATCCGGACTCGGGTGGCGAGATGCTGGTCGCCTGTCTGTGGTCGCGCTGGACGGCGAAGGATCAGCCGGATCTGCTTTCGTTCGCGGCGATTACCGACGAGCCGCCAGCCGAAGTCGCCGAGGCCGGTCACGATAGATGCATCGTGCCGATCAAGCCGGAGAACGTGGAAGCATGGCTGAATCCGAATCCGTCAAACCTCGATGCGCTGTACGCCATCCTGAACGACCGCGATCGCTTTTATTACGAGCATCGGCTCGCCGCGTAATCCG
>NZ_FCOM02000212.1 GCF_001544695.2 Caballeronia arvi
GAAGTCAGTCAGTCCAGTCATCAAACAGCGTAGCGCACACGAGAGTCTACCGTCCTCGGACCCGATGGCGCTTTGATCGCCCTCCACAGCTATCGCATTCGGATAACGCGCTGGCAACAACCGACAGCGTCCGCACTACTTTTGTATTTCGTTAGAACCTCAGGAGACTTCTATGCAAATCACCGGTATGTTGCACGGCTCGCGTTTGTTGGAGTTCGTCGGTTTTCCGGCGAGCCAAATCCTCGGCCCCAGTGCCAGCGAAGAGGAAATCAAAGCCTTAATCGACCGTCATCGTCAGGTCTTTATCAAGCCAGTTTTCAAAGGCGGCGTTGGGAAGAAGGGAAAAGCAGGTCTCCTCGGCCGCGCCACCGATCTCAAGACTGCGTTAGCAGAGAAGGAACGTCTGTACTTCGCCGAGCACACCGTTGGTCATATCAAGGCGAAGGCGAATGGCGTGACATTCGAAGCCGGTGTGCCAGCGAAGCACGAAGTGTATTTCTCGATCACCGATTCCACCCGCTTTCGCGCACCAACCATGACGCTCTCGCACATGGGCGGCATGGACATCGAAGAGGTGGATCCAAAGCACGTCGCCATGGTGCCTTTCGATGCATTGACGGGGCTGAAGGCGTTTGTCGTGGCCAACGCGCTCTCCGAGATCGGCGCGCCGAAGGAGATCATTTCGCCGCTCGTTCAGCAGTTGCCGAAGCTCTGGGAGCTGTTCCACGACTTCGGCATGACCACGCTCGAGCTCAATCCGATCCGGATGCGCGAAGACAAAAACGGGCGGCTCACGCCCGTCGCGTGTGACTTCAAGTGCGGCTTCGATCGCGATGATCCCCGCTGGGCGCGTCTTGGCCTGCCGCCTCACCTGTTTGCCGCTGACTACTCCGACTTCGAACAGGAGATCAATCAGTTGCGCACGCACCAGGGGCAGAGCGACGTCTACGTGATCAACGAGAACGGAACGATACTGGCGCCCACCTTCGGCGGCGGGGCCAATTCGCTTGTCACCGAGATGCTCGGGGACGCCGCGATCATCTCGTCGGATTTCGGCGGCAATCCGCCTTATGCAAAGATGAAGGAAGTGGCCCGCATCTGCTTCAGGCACTGGCTCAAACAGTCGAACGTGCTGTTCATCATCGGCGGCAAGTCGAACAACACCGATATCTTCGAGACGCTGCGCGCGATGGCTGACGCCCTTCGCGAACATTTCAGCGAGCATGGCCCGACGCCCCTCTATGTCGTGCTCGGCCGCGGAGGTCCGAATCTCGTGCGCGGCATGTCCGCACTCAGGGACACCTGCGACTCGCTCGGCCTGCCCTACCGGCTCTTCGGATTCGACTCCGATATCAGCGAAGTGATCCAGTACGCCCGCCAGGCGGACGCGTGGATGCGCGCGGGCGGCCGGGCCGAGATTGCCGCGCGGATCGGCGCGAGCGCAGTGGAAACCGAAGCGAACCCGGCCTGAGGAGATTGACATGCACAAGCAAGGCAGCAACCAGTTCAAGTATTTCGTTGGCGTCAACTCGCTCGCACAGATCGCCACGCGTGACGACCGCGTCTGCGTGCTCAACATTCTGGGCGGTGAATCGTCCGA
>NZ_FCOM02000277.1 GCF_001544695.2 Caballeronia arvi
GTCGACGTGTCGTTCGAGGCACTGAAGGACAAGGGCGCGCGCGAATACTTTAATCAATTGCCGACTTCGTTTGTCCTGCCAGACGAGGCGGTCGACCGCCTCCGCGCCGCTGCGGGCACGATCATCCTCGATTCGCCTGACTTCCGGCAGATGCTAAAGCAAGCCAAGCGCGCGTTGTCGATCTTCCCGCTAACACATCTTCAGCCGAAGGCCCTATGAAGTGAAAGCCACCACGGCGGCATTGCCACCGCGCTAGCTTCAGCCGACTGACGACCGAACGATTTAGCGAACCCGACTTTTGGCCCTTCAGTCATGTTTGGCGACGGTCCGGTTCCGGACATGACAATCCGCAACGGTAGGCAAGATTCATTCTGTTCGCTCGAAACCCTGTCGTTTGCGATCGACCCACGGTGGTCGTTCCGCGAATCACCGTCATGGGCGAATACTTGCACAGCCCGTCATTGGGATTGCCCAGGGCCGAAGCGCAAAAGAGGGTTGACTGCTGCCCGACACGGCCGATCTATGGCCGACCGCGCCGGGCGGTTTTACGTCTGACTGGGGGCGGCCACAAGCGCTCATCTAGCGCCATTTAGAAGTCGGAGTTTAGACGTCCGGCGTAGTAAAAATGGGCGTTTTAGCCTTGGACGCGCTATTGCTGTTGGCCGGGTACCCGGCCATTCGACCGGAACGTCATCCATTCAGATAGCGACTGAAGTAAGCAGTCCGACTGGGGGCACCGTTCGTTAGCTGACTTTCATGTGCGATTAGCCTTTCAGTGCTTTTAGGATGCTTGGTGGTCAAATGGCTTCTGGCAACGGGGATGGTGTCGGTAGTCTTCGGCCACGGCATCGATTCCATAGCCCGTCGCAAAAATAAAGCGGATATTGCGCGACGCGAGTGCATCGGCTACCGGGTACGACTTTTCGCCGTT
>NZ_FCOM02000210.1 GCF_001544695.2 Caballeronia arvi
CTTGCAGAATGGCGCGAAGCCAGGCGCGGCTTGCGAATAGGGGCAAATAGAGGGTTGCGGAACTCCCAGTTTCAATATGGAATTGGCCTATCTTCTGGGAGTGAGAAGCGCCGATGAGCACACCGGATTTCTTCCGCAGCCGCCTGGATGCGATGATCGATATGCGGCATCCCCTGGCGGTCTTGGCGAACCGGATGCCATGGACGTCGATAGAGGCGACGTTGACACCGATCTTTGAGCGACGTGCTCGCGAAGGTCGGATAAGCTCGGAGATTGATCTGTTCGGCACGGCATCCCAACTGGCCGGTGCAGGCCTCAGCGCTGCCGGACGTCCGCGCCTGTCGATCCGGCTGATGGTCGGGCTGCTCTACCTGAAGCACGCGTACAACGAAAGTGATGAATCGGTTTGTGAGCGCTGGGCACAAGACGTGTACTTCCAGTTCTTCTGCGGCGAGGAGTATTTTCAGCCGCGCATGCCGTGCGATCCGACGAACCTCGTGCGGTTTCGGCAGGCGCTGGGCGAAGCCGGCGTCGAGGAGTTGCTCGCGACGACAATTGCAACGGCCGTGCAAATGAAAGCAGTGAGGCCGGCGGAGTTCGAGCGCGTGATTATCGATACGACGGTCCAACAGAAAGCGATTGCCTATCCGACTGACAGCCGATTGCTGGAAATAGCGCGAGGCAAACTGGCAAGGCTCGCGCAACGTGCCGGATTGACACTGAAGCAAACCTACGAGCGAGAGGGGAAACAGTTGCGTCGCCGCGCCGGTGGCTATTCGCATGCGAAACAGTTCAAGCGACTGCGCCGGGTGCTCAAGCGTCAGCGCACGATACTCGGACGATTGCTGCGCGACATCGAGAGAAAGTTATCGAACGCATCCGCCGAGCAACAGGCGTCCTTGTGCATCTGGCTTGAGCGCGCCTGGCGTATCTGCCGCCAGCGGGCGAAGGATAAGCACAAGCTCTACGCGCTTCACGCGCCAGAAGTGGAATGCATCTCAAAAGGCAAGGCTCGCCAGCCCTATGAATTTGGCGTCAAGGTAAGTCTCGCGATCACGGAGAAGCAAGGCCTTATCGTCGGTGCCCGCTCGTTTGCGGGCAACCCGTATGACGGGCATACCCTGGCCGGACAACTTGAACAAACGACCATCTTGCTTCAGGATCTGCCGGGCGTATCGAAGCCGAGGACCGTGCTGGCCGATCTTGGTTATCGTGGTGTGGATGCCGAGATCGCGCCGGTACAGTTGATTCACCGAGGTAAACGCAAGACGCTAAGCAGTACAAAGCGACGATGGTTAAAACGTCGCCAAGCGATAGAACCGATCATCGGGCATGTGAAGCAGGACCACGGCATGCAGCGTTGCTGGCTAAAAGGACAAACCGGCGACGCATTGCACGCCGTGTTGTGCGCAGTGGGCTACAACCTACGCTGGTTGTTGCGTGCCATTGTTCGTCTGGGGCTTGGCCCCCTGTTGCTTGCACTTGCGTGGCTGCGCTGCGTGCCGGAGATATGGCAGGAAGCCTTGCCCGCACCTCCCGCAACTGCCTGAGTTGGCGGAGTGCGGCGGAAGTCGGTCGACCGCCGGAAAACGTCCGCGATGGAAATCGAATTTTGCAGGTCGGACTA
>NZ_FCOM02000209.1 GCF_001544695.2 Caballeronia arvi
TTATGCGCTGCGTGCGCCATCAGTGCGCCCCCGACACAGGCGGCCAGCCCAATTAAAAGACCGGTGCTTCGGACCTGACCGTTCATTGGCGCAGCCCGCATGCGATCGCGTAGGCGCGCGCATCCGCGCGCCTGAGTTCGAGTCCGCAGCCAGGACGGCTCAGGTCGGGGCGAATCACTCCGTCGTGAGGTTTGGGTGCGCCGTCGAATAGCATCGACTCGATGCGTACATGATCGTGAAACCATTCCTGATGCGCGAGCCGGGGCGCCGCGCACGCGACGTGCAGATGTAGCGCCGGCGCGCAGTGCGCCGAGAGCGGAATATGATAGGCGTCACACAGTGCAGCCACGCGCAGAAAGCCCGTGACTCCGCCGCAACGGCTCGCATCAGCCTGCAGCACGTCAACCGCGCGGGCATCCAACCAACGGCGAAAGTCATCCTGCGTGTAGCCGTATTCTCCCGCTGCAACGTCGATCTGCGCGGGCATCGCCTCCCGCAACATACGCAGACCCGCGATGTCATCGGACGACACAGGTTCTTCGAACCATTGCACACCCTGGCTCACAAATGCGTCGGCCAGATGCTGAGCCTGTTTCACCGAAAAGGCGCCGTTCGCATCCACGAAGAGTCCTCGATCGCCGATTACCTCACGTGCAGCATGTACTCGCTGCGGATCGCGGCCAGGATCCGTGCCGATCTTCATCTTCACCCAGCGGCATCCGTCAGTGGCGACCCAACCTTCAAACTGCGCTTGCAGTTGCGCATCCGAGTAACTCGTGAAACCGCCACTGCCATAAATCGGCACGGCGTCGCGCTCTGCACCAAGGAGCTGGACAAGTGGTAAGTCGAGGAGCTTCGCTTTCAGATCCCATAACGCGCAGTCGAGCGCAGAGATAGCAGTCGCCGCAAGACCCGAACGGCCGACGTTGCGCACCGTGCGTTGCATGGCGAGCCATCGCGCCGCGACGTCTGTGCTCGCTTGACCCAATAGCGTTTCCGCCAACGCGCCCCGAATGAGACTGACCGCGCACGAGTCCGTATAGGTGTAGCCGATGCCGGTCTTGCCTTGGGCGTCGACTTCGACGACGACCAACGTGGTCGCATTCCAGGCGAAAGTGCCGTCCGCTTCCGGCGCGTCAGTGGGGATCTTGAAAGCCTGAGCGCGAACGGCCGAAATAGGTGCTTCGTTCTTTGAGCTTCTCACCATTGTCTCCAGCAAACCCTTTCGAGCATTTCGAGCCTCGATCGCTATTTCGTCGACTTGTCGTCCTTGTGCCCCGGCAACACAGCGCTCAATACCTGTTTGGCCGTATCCAGCAAGATGTGGCCTTCGTTCGGATCGCCCTTCATCAAGGTCGTGGCGAAGGCCTTGGCCTGGGCGAGCGTGATGTGCGGCGGGAGGGGCGGCACGTTGGGGTCCGCTTTAACCTCTATCAGGACCGGGCGGTCTGCGGCAAACGCTTCGTCCCAGGCGCGCCCCAGTTGCTCGGCGTCATCGACGTAGATGCCCTTGAAGCCGATCATCTCCGCGAACCGGTGATACGCTACGGATGGAATGTCTTGCGAAGTCTCGAACTTGGGGTCCCCTTCCATGACGCGCTGCTCCCATGTCACCTGATTGAGGTCCTGATTGTTCAGGACCATGCAAATCCAGTGGGGACTGGTCCACTCCTTCCA
>NZ_FCOM02000206.1 GCF_001544695.2 Caballeronia arvi
CGCGTGCGGCGGCTGCATCAGGGCGAATCGGACGGCTTTCCCGATGCGCGCTTTGATATCGAGGACGAACTCGTTAAGCGCTCCGACTCAGTGATAGCGGAATGCCCTCAGGACGAAAACGATCTGCTCCGTCTCTATCATGCCGATCCCGCGCGCATCGATCTCGTGCCATGCGGTTTCGATCGCGCGGAGTTTCATCCGCTCGACAAGCGCCAGGCGCGCGAACAACTCGGCTGGCCGCAGGATCGCTTCATCGTGCTGCAATTGGGGCGCATGGTGCCGCGCAAGGGCATCGACAACGTCGTGCGCGCGCTCGGCGCGTGCCATGCGGAGCATGACGAAAGCGTCGAGCTTTACGTGGTCGGCGGCAACTCTGACGAAGCCAACGAAAACGCTACGCCGGAGATCGGCAGGCTGCGCGGCATCGCGCGCGAATGCGGCGTCGAGGAGCACGTGCATTTCGCCGGACGTCATGGACGAAGCGACTTGAAGCACTTCTATAACGCCGCCGATGTGTTCGTGACGACGCCTTGGTACGAGCCGTTCGGCATCACGCCGCTCGAAGCGATGGCGTGCGGCACGCCCGTGATCGGCGCCGATGTGGGCGGCATCCGCTATTCGGTCGCGCACGGCGAGACGGGCCTGCTCGTGCCGCCGAAGCATCCGGCCGCGCTCGCGCAGGCAATCGCCACGCTCAAGCGCGATGCGGCACTCGCGCGACGCATGGGCGAAGCGGGCCTCGCGCGCGCCAACGCGATGTTCACGTGGTCGAGCGTCGCGCAGGCGCTGGCACAGGTCTATACGCGCGTGAGCGGCGCCGAATCGCAGGATGCGGCCCGCGTCGCGATGGGCGGAGGATCGCGATGACGCAAGCGCCACGGTCGCCGCGCGCCGCCGTCTTCATCGACAAGGACGGCACACTGCTCGACGATGTGCCCTGGAATGTCGATCCGCATCGCATGCGTCTTGCGCCTGGTGCGCTTGATGCGTTGCGCGTCTTCGCATCGCATGGCGTGCCGCTGTTCGTCATCAGCAACCAAAGCGGCGTCGCGCTCGGCAAGTTCGAGCGGCATGCGCTCAATCAGGTCGAAGCACGCCTGCAAGCGCTCGCTGCGCAAGCGGGCGCTGCCTTCACGCATATCTACTGGTGCCCGCATCATCCGCGCGGCGTCGTGCCGGAGTACACGCAATCATGCGATTGCCGCAAGCCCGCGCCTGGCATGTTGCTGCGCGCGGCGCGCGAGCATGGCATCGACCTCTCGCGAAGCTGGTTCGTCGGCGACATACTCGACGATGTCGAGGCGGGCCATCGTGCGGGATGCCGCAGCGTGCTCATCGATAACGGCAACGAGACCGAATGGCTGCGCGGCGAAGGTCGCGAACCGGACATCGTCGTAAAGGACATGTACGAAGCCGCGATGGCGATCGTCGCCGCGGAGTGTCTGCATGAAACGTGATCCGGTGAATCCATCGACGCTGCCGCCGGTCGTCGAGGCGCATGCGCGCAAGAGCGCGGCAACCGAAGTGCGCGACTGGGGCGCGGACGTAAAGCGCATTCTGTGCATTCGTCTCGACAATCTCGGCGACGTGCTGATGACCACGCCTGCGCTGCACGCGTTGCGCGGCGCGCAGCCGGGACGGCATTTGACACTGCTCGCGTCGCGTTCGGGCAAGGCGGCGGCGCCTTTCATCGATGCGATCGATGACGTGATCGAATACGACGCGCCGTGGGTCAAGCAGGATGCCCCGATCGACGCGC
>NZ_FCOM02000205.1 GCF_001544695.2 Caballeronia arvi
TGGGAACCGCGCGGGTTTCCTGCGCCATACCGCTAACGCCCGCCGGAGCCCCAATACCGCGCGAGCGGTTTCGTCCATCGGTGCTGAAGCAGACCGAGCCGCTCGCAACGAGGCGAGGTCCCCTATGGGGTTGAAAAGGTATTTGTCCTGGAAAGGGACTTGGAAATAAGGCGGGCGTAACGCATGGCTGTCGGACCGGTATTCGCTTCGGTGTAAAAGTGATGTTCGGGCCTAGCTAGCGGCTGGGAAGCACAGCGAGAGAGTGGAAACACGCGTCGCGCCGTGCGCCCTCGCAAAAACGAGGTTGTCGCCGGGCTGACCTATGCGGCGATTTGAATTGTCGACAGTCAACTGCACCGTCGCATCGTTCGAACGTTCGTTTTGTATCGCTGGCAGCTGAGACGTTTGCGGTCGATTGCTTCGGCAGATTCTTCCTTATCGTTATCAACGCGATAAATATTATTAGACGGCCGGTTCTATGCTGCCGCTTCGGCTGCTATTCTCATGGGCACGACATCTTTTTGTGAGGGGCGGGAATGGCAACGGGTACAGTGAAGTGGTTCAACGACGCGAAAGGCTTCGGGTTCATCACGCCGGACGACGGAGGCGACGACCTGTTCGCGCACTTCTCCGAGATCCGGGCAGAAGGATTTAAGTCGCTGGCTGAAAATCAAAAGGTGACCTTCGACATCAAGCAAGGACCCAAGGGCAAGCAGGCGGCAAACATCCAGCCGCTGTGAAGTAATCGGAAAAGCAGGCAGCCGGCAGCGGCGCAAGTAACAGGGCTTGTAACGGGCTGGACAGCGGTATGACGGGATGTGTTTCGGGGTCCCGTCGCAATGAAGAATCTGAGAGACCTATAAAAATATGACTACATCGTTCGCCAAACTAACGAGCTTCACACCGAGGAGCCTCGACGGTGAAATCGAGCATCTTGAGCGCATCCTTGCGGGAGAAGGATCTGATTCCGTCTTCGGTCGAACGTATTGGCGCGCTCGCGTCGCCAAGGCTAGGGCGACGCCCGGCTTAGTGCCTCCACAGCGTACGCGACTGGAACGGCTGCTGTCTCGTTTGACGGATGAAGCACAACGCGTCGGCTAATTCTGTTCCCGCGAGCGTGAACTCTCGAGCGCGAGGAGGGCCCGACCATATCGGATACCTGTACGGGCGACACTGACGATGCGCTTCCCGATGTATTCGACCAGTTCGTCCAATTCTCAGGTCACGGCGAGCATTCGAGAGGCGGCCTCAGAATTGAGCTGTGGGCGTACAAGACGCTGACGGAGATACACGGAGGGACGACCGTCTTCTGGTACGCGATCAAACCGGCCGATTAACGGGAGCGGCTCATTGGCGGTAGCGCGTTGGAGATACGTCTACCGATCCGCGAAGCGGATCAGCAGGAGAGGTTGCGCGTCGTCTGCGCGCGTAACGAGTACTCGTCAACTCGCGCGACTATGTGATCGAACTGCCCGCGTGAGGCTTCCTCTAAGGATGTGGAAGCGGACATGACTGTCGTCGCAGTTCATAGGGTCGAAAGTGCGAAAAGCCTATGAGAGCCGGTCCCCCCGACCGTGTTGCAACCGCACGCGTCTTGCCTATCGCCCAATGCAACTAATGGTCTCCGCTTTTCCGCACCCGCAAGTTGCCGCCAGGGCGCCTTTTCTGTACCGCCGATTCCGACCGGACATCTTGGTTCGCGGAATATCGACAATTAAGGGGCGCGCAATTGCATCTGAGGACAGTCACGTGCATTTTCTGCGCATATCATTGTCGCTCGCTGTCG
>NZ_FCOM02000203.1 GCF_001544695.2 Caballeronia arvi
CCGACGACGTGCTGCGCGGCGATCGCCGATCGTCGGTCGTCTCGCCGATGCCTAGGTCTTCCCGACGCGCGAGCATGGCCCCCGCGCGCCGCGGCCCGGAATCGCCCATCAGCAAAATGGCTGCGCGCGCAGCGCGCCGCCGCCGAGCCTCCTCACCGGGCTCCGGCTCTATCCCACCAACGCTATCGCCGCGAGCGTCGAGTGCGGCCCGAACCTGCGCCCATAGCTTCGCCGGCAGCGCCCGATGGACTTGTACCGACAATTCCCTTGCGATGGTCGCCGGTTCATGCACCGCGCTCCACAGATTACCGGCCAGATAGCGCACCTCGACCAGCCACGCGAACGCGACGCGCAGTACGCGCACCGCATACGCCTGACCGTCGGCGGACGGGCCGTCAGGAGAAAACGGCCGCCAACGACCATTGGTGCGCGGACGCTTCGGTCCCGAGAACGACGCCAACGGCGCCTGCAAAAAGTCCTTTTATGCCTCGCAGTCCTCGACGCTCAGCGACGACAGCGCTTTGTGTCGGACCACCACGCTCCACAAAATCAGTCGCTCGAGCTCGCGCGTGTAGGCCCGCAGGGTCGTCGGCCGGTCACGATAGCGATGCAAGTACGCGTGCACGGCCTCGAGATCGTGCTCGGCGCGGATGAACGCAAAGCTGGCCGCTCGATTGAGGCCCGTCGCGCCCGACAACTCGGCGGGCACGGCGAGGTGCTCGAAGTAGCGCCACTGCCGCCTCGGGCATTACAGTAGTCGACCAGCGCGCCGAGCGTGCCGATGCCCTCGCCGTTCAGGCGCTGCGCGATCAGCGGCCCGAACCACAGGTGCACCGGACGGTGACCAGCGGGACGCCGCCAGCGTCGACGCCTGCTCGACCATGCGCAACGTTATCGCCGTGAGCTTCGCGCTGCCGTGCTGCTTGATCGACGCTCGCAGGCGATCGGCCAGGACCGACGAGCCATGCAGCAGCGCAGGTGCACCGGGTCGTCGCGCATCGTGCCCAGAAACCGCTCCATCGCGTCGGCACTGGCCGCGTGTGGCGAGCGCTCCGGATCGGAGTACAGCCGCGCCATGGGAGCCGCCGGCAGGCGCTGCACGAGAGCGCGCAGCGACGTGAAGTCGGTGCGGGTGTAGGTACGCGGCGGCGGTAGGGTCAGCTGTTGTGGTTGGTCAGCCATGGTGAGACGCGCTAGCTTGCGAAGCACTGCACCCAGACGAGAACCAACGCCTGCCGACGATGCGGTGAACGTTTCCGGACGGAGACGGTGAGCCGATACAGGGACATGCCCTGTCTATCGTCAAGGTCAAACCGATCTCGTCGCATGCCGCCCGCCGATGTCCGCGCCGATGGGTGGCGCTTGCGCACGCCGGGGACGGCATGCAAGGGCACGGCATTCCGCCGCGAGCGCGCCTGCGTGCAGCGGGCCCGAACGCAGCTACATCCGGGGCGCGGTCAGCCGAGCCTTCGTCCGTGCCGGTGACCATTCGACTATCGGCGAGGGGACCGTGGTGAATGTGCACTACTTCACGGTCTTACTCCGGAATGACGAGGCGCAGCCCCGGCAGGTCAGCGAAGTCCGCGCTATTCAAGGTCATCAACGCGTAGCCGTGTTCGATCGCTTGCGCGGCGATCCACAGGTCGTTGTACCGGGGCCGTGGCGAACGACCTCACTGTTTGACTGCCGCTGCGAGAACACCGAACGCCGCTGCGGTGTCCCGTGACACCTCCGAATTGGCCGCCGCTCGAGCTGTTGGAGTACGCCGCGCGCCCTGCCCGGTCGGTCGGAGCCGCACACGTCTGTACGCCGAAGCCAAGTTCACC
>NZ_FCOM02000202.1 GCF_001544695.2 Caballeronia arvi
CGCGCCTAATGTGGGGTAGCGATTGGCCACACACCCAGTTCGAACATACGACTGACTTCGCTCGAGCGGTCTCGGCGCTGCAGGACATTGACTCGAGCCAGGAAATCACCGACGCCATCCTGCGCACGACCCCGCTCGCCCTTTATCGATTCGACGTCAACCAAGCGCCTCGAAGCGCTTCGGCAGCGGACTCCCTTTCTCGCACGTTATGAGGTAGCCATGCAGGTCACCGGTATGTTGCTTTGCTATGTCACCTGATTGTCGCCGGAACCGGCGACCCGGATCGAACGTCGTGGGAGCGAGGGAGCGCGCCCCGGCGCGGGCACGGCCCACGGCGGGGTCCGCGTCGTGGACGGCCGTCGGGATGGTTACGCCGAACGCATCGTCGAGGCGGGCACGGGTCTAAGCAGATATGGCCGCGATGAGGCATGAAGCCGCAAAGGCGTTTGTGATAACGAGCGCCAACGGATTGTTGAAACAGTTGTTCCCACGCGCTCATCGGGCCAGGTACGAATCCATGGGAATGAGCTCGACGGCCCATCCACTTTCTTCGCCAAGCGTGGCGGCCGGGTGCATGGACGCAATGCGCAACGCCTCGTCACGGGTATCCGCCTCGATGATGAACAGGCCGCCCACGACTTCTTTCGACTCGGCGTAAGGCCCATCAGTGACGTGCGTTTTGCCGCCGCGTGGACGAAGCGTCCTCCACTTGTCTAGATCGCCAAGCGACGCGGAAACCAGAACCCTGCCGGTAGCGCGCATTTTCTCGTCCAGCGCCGGGCATTGGCTGACCAGTTCCCTGATGTCGTCTGGCGCCATCGCGGCCATTTTTTCTGGGGTGAAGTAGGCTAGGCCGAGGAATTTCATGGGAGATCCTTTGTGGGCTGCGGACTTACTGACGACGAACCGAGTGATCGGAAATCGACACTCTTCTTGGAGAGGTTGTAGCAGGTTTCAACACCCTGTCCGCTTCGGGGTCGCTCACGTTCTGCGTTGTCGCCAGTAGCGCTTGCCGGTGTGGAGAAAAATAAGGACTAGGACGAGGATCAAGGTAATCCGAAGACTCTCATCCAGATCCTCGGCGGCGACCCAATCCAGCCTCGAACGCCGACGGCCAGCAGTCGGCCACGAGCGGTCACTCGGGTGCGCCTTGCGAAACGTCGACAATGCTTGGAAACGTTTTGGGGAGGTGGAACCTCGAACGCGGGATTTCGGCGATTGCCGTTATCTCGATCATTAGATCAGGGTGATACAGTCGTTGAACCTGAACTGTCGTCGTAACGGGGTACGGCGCGGCGAAAAACTCTGCTCTAATGTCGCTGGTCGCCATGAAGGCTTCAACGTCGGTTGCGTAGTGAACGAGCGACATGGTATCCGACATGCGTCCGCCCATCGACGTCAGTACATCACGAATGTTCTCAAGCGTCTTTCGGACCTGTTTCCTTATATCGCCCAGTCCGACCACCTGCCCAAGAACATAGAGCGCAACCTGCCCTTTCAAGTGGACCACTTGACCGTCGCCCTGTAGCACCGCCATCGAAAACGTCCCAAAAGGCGGCCAAATGCCCGAAGGATTGAACGCAGCGACCATTGTGCTGGCTCACGGTGATAGTCGTGTCGTTGCATTATGCTTTGTGGTTCTCCCACTTTCAGCCCAATGGTGGCGCAGCGCGGAAGGCTGTGGATCGTGATCTCTCGTCCTTCAAGAACGAAGCCCGTTCGAATTTCGATATCCTAAATAATTCGATCCGACCACACTCAATCCAGTGGCTGCTGTCGGGCGTGTGCAAGGTCCGCTGTGGGTCGGTTTCGGGCGACCGCGTCGGGCAGTGACCGGCCAATGCGCGTTGTTCGACGCTCCGCCATCTGGTTCCGGC
>NZ_FCOM02000201.1 GCF_001544695.2 Caballeronia arvi
TCCGTAAGCGTCTCGCCGTGGCCGTTCTGGCGTGCTGATTGAGATTTTGGGTAGTTTGGTATCCACCAAATTATGGTGGGTACCAAAGTGGACAAGACATGGGGCGATGGCGCCGCAGACGGCGCATATAAGCGGCCGAACTTTCCGACCGAGTTCAAACGGCAACTGGTTGAACAATCTCTCGAGCCGGGCGCGTCGGTGGCGTTGATCGCGCGCAGCAACGATATCAATGCAAACCTGTTGTTCAAATGGCGACGGCTTTATCTGGCAGGAGAGTACGGTTTGCCGACGCTGCCTGAGCGCGCGACGCCAAAGCGGGCACAGGAGGTGCCGTCGCTGTTGCCTGTGAATGTCGTCGCTGAGGCGGCAGAACATACGCCACCGATGGAAGTTGATGCAACACGGTCGCCAGAGAATCTTTGCGAGATCGAGTTCGACCGTGCACGCTTGAGGGTTTGCGGCAACGTGTCGCCGGATATGCTGCGGCTGCTGATCCGGGAGCTATCCCGATGATCGGCTTGCCGGCAGGCACTCGCATCTGGATCGCCGCAGGCGTCACCGACATGCGCAGTGGTTTCCCGGCTCTTGCCGCGAAGGTGCAAGCGGCACTCGAAGAGAATCCGCTCGGCGGAGACGTGTTCATTTTTCGGGGGCGTCGCGGCGATCTCGTAAAAATTCTTTGGGCGACCGATGACGGCCTATGGCTTCTTGCGAAGCGGCTTTCGCGCGGACGGTTTATTTGGCCACAGGCTGATGGAGGCAAGATCTATCTGACGTCTGCGCAGCTGTCGATGTTGCTGGAAGGCATCGATTGGCGACAACCCCGTCGTACGGCCGCATTGTCGATGTTGTAAACCGCATCGAAGGCTCGTAAACTGCGGCGCATGCCTGACCATGCGCCGCTTCCGCAAACCGTTGCCGAGCTCCACGCCCTGGTGCTCGAGCAGCAGGCATCGATGGCAAAGATGCGCCAGGAGATCGCCGAACGCGACCGGGAGATTGTTGAGCGGGACCAGCAACTTGAGCGCCTGAAGGCGCAGGTCGACAAGCTCAGGCGCATGCACTTCGGTCGTAAATCCGAGCAGGTAGACCGACAGATCGATCGGCTCGAAACCCAACTTGAGGATCTGGCAGCGGGCAGCGGCGTTGCCGATGTTCGCCGTGCACGCGCTCGTGCATCGAGTTCGGGCGTGTCTGCGGCAGCCCCGAAGGAAGCCGTGCCGGCTCATCTGCCACGCGAAGAACGCGTGCTCGAGCCTGACTCGACGTGCCCGAAGTGCAACAACGCCATGGAGTTGCTCGGCGAGGACGTGTCCGAGCAACTCGCGCGCGTCACAGCAATGTTCAAGGTCATCCGCACGATCCGCCGCAAACGGATCTGCTCCAGTTGCGGCCATATAGCGCAACGTCCGATGCCGGGGCTGCCAATCGAGCGCAGCATCGCGCATCCGAGCTTGCTGGCCGAGATCATCGTTTCGAAATATGCGAACCATACGCCGCTGTATCGGCAATCCGAGATCGCGGCGCGCGACGGCGTACGTCTCGATCGGGCCACCATGGCGCGCTGGGTAGGACAATGCGAAGAACTCTGCCGGCTGCTGACTGAAGCGCTGCGTCGCTACACGATGTCGACTGCGAAGCTCCACGCGGACGACACGCCGATCCCGGTGCTTGCGCCCGGCAACAAGAAAACCAGAACCGGTCGGTTGTGGGTCTACGTGCGCGATGATCGACGCTCTGGTTCGAGCGAACCCGCTGCTGTCTGGTTCGCGTACTCGCCGGACCGCAAAGGCATCCATCCCCAGACCCATCTTGCCGGATTCGAAGGCGTCCTTCAGGGGGACGGCTATGCCGGCTTCAACGAGCTGACCGAAAGCGGCAAGGTTCGCCTGGCATCTTGCTGGGA
>NZ_FCOM02000351.1 GCF_001544695.2 Caballeronia arvi
ATATCGATTTTCCCTTCCACGTAGGCTTCGCCCAGCGAGTCGAGCCCGGGCGATAACAGCAGCGGCATGGCGGCCGCTGATTTCGCATGCAGAGTGATCGTTGGCTTCTCGAAAGTGCCAAGGTCATACGACTGGCCGTTCCACAGGCATATGCGCGCCGGAACATTGCTCTGCGTGCGCAGGTTGTCCGCCCACGAGGCCAGCTTCTTTTCCCAAAACATCAACTTCTCCTTGCGCATTAGCACTGCCGCAAACGTCGGGGTAACAAGGGCGCGCTGACCGCAGCATCGACAGCCGCCCATGTTCGGAAACGACGAGTGCCAAAATGCTTCGCCCTGACCGCGTCCTATCAAAATGTATCACGTTGTGATATATTGAAGTTGACAATTTCGCTGTCGAGGGTCGCAAGTCGGTTACCCGCGGGTGAAGGAGGAAGGACATGCTAGTTACATTTCAATCAAGAGCAACACCGGACGTTGTCATGTTGCGTGATTTAGCGG
>NZ_FCOM02000217.1 GCF_001544695.2 Caballeronia arvi
TAACGTGCTGAGCGCGCAACGCCAAGCGCCGCGTCGTCGATATCGGTCGCAAAGATCTGCACGCGCGGGGCGTGGTCAAACCGATCCATGTGTTCGCGCATGAGCATGGCGATGGAATACACTTCTTCGCCGGTCGCACAACCGGGCACCCAAACGCGGATGGTGTCGCCGACACCGCGCGCGTCGAACAGTTTCGGTAAGACGGCGTCCGAGAGCGCTTCAAATGCCTCAGCATCGCGAAAGAAGCTGGTGACATTGATGAGCAGGTCGCGAAATAACGCCGTGACCTCCTCCGCGTTATTGGACAGTCGTGCGACATACGCTTCCGGCGTCTCAATTTCCAGGACTTGCATGCGCCGCTGCACGCGGCGCAGGAAGGTCTTCACCTTGTAGCCGCTGAAATCATGGCCCACCTGGTGACGCAGGATTGTGTAGATTGCATTGCGAGCTTCATCAAAAGCGGCACTCTCGATTTGCGCGTCAGCAGCGCCGGCCAGTTTGTCGAGCATGAATCTACCCGCTGCAAAGCGAGCCAGCTTGGCGCCCATCTGCTCTGCGGGTACCGCGAAGTCGACCAGGCCGCTGGAAATTGCGCTCTCGGGCATGTTGGCATGATGAGGACCAAATCCGTCGGCTACCTGCGCGAGTGTGAGCCCGCCGCGCTCCTTGATGGCCTTGATGCCGAGTGTCCCGTCCGAGTCGCCGCCGGACAGCACCACGCCGGCGGACAATTCGCCAACGTCGGCCGCCAGTGCGCTGAAAAAGAGATCAATGGGTCTGCGCTCTCGTCGGTGCGAATCCTGCGCGTGGACGCGCAGCCTACGATCCTCGACGGTTACAACCGCGTCGGTCGGCAAAAGATAAACCGTGTCGACTTCGATAACCGTGTTATCGGCGATGACGCGCACCGGCATCGCGGTGAAGCGCGACACGATCTCCGGCAGCATGCTTTCACGATTGGGGCTCAGATGCGTGATGATCACGCACGCCAATCCGGGCTTCTCGGGCATGCCGCGAAAGAAGCCCTCCAGTGCCTCAACCCCGCCGGCGGAGGCGCCTAAGCCCACAATCGGAAAATCCACCGCTGATGTCATGCTTTCTCCAACCCAGCGCGTGCCTTGCCGTCCACCTTTGTCGGTCGCTTCGATCGCGCAGTAGCCTTGCTCCCCGACGAAGCACGGTGTGACGTCTGCTCCTCCAAAAGCCGCAGCCCCGCACGGACAACTTCGCTTGCTGAACTGTAGCGACCGGTAGCAACTTCCGACCGGATAAATGAGGAAAGATGTTCAGTCACGCTGATGCTCAATGCGTATTTGCTGGGCATGGGCAATTCACCGATGGATGGGTAACACCCTATAGTATCCCATTTGAAGCGACCCATACGTACTCTCCAACGGGGATTCTCCCTCGGCTAACGGCCGTCGCGTTGAAAGCGGAACTGCTCCGGGTCGTGACTGGAGGGGGATATCGAGGCCGTGCTCAATACGGACAAGCCGCGGGAGCGTCACGTGTGCAGCAGGGACAAGCTGACTCA
>NZ_FCOM02000200.1 GCF_001544695.2 Caballeronia arvi
TATCTCCAGATAAAAACATTCTCGGGATACTGATCCCAGCACGAGGCCAGTCGAACTTTGCCGCTTTCGGTTATCTCGTTGAAGCCTGCATAGCCGTCGCCCTGAAGGACGCCTTGGAATTCGGCAAGATGGGTCTGAGGGTGGACTCCTTTGCGGTCCGGCGAGTACGCGAACCAGACCGCAGCAGGTTCGCTCGAAGCTGAGCGGCGATCGTCACGCACGTAGACCCACAACCGACCAGTTTTGGTTTTCTTGTTGCCGGGCGCGAGCACCGGGATCGGTGTGTCGTCCGCGTGGAGCTTCGCAGTCGCCATCGTGTAGCGACGCAGGGCTTCGGTCAGCAGCCGACAGAGTTCTTCGCATTGCCCGACCCAACGTGCCATGGTCGCCCGATCGAGACGTACGCCGTCGCGCGCCGCAATCTCGGACTGCCGATACAGCGGCGTATGGTTTGCATATTTCGCAACAAGGATCTCGGCCAGCAAGCTCGGATGTGCGATGCTGCGCTCAATCGGCAGCCCGGGCATGGGACGTTGCTCGATATGGCCGCAGTTAGAGCACACCCGTTTGCGACGGATAGTGCGGATTACCTTGAACATCGCTGTGACGCGGGCGAGTTGTTCGGATACGTCCTCGCCGAGCAGGTCCATGCCGATGTCGCATTTCGGGCAGATCGAATCGGGCTCAAACACGCGTTCTTCGCGTGGTAGATGGGGCGCTAAGGCTTCCTTCGAAGATGTGGCAGAAGCGCCTGAACTCGATGCACGAGCACGCGCGCGACGAACATCAGCGACGCCGCTACCGGCTGCCAGATCCTCAAGTTGAGTTTCGAGCCGATCGATATGCCGATCGAGTTGTTCGGATTTGCGACCGAAATGCATGCGCCTGAGCTTGTCGATCTGTGCCTTCAGGCGATCGAGTTCCTGGTCTCGCTCAACGATCTCCCGGTCGCGCTCGGCGATCTCCTGGCGCATCTTCGTCATTGATGCCTGCTGCTCGAGCACCAAGGCACGGAGCTCGGCAACGGTGTCCGGAAGAGGAGCATGATCGGGCATGCACGGCAGTTTACGAGCCTTCGACTCGGTTTACAACATCGACAACGCGGCCGTGCGACGGGGTTGTCGCCAGTCGATGCCTTCCAGCAACATCGATAGCTGCGCCGACGTCAAATAGATCTTGCCGCCATCGGCTTGGGGCCAGATAAATCGCCCATGCGAAAGCCGTTTTGCGAGCAGCCATAGTCCGTCATCGGTTGCCCAAAGGATCTTTACGAGATCGCCGCGACGGCCTCTAAAAATGAACACGTCGCCGCCCAGCGGATTGTCTTCAAGTGCGGTTTGCACCTTCGCGGCCAGCGCCGGAAATCCGCTGCGCATGTCGGTCACACCTGCTGCGATCCACACGCGCGTACCTGTTGGCAGCCCGATCACGATCGCACACTCTTCAGTACCGTACGCAGTGTTTCGGCGTCGACTGCTCCATCGACCTTGACCACTGCACGTCCGATCCGAACTTCGATCGTGCCGACGCTCGCGGCGGACTTCACGATTTGCTGTTCCTGTTGGACTGACGGTTTCGGAGTGATTGTGCCCGGCGCGTCGTCCACGACCGTCACCGGAACAAGCTCGGTTGATCCGGCAAGCTGCTCGGCCCGATATCGACGTCGCCACTTGAACAACATATTGGCGTTGATGCCATGCTCTCTGGCGAGTTTCGAAACCGAGACGCCCGGCTCACATGCCGCCGCGGCCAGACGGCGTCGAAATTCAGGGCTGTGGTTTGGGCTCCCTCTACGCGTTCCCGAGGCCAGCTTCTCTTCTGATCCCAAAGTGGTTCCCGCTACTTGAAGTGGTGGGAACCACTTTGGCGTCTCAGATTGCGCGAATCAAGACGGCCGTGCCGCGACGCTTACC
>NZ_FCOM02000149.1 GCF_001544695.2 Caballeronia arvi
CATAAAGCCGGGTGACCGGCCTCTCACTGACCACCAGCGTCGGACCGTAGCCCCTACCGCGCGAGCGGTTTAGTCCTTCGACCCTATGCGGCCGTCGGACTATGAGGATTGTCTATGTCCACTTCCAAGGCCTTAACGGACCCTCACACAGGCAATTGGATCACATAGTCGGTTGCGCGAGTTCACGAGAATCTCGCCTCGCGTTAGTGTGGCTGAACACTGTGCCAAACAGTATTCAGGCCGTCGCCTGCGCGGTCACCTGGCTTTTTATCCATCATGCCGCGATACAACGGCTTTCCTCCGTAGGTCCATTGACGTTGACCGTTGCCTGTATCGACCAACTGCAGCGCGCCCGAAGCCTTATCGTCCGGGCTCGCGAGCGCGGGCGGAAAGTTCCGCGCACAGTCACCTTCGCATGATTTGGCGTCTGGTGCTCGTTGCCCTCCAAAAGCGTAGAGCGTCATCCCATGCTCATCAACAAGCCGGCCATCGCTCACGTGAGGTGGCGCAGCAAACGCCGAAGTGGCCGCCGAAATCACCACAATACCGATAAACGCCTTCATGTCCGTTCTCCTTTCTGACATCAATTGAACGCACGCTCATCAGTCTGCGCGCGCTCCCCCTCTCCAAGCGGTGTCATCGTCACTTCGGCGCCATGATGCGCAGCGTCGGATGACCTTCGAGGTTCTTGAGAGGGAAGTACGATCGATGCGTCACCGCATCGACGTACGCGACGTGGGCGTTCGGTCCCAGAAAGCTTTCGCCCGCTTTCGTGACACGGGTCCCGTCATAACGGAACATCGATACGACACCTGCTTCGCCAGCAACATACACCGTGCGTGCCGAAGCATCGAGCGCAAGCACGTCGGGATCTCGCCCCACGTCGAACGATTGCGACACGCGCTCCGTTCGCATGTCGAGCACCAGCATTTTGCTGTTCCCCTCACACGCGATGAATGCCAGTCGTGATTGCGGCGCGATGAGCAAGCCGTGATTCCCGTCAGCTCCGGGCAAGTCGATGCGCGCGACGATTGCATCCGTCGATGGGTCAATTTCGACCAGCTGCCGGCGCGTCTGAACGTTGACAAAGATATGCCGCGAGACCGGATCGTATTGCGTGTTGCCGACCTCGCCATCCAGCGCGATGGTCTTCACGCGCCGGTTCGTTGACACGTCGATGACGGTCTCAGTCTTTCCCGTCTCGTCGGATACATAAAGCTTGTGCACATCAGGCGCATAGGCCATGCCGTCGGGATACACACCTCCCGGCATTCGAGCGACAACCTTCAGCGTCTTCTCGTCGATTGCGACGATCTCGTTCGTTCCGGTCGCCGACGCAAACGCCCGCGACAACTCCGGAACAACGAGCACGCCATGCACGGCGGCGATGTTCTTTATGGTGGCCGTGACACGCGCCTCTTGCGTATCAAAGACGACTATCTCTCCGTCGCCCAAGTGGGCAATCATCAAAAGATGACGTTCGAGATCACCACTTGCATAATCGAAACGAGACGTCCGGCCCGGCATCGGAATGTCCGCAACACGCTGAAGCGGAAGTTGCACCGCTGTACCTTGGCCCGCTGCTGCCCCGACGCGAGGCAGCAAGAACACAACGATTGAAGCAGCCAGCAGCGCTGCGCCGATAAGAGAGCCAAGCTGCCGAATCTGTTGCAATGGGTTCATGAACGGTCTCCCTCGAGACGTACATGTCGAAACGCGGCGAGCAGCGCCAGGTCGTAGATGATCTTGAGTGCGCCGCATGCAATCAGCGGCGCTTCAAGCCAACCTAGTCCGATCAAACCGCCGGCAATAGTCGGGGCAATGGCTGCGGCGAGGCTACGTGGCACTGCGGTCAAACTTGCTGCGGCAGCGCGTTCCGATGGCGTGACGACGGACATGACATAGGCGCTGCGCGTGGGTACGTCGAGTTGGGACAGCGCGCTCCGTAGAAGCAGCATTAGCAGCGCCAGCTGCAGTGACGGCATGAAGGCCGCCGCGATAAGACACAGGCTCGACGGGATATGCGTGAATACCATCGTATTCAACAGGCCGATCCTGCGCGCTAGCGGTGCGGCTGCGAGTTGCGAGCCTGCGCTCAATAGTCCTGTGCAGAAGAAGAATTCCCCTGCCCCGCCGATCGAAAGATCGAACCGCGCAATGAGCCACAGCGCCAGCAGCGCGTTGACCACCAATCCTCCAGCAAAGGCATCGACGCTGAAAAGCATCGCAAGGCGCATGACTATCCAGCGCGAGGGTCCTAACGAGGTGCGAATTGTGGTGGTAACTTGCTGATGCGGCGGCATGTAAAGATACAGGACGAGGATCGCAAGGCCCGAAAGCGCATACACCATGAACATGCCCCGCATGGCCGACAGTGCTGACACTCCGAAATGCGCGGCGATCCAGTCGGGGACGCCAGCCAGCGGCGCCCCCAGCGCGCCGGACAGCGCGCCAACGAGGCTGTAGCGCGCGAACAATGCTGTACGTGCCTGCGCCTGCGATGCTTCGGCGAGACATGCATGTTCGATCGGTAGAAACAGACTGACATCGCCCGCACTCGGATTCATTGTGCCGACGAATGCCACCACGAGCAGCGGCCATAGTGTCGAAAAGCTAAGAAAGCCGACGCCCGTTGCCGTCATTACCACGGCAGCGATTAACAGCAGCGATCGGCGCGAGTAGCGATTGCCCACCAAGCCGACCACGATCGTCGCGATTGCGGATCCAAGCAGGGTCGACGTGCTGACGAGCCCGACCGATAGGGTCGACATACCGAGCGCGAGAAGGTACGCAGGGAGCAACACGGCAATGAATCCATCGCAAAAGCCGCGCAGACTTCGCGCTGCGAGCAGTCGCCAAACGCCGGGGGTGACGCCCGGAAGTTCAAATCTCGACGAGAAGCGAGTGATGGCAGGAATCATCGCAATGCCTCCGGCGCGCGTGCGCCACAGCGCGCAGGCATCGCCGCCTGGAGTCTCATGGACGCGTTGTCCCAATTCACGATATTGAAAAACTGATTGACGTAATCGTTGCGGCGGTTCTGATATTTCAAGTAGTAAGCGTGCTCGAAAACATCGAGCACAAGGATCGGCTGGATGCCCCAGGCTGTGAGCTTCTGATGGTTCTCGCACTGGAGGATCATGACCTTGTCCATGGCCGGGTGATAACCCACTACACCCCATCCCGAGGCCTCGGTCGCGATCGTGGCAGCGACGAGCTGTGCTTTGAACTTTGCATACGAGCCGAAACTTCTGTCGATTGCTTTCGCCAGTTCGTTCCTAGGTTCTCCGCCCTTACCCGAGATGCTCGTCCAGTACACGGTATGCAAGATGTGGCTCGAAAGCTGAAAAGCGAGTTCCTTTTCATGATGCTTCACGAGCGCGAAGTCGTTTGTGTCGCGTGCCTTGGCCAGTCCATCCTCTGCCTTGTTCGCCGCTGCCACCGCAGGCTTGTGGTGGAAGTTGTAGTGCAGTTCGACAGTGCGTGCGTCAATGATCGGTTCGAGCGCATCGTAGGCGTACGGTAGCGGAGCGGCGGCATACTTGCCGTCCGTATCGGTCAACTTGTCAACATAGCCAGCGCGCTCGGTCGCGTCCGCTGAATGCGCGTTTGTCATCAGCAGACCTGCGCCGACAGCAGCAGTGTCTTGAATGAAAGTGCGCCGAGTTGCCATGATGTACTCCGAGTAGCTCAGATGCGCGCACCGCCGCTCAGTGCGCGTACAGGTGATAGAGCGGAAAGACGGCCAAACCGATGAGCGCTGCCGTCGCGACGATGACAGGCTCTTGCAGCTTCCTGAAGCGCCACAACAGCAGAACTGTGGCAACGGCGAGCAGCGCGGTTGGCCAGTCAACAATCGAGCGGGGACTGTCCAAATTTTTGTGTGCAAGGCGGATGAAGCTTCCAGTCAGGACACTCATCGTGATCCTAGAAGCTGGG
>NZ_FCOM02000092.1 GCF_001544695.2 Caballeronia arvi
CCCGATGCGCCAAGATGAATGTGTCAGCTATGTCCCCGACGAAAGTGTCAACCATGTCCCCGGTCTATACACAGCAGCAAAGAAAGTGACTGCCGCCCCGCATAGGGGCGAAGCTAATAAACCAACGCGAACACGGGATCCGGCGAAATCAAAGCAAAGACTCAAACAGCGACCGCGGCCCGCAACGCCTGCACCCACTTCTCGACGCGCACAGGATCGAGCCTGCCCATGCGTCCATGAGGCCCATCACAAAGCGCCCCACGAAACCCCGCGATATCCGGCGCCACCATCCGAATGGAATCGAGATCACCCCAACCCAGCGACCCGGCGACGGCAGTCATGGTCCCCCGAGCACGCGCATCGGCCACGCAGTAAACCAAATCCCCCACATCGACACAATCGAACAACGTGCGCCCGTTCTTGTTCGCGGTATCGAACACGATACCCACAAACCCCAACCGCGCAGCGAGCGCAAAAAGCTCCCGGTCGATGCCATCGTCCGATAACAACACCGGCACAACGGCAGCGGGCAAGCCAGCCAGATGCTGCAGACAAGCCGAAGCCCCGGCGCCAGGCGAAACGCCTACCTTCACATAATCGACGCCCGTAGCAGCAACATCGAGCACACGAGAAGTGATCTCATCGAGCGCATCGTTGGGGAAATCGCCGATGGTCGCGCTGATCGGCCGCACCGCATATCGCGCGCGCAACTCGCGCACGATCCGCGCGATATCCTCGATCGCGACGCCACCCAGCGCGCCCGCACTCGGCTCCTTCAGGTCGATCAGATCGGCGCCCGCATGCGCGGCATCGAATGCTTCATCGGCCGAGCGGACGCTCGCGAGCAAGGCGGTCATCGTCGAAACTCCAGAGGGATGCTACGGATGAAGCGCTTTCGCGCGATGCGCTTCGATTGCCTGCAACAGCCATTGCCAGGCTTCGCGCTCGGCATCGCCCGCGGTCTTGTCGATCGCAATGCGCAGATAGGCAATCTCGCTATCCACCTTTTCAGGCGGCAACATGAAAAGCCGGCTCACCAGAATCGCACCTTCGACGACCGCCGCCTGCGCGCGATTGAAGCCCGCGAAAGGCGCATGCGTCTCGCGATGCACACACTCCATGCGCAGTGTCGGACGCGTTTCGTCATCGAGAAGTTCGAAGAGACGCAGCTCGGTATGCGCAAGCGTCGTTGCGAGGCGCACGCTCGGCACCGTGCTCGCGACGACCGTCGGCCAGTCGCGCGCATAGCCCGTCACGCAGCCGGCGAAGACGCGCACGTCGGTCGTGAAGTTGACGACGGCGCTCTTCGTCTCGATGACGTTATCGAGCGTCGTCGACGGGCGGAACGGCGCGAGGATCGCGAAGCCTTCTTCGAAACGCACGCCCATCGGCGCGATATGCGCCCGGCCTTCGCGATCCGCAGTCGTCACGATGGTCTCGTAGATCATAGGGCTCGGCGCATGAATTCGGGCCGCACGAAAAACCGCATAGACGATGCATCGCGGCTTCGTGCGGGTTCGATCCGCGTTTAGCGGGTCGCGATATACATCGTGATTTCAAAACCAAAACGCATATCGGTGAAGCTAGGCGTGGTCCATTGCATGCGCGTTCCTCCATATGAGTTGGGTTGCAGCCTCGATAACCGCTTCAATGATGTGCCGATGCGGACGAATCCGCCAGGCGGCCGGGAGGGGGCCGGCACTTCGACGATGCAAGCGCCATGCCAGTGACATGGAGCGGATGCCGAATAGCGTCGATGCCCCCGTCACGCGCACCGACTGTGACGGAATCAGAGCAAAGTGTCCCATCCATAGTCGATAACCGCATCAGGGCTAACACCCAATAAGGCATAGCTTAAGGCGGGCCAAGAAATTCGTGAATTCCTTTCCTTGCGACCAGTGCTTACTCTGCATTCACAGCAGGGCAGCACATGCGATGTCTCACTCATCTCACTGTCGAGGAAACGGAATGAACGATTTCAGCAAGGCCGCCATCGACGCGGCGCGCAATCCGTCCGATCCGCGCTCGCGCTATGCGGCCGGCGTCATGAAGTATCGCGAGATGGGCTATTGGCAGCCCGACTACTCGCCGAAGGATACGGACGTCATCGCGCTCTTTCGCATCACGCCGCAAGCGGGCGTCGAGCCGGAAGAGGCGGCGGCAGCGGTCGCAGGCGAATCGTCGACGGCGACCTGGACCGTCGTATGGACCGACCGCCTCACCGCGTGCGACATGTATCGCGCGAAGGCGTATCGCGTCGAGCCCGTGCCGAATCAACGCGCCGACGAGCCGCAGTACTTCGCTTACATCGCTTACGAGCTCGATCTCTTCGAGGAAGGTTCCGTTGCCAATCTCACGGCATCGATCATCGGCAATGTGTTCGGCTTCAAGCCGTTGAAGGCGCTGCGTCTCGAGGACATGCGCATTCCCGTCGCTTATCTGAAGACGTTTCAGGGACCGCCGACGGGCATCATCGTCGAACGTGAAAGGCTCGACAAATACGGTCGCCCGCTGCTCGGCGCGACGGTGAAGCCGAAGCTCGGCTTGTCGGGCAAGAACTATGGACGGGTCGTGTATGAAGGGCTGAAAGGCGGTCTCGACTTTCTGAAGGACGACGAGAACATCAACTCGCAGGCGTTCATGCACTGGCGTGACCGCTATCTCTTCGCGATGGAAGCGGTGAGCCGCGCGCAAGCCGAAACCGGCGAAGTGAAGGGCCACTATCTGAACGTGACGGCCGGCACGATGGAAGACATGTACGAACGCGCGGAATTCGCGAAGGAGCTTGGCTCGTGCATCGTGATGATCGATCTCGTGATCGGCTGGACCGCGATTCAGTCGATGTCGAAATGGGCGCGTCGCAATGACATGATTCTGCATCTGCATCGCGCGGGGCATGGGACTTATACGCGGCAGCGCAATCATGGCATTTCGTTTCGCGTGATCGCGAAGTGGCTTCGGATGGCGGGTGTGGATCATGCCCATGCGGGCACGGCTGTCGGCAAGCTCGAAGGCGATCCTTTGTCGGTGCAGGGTTATTACAACGTGTGCCGTGAGGCGCGTAATGAAGTCGATCTGTCGCGGGGGATTTTCTTCGATCAGCCGTGGGCGGGATTGCGCAAGGTCATGCCGGTGGCATCGGGTGGTATCCATGCCGGGCAGATGCATCAGCTGCTCGATCTCTTTGGCGATGACTGCATTCTGCAATTCGGCGGCGGGACGATTGGGCATCCGCAAGGGATTCAGGCCGGTGCGACGGCCAATCGCGTCGCGCTCGAAGCGATGGTCAAGGCTCGGAACGAAGGGCGCGATATTGTCAATGAGGGGCTGGATATTCTGGATGCCGCAGCGCGGGGGTGTACGCCTTTGAAACAGGCACTTGATACCTGGCGTGATGTCACGTTTAACTATGCTTCTACGGATACGCCGGATTTTGCTGTTACGCCTAGTGTGGCGGTTTGATTTGTTTTCTTCGCTGGATCCCGTATTGGAGTTGGTTTATTAGCTTCGCCCCTATGCGGGGCGGCAGTCACTTTCTTTGCTGCTGCAAAGAAAGTAACCAAAGAAAGCAGCTTCTCCCAGCCTAAGCACTTCATACCGGCCGCGGCACAGGCGATTGGCTGAATGGAACCCGGAGTAGCGAGTGTCCCCATTGTTGTGCCGGGCGTGGACCGCGCACGGTCTGCCGCCCGATAACGTTGAGCATACTGGTTCAGCACAAAAGAGTTCCGGCACAGCGCTACGCGCTGCCGTCGGGTATGCAAGGGAAACCAACGGTGGGCGTAGCAAATACGTGGGCTCACGCAAACCCGATTGACCGGTCGGCCGCGAAGCGGGCCGGAGCTTGGAGGGGGTGCACCAGTTCGTTAAACGGCGGTACGCCACAGTGGGTCCGCGATCCAAGCCCGGTAAGACCTACGAGGGCACTCGCTACTCTGGGGGCCATTAGGTCAATCGCCTGTGCCGCGGCCGGTATGAAGTGCTTAGGCTGGGGATAGCTGTTTCTTTGGTTACTTTCTTTGCAGCAGCAAAGAAAGTGACTGCCGCCCCGCACAGGGGCAGAGCAAAAAGACCGACACGAAAACAGGATTTCATCGAAACGAAACCCGAACAAACCTAAGGATACCGAAATGCAAATAACCCAAGGCACCTTCTCCTTCCTGCCCCCCCTCACCGATGAGGAGATCTCATCACAAATCAACTACGCGTTGGACCAGGGCTGGTCCTGCTCAGTCGAACACACCGACGATCCGCATCCGAGGAATACGTATTGGGAAATGTGGGGCCTCCCCATGTTCGACCTCCACGATGCTGCCGGTGTGCTGATGGAAGTGAACGAATGCCGCAAGACATATCCGAACCACTACATCAAGGTGAACGCCTTCGACTCGGTCCGCGGCTTCGAAACCATGCGTCTCTCGTTCATCGTCAACAGGCCGGAAGAAGAGAAAGGCTTCCGCCTGGAACGACAAGACGAAAAAAGCCGCATCCAGCGCTACGCGATCCGCACCTACGCCACCGATCGCCCGAGCGGCGAGCGCTATTGATGAGGAGTAGAAGCCATGAGCGCCGAAGCCACGCTCGAAGCAACCGTCGAAGCAACCCAAGCCGACCTGATGGCGCTCTACCGCGAATCGCGCATCGGCGAAGTGCTCGCCGAACTGGACCGCGATCTCATCGGGCTCGCGCCGGTCAAAACGCGTATCCGCGAGATCGCGGCGCATCTGCTCGTGGAACGCGCCCGCGAGACGCTCGGTATCGCGTCGGGTGCGCCCACGCTGCACATGTGCTTCTCGGGCAATCCCGGAACCGGAAAGACCACGGTCGCGCTGCGCATGGCGCAAGTGCTGCACCGGCTGGGCTATATCCGGCGCAATCATCTCGTCTCGGTGACGCGCGACGATCTCGTCGGCCAATACATCGGCCATACCGCGCCCAAAACGCGCGAAGTGCTCAAGCGTGCGATGGGCGGCGTGCTCTTCATCGACGAGGCTTATTACCTGTATCGACCGGAGAACGAACGCGACTACGGGCAGGAAGCCATTGAAATCCTGCTGCAAACGATGGAGAACCAGCGCGACGATCTCGTCGTGATTCTCGCAGGCTACGAAGCGCGCATGGAAACGTTCTTTCACAGCAATCCGGGTTTTCGCTCGCGCATCGCGCATCACCTCGTGTTTCCCGACTATGCGCCCGGCGAACTCCTGCAAATCGCCGAGCACATGTTGACCGACATGCACTACCGCTTCGACGACGACGCGCGCCGCGCCTTCGAAGAGTATCTCGCGCGCCGCATCAGACAGCCCAACTTCGCCAATGCGCGCTCGGTGCGCAATGCGCTCGACCGGGCGCGATTGCGTCAGGCGAATCGTCTTTTCGAGGCGGCGGAACGAGGCAGCGGCGCCGCCGATGCGAACGCACTCATGCAACTCGACGCCAGCGATATCCGCGCGAGCCGCGTGTTCACCGACTCATAACGCTTGAAGGAGAAGGCGATGCAGGATGGACGCACGACCTTATCGAAGTTCCTGATCGACACCCTGGACCGCAAGCCCGGACCGGAAGCGGCGAGCGGCCTCTCCGCGCTGCTGATCGATGTAGCCGCATCGATCAAGACGATCGCCGCCGCATTGACGCGCGGCGCGCTCGGCGGACAGCACGGCTCGGCACACTCGATCAACACGCATGGCGAGGAACAGAAGAAGCTCGACCTCGTGACCAACGACATCTTCGTGCAGCATTGCGAATGGGACGGCCTGCTCGCGGGCATGGTGTCCGAGGAAATGGACGGTGTCTATGCGATTCCCGAGCCGTATCCACGCGGCGACTATCTGCTCGCGTTCGATCCGCTCGACGGTTCATCGAACATCGATATCAACGGCGTCGTCGGTTCGATCTTCTCCGTGCTCAGACGCGCCAGCGACGAAAGCGACGCGCCCGATGAAGCATCGTTTCTGCGTCCGGGCCGCGAGCAAGTGGCGGCGGGCTACGCGATCTACGGTCCGTCGACGATGCTCGTGCTCTCCGTCGGCAACGGCACGCACGGCTTCACGCTGGAACGCGACGTCGGCAACTTCGTGCTCACGCATTCCGATATCCGCGTCCCCGAGGACTCGTGCGAGTTCGCGATCAATGCATCGAACGAACGCTTCTGGGAACCCCCCGTGCGCCGCTATGTGCAGGAATGCAAGGACGGGCGCACCGGCTGCCGCGCGCAGGACTTCAACATGCGCTGGATCGCGTCGATGGTCGCGGAAGTGCATCGCATCCTGATGCGCGGCGGCGTGTTCATGTATCCGCGCGACTTCAAGACGCCCGAGATGGAAGGGCGTTTGCGTCTGCTCTATGAAGCAAGTCCGATGAGCTTCATCGTCGAGCAGGCGGGCGGCATGTCGATCACGGGACGCGAGCGCATTCTCGATCTCGAACCCAAGGCACTGCATCAACGCGTGCCGGTGATTCTCGGCTCGCGCAATGAGGTCGCACGCATTCAGCGGTATCACGGCGAATACGATCGCGGCGAGGACAAGCCGTTCTCGTCGCCATTGTTCAAGGAACGCTCGTTGTTTTTGCCGGAGACGGAAGCATAGCTTTACATCTGAAACAGCGCTCAATACATAAACGTACATGGGAGGCAAGCGCATGTCAGTCAAACATCCGATCGTCGCGGTGACGGGCTCCAGCGGCGCCGGCACCACCACCGTCATGAAGAGCTTCACGCATATCTTCCGGCGTGAAAAGATCAATGCGCAGATCGTCGAAGGCGATGCGTTTCATCGCTATGACCGTCTCGGCATGCGGGAGGCAATGAAGCAAAGCGAGCGCGATGGTCTCGTCAATTTCAGCCACTTCGGGCCCGAAGCGAACCTGCTCGCGGAGCTCGAAACCCTGTTCGCGAGCTATGGCGAAACGGGCGGCGGCCAGTTCCGCCATTACGTGCACGACGAAGGCGAGGCCGCGCACTACAATCAGGACGCGGGCACGTTCACGCCGTGGGAAGACATCGCGCCCAACACCGACATGATGTTCTACGAAGGTCTGCACGGCGCGGCCGTCACCGAGAAGGTCGATATCGCGCGTCATGCGGATCTGCTCGTCGGCGTCGTGCCGATCATCAATCTCGAATGGATTCAGAAGCTGCATCGCGATCAGACGATGCGCGGCTATTCGCACGAAGCCGTCGTCGATACGATCCTGCGCCGCATGCCCGATTACGTGAACTACATCTGCCCGCAGTTCTCGCGCACGCATGTGAATTTTCAGCGCGTGCCGACCGTGGATACATCGAACCCATTTACCGCGCGCGAGATTCCGCAGCCCGACGAGAGTTTCGTCGTGATCCGTTTCACGAAGCCGAAGGGCATCGACTTTCCCTATCTGCTGACGATGCTGCATGACTCGTTCATGTCGCGGCCCAACGTGATCGTCGTGCCCGGCGGCAAGATGGGTCTCGCGATGCAGCTCATCTTCACGCCGATGATTCTGCAGCTGCGCGACCGGCGCGCACGCGCTTAGAAAGGTTTCTCACATCGCATCAAAGGAGGCATCTCATGAATGCCGTCGCTGAAGTGTTGCCCAGGCATCATCGCTCACCCGATACCCGACAGATGGCGAACGCGTTGCGCATGCTCGCCGTCGATGCGGTCAGTCGGGCGAACTCCGGTCATCCCGGCATGCCGATGGGCATGGCGGAGATCGCGGTCGCGCTGTGGGGCCGCTATCTGAAGCACAATCCGGTTGATCCCGACTGGCCGGACCGCGATCGCTTCGTCATGTCGAACGGTCATGGATCGATGCTGATCTATGCGCTTTTGCATCTGACCGGCTATGACCTGTCGATCGATGAAATCAAACGCTTTCGTCAATTCGGCAGCAAGACGCCGGGGCATCCCGAAGTTGGCGTGACGCCCGGCGTCGAAACGACGACGGGCCCGCTCGGGCAAGGCCTGACGAATGCGGTCGGCATGGCGCTCGCCGAAGCGCTGCTCGCGCGCGAGTTCAATCGGCCGGGACATGAGATCGTCGATCATCGCACGTATGTGTTTGCGGGCGACGGCTGTCTGATGGAAGGCGTGTCGCACGAGGCGGCATCGCTTGCGGGCACCTTGCGGCTCGGCAAGCTCACGGTGCTCTACGACGACAACGGCATTTCGATCGATGGCCACGTCGACGGCTGGTTCACCGACGATACGCCGAAGCGCTTCGAAGCCTACGGCTGGCATGTGGTGCGTGCGGTGGACGGCCACGATGTCGACGACGTGTCGCGCGCATTGCAGGAAGCGCGCGAGTCGGATCGGCCGACGCTCATCTGCTGCAAGACGGTGATCGGCCACGGCGCGCCCACGATGGCCGGCACGCACGACGTGCACGGCGCGCCGCTTCCCGCCGATGAGATCGACGCCACGCGCCGCGCGCTCGACTGGACGCATGCGCCGTTCGATATTCCATCGTCGATTCGCGCGCTGTGGGACGCACGCGAGGCGGGCGCGGCCGTGCAGGAAAGCTGGCAGCGCCGCATGGACGCGTACCGGCGCGTATATCCGAACGAGGCCGCGGAGTTCGAGCGGCGCGTGCGCGGCGCGCTGCCCGCGAACTGGCGCGACATGGCGCATGCGCTCGTGCACGATGCGAACCGCGCGCGGCAGACGGTCGCGACGCGCAAGGCGTCGCAACTCGCGATCGAAGGTCTCGCGCGCGCGTTGCCCGAACTGCTCGGCGGTTCGGCCGATCTGACCGGTTCGAATCTCACGCGCTGGAAGGACGCGGTGGACGTCTCGGCATCGGTGGAGAAGGGCAATTACATCCACTTCGGCGTGCGCGAGTTCGGCATGAGCGCCGTGCTGAACGGCATCGCGCTGCATCGCGGCTATCTGCCGTTCGGCGGCACCTTCCTCACGTTCTCCGATTATTCCCGCAACGCGCTGCGCATGGCCGCGCTGATGAAGACACGCACGGTTTTCGTCTTCACGCACGATTCGATCGGCCTCGGCGAGGATGGCCCGACGCATCAGCCTGTCGAGCATGCCGCGAGCCTGCGCATGATTCCGGGTCTCGATGTCTGGCGTCCGTGCGATACCGTCGAGACGATGCAGGCGTGGGTGAGCGCCATCGATCGCGACCGGGCTTCGTGTCTCTTGCTGTCGCGGCAGAACCTGCCCTTCGTGCCGCGCGACGAAGCGCAGATCGATGCGATCGAGCGAGGCGGCTACGTGCTCGCCGACTGGCCGCCGACCTGCGAACGCGACGCGCGCCGCGTCGTGCTGATCGCGACCGGTTCGGAGGTCGCGCTCGCGCTCGCGGCGGTCGCGCCGTTGAAGGAAGAGGGCATTCTCGCGCGCGTCGTTTCGATGCCGTCGACCACCGTGTTCGATCGTCAATGCAACGCGTGGCGCGAGCGCGTGCTGCCCGAAGGCGTGCCGCGCGTCGCGATCGAGGCGGGCGTGACGTCGTTCTGGCGGCAGTACGTCGGCTTGAAGGGCGGCGTGATCGGCATCGACCGTTTCGGGGAATCGGCGCCCGCGAGCGAGTTGTTCGCGCATTTCGGCGTGACGACCGGCGCGCTCGTCGATGAAGCGCGCCGCGTCGCCGCCTGAATTTTCGCTAATGGCATGGAGACATCACGATGGCTTTCATCGCATTGAGGCAGTTGCTGGATCACGCGGCGGAGCACCATTACGGCGTGCCCGCCTTCAACGTCAACAACATGGAGCAGGTTCACGCGATCATGCAGGCGGCCGAGGCGACGAAGAGCCCGGTCATCCTGCAGGCGTCGGCGGGCGCGCGCAAGTATGCGGGCGAGCCGTATCTGCGGCATCTGGTGCTCGCGGCCGTCGAGGCGCATCCGGATATTCCGGTGGTGCTGCATCAGGATCACGGCGCGAGCCCGTCCGTGTGCCAGCAGGCGATCCGTTCCGGCTTCACGTCGGTGATGATGGACGGCTCGCTCATGCCCGATCAGAAAACGCCCGCCGACTACGACTACAACGTCGATGTGAGCCGGCGCGTCGTGGAGGCGGCGCATTCGGTCGGCGTGTCGGTGGAAGGCGAGCTTGGTTGTCTCTGTTCGCTGGAGACGGGACTCGCAGGCGAGGAGGACGGCGTTGGCGCAGAAGGCGCGCTCAGTCACGACCGCTTGCTGACCGATCCGGATGAGGCGCGTGCGTTCGTTGAGGCGACGGGCATCGATGCGCTCGCGATCGCCATCGGCACATCGCATGGCGCGTACAAGTTCAGCCGTCAGCCCACGGGCGATATTCTCGCGATCGACCGCATCGCCGAGATTCACGCGCGCATTCCGGATACGCATCTCGTGATGCACGGGTCGTCGTCGGTGCCGCAGGAATGGCTTGCGATCATCCGCGAGCACGGCGGCGAGATTCCGGCAACTTACGGCGTGCCGGTCGACGAGATCCGGCGCGGCATCGCGAATGGCGTGAGGAAGGTGAATATCGACACGGACATACGGCTCGCGATGACCGGCGCGATGCGAAGGGCGATGGCGTCGGCGAAGTCGGAGTTCGATCCGCGGCATGCACTGAAGGCGGCGACGGCGGCGGCGCGGGACTTGTGTGTCGAGCGGTTTGAGGCGTTCGGATGCGCGGGGCACGCGGATCGCATCAGGCCGATGGGTCTGGAGGCGATGGCGAAAAGGTATTAGCGAGGGAGCGCCGCTCGTTTTCGGGGAACGTGCGGCGCGGGGTCAGGCGGGCGTCATGTCGGCAAGGTAGTCAGAGAGTTCGCCGTCGACGGTCAGGAATTCCAGGTCCTCCGTGATCGCCTGCGCGACGAGCACGCGATCGAACGGATCGCGATGCAGGTCCGGCATTCGGCGCACAGCTCTCGCGTGCTTGAGTTGAACCGGAAGCACGATGAACGGCTGTGCTTCCAGCTCGTCTATCGCGCGCTCGCCGTTCGGCTCCAGCTTGCCCCGCGCGGACTTGATCGATAGTTCCCAGATGCTGGCAGTGCTGACGTAAACCTGCTGAGCTTTATCGATCGAGTTGCGTATGCGCGCGGGCAGCCGACGATCTTTCGACACGCGCCAGATGTAGACGTGAGTATCGAGCAGCACGCGCATCATCGGCTCTCGTGGATGGTGTTGGCTTCCTCTGGAAACAGCGGACCGTTGTACATCTGATCGATGATGTCATCGGGCAAAGGTTTGAAGGACTCGTCTTCGAACGCGCTTTCGTCCTCAGGATCGAATACGATAAGCGAGCCCCCCACCTGATTGCCGTTTTTGTCGACGAAATTCCCGACCGACCTTACCTTGAGCAGCAACACCGGCCGCTCACCACCGATGGCAACGTCTTTCCCCTCCGCGACCATTTCGAGAATCTTGGGCAAATCCCTCTGCGCTTCTTCAACACTGAAAATGTACATAAACCCTCCGGATAACTAATAAGAAATCCGATGCTATCCGACTCCGACGACCCCGCCAATATGCCGAATGGCCAATCGAAACAATTGGGAGCTATCTCATGCCTACCGAATCCCCGACCGCAGAGCTTGGCGCGACAGCATCGGATTTCGCGCTGCCCGCCACCGACGGCAAGACCTGGACGCTCGATACGCTGAAAGGCGAGAACGGGCTCGTGATCGTTTTCATGTGCAATCACTGCCCTTACGTGAAGGCCGCGATGCCGAACCTGATTCGCGACGCGCGAGAACTGAATGACATCGGCATCAACGTGGCGGGCATCAACTCGAACGACGCCACCGTCTATACCGACGATGCCTTCGACCGCATGATCGCAGTCGCGGAAGAATGGAACCTGCCGTTCCCGTACCTACACGATGCAACCCAGGAAATCGCGCGAGCCTACGGCGCGGTCTGCACGCCGGAATGCTTCGGTTTCGACCGGGATATGCGATTGCGCTATCGCGGCCGCATCGATGCATCGCGCAAAGAGGCTTTGCCAAACGCGCACCGCGATCTGTTCGAAGCGATGCGCGCGATAGCCGAACAACGCGAAGCGCCGACAGAACAATGCCCCGCGCTCGGTTGCTCGATCAAATGGAAGCCTTAGGCCTTTTTCTTCGTGCTTCCAGGCGCATTCCACGCCATCAAATCTTCTTCCGGCCGATCGACCGCGCAGCCCCAATCGAGCGGCTGATCCTGATCGAAGCGCTTGCCCAGTTGCCAGGCGATTTCTGCGCGCGCAAGTTGCACGCCGAGGTAAAACGCATGCCCGCCATCATGCTCGACCTTGAGCTCGGGATACAGCGCGAACGGATCGATGGCGACATGATGCCCGTCGCGGTTATAGACATGAATCCCATCTCCCGAAACCTGAATGCGATAGTTAGGATCGCGAACCGCGGCCGCGAAAACATCGATCTCGTCGGCATCGTAGGGAAATGGCCGCTTCGCGTGCAGCGCGGACAAATCGCCGGAAATGCCTTTGGGCAAGGTTTGCGTTTCGCGCGCGGCATACATCACGCGCCGCGCGACATCGGCTTCACGCACGGCGCGCCGCGCGTGCAGGCTCACCGAAGTCGTCAGCACCGCCGCTACGCGCAATTCTGCCGCAATTCCGAACAGCACCGCATTGATGCCGCTCGTATCGGCCTCGGTGAGTTCGGTCACGTTGCCGACGCCCATCATGATCGGCACATCGGGATAGCGCTCGCGCAAGGACACATATCGCGCGATGGACGCCGCGAGCCCGAACGGAATCGGATCGAGAATGGGATCGGCGAGAAAGGGACGGCCGCGCTTGCTCATTGCGTCGATGGTGGCATCGAGCGAGGCGACGTCGGCAGGCTCGCGCGGCACGAGAATCGGTGTCGAATCGATTTCATCAGCAATCCATAACGTGTCGATGTTGAGGCTCATCACGTAGTCCGCGCCCGCGCGGCCGCCGCGCACGAGCTCTTCATCGCGCATCGAATCGACGCTCACGCGATAGCCTTGCGCCTTCAGCATCACGACCGCGTCTTCGAGATGCGGAAACGCGGTTTCCGGCAGACAGCCGATGTCGATCACATCCGCGCCCTGCCGTTTGTATTCGCGCGCCCGCGCCGCGATGCCATCGAGATCGAGGCGCGGCGCATCGACGATTTCCGCGAAAATCTCCGTCTCGTAGCGCGACAGATCGACATGCCGCGCCTCGCGCCCGAAAAACTGCGGCAAGTCCTTCACTTCCTCCGGACCGCGCTCGACCTTCACGCCGTAATGCGCGGTGAGGGCATCGAGATCGCCGCGGCATCGGCCGGGCAGGATCATGCGGCTCGTGCCTTCGGTCAATGGCGCCGCGACGCGCCGCCGGATCATGTCGGCTGTCATCAGCCCCGCGACCTGAAGACCGATCTCGCGGACCTCCCACGTAAAGGGCGTACCCGTTGCGGCGGGCGCGATGCTTTCGAGCACTTGCTGAAGACTCAGCTGAGCAAGCCGTCCGGTCAGGAAGACGATGTGTTCCATGCAAGCTTCAGGTCCGACAGGCGTTGATCGAGCGCGGTCTTGAGATCGTCGAGCGAGCGGGCCACCGTGGTATGCGCGAAGCGCGCGAGCCGCTCGACGTTCTCGAACTCGATCGCGCGCGGCCTCACTTCGACCCATTCGTGCGGGGTCTGCGTGATGACGGAGGGCGCGGTATCGCATGCGAACACGATGCCCGGCACGCATTGCTTGCCGGCTTGCGCATAGAGGTTGGTGGGCAGGGTATCGGAGATGCCGAACGCGCATTTTGCGACGGTATTGCTCGTCGCGGGCGCGATCACGACCGTGTGATATTCACCGTTATAAATCATGCCGACGGGCACGCTGCTCGCGCTATTGTCGCGAAACACCTTGAAGTGCTCGCGCAGCTTCGCGATGGTCCAGCCGTACAGCGGCAGCACTTCCTCGCCGGCGGCGGAAAGAAACAGATCGACGCCGGGCAGACGCAATGCGAGATCGATCGACTCTTCGATCATATGACCGGAGCCTGTCACGCACCACGCGAAGCGCGCGTCGGGCTTGAACTCGTCGAGCCGGCGGGCGGGCGTGGGTTGCGTCATGCGTCAGAGGGTGCGTTGTCGGATGCGGGCGTGTCGTGCGACAGCCGGATATGCAGACGATGCATCTTCCGGTACAGCGTATTGCGGCTGATGCCGAGCACCTTCGCGACATTGCTCACGTTCCAGCGATGCTCGTCGAGCAATTGCAGAACCGTCTCACGCTCTTTCACCTGGATCGCGTTGAGCGCGGACGTGTCGGCATCGGCGGCGAGATGCGGCGGCTGCATCGTTGCGGCGGGTGCGCGCACCGCGGCGTGCGTCGCTGGCACGGCGCCGTTCACGATCTCCTGCGGCAGATGTGCGCAACGTATCTCGGGACCATCGCAGAGCGCGATCGCCATCTGCAAGACGTGACGCAACTGACGGATATTGCCCGGCCACGGATACGACAGCAGCGCCTGGCGCGCTTCGGCAGACAGCGCGGGCGGCTCGTCGGATTCCGTTTCGAGAATATGGCCGATGAGCGCAAGCGCATCGGCGCGTTCGCGCAGCGGCGGCAGGTTGATCTCGATACCGTTCAGCCGATAGTACAAATCCTCGCGGAACATGCCGGTCTGCACGAATTCGGCGAGATTCCGGTGACTCGCGCTGATCAGTTGAAAGTCGACCTTCACGGTGGTTTCCGCGCCGAGCGGCGTGACTTCGTGCTCTTCAAGCACGCGCAAGAGACGCGCTTGCAACGCGAGCGGCATGTCGCCGATTTCATCGAGAAAGAGCGTGCCGCCATTGGCCTGCACGATCTTGCCGCGCCGTCCTTCGCGCTGCGCGCCGGTGAATGCGCCCGCACGATAGCCGAACAGTTCGCTTTCGATGAGATTCTCCGGCAGCGACGCGCAATTCACCGCGACGAACGCACCGGCTCCATTCGGGCTGATGCTGTGCAGCGCATTGGCGAACACTTCCTTTCCGGTGCCCGTCTGACCGCGCAGGATGATCGGGATCTTGCGCTGGATCACGCGCGCGGCGAGCTGGATCTGCGAGGCCATGCGCGGATCGCCGAACTCCAGATGCGAGAGCTTGTCGAGCCGTCCGGCGCTTGCCGGTTCGCGCGTGTCCTTGCGCGCTGCGGGCTTCGAGCGGGCACTCGACGTGGGATCGTTCATCAGGATGCGCGTCGTGCCGCTCGCGCCTTCGCGCGGCGTCTGCGCGGTGAGGAAGAAGCGGCTGTTCGCCTTCGCGCTATAGACCGTCACCGGATGGAACGAGCCGCGGATGCTGCGCGCGATCATGTCTTCGAGCGTCGCGTTGAACGCTTCCTCGATGCGCTTGCCGCAGAGCTCGGCGGGCGAGCGCAGATCGAGTTGAAAGAGCGCGCTGCGGCTTGCGGCGAGCACGACGCCTTCGTCGCTGACGGCGAGCTTGCCTGCGTGCAGCGTGCCGACGAATTCGGGCCGGCTGTGAAAGTGGATCATGTTCGCGTGACGATAGCGTGCATCGATCAAGCGGTTTTCGATCATCTGCCGCGACATGCCCACGAGCACGAGCGAGTGCTGTTGCAGGAGTTTCGAGCGGCTCGTCACGTCGAGTACGCCGACGACACCGCCGCGTTCATCGAAGATCGGCGCGGCCGAGCAGGTGAGCGACGTATAGCGCGGATAGAAATGTTCGTGCTGGCATACGGCGATACATTCGCGCTCGATGAGGCACGTGCCCATGCCGTTGGTGCCGGCTTCGCGCTCGCTCCACAGTGCGCCGACGCGCAGGCCGTCGGCGGCGACTGCTTCGCCGAACGGCACCGACGACACCTGATGCACGATGACGCCGTCGGCGTCGACGAGCACGACGGCGAGTTCGGGGTCGGCGAGTTGCTGATACAGCGTGGTCATTTCGAGCTTCGAGCACGCGATGAGATCGGTCGCGGCTTCGCGGCGCTCGGTCAATTCGTGCTGCGTCAAAACGGGCGGCATCACGAAGCGCGCGGGATCGAGCTGGAACTCCGTGAGGCAGCGCAGCCACGATTGCGCCACCGAATCGCTGGCGCGGCGTGCGGCCAGCGGATTATTGACGATGTTCAGCACTTCCCGGACATGCGTGTCTACGTCACCAAGCGACGACATGGGGGCAAGTCTCCGTTGCGCCGCGTTTCCGGTGCGCGGTGATATGCGCGGCCGTCCGGCGCCGAATCTGTTGTGTTCTACGTTGGCGCTGCGGCTTGTCTGCCTGATCTGCTGTTCGCGTGCTCCGCTCGCAGGCGCGCCTCGTGGCCGGGTAGTCGGGTGAGTGTGTGCTATCCGATTGTTGTCAGGGACCCGATCGGCCCGGTTCTCAAAAACTTTACATGCTATGACGCATCGGTTCAATAAGGAGTCGCATTTAGGAGCTCAAACGCGCCCGTTTTTTGCTTGCTGCTTACGGATACATTCGGCGATGGGCGCCGTTGTTTTCTTCTTCCTCGACAGGGACCGCTTATTGCGGCGATGACCATATGGGCCGATCCGAACCGATCCGCGAAGCTGTTTATGTTGCGCCGCAACCTTCCGTCGATGGGAGCGGTGTGATGGACATTGTCTATATCGAGGGGCTGACGGGGCAGACCGTTATCGGCATTGATTCTTCGGAGCTGCATGATGCGCAGCCGGTGCGGCTGGATCTGGCTATCGGAGTGCCTTCGATACGTGCGTGCGTGACGGATCGCATCGAGGATACGGTGAATTATGCGGCGGTGCGGGAGGCGATTCTGGGTCTTTTCGCTTCGCATGGCTTGCAGTTGCTCGAGGCCCTTGCTGAGCGGATCGCGCAGATGGTCATCGCGGATTTTGGCGCGCATTGGGTCAGGGTTTCGCTGGCCAAGCCTGCAAAGTTCGATGATGTCGATGGGGTGGGCGTCGTGATCGAGCGACGTCGGCGGGTGGAGGAGCAACGGGGAGTGGTCCCGTTTAGCCTTGCTTCGATGGGGCGAGGGTTTGTGCCTAAGTGATTTCTCTTTTTTCGCCGGATCCCGTATTCGCGGTGGTTTATTTGCGTTGCCCCTCCCCGGGGCGGGGGTAACTTTCTTTGCTGCTGCAAAGAAAGTCACCAAAGAAAGCAGCTTTTCCCAGCCTAAGCACTTCACACCGGCCGCGGCACAGGCGATTGGTTGAATGGCCCCCAGAGTAGCGAGTGCCCTCACAAAACTCACGCGGCTTGGATCGCGCACGGTCTGACAAATCGCACCGCTTAGGGCGCTGGTTCAGCACGAAAGAGTTCCGGCACAGCGCTACGCGCTGCCGATGGGTATGCAAGGGAAACCAACTGTTCGCAAATGCAGCGATAAAGCGCACGCAAACCCGATTGACCCGTCGGCCGCGAAGCGCGGCCGGAGCTTGCAAGGGCTGCACCAGCGCCCTAAGCGGCGCGATGTATCAGACCGTGCGCGATCCAAGCCCGACGAGACCTACGAGGGCACTCGCTACTCTGGGGGCCATTAGGTCAATCGCCTGTGCCGCGGCCGGCATGAAGTGCTTAGGCTGGGAGAAGCTGCTTTCTTTGGTTACTTTCTTTGCAGCAGTGTATAGACCGGGGACATGGTTGACACTTTCGTCGGGGACATAGCTGACACATTCATCTTGGCGCATCGGGCTGGT
>NZ_FCOM02000084.1 GCF_001544695.2 Caballeronia arvi
AGAAACTGATCCCTCATTAAACCGCTTTCTTCCTTTGCTTCTCCGACTACCTGTCAGATGCGGTCTAGGCTAATACAGCTGATTTGAGTCGCAAGTACGCGTTGGTGGCGCGCGAAACACCTCACACCCCCAACACCCCCATCCCCTCCCCCCGATCCCCCGCAATACGAAACAACGAATCAAACCCGATCACCTGAAACACCTCGAGCACCTGCGGCAGCAGCCCCGTCAAGACAAGCCCATGCCCGGTACCGCGCGCGATCTTCGCCGCCTTCAACAGCACCCTCAACCCAGCAGAACTCACATACTGCACATCGCTCATATCGAGCAGCACACGCGGCGTAACCTGCACGCGCTCCGGCAAAACATCCTCGAGCTGCTTCGAAGTCGTGCTATCGATACGCCCGCTCACAGCCACAACCAGCACCTCGCCTTCCCGCGTTTCGATGATATTCATTTAAGTCCTCGTTAGATCAGGCTCAGCCTCAACACGCTTACGAAACATCAAACAATTGAGCCGCCCGCGGCGCTCATAAGCCACCTCATCCATCATCTTGCGCACGAGAAAAACGCCGAGACCTCCGATCGCGCGATCATCGACGTTGCTCGTCACATCGGGGTCCGGCAGTTGAAGTGGATCGAACGCCACACCATCGTCGATAACTTCGGCCCGCACTTCACCCGCCGTAACCATTACCTGCACGCGAATCGGATCATGCGCCGAACCATAAGCCGCAATGTTCGATATCACCTCATCGAACGCCATCGCGAAGCTCTGAAACAACATCCCCGGCAAGCCGCGCTCATCGAAAAACGCCTGCAAACGATTCACCAGCTCACCGATATCCGGCGCCTGCGCGTCCAGTTGCATGTCGAGCGTGTCGGTCGCGTTCATGCTGTCGTCAATCCGGAAGCCCCGTAGTGAACCGCAAGGCAGGTGATGTCGTCGGATTGCGGCGCGCCATCGGCGAACTGAACGACGCTGTCGAAAATACCCTTGAGCAGCGCTTCGACCTCCACGCCCCTCACTTGCGCGAGATGTTGCGCGAGACGCCGTTCGCCGTACTCTTCATCGGCGGGATTGAACGCCTCGGTCACGCCATCGGTATAAAGCAGCAGCGTGGAACCCGCTTCGAGACGCGCGCGCCCTTCGGCGAACGGCGTGCCTTCCAGCACGCCCAGCGCCATGCCGCCCGTGCCCGGCAATTGCGACACCGCGCCGTCCGGTCCGATCAGATAAGGCGGATTATGCCCGCCATTGGCATAGTCGAGCTCGCCCGTCGCCGTATCGAGAATGCCGTAGAACAGCGTGACGAACATGGTCGCTTCATTGTCCTGCGCGAGCAAATCGTTGGCGAGCGCGAGGCACGCGCCCGGACTCGCGGCGCTCGGCGCGATCGCGCGCAAAAGCGTGCGGGCCACCGCCATGAACAAGGCGGCCGGCACGCCCTTGCCCGAGACATCGGCGATCACCATGCCGATCTTCTGATCCGACAGCCAGAAATAATCGTAGAAGTCGCCGCCGACTTCGCGCGCCGGCACCATGCGCGCGAACATCTGCAAGTCGGGACGCGACGGAAAGCGCGTCGGCACGATCGACTGCTGCATGCGCCGCGCGACATCGAGTTCCTGCTGGATCGACACGAGCTTCGTATGCGCGTTGAACACGTTCTGAATCGTGAGGAACCACGGACGCCATGCCTGCGGAATATCGGGAATCGATTTGACGGAGCCGCGGTCTTCATCCTGGATATAGCGCACGAGCTTTTGCGCAGGCACGATCGCATCGTTGTACGTCATCCGGCTCGCGATCATCAGCATCAGCGTCAGGCTCAGCACGAGCACGAGCACGCTCGGCACGCCCGTCTCCAACGCCACGCGCTGAAGGTTCCAGCGCGGCAGCAGCATCACGAGACGAAACGGCGCATGGTCGATGCCAACCGCTTCGATGTAATAGTCGCCACGGATCGTCAGCCGGCCATCGGCATCGTTCAGCACGCCTTTCACGTCGCCTCGCAATTCCGGCGGAAACGCATCGTCAGCCGACAACACCTGTTGCGCGCCATCACGCACCAGCTTCGGATCGGCGAGCAACTGGCCGCGATCGTTGACGATGAACATGCGGCCCAGTCCCGGCGGCCAGGTCCGCACGAACTGGTTGAGCCAGCCGAGCGTCAGATCGAGCGAAACCGAACCGCGAAACTGGCCTGCATCGAACACGCCCGCCGATGCCGTGACCATCACGCCCTTGCCGGCCTCGTCCACATAAACGGGCGTCCACACGACGGGGCGATCGGGATCGGGCTGGGTCTGCACTTCCGTGAAGAATGCCTTCTGCTTGAGCGAATCCGCGTAGAAGAAGTCTTTCGATGCGATCCACGGATAAATATCGATGAAGCGACGCGCCGACGTGTAATACACCCACGTCGCGCCCGGCAGGTTCGCCATGATCGTCTTGAACGTGCCGTTCAGGCTCAACGCCATCTCGAGCTCGCGATCGAGCGCCGGCGTGCGCGGGCCGACGAGGCCCGTCAGATTGCCCGCGTCCGCGGCGGTCCACGGCGGCGGCAACGCGTCGAGCTGGATGCTGCCGGGCTGGTTGCCTGTCCGCAGCGCGTCGAAGAGCGGCGAAGGCGCCGCGCCTTGCGGATGCAGCCGCAGCCATGTCTGACTCTGAATGCGCATGGAATTGACGGCATCGGTGCTGCTGCGCACGAGCGCATCGAGCGCGATGGCCTGCTCCTGCATGCGCTGACTCACACTCGACGTTTGCGCTTCGAGCGTCATCCTGTATTGCAGAAACACGAGCGCGCACGCGACGATCAGCACGCCGACGAACGCAATGCGCATGACGCGGTTGTAGCGGGCAAACAAGGCCGCGGTCAGATCAGACATACGCTGTTTCGCTCCGTGAAGATGCGACGAAGCCGAGATGGTCGAGGCGCTTTTGCAGCACGCCTGAACTCGTCAACTGGAGAATTTCGGAGAAGGCCATGCGGGTCATCGATTTCGGATCGGCGACGCGCGCGCCCTCTTCCGCCGCCAATATGCCGATGACCTCGCGATAGTCCTCGATGCCGGCCACCATGATGTCGAACCAGCTCAGCCACGCGGCTTCGATCGTCGGGTCCTGCTGAAGCTCCTTGCACAGACGGCCGATGCGCGTGGCCTGATCGAGCAGGATCACGTCGATTTCGTCCTCGCTCGCGCCGAGGCGCTCGCGCAAGTCGAGATCCCAGCGAATGCTGATTTCGGGAAGGAAGATGTAGCGCAGCCCCTGCACGATGCCGATGCGGCTCTGCGCCGACGGAATCATCGTGAAGCCGTCGATGGCCCAGCCTTCGCCCGGAAACTCGACGATGCGGCGCACCAGATCGACCGTATCCGCGATGCGCGTCGGCTCGCGAAACATCACGGTGAGACCGGGGCGCGCGTTATCGGTCCATTCGCCGGGCGGCAGCACGCGGCCCACGAAGGCGTCGGTCTGAGCCGCGGCGTACGCGAGCGAGAACACGCGTGCGGCGAGAGCGGCGGCATCGAAACCGGCCGCGGCCTTCACTTCGAGTCCGACCGATAGCTCCTGGCTCGCGCCATAGCGCCCGAGCACCGGACGCAAGACGATCTCGCGCACGTGATTGTCGTCATTCAGAAGCGTCACGAGCGGTTGCACGAAATCCTTGAAACGCGCGCCGACGGGATACACGAGCGATGCCGGAATCGTGAGCGCGCCGTGACCGCGCAGGCGCGCGAGGCCGCCCGCCGAGGCCTGCTGCGTCAGGCCCACGAAGTAATGGTTCACAGCGTCGGCCATCGCCGTTCCTTGTTTTTGTGTCGAACTGGACTGAATACGCCGGACAGTGTAGCGATGCGCGGCGCGGTCAAAAGCCCGAGCAGAGCGCCAAAGAGGCGACTGTTCGTGGCTTTGCCGCGCCGTCTGATTTACTTCGCGATACCCACTCGCTGGCAGCTCGCGAGTGCGCCGTTGCTGCCTTGCGTGTATTGCAGCGTGTAGCCGTTCGCGAGACCGTGATTCGACGCGAGCACGATCTGGCCGAGCGTGCTCTTCGTGGCCTGACGCGCCATCGACGGGCGTTGTTCGACGATCAGATCCGCGAGCGCCGGATTCGCACGCGCGGCATCGGCGCCGACGATGCGTCGCACGTTCGACACGCTGCCGCGATACCAGCCGTAGAACGGGCGATAAGCAGGCCCGGCGTAATGGCTGTCGATGATCATGTACGGATCGAGCGTCGTCAGCGCGTGGAGCACGTCGTTATCGTCGAGGATGTAGGCGAGATCGCCGCCCAGACGCGAGCCCGGCTCGCCGATATGCGCCGGATCGTAGCGCCAGCCTTCCGGCCCGTTGCGCAGCTCGGACCATTTCTTGCCGGTCCACGTGACGACATGCGACAACGCGATGGTCGACGTCGCCGTCTCGGGAACGGCCACGCCGCCGACCTTCGGCGGCGCCACCGAGATATAGAGCAGATCGCCCGGCAACAGATGCTTCGACGTGTCATCGAAGTTGCCGTGGTTGATGTCGAGCAGCACGCCCGTCTGCTTTGGGCCCGCCCATGCGTGCGTGCTCGCCGCGCCGGCCGGCGTCATGCACGCCTGCGTGGTGATGCCGGTTTCGACTTCGCGATTGTCCGTCGTCAGTCCCGCGAAGTTGTAGACCCACGCGGTGAAGTCGGAGCAGTCCACGCCGTGCCACTGGATCTGCGCGGGCGGCAAGGCCTGCGCGCTCGCTTCACCCTGATGCTGAACGACTTGCGAACCATCGATGCCGTTGCGCTGCGCGGTGCAGGTCATGCCGTACTTCTGGGCCGGGTCGCTCTTCTCGCCCGACGTGCTGCCCTTCGACGAATTGCGGTACTTCGGATCGGCAGACGACGAATCGTCCATCGGCAGCCAGCCCGGAATGTGGTGATGGCAGTAGTTGATGTTCTGATCGACCCAGTAGTTTTCGACCGCCATCACGAGCTCGCGCTGAAACGTGTCGATATCCGCGCATCCGGCGGGCGGCTGGATCGCGCCGTACTGGCCGGCGAGCGGGCCCCAGCTGCTCGTCGTCTGGAAGGTCGCCCAGTTGGTCTTCGTCATGTTGCCGGTGAGCTTCGCCTGCACGTCGTTCCTGCGGCCGTCGAAGAGCGCGAGATTGTCGTTCAGCAGCGCAATGCGGTCGCCGCACGTGCCCGCGCTGCCCTTCGCGGTCTCTATCGCGCCCGGCATCGCCGGCTCGATCTGCGCGGCCGACGTGATGCCCGAGCGGTTGCGCGGATTCGCCATGTACGTCGCGGCGCCCGTCGTGATCGAGCAGTTGCCGCCGGCCGGCGCGCCGAGCGTGCCGTCCGCCGCAACATCGCCCGCGCCCGCGTGACAGGAGCTCAGCGTGTCGCCATTGGCCGCCTGCGCGACGATGTCCTGCGTGCTCGCGTCGAGGGTGCTGCCATCGGCCGTGCGGCTCTCCGATTCCGCGCCGAGCGCGAGCGCCATCTTCGCGCCGCTCGTGACCGACGATGCCGTGCCCGCGGCGACGAACGTCGGCGTGGTTTGCTGCACGTCGATATCGCCGGCGAAGGCGTTCACACGCGACATCGCCGCCGCCACATTGCCCGCGACGAGACCGCCCGCGGCGCGCGCATCGGCGACGATCGCATTCGAATACGCGGAGACGACCATCTGCGAGGGCGCGCTCAGATAGACCGCATCGAGTTCGCCGGAGAGGTTCGCGGCCGTGCCGTTCGATTCCTCCTCGAAGCTGCCGCCCGTCGCGCGCACGAGCAGCGGATAGCGCAGCGTCCCGTGCAGTTCGAAGGTGCCATCGCTGTTGGTGACGGCGGCGGCGGAGGGTTTGTCGGACACGGTGCCGTCGGCGGCAATTTCATGCGCGGTCACCGATGCATTCGCAACCGGTCCCATATACACGCCGCCCGACGTGGACGGAGTCGATCCGCCGCACGCGGAGAGAAACAGGCAAAACGCCGCGCCCGCCGCGGCGGTCGAAAGAATGAGCTTCACGAGAACCTTGCTGATGAGTGACCGGGCGCCGCATGGGCGGCGCGTGACAGACCGGATGCGGCTTCGCGAAGCCATGCATCGATGTCATCAGCGTAAGGGATGCGTGTCGACGGCAATTCGGCGATCAGGCTTGCAAACCGCCGTCTTTTCTCGCGTTCTGGAAGGAAGGTGAAAGTTGCCGGGCCGGTGAAACGGCCCGGACGCGTGCTCAGATATCCCCGATCTTGAACGGCAGTTCGAAATTGCCGCCGCTGTTGATCAACTGCACATACTCGAGATACCGCGACTGCGCGGTGTTCTGCGCGGCCACCAGATTGCCCGGCAGCGGAGCCTGCAGCTCGTTCGGCAGGATGTCCTGTATCAATTGCCGATGCAGCGCGCGCGCCGCCGGCGTGCGATAGCGGTTCTCCAGTTCGAGCTGGCCGCGCTCGGTCGCGTAATCGTAGTACTCGAGGTCGCTCTTGCCGGTGATCGTCGTGGTCTGCGGCGCCCAGTGCGAATACGTGCCGAGCTTCCCCTGTTCGGTTCTGACGCCGATGATGTGCGATGCCGACTGATTGAAGTTCAGCGCCTCGGGCACGGTCTCATCCGACGAGAACACGACATACGGACGGCCCGGCGCGGTCGAGCTCTTCAACATCGGCATCAGGTCGTGGCGATTGCCGTAGAGCTGCGCGTAGTCTCCCGTCATCCAGCTTCGCTGACCGCCGTTGCCGATGGTGGCGAACATCGGAACAAGATCGACCGATGACGTCAGCCCGCCGCGCACGGTGTCGAGATCGCCGTTGTACTGTCCGGTCGGGTCCACGACGATCAGCGGCACGTTGAACGCTTCTTCGTAACACGTTCCGGTCTTGCCCGAGATCAGCCCGTGAGCGCCCGCATAGTCGCCATGATCCGAGGTCAGCACGACGATGGTTTTCTTCGCGACGTCGGGCGGCAGCGCATTGACGACCTCGCCGATCCTCTCATCCACGATCGACATGATCTGCGTATAGGAATCGAGGCCGCGCTTCCAGTAATGAAACGGCGCCTTCGCGATGCCTTTCGTCTCGGCTGGCGGCGGAAAGTCCGGGTTGGTCGGATAGGCCGAGATTTCGTATCCCGCGTCGCGGCTGTCCTGGACGCCGCCCCACACGGCTTCCTGAATCGTGCGATTGAAGGTTTGCATCGGCGGTTTGTTCGCTGAGAGTTGCGAACCGGATTCCCAATTCGGCGCCGTCGACGGATAGCCCAGCGGCGGCGGATTGCGCAGCGGATTGAACTCCCAGTTGTAGGCCGGCGGCCCTGCGGTGTAATCGATCCACTGCGTATAGCCGTTCGGGTTGTAGCGGCTCGAATTGAACAGCGCAGTGAAGCGTTTGAACTCCGTGCCCGCGGGAAAGAACTCCTTGTCGTGCGGATTGATGAAGCCGACGGTCAGACACCAGGGCACATCGCCCGGCTTGCGCTGCTGCAGGTAGCGGGTGGCCTGCGCCGCGATGTTCGTGTCGCTCAGATAGCCTTCTCCCGGATCGCCGATCGTGCCTTGCAGGTTGCTGCCGGTCGGATCGGGATACGTCATGCCTTCGAAGCCATAGAGCGACAACGGGCGCTCGCCTTTATGCACGATCGACAGATGCCATTTTCCGATGTAGGGCGTGGAATAGCCGAGCGATTTCAGGATCTTTCCGTACGTCGGAAACTGGCGGTTGAGCACCGGTTGTATCGAGAGCTGCGTATCGGGTGAATCGAGAATCGTCGTGAGCAGCCAGTTCTGCTGCGTGTAAAGACCCGTGACGAGCGCGGCGCGCGCCGGACTGCATGCGGACGCGGCGGTGTAGTGCCCCGAGAACTTGACGCCCTTGCGCCAGAGGTCGTACGTATTCGGCATATACGTCTTGAGAAAGCCGCCTACGTCGGTGATGCCGTCCGGAAAGACGCGGGGGAAACGCATTTCGTCGAGAAGGATGAACAGGATGTTGGGCTTGCCGGCGTTCGGGCTCTCGGCGCTTTGCGCGGTGACATGAGTGGCCGCCAAAGCCGCGCCGGCCGCCGATGTCTTCTTGATGAACTCTCGTCTGTCCATGATTGGATATCCTAAGTAAATAAGGTGGGGGACTGTTTTTGGATGCTGGCTCTCTGTCACCGGCATTTGATCCGATCAAAATTTCGATCGTTCGTTTTTAGTTAAAGGACCGCCGCAAAAGCCAAAATAAGGATAGGCGAAACCGAAACGCATGTTGAGCGGGAATTCGTTTCACGGCATGTCGTTCGGCCGGGCTATGGGTTCGCCGCGACGCGGCAAAAATGCGGGCAAACGTTTGCGATCCTATGCGTTCATCAAATTCGCATCACAAGAGCGTATTGATGCGCGTCTTGTCACAAAAGGTACATACAGAAACCTTAGCTTCCAATGTTTCTTCATACATCGGCCAGCGTTGTCATGCATCCAGCTTTCTCGCGGTTTCGCCGTTCTCCCGGGCAGAGAGATCTGCGCATCGCCGCAGACCTGTGCCAGGAGGTGCCCTTCGTGGACGCGGAGGATTCCAACTCATTGGTCATGGAACTCTTTTCGGCGCGTCGCGACATGGGCAGCCTGGCGGTCATCGAAGGCCTTCGCCCTATCGGCCTGATCAATCGCGATATCTTCATGTCGGAGATGAGCAAGCCCTTTCATCGCGAGCTTTACGACAAGAAGAGCTGTATCGCGTTCATGGACAAGGAGCCGTTGATCGTCGATGCCGACGTGAGCATCGAATCGCTCGCATTCAAAACGGTCGAGGCAGGCGAGAAAGCGCTCGTCGACGGTTTTATCGTGACGCGCGACGGACGCTTCAAAGGCGTGGGCAGCGGTCTCGAACTCGTCGGCGCAGTGGCGGAAATGCAGGCGGAGAAGAACCGCCAGATCATGCAGAGCATCGAGTACGCCAGCGTGATTCAACGCGCGATGCTGCGCGCTTCCGACGACACCTTGTCGACGCAGCTTCGCGGCGCCGCGATGGTCTGGGAACCGCGCGATGTGGTCGGCGGCGACTTCTATCATTTCGCGGCCTTTCCGCACGGCTGGTTCGGTGCATTGGCCGATTGCACCGGTCACGGCGTGCCCGGCGCCTTCATGACCTTGCTTGCTTCGGCGTCGCTGTCGAAGGCAATCGAACAGATCGGTCCGCGCGATCCCGCCGCGCTGCTGTCGGCGGTGAATCGCAACGTCAAGGGTTTGCTGGGACAAGTGAACAACGCCGCCGGAGGACCGCAATCCAACGACGGCCTCGACACCGCGTTCTTCTGGTTCGATGCCTCGGAAAACGAGTTGCATTTCGCGGGGGCGAGGATTGCGCTGCATATCCTCCTGCCCGGTGCGGAGCAGTTCGAAACGATCGCGGCGGATCGCATGGGCGTCGGGTACGTCGACAGCCGCGCGGATTACGCATGGAATCTGCACACGGTTTCGCTACCGCCCGGCAGCCTCATGTTCATCTGCACGGACGGGCTGACCGATCAGATCGGCGGTCCGCGCAGCATTTCCTTCGGCCGTCGTCGCGTCCTCGATGCGATTCGCGAGCATCGCGCCGAACCCACTTCGACGATCTGCGAACGCCTTCGGATGTCACTCGCGCAGTGGCAAAGCGTGCAACCGCGCCGCGATGACGTCACGTTCTTTTGTGCACGTATCTAGTCAATTCCACATGTCTCAACTACTCGATCAAGACAGCGCCTTTTTCGATCTGGCGCAGCGGCGCAACGTGCTCTTCTATCACAAGGGTTACTTCTCGCATAACATCGTCGCGGCGATGGGCGAGGTCGTGAAGCTGCAACTGGAAGTCGCCGGCGTGAGCGGCCCGACGCGCCGCAAGCTCTTCTCGTCCTTCGTCGAGCTGTCGCAGAACATCGTTCATTACTCGTCGAATGCGTTGCAGCCTGGCGGCGAAGGAACCGGCGCCATACGCGAAGGCGCCGTGTGCATCTCCAAGGACGGCGAGCATCACGTGATGCTCTGCGTCAATCCCATGTCCACTTCGGAAGTGGAGAGTCTGCGCAACAAGCTGGAGCCGCTGCGCAACATGTCGCTCAAAGAGATCCGGCAGGCGTACAAGGTGTCGTTGCGCGCCGACGCGCCCGAAGACAGCAAGGGCGCAGGCCTCGGCTTTCTGACGATGGCGCGCGACGCCAGCGCGCCGCTCGAATTCGCTTTTCATCCGCGTGCCGACGAACCCGGCACCACGCTGTTTTGCCTCATGGCCATCATCTAAGAAGGCGCACGAATCATGGATAACCTTCACATTGCCGCTACGACGACATCGCCTGAGGTCGATTTTCGTTTCGACGAGCACGCGTTGCTGATCAAGGGCGAGTCATACCCCGAGAACGCGGCGGCTTTTTATGCGCCTGTCATCGAGCAGATGCGCAAGTACCTCGCCGGGAGCGCGGGCGCCGTCATCACCATCGACGTCGCTTTGACGTACTTCAACAGCTCGAGCACGAAGATGCTGTTCAGCATGTTCGATGCGCTGGACGAGGCGGCGCAGTCCGGCAGCCGCGTGCTGATGAACTGGTATCACGACGAGGAAGACGAGACCATCGCCGAATTCGGCGAAGAACTGAAGGCCGACTTCGGCGCCATCGAGTTCACGGATCGTCCGATCGCTCATCAGGGACGATAAAGTGGCTTCGACACTCTCCCGAGACTCAAGCCCGGCCGCCGCGCCGGATCTGTTCGAAAACGAGCGCGCGGCGCTGCGCAAGGCCCGCGCGATGCACGCGGTCAGCGATGCGAATGGCGCGGAGTATCGTCAGTCGTTGGGGGAGCTCATCGATCACTTCGAGCGTCTGATGCGCGAAACGCGGCGGCTGATCGGCCGCAGCGACCGTGCCGAACGCGAAATGCAGGCGCTTGCGCACCAGCTCGCGCATCGCGCGTCGCACGATGCGCTGACGGGCGTGCTGAACCGCAGCGCCGTCATCGAACGCGCCACCAAGACGCTGCGCAGCAAGAGCGCGGCGATGATCGTTCTCGACATCGACGAATTCAAGCGCATCAACGACGATTTCGGTCATCCGACGGGCGATGCGGTCATTCTCGGCGTCGTCGATTGCCTGCGGCGCATCGTGGGCGAGCGAGGCTTCATCGGCCGCGTGGGCGGCGAAGAGTTCACGGTGCTGTTGCCGGGTCACGACCCGGACAGCGCCGCGCTGCTTGCCGAACGCATGCGGGAAGCCATCGGCGAATCGCTGATCGTGCCGCCGGTCGATCGCTGCATCACGGCGAGCTTCGGCGTCAGCAACAACGAAGCCGGAACCGGCTTCGACACCGCGTACGGCCTCGCCGATGCGGCGCTGTATCGCGCCAAACGCAGCGGTCGCAACCGCGTGGAATTCGCCGACCAGTAAGCCGATTCCCGCCGCGGCGCTCAAACGTCGAACAGACGCCTGTTTCGACGCCTTCTCGCGGCATCGATTCCGCGCCGCGCTGCGCATACTCAAGTCCGGCAGATACCTCGACACCCTGCATTTCTGACCGGACCACGAACATGGCTTTCCTCGAATTCATCGGCACGCTCGCATTGATCGCTGTCGTATCGCTTTCTCTGATCGCGGTATGGGACATCTTCCGGCCGCGTCCGGCGAAGGCCGCGCGCGCGAAGCGATCGGCCGAGTACGTGCGTGCGCGTTCGTCCAGCGGTTCCTGATCGCGCACGCCGCTGCGCGGACGGCGGCCCGTTCAACCGCCGTAAAGCGCGAAGTTCGCGATATTCCCGTCCATGCCCATGAACATCCAGGCCCTTTCGTTCTCACCCGGAACCGTGATCTGGTAGGTCCCGTGCTGCACGAACTGGGGCGGATGCGGTCCGGCGGTAAGCGACAGATTCTGCGTCTCCAGGTCGCCGGATTGCGCAGTCCAGTCGATGTCCTGGCCTCGCACGCGAACCTGCGTAACGAACTGTCCCATGATGCTCTCCCTGTCGATTCAGTTGACGTTGACGAGTCCGAGGTCGTTGCTCAGCGTCGTCCCGGTGATGCTGTAGTGCGCCGTCTTCCCGCAGCCCTTCTGATACGTGAAGGCCTGCTGCGCCTCGTTGTCGTTGCCCCAGACCACGATGGCCTTGAGCTTGACCTTCGAGCCGTCCGGCACGTTGAGCGTGGCCAGGTCGACCGTGCGCTCCTGACCGAGCGGGATGTCGTTGTTGTCGGGATAGGTCTTGCCCTCACCGCCGGTAGCCGGCGCGGCGATCACGTGTAGCTTGGCGACGAACCCTCCGCCGTTTTTCAGACTGATCTTCTCGATGTTCATGGTCCTGTCCTCTGCAGTCTTGCCGCGCGCCGACGATCGGGAGCGGCCCAAGATTCATTTCAGATGTCCACCTCCTCGCCTCCTGGCCTGACCGGCTGTGTCTGGGTTTGCGGCTGCCCCGCCTGCACGGGAGCCGGCTGCGGTGCGACGGGCTGCGGTGCGACGGGCTGTGGTGCGACGGGCTGATTCGCAACCGGTTGCGGCGCTATCGGCGGCGACGCGACCGGCTGAGCCGATGGCGCCGGACTGGCGTCGAGGCTGATCTCTTCTCCGCCCCGCTGGGTGCGCATGAACTCCTTCAGCATCTGGGCGCGGTAGGTCGCCCAGTCGATCGGCGTCGACAATGCGGACGCCAGCTCGTTCGACTTGAGCAGGACCGGAATGATGGCTTCCTTGAGGTCCTTCGGCAGCAGGGACAAGATCGGCACGACGTCGGCGAAAGCGATCGTGTTCCACCAGCCGGCGTGGCTCAACGTCGCGGCCCAGCCATATGGATCGAGCGCGAGCGCGGGATTGCCGCCGGAAGCCGTCACTTCGATCGCCTGATTGGCGGATTCGTAGATCTTCGTCGCGGACTCGTCGGTCTTGAATCCGCCGCGTGCGCTCACCGTCACGGTCTTGTAGCTGCCCTGCACGTCGCTGCTGAAATCGTGCACCGTCTTTGTCTTGTCGGTGCCGGCCTTGATCTCGCGGTCCTGCCGATAGATCAGCTTGCCGCCGAAGATCGTGCGCAGCGGCACATGGGTGCCGTAGCTGTCGAGGATGCGCGCGAGCGCGTCGACGCAGTCCTCGCCCGGTTTGCTTCTCGCGTCGGCAGCGAGCGCGCTGGCATCCTCGAAGAAAGGCCTGGAGAGCGTGACGCTGCGCGGGTCGATGACCACCTCCCCGCGTGCGACGAGATACTCGACCCGCAGATGCAGCTCGCTGCTGGCCGTTTCGTTCGACCGGGTCGTCTCTTCCTTGTAATCCGACTTGACCGAGAGGCTCGCCGCCTTGCCTTCCACACCGACCGAGCCGCCGACGTTCCACGAAAGCGACGAAGCGATGGCGTCGAGCGTGCGAATCTGCGTCGCCGATGCCGAGAAGCGCGTCGACGTCGCCGGGCGGACCACCGAGACGAATTTTTCGGCCCCTTCGATGTCGAAGGCCGGGCGCATCGCGCGCTCGAGCTCGTAGCTGCCGTCCGGGGCGAGCACGAAGCGCAGTCCATGCAGATGACGCATCGCGGCGAGCAACGTGGCCTGATCGGCCAGGTCCATGCGATCGAACACGTCCTGCGGCGCACCGGCGGGAATGCTCGGGCGGCCGAGGAATGGCGAGAGCAGGTCTTGCGTATCGCGCAGGCTCGGCGTGGCGCCGGCCGCGGCCGCAGCGGCGGCCGCCGCGGCCGTGCTCGGCCCGCCCGAGGGCGACGCGCCCGGCGTCGCAGCGGCGTTGCGCTTGCGCGGGGTCTCGAAGCGAAAACGCAGGAACCCGAGCTTTTCGTCGGCCTTGCCGAGCTTGCCGCCCACGGTCTCGAAGGGCTCCATGTCGAGCGGAATCGGCTTCTGCGAGCTGTCGAGGAACGGCAGATCGGCGGGCGCTTCTTCTCCGAGAAAGGTGCGCAGCTCCTCGAGCTTCTTGTCCTCGCCGCCGCCCGGCCAGTCGATCGACTTCGGCTTGCCGCCCTCCTTGAGCAAAAGCAGCTTGTAGACCTTCGGCGCGGCTGCGGGCGGCGCATCGCGCTTGACCGAGAGTTCGTCGAAGCGACGCAGGTACGTGTCGTCCTCGTCGGCGGTGCCGAGCGCCTTGCCGTCGACGAGAAACACGTCGGCGTCGGCGATCAGCTTCGCGTTGTTCTTGCGGAACTGGGCGAGCGTCTCGTCGGGCCGGACGAAGACCTGATGCTTCGCGCCGGCTTTGTCGGTGAACGCGATGCTGCGCCGGATCGGCACGATCGCCACGACCATGCTGTCCGCGATCTTCGTCGCGCCTTCCTCGTCGCTGGCGACGACCTTGAGCGCGAGCGCCGTGGCGCCGCTGCGAAACTGGTCCTCGCTGTCCATTTCGCCAGTGCGGACGAAGACCTTGCGCAATTCGGCGAGCGTCGCGCCATCGGGCGCGGCGTCGGCCCGCGACTTGCCGTCGCGCGCCTGGAGCGTATAGCTGATCACTTTGAGCCCCTCCTCCGCTATGCCGGCTTGATCTTGTTGCGCGCGAGTTCGAGCGCTTCCGGCGAGTCCACGATGATCAACGTGATGTCGACCGCGATTTCCCCGCCGGCTTCCGCTGCCACGAGGGGCACGGCTGGTCGCGCCGTAAGCGGTCCCCCGTGCGCGAGGTAGCCCTTGCTTCCCTTCGTTTCCGTCAGCACCGCCTGCAACTCCGCGGGCGGGGCGGGCGCCGGAACCGGCGCGGGAGCGGGTGCAGCCGCGGGCTTTGTCGGCATGGGCTTCGAAAAATCGGCTGGCACGTCAAACAGCGAGTCGGTGTCGACGAGTTGACGTTCCGGAATGCGCCCCGCGATGCCTTCCGAGATGAATTGCGTATCGACGTCGAAGAGGCCATCGGTGCTTTTCAGCTCGCGCAGATCCTTGATCAACTTCGCGATGCCGTCCTTCGGGACGTTCTGAAAGAGCTTTCCGGGCGCATAGGCGGCCATCAACGCCGCGAGTTCCTCATAGTCCTGACGCGAGCAGAAGGGGCCGAGATCGGTCCAGCGCAAGCCGGCCGCGTCGACCCTGATGAGCGGAATGATCTTGAGCGTGATGACCTGACGGTCGTCGGGATCGATGTCGGAGCCGTCGAGTTTCACGACATCGCGCGGGACGGCAGATAGCGCGCGATTGCTGTCGTGCCAGTGGTCGAGCAGCACCGAGCCCTGACTATCGACGCCGTTCGGATCGAAGTTGTCCGCGCTCTGCACGATCATCGCCTGCGTGGGCGCGCCGGGCCGTTCGCGACCGCGTATCTCGAGCCGCGCCTGAAAACCGCGTCGCCCCGATCCGGCGACCGAAAAAGTGAAAGGACGCTCGCGAACGACGAAGAGCATCGGTCTCGCTTCTGCGGGATTTTCGACGAAAAACCCGCCCGCTGCCCCCGCGGCGTTGCGAACGTGGATGACAGTCCGACTGCGCTTGATGTTGTCGGAGACGCTTCCGGTTATTGGCATGACTCATCCCTCCGAACGCCGCCACATCCGGACGCACGTTCTGGTTTGTACTCCAAAACATCCAATTGAGGATCAAAGCTATCCGACATCACCGTATGGACGCACGCGAGATTATCCGGCGGCGTCATACGTGAATCCACGCGCTCGATCACGATTCAATAAAGGCCACTGCGAAAACAGAGTGGGCAATTGAAAGTCATTCCGGACGTTCGTGCAATCGGCTTTGATCGCTCGCACCCGGTGTGCCTGACCGTTCCAGATCTTTTTTATGGTTGTGCGGATCCAGGCGCGTTATAGAAGTTATCGGGCGCCGCCACTCGCTGAACGAAGTGCGCGGTGGCGTATTTAACTTAGGATTTTTCAGACACTATAGGTATGCCACTCTTTGCGTATTGACTAAGCAGAAAATATATGAATCGCCGATAACAAGCTCATGCAGGTTTGCCGCAGCCGTGCTTGCGATGTTCATCGCGCAAAAACGTTAGTTATCTGGAATAAAAATGGACGATCGATCTTAGCGAGACGCCCTATCATGTTTAAGAGAGAGGCTTTTCCTTCGGAGGTCGTATGGACATGGAAACATTCCAGCGCGCAGCGAACCTCTCACCCGCGCTCGCCGAACGCTGGCTCTCGCCACTCACGGCGGCCGCAGATGAATTCGAAATCGACACGCCCACACGCCTTGCCGCGTGGATCGCACAGATGGGGCATGAAAGCGGCGGATTCAGGCTGCTGAGCGAAAGCTTCAACTATGCGCCGGAAGCGCTGAAGATCTTCTCGCGCGTTCCCGCAAGCATGCGCGCGCAACTCGGACGTCATCCCGGCGAGAAGGCGGTGCCTCTCGCAAGGCAACAGCAGATCGCGAATCTCGCTTATGGCGGCCGGTTCGGCAACGGCGACGCCGCAAGCGGGGACGGCTGGCGCTATCGCGGCCGCGGGCTCAAGCAGGTCACGTTCAAAGACAATTATCGCGACGCCGGGCGCGCGCTCGGCGTCGATCTCTTGAGCGATCCGGATCAGCTTGCGACGGACGACCGGCTCGCGGCGCGCAGCGCCGGCTGGTACTGGAAGTCGCGCGGCTGCAATCAAGCGGCCGACCGACGCGACTTCGATGCCTGCACGCGCGCGATCAATCCCGCGATGGACGGGAAGCCGGGCCGCGACGCACGCTACAAGACATGCTGCGACGTCCTGCTCGCCTGAACGGAATTCGACGTAAGCACGCCTGTCAAGCGATGCACGAAGCCTCATGAACGCTCTGCCCGATACCCTCGCAAACGCTACGCAACTCGACGATCCGGCGACCGCATCATCGCGGCCTCCTGGCGAACAACTGTTTCTTCGGCGCGATCTCAACGAAGTCCTGCTGCTGCTCGATTTCATTTCAGGCCGCCACGAGATGCACATCTGGGATATCGGCGGCATCAACTATCCGGCACGGCAAAACGAGAGAGGCCAGCCGGATCAGCCGGCCGCGATCCTGTCGTCGATCGAGATCATCCGACGCATCTGCGCGCTGCGTTATCCGCCGGCCGATACGCGCTCCATCGAAGAACGCGCGGACGACGCCGCGCTGCTGCTCTGCGTGAAGGATAAGCTGAACTCGATCGCCAGTCCGGCCAACGGCATCATGATCGCGTACACCTATATGTTCATCGAAGAGGCGGCGTCCCGCACCCGGCGCGAGAAGCGGGCCGAAGAAGCCTGGAGCCTGAGGGAGTCGACGCGCGCCGACGTGGCGAAGGCGGCTTATCCGGGGCTCATCCGCAGCGCAAAGCGCTTCCGATGTTTTCATCGCAACGTCTCGCGCGTCGGTGCGGCGATCACCTTTCTCTCCGCGATCCTCTTATGGCTCGTCGTGTATGGCGTGGAGCTCACGTCGCGCTTCGAGGACGATCAAAAGAGCGTCACCGATGTAACCAATCAGATCTACGCGCAGGCGGACAAGGAAAACGCGGCGTTGCCGGCGGACGAGCAGAGTCATGCAAGCGTGCCGATACGATGTAACGAGAAGATCGAAGAACAAAGCAATCAGATAAGGATTCTGTGCAACCAGTGGTCGTACTATCAGGCCCGCTTCGAAAAAGCCATCAGCGATGATGCGAATTTCGCGGAGCAAGGGCTTTCTTCCTGGCTGACCGTTCCTTTTCCCGTCTCTCCGACGCTCATGAAAAACAAGGCCGGCCAATACGCCGGGACACAGGAGAACATCGAATCGATCACGCTTGTCTTATCCGCGTATGCGAGTTTCGTGTTGCCGTTGCTGTTCGGCTTGATCGGGACGATCGCGTCGTTTCTGCGTGATATCAGCAACCGCATCACCATCAGCATTCTTGCGCCGCGCGACGAGACGCTTGCGATCATCCGGCTCATACTCGGGGCGATCGCGGGGCTGGCGGTCGGGCTGTTCTTTACGCCGGGTTCGGTCGCAGGGCACGTGAGCTCGGGCGAGGGCGTGCTGACGCTGTCGGCGTCGGGGATCGCGTTCCTCGCGGGCTATGGCGCGGATGGCTTCTTCCGCATGATCGATGCGATGATCGTGCGCTTATTCAGTTTCGATCGGCCGGATCAAAGGCCGATTGGCCCGAGGTGAAAGCATCGCCTTAGTCTTTTTCAAACGCCATCGGTATGCCGTTCTTAGCGCATTGAGCGGCGATCCACGATGTGAGTTGACGCGTCGAGTGCATGCCGAGTTTATGCAGAACGTGCTCGCGATGTTTGTCAACGGTGCGCGAGCTGATCTCTAAAGCACGTGCGATCTCTTTGCTGGAGAGTCCACGGCAAAGCAATGACACCACGCGCGTTTCGGCGGGCGTCAACAGGCTGTCAGGCAAGGCTAGTATGAGCGCATGATCGAGTCTGGGCCAAAGATGCTGACAAACGATCGACGATGTCGTTGCGGCCGCTTTCTTTTGCTTGATCCGGGCACCGTGGCGACGCACAGTGTCGACGCTAATCCCAAGTTGAGCGGCAATCGATTTATTGCTAATGCCTTGTGTTACGAGTTCAAGTATTTCCTTTTGTCGCGGTGTAAGCGCGCTGCTCGATCCGGTGCGTTTGGCCTTCAACGAGTTCGTTCCCGCTGATTGGGTCGCTTGCGTTTAGAACTTCAATGCATTGCCTCGTTACTCTAAGCACAGCAGATCTTCCTCAAGCCCGTGAGTATAGGGTGAATGCGGCGTATAACGCCTTGCGCGAATATCGAATGCGGGCTTTGGAGCCGCATGATCGTGCTCGTTCCAGAAGACGAGCACGGCGCGCGTCGAAATGATTGCTATTGCGTCTGCGCGGGAAGCGGATGGATGCTCGCGTCGAGTGCAATTGCTTCGATCAGGCGCGCGAGGAATGTCTCGTGATCCCAGGCTTCTTCGGGACGCGAGAGACCCAATCGGACGACGACGAGTTTGCGGCCGGGCACCACGCTCACGAACTGACCTTCGTGGCCGACGAGATGAAACGCATCGGGAGGCAATGCCGGCGGTGGCGACGCGCGGCTATTGAAAGGCTCCGGCACCTTGACCCATACCTGAGCACCGTAATCGCGACGCGGCGACTGTGTCGTGACCGTTCGCATATAACGCACCCAGCCGGCAGGCAGCACGCGCTTGCCCTCCCATATCCCGTCTTGCAACAGAAGTTGCCCGAAGCGCGCCCAATCGATCGCGCTCGCGCAGACGAAGGAGGCGCCGACCAGAACGCCCGACGCATCGGGTTCGAACACGGCCGTTCGCATGCCCAGCGGCTCGAATAGCGCGCGGCTCGGAAACGCCAGATAGTCCTGTTCCGTGCCGCCGAGCGCCCGGCGCATCACGCGCGCGAGAATCTCGGTCGTGCCGCTCGAGTAGTTCCAGCGGGCGCCGGGGGTCGACACGAGCGGTTTGCCCGCGGCGAACGCGCTTTGATCCGCTTTGGCGAACAGCATGACGGCCACGTCCGAGAGCGGGTCATCATAGTCTTCGTTGAACTGCAGCCCGCTCGTCATGCGCAGCAGTTCATCGAGCGAAATGCGTGAGCGTGGATCGTCATTAGCGCTCCACTCCGGCAGAAGCCGCGTTGCATCCAACGATAGCTTTCCTTGACCCACCAGGACGCCGACGAGCGCGGCAACGACCGTTTTGCTCATCGACCATCCAATGAGCGGTGTTTGCGCAGAGAAACCCGGGGCATAACGTTCCGCGATGACTTTGCCGTCGTATAGGACCACCACGGCGCGCGTGCGTCTGGGTCGGGAGGCGTCGGGTTCGTCGAACGCGCTGTCGATTGCGGCTTGCAGCGTGTTCCGGTTCGGCTCATCCGTAGTCTTCGCAAGCGGGGCTGGCGGGTTCGGTTTATCGAGCGGGCGTAGGTCGGGCAGCGCGACTGGGCCATCGTGATCGCCGATCTGCAATGTACAGCCGAGCCCCGGTCTGAACCACGCTTCGCGCGCCGCCATGCCTAGGAAGGTTGCCCGTGCGCGACGCGCCTTCACATCGATCGTCGGGCTTATCAGATGCAAGAGCGGATGCACGCCGGCCCGAATGTCTTCACGGATGACCTCCCCGGCCGAACGGCCCGATACGAACACGCCCGTGCAGAGAATTTTCGCGGCATAACCGGTGCCGATGGGCGCGATGCGAGTCAGCGTCTGAGCCGCAAACGCAAGGCCGGCTATCGACAGGACACCGAGCGCCCATAGAAGCACTGCACGCGGCTTTATCGTTCTCTTCATGACGGCCGGTACCTCGTTATCGGAGCGATCAATTACTTGCCACGGTTACTGGCAAAGCCGTCTCGTGACGGTCGACCAGCCCCTTCGACAAAAGTGCTTCAACAGGCAGTTAAGTGCAAAAGGTAAAAGGCCTTGCGACTCACCTGCGCCCGACTAGAGTCTTAAGTGTTCGAAACGCATCCGATGCCCTCATGCTTTTTTACCATCATGGAGCCGCTGTGCATCCGTCCGCGGTGCGGATGGGGAATGCGTTCGTCGCGCGCGTGATTGTTCGGAAGAAAGAGGGCGAGGTCAACTCGCTGGGCAACCTCGGCATTTTCGCCAGCCGGGCTGCCGCAGTGCAGTTCGCGATCCGGTCCGGGATCGCTTTCGTCGACGACCGCCCACTGCCCGCCGCGCCGTTTCAGCGAACCGACGCGTACTCGCAGGAGCGCTAAGGCGCTGCCCCGCTCTCGAGCAGGCGCTTCAACCGCCTCACCGCTTCGTCGGATTCGGACTGTATCGCCCCTTTCAGCGCGATCCAGTTTACGAGAGCGAACCACAACGATGATGCGCGATAGCTGAACTCGCGGACGAAGCGTGTGCCGTTCGCGTCTGGCGTGAGCGTATAGGTGACGGTGCCGGCGGGGCGGCCGTCGATCACGCCGTCGATCGACCATCTCGCGGGAAAGGTTCTGACGCTGACGGTCCACACGACGCGTCCGCGTCGGCCCGCGACGAGGAATTCCTCGACGACCTGCTCGCCCACATCGAGCGGATGGCCTGTGTTCCCTTGAACGGACAAGGACGAAGGATGCCACTGCGGCCAATGCGCCGGCGTCGTGACAAATTCGAACACGACCGGGGGCGCACGTTGAATCACGGCGACGCTGACGATCCGCGTATCGGGCAACGCGCCGCGCGGCAGCGGAATGAAGAGCACGGCTACGATGACGAGCACCGTCGCCAGCATGGCCAGGACCGATCGTGCGCGCATTCTCATGATCGTTCGTGCTCCGCATGGGCTAAGACTCGCATATGAAGCTGGAGACGATCATGGAATTCGAGTACGAGAAGTTTCGCATCGACGCAGCGTGTCTCGAGGAGGGCGGCCACTACTATGCACGCGCGAAAATCTTCCGCCGATCTTCGGATGATGACAATGCCCGCGAAGTGAAATGGTCGGGCGACATCGGCGATTATCGAAGCGACGCCGATGCTGTCGAGGCAGCCCGGCAATGGGCGGTCAAATGGTGCGACGAGCACAGGACCTGACGCCTTCGACGCCGCGACGCGTTACGAGGACGCGAGCACGAAATCAAAGCGGGCCGCCTTTCGAGCGCCGTTGTCGTCGACGGTCATAAGAAGCCGGCGATCGAACAGCGAGTCGTGCGCATTGCGCTGTTCGCCAGGAAAGTACAACTGGGTGACGAGCATCGCTCCGTTGGGCGACTGCACCGTGACATGAAAGTGCCGCGTGCGTCCCGGATAAGGCCCCGGCACGATGGTCTCGAGGCGATAGCGTCCCTCGCTGTCGGCGAACTGATGACCGCGCAAGCGGAACCCGTCGACGTCGTATTCGCCGGCATCATCGGCTTGCCAGAAATCGAGCAGCGCGCCCGGCACCGCCCGGCACGCCGACGTCCACACACGTCCGCTCAGGACGATCTTCGTTCCATCGATGTCCGGTTCGAGCAGCGATGCGCGCTGCGGCGAGTGCGGCAGGAAGAACGGCCCCGCCGTCTGCCGCCGCGTCGGTTCGTGTCCGTCGGTGCAGGCGGGCGTCGCTGGAATTTCGTTTGTCCGTCCCGAACTCGCGTGCCCGAAAGCCAGTAGCAGCAATGCGGACCTGCGAAGGAAATCGCGCCGTCCGAGCGCTGCACTTCGTGTCCGCATGATGGGCGCTCCTTGCTTTTCGCTCGATCGGCACGCCGCCGAAGTCAGCGTCTCGTGTCTTGTGTCGTCATGGTAAGCCGAAATTTCTCGACTCGATCCGTTTTATACGGCCATATATCTCTATCCGTAGTCCGAGCGGGTTTTGCTTTGGCATTCGCTCGTATTGTCGCCGGATCCCGTTTTCATGTCGGTCTATTTGCTCTGCCCCTGTGCGGGGCGGCAGTCACTTTCTTTGCTCGGGACCAGAGTAAGCGCTAAAGCGCCAACTCTGGTCGACGCAAAGAAAGCAACTGTATTGAATGTCAAGGTTTGAAGCGCAAAAGATCATGGTTTGGAGGGGTTCCAGTGTTTGGCGTCACGCATCATGGCGTTGAGCTGAGTGAGCAACTTACGCATGCCGGCGACGAAGGCGACCTTGGTTTTCTTGCCTCTGGCACGTAGCTGATCGCAAAA
>NZ_FCOM02000315.1 GCF_001544695.2 Caballeronia arvi
GAACCCGCACCGAAGAGTGTGGCTACGAGGTCAAGCTGAATCAGACCGACGAGCCCCCAGTTCAGCGCGCCAATGATGACCAAGGCGCCCGCCGCCCAATCTATCGGGTTGCGACGAACCGTAACCGTTCCTCTTGAACTGACCGTAGGCATGTGAAGCTCCTAATGTTTGGCTTAATGTTTGGTTGGTTGACCGCGCGCAGCGCACGCGGTCGTGCGACCCGCGTCGATCAAACCTGCTTGCCTGCGCCAAGGTCAGCGCCGGTGCTGGGGTCTGCTGTGGGATCGGACGCGGTTCGCGAGGCCATCGACTGCAACGTCTGCAAGTCCGCTTCGGTAACCGTGACGGTCGCCGTTCCGTCCCCGCCGTCAACAGCGGGCTGAGGTTCTTCGACGAACTGCCAGTCGCCTCCCTCGTTCCAGGGACCTCGGGCATCGTCACCCTTGGACATGTTGAAGTAGACACTGGTGAATGAGGGATTGCCTGGCAACTTTCCCTGTGGGAAATTCGGCTGAATAGAATGAAGCGCCTTTTCGAACGATTTCTGATGGGCAATTTCCCGGGTCATCAAGAAGCCGAGCGCCTCCTTGATGCCTGGATCGTCCGTGATGTTGATGAGACGCTCATAGATAATTTTTGCGCGCGCCTCAGCGGCGATGTTGGAGCGCAAATCGGCTGT
>NZ_FCOM02000132.1 GCF_001544695.2 Caballeronia arvi
TCCGTGATGTTGATGAGACGCTCATAGATAATTTTTGCGCGCGCCTCAGCGGCGATGTTGGAGCGCAAATCGGCTGTGGGCTCGCCGATCGTATCGATGTAGGCCGCGGTCCAAGGCACGCCAGCGGAGTTGGTAAGAGATGGACCGCCGCCATACAGCAGAGATGTAATGTGAGAGTCGTTCCCCGGCCCGGTCAGCGAGCGGTAAAGCTCTGCTTCTTGCTGGACGCCTTCTGCCAGTTGGCCTTTTGCACCCTTATTCAGCATTGCGACGATCGAACCGATCACCTCGAGGTGACTCAATTCCTCTGTCGCAATATCAAACAGAAGGTCCTTGCGGCCGGGGTCAGCTTCCGCCACCGCCTGGGTGAAATAACGGCACGCGGCAGCCAATTCGCCTTGCGGCCCACCGAACTGCTCAAGCAACAGGTTAGCGAGGCCGGGGTTCGGCGCAGCCACGCGCACTGTATATTGCAGGCGCTTGTTATGAACGAACATGTCAACGGCTCCTTTTGTTGAGACGTGCGCAGCCTATCGCGGCGCCGCGTACGCAATGAAGACAAGGGGTGAACTCGGAGCGACCGGGAGGAGCGCGTTAGCGTCACTTTCGGTCCGTCTGCCTCGAGTCTCAGCGCTACATATGTGCGCTGGCGTGATGCGGCACCGCCGCTAGTGAATAGACGCTTCGCGGATGGAAGCGCGGTTGGCCTACAGTGAGCAACGCTTATGCCACTTGGCTGTCGCTCACTTCTTCGCCTCAACGCCCGAGGTGGAACGCAGGGGATAGGGCACCGAGGTGCTGGAACTTGCTCGAGCAGCCATCTGGCCATCGCTTGTTCCTGCGGCAAAATACGCTCTAGCAGGCTGTTGAAATACCCTCTGCGTGGGTCATCCGTGCGCAAGGGAGAAACGTTGATTCAAGGAATCGAACGACACTGAGACCGAAACGATGCGCGGAGCGGACGGCTACACCGAATCGATGTTCACGATGTCCAAGCTGGACGACTTCGTTCCGGCCAATCATCCGCTTCGACCGATTCGCTTGTGGCTGAACGAGGCGCTCGCCCGCATGGATACGGTCTTTTCGCGCATGTACGAGAGCGATGCGAGGGGCGGTCGTCCGAGCATTGCGCCAGAGAAGCTGATTCGCGCCCTGCTGTTGCAAGTGCTGTATTCGATTCGAAGCGAACGCATGTTGATGGAGCAAATCTCCTACAACATGTTGTTTCGATGGTTCGTCGGACTGGCAATGGACGATGCGGTTTGGGACCACTCCACCTTCAGCAAGAACCGCGACCGGCTGATAATCCATGATGTCATTGTCAGTCTGTTCAACGAGACGGTCGAGACGGCGCGCGTGCGTGGGCACCTGTCGGGCGAGCATTTTAGCGTCGACGGCACGCTCATTCAGGCTTGGGCGGGACACAAGAGCTTTGTGCCTAAGACGAAGCCGGATGACGACTCACCGCCTGACGGCGGCGCCGGCTCTCAGGAAAACTGGCGCGGCGAGAAGCGCAGCAACGACACCCATGAATCCAGCACGGACAATCAGGCGCGACTGTTCCGCAAGAGTCGTGGCACGGGCGCAGTGCTTTGCTACATGGGTCACGTGCTGACCGATAACCGGCATGGCCTCGTAGTGAACGCACAGGTCACACAGGCCAACGGCACCGCCGAGCGGGATGCGGCCGCAGAGATGCTTGCAGATGCTGCGCGATTTGCCGGTGCGTCCATTACGGTCGGTGCTGACAAGAACTACGACACGGCCGGCTTCGTGGCAACGTGCCGCGCGAACAATGTGACACCGCATGTAGCGCAAAACGATGGACGCGCGGGCGGTTCCGCGATTGACGCTCGAACGACGCGATGGCCCGGCTACGCAATCAGTCAGTGCAAACGCAAACGCATCGAGCAGGTGTTTGGGTGGGGCAAGACCGTCGGCGGAATTCGGCAGGCGATGTATCGAGGTCTGAGGCGAATCGACCAGCTTTTTCTGCTGACTCAGGCAGCGTACAACTTGACCCGCATGCGAACCCTTGCTGCTCGGGCAGCTTGAAAGCGTAAGCGAGAAGGAAAGCGGCATCGGCAACACCTGAATCAAGGATGTCGGCGTCAATTCATTTCGGAACACTGCATCGCGCCAGCTCTTCCGAATAAGCGAGCACGCGTTCACAAAGGGATATTTCAACAGCCTGCTAACGCTGCTTTGGTCAGCGCGTCCCCGCAGCGGTCGGCCGCCGCAATGAGCGACGTGCAGGGGACGCGATCGAGGTTTTCCGAAGACATAGTTCATGCGACTTCGCGTCAGCATCAACCGTGTTGTCGGTCGACTCCATGCCCGCGTTGCTGATCCCAATGATCCGCCGGCTCGCACGCTCGACTGGGTCCGTCGATCCGTCGACAGCACAGTGGGGCCGCCTTTTTACACCGGGCTCGGCAGAACCGGCATTGCTGGCGCTTCCGAACTCTCGGGCTTAAGTTTGGGCATTCGGCGCGACGCTGCCCGCAACCGGTGTTTTACCGGGGCTTTTTGCGGCCATCTCAGTTTGCTTGCTTTGTGTGGGAGGTCCTGAAGTCACATCGGCGCTCGGAGAGGTTGCCCACGCGCCGTTCAAGGCGGACTTACTGCGACACTCGTGCGCGCCATATTCGCGGGTGGCTCAACGCACTTATGGTGTGGCTCCTGCCGAGCGCACGTTTCGCCCGCCTGCTGACCATTCTATTGGTGACATACACGGTCGCTGTAAGCAAGCTCACGCACGTCATCGCAAGTCCTGCCGAGGCGCCCTATTCGGTGATGACCGGCGTCCCAAATCCGTCCCATTATTGCCGCGTTTTTCTTTTGCCGACGCTGATTGGGAACCATGGCCGGCGGCATCTCGAGGGCCGCGATTGAAATCACGCGACTGTTGCGCCCGAAATCGGAGACGCGCGGCAGGGCCATTAAGGATGGGGCGCGTCCGCGCGCGCTCAGGGATAGGCCTCATAGGCGACCGGAGTCGACGACGGCGACCGGAGCATTGGGCAATTTCTCCCTGCAAATCAGGTAGACCTCGGAAAAAGTACCAGTTCGTTCTGCGGCTCGGACTCGCACCGCGTCAATGCATCGGAGGTCGACGGTATATGGGCAACGCCTGGCTCTTCGAATCGTAGCCGCTGCAGGGCGATTTCATCAGCGAGCGGGCGAAAGAGCGGTCGAAGAGGGGCGAGTGATTCGTGGTCGGGGGCCGATGCGCTTGCATAGCCGAACAGCCCGGTTTCGCAATGGCGGTCGTTAGCCCAACCGGGATAGTCCAGTATCGGATATAGACACAGCCCCCGCACCGGCACGCCAGCCGTGCGCGCCTGATAGACCTCGTCGGACACGAACGACAGCCACGGTTGCCGCGAGTGCCCTTCCGCGCCTGTTTCCGCGATGACTAATGGCCGGCCGTATCGGCGATACACCTCTTCCAGCATATCCGACAAGGGGCGATACATCGGATCAGTGGGCTCAAGCTCGCCTCCTTCGATGAGCCATTGATTGAAACTGTAGTAGTTGAGACCTACGATATCCAGATAAGACGGCGCACCGCCGAGCCCCGGCCAAAGCTCACCGGTCAACATGTCGAATGCCTGGTACTGGCTAAGTCGGTGCCGCTCGGCGTCGTCGCTTCGTTCCGGGAGGCGGGAGACTACATTGATCAGCGGGTCGGTGGTGATGAAGCGGGCACCCGGAGACACCGAGCGGATTGCGTCCGTTGCGGCGATAGTGGCGCGAACCAGCTGATGCTTCAATTCGAGCCCGCGTCCGAAAGTCGACGGGCGAATGTCACCGACTTCTCCGCCGAACCAAGACCAGAACGAGATCTCATTGATCAAGGTGAAGATCGGCGCATCTTCTGTTTCCGACGCGATGACAGCAGCGGTGGCTGCGGCGAACTTCGCGAAAGCTTCGACGAATTGAGGCCGCCAGATGTCAACATGATCCGGCCAGCCATAGTGACAGAGGTCCCAGAGGACCTGGACTCCAGTGGCGTGGGCTGCGCGCAGCATCGGAAGTACGCTGGTCCAGTCGTACCGTCCTGGGCGTGACTCAATCAGATGCCAGCGCACGCCGTCCCTGACGGTGACGATGCCGTGTTCGATCAGGCTGGCGTAGTCAGCGAGGGCATGTACATCATGCCCAGTCGAGTTCAGCAAGTCTAACCGTACGCCGTCGTTTCTTCGATGGCTGGCGCACTCGAAGCCGCCCCAAAAAAAGGACTTAAAGTCTCGCGCAGGCATCATCGTGACAGGGCGTCCGAAGCGGTAGCAGTTGGGAGGTCAGCCATGTCCGCAGCTCGACGAGCCGGGCCGCTCGCGACAGATTCGTGGCCCGAAGCCGTCTCGGCTTCGATACGCGCGTAGACGGCGAGTGCCTGTCCGATAACCTGATCCATGTTGTAATACCTGTAGGTCCCGAGGCGCCCCACAAAGGTGACGCCAGGCGTTTGGCTCGCCAACGCCTCATACCGCTTGTAAAGCGCCTGGTTTTCCGGGCGCGGTATGGGATAAAACGGGTCCCCGCTGGCACTCGGGTACTCGCGAGAGATACTGGTTCGGGAATGACGCTGACCAGTAAGATGCTTGTACTCTGTGATGCGCGTGTATTCCACCGCTTCATCGGGATAGTTGACAACCGCCACCGGCTGGAGCTGTGGAATGTCGAGAGTCTCATGCTCGAACCGCAGAGAGCGGTAGGGTAGCTTGCCGAAGCAGAAGTCGAAGTATTCGTCGATCGGGCCTGAATAGATAACGTGCTTGAAGTCGGTGTCGCTGCGCGCTTGCCGGAAATCCGTGTTCAACCTGAGGGTAATTAACGGATGCGATAGCATGGCTTTGAACATCGGTTCGTAGCCGTCAGCAGGCATACATTGAAAAGAATCCAGGAAGTAACGGTCGTCGGTCTCTGTCCGCGTGGGAATGCGCGAGGTAACCGACTTGTCCAGCTGCGAGGGGTCGATTCCCCACTGCTTGCGGGTGTAACCGCGAAAGAACTTCTCGTAAAGTTCACGACCCACCGCGCTCAATACGACGTCTTCGGAAGTGAGTATCTCGCATCGTGTTTCTGCGCGATCCGCGAGGAAGGCGCGCGCCTCTGCTGGCGTCATGTTCAGCCCATACAAACTGTTGAGCGTCGTGAGATTGATCGGAATGGGCAGCAGCGAGCCATCAACAAATGCCTTCACCCGGTGCTCGTAGGGGCGCCAGCTGGTGAATTTCGAGAGATAGTCGACAATTCGGGGCGCATTCGTGTGGAAGATGTGTGGACCATAACGGTGGATTCGAATGCCTGCCGCATCGAGTTCGTCGTAGGCATTACCGCCGATGTGGGGGCGACGGTCGATGACCATTACCTTTTTGCCGAGGCCCGCCGCGAGTCGTTCGGCAAGCACGGACCCAGCAAATCCAGCCCCGACAATCAAGTAGTCAAACGGCCGATTTTCATTGCGCCTCATGTAGGGCGTGCAACGTCTTTTCCCGGTGCTGCCGCCATCGAACTGACCGGTTCGGCGCTCCTTCGGAGTGCCGAGGTCTGCTCGGCTAGAGTCATCTCGCATGAATCGCCTCGCGCCGTTGATCTAACGCTTGCACGATCACATCGTGCATCCGCTCGAAGGTATCGTCCCAACTCATCCCTGAAAGCGCTTCGTCTGCCGCTTGCTGTACCGCTAACCGGTCGGCGGAACGCTCGAGCGCTTCATCGAGCGCGCCAACGAAGGACAGTAACGAGGTCCGGTCGCCGGACGCGCGGGCGATCTTGACCGCACTGCTGCTGCCGTACCGATCAACGACGTCGCGGATCGAGGTGGAGACGACTAGACGGCCGCCGGCGAGGTATTCGGGCGTCTTGGTTGGGCTAATGAAACGGGTGGATGCGTTCAGCGCGAACGGCATCATCGCAATGTCCCAGTGCGCGAGAAAGGCAGGCAAGTCGCCGTATGCTTGCTTTCCAAGGTAATGAATATTGGAACGTCGCGGCAGTCCCGCGCTGTCGATCTTGACAACCGGTCCGAGGACGACGAAATGTATATTCGGCCGTGCTGCAGCTGCCTCGCGCAACAGATCTGCGTCGAAGCGCTCGTCGATGACGCCGAAAAAACCAACACGCGGGTGCGGTATCGGCCGCTGTACGTCCGGCTCGGGAAGCGACTCACGGGCTCTGCGGAAATGCGGGATGTCAACGCTGCTCGGGAACAGATGAATGCCTCGATAATGCCGTCGTTTCGCGTCATAGAGACTCTGACCGCCGGCAAAAACGACAGTGGACTTCGATAA
>NZ_FCOM02000272.1 GCF_001544695.2 Caballeronia arvi
GTTCACCGGCGCTGCCGATTGGCAACGCCCGGCCGCTGTCGAGCGTCTCGTAGAACTCAGCCAAGGGCGCCTCCCTCATCGTGAACAGGGTAAGGCTCGCGCTGCACGAGTTTGCGCTCGGGCCAGAGCCAAACAATCAGCACGACCGCGCACGCGATACCCGCGGCGCCGGTCAGCCACCATGCCTGCAGCGCCATGCCCGCAAAAACAAGAGCCGAAAACAGCCCGAGCAAAAACGGCGCATACGAGTCTTCTGGCATTTTGAGAATGATGTCGGGTTCGGCGTCCAGTGCCGTGGTCCCAAGCGCCTCGCGCCCATGATCCAGGATGTAGCCCTCGTCGAGAACCGATCTCAGACGCGTTTTCGACGCTTCGGGCAGCCGGTCTTCCCAGAGCGGATGGCGGCTCGCTACAAACGGCAAAGTCGCAAAATTGTAGGGCGGCGGCGGCGACGCCACGGACCATTCGAGCGTTGGGGCGTCCCATGGATTCTTGCCAGCGATCGGGCCACGGCGATAGCTCCAGGCGACGTCAATGAGGAAAATCAGCACGCCGAGTGCGAACACGAACGAACCCAGCGACGTGATCTGATTGACAGTGGTCCAGCCCATATCGGGCGCGTAGGTATAGATGCGCCGTGGCATGCCGAGGAGTCCGGCGATATGCATTGGAAAGAAGGCGACATTGAAGCCAATGAACGTCACAGCAAAGCCGATCTTGCCGAGCCGCTCGCTCATCATTCGTCCCGTGAACTTCGGAAACCAGTAGTAGATGCCGCCGATCACCGGGAAGACGTTGATGCCAAGGAGCACATAGTGCAGGTGGGCGACCACGAAGTAGGTATCGGTCAATTGCCAGTCGAGCGGCACGGCAGCCGTCATGACGCCTGATACGCCGCCGATCACAAATAACAGCACGAAACCCGCAAAGTAAAGAAACGGAACCTTGAATACCGGGCGACCCGTATAAATCGTCGCAATCCAGGCGAAGGTGGCCAC
>NZ_FCOM02000178.1 GCF_001544695.2 Caballeronia arvi
TGGGTTGAGCGTCGCGCGAAGAACTTCGAGCGTCGATGATTTGAATCGGGGACCATAAAAATGAAAAACTTCATGAGCGTTATCTCGAACTTTGTCTTCTATTACCCGTTGTTGATGGCCTATCTCTGGATGGTGGGCGGGGCGCTCCACTATCTGCTCGTCGAGCGCCGCGACTCGGCTCGGCACTCGGCACCTCCGTTGACGTCGTATCCGAAGGTGTCCGTCGTCGTCCCGTGCTACAACGAGGCAGACAATGTGCGCGAAGTGATCGCCTGTCTGGGCCGGCTGAACTATCCGAACTACAACATCATCGCGATCAACGACGGCAGCCGCGACGAAACGGGCGCGATTCTCAATCAACTGGTGAACGCCTATCCGAAGCTCGTCGTCGTGCACCAGCATCAGAACGAAGGCAAGGCGATCGGCCTGACGACCGCCGCGATGCTGACGGACGCCGAGTATCTGATGTGCATTGACGGCGATTCGCTACTCGACAAGGAAGCGATTGGCTGGATGCTGCGCCACTTTCTGGCCGACGCATCCGTGGGCGCGGTGACGGGCAATCCGCGCATCCGCACGCGCTCGTCGTTGCTCGGCCGCATGCAGGTGGGCGAGTTCTCGTCGATCGTCGGCCTCATCAAGCGCACGCAGCACATGTACGGGCGACTGTTGACGGTGTCAGGCGTGGTGTCGATGTTTAGAAAGCGCGCGTTGCAGGAAGTCGGCTACTGGAGCGCCGACATGCTGACAGAGGATATCGACATTAGCTGGAAGCTCCAGGTGCGCGGCTGGGCTGTGCATTTCGAATCGCGCGCACTCAGCTGGATTCTCATGCCCGAAACCTTCCGCGGTCTCTATAAGCAGCGGGTGCGCTGGGCGAAGGGCGGGATCCAGGTCCTCTTCAAGTATGCAGGCGCGATGCTGTCACGCCGCAACATGATGATGTGGCCCATCTTTTTGGAGTACGCGGTCAGCATCGTCTGGGCGTACTGCATGGTGTTTGCGATCGTGATGATGGCGGCGACCGCGGCGTTCACACTCCCTGAAGCTTGGCGCTTGCCGTTCGTCCCGCGCGGGACAGGCGTGCTGCTCTTCGCGACCTGCTGTGCGCAGATCCTCCTTGGCTGCATGATCGACCGACGCTACGACAAGAATCTGATGCGGTATTTCATCGACACGGTCTGGTATCCCGCGGCATTCTGGGCCATCAGCATGATCGCGTCGGTCGTCGCGCTGCCCAGTGTCGTGAGCCAACGCGACAGAAAGCGCGCGCGTTGGGTAAGCCCGGACCGCGGCATCCGTTCGAGCGGAGCGTCGGCTGTCGATGCGGCGCAGGTGGCAGGGTTCGGAGCATCTCTCGAAGCATCGGAATCGAAGTAAAACCAGAAAGCGCAGGTCATTCGAAATTGACTTCAAGTCAACATATTTTCGACAGGGGCGAAAAAAATGGAATTCCCGATCATCGATGTGTCGAAGCAATCCGTCTCTCAGTTTGCGGCCGAGTACAGCAAGGCAAAGGCGGTGCGCTCGGTCGTGTGGTATCGCGTCTTGCGACCCACATTCGTGCTTGCCACGTGGGCACTCGCCGCGATCTACATCCGCTGGTGTGTCGAGAACGCGACCGATGACGAGCGCTCGCTCGATGCATTCATGCCAGGCATCGAGGGCATCGGCATTGTGGTGCTCGCCATGATTTTCTGGACGTTCGGCCGCCAGATGGACGCGTTGAACCCTCAGCGGGTGCGCCGAGTCCCTGACATGCTCAACGCGCCGCATCCCGACACGACGCACGAGATCCCGGCAGGCGACGCTGGCCGCTGTCTTGTCGCGTATCACGACGACGCCGGGATGATTTCGCATGTCACGACGATTCACGAATTCGAACGCCAAGCGGCGTAGGACTTGCGGCGCAAGGCGCATCTGAATCGTTACACAACATTATTCACTGGGGATTACTATGTGCGGAATCGTAGGAGCGGTGGCAGGAGGGGACGTCACCGGCGTTCTGACGGAGGGACTGCGCCGGCTCGAATATCGCGGCTATGACTCATGTGGCGTTGCCGTCCTGCAAGGCGGCGTGCCGCGCCGCGTGCGCAGCACCGAACGCGTCGCGGATCTTGCGCAACAGGTAGAGCACGCGCGACTGTCGGGCACCATGGGCATCGCCCACACGCGCTGGGCGACGCACGGCGCGCCCGTGACCGAGAACGCGCACCCGATATTCTCGCGCGACGAGCTCGCGCTCGTGCATAACGGCATCATCGAAAATCATGAGATGTTGCGCGAGGAGTTGAGGGCGCTCGGCTACGTGTTCGAATCGGACACCGATACGGAAGTGATTGCGCATCTGATTCATCACACACGGGAGCAGATTCCATCGCGCGATCTGCTCACGGCAGTGCAGCGTGCGATACCGCGCCTGAGCGGCGCGTACGCGATCGCTGTATTCGCCGGGGATGAACCCGACCGCGTGGTCGGCGCCCGTGCCGGCTCGCCGCTCGTCATCGGCGTGGGCGAGCGAGGCAACTATCT
>NZ_FCOM02000091.1 GCF_001544695.2 Caballeronia arvi
GCCCAGCTTCTAGGATCACGATGAGTGTCCTGACTGGAAGCTTCATCCGCCTTGCACACAAAAATTTGGACAGTCCCGCTTTCTTTGGGTCAGGACCAAGAAATGAGCCTCTTGCCGGTAACTAGCGGCGGATAAAGCCGAACTTAGTACCGAGCCGTACCCATGCTAAGCCTTCTGAAAAACTGTCTGCTTGCTCGAACTGTGCTTCGATAATCATATTGCCGGTATGGTCGATGTATCCGTATTTTCCGTCGACTTCTACCACGGCAAGCCCATCAGAAAAGCTCGAGGCGAAGTCGTACTGCGGATTTATGGCCAAGCGCCCAGCTTTATCGATAAAGCCGAATTTACCCCGCTGCGCTCGACGAGTCGGTGTCGCCGACGTGCCGAACTCGACGACGGCCAATCCCTCAACGAAACTTCCCCCGAGCTGGTTCATGAGCGTCAACTCGAACTGAGGTGCAATAACAACCCGACCGGTTCTATCGACATAGCCGTATTTCCACGCTCCGTCGTCCTGCGGTGCCGGGGCATCTTGAGCAACCTGCCCTTTCTCGTCAGTGTGATACGGATTGGACACGGCAAACTGTGCAAGGCCATCAGAAACAGTGTCGAGTAGCTCGAACTGCGGCTTGACCGCTAGCACACCGGTTCGATTGATGAAACCGCACCTTCCGCCGATAGTCACTACTGCGAGGCCGTCCTTGAAGGCTCCGGCTGAATCAAAGGTCGGTTGGATGGCCACCATACCGGCCCTGTCGACGTAGCCATATTTGCCACCTGTTTTCACCACTGCTAGGCCTTCCGAAAACCAACGCGCCTCGTCGAACATTGGCGCAATGACAAAGCTTCCGGTCTTGTCGATGTAGCCGTATCTTGCACCGACTTTGATGGCCGCACGGCCTTCCGAAAAAAACGGCGGAGTGTAGTAGTCGCCGTCGAACTGCGGATTGATGACAACAGCGCCGCGCTTATCAATAAATCCCCAGCGAGCACCATCGCCCCCCGGTTGGAAGTTGACCGCAGCCAGTCCGTCGGCAAACTTGGCATTGTATTGGGCTTGACCAGGGTTGAACTGTGGTTTGATTACCAGGCTTCCGGTCCTGTCGATGAATCCCCATTTGTCACCAACCTGGACTGCAGCGAGCCCCTCGGAGAACGCACCGGCGTTATCAAACCTCGGGGTAACAACGTATGTCCCCGAGCGCGTTGCCGGGACCGCTATGGCGTCCGGTTTTGCTGATACCTGCCCGCCTTGCGGACTCGCTCCATAAACTAAACCAGCCGTACTCAGAGCTAGTGCCATCGATAGCTGGCGATAGTTGACCACAGTTGCATTCCCCCTCTGTTCTTAGCTGCCGATACCATTTCAGATGGTACGTTGCTGACGCCTTGACTCAGTCCGACTACAACTGCATGCCCACCACCACCGACGGGCCGGCAACTTATCGCGGAGGACTCCGTCACTACACCCCGTGATGCGCCCTTGCCGGCAGACGTTCAAGGCACGCGACGGAAGACGGTCGAGTCGTCGGCTACTCTTGAAACTTGACGCCTCCCGCTTCGCCCGCGACCTCGATGAATCGGCGCAACCGGTCACTATCCATCCAAGAATGCCGAGCCAACTCGTATGTCCAGCGGAGCAGACCTTCAGGGGTTTTGACCTGATTGACAGGAACAGACTTGAGTATGGAAGTTACGCCAATCCTAATAAAGATAGTCTTCCCGTCGCAGTAGATTCGCTCCGCTAAGTCCGCTTGCTTTGCAGCCGCTTGCTCGAAATAGTCTTCGATTCCCATGTTTCCTCTATCGAAAGTAAAGCAGCGCGTAGTCAGTCGAGATTTAAACGCGCGCAAGACGTGTCATGCGGGATATAACGGCATTGGTAGATGAGACTTGAGAACATGCGGCGAATTTCTTTTAGCAGGCTGTTGAAAAACCTCTGAACTGTTCGGACCAAAAATTTTTCGACCTCTCAAAACGCTCCATACGCCGCTCATGCGATATGGGTGAGGGGTAAGGGACCCATGAAATTGGCGTTTTGGGCCGCCGAAATTCGTTTTTCAACAGCCTGTTAGTCGCCATCGTCTGCACGCTTCATCAAATTTTCTTGAACACTATGCCGGCCTTCGTTCGCAGGAGAGCCAGAAGCAAAGACAGAAGACGCTCAGAGGGCCGCGCTAGCTTGTGATTAGTGCGTCGGATTCATCCACTACCGTATAACGGTCGAAAGTTCGCAATCTTGACTTCACTCATAGGCGGAGCACATCGTGAGGCGGTACGATGCGCGATATTTGTCCCGCCTGTGCAATCATGAAGCCGTTGTCGCCTGAAGCAATGCGCCAGATATTGGCCGAGACACACGAATATTTGCTCGTCAATGCGCTTAAGCACGGCGGCTACAGCTGGTCGTGGCCTGACGGCAGCGTCAGAGGTATTCGGATTCTGCGAGCGAAGAAGAGCGGTGCGTTCAAACGTCCTCGCTTTTCCGAAAAGAATGTCGCAGCTCCTGCGACTCGTGATGAGCTACTCCGGATGGTTGGCGAGGACCTCGCACAGGTTTTTAACGGCAGCAGGCCGAAGGGAGGTCAGCGCCCCGGACCGGCCACGCCAAAAAGGCGCGGCGCAGAATCTGCGGCGTTGCCGGCGCACACACCGACGTACTCCGGCAAGCCGTTAGTCTTCCAACAAGTCAACCTCGGCGTAGAGCTAAACAGGCCGATGCTCTACTTTGCTCAGTCGTTTGATGTGAATGGCGCGCCTTACGCAAAATACGTTGGGAAGGCAGATGACCATGTAAGACCGCTTGAGCATTACCAGGGCAAGATTGCGCGAATGCTCGCGGGCTGCAAAGACAAGTATCGCCGCGTGCACAGGGGGCTAGCGCTGGCAAACGACAGGAATCATCGCTGCGTGATTACACTCGTCTGCAATGTCCCCGAAGGCGCTGACATCCTCGCATGGGAAGCGCATGCAATCAAAGCCACCGGTTCCTTTGGACGGAACGACGAATATCGCCTCAATGGAAACCGAGGTAGCTGGAAACGAATCGTGGGTGAAGACATCCCTGAGCCGCTGCGCTTGGCGCTCTCGCAGCTGGATTTTCGCGACCCGGCTACGTGCGGATACGTTGCTGTTACGAGCACTTGTTCCGACGCGGCCACGGCTGTGAAGTCGTCGTTGAACTTATAAAAAAGGCGTACACGAGGATATATGAGCAAGAAATTTTGTCTTCAATTTGCGAGCATCAGTTGTGCCGTGTTGCTTGTGGGAGCATGCAATAAGACGTCTGAGGTTTCTCCCTCCAAATCCGCGACAGCGTCCGCGCGTTCAGCTGTGACTGCGCCGGCCTCAGCGGCGTCACAGACCGTAGCTGCTTCAGTGGCGCGCCCCGTTTTTCCGCCAAGCCTCGAGGGGCAACCTTCACTTGAGCTGGGCAATCTAATCGGGCTTTTAATGGTCGCACCCAAGCAAAATGTAGGCTGGGATTTGGCAGTGGACTCGGCGATTCAATGGACGGACAACGGGTACGTCGACACCCCAAAGTGGGCGATGCGTCATGGGCTCGTGCGCGTCAACGTCATGGGTATTCCGAGTACGGTGCTGCGGAAGAAGAAGGAAGAACTCGGCTGGTCGGTTACGATGCAAACGGTGCTTCCGCCGAAGTTCGGCCCGCAGACTATCGAAATCGTGCCCGGATTCGATGGCAAACTGTGCTTTGGAAGCTTATATGAGGTATGTCAATTTGACCCTCTTCCCTCGCTTAAGCAAGCTTCCGTGCAAGCGGCGCTGCTTTGCAAGGAGGGCTACCCGGGAAACGAAACTAGGGTGTTTCGGCTTTCCGCAGCGGGGAAGCAAGACGCTACGCTTGTCGTCATGGACAGCGGCGGGTCCGGTGGCTCATCAACAACGCTTACGCTCTCCCCGATTGCAGACCGTCACGCTTGCGACAAGCTGCCGGGGTGACATAACAGAGCGCGGACGTAACCACAGCATGGGCGCAGAGAATAGATGCGAAAAGAAGACTTTGGAACCAGAGAGGCAGCGGAGTGGCTGGCCAGCATTGGCCTTTTCAGTGCACTTTGCGTCGATACAAGTGTCTACGATGGACTGAAGGGGACATTCGAACGAGGCCTTCTCAAACAGCTCGAGCAGTTTTCCGACGGAGCTCCGATTCGGCTCCTTATGCCGGATTTGGTCCACGATGAGGTGACACGGCACTCCGAAGAACGTGCGGTTACCTCTGCACGCGCTCTCCGTAAGGCTCTCAAAGAAGCTGAGTTCGGCTTGGGCTTAGCCCGTGACATGCAAGAAAGGATTCAAGCCGAACTGCTCGGAGAAAAGAAGCCCGAAGAAGTCGCGCGCTCGCGCCTTGCGGAATTTTTGAAGCGCACAGGAACTGTCACCCTGTCACCCGAGGGATTGGTCAGTGTCTCGGAACTTCAACGCCGATACATAGTGGCTCAGCCGCCGTTTGCAAAAAGCGGAGAAAAGAAAGCCGAGTTCCCCGACGCTATCGCATTGTTGTCCCTGGAGGCGTGGGCGACCGAGAACAACACGCACATCGTCGTCGTATCACACGACAATGACTGGAAGCAATTCTGCGCGGGGTCCTTGCGCCTCCACGCCGTTGACGACCTCGCCTACGCCATCGGCTTGTTTCAACATCCAGCGGCTGCAATTCGGTTTGCCGTCACCCTTCAAAACTGGCTCGATACCGACCCAGATGCGAAGCGAGTCGAATCCTACATCTCGGATGCGCTATGGGGCTTGTCGATTACGGTCGACGCCGCCTCCGAGTACTCGTTCGACGAAGAAGTCGTCGACATGGAACTCATCGACCTGGAGTTGATGGACGGACATACGACCGTGACCTCCGCAAACGAAAATGAGTGGACCATCGAAATCCAAGTCAAAGCGCAGATTCGCTTCGAAGTCTACTTTTCCTTCTCGGTTCGCGACGGAACGGACCGAGACTTCGTCCGTGTCGGTCAGAATACGGTTGATGTTATCGATAATGTCGACTTCAACGTCTTACTCACATTTCTTGCGCCCGTTGGCTCCGCGGCGCCCGAGTTGGAGGATGTAGACGTAGCTGCATTCAATGTTCGACTTGACTGCGGGTACGTAGGACTCGAGTGAAAATGAAGGTGCAGCGGGACCTACGTTAAGGAAGCGACGGATGTCGAAGTACCGTTTGTGTCCTGACGCATAGAGGCAGCCGCTGCCCTTAGCGAATCGACGACGGATGACGTGCGAGCGGCGTTACTTGCATCGTCATATAGGGAAACAGAGGCAAAGCCGACAGGATGGTGTGCAGTTCGTCGTGCGAGTCGACATCAAAGACGCTGTAGTTCGCGTACTCACCGACGACGCGATGCAGCTGCTGCCACTTTCCTGCTCGCTGCAACTCCTGCGAGTAGACCTTTTCGCGGGCTTTGATTTCGTCAGCCTGTGCCGTCGGCATGTCGTGCGGCAGGTGTACGTCCATTCTTACGAGATACAGCATGTTTCCTCCTGAGGCGAGGCACTCTTTCTGCATGCGAGGGGGAGGAGTGCCATTGCGAGTGTTTTTGGTGCTGCGCGTTTAGGCCTTCTTGTCGCGGCGGTAGAACGCGAGTTTCTCTTCGTCGATTTGCAGCCCGAGTCCCGGGCCTTCCGGGATATGCAGGTCAAAGTCGCGGTAGTGAGGACGCGCGGTCACAATGTCATCCTTGAGCAGCAGCGGTCCAAAGAGTTCAGTGCCCCACGCCAATTGCGGAAGCGCGCTGAAACCGTGTGCCGAAGCAATAGAGCCAATGCTGCCCTCGAGCATCGTTCCGCCGTAAAGCAGTACCCCTGCAGCGTCTGCAACGGCCGCCGTACGCATCATTCCGTAAATACCGCCGGACTTAGCTATCTTGAGCGCAAACACGTCGGCACAGGCGCCGCGCACGAGTTCGAGTGCGTCCTCCGGACCAGTAACCCCCTCGTCGGCCATAATGGGCACTGTAAATCGGGCGGCGAGTCGGGCGAGCGCGCTGCGGTGCTCACGCGGCGTCGGTTGCTCAATGAGGTCGATGCCTGCAGCCTGCAATGCTTCGATGCCCAGAGCCGCATCGACTTCGGTCCACGCCTGGTTGACGTCTACCGTAACTTTCGCGCGGTCGCCAAGCGCCGCTTTGATTTTTGACACGTGGGCCACGTCATCACGCACGCTGCGACGACCAATCTTCAGCTTGAACGTGTTGTGCCGACGTTCGGCCAGAAGCGTCTCAGCTTCCTCGATGTCACGGTTGGTGTCACCGCTTGCAAGAGTCCACAGGACCGGAAGCGTCTTGCGGACGGCACCACCGAGCAGCGCCGCGACCGGCACGCCTAGCCGCTTTCCTTGTGCGTCCAACAGTGCTGTCTCAATCCCCGATTTAGCGAACCGGTTGCCACGGGCAACCTTGTTCAGCTTAAGCATGGCCGCATTGATGTTGGTCGCATCCAGCCCGACCAGCGCCTGCGCCAGATAGGTGTCGATGGTCAGCTTAATGCCCTCAGGGCTTTCCTCCCCGTAGGACAGACCACCGATGGTCGTAGCTTCGCCGATGCCCTCAATCCCGTCGCTCGAACGCAGGCGGATGATGACCATAGTTTGTTGCTGCATCGTCGCCATGGAAAGCTGATGCGCGCGAATGGTCGGAAGGTCGACCAAAATTGCTTCGACAGATGTAATTTGGGCGTTCATACCTGGAATGACGAAGTGGATTAGTTGCCGAAGTATTGCGCGGGCAATATTAGCTTGTCCAAGACCATCGACGTCTAGCGCCATACCCGCGAGGTATAACCGTCCTTCATCCCTTGTCCGTCCGGGGGACATAGGGAATCTGCTCTTCCTCGTAGAGCCGGTAAATGAGTTCCAGCATTTCGTTGATGTCGCGCGACTCGTCCATCGCACGCATACTCATAATGATTGGTGACGTGAGAGTCGGGTCATCCAGCTCCTTGTAGCTCACATCGTCTCGCTTCAGGCCGTAGACGCTGCTCGGGACGACAGAGATTCCTTCCCCCGCGGCGACCAAGCCTAGCGCAATCTGCAGTTCTCGCACCTCATAGATGCTCCGAGGCGTGAGCGCTCGGTTCTGGAATGCAGAGAGAACTTGGTCTGCATAGCTCGGTCTTGGCGCCTTAGGAAAGATAATAAGTGTTTCGTGGATGAGGTCTCGAAGCGCAAGTACAGGCTTCGAAAGCGAGAGTGGATGGCCGACCGGAAGCGCGACAATCATTTTCTCTTCGCGGAGAATCACACGGCGGATGTTCGCATCCTCATGACGAATACGGCCGAATCCAACGTCGATGCGACCATCCTTCAGTGCTCGAATCTGGTCCATCGTCGACATCTCATGAAGGCTGAGCTCGACAGTGGCGTTTTCGTCGCGGAAACGCCGAATGATTTTCGGCAGCATGCCGTATAAGGTCGAGCCGACGAAACCGACCGAGAGACTGCGCTCGATATTGCCCACACGCCGCGTCATTGATTCAAGTTCCGCTGTCTGCGCCAGCAACTGAACTGCGTGTGAATAGAAGAACTTTCCTGTTTCGGTGAGCTTGAGCGGGCGGGAGTTCCGCTCGAACAATTGCACGCCCAACGTCTCTTCGAGTTGCTGTATCTGCCGACTCAATGGCGGCTGCGCGATATGGAGTCGCTGCGCTGCTCGCGTGAAATTACGTTCCTCGGCGACTGCCACGAAGTAGCGCAGATGGCGAAGCTCCATCTCAATACCTCCTTGATATAGCCCAATACTAAATCAGTCTTGGACTGGCCTGTTTGAGGCCATTATTCTGCCATTCATGCTTTGATTTGCCCGCAACTATACCTTCCGAGCATATCCGGGACGCGGCAAAACAAGGGTTAACCCCCACAAAATACTGAAGAGCCAGGAGCAGAAATGAGCGTGAATGTGTTCGATACGAAAGAAGTACAGGACCTTCTGAAGGCCGCTGCGAACCTTGGAAGCCAAGATGGCAATGAGCGCGCGAAGCAGATTACCCATCGCTTGTTGAGCGACCTGTTCAAGGCCATCGACGAACTCGACATGACGCCCGACGAGATTTGGGCAGGCGTCACCTACTTCAACAAGCTTGGACAAGACGGCGAGGCCGCTCTCCTGGCTGCCGGGCTCGGTCTTGAGAAGTATCTCGACATCCGCATGGATGCAGCGGACCGCGAAGCTGAAATCAACGGTGGTACGCCGCGCACTATCGAGGGTCCGCTGTACGTTGCCGGCGCCCCGCTGCACGACGGTGTCTCAAAGATTGATATCAACGCAGATGAAGATGCTGGTCCGCTCGTTATCCGCGGCACGGTGACTGGCCCGGACGGCAAACCCGTGGCAGACGCGGTCGTCGAATGCTGGCACGCCAACTCGAAGGGCTTCTATTCGCACTTCGACCCGACCGGCGCGCAAGACGACTTCAACCTCCGCGGTGCGGTGAAGACCGGCGCTGACGGCAAGTACGAATTCCGCACGCTCATGCCCGTCGGCTACGGCTGCCCGCCGCACGGCGCAACGCAACAATTGCTTAATACGATTGCTCGCCATGGCAACCGTCCGGCGCACGTCCACTTCTTTGTGACCAGCGACAAGACCCGCAAGCTCACGACGCAAATCAACATCGAAGGCGACCCGCTGATTTGGGACGACTTTGCTTACGCGACTCGCGAAGAGCTCGTGCCGCACGTGGTTGAAAAGACTGGCGGCGCAGCACTTGGCCTCAAGGCCGACGCGTACAAGGAAATTGAGTTCAACATCGAGTTGACTCCGCTGGTTCAGGGCAAAGACAACCAACTGGTAAATCGCCCGCGCGCAGCAGCGACGGCGTAACTGCTCACCGGGCGGCCTCTCGCTAGGCCGCCCTACCCTCGCACGAACTTTCTGTACCGATGCCGAGGGCTTCATCACGAAGTCCGCATAGGGAGACGACTCATGTCCGCAACTATTGATAAAGCACAACAACTGGACGATTTGCTCAGCAACGCCGTTCAGGATGACAAGGAAAACGGTGTTTTCCGCTGCCGCCGCGACATCTTCACGAATACGGACTTGTACGAACTCGAGATGAAGCACATCTTCGAGAGCAACTGGGTGTACCTCGCGCATGAAAGCCAGGTTCCGAACAACAACGACTACTACACCACGTGGATTGGTCGTCAACCAGTCGTCATTACGCGCGACAAGACCGGTGAGCTTCACGCGGTCATCAACGCATGCGCGCACAAGGGCGCAATGCTTTGCCGTCGCAAGCATGGCAACAAGGGTAGCTTCACCTGCCCGTTTCACGGCTGGACGTTTTCGAACGCCGGCAAGCTTCTGAAGGTGAAAGACGAAAAGACCACCGAGTATCCGGTGCAGTTCAACAAGCAGGGCTCCCATGACCTGAAGAAGGTCGCCCGCTTCCAGAACTATCGCGGCTTCTTGTTCGGCAGCCTGAGCGAAGACGTGCTGCCGCTCGAGGACTATCTTGGCGAGACAAAGGTCATCATCGACCAAATCGTCTCGCAAGCGCCGGACGGTCTCGAAGTGTTGCGCGGCAATTCCTCGTACATCTACGAGGGTAACTGGAAGATGCAGATGGAAAACGGCTGTGACGGCTATCACGTCAGCACCGTTCACTGGAACTACGCTGCGACGATGGGTCGCCGCAAGGTCGAAGGCACCAAGGCCGTCGATGCGAACAGCTGGAGCAAGTCGGTCGCGGGCGTCTATGGATTCGAGCATGGTCACATCTTGTTGTGGACCAAGACGATGAACCCTGAGGTTCGCCCGGTCTATCAGCATCGCGCTGAAATCGCCGCACGTGTCGGTGAAGACAAGGCGAATTACATCGTCAATCAGACCCGCAATCTGTGCCTCTATCCGAATGTGTTCCTGATGGACCAATTCAGTACACAAATTCGTGTGGTCCGTCCGATTAGCGTCGACAAGACTGAGGTCAGCATTTTCTGCTTTGCTCCGAAGGGTGAAAGCGCAGAAAGCCGCGCTGTGCGCATTCGGCAATACGAAGACTTCTTCAACGTCTCGGGCATGGGCACGAGCGACGACCTCGAAGAATTCCGTGCTTGCCAAGCCGGTTACGGTCCTACGACGTCGATGTGGAATGACATGTCGCGCGGCGCGCCGCTTTGGGTCCACGGACCCGACGACAACGCGAAGGGTATGGGCCTGAATCCGGTCATCTCGGGCGAGCGCAGCGAAGACGAAGGCCTTTTCGTGGTTCAGCACGAATACTGGGCGAAAGTGATGCGCGAAGCCCTTCAGAAAGAACAAGCGGAGGCGACGGTATGAGCTTCGAATATCACAAGATTTGCAATGCGCTCTATCAAGAAGCGCGGTTTCTGGATGACCGCCAGTGGGACGAGTGGCTCGCGTGCTACACGGAAGACGTCAGCTACTGGATGCCGGCGTGGGACGACGACGACAACCTCACCGAGGACCCTCAGAGCCAAATCTCGCTGATGTACTACCCGGACCGCGGTGGCTTGGAAGACAGGGTATTTCGCATCAAGACCGAGCGAAGCGGCGCTTCGATGCCAGAGCCGCGCACGAATCACACTGTAACAAATGTTGAAGTGCTGGCTGAACGTGATAACGAAGTAGACGTTCGATACAACTTCAACACGCTCAGTCATCGCTACAAGATTACCGACCAGTACTTTGGCACGATGTACGTCACCTTCCGCAAGGTCGACGACCGCTTGCTGATTTCCAGCAAGAAGATTGCGCTGAAGAACGACTATATCCGGCAAGTGCTCGACGTCTATCACGTCTGACGCTAATCGGAAGAGAAAGGAAGTAGGAGGCAACATGTCCAGCTACAACATCGCACTAAACTTTGAAGACGGCGTAACCCGGTTCGTTGAATGCAAAGCCGGCGAAAAGGTCCTCGATGCCGCTTTTCGCGCCAAGATTAACCTGCCGATGGACTGCTCCGATGGTGTGTGCGGCACCTGCAAGTGTCACGCCGAGAGCGGCACGTACGACTTGGGTGATGACTACATCGAGGATGCGCTGACCGACGACGAAAAGGAGAGCGGTCTCGTGCTGACATGCCAGATGGTGCCGCAAAGCGATTGCGTTATCGCGGTTCCGGCGTCGTCGACGTCGTGCAAGACGGAGCACAGCAAGTTCGGGGCGACCGTCACGAGTATCGAGCAGCACAAGGACGCTGCGGTGGTACTCGAGCTGGACGTGGATGGACCGGCTCCGGTTTTCCTTGCCGGTCAGTACGTGAATATCGACGTGCCCGGCAGCGGCCAACATCGCTCCTACTCGTTCTCTTCGACACCGGGCGCATCGAAAATCAGCTTTTTGATTAAAAAGATTCCGGGTGGCGTGATGAGCACATGGCTCGAATCGGCTCAGCCGGGCAACAAGGTCGAATTGACCGGACCGATGGGAATCTTCTATTTGCGAGCTGTCGAACGGCCGTTACTACTCCTCGCAGGCGGTACAGGCCTAGCCCCGTTCTTGTCGATGTTGGAAGTGTTGGTTCGAGCGAACTCTCAACAGAAGGTGCACCTCATCTACGGCGTGACGCGTGACCTCGACCTAGTGTTGGTCGAAGCCATCCAGGCCTACACGGAGAAACTGCCGAACTTTACGTTCAGTACCGTGGTTGCCGACGCCGAATCGAGCCACCCGCGAAAGGGTTGGGTAACGCAACACATGCCTGCTGATTGTCTGAACGACGGCGATGTCGACGTGTACCTTTGCGGCCCCCCGCCGATGGTCGACGCAGTTCGCAAGTATTTCGACGACAACGGTGTGAAGCCGAACAGCTTCCACTACGAGAAGTTCACTCCCAACGTAGTACCGAAGACTCATGAACATCCGAAGGTTTGAAGGCAAGGTTATGGTCGTCACCGGCGCTGCGCAGGGCATCGGCCGCGGCGTCGCTCTCCGCGCGGCAGCAGAGGGCGCGAAGGTTCTGTTCGTGGACCGCGCTGAGTTCGTCTCGGAGGTGGCAGCCGAAGCGACAGGTGCCGACACTGCAGGCTTCGTTGCAGACCTGGAAACCTATGAAGGCGCGGCCTCCACAATGGCATTCGCCGTGGAAAAATTTGGACGAGTCGACATTCTCATCAACGGCGTGGGCGGCGCTATCCGCATGCGGCCCTACGCAGAGTTCGAGCCGGCTCAGATTGATGCGGAAATCCGCCGCTCGCTCATGCCTACCCTGTACGCCTGCCACGCGGTCCTCCCGCACATGCTTGCACAAGGTCGCGGAACCATCGTCAACGTCTCCTCGAATGCCACCCGCGGCATCCGCCGAGTGCCCTACTCCGCGGCCAAGGGCGGAGTCAACGCCATGACCCAGTCGCTCGCAATGGAGTATGGCGAGCACAACATCCGCGTGGTCGCTGCAGCACCCGGCGGAACCGAAGCACCTCCGCGACGTGTACCTCGCAATGCCGGCGGAGACAACGAGCAGGAAAAGGCCTGGATGGGTCAAGCGGTGAAGCAGGTCACTGAATCGACCTTCTTCAAACGCTACGGGACGCTCGACGAGCAAATCGCGCCCATTCTCTTCCTTGCATCTGACGAAGCAGGCTACATCACAGGCGCCGTGTTGCCCGTTGCCGGTGGCGACAACGGCTAAGTCCTCGAAAAGAACAACGAGTAGGAGACGCCAAAGTGAACGAACGCAAAGCCATTATTCCCGCCGGGATGGAAGCGGTGTACGAAAAGATTCGCTACGCCCCTGCTGTCAAGGTCGGGAACACGGTCTACGTCTCCGGTCAGATTGGCCGTGACGCCAACATGAAACTGGTGGAAGAACGCGAAGCGCAGATTGTGCAAGCCTTCGAGAATCTGAAGGCAGTGCTCGCAGCAGCGGGCGGAACGCTCGGCGACGTGGTCGATGTCACCACTTTCCACACAGACATGCGCGACCTCCCGCTCTTCATGGAGGTCCGTGACCGATACCTCAACACGCATCCCCTGCCTGCGTGGACCGCTGTCGGAGCCCATATGCTGGGCGGCTCAGCGGGCTACATCGTCGAAATCAAAGCTGTTGCTGTGTTGGCTGAGTAGGCATGGCCCACCCAATGTTTGAAAAGGAGTCGGCGTGCTTAGCGAAACTCGCCAACAAGCAACTCACGATGTCGTTGCGGTACTTCCGGGTCGCGCAGACGACATGGCGCGCTTGGGGATTCTGCTTGGACATGACGAGCCCATCGTCACCGTCATTGGAAAGTACAACCACGGCAAGAGTCGCCTCCTGAACGAGCTCATCGGTCAGGAGGCATTTTCCGTCGCGGACAAGCGCGAAACAGTGAAGCTCGCGGACCGCGTCCACCAGGGTGTTCGATGGCTGGATGCTCCGGGCCTTGATGCTGACGTGGGTACGGAGGATGACCGACACGCCACGCACGCCGCGTGGCTGCATGCAGACATTCGCCTATTCGTACATGCAGGAAAGGAAGGCGAGCTCGACGCCAAGGAATTGGCTCTGCTCGCCGAACTGCTTGAAGATAGCGAGCGGACGCGGAGACAAACGCTCTTCGTGCTGACCCAGGTCGACCAGCTCGCCAGCGAGTCCGAGCTGCAAAAGGTAATAGGCGCCATCACCGCCCAGTTCCCTCGCATCGCATTGAACGCGGTATCTTCGGCGCGACATCGTAAAGGGGTCGACGAAGGCAAAAAGCTCTTCATTGAGAAGAGCGGCATTCCGCAGCTACATTCCGAGCTCGATGGAGCGCTAGGACGAGTGCCAGCCGCTCGCACCTATGAAACATCCCTATTGTTCACAGAAGTCCGGGACGAGCTCGCGCAGCTCATCCGCGAACGCGAAGCATCGCTCGAAGCCTCCCGCTCCCTACAACGCCAGCAACGGAAGGCTTTTGACCAAGGGCTCGCGAACGTCATCAAGAAAGTGGGTTCCGACATCGAGGTAATGCTCGAGGGCTTGGGCGAAGACTTTGCCTCCATCCCCGACACCGCAAAGGACGCGTACGCCTCGACGGCGGGAAAACGTGAGCGCGCCTATATCCAGATAGCCTACTCGCGCGGTTGCATCGAAATCGATAGCTTCCTTGCGGGACACGGCGTTATTGGTTTGCCGTCAGAGCAAGAAACCGCCGCACGTGCCCTCAACACGGTCATGATTGCCGTGATGGGCGTTTCCGTGAAGTTCAGGAAAGACCTACGCCGGATGTTCTGCACCCAGGCAGGCCGCGAGAAATTGCAGGGGGACTTCACTCGCTACTACGAGATTTCGAGCGACCGAAAGGAATTGGCCGTGCGAATCTCGGAGACCGAGTCCTCCATCGACGCTCTGCAAAAAGCATCCACCTCTCTGAATGCACTGGAAGTCATGGCATGACGGCCGACACAAGCAACGAGCAGCGCTTCGTCGCGGACGTCGAAGCATTTGAGTTCATCACACTCGATGTGACAACCATCGTCCGTTCGATGGAGGAGTGGCTTGCGCGCTTGAGTACCCACCTTCGGTCGAGCCGGCTGACATGGCGCGGCCTGAACGAGCAAAGTGAGGTCGCTTGGAAGGCGGACGCCATCAACATTTCAGTCGAACAAAGCATGGCCAGATGGACCGAGCAATGGCGAAGCTATGAGCCGGCCCATGCATTCGCAGACTCTTACGACGACAAGGTGCTGCTGCTCGTATTTGGGAAGTTCAACGCAGGAAAAAGTTCGTTTTGCAACCTCCTCGCTGACCGATTTGCCGCTCATGGGAAGCACGTCCAATATTTCTACCTAGAGGGCGGTCAAATTGTTGAAACGCCGGAACGCTTCAAAGAGGGCGTGACTGAGACGACCGCACGGCTGCAAGGCGTCCGTCTGGCGGAAAAGCTGGTCCTGGTCGACACACCTGGGTTGCATTCGGTCACATCTGAAAACGCCGCTCTCACGCAGCGATTTGCCGACAGCGCAGACGGCGTGCTGTGGCTTACGAGCTCAACATCTCCGGGGCAGGTTCAGGAGTTGGACGAACTCGGACGCGAACTGCATCGCAACAAACCACTTCTGCCCGTTGTAACTCGTAGCGATGTCTACGAAGAAGATGAGGTCGAAGGCGAGATTTGCAAAGTGTTGCGTAACAAAACACAGGAAAATCGGACGGAACAGGAGGCTGACGTCAACACCCGAGCAGCCGAGAAGCTCTCGCAAATGGGAGTGGCCAGAGAACTGCTGAAAGCACCCATATCCGTCTCTACGTACTTGGCTTGTAAGCAAGGGCAGACCCGAGCGGCGATGAATGAAGCAGGGTTTGAGCGGCTCTTTGCTGCCCTGCACGCCATCACCGCCCCGACGCTTGCGTACAAGCGCCGTAAGCAAGCGGAAGTATTGCTACATCATCTGGAAGAAAACGTCATCGGCGCACTGAGTAGCCAAGTCGTTTCCTCACTTCAGCACCTTCGTTCCTCGATTGATTTCGCGAGAGACAAGCTCGAACAAAAACAAGAGCTACTCGCAAATGCTCTATGGCGGGCTGTCGTCCCAGAACTCCCAAAGCTGCTTGACGAGTATTCCAATACTCGCGACCTAGTGAAGCTTGGCACCAGCTTGTCTAATTCAACTCGAGCATCTCTCCTGAAAGAAATCGACACGCTTCTGCGCGAATATGAGCTAGAACTCGGCGTTCTAGACACGAAATTCGACACTCGTGGTCTCTTCGAGGACGTAGTCACCGAAAACCGTGAAGTAACCTCACTGGGCCACGAGGAAGTCCTCGTCGACTATCAACTGCTTTACGAAACATTAGCCAAAGCAATTCGCGCCCTTGTTATTCGCGTGGCCGACGACGCAATCGGACAGTGCCGCTCAGCGCTCGTGGACGTTGCGAACCTCACGCAAAGCTTAGAGGCATCGCTGCACACGCACGATGAGGAGTTACTAATCATGAAGCGAGTCCTTCGCGCAGAGTTCAGGTGATTGCACCGGAAAACGTCGTCCCGAAGCATCGCGACATACGTGTAAACAAAGCCACTTTTCAATGGAGATGATGTGAGCGCAACTTGTGACATTCCGTCGCTAATAGACAAAGAGCCTGTCCGGCCGTTTCAGTGGGTAATTTTCGGGCTTTGTTTCTTGACCACCCTTTTCGACGGCTTTGATACGCAGGCAATCGGCTATACGGGTCCTGCGATTATCGCTGCTTTCGGCCTTCGCCCGAGCGAACTTGCGCCTATATTGATTGCGGGCACACTCGGAATGACTGTGGGTGCGATGACCTTAGGGTTACTTGGCGACCGAGTCGGACGGCGCCCTGCTCTGTTGAACGGCGTTGCGCTGTTCAGTGTGGCGTCATTGCTCACTGCCTTCGCGAAGAACACCGACCTCATTTTGGTCCTGCGATTTATCGCTGGTTTGGGAATGGGCGGATGCACGCCGGTGCTTCTGGCGCTTGCGGCTGAGTTCTGGCCGGCACGGCATCGTGGTGCGGTCATGACTGGCGTGCTTCTCGGACTTCCTGCAGGTGCCATGGTCGGAGCACTCCTTGCATCAAAGATGATGCCGCTGCTGGGCTGGCAGAGCGTCTTTATCGCCGGTGGCGCAGCGCCGCTATGCTTGCTGGTGGTGCTTTTCTTCGTCCTGCCCGAGTCCCTAAGCTTTTCCATCAGCCAGACCCAGGGCCGAAATAACGAGTCCGTCCAGAAGCTGCTTTCAAAGGTCTTGCGCATTCACGTCTCGGGCGACACGGTCTTCGCAGTTCCGAAGTCGGCGACTCGTGCAAGCGTCCGAGCATTATTCGGAAATGGGAAGACACGCAATACGGCCGCTATTTGGTGTGTCTATTTTTGCAACTGGGTCGCGTGGTTCATGTTTCTGTCCTGGCTGCCGACAGTTTTGAAAGCGACGGGGCTTCCGGCCGCTCAAGCTCCGATGGGAACAGTGACGGTCAACGCTATCTTCATCGTGTGTGCCGTCCCGCTGTCCCTTCTGCTACCGCGGGTGAGCACGCGTTTGATTCTGATTGCGCTCATGATGCTGGGAATCGCGCTCTCAATCGGCCTTTCAGTATCTGGCGAGTCATGGACCCTCGTTTTCCTGCTGGTCGGAGCTTCTGGACTAGGTATCGGCGGTCAGCAAATCGTGCTCAACTACCTGACAGTGGAGGCCTACCCAACCACGCTGCGTGCAACAGCCACTGGATGGGCGATTGGTATGGGGCGTCTCGGGGCAATATTCGGCTCCGCCATCGGGGGTAGAGTTCTCGAATACGGTGGACCGGCCGGATTTTACGCTGCGCTCGCATTACCACTTCTCGTTGCGCTGCTGTCGGTGATGCTGATTCGTTCGTCGAACATCGTCGAGGATAAAGACTTCGCACCCGTGCATTAAGGTCTCTCGAAGTACTCGTCGTCACCCCTCGCAATTACTAGACGGAAAGCTTCCAATTCCGGTGGTCACAGGTCGGCGTCCTAGCGGGCCTTGACCTCGTGGCTACCGCGTCATCTAAGGCCGCCGTTCTCGTCGCACTGACATGTCGGGCGCTCCCAGCTGAGCGTCCGCAGCCATCTGCGTGCCCCCGCGCACCATGCGTCGTTATCCGAGCGCGTCATCCGGTCGGGCTGTCTCGCGCAGCGTTTCGATAATCGACCGCGCTCAGCCCCTACATAGACCGCATCTATATCAGAAACGAAAAAACGATGATTAGACTTGTGTTGGGGCCAAACATAATATGGTCTCAGCCGGGAGGCGTCACCAAATTTCGCATTTCAAGGAGCACCCGACCAAGCAAACGTTTTCGTACAAAAATATTAGTTACCCACACCCATTAGCGGGCTCGTGTCAAGCGAGCAAGCAGCATCATGGCCGCTTGAGCGACCGGATTCTATTGCTGAGCCCCGATAGCGGAAGCTGAGCGCGCCCGGTTCTTCAGATAATGGCTGCGACGGATCGCGCCACACACCCATCAGGATCAAGCGAATGGCGAAGTACGTAGCCTGTCGCCCTGGCGGCTATGCCCCCGGCGGGCAGTTCAACTTCCCCTACTTATGGGCGCGTAAATTCCCCCACCCCGTGAAGCAGGACGAGATCGTTA
>NZ_FCOM02000090.1 GCF_001544695.2 Caballeronia arvi
CAAGCAGCTCGAGACCACCGCGCTTTACGTGCAGGTCGCCACCGACCTGCTGCGCCAAGTCATCAGTCCGCTGGAGCGTCTGCCTTCCAAGTAACGCGGCGCAGTTTAGTACCTCATGCTCGAAGTCGCGGACATCTTCCGCGCCCAAGGTCCGGTATGGCGACGTACGGTGTCGCTCAGCCTGGGGCAGCTGAAGGTCATGTCGGCCATCGAACAGTGCCGCACCGCGGCGCTGGGCGGGCATGTGCTGCGCTGTTCAGGTTGCGCAAAGATCGAAGTCGCCTTCAACTCATGTCGTAACCGCCATTGCACAAAGTGCCAGGCGAGCGCCGCGCGCCGCTGGCTCGACGCGCGTCAGGCCGACCGTAAGCGGTAGTTTGAGATTGACCCGCCAAAACGGACACCTATCCTTTGGAAAAAGGGGGTGCCAAAATGGGCAAGCATCGAGCACCGTACCCGGCGGAATTCCGGGCTCGCATAGTGGACTTGGTGAAGGCGGGGCGAACACCCGAGGAGCTCGCGCGAGAGTTCGAGCCTAGTGCGCAGACGATAATCAACTGGGTGGCGCAGGCGGATATTGACGCCGGCGTGCGTCAGGAGGGGTTGACCACGGCTGAGCGCCAAGAACTCACCCGTTTGCGCCGCGAAAATCGGCAATTAAAGACGGAGCGCGACATTCTCTCTCACGCTGCAGCCTGGTTCGCCCGCGAGACAGGAGCCGTATCCTCGAAGGATACGGATTCATGAGAGCGAATCAGGCCCGTTGGCCCATTGCCACGATGGCGCGGCTGCTGGGAGTCTCGACCAGCGGCTACTACGCGTGGCTGGTGCGGGAGCCATCAAAGCGGTCACGTAGCGATGCTCAACTACTGACGCGCATTCGTACGTTGCATGCGAGTTCACGAGGTACGTATGGGGCGCCACGCATCCATGCGCAACTTGCGCGCGAGGGAGTGCACGTGGGACGCAAACGAGTCGCGCGCCTGATGCGCATCGCGGACCTACGGGGAGCAAGCCGACGGCGCTGGCCACGTACAACGCGTCAGCGTGCCGGGGCACGGCGCGCGCCGGACCTCGTGCGCCGGCACTTCAATGCGGAAGGGCCCAACATACTGTGGGTCGCAGATGCCACCTACATTCCGACGACAGAAGGCTTTCTCTATCTGGCCGTGGTGCTTGATGTCTTCAGCCGGCGCATCATCGGCTGGGCGATGTCGAACCACTTGTACACCGAACTGATGTTGCGCGCGCTCGACATGGCGCTGCAACAGCGACGCCACGAGGGCGTTATTCTGCATTCCGACCAAGGGGCCCAATACACGTCAATTGCCTTCGGAAAGCGCTGCCGCGAAGCGGGCGTGCAACCATCGATGGGTACGGCCGGCGACGCCTACGACAACGCAATGTGCGAATCCTTCTTTGGGACGCTTGAAGCAGAGCTCCTGTCGCGCGAACACTTCGCGACCCATGAACAAGCACGGAGGCGCATCTTCTCCTTCTTGGAAGGCTGGTACAACGTACGCCGCCTGCATAGCAGCATCGGCTATTGTTCGCCGCTCGAATTCGAGAACCTGAGCGCGAAGACAAAAACCGCATCACCCTGCGGGTTGCCCACCGACGGGCAGCGTCGCGGTCGTGAGAAGCGACCCGCTGCCCGTCCGTGGACAACCCGCGACTCTACGCTTAACGGAGGCCAGACCACGACACATCTTTGACTGCAAATCTGTCCGTCGGAGCGGGTCAACCTCACTGCCGCGTGGGATGACGGCGCACCGCGTCGACATCGACGCCATCTAGCAGCAGGTGAAGCTGTTCGGTGGTGAACTCGATCACTGCCTGCTGACGGCGGGGCCATATAAAATGGTCCGCCTCGAGTCGCTTCATCAGGAGCCAGAAGCCGGCCCGGTCATAGAGCACAAGCTTCACGCGATCACGCTTACGATTGTGGAATGCAAAGACGGCTCGCGCGAACGGGTCAAGTTGCATCGATTGCTCGACCACTGTCACCAGTGTATTCAGTCCGCAGCGGAAGTCGATTGGTTCGCGATGGAGGTAGATCCGCAGATCATCGTCAAAGCGGAACATCAACCCGCTCCCAACGCCACGATCATCGCCTTGACCAGTGACGTGTCCTGCACTGAGCATTCCAGATCGATCGCGACGCCGTTGGGCAGTCTTACGGACAGGCGCGCTTGCGGCGGTGCCAACGTCGACGCTGAGGGAGAATCGCGACGTACCGCCAACGTGGCCGTCGGCTCTGCCGCCTTCAGCGTCGCGTTCCCGATCGTAACCACGGGAACAAACGCAGAAGGTTCGGGCTCGCTCGTCCTCGGCGGATCGGCAACAACGCCTGCCTTGCGGTACATGTCGACCCATTTGCGCAGTTGGTTGGCATTCACTCCTGCCTTCAGCGCCAAACCGGCAAGCGACGCGCCAGGCCGCAGGCATGCCTCGACTAAGCGACGTTTCCCATCAGGATCGAATGATCGTTTGCCCTTTGGCGAAACGTGCGTCACCTTCAGCGGCAGAAACTCGAGGTCAATCGTGTCAGGCGTCATCGTCGTTGCGTCCGCAAGTGTTGGTTGCGGACGCAAGCGTGACCTCTTTCACTCCATCGCGCTATGTGCGGAGAAATTCGCGCTTACGGCCGACCTGCTGCCGGTGGAGTACTACCACGTCGTCTTCACGCTACCTGCGCCCATCAGTGCCATCGCCTGGTACAACAAGGCCGTCATCTACGGGCTGCTGTTCGATATCGCCGCCCAAACGCTACGCACCATCGCCGCTGATCCGAAGCATCTGGGTGCCAACATCGGCGCCACGCTCGTGCTGCACACCCGTGCTCGGCGCTCACGCATCATCCCCACGTGCACGGTATCGTCCCCGGCGGTGGGTTGTCGCCCGATGGTCAGCGGTGGATCGCCTGCCGGCCCGGCTTCTTCCTGCCGGTGCGTGTGCTCTCGCGCCTGTTCCGCAGGCGCTTCCTCGAAGCGCTCACGGACGCACACCGGCATGGCCACCTGCAGTTCTTCAGCCAGTATGCTGAACTAGCCGACTCAACTGTCTTTGACGCCTGGCTTGCGCCACTGCGTGCCTGCGAATGGGTCGTCTACGCAAAGCGCCCCTTTGCAGGACCCGAAGCGGTGCTGGCGTATCTATCGCGTTATACGCACCGCGTGGCGATCTCCAACCAGCGCCTGCTCGCATTCGATGAACGCGGCGTCACCTTCCGCTGGAAGGACTACCGTGCAACGGGACGCACTCGCTACAAGACCATGACTCTCGAAGCCGGCGAGTTCATGCGCCGCTTCCTCCTCCATGTGTTGCGCAGCGGCCTCCATCGTATCCGTCACTACGGATTGCTTGCCAACCCGGTGCGCCGCGCCAGTCTCGCGAAGGTGCGTGAACTGCTGCACGACACGCCCGGAGTCGACCCATCACCCCACGAAACCGTCATCGAAACGCGACCTGCCTTCATCTGCCGACACTGCGGCGCACCGATGATCGTCATCGATATCCTTGCGCGCACCGCACCGATCCGCGCACCACCCACGCGTCGGGGCGAGACATGAACGCAACTGTTCCAGGACGAGCAACCCCATCGTCGGCTCTGCGGCAACGCGGCCCACGAGCGGACGTTCGCGCCTGTCGCTCCCCGCATTCCCTCACACCTTCGATCCGACATCACGATTGCACGACTGCACCCCGTCGGCACATCATTAGCGTTCACTCGGCACGCCGCCGGACCGCGCATCCCGTAGTTCCGCAGGTTCTCCTGGTCTATCAATCGCCATAGACCCGAAAACTTCTATTGCATCGGAAAACTCCGCGGTTTCCTCCCTTCAGGTTTGTCCAACGCCTGCCCGCACGCGCCATCACGCGTTTCCGAGCCTGCAGACCTGGGCAGGCGTCGAACAAACCTTAAGATCAGGTGGCCTACCGTTGACTCAATTCAGTGACCGTTCGCAGCGTCTGGGAGATGTCCGGACTTCGATCATCGGTACGAGGGGCTGGCGGCGTCCATTGCCGTGCCACGTCACTAACTTGCTTCCTAAGTCAGGTTGTTCATTCACGGACCAAGTTTGCGACACGGCAGCAGATTCCTTGAAAGCCTGAAGATTAGCTGGGCACTCCGGTCATGCACAACCCGGCCGACATGGTAACAAATCGACGAACCGCACTGCTCCGCGAGCGCCCTCGCTCGCGCGTGGAATTCGATCAAGGCTTCGAACGGGGACGCAAGCTCCGAACGCGCGAAACGTACCGATGCCCTTCCGTAGCGCATATCATGCTTTGTCCGCCAATCGATGACCTCGCCGTTTATGTGTCGCTGCAGCATTTCTACGGCGAGTATTGCCGAGCAGCGCGTAGCCCGGTCCATGCAGCGGTCGACGTTCGCCGAATATCCGCCGATGTGCCGCACGGGCGTCAGAAAAGGCGCGTGGCCGATCAGCCGATTAAGCGTCGGCTCGCTGCAAATCACCGAACGCAGCTTCGCCTTGCGCTCTACTTCCGGCCGATCGAGAAACGGCGCTTCTTCGACTCATCTGACGGACGAACGCAGTTCGCCAGCGGATCATCCAGTACTAGGCATCGCGATGCTCAGGATGCACGGCGACAGTGATCTTGTTGCGATCGTGCGCATTGACGGGAAAGCCGTCGCGCACACGAGTGAAGATCGCGATACGCGCAGGTAGGCGCGGGGCGCTTCGAGGTTTAGAAGACGCGCCAGCACGCGGCCCCAACCGCTGGCATCGAGCACGAAACTCATGTACCTTATATCGCGTGCCAGCCTCCTCGGCGACTTTGAGCGCAGGCGCGCCTCCCGTTTTCATTTCTGTAGCGCAGGATAACCTAAGCGCACTTCCGCGCCTGCGTTGCCGCGCGGCAAGTTTTCTCTCCTGTTTGCTTCTTTTTTTGGTTCGCAGATGTCTGCTATTTGCCGCATAGCTTTCTAGTCGAGCGCTCCGCTCAACTCAATCGGCTGACCAGCGCTACATTGTGGTTACGGATAAGGCCTGGCAGAAGAAAGATGTCGACAAAGAGCCAGATACCTACGACACCAAGCAGCACGAAGCCAACGCCCGCGAACGTCAGTGCCGCGCCGATAAGCGACATCACGAGCTGCAGGATACCGCTCAGTGTCTTCCCGGCATAGAAACGATGCGCACCGAGATAACCCAGAAAAAACCACAATAGGAACGCGACGACCAGACTCTTCTTCTGTGCGTCGTACATCATCATCTGGCGGGACACATCGCTCATGTAACTCTCCTGGTTATCGATAATCGACAAAGTGACCGGACATTGACACGATCTCAACGATAATGCGCAAGCAATGCTTGGTAGCGAAGGTCTTCGCGCAAGGACGCGAACTCGGGTGCGGCATCGATCATGTCGAAGCCTCGGAAGCCTTGTTTGAAGGCCTCGTTGAGACTATCGATGGCCGAATCCTGGGCGCCCTTTCGCGCGGCAAGCACGGCCTGCTCGAAGGCTGACGGACGGACCGGGCGAGGCGGCACCTCGAGACCGTGCTCGCTCAGCGATACCGGCGCGACCTGCACCGGTGGCGACGGCGGGCGCTGCGTTTGCACGGCGATGGCCGGCACAACCGCCGATGCCATGACCGGCCCGGCAGCCTGAATCTTCGCATCCGGCTGCGGCGCCGGTTGCGCCGCGACCGCATCATGCACGCGCCGATAATAGACCTTCCCGAGCACCGGCGCGTCGAAATGGACTCGATCGGTCCCGTCGAAGAAGAACGACACACCGACGCCGTAGGGCAACTCCAGGACGGCTTCATTATCCTTCTGGGTGATGCCGTTCAATGGGATGCGCGCATCCGTACCCGGCACCGCCACGGCCTGCTCGCTGATCACGATGTCAGGTCCGATCGGCAGATGCGCGCTGAAAATGGTTGCACGCTCCGCCTGCCAGTGACCGATGATCGACGGCCTGTCCTGCCGGGAACAAGCGGCCAGCATCAGCCCGCAGGCAACCGTCAACGCGGTGCGTCGGAGGTTCATACCGTCTCCGGATGGTATTTCTTGAGCAGTGACTGGAAGCGAGGATCCTTGCGAATGACATCGAGATCCGGATCCTTCGCCATTGCGTCGAAATACTGAAAGCCGTTCAGGAAGCTGGCTTCGAATGATTTGAGCGCGTCGTCGGTGCGATCCTGCTTCAGACGAAGCACCGCGAGGTTGTAATAGACGAGCGACTGCTTCGGGTCGCGCGCCTTCGCTTCGTTCAATTCCTTCTCGGCCGAATCGAGCTTGCCCTGCGCCATGTCGGCGATGGCAACCTTGATCATTTCCTTGGCGGCCGCACGATTGCTCGCGGTCTCGGCACCGGGAGCATCGCCGCTCGTGAGCTGCTTCTCGCCAGCCTTGCGGTCGGCAGCGATATCTTCCGGCGTCGGTGCAATGCCGGTGCTCGTCACCGTCGCGTCACTCGCGGTAGCAACGCTCTGCGTCGCGGGCGCTGAGACGGGCGCCGCCGCCATTGCCACCGGTGCAGCAGGTTCGCTCGCCGCTTGCGCCGCTCGCACGGCAGGCTCAGCTTCCGCCGACTTGTGCGCATGCGAGACATAGAACGCAGTCCCGCTGCCGATCACCAGCACTGCAGCGCCGACAATCGCGGCGATCACCGGCGGTTTCACTTTCTTTCCGCCGCGCGCGTTCGGCATCTGCAGTTCGAGCAAGGTCTTACAATCCGGGCAGTGAAGATCTTCACCAGGACTGCGCTCGAAGATTTCGCAGGTGTTGGCGCGTTCGCAATCGCCCAGCGTCGGACATTTATACATGGCCATGTTGTCGTTTTCCGCTTCTTGTTCGTTGAATGTGCAATCGCGCTCAGGCGGCCTGCGCCGTGGCAGCCGGCAGTCCGATGATGTCGCGAATCTGCGGCTTCAGCGCGACGATCGCCTTGTAGCCGGGATCGTCAGTGAATCCGCCGTTATCGACGAGCGTCTTGCGCGCGAACGCATCGAAGTCGCCGATAAGCTTCGTCTTGTCGTCGCGATGTTGCAACGTGCTAGCGATATGGCGCGTCACTTCCGCCTCGATCATCTTCTGCAGATCGTCCTTCTGATCGCCGTCGAACACGGCGGACCAGTTCCGTCCGTTCAGCACGCGATCAGTCGGCAGGCCGTCATCTTCGTAGACGAAGACCCATTCGGTTTCACCCGTGACGCGGTTCTCGCGCGAACGGATCATCTGCAACAGATGGGCGATCAGGCGATACGGCTTGCGCTTCGCCTGCGACGCCACTTCCGCGGACGTGCGGGCATAAAGCGGCGGCAAACGCTTGCCGTTACCCGCGCTGTGCAGCAAGTGCGATTCGTTGAAGTCGGCGAGCAGGCCGTCGTAGTGGCGCCTCAGCACGGGCAGCGACTCTATGAAGCGCACCGGCATGAGCGACGCGATCTTCATGATGACGATCTCGTTCGACAGCTTGCCCGTGGCGACCACCGTGTCTGACGCCGGATCCTTCTGTTCCTCAAACATGCGCGTGAGCGAGGCATGAAAGTTCTTCTGGCTCTCGCATTCCGGCAGGAACACAGCGACCGTTTTCGCCGTACCGACAGAACCTCCCTGATTGTTCGCGACCGAGCGATCCACTTCCGTTTTGTTGTACTGGAGCATCGTGCCGGACTTTTCGTACAGACCGGACACGAATGCCTTCAGCCCGCTCGGATTCGCATCGTATTGCTTCTGCAGGCGCTCGACGATATTGACGTGCAGCACCGGCTGAATCGACTTCGCGATCTCCGTGTGCGCGAGTTCGACGATGACCGCGGACGACTGTGAAATCGTCGAGATGATCGCGCCGAGCGACACGCTGCGCACGAGCTTGTCGAAGGAATCGACTTCGGTGCCCGCGAGTTCGATGATTGACTGACGCACCTTTTGGGTACGCGCGATCTGCGCCTGCTCGTCGATGACGAGGGCCTTCATGACACTGTTGATCGCGTTGCGATCGAAAATGCGTTGCTGATAAACGGCGTCCGCACCGGCAAGACGCGCGGCTTGTTCATCGTGTACTTGCTCCGTCGCTGCCGCGAGATTCTGGTGCAGCGAGTCGATGAGCCCGCGCAGCGTCATGAGTTCATCCTTGATGAACGGAATCAGACCGCACGCAAAGCGCTGACCTTGGAGCAGCGTGCGCAGCGCGAACTGATCCTGATACTGGTGGCGATCTCCGTGAAGAGCCCGCCGCGCTTGTCCGTCAGATGCTTGCCGAGGAAACCCACCTTGTTGAACTGTGCGTTCAGTTCATCGATGCGCGCCTGGATCGCGGCTTCGTTCGCCGGGCCCTTGGTCAGCTCTTCGTTGAAGACTTCGAGTCGCTCGTCAAGCATGTTCACGAGAGCATCGATGAACTGGCGCAACTGGATCAGCGAATGTGTGCCGATTTTCCAGTCCGAGAAGAGTTGCTTCTCGATCTGACGGCTGACATGGCGCGCCATTTCGAGGCGCGCATTCGCCTTGATCTCGTAGAACTTGCGCACGCCGCCCATGGTCCGATACGTTTCATCGAAGACCTTGGCCAGACGCGAGCTCAGCGCATGGACCCAGGTTGTCTGCTCGAGTGTCGGATCTACACGAATCTCCGGCGCGAGGCGGCTCACGATCTGCTTCCAGTATTCCCTTGCGGGCTTCCACATCGCGTTGCGCGCATCGTCTTCGAGAATGCCCGTCTCGAGCATCAGATGCGCGTCGCTTAGCAAGAGCTTCTGGATAACGTCGGGCTTGCGCGCTTCCGAACCCCAGTCCTTCTGAACGGGCTCGTCGGCATAACCTTCGCCCTGACGGAAGTTGTTGAACATGAGCTGGCGCGTGGCCTGCTCGGCGAACCCGTAGGCGAGATATTCCTTGATCTCCTGCTCCGGCACGACGATTCGCTCTACGCCAAACGAAAGAAACAGCTTGGCGCGCGCTTTGCCAATGTCATCTTCGGATTCGAAATTCTTGATATCGTTCTCGCCTTTCTTCGCGCGCCCCAAACCTTCCCACTGCTTGTTGAGCGTCTTCTGAAAGATGAACTCGGAGACGATGCGCGGCAGTTCCGTGTCGATGTCGAACTGGAGATGATGCTCGTTGACATTGTTGACGAGATAGCAGCCATTGAAATACGTATCGTGATTCATCGGCGAGCCGTCCAGCACGCTTGGCGGATGATATTGCCCGACCGCCATCGCGTTGAGCTCCGCGAGCGCGCCATAGCCGTTCGCGTAGTAGTTCGAGAAGCCCGCCACGTTGCGCACGCGCTTCGAGTCTTTCTCGGGCAGCAGCGCATAGATTAGGATGCGGTGCAGGTCGGCTTCCGGATACTTGTTGCGAATGAGCGCGACGGCATCGACGATGGAGCCGCTTCCGGTCCCGCCCGCGAGACCGCAGACGATATGAATGGTCACGCCCTTGCGTCCCGGTCCTTCCTCGAGCACGCGCATGCGATCCTCGACGGCCTTGACGAACTGCGCGGCATTCTGCGCGAACACCAGCCTTCCGAGCTTGCGGCGTTGCGCCGCACCCGCGATACCCGGCTTCACGAAGTCGAAAATGCTGCGCGGCTCGATCCAGTCGCGCAACCCGGGAAAGGACGCAGGATCGTCGAGCACGGGCCGTACGTTGCTGGCCGTGTTGATCACATACTGGCTGCGTGCAAGCTCGATGTCCTTGCCCAGCACGCGCCATTCATCGTGCTTGTCGAGTTCGTCTGTCGACGTGTCGACGTACAGATACTCGAACCGAGCATCGGATGGCGAATTGCCTTCCACGTCGCGATTGCGTTCGACCGTCTTGCGGAGATTGCGGATGATCTTGCCGCCCGATCCACCCAGGCCAATGATGAGATGGTTGTGTTCCATGTGTCGACTCGTGTTGTTTTATCGGCTCGCCCGTGCCGGCGGAATCACTCGTGCGCGAGGTTGATCTTTAGATACAGGTTGGCGTCGGACGCCGTCGCCGGCTTGACCACGTAAGAGGCGACCTGGCCGCCGGCGGTGGGCGCGGCATCGTCGCTGAATGCGATGCCCTTGGCCGCGTAGTTCGGCCCGGCCGCGGCGGCAACTGGCGCCGCGCACGCGGTCTTGTCGTCGGAGAACGCGATTCCCTTGGCCGCATAGCCTGTGTCCGCGCTGGCCATCTTCAACGGCGCGCCATCCGACGATGCAGGCGTGGGCGCGTCGGCGATCGCGCCGTTCGGCTGCGGCACGCAGGCTTGCGCGAGTGTCGGCGAAGAGGTCGATACGAAGTCGGGCGTCGAGCCCCCGACACGTGCGCGCAGATCGCCGCGCACCGGTTCAGGCGACAGGTAGACCATCAGCTTTTCCATGCCGGGCTTATCGTCGAACACGAAGGAACCGCGCGCGGGAAGGAACACCACGCCCATTGCATCGACGAAATTGTCCTGCGAACGCTGCGGATAAATCTGCGTGATCGAACCGTCTGGTCCCTCATTCAGGATGTAGATGTACGAGGGATGATTCACCTTGACGCCTAGCTGGAAGTGTTCGCCGCTCTTGAAGACTCGCCGCGCGAGGACGTCGTGCGTCGAGCCGTCCGGCTGCTTCAGCCGAATGAAATAACTCGCGCCGACGTTCGCTACCTTCTTGGTTGAAACTTTGACGACACGTGCCTTTTTCGCGGAAACCGGAGCGGCCTGATCCGGTTTGTTCTCAGCAACCGCGACTTCGTTGCTAATGGCCGGCGCCGTGGAGGTCGCCACAGTGCGGACGTTGTCATCCTCGCCGAAGAAGAGCGATTTTGCGGTGTAGCCGTCTTCGGCCATGGCGTGACCCGCGACCGTGGCGAGCGCGAGCGCAGCGAATGCATGACGCATGATGTATGTCTCCGGAATGCTGAAAGAAGCTGCTTCGACAAATGGGCTATTGGATTTCGTTCAGACCGGCCGGTATCGTCGACCACTCGCGCGGCACCTGATGACGCTCGCTATTCGATACCTCGATTGCCTTGCGCGAAGTGAAGCTCTGCGCGTCGCGAAATGCCGGCGCCAGTTGTCCGTGGTACTGATCCAGATAGGCGAACAGTGATTGCGTGAAGAACGAACCCTTCAGAATCTGGCCGCCAGCGAGCGGGCTTTCGAACGTGCCGCTCTTCGGTCCGAGCGATTCCTCGTTCGGGCTCGTCGCGGTGATGATGTTGTATCCCGCGCGACTGCGGTCGATCGCCGTGCGTGTCTGCGAAGCGCCGGCCTGGGCGACGCCGTCGTCCGAGAAGCGGATGCCCTTCGACGTGTAGCTTTCGCCGCTCCATGACGCGAGGGAGATGCCCGCATACTCGTTGCGATTGCCGTTGGTGCGACGCACATACGCGGCGCTTTCGTCCACGATGTCATTGAGCATATCGCCGCTATAGCACGTGTCGATCACCACACGGGTGACGCGGCTCGGCTTGCGCGCAAGATCCTGGACCATCGTATCGGGCACTGCAAACTGCTGGAAATGCAGGAGAATCTCAGTCCGATTGTTCGAGCGGACGGTCGTCTCGTCGCCCGAGTCGTAGGCCATGATCGACATCTTGCGATTGTCGCCACCGGCGGGACTCGGCACCGGCATGTTGCCGTGACTCGATACGTAGATGAAAACGTCGTCGTTCGGGCGGATCTGCGCGCTGAGTCGCGCGATTCCGGCTTCGATATTCGCCTTCGTCGCCTGCTCATTGAGCAACGACGTCACCTGATAGCCCGCGCGCTGAAGATAGCGCTGAACGACCTCGGCATCATCCGCGCCCTGAATATCAAGCAGATGATAAGGATCCGCAAAATGGTTGATGCCGATCACGAACGCCCGCTTCACGGGCAGCGCAGCTTTCGCCGCCTGCGCGCGATTGAACGCGGCGAGCGCTTTGCCGGCATCGACTTCCCAACGCTTCTTGAGGATATGTTCCGGATAGAACGGCGAAGTCGACTTGATTCCGACGATCGACTGCACGATCAGGAACGCGGTATCGACTTCGTCCTCGTCCCGATACGTCCCGGTAAGTTGAATGCGCCCGGTGTTGTCGCGTGTCACGGTTGCCTGAGTGAGTCCGTGACTGGCGAACTTCACTCTGATCTGCTGAACCAACGGCTCAGGGACGTTGTACGAGTGATAGACATTTTGATACCCCGGCATGCTGCTGGCCGCACACGCAGTCAGCAGAACTGGGCCGATCAAACACGCAAGGCGTGCGATAAACCGTTTCATAGCAATCCGGGAGACGCGCGCGCGCCTCCCCACCTCGATGCGGGTTTACGAAAAGAAGCGCCGGGCAGCGCGTTAGGCGGCCCGGACGACGCTTTACTGAGTGACGGTGAACTGTTGCGAAGCGACTGCCGTCGGGCTTCCGTCGGTGGTCACAGCCATCTGCACACGATATTTGCTGCCCGGCTTGGCGTCGGGAGGGATTGGAATGTGACTCACATCTTGTTGCTGACCCGGTTCAAGCGTGAGTTGCTGGGAGCTATGGCCCGGAAACGCGACTTCAGTTTCCTTGTCGTCCGCGATAACGAAGAGCTTCCGATCGATGGTGACTGGAGCATCCGCGCCATTGGGCGTCATGACGATGAACGTGCTCTTGACTTCCGCCTGGCTATTCGGCGTGACCGGGCCGGGCACTTGGATCGACTGCATCCTGGCCAGCGGGCCCTGCTTCGCGTTGTAACGGATTTCTTTCTTGATCTTGTCGTAGTCTTTAGTGCGGTTGAGCTGGGACTCGGGAATCCATGCGGGATTCTTCTTGTAGCAGGTTTCATTTGCCGTGTAGAAGGAGGTTGCCCAACCTGCCACGCCACCCGCCACCGCGCCGATGAGCGCCGCCTTGCCTGCGTCTTCCTTCTTGTGAGCGACCAGCATGGCCCCGAGGCCCGCGAGCGCGCCCAGACCAGCGCCCTTCGCCGTTCCGACGATCTGCTCATGCTTGACGCAGGAATCTAGATCGTCATTAGCCGATTCTTGTGCTTGCACCCCGATGCTTGCGAACAGCATTGACTGGCAACGGCCGCGCAAGCCGCTACCCGCTTTTCCCTCTTGATCATTTCTCAGATCTCTCGCTTTGTTGTTGCTCATATGACGCATCGACCAAACGATCTCTCGGTTTTTATCCGCTCGGCCGTGCCCGCGTTTTCTTGTGCTGCTTTTTTGGTATCGACGCGCGAGACGCAAACTTTAGTGTTTGCTTAACTATTTCTGCAACTTTCAACAAAGAGCGTTTGCAACGACTTCGCTCAGCGCAATTCACGCTTTGAAGAAAGCAACGTGAAAGCTAAAACGCCTAGGAAATCAGGCTGCAAACCTAACCCCCCATCGAACGCTCTGTCCTGTGAGTCAAGCCTGTTTCTATCAAATTGATAAACATCGGGCAAGCGATTGTTGTTTAAGACAGTCGTCGCTTTAGAGATTGCGCTTGCGCCGCATCTTTGCTATGCGCGTTCGAAGCGTTTCCTCAAGGATCCGGCCTCCACAGCAAGAAGAATCAATTGTTGTCTCCACAATCATCAGAATCCAGCTGGGCCGCGCGCGGTGTCATCGCCAACGGACAGGAAAGTCACTGGCTGATTCGCGCGGACGCATTCCTGCGCGAGAAACGTCAGCACGCCGATCGGTGGGCTCGTGCTTGAGTGTATGAACGTATGCGAAGCTGCGTGCGCACCGTCTTCCCGCAGTGATTTTCTGACGATAACTTCGAACCAGCCGTCCTGTCCGCTGCCGCGTCCCGCGAGGCGGACATAGCCGCCGTCGATGCCGATCGCGCGCTGAACTGCGTTGAGGAACGGCAGATTGGCTAGCGGGCGGATCCGATATCGCCGTTGCTCATCGGCGATCATCGCCCTCAAGCCCTCACGCTCGTCGCCAGCACGTGCTCAAGCAGTAGCGCCTCCTCCAGTACCTCGACGCTCGGCCCGCTGGACACCATCGCGGCAATCGCGTCAAGGCCACGGTACCTTCGTGGCCGAGTTGTGACGAATCGGCGCATCGACCTAGTGATACCAACGTTCTCCTTGCACCTGAGCGATGCGAGAGTAAAGCGCGGCAGCAAGATCTTCATATCGCCATGCTTTCCAAATTGCGTTACATCCAGTTACACTATGTCACGACCGATTACAGGTCGACAATAAGGGAGAAAAAATGAATACGAGGATCGCGGTCGCAATCTCGGGAGTAAGCGTCATTCTGGCCGCATGTGGTGGCGGTGGTGATGGTGGTGGTGGTACCAGTAGCAATGCTTCGGCAGCCTCCTCGCAGAGCGCGACGGCGGCAGGACAATATGCAGGAACGGTGAATGGCCGCCAGGCAACCGTCCTGGTGCTAGACGATGGACGTTTCTACACGCAATATTCGGTGGCCGGTTCGCCTACTCTAATTGCAGGAGTGGTGGCGGGGACTGTCACTTCCAGCGGGGGCAATCTCAGCAATGGCTCGGGGACGGACTATAACCTCGAGGGCCAAGGCGCCAACCAAGTCACAATGTCTGGAACGTATTCAGCAAAACAGTTGCTCAAGGCAACGGTCGCTTATGCCAACGGCTCCCGAGCGGACTTCAATGGTAATTACGATTCGAGCTATGAAACCGCGCCCACCCAGACAGCGGTAACCGGCACGTTCAAGGGCACCAGTGCCACCAACATCGGCACGCGAGTTGGGACGGATACGGTCACCCTGATCGCTGATGCGAATGGAACCGTCACCGGCAGCGGCACGAACTGCTCTTTTACCGGTTCTATCAAGCCCCACGCAACCGGGAACGTGTATGACATCAGCCTCAACTTTGGTTCGGGCTCCGGGTGCGCCTATCCCAACACGTCCGCAACTGGCGTCGGCGTCATGAGCAGCAATCAAATCCACGCATTCGTGCAAACGCCGTCGAAAGCCGGAGTCATTTTCCTCGGAACCAAATAACACAAATCTCGATGTTGTCCTGTTCGCGTCTATATACCGCCAAGGCATTGCGACGCGGCTCCCATGTAAATCATCGACATCGGCGCTAATCCCACGGGCTTTCTCACATCCGTAGAGCGCTCAACAAATCAATGCTTACGACAAGACTTATTGCAGGCGCGGCGCTTTCCGCTGCCCTGGGTGCATGCGCTTCAATCAACGCTGCTTCCTATACGCCTTCAGTCGACAACGTCCAGACGCTAAAGAGTGCAGGAACCATCCAGACGCGCGTTAGGACCTTCGATTCGGCCGATACGGATGACAACCCGTACCCAGTACACCTGCGTGCACTACGTATGCACTCGCCTGTGGGTAATTCGTTTGGTGCCTACGTGTCGAATGCATTGACAGAAGAACTGGCTGTGTCCGACGCGGTCTCTCCCGAGGCCAAAGTGGAAGTGTCCGGCGCACTTCTTAAGAACGATATCGATGCAGCCGTCTCTCAAGGCACCGGCACCGTTTCGGCGCGGTTTGTAGTCAAGCGGGACACACGAGTGGTCTACGACAGCATCAAGACAGCGTCCGATACATGGGACTCCTCGTTTATGGCAAATATCGCCATTCCGGCGGCCACGGCCGCCTACCCGCATCTGATCCAGAAGCTGCTGGCGACGCTATATGCGGACCCGCTCTTCATCGCATCGGTGCGATGACCTCAATTCACTCCAGAAGATCTTTAAGCAAATGAGTCTCTTGAACTACATACGTGCAGGAGCCCTTGGGCTCACCTTTTCCATTCTTTCCGGATGCGCACATAACATCACGATCTCTGGCGATTCGTCGGAACTGACCAAAACAGCAAAACCGCAACAGATCGACAAGGTGGTCGGCCTGGTCATCACCGACGAGCAACGGGCGAGGGACGTGACGACGCCCGGCGGCGGAGGCGACAAGGTGACATACAAGCCTTATCGCGATCTCGAGTTCCCGATCTATCTCGAGCTATCCCGCACGTTCAAAGAGGTGGTTAAGCTTAATGCAGCGCCTGACGAGGCAACCGCACGTTCAAAGGGGATAAACTACATCATTGCGCCGCAAATCACAACCGACTCTTCCTCTCCGAGTATCATGACGTGGCCGCCGACCGATTTCTCGGTGACGTTGGTATGCACCGTGACCGATCCGACTGGAAAACTTGTCGCAGAGCCGGAGGTGCGAGGAAATGGCCATGCCGAGTTTGATGAGTTCAAGCATAATCTCGGTCTGGCGGCGCAACGCGCGGCAGTGGACGCGGTGAAAAAGCTGCCCGCTGCGATTCAAAGCGTCAGCGCAATCCATTAAATCGTGGTCGTATAATCTGTCAAGCCTTCCTTTGGTTTGACAGGCTTCCTTTCCCCCTTTGCGGATCTGCAATCGCGGGATGACACCCAGCGACGAGAGCAAGTCAGGACCTCGAGAACCCACCAAGTATGAGGATGAAGTTCACAGCCGTACAGTGCTATCGAATGCCATGGAATCACAGCCCCTATCCTTCCATAGCCTGACGAGCGAAGATGCGGAGGGCGATGCGTCTAAGGTCAAGGTGATGGCGACAGTGCGGGCGCATCCGACGTATCAGGCCAAGCTCGAACGGATGGCGAGCCGAATGAGCATGGAGCGCGGCGTCTCTAGCATCAGTTGCTCTGCGACGGATGTGAAAGCCACCCCGGAGTAAATTCATTCGTAGCAACGGGCTGGTCATCGCCCGATTTCCACTCGGCAAAAGAGGGCGTTCCAAAGCTCGTACCGCTCGGATAGGAAGCTTACCTGCGGGAGGTCATGGCGGCGAGGAGGAGTATTTTCAGTCGATGGCCCGTCGGCATCTGTGGGCGACCGCATTGGAACCTTTGAAATCACTGCATGGGCTACGAGAATTCGCGCACCTCACCGAGTCGTTGAGGCAGAAGAACCCGGATCCGGCTGAAGCGCGCGCCGAACAGAATTCAACTGATTCGCTTGTTAAGAAGATTCTTCTGGACTCGGAAGTGATCGAGCGGCGGAAGACCGAGCAACGTGCAACGTCGCTTCGCGCGTTTGTCTCCCCTCCGACAAAAAATCTGCAGCGGGCACTCGAGAGTCAGTCCGGTGACGCGACAGACCAGTTCATCGACGCTGCACTTTCCGTGTGGCCATGTACGCGTCAAACAGGCCCGTGTGCAGCCGACTGAGTTCTTCGCGTAAGGTCATCAATTCGTGCTGGTCGCCTTCGTGTTCACGGCGCAAAATCTCCCCGAGCAAAGCGGTCGCACGCGACGCCGGCACATCTCGCTGCACGCGCGCCTCCCCCAGCCGGCTCGCAAGCGCTGGCTTGACGATCATTAGCCAGGCCGGGAACCATACATAGTCCTCGATTTCGCCTGTACCGGGAAAGTCAGCATCGAAGCGCCGACGCAGCGCATTCAGCGAAGCGTCCCGAAGCCCGGCAATCAATGCGGCGAACCGTGACGGTGCCAGCCACGCCAATTCTGCGAACAGCGGCCACGCCGCATCGAGGCCGGACGCTCGATAGCGCGCTTCGGTCATCCAGGCGAGGGGCGACGGGATGCGCCACCACGATTCGATCGTGTTGACGGCATTAGTGGCCGCCGCACAGTCCCCTGCTCGAAGCCATAGCGGCGCGGCGTGACTTTCGGTGTGAGTCCCGCAGAACACCAGCGGTGCAGCGCGCTGGGCGAGCGAGCGCCAGCACGGTGTCGACCACGCATGAACGTCCTTCGCGGGCAGCACTTGCTGGACCGCAGGGATCACATGATTCTCGAGGTGTCGCCGGACCTCAGCCAACTCCGCGTGGTCGGTCAGTGGAAGGCTTGACTCGTTCTCGAGTTCGCGAACAAGCACCGTCATCGCAGGCAGCGCTCTGTCTTCAGGGTATTCGCTGGCGAGTTGCGTCAGTGAGGCTCGCGCGTCAACCGCATGGCGACGCTGCAAGTGCTCCACGACGTCATTGCGCAGTACCACGTCGCGGCTGTCGGCAAATATATCGAGCTGTTGCATGCTTTGCTGCATCGTCGTCGCACTCAGGAATGTGTCGATGAAGAGCGATCAGGCTAATTCATTTCAACGCGTCGAGGAAGCGGTTGCCGGTGCTTTCGACGGTCTTTTGATGAATCACCTGGTGCCAGGCGCGCCTCACAACAAGTCCGCTACCGACGCGCATCCAGCATCGTGCCTCGACAGCGGCGAGCGCCGCACCGACATGCGTAGAGGCGCTTGAGCGCCGCCGTTCGGCGCCCTTCGACATCGAGCGCGTAATCGATGAAGATCTCTGCGCCCTCTTCAATCTTGCGTGTCGCCCGGATGAAGATCCGGTCGCCCTCCTGTTCGGCTTCACAGTTGGGCGCGCAACTATGATTGATCCAGCGCGCGGAGTTGCCGCCTTGTGCGCCATCGATCATGCGTCCGTCGTCGAGCCCGAAGAAGAAGGTATGTCCGTCTTCAGCGGTGGACCGCTCATACCGACGCTGCGCCTCTTTGGCCGAGATGATCTCGCCTTTGTACTCGAGAATCGGATCACCCACGGAGATAGTTGCTGCGGCGAACACACCGCGACCATGCATGGGCGAGTGACGGACTGCAATGCGGCGCATGGTTGAGACTCTGGCGTGAAAAAGGAGTGAAATTATCTGCCCTGAGATGACGACAGGCATAATCGCATCATCGCGTGTCAGCCTGTCAAGAAATGTCCGCTCCGCCTCGTCGCACGAAACTCAAACGCAAGCCGGCGCGCGGCACCCTGGTGCGCTATGAAGACCGGATCGCGGAAGTTCTGGGCG
>NZ_FCOM02000220.1 GCF_001544695.2 Caballeronia arvi
AAAGCCGGGTGACCGGCCTCTCACTGACCACCAGCGTCGGACCGTAGCCCCTACCGCGCGAGCGGTTTAGTCCTCCGATTGTCGGCCGACCCTGAGACCGGCCGAGGCACTTCGGCACTTACTGGCCGAAGTACGTGTTCAACGCTCGCGGCTGGGCGCCGATCGTGCGGCCCGACTGCGAGCCGTTGGCGACCGAACCATAGTCGCTCGACTGCACCGGCGCTTGTGCGAGGGTCTGGGCGCTCACACGCGCTTGCGCTGCCTGGATGTTCGACGGATACGACGGGTCACTGATGTTCGGGTTGTAGCCAGCCTTCTCCAGTTGGACCAGTTCAGCACGCACCTGAGCGCGCGAGAGCGGGCCGTCGGATTGTTGTGCGAACGACAGGGCGGGCACGGCGAGAGCAGCGGCGACGGTGACTGCGGAAATGAACGTCTTCATGATGACTACCTCCGATTCGGGATCTGATCGTGCTGCCGGTTTCGTGTTAAGCAGCTTGTGAACGGAGTGTAGAGACGACTTCTCGGAAGATCATTCTCGTTTCCGTTGAATGATCTTTGTCGAGATGGGAATAATCGCCTGAAGCGGTCGTTGCAGTGCACGAAGGCAATCACCTTCTATCTGCCGCACCCGTTGGCATTTGGCTCTCTCATGTTGCACCGCAACAAAGCGACGGCGATTCTTTGCCGATTTTGCAAAGATGCTTCCTCGTTGCGGCGAATGATCATTCGCCGCCCCATCCCTAAACTTCGGTCGTCCACTCGTCGCAACTGACATCGAGATATGCGCCGGGATTCATCGAAAACAGGGAGAGCATCATGAAATCGTGGGTCAACGCAGTCGTTGCAGTCGCAGTCTTATCCACACCGCTGGCCTCGTTCGCCCAATCGAGCGAGTCGGTAAGCCGTGCCCAAGTTCGCGCCGAGCTAGCTCAGGTTGAAAAGGCCGGTTATTCGCCGGCGGCGGAAGACGCCTCTTATCCGGCGAAACTGCAAGCAGCCGAAGCACGCGTATCCGATATGCGTCTTGCTCAGGCGCAGGCGGAAGGGTACGGCTCGTCGACGGGCGCGGCATCGCAATCCGGTCGAGTGAGCAAGCGCGTTGTTCCGCAAGGCGTGTTCTTCGGGCAGTGAACCAACAGAAGCGTCACGCACGGCGCGGCGTCCAGAGCCAGCGTTCTGGTTCATTGCATACAAAAGTCGAAATGCGCTTCCCGTGCGGCTAACGCGAACGTGAAGCGACCTCCGCCGCCGGATTACCGGTGGTTTTGCCCAGTCTGTGCATACGGCTGGGCTTTTTTGCGTGCATGCGGTGGTTCGGCTTTCGGGTTAACGCGACGCTATTCGAATTAAAATCACCCGCCGCAAAATTAATCAACCGTCCGGTCGGTTAATAGTTATACTCGCTCCATCGCATCTCAAAAAAGACAGCGGAGCCCATGTACACCCAATCCCTCGACCTCCCGAGCCCCACGCCTGCAGCCGAGGCGTCCCCATCCGCGGTATCTCCCGAG
>NZ_FCOM02000027.1 GCF_001544695.2 Caballeronia arvi
CCGATGATAGTGCGGATTCCCGTGTGAAAGTAGGTAATCGTCAGGCTCCTCATGCAGCAAAACAAAAACCCCACCCCACAAAGGTGGGGTTTTTGCGTTTCAACTCACCTATTAGTGAGAGCCTCGATCGTCTTGGGTCGTAAGAAACGCTTGACAACGGCGTGTTGTTACCCCATAATCGATAGTTCTCTGCGGAGGGGTGCCCGAGTGGCTAAAGGGGGCAGACTGTAAATCTGTTGGCTTACGCCTACGTTGGTTCGAATCCAACCTCCTCCACCAGAATTTAAGCGGTAAGGGAATCCAACCCTCGCGGGTGTAGCTCAATGGTAGAGCAGAAGCCTTCCAAGCTTATGACGAGGGTTCGATTCCCTTCACCCGCTCCAGTGTCGGTTTTGTAGTGCCCATGTGGCTCAGTGGTAGAGCACTCCCTTGGTAAGGGAGAGGTCGGCAGTTCGATCCTGCCCATGGGCACCAGCTGTATCAGTCTAGTAAGTTGCGCGCGGCGCAAGGTGCGAAAATCCTGTTAGGAGTCGAAAATGGCCAAAGGTAAATTCGAGCGGACCAAGCCGCACGTGAACGTGGGCACGATCGGTCACGTTGACCACGGCAAGACCACGCTGACGGCAGCAATCACGACGGTGCTGACCAAGAAGTTCGGCGGCGAAGCAAAGGCGTACGACCAGATCGACGCAGCGCCGGAAGAAAAGGCACGTGGTATCACGATCAACACCGCGCACGTCGAGTACGAAACGGCTAACCGCCACTACGCACACGTCGATTGCCCGGGCCACGCCGACTACGTGAAGAACATGATCACGGGCGCCGCGCAGATGGACGGCGCAATCCTGGTGTGTTCGGCCGCTGACGGCCCGATGCCGCAAACGCGTGAGCACATCCTGCTGGCCCGCCAGGTCGGCGTGCCGTACATCATCGTGTTCCTGAACAAGTGCGACATGGTGGACGACGCCGAGCTGCTCGAGCTCGTCGAAATGGAAGTGCGCGAACTTCTGTCGAAGTACGACTTCCCGGGCGACGACACCCCGATCATCAAGGGTTCGGCCAAGCTCGCGCTGGAAGGCGACACGGGCGAGCTGGGCGAAGTGGCGATCATGAGCCTGGCCGACGCGCTGGACACGTACATCCCGACGCCGGAACGCGCGGTTGACGGCTCGTTCCTGATGCCGGTGGAAGACGTGTTCTCGATCTCGGGTCGCGGCACGGTGGTGACGGGTCGTATCGAGCGTGGCGTCGTGAAGGTCGGCGAGGAAATCGAAATCGTCGGTATCAAGACGACGGTGAAGACGACCTGCACGGGCGTGGAAATGTTCCGCAAGCTGCTCGACCAGGGTCAGGCAGGCGACAACGTTGGTATCCTGCTGCGCGGCACGAAGCGTGAAGACGTGGAGCGCGGCCAGGTTCTGGCCAAGCCGGGTTCGATCACGCCGCACACGCACTTCACCGCTGAGGTGTACGTGCTGAGCAAGGACGAAGGCGGCCGTCACACGCCGTTCTTCAACAACTACCGTCCGCAGTTCTACTTCCGTACGACGGACGTGACGGGCTCGATCGAGCTGCCGAAGGACAAGGAAATGGTGATGCCGGGCGACAACGTGTCGATCACGGTGAAGCTGATCGCCCCGATCGCCATGGAAGAAGGTCTGCGCTTCGCCATCCGCGAAGGCGGCCGTACCGTCGGCGCCGGTGTCGTTGCGAAGATTATCGAGTAAGAGCCAGAAATCTTCTCGGTAGTCAGTGGTTTCGGGGTTGGCGAAGTCCGCCGGCCCCAAATGGTTTAGGGGTATAGCTCAACTGGCAGAGCGTCGGTCTCCAAAACCGAAGGTTGGGGGTTCGATTCCCTCTGCCCCTGCCAAATTCTTGCGCCACGTGGCGCTGTGTTTAAGGTGTTATGGCGAATCCTTCCGTCGAAACTGTAAATACCTCCGGCGACAAGTTGATGTTGGTGGCGGGCGTATTGTTGGTGTTGGCCGGGTTCGTTGGATTCTTCTGGCTCTCTGGCCAAGAATGGTACGTCCGCGGCGCAGCGCTTGCTGTCGGTGTCATCGCGGGTGTCGCGGTCGGTCTTCTCTCTGCGCCGGGCAAGGGCTTCATCGCCTTCGCCAAAGACTCCTACAAAGAAGTCCGTAAGGTTGTCTGGCCGACTCGCAAAGAGGCCACGCAAACGACTCTGGTGGTCTTCGCGTTTGTTTTGATCATGGCCATTTTCCTTTGGCTTAGCGATAAGTCAATCGAGTGGGTGATTTTCTCGGCGATTCTGGGGTGGAAATGATATGAGCGATACTCCGACATCCCCGAGTGGAAAGCGTTGGTATGTGGTGCACGCCTACTCCGGCATGGAGAAGAGCGTGCAACGTGCGCTTCAGGAGCGCATCGAGCGCGCAGGTATGCAGGATCAATTCGGCCAGATTCTCGTTCCGACCGAAGAAGTCGTTGAAGTGAAAGGTGGCCACAAGTCGGTCACCGAGCGTCGTTTCTTCCCGGGTTACGTCCTGGTTGAAATGGAAATGACGGACGAGACGTGGCACTTGGTCAAGAACACGGCCAAGGTCACGGGATTCATCGGCGGCACGCGAAATCGACCAAGCCCGATTTCGCCGCGTGAAGTCGAAAAAATCATGTCGCAGATGCAGGAAGGTGTCGAGAAGCCGCGGCCGAAGACGCTTTTCGAAGTGGGCGAGATGGTTCGCGTGAAGGAAGGTCCTTTCACCGACTTCAACGGTAACGTCGAAGAAGTGAACTACGAGAAGTCCAAGGTTCGTGTTTCCGTCACGATCTTCGGCCGATCGACACCGGTCGAACTCGAATTCGGCCAAGTTGAAAAGACTTAGTCGAATACATCGCGCGTAGCCTCGTGGCTATCGCGCGATTCGCGCTTACGGTCCGCGTCATGACCGTTGAGGAGCGTCAGTAGCCGGCAACGTCGAACGCGCGCTATCACTCACCGAACGCTCACGCGTTCAGCAGAGGTTTTCAACATGGCAAAGAAAATCATTGGCTTTATCAAGCTGCAGATTCCTGCAGGTAAAGCCAACCCGTCGCCGCCGGTCGGTCCGGCACTGGGCCAGCGCGGCCTGAACATCATGGAGTTCTGCAAGGCGTTCAACGCGCAGACTCAGGGCATGGAGCCGGGTCTGCCGGTGCCGGTCGTCATTACGGCATTCGCGGACAAGAGCTTCACGTTCATCATGAAGACGCCGCCGGCTACCGTTCTGATCAAGAAGGCAGCCGCTGTGCAGAAGGGTTCGAGCAAGCCGCACACCGACAAGGTCGGCAACATCACCCGCGCTCAAGCGGAAGAAATCGCGAAGACCAAGATGCCGGATCTTACGGCAGCTGATCTGGACGCAGCCGTGCGCACGATCGCCGGTAGCGCGCGTTCGATGGGCATCACTGTGGAGGGCGTGTAAATGGCTAAGGTTTCCAAGCGCCTCCAGGCATTCGCAAGCAAGGTCGATCGTCAGAAGCTGTACGCAATCGACGAAGCACTGAGCCTCGTGAAGGAATGCGCCAGCGCCAAGTTCGACGAGTCGATCGACGTGGCAGTGCAACTCGGGATCGATGCGAAGAAGTCGGACCAAGTGGTTCGCGGTTCCGTGGTTCTCCCGGCTGGCACCGGCAAGTCGGTTCGCGTGGCGGTGTTCGCGCAAGGCGACAAGGCTGAACAAGCTCGCGCAGCAGGTGCGGACGTAGTCGGCATGGAAGATCTGGCCGAGCAAGTCAAGGCCGGCAACCTGAACTTCGACGTCGTGATCGCATCGCCGGACACGATGCGTGTCGTCGGTACGCTGGGCCAGATCCTCGGCCCGCGCGGCCTGATGCCGAACCCGAAGGTCGGCACCGTGACGCCGGACGTCGCGCAAGCGGTCAAGAACGCAAAGGCTGGTCAGGTGCAATTCCGCGTCGACAAAGCCGGTATCATCCACGGTACGATCGGTCGTGCGTCGTTCGAGTCGGCGTCGCTGCGCCAGAACTTGTCCGCGCTGATCGAAGCGCTGCAAAAGGCGAAGCCGGCGACGAGCAAGGGCGTGTACCTGCGCAAGATCGCCGTGTCGAGCACGATGGGTGTCGGCGTTCGCGTGGATCAAGCCACGCTCGCGCAGCAGTAAAAATTCTGGGCGTGATCGAAAGATCGTGTCTCTAAAAGGGCTTTGGGCGGTTGCAAGATTGCAGTTCGGTCGAGCAACCGGTTGTCAAAGACCGTTGGTGGTGGTGCAGCAGGCGGGCATTGCCTTAATTCAAGCCAACGCAGATGGCGAACCCGAAACAGTTTTGTAGTGGTTGAAGTCGGTTGTCGAGCGTCGTGAGACGGATCACCAATCGATCGAGATACTCCTAACAGTCGGACGCCGTTGTTGAACGTGGTGCATGAGGGTTTGTGGCCCGAGTGCATCGAATCTGGAGGTTTAACCGTGCCACTGAACAAAGAAGATAAGCAGGCAGTCGTCGCTGAAGTCGCCGCGCAAGTCGCGAAGGCTCAGACGATGGTGCTCGCTGAGTATCGTGGGATCACGGTTGGCGATCTGACCAAGCTGCGCGCGAAAGCGCGTGAGCAACAGGTGTATCTGCGCGTTCTGAAGAACACGCTGGCGCGTCGCGCCGTCGAAGGTACCCCGTTCGCTCCGCTGGCTGAGCAGATGACCGGTCCTCTGATCTACGGCATCTCGGAAGATGCCATTGCCGCTGCCAAGGTCGTCAATGACTTCGGTAAGAGCAATGACAAGTTGATCATCAAGGCTGGTTCCTACGAAGGCAACGTGATGGACAAGGCAGGCGTGCAAGCGCTGGCCAACATCCCGAGCCGCGAAGAACTGCTCTCCAAGCTGCTGTTCGTTATGCAGGCCCCTGTTTCTGGCTTTGCGCGCGCTCTAGCCGCGCTGGCTGAAAAGAAGCAGAGCGAAGCTGCGTAACGACCACGCTTGGGCGCTAGTCGCTTAACGTAGGCAAAGCTAGATCGCTAGCTCGATCCGAATTCAAATTAGGAGTATTTCAAATGGCAATCGCAAAAGAAGACATCCTGGAAGCCGTTGGCTCGATGTCCGTTCTGGAACTGAACGAGCTGGTCAAGGCGTTCGAAGAGAAGTTTGGCGTGTCGGCCGCTGCTGTTGCAGTCGCTGGCCCGGCAGGTGGCGGCGCAGCTGCTGCCGTCGAAGAGCAAACCGAATTCACGGTTAACCTGCTCGAAGTGGGCGCAAACAAGGTTTCCGTGATTAAGGCTGTTCGCGAACTGACGGGTCTCGGCCTGAAGGAAGCGAAGGACCTGGTCGACGGTGCACCGAAGCCCGTCAAGGAAGCGGTGCCGAAGGCTGCTGCTGAAGAAGCGAAGAAGAAGCTGGAAGAAGCAGGCGCGAAGGCTGAAATCAAGTAAGTCCCGTTGCGCTATGCGAAGGCTGGCGGTTTTTCACCGCCGGCCTTTTTGTGCTTTGTGGGGATGTAGTTTTGGTGCTTGGAAGCAGGCATAAACGTCCCCGCAGAAGTCAAAGTGAACGGTCGTATCGGTATGAATTTCCGGCTGTTCTCTTTGTCTTCTGAAGCGACTGCAGAAGGCAAGTTTGGTCGGGTAGCGGGAAACACAGGCATCCGCTGCCGTCAGCCAGCGGTTGGTAGCGGCCAACCACCAAGCTTCTAGACTCGCGCGTCCTCCCCGGACACGTGCGTGGGTCTCAGTCGGTGAACACCGGGTCGTGACATCGAGGTATCCCGCCTCGGTAACGCCCGCCGTGATTCGGAGATCGTATGCAATATTCCTTCACCGAGAAGAAGCGTATTCGCAAGAGTTTCGCGAAGCGCCCCATCGTTCACCAAGTTCCCTTTTTGCTGGCAACCCAGCTTGAATCATTCCAGACGTTTCTGCAAGCAGACACGTCGTCGTCGCAGCGCAAGGCCGAAGGCCTGCAAGCTGCGTTCACCTCTGTTTTCCCGATTGTCTCGCACAACGGTTTCGCGCGGCTCGAATTCGTCAGCTACATGCTGTCGTCGCCCGCATTCAACATCAAGGAATGCCAACAGCGCGGCCTGACGTACTGCTCGGCCCTGCGCGCAAAAGTACGCCTCGTTCTGCTCGACAAGGAATCGCCGAGCAAGCCGGTCGTCAAGGAAGTAAAGGAACAGGAAGTGTACATGGGCGAGATTCCGCTCATGACGCCGACGGGTTCGTTCGTCATCAACGGAACGGAGCGCGTGATCGTGTCGCAGCTCCACCGTTCGCCGGGCGTGTTTTTCGAGCACGATAAGGGCAAGACGCACAGCTCCGGCAAGCTGCTGTTCTCGGCGCGCATCATTCCCTACCGCGGCTCGTGGCTCGATTTCGAATTCGACCCGAAGGACGTCCTGTACTTCCGCGTCGACCGTCGCCGGAAGATGCCGGTCACGATCCTGCTGAAGGCAATCGGTATGTCGCCGGAGCAGATCCTCGCGAACTTCTTCGTGTTCGACAACTTCGGCCTGATGAGCGAAGGCGCGCAGATGGAATTCGTTCCGGAGCGTCTGCGCGGTGAAGTCGCGCGCTTCGACATCAACGACCGCGACGGCAACCTCGTCGTCGCGAAGGACAAGCGCGTCAACGCCAAGCACATTCGCGATCTCGAAAACGCGAAGACGAAGTTCATCTCGGTGCCGGAAGACTATCTGCTCGGCCGCGTGCTGGCGAAGAACGTGATCGACCCGGAAACGGGTGAAGTGATTGCGAACGCCAACGAAGAAATCACGGAAACGGTTCTCGAAAAGCTGCGCGAAGCGAAGGTCAAGGACATCCAGACGCTGTACACGAACGATCTGGACCAAGGCCCGTATATCTCGTCGACGCTGCGTATCGATGAAACCGCCGACAAGATGGCCGCGCGTATTGCGATCTATCGCATGATGCGTCCGGGCGAGCCGCCGACCGAAGAAGCGGTCGAGGCGCTGTTCAATCGTCTGTTCTACAGCGAAGACGCGTACGACCTCTCGAAGGTCGGCCGTATGAAGTTCAACCGCCGCGTCGGCCGCGACGAAATCGTCGGCCCGATGACGCTGCAGGACGACGACATCCTCGCCACGATCAAGATCCTGGTCGAGCTGCGTAACGGCAAGGGCGAAGTGGACGACATCGACCACTTGGGCAATCGTCGTGTGCGCTGCGTCGGCGAACTGGCGGAAAACCAGTTCCGCGCCGGTCTCGTGCGTGTCGAACGTGCTGTGAAGGAACGCCTCGGCCAAGCCGAAAGCGAAAACCTGATGCCGCACGACCTGATCAACTCGAAGCCGATTTCGTCGGCGATTCGCGAGTTCTTCGGTTCGTCGCAGCTCTCGCAGTTCATGGACCAGACCAACCCGCTGTCGGAAATCACGCACAAGCGCCGTGTTTCCGCACTGGGCCCGGGCGGTCTGACGCGCGAGCGCGCGGGCTTCGAAGTCCGCGACGTGCATCCGACGCACTATGGCCGCGTGTGCCCGATCGAAACGCCGGAAGGTCCGAACATCGGTCTGATCAACTCGCTGGCTCTGTACGCGCACCTGAACGAATACGGCTTCCTCGAAACGCCGTATCGCAAGGTCGTGGACAGCAAGGTGACCGATCAGATCGACTATCTGTCGGCGATCGAAGAAGGCCGTTATGTGATCGCTCAGGCGAACGCGGCAGTGGCCGAAGACGGCACGCTGACCGACGAACTCGTGTCGTCGCGTGAAGCGGGCGAAACGCTGATGGTCACGCCGGACCGCATCCAGTACATGGACGTGGCGCCGTCGCAGATCGTGTCGGTGGCGGCATCGCTGATTCCGTTCCTCGAGCACGACGACGCGAACCGCGCGTTGATGGGCTCGAACATGCAGCGTCAGGCCGTGCCTTGCCTGCGTCCGGAAAAACCGGTCGTCGGTACGGGCATCGAGCGCACGGTTGCGGTCGACTCGGGTACGACGGTTCAGGCGCTGCGTGGCGGCGTCGTGGACTATGTCGACGCGGGCCGTATCGTGATTCGCGTGAACGACGATGAAGCCGTCGCCGGCGATGTCGGCGTGGACATCTACAACCTGATCAAGTACACGCGTTCGAACCAGAACACGAACATCAACCAGCGTCCGATCGCGAAGGTCGGCGACAAGGTTGCGCGTGGCGACGTGCTGGCTGATGGCGCCTCGACCGATCTGGGCGAGCTCGCGCTCGGTCAGAACATGCTGGTCGCGTTCATGCCGTGGAACGGCTACAACTTCGAAGACTCGATCCTGATCTCGGAAAAGGTCGTGGCCGACGATCGCTACACGTCGATCCACATCGAAGAGCTGAACGTCGTTGCTCGTGACACGAAGCTCGGACCGGAAGAAATCACGCGCGATATTTCGAACCTCGCGGAAGTGCAGCTCGGCCGTCTCGACGAGTCGGGCATCGTGTACATCGGCGCGGAAGTCGAAGCGGGCGACGTGCTCGTCGGCAAGGTCACGCCCAAGGGCGAAACCCAGCTGACGCCGGAAGAAAAGCTGCTGCGCGCGATCTTCGGTGAAAAGGCGTCGGACGTGAAGGACACGTCGCTGCGCGTGCCGTCGGGCATGAGCGGTACGGTCATCGACGTGCAAGTGTTCACGCGCGAAGGCATCACGCGTGACAAGCGCGCGCAACAGATCATCGACGACGAACTGAAGCGCTATCGCCTCGATTTGAACGACCAGCTGCGCATCGTGGAAGGCGACGCGTTCTCGCGTCTCGCCCGCATGCTGAACGGCAAGGTCGCGAACGGTGGTCCGAAGAAGCTCGCGAAGGGCACGGCGATCGACCTCGCGTACCTCGAAGATCTCGACCACTACCACTGGTTCGATATCCGCCTCGCGGACGAAGAAGCAGCGGCGCAGCTGGAAGCGATCAAGGATTCGATCGAGCAGAAGCGTCACCAGTTCGACCTCGCGTTCGAAGAGAAGCGCAAGAAGCTCACGCAAGGCGACGAACTGCCGCCGGGCGTGCTGAAGATGGTCAAGGTGTACCTCGCCGTCAAGCGTCGTCTGCAGCCTGGCGACAAGATGGCGGGCCGCCACGGCAACAAGGGTGTCGTGTCGAAGATCGTGCCGATCGAAGACATGCCGTACATGGCCGACGGCCGTCCGGCCGACGTCGTGCTGAATCCGCTCGGCGTGCCGTCGCGGATGAACGTGGGTCAGATTCTCGAAGTGCACCTGGGCTGGGCTGCGAAGGGTCTCGGCTGGCGTATCGGCGAGATGATGCAGCGTCAGTCGAAGATCGAAGAGATGCGTCAGTTCCTCACGCAGATCTACAACGAGTCGGGCCGTCAGGAAGAGCTGGACAAGTTCTCCGACGACGAGATCCTCGAACTCGCGAAGAACCTGCGCGAAGGCGTGCCGTTCGCGACGCCGGTGTTCGACGGCGCGACGGAACACGAAATGACGCGTGCGCTGGATCTGGCATTCCCGGACGAGATCGCGACGAACCTCGGCATGACGCCGTCGAAGAACCAGGTCACGCTGTACGACGGCCGCACCGGCGAAGCATTCGAGCGCACGGTCACGGTCGGCTACATGCACTACCTGAAGCTGCACCACTTGGTCGACGACAAGATGCACGCACGTTCGACCGGTCCGTACTCGCTCGTCACGCAGCAGCCGCTGGGTGGTAAGGCGCAGTTCGGTGGTCAGCGCTTCGGTGAGATGGAAGTGTGGGCGCTCGAGGCGTATGGCGCGTCGTATGTGCTGCAGGAAATGCTGACGGTCAAGTCGGACGACGTGACGGGCCGGACGAAGGTTTATGAGAACCTCGTCAAGGGCGATCACGTGATCGACGCGGGCATGCCGGAATCCTTCAACGTGTTGGTGAAGGAAATCCGCTCGCTCGGTATTGATATCGATCTGGACCGCAATTAATCGGACTACGGAGAGAAAGCAATGAAAGCTCTGCTCGATCTATTCAAGCAAGTCCAACAAGAAGAAGTTTTTGATGCGATCAAGATCGGCCTCGCGTCGCCCGACAAGATTCGTTCTTGGTCGTTCGGCGAAGTGAAGAAGCCGGAGACCATCAACTACCGCACCTTCAAGCCGGAGCGGGATGGTCTGTTCTGCGCGAAGATTTTTGGTCCGATCAAGGACTACGAATGCCTGTGCGGCAAGTACAAGCGCCTCAAGCATCGTGGCGTCATTTGTGAAAAGTGCGGCGTCGAAGTGACGCTGGCGAAGGTGCGTCGTGAGCGGATGGGTCACATCGAGCTCGCGTCGCCGGTCGCACACATCTGGTTCCTGAAGTCGCTGCCGTCGCGTCTGGGCATGGTGCTCGACATGACGCTGCGCGACATCGAGCGCGTGCTGTACTTCGAAGCCTATGTGGTCATCGATCCGGGCATGACGCCGCTGAAAGCGCGGCAGATCATGACCGAAGAGGATTACTACAACAAGGTCGAAGAGTACGGTGACGAGTTCCGCGCCGAGATGGGCGCGGAAGGCGTGCGCGAACTGCTGCGCGCGATCAACATCGACGAACAGGTCGAGATGCTGCGCACCGAACTCAAGAACACGGGTTCGGAAGCGAAGATCAAGAAGTACGCGAAGCGCCTGAAAGTGCTCGAGGCTTTCCAGCGTTCGGGCATCAAGCCCGACTGGATGGTGCTGGAAGTGCTGCCGGTGCTGCCGCCGGAACTGCGGCCGCTCGTGCCGCTCGATGGCGGCCGTTTCGCGACGTCGGACCTGAACGACCTGTATCGCCGCGTGATCAACCGTAACAACCGGTTGAAGCGTCTGCTCGAGCTGAAGGCGCCTGAAATCATCGTCCGCAACGAAAAGCGGATGCTGCAGGAAGCCGTCGATTCGCTGCTCGACAACGGCCGTCGCGGCAAGGCGATGACCGGCGCGAACAAGCGTCCGTTGAAGTCGCTCGCTGACATGATCAAGGGCAAGGGCGGTCGTTTCCGTCAGAACCTGCTCGGTAAGCGCGTCGACTACTCGGGCCGTTCGGTGATCGTGGTCGGCCCGACGCTCAAGCTGCATCAGTGCGGTCTGCCGAAGCTGATGGCGCTCGAACTGTTCAAGCCTTTCATCTTCAACAAGCTGGAAGTGATGGGCGTCGCGACGACCATCAAGGCCGCGAAGAAGGAAGTCGAGAACCAGACGCCGGTGGTGTGGGACATTCTCGAAGAAGTCATTCGCGAACATCCGGTCATGCTCAACCGTGCGCCTACGCTGCACCGACTCGGCATTCAGGCTTTCGAGCCGGTGCTGATCGAAGGCAAGGCGATTCAGCTGCATCCGCTCGTCTGCGCGGCGTTTAACGCCGACTTCGACGGTGACCAGATGGCCGTTCACGTGCCGCTGTCGCTCGAAGCGCAGATGGAAGCGCGCACGCTGATGCTGGCGTCGAACAACGTCCTGTTCCCGGCCAACGGCGATCCGTCGATCGTGCCGTCGCAGGATATCGTGCTGGGCCTTTACTACGCGTCGCGTGAAGCGATCAACGGCAAGGGCGAAGGCATGACGTTCACGGGCGTGTCGGAAGTCATCCGCGCGTACGAGAACAAGGAAGTCGAGCTGGCTTCGCGCGTCAACGTGCGTATCACCGAAATGGTGGCGAACGAAGACCAGAGCGAAGGCGCGCCGAAGTTCGTGCCGAAGATCTCGCTGTTCGCGACGACCGTCGGCCGCTCGATCCTGTCGGAGATTCTGCCGCCGGGCCTGCCGTTCACGGTGCTGAACAAGCCGCTGAAGAAGAAAGAAATCTCGCGCCTGATCAACACGGCGTTCCGCAAGTGCGGTCTGCGCGAGACGGTGATCTTCGCCGACCAGCTGATGCAGATGGGCTTCCGTCTCGCGACGCGCGCCGGCATCTCGATCTGCGTGGACGACATGCTCGTGCCGCCGCAGAAGGAGACGATCGTCGGCGACGCCGCGAAGAAGGTGAAGGAGTACGACCGTCAGTACATGTCGGGTCTCGTCACCGCGCAGGAACGCTACAACAACGTGGTCGACATCTGGTCGGCGACGTCGGAAGCGGTCGGCAAGGCGATGATGGAGCAGCTCGCGACGGAGCCGGTCACGGACCGTGACGGCAACGAGACGAAGCAGGAGTCGTTCAACTCCATCTACATGATGGCCGACTCGGGCGCGCGGGGTTCCGCGGTGCAGATTCGTCAGCTCGCCGGTATGCGTGGCCTGATGGCGAAGCCGGACGGCTCGATCATCGAGACGCCGATTACCGCGAACTTCCGCGAAGGCCTGAACGTGTTGCAGTACTTCATCTCGACGCACGGTGCCCGTAAGGGTCTGGCGGATACGGCGTTGAAGACCGCGAACTCGGGTTACCTGACCCGTCGTCTCGTCGACGTGACGCAGGATCTGGTCGTCGTCGAAGATGATTGCGGCACGTCGAACGGCGTGGCGATGAAGGCGTTGGTCGAAGGCGGTGAAGTCGTCGAAGCGCTGCGTGACCGCATTCTCGGCCGCGTCGCGGTGGCGGACGTCGTCAATCCGGAAACGCAGGAAACGCTGTACGCGTCGGGCGATTTGCTCGATGAAGACGCAGTGGAAAAGATCGAAAGCCTCGGCATCGACGAAGTGCGCGTGCGCACGCCGCTCACCTGCGAAACGCGCTATGGCCTGTGCGCTGCCTGTTACGGCCGCGACCTGGGCCGCGGTTCGCGCGTGAACGTCGGCGAGGCAGTCGGTGTGATCGCTGCTCAGTCGATCGGTGAGCCGGGCACGCAGCTGACCATGCGTACGTTCCACATCGGTGGTGCGGCGTCGCGTGCGGCGGTTGCATCGACGGTCGAAGCGAAGAGCAACGGTACGGTGCGCTTCACGGCCACGATGCGTTACGTCACGAACGCGAAGGGCGAGCAGGTCGTCATCTCGCGTTCGGGCGAAGCGATCATCGCGGACGACTTTGGTCGCGAGCGTGAGCGTCACAAAGTGCCGTACGGCGCGACGCTGCTGCAACTCGATGGCGCAACCATCAAGGCCGGTGCGCAACTGGCTCAATGGGATCCGCTGACGCGTCCGATCATCACCGAGTGGGGCGGTACGGTGAAGTTCGAAAACGTCGAGGAAGGCGTGACGGTCGCGAAGCAGATCGACGACGTGACCGGTCTTTCGACCCTCGTCGTGATCGATGCAAAGCGCCGCGGCTCGCAGGCCGGCAAGAGCGTGCGTCCGCAGGTGAAACTGCTCGACGCGAACGGCGAGGAAGTGAAGATCCCGAACACCGAGCATTCGGTGCAGATCGGCTTCCAGGTCGGCGCACTGATCACCGTTAAGGATGGTCAGCAAGTGCAGGTCGGTGAAGTGCTGGCGCGTATCCCCGTTGAAGCGCAGAAGACGCGTGACATTACCGGTGGTCTGCCGCGCGTGGCCGAACTGTTCGAAGCGCGCTCGCCGAAGGACGCGGGTATTCTCGCGGAAGTCACGGGCACGACGTCGTTCGGTAAGGACACGAAGGGCAAGCAGCGTCTCGTCATCACGGACCTCGAAGGCAATCAGCACGAGTTCCTGATCGCGAAGGAAAAGCAAGTGCTGGTGCACGATGGTCAGGTCGTCAACAAGGGCGAAATGATCGTCGACGGCCCTGCCGATCCACACGACATCCTGCGTCTGCAGGGTATCGAGGCGCTGTCGCGCTACATCGTGGACGAAGTGCAGGACGTGTACCGTCTGCAGGGCGTGAAGATCAACGACAAGCACATCGAAGTGATCGTGCGTCAGATGCTGCGTCGTGTGCAGATCGTCGACAACGGCGATACGCGCTTCATCCCGGGCGAGCAGGTTGAGCGTTCGGACATGCTGGACGAGAACGACAGCATGACCGCGGACGACAAGCGGCCGGCGACGTACGAAAACGTGCTGCTCGGTATCACGAAGGCATCGCTGTCGACCGACTCGTTTATCTCGGCGGCGTCGTTCCAGGAAACGACCCGCGTGCTGACCGAAGCGGCGATCATGGGCAAGCGCGACGATCTGCGTGGCCTGAAGGAAAACGTGATCGTCGGCCGTCTGATTCCGGCCGGTACGGGTCTCGCGTTCCATAAGGCGCGCAAGGCGAAGGAATCGTCGGATCGCGAACGCTTCGACCAGATCGCTGCCGAAGAGGCATTCGACTTTGGTACGCCGGAAGCCCCGGCAGCGGAGCCGCAGCAGCAGCCGCACACCAACGAGTAAGCGTTCTTCGCTCGTAGCACCATCGAACCGCTCAGCTTCGGCTGGGCGGTTTTTTTTCGCCTGTACGTTTGGGCGTCACCCTCGTCCAAATGGCTAACGGCGCTTTTGCCCGCGCATGCGTTGGTAGAATTCGTTATCTCTCACGTCGCAGTGCGCACTTTCCTCCATGTCCCGGTCGCTCGAAATACTCAACGAAATCTTCGGCTATCCCGCATTTCGCGGACAACAGGCGGAGATCGTCGAGCATGTCGCGAACGGCGGCGATTCGCTTGTCTTGATGCCGACGGGTGGCGGCAAGTCGCTCTGCTATCAGATACCGTCGCTCGTGCGGCGTGAGGCCGGGCTTGGCGCGGGCATCGTCGTGTCGCCGCTGATCGCGTTGATGCAGGATCAGGTTGCGGCGATGACGGAAGTCGGCGTGCGGGCCGCGTATCTCAATTCGACGCTTTCAGGCGCCGAAGCCGCCGCGACCGAACGCGCATTGCGCAACGGCGAGATCGATTTGTTGTACGTCGCGCCGGAGCGCCTGATGACGCCGCGCTTCCTTGATCTGCTCGAAAGCTCGCCGGTCGGGCTCTTCGCGATCGACGAAGCGCATTGCGTGTCTCAATGGGGTCACGACTTCCGCCCGGAGTACATTCAGCTTTCGGTGCTGCACGAGCGCTTTCCGAACGTGCCGCGCATCGCGCTCACCGCGACCGCGGATGCAATCACGCGCGATGAGATCGTGCATCGCCTCGCGCTCGACGACGCGCGCATCTTCGTCTCCAGCTTCGACCGGCCGAACATCCGCTATCGGATCGTCGAGAAGGACAACGCGCGCTCGCAATTGCTCGACTTCATCCGCGCGGAACATACGAACAAGGACGGCACGACCGATGCGGGCGTGGTCTATTGTCTGTCGCGCCGCAAGGTCGAGGAGACCGCGGACTGGCTGAAGGGGCAGGGCGTTCGCGCGCTGCCTTATCACGCGGGCATGGAGTTCGAGACGCGCCAGAGGCACCAGGAGATGTTCCAACGAGACGAAGGCATCGTCATGTGCGCGACGATCGCCTTTGGCATGGGCATCGACAAGCCGGACGTGCGCTTCGTCGCGCATCTGGATTTGCCGAAGAGCGTCGAGGGCTACTATCAGGAGACCGGACGCGCGGGCCGTGATGGTCTGCCAGCGAACGCGTGGATGGCTTACGGCTTGGGCGACGTCGTTCAGCAGCGCAAGATGATCGACGAGTCCGAAGCCGACGACGCGCACAAGCGCGTACAGACCGGCAAGCTCGATGCGCTACTGGGCCTGTGCGAAGTGGCGTCGTGCCGCCGCGTGCGCCTGCTCGCGTATTTCGGCGAGACGAGCAAGCCGTGCGGCAACTGCGATACCTGTATCGAGCCGCCCGCTTCCTTCGATGCCACGCGCGAGGCGCAGATGGCGCTGTCGTGTGTGTATCGCGCGCAGCGGGCGAGCGGATTCCATTTCGGTGCGGGACATCTCATCGATATCCTTCGCGGCACGCGCAGCGAAAAAGTGCTGCAACGCGGCCACGAGAAGATTTCCACCTTCGGCGTCGGCGCGGCGCTGTCGGAACCTGAATGGCGTGCGGTGTTTCGGCAGCTCGTCGCGTTCGGTTATCTCGCCGTCGATCACGACGGCTTCGGTGCGCTCGTCCTCACCGACGCCAGCAAGCCCGTGCTCAAAGGCGAAGAACACGTCACGCTGCGCAAGTACGTGAAGCCCACGCGGGCGCGCCAGTCCTCGAGCCGCACGGGCGAACGTGCCGATCCGACCGCCGGCATGTCAGCGCGCGAGAAGGCTCGCTGGGAACGGTTGCGTGCCTGGCGCGCCGAGACCGCGAAAAGCGACGGCGTGCCGGCGTATGTCATCTTCCACGACGCCACCCTCGCGGAGATTGCGCGAAGCGATCCCGATACCATCGACGATCTGCGCCATATTCCAGGCATCGGCGTGCGTAAGCTCGAACGCTTCGGCGATGAATTGCTCGATGTCGTCGGTTCGGATTGACATCAGACGCGGAAAAGGCGCTGAAATCATCGCAACGTATTGACCCGATTGCGATTTTCAGAATATCATGCTTGGTTCTCGTTCTTGGTCCGCCTTCGGATCCGGCTTAGTGTCGGGCGCGGAGAGTGGAATTCATCGGCGAGATCGTCAAACGCGCACTTATTTTCGCTTTGCCCGAGAAAATTGCGCGGAATTTGTTCAATTTCAGGAATAAACGATGCCAACCATCAATCAACTGGTTCGCAAAGGCCGCACGTCGGAAACGACGAAGAGCAAGTCGCCGGCCCTGCAGGACTGCCCGCAGCGTCGCGGCGTGTGCACCCGCGTGTACACGACGACGCCGAAGAAGCCGAACTCGGCACTCCGGAAGGTCGCCAAGGTTCGCCTGACCAATGGCTTCGAAGTCATTTCGTACATCGGTGGTGAAGGCCACAACCTGCAAGAGCACTCGGTCGTGCTGATCCGCGGCGGCCGTGTGAAGGACTTGCCGGGTGTGCGCTACCACATGGTTCGCGGCTCGCTGGATACGCAGGGCGTCAAGGACCGTAAGCAAGCTCGCTCGAAGTACGGTGCGAAGCGTGCCAAGGCTGGCAAGTAAGTCGCCGGTCTGCTGTAAAAGAAACAGGTCGCCGCAAGGCGGTTGAGGCGGTGGTGCCGGAAGTGCCGGTGCTGTCGAGTAAGTGGTCACCCGGCCAAGCTGGTTTAGTCGAATAGATGTGGATCGGGTTAGTTGGTGGCCGCGGAGCTGAACGAAGCTCCAACTGAAAAAGTAAAGGAAGAAACATGCCGCGTCGTCGCGAAGTCCCCAAGCGGGAAGTGTTGCCGGATCCGAAATTCGGCAACGTAGATGTAGCCAAGTTCATGAACGTGCTGATGCTCTCCGGCAAGAAGTCGGTTGCCGAGCGTATCGTGTACGGCGCTTTTGAACAGATCCAGACCAAGGGTGGCAAGGACCCGCTGGAAGTGTTCACGGTTGCGCTCAACAACGTGAAGCCGGTGGTCGAAGTGAAGAGCCGTCGCGTTGGTGGTGCCAACTATCAGGTTCCGGTCGAAGTGCGTCCCTCGCGTCGTATGGCATTGGCGATGCGTTGGTTGCGTGAAGCCGCGAAGAAGCGCAGCGAAAAGTCGATGGCCCTGCGTCTCGCAGGTGAACTCTCCGAAGCGGCCGAAGGCCGTGGTGGCGCAATGAAGAAGCGCGACGAAGTTCACCGCATGGCGGAAGCCAACAAGGCATTCTCGCACTTCCGTTTCTAAGCTCCCGCTCACCGGGCAAACGGAAAATCAGGGCGGGTGCGCTAGTATTGGCGCCTCGCCCGTTTGTGTTAGGGCGCGGCCGGCAGTCCGCCGGCGCGTCGACCGAAAAAGGATCCAAAGTGGCTCGCAAGACACCTATCGAGCGCTACCGCAATATCGGTATCAGCGCTCACATCGACGCCGGCAAAACGACGACGACCGAGCGCATCCTGTTCTACACGGGCGTGAACCACAAGATCGGTGAAGTTCACGACGGCGCAGCAACGATGGACTGGATGGAGCAGGAGCAGGAGCGCGGCATCACCATCACGTCGGCTGCTACCACTGCCTTCTGGAAGGGCATGGGCGGCAACTATCCCGAGCACCGCATCAACATCATCGACACCCCGGGACACGTGGACTTCACGATCGAAGTGGAGCGCTCGATGCGCGTCCTCGACGGCGCGTGCATGGTCTACTGTGCAGTGGGCGGCGTGCAGCCGCAGTCGGAAACGGTGTGGCGTCAGGCGAACAAGTACAAGGTTCCCCGTCTCGCGTTCGTCAACAAGATGGACCGTACCGGCGCGAACTTCTTCAAGGTCTATGACCAGTTGAAGAACCGTCTCAAGGCGAACCCGGTTCCCGTCGTCGTGCCGATCGGCGCGGAAGAGAACTTCAAGGGCGTCGTCGATCTGCTGAAGATGAAAGCGATCATTTGGGACGAAGCGTCGCAAGGTACGAAGTTCGACTACGTCGACATCCCCGCTGAACTCGTCGACACCTGCAACGAGTGGCGCGAGAAGATGATCGAATCGGCCGCTGAAGCCAGCGAAGAGCTGATGGAAAAGTACCTCGGCGGCGAAGAGCTGACCGAAGCGGAAATCGTCAAGGCGATCCGCGACCGGACCATCGCGTGCGAAATCCAGCCGATGCTGTGCGGCACCGCGTTCAAGAACAAGGGCGTGCAGCGCATGCTCGACGCCGTCATCGACTTCCTGCCGTCGCCGGTCGACATTCCGCCGGTTACGGGCGAACTCGAAAGCGGCGAGAAGGGCGAGCGCCGTGCATCGGACGACGAGAAGTTCTCGTCGCTGGCGTTCAAGATCATGACGGACCCGTTCGTCGGTCAGCTGATCTTCTTCCGCGTGTATTCGGGCGTCGTGAATTCGGGCGACACCGTGCTGAACGCGACTAAGGACAAGAAGGAACGCCTTGGCCGTATTCTGCAGATGCACGCGAACCAGCGTGAAGAAATCAAGGAAGTGCGCGCGGGCGACATCGCGGCGGCAGTCGGTCTGAAAGAAGCGACTACGGGCGACACGTTGTGCGATCCGCAGCACCCAATCGTGCTCGAACGCATGATTTTCCCGGAGCCGGTGATTTCGCAGGCCGTCGAGCCGAAGACGAAGCCCGACCAGGAAAAAATGGGTCTGGCGCTGAATCGTCTGGCGCAGGAAGATCCGTCGTTCCGCGTTCAGACGGACGAAGAGTCGGGCCAAACCATCATTTCGGGCATGGGTGAACTCCACCTCGAAATTCTGGTTGACCGGATGCGGCGTGAATTCGGCGTGGAAGCGACTGTCGGCAAGCCGCAGGTTGCTTACCGCGAGACGATCCGCAGCAAGGCGGAAGACGTCGACGGCAAGTTCGTCAAGCAGTCGGGCGGTCGCGGCCAGTACGGTCACGCGGTCATCACGCTCGAGCCGAACGAGCAGGGCAAGGGCTACGAGTTCCTGGACGAGATCAAGGGCGGCGTGATTCCGCGCGAATACATCCCGGCCGTGGACAAGGGTATCCAGGAAACGCTGAAGTCGGGCGTGCTGGCTGGCTTCCCGGTCGTGGACGTGAAGGTTCACCTGACCTTCGGTTCGTACCACGACGTCGACTCGAACGAAAATGCGTTCCGCATGGCCGGTTCGATGGCGTTCAAGGAAGCAATGCGCAAGGCAAGCCCGGTCATCCTCGAACCGATGATGGCCGTGGAAGTCGAAACGCCTGAAGACTACATGGGCAACGTGATGGGCGATCTGTCCGGCCGTCGCGGCATCGTCCAGGGCATGGAAGACATGATTGGCGGCGGCAAGATCGTTCGCGCCGAAGTGCCGCTGTCGGAAATGTTCGGCTACTCGACCTCGCTGCGCTCGCTGACGCAAGGCCGTGCAACGTACACGATGGAGTTCAAGCACTACTCCGAAGCTCCGCGTAATGTCGCCGAAGCGATCATCAACGCAAAAGGCAAGTAATTCGGCGCAGGCCACAAGTCTTTAACCGATAAACAATCTCTGAACGAAGGTAATCATGGCAAAAGGTAAATTCGAGCGGACCAAGCCGCACGTGAACGTGGGCACGATCGGTCACGTTGACCACGGCAAGACCACGCTGACGGCAGCAATCACGACGGTGCTGACCAAGAAGTTCGGCGGCGAAGCAAAGGCGTACGACCAGATCGACGCAGCGCCGGAAGAAAAGGCACGTGGTATCACGATCAACACCGCGCACGTCGAGTACGAAACGGCAAACCGCCACTACGCACACGTCGATTGCCCGGGCCACGCCGACTACGTGAAGAACATGATCACGGGCGCCGCGCAGATGGACGGCGCAATCCTGGTGTGTTCGGCCGCTGACGGCCCGATGCCGCAAACGCGTGAGCACATCCTGCTGGCCCGCCAGGTCGGCGTGCCGTACATCATCGTGTTCCTGAACAAGTGCGACATGGTGGACGACGCCGAGCTGCTCGAGCTCGTCGAAATNGAAGTGCGCGAACTTCTGTCGAAGTACGACTTCCCGGGCGACGACACCCCGATCATCAAGGGTTCGGCCAAGCTCGCGCTGGAAGGCGACACGGGCGAGCTGGGCGAAGTGGCGATCATGAGCCTGGCCGACGCGCTGGACACGTACATCCCGACGCCGGAACGCGCGGTTGACGGCTCGTTCCTGATGCCGGTGGAAGACGTGTTCTCGATCTCGGGTCGCGGCACGGTGGTGACGGGTCGTATCGAGCGTGGCGTCGTGAAGGTCGGCGAGGAAATCGAAATCGTCGGTATCAAGACGACGGTGAAGACGACCTGCACGGGCGTGGAAATGTTCCGCAAGCTGCTCGACCAGGGTCAGGCAGGCGACAACGTTGGTATCCTGCTGCGCGGCACGAAGCGTGAAGACGTGGAGCGCGGCCAGGTTCTGGCCAAGCCGGGTTCGATCACGCCGCACACGCACTTCACCGCTGAGGTGTACGTGCTGAGCAAGGACGAAGGCGGCCGTCACACGCCGTTCTTCAACAACTACCGTCCGCAGTTCTACTTCCGTACGACGGACGTGACGGGCTCGATCGAGCTGCCGAAGGACAAGGAAATGGTGATGCCGGGCGACAACGTGTCGATCACGGTGAAGCTGATCGCCCCGATCGCCATGGAAGAAGGTCTGCGCTTCGCCATCCGCGAAGGCGGCCGTACCGTCGGCGCCGGTGTCGTTGCGAAGATTATCGAGTAAGATATCGGCCTTGCTCGATTGAAGTTGCAGTAAGTAGTGCCTGATCGGGTTCGGGCGTTCGCTCTCCGCGAGCGCCTGAACCCACGCTCTTTTGCCAAATGTGCGGTGCAACACCGCCTCGCTCTTTTCTAAGGAATCGTCATGCAGAACCAGAAAATCCGTATTCGCCTGAAGGCTTTCGACTATCGTCTGATCGATCAATCGGCGGCCGAAATCGTCGACACCGCGAAGCGGACTGGCGCGATCGTCCGTGGCCCGGTGCCGCTGCCGACGCGTATTCAGCGTTTTGACATTCTGCGTTCGCCGCACGTCAACAAGACGTCGCGCGACCAGCTCGAAATCCGCACGCATCAACGCCTGATGGACATCGTCGATCCGACGGACAAGACCGTCGACGCGCTGATGAAGCTCGATCTGCCGGCGGGCGTGGATGTCGAGATCAAGCTGCAGTAAGTCTAAAAAGCTCCGCTGACGGTGGCAAAGCCGTCCGACGGAGCTAAGTCTTTGATTGCTTGCATGATTCGAAAAGCCTTGTTATACTCCAAGGCTTTTCGCGCCTATGTGCACGAAAAAGACGCAAGAAAGCCAGCCCAGTTTTTCGTAACGAAGCCGGCATTTGTAAATCAGCCCCGACCAATCGCAGTTGGGAATGGAGAAAACGATGAGCCTTGGACTCGTAGGTCGCAAGGTTGGCATGACCCGTATCTTCACGCCTGAAGGGGATTCGATCCCCGTCACCGTGCTGGACGTGTCGGACAACCGCGTGACGCAGATCAAGACCGTTGAAACGGATGGTTATACCGCCGTTCAGGTTGCATTCGGTGCTCGCCGCGCATCGCGCGTGACGAAGCCGCTGGCGGGTCACCTCGCCAAAGCCGGTGTTCAAGCCGGTGAAATCCTCAAGGAATTCCATATCGATGCAGCCAAGGCAGGTGAACTGTCGAACGGCGCTGTCATCGCTACGGATATTTTCGAAGTCGGCCAGAAAGTTGACGTGCAAGGCACGTCGATCGGTAAGGGCTACGCCGGTACCATCAAGCGCTACAACTTCGCTTCGGGCCGCGCATCGCACGGTAACTCGCGTTCGCACAACGTTCCGGGTTCGATCGGTATGGCGCAGGATCCGGGTCGTGTTTTCCCGGGTAAGCGCATGACGGGTCACCTCGGCGACGAAACCGTTACGGTTCAAAACCTCGAAATCGCCCGCATCGACGCTGAGCGCAGTCTGCTGCTCGTCCGCGGTGCTGTTCCGGGTGCGAAGGGTGGCAAGGTCTTTGTGACCCCGGCCGTCAAGACGCGTGCTGTGAAAGGAGCGAAATAATGGAACTTAAGCTCCTGAATGCCAATGGTCAGGAAGGCGCTGGCGTGAACGCATCGGACGTCGTGTTCGGTCGCGATTACAACGAAGCCCTGATTCACCAGATCGTCGTCGCTTATCAGGCGAACGCACGTAGCGGCAACCGCGCGCAGAAGGACCGCGAGCAGGTCAAGCACACCACCAAGAAGCCGTGGCGTCAGAAGGGTACGGGCCGTGCTCGTGCCGGTATGTCGTCGAGCCCGTTGTGGCGCGGCGGTGGTCGCATCTTCCCGAATTCGCCGGAAGAAAACTTCTCGCACAAGGTCAACAAGAAGATGCATCGCGCAGGCCTCTGCTCGATCTTCTCGCAACTGGCTCGTGAAGGCCGTATTGCCGTGGTCGAAGACCTCGCGCTCGAAGCCCCGAAGACCAAGCTGCTGGCCGATAAATTCAAGGCGATGGGTCTCGACTCCGTGTTGGTCATCACCGATACGGTCGACGAAAACCTGTACCTCGCGTCGCGCAACCTGGCCCACGTGGCGGTTGTCGAGCCGCGTTACGCCGACCCGCTCTCGCTGATCTACTTCAAGAAGATCCTGATCACGAAGGCTGCGGTCGCTCAGATCGAGGAGTTGCTGTCATGAGCGAAGTTCGCAAAAACGATCATCGTTTGATGCAAGTTCTGCTCGCGCCGGTGATCTCCGAAAAGGCGACGCTGGTTGCCGACAAGAACGAACAGGTCGTGTTCGAAGTCGCGCCGGACGCCACGAAGCAGGAAGTGAAGGCTGCTGTCGAGCTGCTGTTCAAGGTCGAAGTCAATTCCGTCAACGTGCTCGTCACGAAGGGCAAGGCCAAGCGCTTTGGCCGCTTCAACGGCAAGCGCAAGGACGTGAAGAAGGCGTACGTCTGCCTGAAGCCCGGCCAGGAAATCAACTTTGAAGCGGAGGCCAAGTAATCATGGCAATCGTGAAAGTTAAGCCGACCTCGCCGGGTCGCCGCGCGATGGTCAAGATCGTCAACAAGGATCTGCACAAGGGCAAGCCGCACGCAGCGCTGCTCGACTCGCAATCCAAGTCGGCGGGCCGTAACAACAACGGCCGTATCACCACGCGTCACCAGGGTGGTGGTCACAAGCAGCACTACCGTATCGTCGATTTCCGTCGCAACAAGGACGGCATTCCGGCAAAGGTCGAGCGTCTCGAGTACGACCCGAACCGTAGCGCGAACATCGCGCTGGTTCTGTACGCAGACGGCGAGCGTCGCTACATCATCGCGCCGAAGGGCGTGGCGGTCGGCGCGCAGCTGATGTCCGGTTCGGAAGCGCCGATCCGCGCAGGTAACGCCCTGCCGATCCGCAACATCCCGGTCGGTACGACGATCCACTGCATCGAAATGCTGCCGGGCAAGGGCGCGCAAATGGCGCGTTCGGCGGGCACGTCGGCGATGCTGCTGGCGCGCGAAGGCGTCTACGCTCAGGTGCGTCTGCGTTCGGGCGAAATCCGCCGCGTGCACGTCGAGTGCCGCGCGACGATCGGCGAAGTGGGCAACGAAGAGCACAGCCTCCGTCAAATCGGTAAGGCTGGCGCGAACCGCTGGCGCGGTATCCGCCCGACGGTGCGTGGCGTTGCAATGAACCCGGTCGATCACCCGCACGGCGGTGGTGAAGGTAAGACGGCAGCAGGTCGCGATCCGGTGAGCCCGTGGGGCACGCCGACGAAGGGCTATCGCACCCGCAGCAATAAGCGCACGACGACGATGATCGTCCAGCGCCGTCACAAGCGTTAAGGAGTAGGCAATGACACGTTCTGCTAAAAAAGGTCCGTTCTGCGACGCTCATTTGCTGAAGAAGGTTGAGGCGGCTGCATCGACGCGTGACAAGAAGCCGATCAAGACCTGGTCGCGTCGTTCGACGATTCTGCCGGACTTCATCGGTCTGACGATCGCTGTTCACAACGGCCGTCAGCACGTTCCGGTGTACGTCACGGAAAACATGGTCGGCCACAAGCTTGGCGAGTTCGCACTGACCCGTACGTTCAAGGGTCACGCGGCCGACAAGAAGGCCAAGAAATAAGGGGCAATCAAGATGGAAGTGAAAGCAATTCATCGCGGTGCCCGCATCTCGGCGCAGAAAACGCGCCTTGTGGCTGACCAGATCCGTGGTCTGCCGGTCGACAAGGCGCTGAACGTCCTTACGTTCTCGCCGAAGAAGGCGGCGGGTATCGTCAAGAAGGTCGTGATGTCTGCGATCGCGAATGCGGAACACAACGAAGGCGCGGATATCGACGAGCTCAAGATCACGAGCATCTACGTCGACAAGGCTGCTTCGCTGAAGCGTTTCACCGCACGCGCGAAGGGTCGCGGTAACCGCATCGAGAAGCAATCCTGTCACATCACTGTGACGGTCGGGAATTAAGGAGCCATACGATGGGACAGAAAATTCATCCGACTGGCTTCCGTTTGGCCGTCAGCCGCAATTGGGCTTCGCGTTGGTACGCGAACAACAACAATTTCGCGGCGATGTTGCAGGAAGACATCGGTGTTCGTGAATACCTGAAGAAGAAGCTGAAGAACGCTTCGGTTGGCCGCGTCGTCATCGAGCGTCCGGCAAAGAACGCACGCATCACGATTTACAGCTCGCGTCCGGGCGTCGTCATCGGCAAGAAGGGTGAAGACATCGAACTGCTGAAGTCCGAGCTGCAAAAGCGCATGGGCGTTCCGGTTCACGTCAACATCGAAGAAATCCGCAAGCCGGAAACCGATGCTCAGCTGATCGCTGACTCCATTACGCAGCAGCTCGAGCGCCGGATCATGTTCCGTCGCGCGATGAAGCGCGCGATGCAGAACGCGATGCGTCTTGGCGCCCAAGGCATCAAGATCATGAGCGCGGGCCGTCTGAACGGTATCGAAATCGCTCGTACCGAGTGGTATCGCGAAGGTCGCGTGCCCCTTCATACGCTGCGCGCGGATATCGACTATGCGACCTCGGAAGCGAAGACGACGTACGGCATCATCGGCGTGAAGGTGTGGGTCTACAAGGGCGACACCCTCGGCCGCAACGAAGCGCCGGTCGTGGAAGAAGTGGCGGAAGAAAAGCGTCCGCGCCGTAACGCACGTCCGGGTGGCGATCGCCGTCCGCGTCGCGATGGCGAAGGCGGCGGTCCGGCAGGTGCACGCCGTGGCGGCCCCCGTCGTGGCGGTGACGCGAAGACTGGAGAATAACGATGCTGCAACCGAAACGCAGAAAGTATCGCAAAGAGCAGAAAGGTCGTAACACCGGCAAGGCGACGCGCGGCAACGCGGTGTCGTTCGGTGAATACGGTCTGAAGGCCATCGGTCGCGGCCGTTTGACCGCGCGTCAGATTGAAGCGGCGCGTCGTGCAATGACGCGTCACATCAAGCGTGGCGGCCGTATCTGGATCCGTATCTTCCCGGACAAGCCGATTTCGCAAAAGCCGGCCGAAGTGCGTATGGGTAACGGTAAGGGTAACCCTGAGTACTACGTCGCTGAAATTCAACCGGGCAAGATGCTGTACGAAATGGACGGTGTCTCCGAAGAACTGGCGCGCGAAGCGTTCCGTCTGGCTGCAGCCAAGCTGCCGCTCAAGACGAACTTCGTCATCCGTCAGCTCGGCGCCTAAGGAGTAAATGATGAAGGCAACTGAACTTCGCCAGCAAGACCAGGCCGCGCTCAACAAGGAGCTGTCGGACCTGCTCAAGGCGCAATTTGGCTTGCGTATGCAACTCGCGACCCAGCAGCTCACGAACACGAGCCAGCTGAAGAAGGTCCGTCGCGACATCGCACGTGTGCGCACCGTCATGACCGAGAAGGCGAACCAGAAATGAACGATAGCGTAAAAACCTCGCTCAAGCGGACGCTGGTCGGCAAGGTCGTCAGCAACAAGATGGACAAGACGGTCACCGTGCTGGTCGAGCACCGCGTGAAGCATCCGATCTACGGCAAGTACGTCGTGCGCTCGAAGAAGTACCACGCGCATGACGACGCGAACACGTACAACGAGGGCGACCTCGTTGAAATCCAGGAAACTCGTCCGATTTCGAAGACGAAGGCCTGGGTTGTGTCGAAGCTGGTTGAAGCGGCTCGCGTGATCTGAAGCTGAAGTAGCAGTACCGCGATGCGCTAGCATCGAGTGTCGCAGTAAGTTTCGCTTGCAAGACCGAGATTATTTGTTATAATCTCGGTCTTCCCTCTTTGTGGGAGCCCCGTCGCGGGCGAAACTGGTGGGGGAAGCCGGCTCAGGCGCCAGCCTGAGTCGACAGATTCACCGGATTGCGATGGCGGGTTTCGTCTGCCATTGCTGCCTGTTCTAACCCAAGCAGCCATTTGGCTGGCGGGACCAAGACTGACCGGTTGTGCCATGGTGGTGCAATCGGATTAAGTTGGGAAAGATAAACCATGATCCAGACCGAAACTCGGCTTGAAGTGGCCGACAACACGGGTGCGCGTGAAGTCATGTGCATCAAGGTGCTCGGCGGCTCGAAGCGTCGTTACGCAAGCATTGGCGACATCATCAAGGTGACCGTCAAGGAAGCGACGCCGCGCGGACGCGTGAAAAAGGGCGAAATCTATAACGCCGTGGTCGTTCGTACGGCCAAGGGCGTGCGTCGCCAAGATGGCTCGCTCATCAAGTTCGACGGCAATGCCGCCGTTCTGCTCAATACGAAGCTCGAGCCCATCGGCACGCGTATTTTCGGGCCGGTGACGCGTGAACTGCGTAGCGAACGATTCATGAAGATCGTTTCGCTCGCGCCGGAAGTGCTGTAAGGAGTCGCGATGAACAAGATTCGCAAGGGTGACGAAGTCATCGTCACCACCGGCAAGGACAAGGGCAAGCGCGGCACCGTGCTGGCCGTTGATGGCGAGCGTGTCACCGTCGAGGGCATCAACCTCGTCAAGAAGCACGTGAAGCCGAACCCGATGAAGGGTACGACGGGCGGTGTGGAAGCCAAAACGATGCCGCTGCATATTTCGAACGTCGCGCTCGTCGACGCGAGTGGCAAGGCATCGCGTGTGGGCATCAAGGTCGAAGACGGAAAGAAGGTTCGTTTCCTGAAGTCGACCGGCGCCACGCTTAACGCCTGATGCGGAGTTAAAAAATGGCTCGTCTGCAAGAGATTTACAAAGAAAAGGTTGTGCCGCAACTGGTCGAAAAGTTCGGTTACAAGTCGGTCATGGAAGTGCCGCGCCTCACCAAGATCACCCTGAACATGGGTCTTGGCGAAGCCGTCGCTGACAAAAAGGTTCTTGAGCACGCCGTTGGCGACCTCACGAAGATCGCCGGCCAGAAGCCGGTTATCACCAAGTCGCGTAAGGCAATCGCTGGTTTCAAGATCCGCGAAGGCTACCCGATTGGCACGATGGTTACCCTGCGTGGCAATGCCATGTACGAATTCCTGGACCGTTTCGTGACGGTTGCGCTGCCCCGCGTGCGCGACTTCCGTGGCGTGTCGGGCAAGGCGTTCGACGGCCGTGGTAACTACAACATCGGTGTGAAAGAGCAGATCATTTTCCCCGAAATCGACTACGACAAGATCGACGCGCTGCGTGGGCTGAACATCAGCATCACGACGACTGCGAAGACCGACGAAGAAGCAAAGGCGCTGCTCGCCGGCTTCAAGTTCCCGTTCAGAAACTGAGGTTACCGTGGCTAAACTGGCACTGATCGAACGTGAAAAGAAGCGCGCGCGCCTGGCAGCCAAGTACGCTCCGAAGCGTGCTGAGCTGAAGGCTGTGATCGACGACGCAAGCAAGTCCGACGAAGAGCGTTACTTCGCACGTCTGGCGCTGCAACAACTGCCGCGTAACTCGAACCCCACTCGCAAGCGTAACCGCTGCGCGATCACGGGTCGTCCGCGTGGCACGTTCCGCAAGTTCGGACTCGCGCGTAACAAGATTCGTGAAATCGCGTTCCGCGGCGAAATCCCTGGCCTCACCAAGGCGAGCTGGTAATAGGAGAAACATAAATGAGCATGAGTGATCCTATCGCCGATATGCTGACTCGCATCCGCAATGCGCAGATGGTCGAGAAAGTTTCGGTGACTATGCCCTCGTCGAAAGTCAAGGTTGCGATTGCGCAGGTTTTGAAGGACGAAGGTTATATCGACGACTTCGCGGTCAAGTCTGAAGGCGCGAAGACGGAATTGAACATCGCGTTGAAGTACTACGCCGGCCGTCCGGTCATCGAGCGCCTCGAGCGCGTCTCGAAGCCCGGTCTGCGCGTGTACCGCGGTCGCAACGACATCCCGCAGGTCATGAACGGCCTGGGCGTTGCAATCGTGTCGACGCCGAAGGGTGTGATGACCGACCGCAAGGCGCGCCAGAACGGCGTCGGCGGTGAAGTCATCTGCTACGTCGCTTAACGCCTAAGGAGAAGATACATGTCTCGAGTAGGTAAAAGCCCGATCGCGCTGCCGCAAGGCGCGGAAGTGGCCATCAAGGGCGACGTCATCACCGTGAAAGGTCCGCTCGGCACGATCTCGCAACCGGCTAACAAGCTGGTCGCCGTGACGAACGAGAACGGCACGTTGAAGCTGGCTCCGACCGATGAAAGCCGCGAAGCGAACGCGATGTCCGGCACGATGCGCGCCCTGGTGGCGAACATGGTGCAGGGCGTCACCAAGGGTTTCGAGCGCAAGCTGACGCTGGTTGGCGTCGGTTATCGTGCGCAAGCGCAAGGCGACAAGCTGAACCTGTCGCTGGGTTTCTCGCACCCCGTGGTGCACCAGATGCCGGAAGGCGTCAAGGCTGAAACTCCGTCGCAGACCGAAATCGTGATCAAGGGGATCGACAAGCAGAAAGTCGGACAGACCGCAGCAGAAGTGCGCGGCTATCGTCCGCCTGAGCCGTACAAGGGCAAGGGCGTGCGCTATTCCGACGAGGTCGTGATCCTCAAAGAAACGAAGAAGAAGTAAGGGTGCGCAATCATGGATAAGACTCAATCTCGCCTGCGCCGCGCTCGTCAGACGCGTATCAAGATCGCTGAGCTGCAGGTTCCGCGTCTCGCCGTGCATCGCACGAATACGCATATCTACGCGCAAGTGTTCTCGGCATGTGGCACGAAGGTCGTGGCAAGCGCCTCGACGCTGGAAGCCGAAGTGCGCGCTGAACTGGCCGACAAGTCTGGCAAGGGCGGCAACGTCAACGCCGCGACCTTGATCGGCAAGCGTATCGCCGAAAAGGCCAAGGCTGCCGGCATCGAATCCGTCGCCTTTGACCGCTCGGGTTTCCGCTACCACGGCCGCGTGAAGGCGCTGGCTGATGCGGCGCGTGAAGCCGGGCTCAAGTTCTAAGGGAAGAATTCGTCATGGCAAAGATGCAAGCGAAAGTTCAGGCTGACGAACGCGACGACGGCCTGCGCGAAAAGATGATTTCGGTCAACCGCGTGACCAAGGTCGTGAAGGGTGGCCGTATTCTCGGCTTCGCCGCACTGACCGTGGTTGGCGACGGTGATGGCCGAATCGGCATGGGCAAGGGCAAGGCGAAGGAAGTTCCGGTCGCCGTTCAGAAGGCAATGGAACAAGCCCGCCGCAACATGTTCAAGGTGCCCCTGAAGAACGGCACGCTGCAACACGAAGTGCACGGCAAGCACGGCGCATCGGCGGTTCTCCTCGCTCCGGCGAAGGACGGTACCGGCGTGATCGCTGGCGGCCCGATGCGCGCAGTGTTCGACGTGATGGGCGTGCAAAACGTCGTGGCCAAGAGCCACGGTTCGACGAACCCCTACAACCTCGTTCGTGCGACGCTGGACGGCCTGCGCAAGCAGTCGACCCCGGCCGACATCGCGGCGAAGCGTGGGAAGTCCGTCGAAGACATTCTGGGCTAAGGTGGTCACCATGTCTGAAAAAACTGTCAAGGTTCAGCTCGTCAAGAGCCTGATCGGGACCCGCGAATCGCACCGCGCAACGGTGCGTGGCCTCGGCCTGCGTCGCCTGAACTCGGTATCCGAGCTGCAGGACACGCCGGCAGTGCGCGGGATGATCAACAAGGTCTCGTACCTCGTTAAGGTCATCGCCTAAGCGGCCGACCACGGATCCAAGGAGTTGAACATGGAATTGAATAACCTGAAGCCGGCAGAAGGCGCGAAGCACGCAAAGCGTCGCGTCGGTCGCGGTATCGGTTCGGGCCTCGGCAAGACCGCTGGCCGCGGCCACAAGGGTCAGAAATCGCGTTCGGGCGGCTTTCACAAGGTCGGCTTCGAAGGCGGTCAGATGCCTCTGCAGCGTCGTCTGCCGAAGCGCGGCTTTACCTCGCTGACGAAGGAATTCGTCGGTGAAGTGCGCCTGGCTGACCTCGAGAAGCTGCCGGTCGACGAAATCGATCTGTTGGCGCTGAAGCAAGCGGGTCTGGTCGGCGAGCTCATCAAGAGCGCGAAGATCATCAAGACCGGCGAGATCACGCGCAAGGTCACGGTGAAGGGCCTGACGGCAACGAAGGGCGCCCGCGAGGCAATCGAAGCCGCTGGCGGCTCGTTCGCCGAGTAACGCGCTAATCGCCGTTACTAGCACTAGCATCGGAGAAGGTACTTGGCTAACAGCCCGAGTCTCGCAAAAACCGGTCGAAGCGCGGCGAAATTCGGCGATCTGCGTCGGCGTGCAGTGTTTCTGCTGCTGGCGCTGATCGTCTACCGCATTGGTGCGCATATTCCGGTACCCGGCATCGATCCGGATCAACTGGCGAAGCTGTTTCAAAGCCAGTCGGGCGGCATCCTTGGCATGTTCAACATGTTCTCGGGTGGCGCGCTGTCACGGTTCACCATCTTCGCGCTGGGCATCATGCCCTACATTTCGGCGTCGATCATTATGCAGTTGCTGTCGATCGTGTCGCCGCAGATGGAAGCGTTGAAGAAGGAAGGGCAGGCGGGCCAGCGGAAGATCACGCAGTACACGCGTATCTTCACGGTGGTTCTGGCGACCTTCCAGGCGTTCGGTATCGCAGTTGCACTGGAGAACCAGCCGGCTCTGGTGCTGGACCCCGGCATGGTGTTCCGCCTGACGACGGTCGTCACGCTGGTGACGGGCACGATGTTCCTGATGTGGCTCGGTGAGCAGATCACGGAGCGCGGTCTCGGCAACGGCATCTCGATCATCATCTTCGGTGGTATCGCGGCGGGTTTCCCGAACGCAATCGGTGGTCTGTTCGAACTGGTTCGCACCGGGTCGATGAGCATCATCTCGGCGATCATCATCGTCGTGCTGATCGCGGCGGTCACGTATCTGGTCGTGTTCATCGAACGCGGTCAGCGCAAGATCCTCGTGAACTATGCGAAGCGCCAGGTCGGTAACAAGATTTACGGTGGACAGTCGTCTCATCTGCCGCTGAAGTTGAACATGTCGGGTGTGATTCCGCCGATCTTCGCGTCGTCGATCATCCTCTTCCCGGCAACCATCCTGAACTGGTTCAGTTCGGGTACGCGCACCAACTGGTTCGCGAACACGCTGCACAACGTGGCCGAGGCGCTGAAGCCGGGCCAGCCCGTGTACGTGTTGCTGTATGCGTTGGCGATTGTTTTCTTCTGCTTCTTCTACACCGCACTGGTGTTCAACAGCCGGGAAACAGCCGACAACTTGAAGAAGAGCGGTGCTTTCGTTCCGGGTATCCGTCCGGGCGATCAGACTGCACGGTATATCGACCGCATCCTCACGCGTCTTACGCTGGCTGGTGCGATCTACATCGTATTCGTGTGCCTGCTGCCTGAGTTTCTGGTGTTGCGCTGGAACGTGCCGTTTTATTTTGGTGGAACGTCGCTGCTGATCATTGTCGTCGTCACGATGGACTTCATGGCTCAGGTGCAGTCGTACGTTATGTCGCAACAATATGAATCGCTGCTCAAGAAGGCAAACTTCAAGGGTGGCAACGTCCCGATGCGTTAAGGACTATGGCCAAAGACGATGTTATCCAGATGCAGGGTGAGGTCATCGAAAACTTGCCCAACGCTACTTTCCGGGTGAAATTGGAAAATGGCCATGTCGTCCTGGGACATATCTCCGGAAAGATGCGGATGCACTACATCCGCATCCTGCCGGGCGACAAGGTTACGGTTGAATTGACGCCTTACGATCTGTCTCGTGCGCGGATCGTGTTCCGGGCGAAGTGATTTGAAAAAAGGGTAATATCATGAAAGTGATGGCATCGGTTAAGCGCATTTGCCGCAATTGCAAGATCATCAAGCGCAAGGGCGTTGTGCGCGTGATTTGCAGCTCTGATCCGCGCCACAAACAGCGTCAAGGCTGAACGCCGCGCTTTTGCTTGCGCTTTTTGTTTGAGGAAAAACAATGGCTCGTATCGCAGGGGTTAACATCCCGAATCACCAGCATACCGAGATCGGCCTGACGGCAATCTTCGGCATCGGACGCACGCGCTCGCGCGGCATTTGCACCGCTGCTGGTGTGGAATTTTCGAAGAAGGTCAAGGACCTCACCGACGCAGACCTCGAAAAGCTGCGTGACGAAGTGGGCAAGTTCATCGTCGAAGGCGACCTGCGCCGTGAAGTCACGATGAACATCAAGCGCCTGATGGACTTGGGTTGCTACCGCGGCATGCGCCATCGCAAGGGTCTGCCCCTGCGCGGCCAGCGTACGCGCACGAATGCCCGTACGCGCAAGGGTCCGCGTCGTGCAGCGCAATCGCTGAAGAAGTAAGCGGAACTGACAGTTACAGGAAAACGTAATGGCTAAGGCTTCGAACAACTCCGCGGCGCAACGCGTTCGCAAGAAGGTCAAGAAGAACGTCGCCGAGGGCGTGGTTCACGTTCACGCGTCGTTCAACAACACCATCATCACGATCACCGATCGTCAAGGCAACGCGCTGGCATGGGCGACCTCGGGCGGTCAGGGCTTCAAGGGCTCGCGTAAGTCGACGCCGTTTGCAGCTCAGGTCGCAGCCGAATCGGCTGGCCGCGTGGCGTTGGAATACGGCGTGAAGAACCTCGAAGTGCGGATCAAGGGCCCCGGCCCTGGCCGTGAATCGGCGGTGCGCGCGCTGCATGGTCTTGGCATCAAGATCACCGCGATCTCCGACGTGACGCCGGTCCCGCACAACGGCTGCCGTCCGCCGAAGCGCCGTCGTATCTAATACGTCGACGCTGCCGCATGTTTCCTGTCGATGCGCAAGTATCGGCGGGTTTCGTGCGTTGTGAAGTTTTGACTAAGCCCACCGTTCGGCCCAAAGGGTTCGAACTAGCGCATACGAAAGTGTGCGTGATCAATATTTAAGGATGCAAAGTGGCACGCTATACCGGTCCCAAAGCAAAGCTGTCCCGCCGTGAAGGCACCGATCTCTTCCTGAAGAGCGCACGCCGCTCGCTCGCCGACAAGTGCAAGCTCGACAGCAAGCCCGGCCAGCATGGCCGCACCTCGGGCGCGCGTACGTCCGACTACGGTACCCAGTTGCGCGAAAAGCAGAAAGTGAAGCGTATCTATGGCGTGCTGGAGCGTCAGTTCCGCCGCTACTTCGCTGAAGCCGACCGCCGCAAGGGCCCGACGGGTGAAAACCTGCTGCAGTTGCTCGAGTCGCGTCTCGACAACGTCGTGTATCGCATGGGCTTCGGCTCGACGCGCGCCGAAGCGCGTCAGCTCGTGAGCCACAAGTCGATCCTCGTGAACGGCCAGGTCGCGAACATCCCGTCGCTGCAAGTGAAGTCGGGCGACGTCGTGTCCGTGCGCGAACAGTCGCGCAAGCAGGCTCGTATCGTCGAAGCGCTGTCGCTGGCCGAGCAAGGCGGCATGGCGAGCTGGGTGTCCGTCGACGCGAAGAAGTTCGAAGGAACGTTCAAGTCGATGCCCGAGCGTAGCGACATCGCCGGCGACATCAACGAAAGCCTGATCGTCGAATTGTATTCGCGTTAATCGCGGCGGTAATGGATGGACAGCCGGGGAGCCTGATTGCTCGTGGCAAGGGGTGGCCTCGGCTGTTTATTTTCAGGTTGTTACCGGTCAGCCTTATCGGTGTAACGAGCCGAGGGTATTGAAAAGGAAAACCTATGCAAACCAGTTTGTTGAAGCCCAAGATCATTGCAGTTGAATCGCTTGGTGAAAACCACGCGAAAGTGGTTATGGAGCCGTTCGAACGCGGCTATGGCCACACCTTGGGTAACGCGCTTCGGCGCGTGCTGCTGTCGTCGATGATCGGCTACGCGCCGACCGAAGTGACGATCGCAGGCGTCGTGCACGAATACTCGACGCTCGACGGTGTGCAAGAGGATGTGGTCAACCTGCTGTTGAACCTGAAGGGTGTCGTCTTCAAGTTGCACAACCGCGACGAAGTCACGGTGACGCTGCGCAAGGAAGGCGAAGGCGTCGTCACGGCCGGCGATATCGAACTCGCGCACGACTGCGAGGTCATCAATCCGGAACACGTGATCGCTCACCTGTCGAAGGGCGGCAAACTCGACGTTCAGATCAAGATCGAGAAAGGCCGCGGCTATGTGCCGGGCAACGTGCGTCGTTACGGCGAAGATTCGGCGAAGATCATCGGCCGCATCGTGCTGGACGCTTCGTTCTCGCCGGTTCGCCGCGTGAGCTACGCCGTCGAAAGCGCGCGTGTCGAACAGCGTACGGACCTCGACAAGCTCGTGATGAACATCGAAACCAACGGCGTGATTTCGCCGGAAGAAGCGATCCGCCAGTCGGCTCGCATTCTGGTCGATCAGTTGTCGGTGTTCGCAGCGCTCGAAGGCACGGAAGCGGCAGCGGAAGCGCCGTCGCGTGCGCCGCAGATCGATCCGATCCTGCTGCGTCCGGTGGACGACCTCGAACTCACGGTTCGTTCCGCGAACTGCCTGAAGGCCGAGAACATCTACTACATCGGCGATCTGATCCAGCGCACGGAAAACGAACTGCTCAAGACGCCGAACCTGGGCCGCAAGTCGCTGAACGAAATCAAGGAAGTCTTGGCTTCGCGCGGTCTCACGCTTGGTATGAAGCTCGAAAACTGGCCGCCGGCTGGTCTCGACAAGTAATTCGACAGGTCACAAGCGTTACTGGCAAAGACGCGGATTTTCCTTTAAAATCCGCGTCTTGCTTTTTCTCCGACCGGCCCGTGCCCCAAATCAGGGTGCAATAGAAGAGCTGGCTCTAAACTCGTTATAGGAAGCTGAAAAATGCGTCATAAGCATGGTCTGCGGAAACTGAACCGCACGAGCAGCCATCGTCTGGCAATGCTCCGCAATATGTCGAATTCGCTCATCGAGCACGAAGTCATCAAGACGACGCTGCCGAAGGCCAAGGAACTGCGCAAGGTTGTCGAGCCCCTCATCACGCTGGGCAAGAAGCCGTCGCTGGCGAACCGTCGTCTGGCCTTCAACCGCCTGCGCGATCGTGATTCCGTCGCGAAGCTGTTCGACGTCCTCGGCCCGCGTTACGCGAACCGTCCGGGTGGCTACCTCAGCATCCTGAAGTTCGGCTTCCGCGTCGGCGACAACGCTCCGATGGCGCTGGTCCAGCTCATGGATCGCCCGGAAGTCGAAGAGACGGAAGAAGTGCAGGAAGCGGAATAAATTCCGAATTCGGTTGTTACCAAAAAGGCCAGGCTTGAAGCTTGGCCTTTTTGCTTTGTGGCTGCGACGTTTCAGCGCGCGGAAGCGTAAAAGTGCGTGTCGGCCGCCGATGCTACGATATACAGCTAGCCTGTCGCGCTTTTCCGGAGTACCGAGTGAACGTTCCCGTCGTTTTGATGCTCTCCACGCTGCCCGACGCCGCCGCAGCCGATGCGCTCGCGCAAGCGGCGCTCGAAGCGCGACTGGCCGCGTGCGTGACGAACCTCGGCGCGGTGTCCTCGCGGTATCACTGGAAAGGGGCTCTGGAGTCGTCGCAGGAAGTGCAGTTGCTGTTCAAGACGAGCGTCGCGCGCTGTGAGGAGTTGCAGCGCTTCGTCGAGGCTCGGCATCCCTATGAAACCCCCGAAATGCTCGTCTGGCAGGTGGACGCATCGTCTGGCTACGGTCAGTGGGTCAACGCAGAAACGCAGCGCCCTCTTCATGTTTGATTTTCCCCGATTCTTCGCAGCGTTTTTCCTCTTCATAGCGGCGTTGACGGGTGCCGCGCGTGCAGCCGACGATTTCCTCGATCCCGACGTCGCGTTCAAATTCAGCGCCACCGAAAAGCCCGGCGAAGTGGACGTACGCTACAAGATAGCGGACGGTTATTACATGTACCGCGAGCGTTTTGCGTTCGCGGTGAAGAGCGGCGACGCCACCATCGGCGCCGCGCAGTTGCCGGCCGGCAAAGTGCACTTCGATCAGACGTTCAACAAGGACGTTGAAACCTATCGGAGCGAGTTGCTCATCCGCATTCCCGTCACAAAGGCCAATGGGCCGTTTCAGCTCGCGGTGACGTCGCAAGGCTGTGCGGATGGCGGAATCTGCTATCCGCCGATGGAGAAAACGTACCGCGTGCGCGGCGACGCGCTCCAATCGGGGGGAGCTGAACCCAGTGCGCCGACGCATCAATCCCAAGCCTCCTGGTTCGAACGAGTGACGAGCGCGGATTACGCACAATCGATGCTCGAAGGCGGCGGATTCTTCACCGTCGTCGGACTGTATTTCCTCGCGGGCATGGTGTTGAGCCTCTTGCCGTGTTCTTATCCGATGATCCCGATTCTTTCCGCGATCATCGTCGGCGAGGGCGCACGCGTGACGCGCACGCGCGGGTTCGCGTTGTCGGTGTCCTACGTGGTCGGCATGGCGCTCGTGTACACCGTGCTCGGAATCGCGGCCGCGCTGATCGGTCAGAGCCTTGGCGCGTGGCTGCAGAATCCGTGGGTGCTCGGCGCGTTCGGCGTTCTGCTGGCAGCGTTCGCCATCGCGCTGATTTCGGGTGTCGATATCGCGTTGCCCGAGCGCTGGCAAAGCGGCGTCAACGAGGCGTCGCAAAAGCGCAGTGGCGGCAAGTTTGCGGCGGTCGCGGTGATGGGCGCGCTTTCCGCGCTCGTCGTCGGGGCGTGCATGACCGCGCCGCTTTTTGCGGTGCTCGCGTTTATCGCGCATACCGGCAACGCGATCCTCGGCGGCGCAGCGCTCTTTGCCATGGGCATCGGGCTCGGCGTGCCGCTGCTCGTCATCGGATTGGGTGCGGGCTCGGTACTGCCGCGCGCGGGCGCGTGGATGGACGGCGTGAAGGTGTTCTTCGGTGTGATCCTGCTCGCGGCGGCGCTGTGGATCGTGTGGCCGGTCATTGGCGGCGTCGCGCAAATGTTGCTCGCGGCGTTGTGGCTGTTGATCGCGGCGGCATCGCTTGGTTTGTTCGCTTCGGGCGCGGCTCAGCCAATCGGCATCTGGAAGCGCCTCGCACGCGGAATCGGCGCCGCGTTTGCGATCTGGGCGGCGACGCTGATCGTCGGATTGGCTGCGGGTTCGACCGATCCGCTGCGTCCGCTCGCGGTATTGGCTGCGCGCGGTGGATCGCAAGCGGCCACTGCACAGAACGAAGGACCGACGTTCGCGCCGGTGCGTTCATCGGCGGAACTGGATTCGGCGGTCAAAGCCGCCGCGCGCCCCGCGATGCTCGACTTCTACGCCGACTGGTGCGTGTCCTGCAAGGAGATGGAGAAGCTGACGTTCTCCGATGCCCGCGTGCAGGCCCGCCTCGCGCAACTCAATCTCCTACGCGCCGACGTGACCGCCAACAACGCCGACGATCAGGCGCTTCTCAAGCGCTTCAGGCTGTTCGGACCGCCGGGCATCATCTTCTTCGATGCGCAGGGCAACGAGGTCGCGCGCGTGGTCGGCTATGAATCGGCCGATAGGTTCCTGAAGAGCCTCGACAAAGTCGGCCCTTCGAAAGGATAAAAAGAGCGATGCTCCGAAGCATCGCTCTCTGAACGACTCAGGAAGCTCGCAGAATCCGCGCCGCATCTAGCGCGAAGTACGTCAGTACGCCGTCCGCGCCCGCGCGTTTGAACGCGAGCAGCGCTTCCATCATCACCTTGTCGTGATCGATCCAGCCGTTTTGCGCGGCGGCCTTGATCATCGCGTACTCGCCGCTCACCTGATACGCATACGTCGGAAAGCGGAACTCGTCTTTCACGCGGCGAACGATATCGAGATACGGCAGGCCCGGCTTGACCATCACCATGTCCGCGCCTTCCTCGATGTCCATGCGCACTTCGCGCATTGCTTCATCGGAGTTTGCCGGGTCCATCTGGTACGTCATCTTGTTGCTCTTGCCGAGATTAGCGGCCGAGCCGACGGCATCGCGGAACGGGCCATAGAACGCCGACGCGTACTTCGCCGCGTACGCCATGATGCGCGTGTGAATGTGGCTTTCGCTCTCGAGCATCTCGCGGATCGCGCCGATGCGCCCGTCCATCATGTCCGACGGCGCGACGATATCCACACCCGCTTCGGCCTGCGTGCGCGCCTGCTCGACGAGGATCTCGCTCGTTTCGTCGTTCTTCACGTAGCCTTCTTCGTCGAGCACGCCGTCCTGGCCGTGGCTCGTGTACGGATCGAGCGCGACGTCGGTGAGCACGCCGAGCGTCGGGAAGTTCTTTTTCAGCTCGCGCACGGCGCGCGGAATCAGACCTTCGGGATTGGTCGCCTCGCGGCCATCGGGCGTTTTCAGCGACGGTTCGACCGCCGGAAACAGCGAAATCACCGGCACGCCGAGCTCGACACATTGCGCGGCGACATTCATCAGCAGATCGACCGATGTGCGCTCGACGCCGGGCATCGACGGCACGCTCTGGCGCACATTCGTCCCTTCGACGATGAACACCGGATAAATCAGGTCGTTCGTGGTGAGAATGTTTTCGCGCATCAGACGGCGCGAGAAGTCATCGCGGCGCATACGGCGCGGGCGATTGTGGGGATAGAAGCTCATGTCTTGACTCGAATTTGAGTGGTCTTCCGGGGGGCGTCGAAAACAGCTTTCAAAACGCGCAAATCCTTGCCAAACAACCACTTGGACGCGTATGAAACTGCTTTGAGACAATGGTATATCATACCGATCGAGCGAGGCGCTTGCCGCCGAACTCCCCGCTTCTCCTCCCTGAGCGGGTGCCTGTCGATATTCGATTAGGCTGTTAACCCGCCGTCATGCGGCGGGTTTTTTTATGCCGGAGACTCGGCGTCAATGCTTCACTTCGAAGCATCTTCCTGCGCGTTCCCGCCCGCTTCTCCGGGCATCATCCAGCTTTCGATCAACTCGTGCGCTTCATCGATGCCCGTGCGCTTGAGCGCTGAAAAGAGCTGAACGGTCAACTCGCCGCGATAGCCCGCGTCCTTGTATTCCGCGAAGGATTTCTTCGTCGCGCGCAGGGCGTTGGTCATCTCCTGTCGCGTCAATTTGTCGCATTTGGTGAGCAGCGTGTGGATCGGCTTACCGGTCGGCGCGAACCAGTCGATCATGATGCGATCGAGTTCGGTCAAAGGCCGGCGTGAATCCATCATCAGGATCATGCCGCACAGTTGCGCGCGGCTTTGCAGGTAGGTGGAAAGCAGCCGTTGCCAATGCTCTTTCGCGGCGCCCGGCACTTCGGCGTAACCGTAGCCCGGAAGATCGACGAGATAGCCGACTGGCTCGTCCTGCGGCCCGACCGAGAAGTAATTGATGTGCTGCGTGCGGCCTGGCGTCTTGCTCGCGAACGCAAGCCGTTTCTGATTGCAGAGGATGTTGATTGCCGTCGATTTACCCGCGTTCGAGCGCCCGCCAAAAGCGATTTCGGGCTGCGGCGTGGGCGGTAGATCGCGTAGATGGTTGACGGTGGTGAAGAAGCGGGATTGATGAAGCAGGAATGACATGGGCGGCCCAATCGAAAGAGCGGTGAATACCAGCAGCCTTGAGAACCCGGCAAATACTGGGCATGCCCCGACTGGCGTCTTTGCGTGTAGCGGGTTATTGTACAATACGACGGATTTTTAAAGATCAGCACGGGCACGCAAGACCCAAGCCGCGCGCGGCACCACAAGGAGCGAGACGTTTTTCAGAGGCATACTTTTGGGCCTCTTCGTTCAGAAGGTCAGGGTATCTTGCGGCGATGTTCGATCGCCGTCGTTTTTTGCAGAACCTCACATTCTCACAAGACGAAAAACAGGGTACGCGAATGAACCGACTGTACAGGTCTCTGGTGGTGATTCGGGCAGCGGCGGCTTTCGGTGTAACAGCGGTATCAGTAACAGTGAGCGCGGCGGAGCCCGCGCAACCGGCCAAGCCGGACGTGGCTAGAGGGCAGGCCATCGCGACTCAGGTGTGCGCGGCATGTCACGCGGCGGACGGCAACAGCGCCGGCGCGGCTTTCCCGAAACTCGCGGGCCAGCACGCCGAGTACATCGTCAAGCAGTTGAAGGATTACAAGACGCAGCCGGGTGCGAAGGCGCCGGCGCGCAACAATCCGATCATGGCGGGCATCGCGGGCGCGCTGTCGGATCAGGACATGGTGAACGTCGCGGCATACTTCGCGTCGCAGAAAACCAAACAGGGCTACGCGCGTGACAAGAATGACGTCGCGCTGGGCCAGAAGATTTATCGCGGCGGCATCGCGGACAAGGGCGTACCGGCGTGCGCCGCGTGTCACGGTGCAACGGGCATGGGCATTCCCGTGCAGTACCCACGGCTGTCGTGGCAGTGGGGCGATTACACGGTGGCGCAGTTGAACGCCTTCGCATCGGGACAACGCGCCAACAGCGAGCCGATGCACGCCGTCTCCTCCCGCATGAACGAAGCGGAGATGAAGGCGGTAGCGGATTACATCGCCGGGTTGCATTAATAAACGCAGCAGTCAGCGTCCAGCGGTTCCCGGCGTCGAAAGCGGGAATCGCCCATACTACGAAGCCGGTCCCGGGAAGATCCGAGAAGACCGGCGCGAAAACAAGAAAAAGGGTGGGACGTCGGTCGATCAGACCGCCAGCGTCTCCACCCTTTTTTGCTGTCCAGCCGGAGTTTGAATGAGCGTCACCACATCGGGTATCCAGTCGAAGTCGAGCCGTCGCGCCGTCAGGCATTTCGTCGAACTCGTCAGTTCGATGCGCTTCGCCATCGCATTGCTGGTCATTCTGGCGATCGCGAGCATCATCGGCACGGTGCTCACGCAGGAGGACCCGTATCCCAATTACGTGAATCAGTTCGGCCCGTTCTGGGCGGACATCTTCCGCGGTGTGAGCCTCTACAACGTGTACAGCGCGTGGTGGTTCATGCTGATCCTGATCTTCCTCGTGATTTCGGTGTCGCTGTGCGTCATCCGCAACAGCCCGAAGATGATCGCGGACATCAAGAGCTGGAAGGATCGCGTGCATGAAGGCGGCCTGCGCGCATTTCATCACAAGGGCGAGTTCACGGTTGCGACGAACCCCGCGCAAACCGCCGCCACGCTCGAGCGCCTTGCCGTGAAGATGGGTTATCGCACCGTCACGCGGCAGACCGACAACGGCGCGACGCTCATCGCGGGCAAGCGCGGCGCGATGACGAAGATCGGCTATATCTCAGCGCACGTCGCGATCGTGGTGATCTGTATCGGCGGCCTGCTCGACAGCAATCTGCCCATCAAACTGCAGATGTGGATGTTCAACAAGACGCCGGTCAGCAGCAATGCCGTCATCAATGACATTCCGCCGGAGCATCGGCTCTCGACGTCGAACCCGACGTTCCGCGGCTACGCGTGGGTGCCGGAAGGCCAGTTCGTCGGCACCGCGATTCTGAACCAGCAGGACGGCTCGATCATCCAGGACCTGCCGTTTTCGATCCAACTGAACAAGTTCATCGTCGATTACTACTCGACGGGCATGCCGAAGCTCTTCGCGAGCGACATCGTCGTGATCGATCACAAGTCGGGCAAGCGCATTCCGGCGCGCGTCGAGGTGAACAAGCCGTTCACCTATGACGGCATCTCGATCTATCAATCGAGTTTTCAGGACGGCGGCTCGAAGCTCGACATGACCGCCTGGCCGATGACCGGCGGCAGCGCGAAGACCGCGCCGTTCAGCGGCACGATCGGCGGCACGGCGCCCATCGGCACGCAATTCAAGGGCGCGCAGGGCGAAACCGTCGAATTCACCGATTTCCGCGCAATCAACGTCGAAAACATGACCGATGGCAGCGGTGCGCCGGATGCGCGCGGCGTCGGCAAGAAGGAAACGCTGCGCGACGCCTTCGACGAGCGCCTCGGCTCCGGCGCGAAAACATCGAAGCCGACGGATCTGCGCAATATCGGCCCGTCGGTGCAGTACAAGGTGCGCGGCACGGACGGCCAGGCACGCGAATACAGCAACTACATGCTGCCGGTCGATGTCAGCGGTCAGCGCATGTTTCTCGCGGGCATGCGCGTGAGCCCGAACGATCCGTTCCGCTATCTGCGCATTCCCGCCGATGAACAGGGCACGGTCAAGCAATGGATGGATTTGCGCGCCGCGCTCGCGACGCCGGCGACGCGCGCGGAAGCGGCGCATCGGTTCGCGCTGCGCTCGGTGCCGGCGGAAAACGCCGAGTTGCAAAAGCATCTCGAAGAAAGCGCGATCCGTGTGCTGAATCTCTTCGCGGGCGTCGATGAAACCGGCAAGCCGGTCTCGAATGCTCAGATGATTGGTGGTTTCCAGGGCATTGCGATGTTCATCGACAAATCGGTGCCGAAGGGCGAGCAGGAAAAGGCGGCGGGTCTGCTGATGCGCATGCTCGAAGGCGCGATGTGGGACGTATGGCAGATATCCCGAGAGCAAAACGGCCTTCCGGAAGCTAAAGTGGATGAAAAGAACTCCGCGTTCGTGCAGTCGTCCATCAACGCGCTGTCCGACAGCTTTCTGTACGGTTCGCCGGTCTTCCTGCAACTGGACAACTTCAAGCAGGTGCAAGCTTCGGTATTCCAGTTGACGCGCGCGCCGGGTAAAAATCTGGTGTATCTTGGCAGCCTTCTGCTGGTGGTCGGCATTTTCGCGATGTTTTACGTGCGCGAACGCCGGCTCTGGTTCTGGCTCAAGGATTCGGGGCAGGGCGGCGCGAGCGTGCTGATGGCGATGTCCACCGCGCGCCGCACGTTCGATTTCGAGAAGGAATTCGTGCGCACCCGCGCGCAGATCGCGGCGGCGCTCGGCGTGAAGCCGGTCGAACCGGCTGATCCGTCCCCGACCTCAGGCGCATCCACGGCGCAAACGCAATCCGAAGCCACGGGCTCGGAAGTCTCGACACGGTAAGATCATGGACCTTTCTCAAACCTCCTCTCACGCACCTGCCAAGACGGAACGTCCTGCGCAGGGCGGCTTGCCCGATGTCTCCGCGTTCGACGACCGTCCGTTTCTGCGGCGCCTGACGCCGGTCGACTGGCTCTTCGCCCTCGCGATGGTCGCTGGCGCGGGTTTCGCGCTCAATCGCTATCACGCGTACATGGACGTGTACGACATGGCCGTGCTGATCGGCGCGGTGCCGACGTTCGTCGTGCTCGGCTGGCGCTGGAAGCCGGTGCGCCTTCTGATCGCGATGATCGCGGTGCTCGCGCTGTTTTCGATCCAGCTTTATCAGCACGATCTCGCGCGCGCCGACACCAATTTCTTCCTCAAGTACTTCCTGTCGAGCCAGTCCGCGATTCTCTGGATGAGCGCGCTCTTCATCCTCGCGACGCTCTTCTACTGGATCGGCCTCGTGACGCGTTCGCAGACCGGCGGCGCGATCGGCTCGCGCATGACGTGGGTCGCGGTGCTGATGGGCTTCACCGGCCTGATGGTGCGCTGGTACGAGTCGTACATGATCGGCACGGACGTCGGCCATATTCCGATTTCAAACCTCTACGAAGTCTTCGTGCTGTTCTGCCTGATCACGTCGCTGTTCTATCTCTACTACGAGCAGCATTACTCGACGCGGGCGATGGGCGCGTTCGTGCTGCTCGTCATCAGCGCGGCAGTCGGCTTTCTGATGTGGTACTCGATCGCCCGCGACGCGCAGCAGATTCAGCCGCTCGTGCCCGCGCTGCAAAGCTGGTGGATGAAGATCCACGTGCCGGCGAACTTCATCGGCTACGGCAGCTTCGCGCTTTCGGCGATGGTCTCCGTCGCGTATCTCGGGAAGCAGCGTGGGTTCATGGCGGACCGTCTGCCGTCGCTCGAAGTGCTCGACGACGTCATGTACAAGTCGATCGCGGTCGGTTTCGCGTTCTTCACCATCGCGACGATCCTGGGCGCGCTGTGGGCGGCAGAAGCGTGGGGCGGTTACTGGAGCTGGGACCCGAAGGAAACGTGGGCGCTGATCGTGTGGCTGAATTACGCGGCGTGGCTGCACATGCGCCTGATGAAGGGGCTGCGCGGCGCGGCGGCGGCGTGGTGGGCGCTCACCGGCCTGATCGTGACGACCTTCGCGTTCCTCGGCGTGAACATGTTTCTGTCGGGCTTGCATAGTTACGGCAAGCTTTGATCGGCCGCATCGAACGAGAGAAAACCGCTATGCGTTGCGCTGGCGGTTTTTTTTCGTCAGGCGATGGAATACGGGCATCCAATCTGCTGTTTGTCCGTATATGAACGAAGGAGCAACGCCTCATGTGGATCAGACGAAATCGTCATTTTTATGGCGATGACATCCCGGGTCATGAAATCACGCCGCGCGACGTGTTCGAGAGCCGTCGCCGCGTGCTGCGCTCGATCGGTGCGATGGGCATGATGAGCGCGACGGGCCTCGCGCACGCGACGACGACATCGCCCGATGCGAAAGGCCAGAAGCTGGCCGCGACGACCAATCCGAAGTTCGTCGCGCTCGACAAGGCTACGTCGCTCAAAGACATTACGACGTACAACAACTTCTACGAATTCGGCACCGACAAGGGCGATCCCGCCGAACATGCCGGCGCGTTGCGTCCGCGGCCGTGGAAGGTCTCTGTCGAAGGCGCGATCAAGAATCCGAAGGTCTACGACATCGGCGATCTCCTCAAGCTCGCGCCGCTCGAAGAACGCGTGTACCGGCTGCGTTGCGTCGAAGGCTGGTCGATGGTGATTCCGTGGATCGGCGTGTCCTTGTCCGAACTCATCAAGCGCGCCGAGCCGACGGGCAGCGCGAAGTACGTGCAGTTCATCACGCTCGCAGATGCGTCGCAGATGCCGGGACTCTCGACGCCGATCCTCGAATGGCCGTATTCCGAAGGCCTGCGCATGGACGAGGCGATGAACCCGCTCACGCTGCTGACGGTCGGCCTGTATGGCGAAGTGCTGCCGAATCAGAACGGCGCGCCGGTGCGCGTCGTCGTGCCGTGGAAGTACGGCTTCAAGAGCGCGAAGTCGCTCGTGAAAATCCGCTTCGTCGAAAAGCAGCCGCCGACGAGCTGGAACCTGTACGCGCCGAGCGAATACGGCTTCTATTCGAACGTGAATCCGAACGTCGATCATCCGCGCTGGAGTCAGGCGACGGAACGCCGCATCGGCGAGGACGGCTTCTTCGCGCCGAAGCGCAAGACGCTCATGTTCAATGGCTACGGCGATCAGGTCGCGTCCCTGTATCAGGGCATGGATCTGAAGAAGAATTTCTGAACGATGTCCTCCGCTTCTCAGATCAAGAGCACGCGCGTCGCGACGGCACCGCGATGGATCGTTCCGGTGAAAGTCGCCGTGTTCATCGCGATGCTGTATCCGCTCGCGCGTCTGATCTTTCTCGGCGCGAACGGCGGATTGGGCGCGAATCCGATCGAGTTCATCACGCGCTCGACGGGACTCTGGACGCTCGTCTATCTGTGCACCACGCTCTCGATCACGCCCGTGCGACGCCTGACCGGCGTGACGGCGCTCGCGCGTTTTCGCCGGATGATCGGACTCTTCGCGTTCTTCTTCGCCATGCTGCATTTCACGACCTACATCTGGTTCGATAAATGGTTCGATGTCGCCGAGATGGTGAAGGACATCGGCAAGCGGCCGTTCATCACGGTCGGCTTCACGGCGTTCGTGCTGCTGATTCCGCTCGCCGTGACGTCACCCAAGGCGATGGTCCGCAAGCTCGGGCGCCGCTGGCAGACCTTGCATCGCACGATCTACCTGATCGCCGCGCTCGCCATCCTGCATTTCTGGTGGATGAAGGCGGGCAAGCACGATTTCGAACTGCCGAAGATTTATGGCTCGATCGTGATCGTGCTGCTCGGCTGGCGCGTGATTGCGTGGCTTCGAGCGCGAACCAGACGTGCATAAAAAAAAGCGACGCTATTCGAGCGTCGCTTGTTTCATCGAAGCGCGAAGCTTCAGTCCGGCAGGATCGATTCTCCGGCGAACAACTGCGCGACCGTCTCGCGCTCGCGCACGAGACGCGCGCGTTCGCCATCGACCATGATCTCGGCGGCGCGCGGACGCGTGTTGTAGTTCGAGCTCATCACGAAACCATATGCGCCGGCAGAGCAGATCGCGAGCAGGTCGCCCGGCTCGATGGCCAGATCGCGATCGCGTCCGAGCCAGTCGCCGCTTTCGCACACCGGACCGACGACGTCGTACTTGTGCGCGTTCGCGTTGCGCTTCTCGACCGGCACGATGCGATGAAACGCCTCGTACATCGCGGGGCGTGCGAGGTCGTTCATCGCGGCATCGACGATGGCGAAGTTCTTTTCCTCGCCCGGCTTCAGGAACTCGACGCGCGTGAGCAGCACGCCTGCATTGCCGACGAGCGAGCGTCCCGGCTCGAAATACACTTCGCGCTGGCCGTGGCCGCGCTTCTCGATGTGATCGAGCAGCGTCTTCACGAACACGCCGATATCGGGCGGCGTTTCGTCGTCGTAGGTGATGCCGAGCCCGCCGCCAACGTCTACGTGACGAATGCTCATGCCATCGGCTTCGATCTGCACGACGAGTTCGAGCAGCTTGTCGACCGCATCGAGATACGGACTGATTTCGGTGATCTGCGAGCCGATATGGCAATCGATGCCGACGACATCGAGATTCGGCATCGCATGCGCTTCACGGTACGTTGCGCGCGCATCGCTGAACGCGACGCCGAACTTGTTCGACTTCAGGCCCGTGGAAATATAAGGATGCGTTTTCGCATCGACGTCGGGATTCACACGCAGCGACACGGGCGCTTTCTTGCCGAGCGACTTCGCCACTTCGTTCAGCGCGTGCAGTTCGGGAATCGATTCGACGTTGAAGCACTTCACGCCCGCTTCGAGCGCCTCGCGCATTTCTGCGGCCGTCTTGCCGACGCCGGAAAACACGGTGTTCTCCGCTTTGCCGCCCGCCGCGAGCACGCGCGCGAGCTCACCCGACGACACGATGTCGAAGCCCGCGCCCATGCGCGCGAACACGTTGAGCACGGCGAGATTGCTGTTCGCCTTCACCGCGACATGCACGGTTGCCTTGCGGCCCGCGCAGGCGTCGGCGTAAGCGTGATAGGCGCGTGAGAGCGCATCGCGCGAATAGACGTAGAGCGGCGTGCCGAACTGCTCCGCGAGCGACACGGCGGAGACGCCTTCGGCGTGCAGCACGCCGTCGACGTAATGGAATGCGGAATCACTCATGCGTGGAATCGGGTTGCGCCAATGAAGGCGTTAAGACTTGCGGATCAGTAAGCAGACGATGCGGCTTTCGGCGCCGATGCAGCGTTGGGTGCGGCATTCAGACCGGTCTCCGGCGAGAGCGTCAGCGGCTCGCCCGACGTATCCGGAACGCTGCCCGTGCGCGATGCCGTCTCGCTGCCCGGAGTGACATTCGAAGGCGGCGTATTCTGGAGATCGTTGGGACGTTGCGGTAGCGGCGGGACTGTCGGCAGATAAAGCGAGCCGCGTTGCCCACAACCGCCGAGCGAGAGAGTGGCTGCGGCGCTCAAGGCCAAAGCCGCTACAATCGCGCTCATCCTGAAAACGACTCGCATGACCGTCCCTATACGTTTAATCGATGGAGTTTAGCATGACAGACCAGGAATACCTGACGCTGGCGGAGGCCGCGCTGACGGCCATCGAGCGCTCGGTGGACGCAGCCGAGGCCGATATCGAATTCGAGCGCAGCGGCAATGTGCTCACGCTGGAATTCGAAAATCGCACGAAGGTGATCGTCAATCTGCAGCCGCCGAAGCACGAGATCTGGCTCGCGGCGAAGGCGGGCGGATTCCACTACAAGTACGTCGATGGCGCATGGCGCGATACGCGCGACAACAGCGAATTCTTCGCCACGCTGACCAAGTATTCGACCGAGCAGGCCGGCGAGCCGGTCCGCTTCAAGGCGTAATTCAAGGCGTAAAAAAAGCGAGCGGGTCTTTCGACCTCGCTCGCTTCGATCGTCGCAAGGGCGCGCTTACTGCCCCTTGAACAGATTCATGATGTCCTGCTTTTCCTGTTCGCCGACTTCCGGCGCGGGCGCCGTCACGCCGGATACGCCTTCCTGCGGCGGCGCCTGACTGACACCGATCGTCGCGACGAAGCCGTGGCCCGGCGTCATGTCGTCGAAGTACAGTTCGTTGCCGAGCGACGTGATATCGGGCGGCATCAGCGGCTTGTACTCGGGTACGCCCTTGAGCGCTTTGCCCATGTAATCCATCCACACCGGCAGCGCGAGACCGCCGCCCGTTTCCTTGTCGCCGAGGCTGCGCGGATTGTCGTAGCCGATCCACGCGATCGCCACGAGCGTGCGCTGATAGCCGGCGAACCATGCATCGCGCGAATCGTTCGTCGTGCCGGTCTTGCCGGCGAGATCGCCACGCTTCAACTGGTTCGTCTTCGCGCCCGTGCCGTGCTGCGCGACGCTCTGCAACAGACTGTTCATCACGAACGCGTTGCGCGGCGTGATGGCGAGCGGCGCGCTCTGCTGCGCGACGAGCGGCTGCGGATGCGATACGACGCGGCCGTAAGGATCGGTGATGTCGGCGATCAGATACGGATTCACGCGATAACCACCGTTCGCGAACACCGCGTAGCCCGCCGCCATCTGCAACGGCGTGACGAGACCCGCGCCGAGCGCCATCGGCAGATAGGCGGGATGACGGTCCGCGTCGAAGCCGAAACGCGTGATGTACTGCTGCGCGTATTTCGTGCCGATATGACTCAGGATGCGGATCGACACCATGTTCTTCGATTTCTGCAGCGCGGAGCGCATGCTCATCGGGCCGTCGAAGCCGCCGCCGTAGTTCTTCGGCTCCCACGCCTGGCCGCCGGTCTCGGCCGCGCTGAAGAAGAGCGGGCCGTCGTTGATGATGGTCGCGGGCGACAAACCCTTTTCGAGCGACGCCGAATAGATGAACGGCTTGAAGCTCGAACCCGGCTGGCGCCACGCCTGCGTGACGTGATTGAACTTGTTCTTGTTGAAGTCGAAGCCGCCGACGAGCGCGCGGATCGCGCCGTCCTGCGGGACCATCGAGATGAACGCGCCTTCCACTTGCGGCAGTTGCGTGATGACCCAGTTGCCGTCGTCGTCCTTCATGAGCCGCACGATCGCGCCCGGACGAATACGCGCGTTCGGTTGCGCTTTCGGGCTGAGCGCGAACTGCACGAAGCGCAGATCGTTGCCGGCGATCGTCGCCGTATTGCCGTCGATGAAGCTCGCCTTCACTTCCTTCGGATTCGCCGACGTCACCACCGCCGCGACGATCTCGCCATTGTCGGGATGCTCGGCGAGCGCGTCGTCGATGGCCTGCTCACGGTCGTCGGCATCTTTCGGCAGATCGATATAGCCTTCCGGCCCGCGATAGCCGTGGCGGTGCTCGTAGTCCATCAGACCCTTGCGCACCGCGCGATAGGCGGCGTCCTGATCGGCGGAATCGATCGTCGTCACGACGTTCAGGCCGCGCGTGTAGGCTTCCTCGCGGTACTGCGCGTACATCATCTGACGGACCATTTCCGCGACGTACTCGGCATGCACGCTGAACTCGCGGCCCTGTCCCTTCACGACGAGCGCCTGCTTCACGGCCTGCTCGTACTGGTCCTGCGTGATGAAGTTCAGCTCGTGCATGCGTTGCAGGATGTACTCCTGCCGCACCTTCGCGCGTTTCGGATTGACGACCGGGTTATACGCCGACGGCGCTTTCGGCAGACCTGCGAGCATCGCGGCTTCTGCGAGCGAAATGTCCTTCAGATCCTTGCCGAAATAGACGCGCGCCGCGCTTGCGAAGCCGTACGCGCGCTGCCCGAGATAGATCTGATTCATATAGACCTCGAGAATCTGATCTTTCGTCAGCGCGCGCTCGATCTTGTAGGCGAGCAGCATCTCGTAGATCTTGCGCGTGTAGGTCTTTTCGCTCGACAGGAAGAAGTTGCGCGCGACCTGCATCGTGATCGTGCTCGCGCCCTGCGATGCGTGGCCGTTGGTCAGTGCGACCGTGCCCGCGCGCAGGATGCCGGTGAGATCGACGCCGCCATGATCGTAGAAACGCGCATCTTCGATCGCGAGCACGGCTTTTTTCAGATGATCGGGCACGTCCTGAATGCGCACGACGCTGCGGCGTTCCTCGCCGAATTCACCGATCAGAAGGTGATCGGCCGTATAGATGCGCAGCGGCACCTTCGGCTTGTAGTCCGTGAGCGCCTCGAGCGAAGGCAGGTTCGGCATTGCGACGACGAGCGCGTAGCCGAGGACGAGACCCGCGCAGACGACGAGGGCAAATACGCTGACGCCAAAACCGAGGAGAAGCCGCGCCCACCACGGGCGCCTGGCTTTCTTGTGCCCTTCGGGCGGCGTGGACGGGGGGGTGTTCGGGGAAGAGGATTGCATAGCACCACCAAAAACGGTCCCGCGATTATAGCCGCCCGGATTTGGGACATTTCTGAGCGGTCGCGGCGCATGCGGCCGTCACGTATGCCTGCCGCTGTCTTCAAGATACGCGCGATCCGGTCCGGAAGCATCGGGATATCGCGCGCGTTGGCCGTTCGGCCGAGTGTTCGCCGCCGATGACGCTCGCGACAATTCTTCCCCATCAGGCGCCCGAACGGTTCGGCGCGCGATTGAACGGAAGGAGTCGGTCATGAGTAAGGAAAAAGCGCCGCGCGGCGCGATGCTGACGGTCACGCGGCGCTATGCGGCGGGCATCGACGTAAGTGAGGACGCGGTGCGGCTCGCGGTCGTCAGTAGACGATTGCGCGCGAACGCGGCGGTGTGCGTCGAGCATCTGGAGACGGTGGCGTTGCCTTCGGGCGCGGTGGTCGATGGCGATTTCATCGATCGTGCGGCCATCGTGAGGGCGTTGCGCGAAGCGTTCGCGCGCCTGCCGGAAACCGGTGCATGGCGGGCGCTGCGCTGCGCGATGGGTTTGCCCGCGTCGGCGACGCTCACGACGCAGGTTCCGCTCGCTCGTCTGATAGATGTTCACGATCACTTCGCGGGCAACATCGGCGGCGACCCGCGCGGCTTTCTCGAACCGGCGGTGCTCGCCGAAGCCGAGCGCGCCGCGGGCATCGAGCGCGGCGCGCTGGCTGTGGACTGGTCCGTGCAGGCGCGCGAGGACGGCGAGGCGCAGGTCGCGATCGCGGCCACGGCGCGGCGGCATGTCGAGGCGCGCGTCGAGACGGCGGCGGAGGCGGGCATCGCGCTGTCGGCCATCGACGGAGAGCCGGCAGCCGCGTTGCGCGCGATGCGCCATGCCGGCTCGACCGAACTGGACGCCGACGCGCGCTATCTCGTCTGCTGGCTGGAAAGCACCGGCTTGCACGGCTGGCTCGTCGGCTCGCGCGGCGTCGAGAGCGAGCTGCGCTATCCCTCGCCGGAGCATCGGAGCATCGCCGAGGCGCTTCACGATCTCGTCGGGCAGGACGCGCCGCTCGATTGCATATACGTCGGCGGGCAGATCGAATTGCTGGCGCATGCGTGCGTTCCGGTTCCCGCGCTGGGCAAGACCTTCGGCTGTCCGGCGCTGCCCTTCGAGGCCGCGCCGTATTGCAACGGCGCATCGGGCGTTTCGTCCGCGTATAAGCATTCGCCGCGTTTCGCCGTCGCGTTCGGACTCGCACTGCGCGAGGTGATGCAATGAACGCAGTCATGCTCGATGGATTCAACTTGCTGCCGTATCGCGCGCGCAGGCGCCGTGAGATGCGGCGTCAGCGGCTCGCGCTGCTTGGCGCCGTGACGCTGGCCGGTTGCGCGGCCGTCGGCGCCGTGGCTGGCTGGGACGCGTTCGAGCGCGCCCGCCTGGATGAGCGGCGCGTGGCGCTGGAGACGTCGTTGCGCGCATCGGGCGCCCAGATCGACGAACACGCGCGGCTCCTTCGCGCGGAAGCTGAACGGCGTCGCGCGCGCGAGGCCGCGCAGCCGCTGGCTTTGCCGCGCGAGCGCTTCCTGGCGCTGCTCGAAGCGCTGGCGGAGGCGCCGCCGCAGCGTGGCATTGCGCTGCAACGCGTGTCGCAGCGAACGGACGAGGTCGAGCTTGCCGCGCTCGCGCCCGATTCGCAGGCGGCAGCGCTTTGGCTCAAGCGGCTGGAGCGGCTGCGCGGCGTGCAGTCGGTGGAAGTGATCGAGATGAAGCGGCGCGCGGACTCGGCTGCGCCGGGCAAGCGCGCTGCATCGACGGCGATCGAAAACCGTCCGGCGCATTTCGAATTCGTCGCGCTAGTGCGCTATGCGCCGGATCATTCGCGCGATCAGGCCGCGTCGCGTCAGGCGCGGCCTGTATTGACGGCCGTGCGGGGGAACTGACCATGAGCACGATTCCGATGAACTTCCGGCTGAGGAAGCAATCTCGCGGTGCGCAGTCCATCATGCAGCCGGTCGATGAATGGTCGGGGCTTCGAACCGCGTGTGTCGCGTTTGCGTTGGGCGCGCTCGTGTTCGGCGCAGGGCTGCGAGCGTTGCGGATGTCCGACGCGAGCCAGCTCGAAGCGAGCCGGGCCGCATGGGCGGCGGCGCAGGCGAAGGCGCAGGACACGGGGCGCATCGCGGCAGAGCTGCCGGCGCTGCGTGCGCGGGTAGCGTCGGGCCGGCTGGAGCCGGAACACTGGAGCGCCGCCGACGCGTTGCGCGCCGTTGCCGATCTCGCGGCGCAAAACGGGCTGCGCGTTTCGGGCATCGAACCTGTCGCGATCAAGGGCGGCGATCCGAAGGCGCGCGAGCCGATCCCGGAACGCGCGCTCAAACTGCGCGCCGACGGCACGTTCGCGGAAGTTCGACGTTTCCTCGATGCGCTCGCCGGCCTGCCGCGGCTCGTCGTGCCCGAAAACGTGCAGATTCGACGGCAGGCGGGCGGGCTCGCCGTCGAAGCGACGCTGCGCATCTTCGAAACGCTGCCGTCGGTGTCGCCCGTCGCGGCAGCGCGCGCGGACGCGTTCGTCGTCGATCCGTTCGGCAACGCGGATGCGGCCGTGCAGGGCGGCGACATCCTGCTCGTCGGCACGTTCGTCGGACGCAGGCGCGCGATGGCGCTGCTGCAAAGCGGCCGCGACATCGATGCCTTCGCGCCGGGGCAGAAGATTGGCGACGAATGGCTCGGGCGCGTCGTGCCGCGTGCGATCGAGCTCGCTGGCAACGACGGCGTCGCGCGCAAGCTGACGTTCGCGGAGGATCGCAAGTGAACCGGTTCGCGCAGCTTTCACGCCGATATATCGCGCCGGGCGTGGCGGCGCTGTTGCTCGCACACGCGTCGCTGGCCGCCGAAAGCGCGGATGCGGTCATCGCGCCGCTGCCGCCGCTCCCCGCATCGCTCGACGAGCAGCCTGCGGATCAGATCGCGATCGACGCGGCTCCCCCGCAACCAGCGGTTCAAGGCGCGGACGCCGCCAAGCCGGCAGCCGAAGCCGTGGAAGCGCTCGAAGGACCGCCGGTCCCGCTGCCGGCGCCCGAACGCCTGAGCAGCGCCCAATCCGGCGGCAACGACGGCAAGCCGATCACGCTCGACCTGAAAAACGCGGATCTGAGCGCCGCGCTGCATGCGTTTGCGCGCTTCACGGGCCTGAACATCGTCGCGAGCGAGAAAGTGCGCGGACAGGTGTCGATGAATCTCGTCGCCGTGCCGTGGCGGCGCGCATTCGACACGCTGCTGGAAGTCAACGGCCTCGCGATGGAACAGCATGGCAACCTGATCTGGGTCGCGCCGATCGCGGAACTCGCCGCGCGCGAGAAGCTGCGCTTCGAGGCCCACGCGCGCGCCGCGGATCTCGAGCCGCTCGCGAGTCGTACGTTCGTGCTGCGCTATTCGCGTGCGGAAGAGCTGCGCAAGATGCTGACGGGTTCGGGCAATCAGCGCGTGCTATCCAAGCGCGGCTCCGTCATCGCGGATGCGCGCACGAACCTGCTCTTCGTCACCGATCTCGACGCGCGCATCCAGCAGATCGGCGAACTGATCGCGCTCATCGATAAGCCGACGCCGCAGGTGATGATCGAGGCGAAGATCGTCGAGGGCGAGGCGGGGCTGTCGCGCAATCTCGGCGTCAAGCTGGGCGTCGCGCCGCAAAGCGATCCGGCGACCGGGCTCGCGGGCGGGAAGGACGGTGTGGTATACGATCTGTCGGCGGGGCCGATCAACGGTTTCGACGCGGCGACCGCCGGGCTGACGCTGTTCGTCGCGCAGGCCACGCGGCTGCTCAACGTCGAAGTGAGCGCGCTGGAAGCGGAAGGGCGCGGACAGATCGTATCGCGTCCGCGCGTCGTGACGGCGGACCGGGTGAAGTCGGTCGTCGAGCAGGGCATGGAAGTGCCGTATCAGGCGAAGGTCGGCAACGGTATGTCGGGCGTGCAGTTTCGGCGCGCAACGCTCAAACTGGAGGTCGAGCCGCAGATCACGCCGCATGGCCACGTCATTCTGGATCTCGACATCACGAAGGACAGTCTCGGCGAGCAGACGGCGAACGGCCCGGCCATCCACACCAAGCACGTCCAGACGCGCGTGGAAGTGGAAAACGGCGGAACGGTCGCGATCGGCGGTATTTATTCCAACGACGAGCGCGACGACGTGACTGGCGTGCCGGGTTTGTCGAAGCTGCCGCTGATCGGCTGGCTGTTTCGTCACGACGCGCGGCGCAGCTCGAAAAGCGAACTGGTCATATTGATTACGCCACATGTGATAGCGAGCGGCGGCTGAGCGCAGCCACAAAGGGGCGCGACTCGACAAAGCGGGCGGTTTGCCCTTAAGCTGCCGCACGAACGAATTGCATCGAACTGGAAGGGAACCGAGTTGCAGGAAGGGCACGCGAACGCGAACATTTTTTTCGTCGGACTCATGGGGGCGGGTAAGACCACCGTGGGCCGTGCGGTTGCGCGCCGTCTGCAGCGCTCGTTCATCGATTCGGATCTGGAGATCGAAGCGCGCACGGGCGCCCGGATTCCGGTGATCTGGGAACTCGAGGGCGAGGACGGGTTTCGTCAGCGTGAGGCACATATCATCGATGAGCTGTCGCAGCGCAACGGCATCGTGCTCGCAACGGGCGGCGGCGCGGTGCTGCGTCCCGAGAACCGCGAACATCTGAAGAATCGCGGCATCGTCATTTATCTGCGCGCGAATCCGCACGATCTGTGGCAGCGCACGCGGCGCGACAAGAATCGCCCGCTGTTGCAGACCGAAGACCCGCGCGGCAAGCTCGAAGCGCTTTTCCACACGCGCGATCCGCTGTATCACGAATGCGCGCACTTCGTTGTGGAAACGGGGCGGCCGACCGTGAACGCGCTCGTGAACATGGTCCTGATGCAACTGGAGGTCGCCGGCGTCGTCAAACCGGCCTGAAGATCACATGTCCGCCATGAATATAGTCAACGTCGAACTGGGCGAGCGCGCCTATCCCATTCATATCGGTGCGGACCTGATCGGCCGCAGCGAACTTTTCGCGCCGCATATCAAGGGTGCGTCCGTGGCGATCGTCACGAACTCCACCATCGATCCGCTCTACGGCGACCAGTTGCGTGCGGCGCTCGAACCGCTCGGCAAGAAAGTGACGACGGTCGTCCTTCCTGACGGCGAGGCGCACAAGAACTGGGAAACGCTCAACAAGATCTTCGATGCGCTCCTCACCGAACGTGCCGACCGCAAGACGACGCTGATCGCGCTCGGCGGCGGCGTCGTCGGCGACATGACCGGCTTCGCGGCTGCGTGCTACATGCGCGGCGTGCCGTTCATCCAGGTTCCGACTACGCTGCTGTCGCAAGTCGATTCGTCTGTCGGTGGCAAGACGGGCATCAATCATCCGCTCGGCAAGAACATGATCGGCGCGTTCTATCAGCCGCAAGCGGTGATCGCGGATATCGGTGCGCTGCGGACTTTGCCGGAGCGCGAGCTGGCCGCGGGCATCGCCGAAGTCATCAAGACGGCCGCGATCAAGGACGCCGATTTCTTCGAGTGGATCGAAGCGAACATCGACGCGCTCAATCGTCTGGACGAAAACGCCCTCGCGCACGCCGTGAAGCGCTCGTGCGAGATCAAGGCGTCGGTGGTGGCGTCGGACGAGCGCGAAGGCGGGCAGCGCGCGATCCTTAATTTCGGCCATACCTTCGGCCATGCGATCGAAGCCGGTCTCGGCTACGGCGAATGGCTGCACGGCGAGGCGGTCGGCTGCGGCATGGTGATGGCGGCGGACCTGTCCGTGCGCCTCGGCAAGCTCGACGAAGCCGCGCGCCAGCGTCTCGTGCGCGTGATCGAAGCGGCCAGGCTGCCAGTCACGGCGCCCAGGCTCGGCGACGACCGCTACGTCGATCTGATGAAGGTCGACAAGAAAGCGGAAGCCGGCGAGATCAAATTCATTCTGCTGACCCGCTTCGGCGCGACCGAGATCACGAGCGCGCCCGATCAGGCGGTGCGCGCGACGCTCGCAGCCAGCGTCTGATCCGCGCGAGCGGCGGCTAATACGACGAAGCACCACGACGAAGCGGAGCAGCCGGTGAGCGAAAAAGAACAGCAACTTCCGCCGGGCGCGCCGTCGTCGCTCGCGCTCGAGGCGCATCTCGCGCCGTACGCCGCGCATTCGTCGCAATCGCGCGGGCGCAGATTCGCCGAAGCGCCGCCCGCCGCGCGCACCGAGTTCCAGCGCGACCGCGACCGCATCGTGCATTCGACCGCGTTTCGCCGGCTCGAATACAAGACGCAGGTCTTCGTCAATCACGAAGGCGACCTCTTCCGCACGCGGCTCACGCACAGTCTCGAAGTCGCGCAGATCGCGCGTTCGGTCGCGCGCAATCTGCGGCTGAACGAGGATCTCGTCGAAGCGATTTCGCTCGCGCACGATCTCGGCCACACGCCGTTCGGCCACGCCGGACAGGATGCGCTGCACGAATGCATGCGCGATCACGGCGGCTTCGAGCACAATCTGCAGAGCCTCGCAGTGGTCGATCAACTCGAAGAGCACTACGGCGCGTTCAACGGCCTGAACTTGTGCTTCGAAACGCGCGAAGGCATTCTCAAGCATTGTTCGCGTGAGAACGCGCGCAAGCTCGGCGATCTCGGCGAGCGCTTTCTCACCGGCAAGCAGCCTTCGCTCGAAGCGCAGATCGCGAATGTCGCGGATGAAATCGCGTACAACAATCACGATGTCGACGACGGCCTGCGCTCCGGCCTCATCACGCTCGAACAGCTTTCCGAAGTGAGCCTGTGGCACACGCATTTCGATGCCGCCCGCGCCGATTATCCGAACATCGAAGGGCGCAGGCTGATTCACGAGACTATCCGCCGCATCATCAATACGCTGATCGTCGATCTGATCGAGTCGACGAGCCGCAATCTCGAACGCGTCGCGCCGCAATCGCTCGACGATATCCGCAAGGCGCCGTCGCTCGTCGCGCACAGCGATGAAGTCGCGGCTCAGGCGGCGCAACTCAAGCGCTTTCTGTTCAAGAACCTGTACCGGCACTATCGCGTGATGCGTATGGCGAACAAGGCGAAGCGCGTCGTGACGGGCCTGTTCGAAGCCTTCACCGATGACCCGCGTCTTCTACCGCCTGCATATCAGGCGCGCTTGCCAGTGGCGGAGGAATCGGCCAACGATGCGCCTTCATTGAGCCATGACAGCTCGCAGGCGCGGCTGATCGCGCATTACATCGCCGGCATGACGGATCGCTACGCATTGAAAGAGTATCAACGCCTGTTTGTCATCGACAACAACTAAGATCGCGCGTTTCTAAGCGCGAATCCTCAAAAGGAGACTCATCGATGAGCTGCAAGCCCTTGTTCCGCTCGATCCCGGCGGCCGCCGTTCTCATGTTCGGCGCCGCCACGGCCGCACACGCCGCGACGGAAATCCAGTTCTGGCACGCGATGGAAGCCGCGCTCGGCGAGCGCGTGAGCGACATCGCCACCGACTTCAACAAGTCCCAGAGCGATTACAAGATCGTTCCCGTGTTCAAGGGCACGTATGACCAGACGCTCGCGGCGGGCATCGCGGCGTATCGCAGCGGCAATGCGCCCGCGATCCTGCAAGTCTACGAAGTCGGCACAGCGACGATGATGCAGGCGAAGAAAGCCGTCATTCCCGTCTCCGATGTGTTCAAGCAGGCAGGCGTGCCGCTCGACGAAAAGGCATTCGTGCCGACCATCGCCGGCTATTACAGCGACGCGAAGACCGGCCATCTCATCTCGATGCCGTTCAACAGCTCGACGCCCGTTCTCTACTACAACAAGGACGCGTTCAAGAAGGCCGGGCTCGATCCGAATCAGCCGCCGAAAACCTGGGCCGACGTCGAAGCCGACGCGAAGAAGCTGAAAGCCGCGGGTTACTCGTGCGGTTATTCCTCGGGATGGCAGAGCTGGATTCAGCTCGAAAATTACAGCGCGTGGCACGCCGCGCCGTTCGCGACGAAGAACAACGGCTTCGACGGCCTCGACGCCAAGCTCGAATTCAACAAGCCGCTGCAGGTCGCGCATATCCAGTTCCTGCAGAACATGGCGAAGGAAGGCACGTTCACGTATGTGGGCCGCAAGGACGAGCCGGTGTCGAAGTTCTATAGCGGCGACTGCGGCATCATCACGAACTCGTCGGGCTCGCGTGCGACCATCGCCAAATACGCGAAGTTCGATTACGGCGTCGGCATGATGCCGTACGACGCGAGCGTGAAGGGCGCGCCGCAGAACGCGATCATCGGCGGCGCGAGTTTGTGGGTGTTGTCGGGCAAGGACCCCACCGTCTACAAGGGCGTCGCGAAGTTCCTCGCGTATCTGTCGACGCCGGAAGTCGCCGCGAAATGGCATCAGGACACGGGCTATCTGCCGGTCACGCAGGCCGCGTATGAGCTCACGCAGAAGCAGGGCTTTTACGACAAGAATCCGGGCGCGGACATCGCGATCAAGCAGATGATGAACAAGCCGCCGCTGCCGTTCACGAAGGGCCTGCGTCTGGGCAACATGCCGCAGATCCGCACCATCGTCGATGAAGAGCTCGAGCAGGTCTGGGCCGAGAAGAAGACGCCGCAGCAAGCGCTCGACGCATCAGTGCAACGTGGCGACGAACTGCTGCGCCGTTTCGAAAAAACCGGCAATTAAAGGTCACTAAGCGCATGCGCCCGTGCTGAAAAAGCGCGGGCGCTTCTGGATAAGCCAAGCATGGAAAAACGCTCTCGTTTCGATACGAGTGTCTTGCCGTATCTGCTCGTCGCGCCTCAGCTCGCAATCACCGCGCTGTTCTTTCTGTGGCCCGCGGGCGAAGCGCTCTGGCAGGCCACGCAAAGTCAGGATGCGTTCGGCACGTCGAGCGAGTTCGTCGGGCTCGCGAACTTCAGGCAGTTGTTCGCCGATCCGCTGTACCTGTCGTCGTTCAGCACGACGATGATCTTCTGCGCGCTCGTCACCGTGTCGGGGCTCGTGATCTCGCTCTTGCTCGCCGCGTGCGCGGATCGCGTGACGCGCGGCGCCAAGGCGTATCAGACGCTGCTCATCTGGCCGTATGCGGTGGCGCCCGCTATCGCCGCGGTGCTGTGGTCGTTTCTGTTCAACCCGAGCATCGGGCTCGTGACGTATGCGCTCGCGAAGCAGGGCATCATCTGGAATCACGCGCTCAACGGCACGCAGGCGATGTTCCTCGTTGTGCTCGCGTCGGTATGGAAGCAGGTCAGCTACAACTTCCTGTTCTTCTACGCGGGCTTGCAGGCGATTCCGCAATCGCTGATCGAAGCGGCCGCCATCGATGGCGCCGGACCCGTGCGGCGCTTCTTCGGCATCGCGTTGCCGTTGCTGTCGCCGACGAGCTTCTTCCTGCTCGTCGTGAATCTCGTGTACGCGTTCTTCGATACCTTCCCCGTCATCGATGCCGCGACCGGCGGCGGTCCCGCGCAATCGACCAAGACGCTCATCTACAAGATCTTCGCGGAAGGTTTCCAGGGGCTCGACATCGGCAGCTCGGGCGCGCAGTCCGTCGTGCTGATGGTGATCGTCGTCGGGCTGACGGTCGTGCAGTTCCGCTTCGTCGAACGCAGGGTGCAATACTCATGATCGAAAACCGCCGCGGCTTCGATATCTTCTGTCACGCGGTGCTGCTGCTCGGCGTCGCCATGATCGTGTTTCCGGTGTACGTCGCGTTCTGCGCTGCTTCGATGAATTCGAAGGAAGTCTTCAGCGTGCCGCTCTCGCTGATTCCCAGCTCGCATCTTTTCGAGAACATCGCGCACATCTGGACGCACGGCAGCGGCAACGCGGCGGCGCCGTTCGGTCTCATGCTGCTCAACAGCCTCGTGATGGCGCTCGTGATTTCGATCGGCAAGATCGCGGTGTCGATCATTTCCGCGTACGCCATCGTCTTCTTCCGCTTTCCGATGAAGAACCTCGCGTTCTGGCTCATCTTCATCACGCTGATGCTGCCTGTCGAAGTGCGTATCTTCCCAACGGTCGAAGTCGTTTCGTCGATGCATCTGTCGAATACTTATGCCGGATTGACGCTGCCGCTGATCGCCTCCGCGACCGCAACGTTTCTCTTCCGCCAGTTCTTCATGACGCTGCCCGACGAACTGATGGAAGCGGCGCGCATCGACGGCGCGGGGCCGCTCCGATTTTTCTGGGACGTCGTGCTGCCGCTCTCGAAGACGAATATCGCGGCGCTCTTCGTCATTACGTTCATCTACGGCTGGAACCAGTATCTCTGGCCGATCCTCATCACCAATCAGGTGTCGCTGCAGACGGCGGTGGTCGGCATCAAGAGCATGATCGCGTCGGGCGATACCGCGACGGAATGGCATCTCGTGATGGCCGCGACGCTGCTCGCGATGCTGCCGCCGCTCGCCGTCGTGCTGACGATGCAGCGCTGGTTCGTGCGCGGCCTCGTCGATTCCGAGAAATAAAAACATGGCTGCGTTGAATCTGAAAAGCGTCAAAAAGACTTACGACGGCGCGAACTACGTGCTGCATGGCATCGATGTGGCGATCGAAGACGGCGAGTTCGTCGTGATGGTCGGACCGTCGGGCTGCGGCAAGTCCACGTTGCTGCGCATGGTCGCGGGTCTCGAGTCCGTGTCCGAAGGCGCGATCGAAATCGGTGGCAAGGTCGTGAACAAGCTGGAGCCGAAGGATCGCGACATCGCGATGGTCTTTCAGAACTACGCGCTCTATCCGCACATGAGCGTCGCGCAGAACATGGCGTATGCGCTCAAGATCGGCGGTTTCGAGAAGAAGATCATCGACGAACGCGTGACGAACGCTGCGCGTATCCTTGAACTCGAACATTTGCTGGCGCGCAAGCCGCGCGAGTTGTCGGGCGGGCAGCGGCAGCGCGTCGCGATGGGCCGTGCGATCGTGCGCGAACCCGCAGTGTTTCTGTTCGACGAGCCGCTTTCGAATCTCGACGCCAAGCTGCGCGTGCAGATGCGCCTCGAAATCCAGCGCCTGCATGCGCGGCTCGCGACGACGAGCCTGTATGTCACGCACGATCAGATCGAAGCGATGACCCTGGCGCAGCGCGTCATCGTGATGAACAAGGGGCACGCCGAGCAGATCGGTGCGCCGACCGAAGTGTACGAACGTCCGGCGACGGTGTTCGTCGCGAGTTTCATCGGGTCGCCTGCGATGAATCTGCTCGAAGGGCGTGTGTCGGAAGACGGCGCGACTTTCATCGTCGCGGGCGATGGACCTTCATTGCCGGTATCCGGCGTGAATAGCGCGATGCATGGGCGCGAGTGGATCATCGGCATTCGTCCGGAACATATGACGCCGGGCATCGATAACGCCGCAACCGTCACGCTCGATGTCGATTCGGCGGAGTTGCTCGGCGCGGACAATCTCGCGCATGGCAGATGGGGCAAGCACGATGTGGCGGCGCGCTTGCCGCATGAGCATCGGCCGCGGCGCGGCGAGCGGTTGAACGTGTCGTTGCCCGCGCGGCATCTGCATTTTTTCGATCCGTCGACGGGACTGCGCGCGAACTAATGGAGGCGATGCGATGAGAACCTGGCCTTATCCCGCGATCGTCGCGCATCGCGGCGGCGGCAAGCTCGCGCCGGAGAACACGCTCGAAGCCATCGACGTGGGCGCGCGTCTCGGCCATCGGATGATCGAGTTCGACGCGAAGCTCTCCGCCGACGATATCGTCTTCCTGCTGCACGACGACGCAGTGGATCGCACGTCGAACGGCCGCGGCGCGGCGAAAGCGCTGACTTACGCGCAGTTGCGCGCGCTCGACGCGGGCTCGTGGTTCGGCGCGGAGTTCGCAAACGCGCGCATGCCGACGCTCGCGCAAGTGCACGAGCGATGCATCAAGCATGGGCTCGCTGCGAACATCGAGATCAAGCCGTGTCAGGGGCGCGATATTGAAACAGGCGTGCTCGTGGCGCGCGAGGCGGCGCGCTTGTGGGCGGATGCCGAACCGGCGCCGCTGTTGTCATCGTTCTCGTATGCGGCGCTCGAAGCCGCGCGCGATGTCGCGCCGAACCTGCCGCGCGGCATGCTTTACGAACGCGTGCCCGCGAACTGGCGCGCGCAGACGGCGGCATTGTCGTGTGTATCGCTGCACGCGAGCCATCGCGCGCTCGATGAGTCGCTCGTCGCGCAGATCAAGGATGCGGGCCTGCGCATCCTCGCCTACACGGTGAACGATCCGGCGCGCGCGCGTCTGCTCGCGCAATGGGGTGTCGATGCAATCTGTACGGATCGCATCGACATCATTGGCGCGGATTTTCTGGAAGCTTCGCCGGGCTGAAACGTCAACGCACGCGCGCGAGCAGCACGCCCGCGACGAGCGCCAGCCCGCCGACGAGCACGATCGTCTGCCAGGGCCTTTCGTGGATGTAGGCATCGGCGTCTTCGAACACGGCGCCGGCGCGATGGCGTAGCGCGGCGTGCGTGTCGTTCAGACGTGCGCGCGCGCTGTCGAGGCGCTCGCCGATCTGCGCGCGCAGCGCGGCGGCATCGGCCGACGTGCCTTCGGCCAGGGCGCTTTCCAGTTCGCTCAAAAGCGTGCGCAATTCGGCGCCGATATCTTCGGCTGCTTCACGGCCATGACGCGCCATGCGGCGCGCGCGGCGGCTCGTCGTGGTCCATGAATCTCCGATGGCGTCTCGCGTATTAGGCAGTGCGTTCATAGATCGCTCCGTCGATGGATGAGTCGTGGATGACCCGCATATGCGGCGGGGAAACTCATCATGCAGCAAATTCGATGCCGATGCTTCATCGTTGCGCAACGCTTCGGTATGCGCGGCCGCGATGTGTGGTCGCACGTTTCGGCACGTAAGTTCTGCAAGCCATTTCTTCCCGCGACGGTCACATTTACAAGCGATGAATACGAAAACGCCGGCGTGAACGAATCATGCCGGCGTTTTGTTTGTTTTCGCGATGACGTGAATATCTCGGTTACTTGCCAGCGAGCAATTTCACTTTAGAAGCGATAGCCTACGCGCAGATATGTGACGATCGGGTTGAGCGTGATTTTCGCTTGCGACTGGACATTCAGCGTGCCGACAGGTGTTTGAGCCTGCGTGTTCAACTTCGCCGTGGCCTTCAAAGGAATGAACGACACGGAAAATCCCGCGAACCAGTGTTCTGTGAAATTGTACGTCGCGCCGACATTAAACACGGGCGCCCACGAACTATCCGTGTCGACGGTGGTCGGACCATGCAGGACCGAGCCCTCGAACTGCTGATTCGTGATCTGCGCGTCGGTGAACCAGGTACGCGTCACGCCAATACCGACGAACGGGCGGAACTTCGCCTGAGGAGCGTTGAAGAAGTATTTGAACAGCAGCGTCGGGCTCCATTGCTTCGCGCTGCCGAGTTTGCCATACCGGTCGAGGTTGCCGGTGCCCTCCAGGTCGAAGGTGGGCGGAATGCCCATTTCAAGTTCTGCGGCGATGTGATCGGTGGCGAAGTAACCTACCGTGAAGCCGGCGGTATCAGCGCTCGAAATGCCGGCGCCCGTACCGGGAACATCGATATTGACCGGAGATCCGCCTACACTTGTTTCTTTGAGCGGACCGCTGCTGTCTTGCGGGGCAAAGTGAAACCAGCCTCCAGTTACATAGATGGAGCCGGCAGATTGTGCATGTGCCGCAGTGGACACACACGCTAATGCCGCGATCCCTGTGATGACTTGTTTTATTTTCAATTTGTGCTCCTCCAAAAAAGCACGCCCATTATGAACACAACATTTCACATTAACCATAGCGGTGCCGTAGAGCATTTTCCCTAGGGCAAAGGGCGGCGTTGGGGCCTCGTTGCACGGCGCTTGCATGTGTTTCATCCATGCTGCCGCAACGGCTCCGAAAGGCCCCCGATTGGGGTAACACAAACGCGACCAACGGAATATCCAGAATGGCACGGCTTGCACGACTCTACGTTCCCGAACAGCCGCAGCATGTCATCCTGCGTGGTCTCGACCAGCAACCCGCCTTCGTCGACGACCAGGACTATGAGCTATTCATCGACTGCTTGAGGACTGCTTCACGTGATCATCACCTCTCCATCCATGCCTATGCGCTGATGCCGCAAGCTGTGCATCTGCTCGTCACGCCCCGCGACGAATCGAGCCTGCCCAAAGCAATGCAGGCCGTCGGGCGTCGTTACGTGGCGCACTTCAATCGGCGCTACATGCGGCGCGGCACGTTGTGGGAGGGGCGCTATCGCGCCACGGTAATCGAGGGCGAGCGTTACTTTCTGCTTGCAACGCGCGTCGTCGAGATGGCGCCGGTGCGCGCCCAGCTCGTCGCGACGCCGCAGGACTACAAGTGGTCCAGCTTTCGTCATCACGTCGGGCTTACGCTCGATGGCCTCATCACCGACCATCCGCTCTTCTGGTCGCTCGGCAATACGCCGTTCGAACGCCAGCACGCCTACAAGGAGCTGTGCGAACAGCCGCTCGACGAACGCGAGGCGAATCGTCTTCTGCAGGCGACGCTCAAAGGCTGGGTGCTCGGCAGCGACGCCTATCGCGAGTGGGCATCGCATGCAGCCAACCGCCGGGTGTCGCCGCTGCCGCGCGGACGTCCGCGCAAGATCCGCGAAACGCCGCAACCGCAATAACGGCCTCGGCGGCAAGCCCGAAGGAACACATGAAACGGCGTCTCGAATTTTCGAGCTACGCCGTTTCTTTTAGCTGATGATTGTTGTGTCCCCATTTTATTTGGGCAAGTTTGCACCATATCGATAATTGGTGCCCGACCATCAAGTTTTATTTCCATCTTTTTGATTCGTCGCGTATATTTCGATTTCCGGCGATTGCCGCGGTGCAGCGTGCCGCGCACGACCGTGCTTCGTGACACATCAAGTTGAAAGAAACCGTCGCAGGCAACAAGAAAATGGTTCAACGGCCGAGTCGGCCCCTCACAGTAGAGACGGTGTCCCCATGAACGATCATCAGCAGCCGGTAGCCGGTTCGCTTCCCGCCGCGCAGGGCATGTATGACCCTGCGAACGAACACGACGCCTGTGGCGTCGGCTTCGTCGCCCATATCAAGGGGAAAAAGAGCCACGAGATCATTCAGCAGGGTCTCAAGATTCTCGAGAATCTCGATCACCGTGGCGCGGTCGGCGCCGATCCGCTGATGGGCGATGGCGCCGGCATCCTGATCCAGGTGCCGGACGGCTTCTATCGCGAGGAAATGGCCAAGCAGGGCGTGACGTTGCCGCCGGCTGGCGAATACGGCGTCGGCATGATTTTCCTGCCGAAGGAACACGCGTCGCGTCTCGCGTGCGAGCAGGAGCTGGAACGCACGGTGAAGGCCGAAGGCCAGGTCGTGCTCGGCTGGCGCGACGTGCCCGTCGATTCCAACATGCCGATTTCGCCGACCGTGAAGGCGAGCGAGCCGCTGATCCGCCAGATTTTCATCGGACGCGGCAAGGACATCGTCGTGACGGACGCGCTCGAGCGCAAGCTGTACATCATCCGCAAGACCGCGAGCCATCGCATTCAGGCGCTGAAGCTCAAGCACGGCAAGGAATACTTCGTGCCGTCGATGTCGTCGCGCACCGTCGTCTACAAGGGGCTGCTGCTCGCGGGCCAGGTCGGCGTGTACTACCGTGATCTGCAGGACGAGCGCGTCGTTTCCGCGCTCGCGCTCGTGCATCAGCGCTTCTCGACCAACACGTTCCCGGCGTGGGAACTCGCGCACCCGTATCGCATGATCGCGCACAACGGTGAAATCAACACCGTGAAGGGCAACGTCAACTGGCTGAACGCGCGCACCGGCGCGATCGCGTCCTACGTGCTCGGCGACGATCTGCCGAAGCTCTGGCCGCTGATCTATCCGGGCCAGTCGGACACGGCATCGTTCGACAACTGTCTCGAACTGCTCGTGATGGCCGGCTACCCGCTCGTCCACGCGATGATGATGATGATCCCTGAAGCGTGGGAGCAGCACACGCTGATGGACGACAACCGCCGCGCGTTCTACGAATATCACGCCGCGATGATGGAGCCGTGGGACGGCCCCGCCGCGATCGCGTTCACGGACGGCCGCCAGATCGGCGCCACGCTCGACCGTAACGGCCTGCGTCCGGCCCGCTATCTCGTCACGGACGACGATCTCGTGATTCTCGCGTCGGAGTCCGGCGTGCTGCCCATTCCCGAATCGAAGATCGTGCAGAAGTGGCGTCTTCAGCCGGGCAAGATGTTCCTGATCGACATGGAACAGGGCCGCATCATCCAGGACAAGGAACTGAAGGACAACCTGTCCAACGCCAAGCCGTACAAGAGCTGGATCGAAGCCGTGCGCATCAAGCTCGACGAGATCGAGCCGAAGGCGGAAGACGTCGAAACGCAGCGTCGCGAAGCCGCGGTATTGCTCGATCGTCAGCAGGCGTTCGGCTACACGCAGGAAGACCTCAAGTTCCTGATGGCGCCGATGGCGCAGTCGGGCGAAGAAGCCGTCGGCTCGATGGGCAACGACTCGCCGCTCGCGGTCATGTCTAACAAGAACAAGACGCTCTACAACTACTTCAAGCAGTTGTTCGCGCAGGTGACGAACCCGCCGATCGATCCGATCCGCGAAAACCTCGTGATGTCGCTCGTCTCGTTCATCGGTCCGAAGCCGAACCTGCTCGACACGACGAACATCAACCCGACGATGCGCCTCGAAGTGTCGCAGCCCGTGCTCGACTTCAAGGACATCGCGAAGATCCGCGCGATCGACAAGTACACCGGCGGCAAGTTCAGCTCGTACGAGCTGAACATCGTCTATCCGGCGGCGTGGGGCAAGGAAGGCATCGAGGCGCGCATCGCGTCGCTGTGTGCCGAAGCCGTCGATGCCGTGCGCTCCGGCTACAACATCCTGATCGTGTCGGACCGCAAGGCGGACCGCGACAACGTCGCGATTCCGGCGCTGCTCGCCACGTCCGCGATTCACTCGCATCTCGTCGCGCACGGCCTGCGCACGAGCACGGGTCTCGTCGTGGAAACGGGATCGGCGCGTGAGACGCATCACTTCGCGCTGCTCGCGGGCTACGGCGCAGAAGCCGTTCACCCGTATCTCGCGCTGGAAACGCTCGCCAACTTGGCCGAAGGCCTGAAGGGCGATCTCTCCGCCGACAAGGTCATCTACAACTTCACCAAGGCGGTCGGCAAGGGCCTGTTGAAGGTCATGTCGAAGATGGGCATCTCGACGTACATGTCCTACACCGGCGCGCAGATTTTCGAAGCGGTCGGCCTGTCGTCGGAACTCGTCGAGAAGTATTTCAAGGGCACGGCGTCGAAGGTCGGCGGCATCGGCATCTTCGAGGTGGCGGAAGAAGCGATTCGTCTGCATCGCGATGCATTCGGCGACAACCCCGTTCTCGCGAACATGCTCGACGCGGGCGGCGAATACGCGTATCGCGTGCGCGGCGAAGAGCACATGTGGACGCCGGATGCGATCGCCAAGTTGCAACACTCGGCGCGCAGCAACTCGTATCAGACGTACAAGGAATACGCGCACATCATCAACGACCAGACGAAGCGTCATATGACGTTCCGCGGTCTGTTCGAGTTCAAGGTGTCGCCGTCGAAGGCGATTCCGCTCGATGAAGTGGAATCGGCGAAGGACATCGTCAAGCGTTTCGCAACGGGCGCGATGTCGCTCGGCTCGATCAGCACGGAAGCGCACGCCACGCTGGCTGTCGCGATGAACCGCATCGGCGGCAAGTCGAACACAGGCGAAGGCGGCGAGGACGAAACGCGTTATCGCAACGAACTGCGCGGCATTCCGATCAAGAACGGCGACACGCTGCAATCGATCATCGGCAAGGAAGTCATCACCGACATTCCGCTGAAGGACGGCGATTCGCTGCGTTCGAAGATCAAACAGGTCGCGTCGGGACGATTCGGCGTGACGGCGGAATATCTCGCGTCGGCGGATCAGATCCAGATCAAGATGGCGCAGGGCGCGAAGCCGGGCGAAGGCGGTCAGTTGCCGGGCCACAAGGTTTCCGATTACATCGGCAAGCTGCGTTATTCGGTGCCGGGCGTCGGTCTGATTTCGCCGCCGCCGCACCACGACATCTATTCGATCGAAGATCTCGCGCAGCTCATTCACGATCTGAAGAACGTGAATTCGTCGTCGAGCATTTCGGTGAAGCTCGTGTCGGAAGTGGGTGTCGGCACGGTTGCCGCTGGCGTTGCAAAAGCGAAGGCGGATCACGTCGTGATCGCGGGTCATGACGGCGGCACGGGCGCATCCCCGCTGTCGTCGCTGAAGCACGCAGGCACGCCGTGGGAACTCGGTCTCGCCGAAACGCAGCAGACGCTGGTGCTCAACCGTCTGCGCGGACGTATCCGCGTGCAGGCCGACGGTCAGATGAAGACCGGCCGCGACGTCGTAATCGGTGCGCTGCTCGGCGCCGACGAGTTCGGTTTCGCGACCGCGCCGCTCGTCGTCGAAGGCTGCATCATGATGCGCAAGTGCCATCTGAATACGTGCCCGGTCGGCGTCGCGACGCAAGATCCGGTGTTGCGCGCGAAGTTCTCGGGTCAGCCGGAACACGTCGTCAACTTCTTCTTCTTTGTTGCGGAAGAAGTGCGCGAAATTATGGCGCAGTTCGGCATCCGCAAGTTCGATGACCTCATCGGCCGCGTCGATCTGCTCGACATGAAGAAGGGCATCGAGCACTGGAAGGCGAAGGGCCTCGACTTCTCGCGCATCTTCTATCAGGTGCCGGTCGGCGAAGACGTCGCGCGCAAGCATGTCGACGTGCAGGATCACGGTCTCGACAAGGCGCTCGATCACGTGTTGATCGAGAAGTCGAAGGCGGCGATCGAGAAGGGCGAGCATGTATCGTTCATTCAGCCGGTGCGCAACGTGAACCGCACGGTCGGCGCGATGCTGTCCGGCATGATCGCGAAGAAGCACGGTCACGACGGCTTGCCCGACGACTCGATCCACATCCAGTTGAAGGGCACGGCGGGCCAGAGCTTCGGCGCGTTCCTCGCGAAGGGCGTCACGCTCGATCTCGTCGGCGATGGCAACGACTACGTCGGCAAGGGCCTGTCGGGCGGACGCATCATCATTCGCCCGACCAACGACTTCCGCGGCAAGTCCGAGGAAAACATCATCTGCGGCAACACGGTGATGTACGGCGCGATCGAAGGCGAATCGTATTTCCGCGGCGTCGCGGGCGAGCGCTTCTGCGTGCGTAATTCCGGCGCGACGGCGGTCGTCGAAGGCACGGGCGACCACGGCTGCGAATACATGACGGGCGGCACGGTGGTCGTGCTCGGCGAGACGGGCCGCAACTTCGCGGCGGGCATGTCGGGCGGCATCGCGTTCGTGTACGACCCGGACGGTGCGTTCTCGGGCAAGTGCAACAAGTCGATGGTCGCACTCGATCCGGTTCTGCAGCAGGCGGAACAGGAACGCACGGTGGATCGCTCTTTGTGGCACGCCGGCAAGACCGACGAAGCGCTGCTCAAGGGTCTCGTCGAGCGTCACTTCCAGTTCACCGGCTCGCCGCGCGCGAAATCGCTGCTCGAAAACTGGGATTCGGCGCGCCGTCAGTTCGTCAAGGTGTTCCCGACCGAATACAGGCGCGCGCTCACGGAGATGGGCGCGAAGAAGTCGAAGGACGCCATCGCGGCTTGAAGCCGGTTTTATAGATAGACGACCTTCCCGATGCGAGCGTATCGGGAAGCAGGTCCCTCACTGTACATAGAGAAAGAAATGGGCAAGGCAACCGGTTTTCTCGAGTTCGAACGCCGCCATGAGGCGTACGAAGCACCGCTGACCCGCGTCAAGCACTACAAGGAATTCGTCGCCGCGCTGACCGATGAAGACGCGAAGGTTCAGGGCGCGCGCTGCATGGATTGCGGCATTCCGTTCTGCAACAACGGCTGTCCGGTCAACAACATCATTCCGGACTTCAACGATCTCGTGTTCCAGCAGGACTGGAAGAGTGCGATCAACGTGCTGCACTCGACCAACAACTTCCCTGAGTTCACGGGCCGCATCTGCCCGGCGCCGTGCGAAAGCGCGTGCACGCTCGGCATCAACGACGATCCGGTCGGCATCAAGTCGATCGAACACGCGATCATCGACAAGGCGTTCGCCGAAGGCTGGGTCGTGCCGCAAGCGCCGAAGCACAAGACGGGCAAGAAGGTCGCGGTCGTCGGTTCGGGGCCTGCCGGCCTTGCCGCCGCGCAGCAACTTGGGCGCGCGGGTCACGAAGTCGTTGTGTTCGAAAAGAACGATCGCATCGGCGGATTGCTGCGTTACGGCATTCCCGACTTCAAGCTGGAGAAGTGGCTGATCGACCGCCGCATGCGCCAGATGGAAGCGGAAGGCGTGTCGTTCCGCACGAACGTGTTCATCGGCAAGGATGCGTTGCCCGAGTACATCGCCAATACGGCGAAGGAAACCATCACGCCGGACGAGCTGAAAGAACAGTTCGATGCCGTGGTGATCGCGGGCGGCTCTGAAATGCCGCGCGATCTGCCGGTGCCGGGCCGCGAGCTCGAAGGCATCTATTACGCGATGGAATTCCTGCCGCAGCAGAACAAGGTCAACGCGGGCGACAAGGTCACGGATCAACTGCTTGCGAAGGGCAAGCATGTCGTCGTGATTGGCGGCGGCGATACGGGTTCGGATTGCGTCGGCACGTCGAACCGCCATGGCGCGAAGAGCGTCACGCAGTTCGAGCTGCTCGCGCAGCCGCCGGAGGAAGAGAACAAGCCGCTCGTGTGGCCGTACTGGCCGATCAAGCTGCGCACGTCGTCGTCGCACGAGGAAGGCTGCGATCGCGACTGGTCGGTCGCGACGAAGCGCTTCGAAGGCAAGAACGGCAAGGTCGAGAAGCTGATCGCGGTGCGCGTCGAGTGGAAGGGCGGCAAGATGCAGGAAGTGCCGGGTTCCGAGTTCGAAATGAAGGCCGATCTCGTGCTGCTCGCCATGGGCTTCACGCAGCCGGTTTCGCCGGTGCTGGACGCGTTCGGCGTCGAGAAGGATGCGCGCGGCAATGTGCGCGCTGCCACCGAGGGCGACAAGGCGTATTACACGTCCGTCGATAAGGTGTTCACGGCGGGCGATATGCGTCGCGGGCAATCGCTGGTTGTCTGGGCGATTCGTGAAGGACGGCAGTGCGCGCGGTCGGTGGATGCGTATCTGATGGGTTCCAGCGAGTTGCCGCGGTAAGTACGTGATGCAATGAAAAAGGGCGGATGACCGTGAGGTTGTCCGCCCTTTTTGCGTCTAGGCTGCGTGCATTCGATGGCGAATCTTCTTCGCGAGCGCTGCTTTCGCGTCGATGGAGTCGACCATGTCGTTGGCTGCGTTCATGAGGCGGCGCAGATCGATACTTGGAATGACGCTGGCGTCCTGAAACACGATGATCGAATCGAAGCGTTCGATGTGTAAATCGAGGTGCTGCAAGACGATCGTCGCGACGCGCGCGCGATCCGCATTCGCAATGCCGAAGACGAAGACCGGCGTTCGCGAGCCCTTGAGAAAGAAGTCCACTGGATAATCGGCTGCATCGGGGACTTCGGGCGGCAAGTACCGTTGCACGACGTTTTCCGCGCCCACGATATCCGCAAGATGAAGCTTGAGATCGTCGAAGAAGGTGGACGCGACTCGCGATTTGCTCCAGCCTCGCAGATCGTTCACACGCAACAGTGCTTGACCGTAGCGCAGAAGTGAAATGGCGAGCGATTGCTCGTCGGATTCGGCGACGATCTGACCATCGTTGGACAGGCGCGCGCCGTATTCATTGAGCAGCTTGTCTAGCAGAACGCGACGCGGACCGCGCAGCAGCGCGCTCGGATCCGAGTCGTACGAAACACGCATCAGCGTGCTGCCCGCGTCTTCAATCCGCCAGCCGCCCATCGCCTGTCTTAGCCAGACGGTCAGATAATCGCCGTCGGGTTCGAGCAGGGGCATCGAAAGACGGAGGGTGTCGCCGTCCTGAGCAACATCGAGTTCGGAGCACCACGACTCGCAAAGCAGTCGCTTCACAGCATCGGGCGTATCGAGCAACATGTCAGAACTCAAGTTCGTGTTGAAGTGGATGATAGTCGGGTGAGGCGACGCCGCAATCTCTGCACAGACATTCGAACGCGCCTTCGATGGAATTGTAGCCAGACGTCGGCTCGGCGAATCCGTCTGCATCGAAGCCCGCAACGATGTATCGCTGCGTGGCGATATGCCGATGACATCCAAACGGAACCTTCGTACGTTCTATGATGTTCCTGTGTGCATGATACGGGCCGTTGTAGCGCGAGAGGATCAGGACGTCATCGGATGCCCAGACCCGCGCGAGGCCAGCCGAGAATACGCTGCCGTTCGTTACCGAGACGCGTAAGAAGAGTCGATACGCTTGCGTTGCATCGCGGGCGTCGTGAAGCATGAAGTTGCGTTCGCGATGTCCGCCTTTCGCCACCCACCGCGCGCGCGGATTGACGATGACCTTCGGGACGCGACGCATGGATTCGAGATCGCCGTCTGTCAGTAGCTTTAGATCCATCTGCTGCCTTCTTGCCGGTAAGACGCGACAGTCTAGAACGCAAGAAATCGATCGAATCAACCACGCTTACAAATAAGAAAAACCGCACCGGCGATGGCTCGCGGGTGCGGTTTTCAGCACACGATGGAAGGCAGCCTCAAGCCTCCGCCATCGCCCTCTCGATCTCGATCTTGTAATCATGGAACATCGCCACCGATTCGCGATGCGCCACGCTCAGAATCGCCGCTTTCGGCAACTGCTCCACGAGCGTGTTGTAGATATGCAGCTCGTTCTCGGCATCGAGCGCGCTGGTGGCTTCATCGAGGAACACGAAATCCGGCTTGTGCAGCAGCACGCGCGCAGCAGCGAGCCTCTGCTGCTCGCCCGGCGACAGACTCCGCGCCCAATGCGCGCTCTCTTCCAGCCGATCCGCATACGCTTCGAGATTGCACAGACGCAGCACTTCGCGCGATTCTTCGTCGCTGAACGTTCCGCCGGGCGACGGATACGAAAGTGCCGCGCGCAGCGTGCCGATCGGCAAATAGCTCATCTGCGGGATGAACATCATCTTCGCGTCGACGGGTGCGTCGATCGTGCCGTCGCCGAATGGCCACAGGCCCGCGAGCGCGCGCATCAACGTGCTCTTGCCCGATCCCGAAGGCCCGACGACCAGCCAGCGCGATCCCGGCTCGATCGATACGTTCGCCACGCGCGACAGCGGCGTGCCGTTGGGCAATGCAAGCAGAAGTCCGTTCGTCGTGAGCGAAGGCGTGCTCGTGTAGTGCAGATTGATGCCGCCGTGTTCCGTCGCCGGCGACGTTTCCTCGCGAATATGAGTCGAGCGCATCACGCGCTTGAATTCGCGCAGACGATTCACGGTGGCGCGCCATTCGACCAGCGTCGAATACGAGTTGATGAACCACGAGAACGAATCGCTGACAGTGCCGAACGCCGATGAAATCTGCATCAGCACGCCGAACGTAAACGCGCCGGCGAAGTAGCGCGGCGCGGCGACCATGATCGGAAAGATGATCGCGATCTGTCCGTAGAAGCTCAGCACGAAGGTCATGCGCTTCGTGTACTTCATGATGAGCCACCAGTTGTCGCGGATGCGGTGGAAGATCGTCTTCGCGTTGGCCGTCTCGGTCGAGATGCCGTCGTAGAACGCGATCTGCTCGGCGTTCTCGCGCACGCGGATCAGGCCGAAGCGGAAATCCGCCTCCACCTTCTGCTGCTGATAATTGATCGACACGAGCGGATGCCCGACCTTCTGGATGATGAGCGAGCCGAGAATCGCGTAGAGCGCGGCGGCCCACACCATGTAGCCGGGAATCGTGATCGGCGTGCCGCCGAGCGAAAACGTCAGCGCGCCCGCGATGGTCCACAGAATCGTGATGAAGGTGACCAGCGTGACGAGCGTCGAAAGCAGGTCGAGGGACAGCGAGAGGGTCGTCGTGGCGAAGGACTGCAGGTCGTCGGAGATACGCTGGTCGGGGTTGTCGGCGAGGCGATCACGCTCGATCCGGTAGAACGCCTTGTCGCCGAGCCATTGCTCCAGAAACCTGTTGGTGAGCCATTGCCGCCAGCGGAACGCGAGCATCTGCCGCAGATACCGCCCGTACACCGCAAGCAGGATGTACGCGAACGCGAGGCCCGTGAAGATCAGCAGCAGATGCGGAAAGTCCTTGACGTTCTTGTTCTGCAGCGCGTTGTAGAAGTCGGCGTTCCAGCTGTTGAGCCGCACGTTGATCCAGACGACCGTCATGTTGATCGCGATGATCGCGACGAGCAGCCCCCACGCGACGCCGCGCTCCTCCGACACCCAATAGGGCCTGATTAGACTCCATGCCGACACTTGGTCGGCTTTTTGCTGCGTGTTTTCGGTACGAGTGTTGGTCATGAGCTTCCTGCTGATGCGCTTCGAGGCGCCCGAATTGCGTTCGCGACCGGGCTGGCGCAGCGATTTCCGGCCCGGCAAATTGTTCCGGGGTTCTCTTAACGCTCACTTAATTTCGCGCGGTGATTCGGCGAACCATGTTCGCGGCATTGTGCCAGAGTGCCGAAGTGCACGATAAAAGCCGGGCAATCCCCGTTTGCAGCGGATTCGGCTTTCATGCTTTAATGATCCTCGACGAAACAGGGGTGCTTCGCGCGCATCGACGGCCGGAATGGCAGTCAGCGCGGCGAGGCTGAGAGAGACCCTTTGCACCCGATCCGGGTAATACCGGCGAGGGAAGTTTCCGGAGACCGCGCGCAGCTCGCGCCATGTCCCCAGTCTCTTCCAGTCCTACCTTTTCCGCCCGGCGCGTTCCATCATGCCGAGCCGGTCTCTCCGCTGATTTCGTCCTTGTGATGTGGCGCCGCGCCAGCATGGTCGAGATCGCGTACTTCGTCTCCTCGTGCAGCATCGGCGCTTTATGGAGACATCGAATTGAACAGGATTGAACAAGGCGTCGTGCGCCGGCCGGATTTTGCCGTCGTCGGCGGCGGGCTCGTCGGGCGGCTCGTCGCCTGGCAACTCGCGGGCGCGGGTCATGACGTCGCGCTCTACGAACGCGGCGATGCAGCCGGCACGCAGTCGGCTGCGTGGGTCGCCGCCGCGATGCTCGCGCCGCTCGCGGAGGCGGCGAGCGCGGAGCCGCTCGTCGTCGGGCTGGGAGCAGCGTCGCTGGAACGCTGGCCGCGACTCATCGCGCAATTGCCCGAGCCGGTGTTCTTTCAGCGCAACGGCACGCTCGTCGTCTGGCACGGCGCCGACCGCGCCGAGGCGCCGCTCTTCGAGCGCCGATTGCGCGCCAATTCGCCGCCCGGTCTGCTCGACGGCGGGTTCGTCAAGCTCGCGGGCGCGCAGGTCGCGCAAGCCGAGCCCGCGCTCGGCACGCGCTTCCCGCAAGGCTGGCTGCTGCCGAACGAGGGACAGCTCGACAATCGTCAGGCACTCGCCGCGCTCGCGGCCGGGCTCGCCGCGCGCGGCGTGCGCACGCACTGGAACACGCCTGTCGATGCGATGCCGGACGCCCGCTGGATCATCGATTGCCGCGGTCTCGGCGGCAAACCAGCGTGGCCCGCGCTGCGCGGCATCCGTGGCGAAGTCGCGCGCGTGCACGCGCCGGGCATCGGGCTATCGCGACCGGTGCGTCTGCTGCATCCGCGCTATCCGCTCTATATCGCGCCGAAGGAGAACGATCTGTACGTGATCGGCGCGACGGAAGTCGAAGGCGAGGACATGTCGCCTGTCAGCGTGCGCTCGGCGCTCGAACTGCTGAGCGCCGCGTTTGCCGTGCATCCGGGCTTCGGCGAGGCGCGCATCCTCGAACTGAACGCGCATTGCCGGCCGACGCTCCCGGATCATCGCCCGGCCATCGTCTGGGACGGGGCGCGGACCTTGCGCGTGAACGGCCTGTACCGGCACGGCTTCATGATCGCGCCCGAAGTCGCGGACAGCGCATGCCAGTTGGCCAACGCGCTCAGTTCGGGCGATATCGCAAGTCACGATGCCTTTGCGCAATTTCGCGAAACGGCGCGCTGGCCCGAACTGCTGCACGACGAAACCGCCGTCGCCGCGCTCTAGTCATCAGGAAAGAATCATGAACATCCACATCAATCAACGCGTCTTCGATTTGCCCGACGCCGCCACCGTCAACGAGGCGCTCACCGCGTTCGGCGCGAAGCCGCCGTTCGCCGTCGCGCTGAACGGCCAGTTCGTCGCGCGCGGCGAGCACGCTACGAAAACGCTCGCTTCCGGCGACAGGCTCGATGTCGTGTCGCCCGTCGCGGGCGGCTGAATCACGAACCGAAGGATCGAACCATGACCATTCCTACCGCCGACCTTCTCACGCTTTACGGCGAAGCGTTTCCGCGCCGTGTGCTGCTCGGCACGTCGCGTTATCCGTCGCTGCAATCGCTCTCCGACTCCATCGACGCCGCTCGGCCGGGCATGGTCACGGTCGCGCTGCGCCGCCAGTCGGAGACGGGCGAAGCCGGCTTCTTCGATGTGCTGAAGCGCCACGGCGTCGCGCTCTTGCCGAATACGGCGGGCTGCCAGAGCGTCGACGAGGTGCTCACGACCGCGCACATGGCGCGCGAAGTGTTCGAGACGCCGTGGATCAAGCTCGAACTGATCGGCGACGACTACACGCTGCAACCCGACCCGATCGGGCTCGTCGAAGCGGCGTCGAAGCTGATCCGCGACGGCTTCAAGGTGCTGCCGTACTGCACGGAAGATCTGGTGATCGGGCGGCGCCTGCTCGATGCCGGCTGCGAGGCGCTGATGCCGTGGGGCGCGCCGATCGGCACCGGCAAGGGCGTGACGAACCCGTACGGGCTGCGCACGCTGCGCGAGCGGTTGCCGGACGTGCCGCTGATTGTCGATGCGGGTCTCGGCGTGCCGTCGCACGCGTGTCAGGTGATGGAATGGGGCTTCGACGGCGTGCTGCTCAATACGGCCGTGTCGCAGGCGACGTTTCCCCCGCAGATGGCGCGCGCGTTTGCGCTCGGCGTCGAAGCGGGGCGCATGGCGTTCCTCGCCGGACCGATGGCCGAGCGCGACAGCGCGCAGGCGAGCACGCCGGTCGTCGGCATGCCGTTCTGGCATCAGGATGGAGGCGCGGCATGAGTTTGCTGAATCGCGAGGTTTTCTGGCCCCCTGCCGACGAATTGACGGAAGTCGCCGAACGGATTCGCGCGCGTCTGGGCGAATGGCCCGCAGCCGAGACGCGCTGGCGCGTTTGCCTGACCGTGCCGGAATCGCCGTCGGCGAGTGACCTGATTGTCCTTACTGAACATGACGATTCGATCGAAAGCGGAAACGCGGCGGTGCTCGAAGCGCACGGCGGACGCGTTACGCTGCGTCGCGGCGACGAGCATTTCGCGCTGGAAGGCGAATGGTCGGATGATTGGCTGGCTGCGCTCGCCGCGTTCCTCGACTGCAATTTCGAGCCGCACGACGCGCTGACGCTCGCGCTCGCCTGGCGCGCCGGCGATGAAAACAAGGCTGACGCGTGGCCCGTCGATTTCGCGACGTTCCCGCGCGTGGCCGATTTGCCCGCGGCGCCCGAAGGCGGTTTTCCGGCGTGCCCCGACCGTCTGGGTCTCTATCCGGTGCTGCCGAGCGCCGAATGGGTCGAACGCGTGCTCGATCTCGGCGTACGCACCACGCAATTGCGCCGCAAGTCGGCCGATGCCGCCGACCTTCAGCGCGAAATCGCACGCTCGGTCGAAGCGGGACGGCGGCACGACGCGCAGCTGTTCATCAACGATCATTGGCGCGAGGCGATCGCGGCGGGCGCATACGGCGTGCATCTCGGCCAGGAAGACGTGCAGACGGCGGATCTGGGCGCGATCGCGAAGGCTGGTCTGCGGCTCGGTCTGTCGACCCACGGCTATTACGAAATGCTGCGCGCGCTGCATTTCAGGCCGAGCTACCTCGCGCTCGGCGCCGTCTTCCCGACGACGACGAAAGTCATGCCGACCAAGCCGCAGGGCCTCGCCAGGCTCGCCCGTTACGTGCAATTGCTGTCGGGCCGTGTGCCGCTCGTCGCGATCGGGGGTATCGACGCGAAGGTCATGCCTGACGTGCTCGCGACAGGTGTCGGGAGTGCCGCGGTCGTGCGCGCCGTGACCGAGGCGCCGGACACGGCATTGGCGGTTTCGTCGCTGCAAAATATGTATACGAGTCAACGGTAAAATTTCTGAAATGTAAGGAAGCCCCGGACTAGGCAAAGCACCGATTGCGCGCAGGCCCTATAATTCCGCCTCTTGCGTCAACGGAATTCTCTTACCCAGTGCCTGCTTCCTCCGAGACTCTGCTGGAGCTACGCGACGTCGATTTTGGCTACGGCGACCGGCTCGTTCTGTCGAACCTGAACATGCGTTTCACGCGTGGGCAGGTCGTCGCGGTCATGGGCGGCTCCGGCTGCGGCAAGACCACGACCTTGCGCCTCGTCGGCGGCCTCGTGAAAGCGAGTCGCGGCCAGGTGCTGTTCGGCGGACAGGACGTCGGCAAGCAGACGCGCGAAGGTCTGTACACGCTGCGCCGCAAGATGGGCATGCTGTTTCAATTCGGCGCACTGTTCACGGACCAGACCGTGTTCGAAAACGTGGCGTTCCCGCTGCGCGAACATACGGATTTACCGGAAGCGCTGATCCGCGACCTCGTGCTGATGAAGCTCAACGCGGTCGGATTGCGCGGCGCGCGTGATCTTGCGCCGTCGGAAATTTCCGGCGGCATGGCGCGCCGCGTCGCGCTCGCCCGCGCCATCGCGCTCGATCCCGAACTGATGATGTACGACGAGCCGTTCGCCGGTCTCGATCCGATTTCGCTCGGCATCACCGCGCAACTCATCCGCACGATCAACGACGCGCTCGGCGCAACCTCCATTCTCGTCACGCACGACGTGCCCGAATCGTTCGCGATCGCCGACTACGTGTATTTCATCGCCAACGGCGGCATTCACGCCGAAGGCACGCCGGCGCAACTGCGGGCATCGGAAGACCCGACCGTGCGTCAGTTCATCGACGGCACGCCGGATGGCCCCTTCAAATTCCACTACGCGAGCACGCCGCTCGCTGCGGATTTCGGCATCGGAGGGCAGGCATGATCAGCGCGCTCGGACGCTGGGTGCTCGACGGTTTCGGCACCGCCGGCTACGCGACGCGCATGTTCCTGCGCCTCGTATTCGAATTTTTCTCGCTGTTGCGCCGTCCGCGCCTCGTCACGAAACAGATTCATTTCGTCGGCAACTATTCGCTCGTCATCATCGCGGTGTCGGGCTTGTTCGTCGGTTTCGTGCTCGGCCTGCAGGGCTATTACACGCTGAGCCGCTACGGCTCGGAACAGGCGCTCGGGCTGCTCGTCGCGCTGTCGCTCGTGCGCGAGCTCGGCCCCGTTGTGACGGCGCTGCTCTTCGCGGGTCGCGCGGGCACGTCGCTGACTGCGGAGATCGGCCTGATGAAGGCGGGCGAGCAGCTCACGGCGATGGAAATGATGGCGGTCGACCCGCTGAAGGTCGTCGTCGCGCCGCGCATGTGGGCGGGTATCGTCGCCATGCCGGTGCTGGCGGCCATTTTCAGCGCGGTGGGCATCGTCGGCGGCTATGTCGTCGGCGTGATGCTGATCGGCGTCGATCCGGGCGCGTTCTGGTCGCAGATGCAGGGCGGCGTGGACGTGTGGCGCGATGTCGGCAACGGCGTCATCAAGAGCATCGTGTTCGGCTTCGCGGTGACGTTCATCGCGCTGTTCCAGGGCTACGAGGCGAGGCCCACGCCGGAAGGCGTGTCGCGCGCGACGACGAAAACCGTCGTCTATGCGTCGCTCGCCGTGCTCGGGCTCGATTTTCTGCTGACCGCACTGATGTTCAGCTAATGAACCAAGCGCAGGCGCCAGTCAACGGCGCGGCGTGGTGAGCGGCACAGACCGTCACGCGCCATCTGCGGAAAGATTCTCTTTGGGAAGACGATGAAAAAGACTGCTCTCGACTTTTGGGTCGGCCTCTTCGTGGTGCTCGGTTTCGTGGCGCTGCTGTTTCTTGCGCTGAAGGCGGGCAACATGAGCTCGCTGTCGTTCCAGAAAACCTACGCGGTCAAGCTCAAGTTCGACAATATCGGCGGGCTGAAAGCGCGCGCGCCGGTCAAGAGCGCGGGCGTGACGGTGGGGCGCGTCGGTGGCATCGGCTTCGATTCGAACACGTATCAGGCTGTCGTGACGATCGATATCGACCAGCAGTATCAGTTTCCGAAGGATTCGTCCGCGAAGATCCTGACCTCGGGTCTGCTCGGTGAGCAGTACATCGGCCTCGAGCCGGGCGGCGACACCGACATGCTCAAGAACGGCGACACCATTTCGATGACGCAATCCGCCGTGGTGCTCGAAAACCTGATCGGCCAGTTCCTCTACAACAAGGCGGCGGATTCCGGCGCGTCGAAGTCATCCGCGGCGCCGGCAGCGCCCGCCGCACCCGCGCCTGCCTTCCCGGGCGCGGCGAGCGCGATGGGCGCCTCGGGCGCCGCTGGCGCAACCGCTGCCTCTGGCGCGGCTCAATAAGGAGAAAGAATATGGCGATGGGGATACGGCGCGCGATCATCGTGGCAAGCGTCGTGGCGCTCACCGGTTGCGCGACGGTAACGACGCCGACCAAGGGGGACCCATTCGAGAGCTACAACCGGACGATGTTCACGATCAACGACAAAGTCGATCAATACGCGTTCAAGCCGGTGGCGCAGGGTTACGTGTGGGCCGTGCCGGAGCCGGTGCGCAACAGCGTGACCAACTTCTTCTCGAACATCGGCGACGTGTACATCGCCGCGAACAATCTGCTGCAATTGAAGATCGCGGACGGTGTGTCGGACGTCATGCGCGTCGCGATCAACACGGTGTTCGGCGTCGGCGGTCTGTTCGACGTCGCGACCATCGCGAAGCTGCCGAAGCATTCCGGCGATTTCGGCCTGACGCTCGGCCACTATGGTGTGCCGTCCGGCCCGTACCTCGTGCTGCCGCTGCTCGGACCGAGCACGGTGCGCGATTCCTCGGGGCTCGTCGTCGATTATTTCGGTAATCCGCTCACTTACGTGAGTCCTGATTCGGTGAGTTGGGCGCTCTATGGCGTGAATCTCATCAACGTGCGCGCGAATCTCCTCGGTGCAACCGATGTGCTCGCCGACGCCGCGCTCGACAAATATTCATTCGTGCGCAACGCGTATCTGCAGCGCCGTCAGTACCTGATCAGCGGCGGCGACGACAGCATGCCGGACTACGGCGAAGCGCCGCTGCCGAATTACGGCGACACGGACGGCGCGGCTGCGCCCGAAGGCGCGTCGGCGGCGGCCCCGGCTGCGCCTGCTTCGGGCGCCGCGGCGCCCAGACCGGCGAGCGGCTCGGGCAGCACCGTGCCAGGCAACCAATACGTTCCGCCGTCTGGTTTCCCTTCATTCCGCTTGCGTTGAGCGGGCTTTTTCTAACGCGCGGTAACATATCTAACGACATTTCTTACGCTTTGGCTGCCATGCCGCCTGAACTCGCTTCGGGCGGAACGCTCAAACCGAAGCCTCTTACTTTGCAGGGTCCGTGATGAAAAAACTTTTGCTTCTTCCCATCTTCGCGATGTTCATGGCGTTCTGCGGCGCGGCGTCGGCGCAGGCTGTCGATGCGAACTCGCCCGACGTGCTGATCAAGTCGATCACGCAGCAAGTCCTCGATCAGATCAAGTCCGACAAGCAGATCCAGTCGGGCGACATCAACGAGATCAGCAAGCTCGTCAATGAAAAGATCCTGCCGTACACCGACTTCACGCGCACGACGCGCCTCGTGATGGGTCGCAACTGGAACACGGCCACGCCGGAGCAGCAGAAGCAGATCGTCGAGCAGTTCAAGATGCTCCTGATCCGCACGTACTCGGGCGCGCTCGCGCAGGTGCGTAACCAGACGGTGCAGTACAAGCCGTTCCGCGCGAATCCGGACGACACCGACGTCGTGGTCCGTTCGGTCGTGATGAACAACGGTCAGCCGGTCGAGCTCGACTACCGCCTGTACAAGACGCCGCAAGGCTGGCGCGTGTACGACATCAACGTGCTCGGCGCGTGGCTGATCCAGGCGTACCAGCAGCAGTTCAACGAGCAGATCTCGCAGAACGGCGTGAGCGGCCTGCTGCAATTCCTCACGCAGCGTAACCAGCAACTCGCGGGCGGCAAGGCATCGTGAGCACGCCAGCCGCGGGCGGCCGTTTTCAGACGGCCGCCACCCTGACCCACGAGAGCGCGAACGCCGCGCTCGACGCGGGTCTGTCGCGCATCGCAGCAGGCGCGACCGAAGTCGATTGCGCGCCGCTCACGCAATTCGATTCCTCCGCGCTCGCCGTGCTGCTCGCATGGCAGCGCGCCGCGTCCGCGCGCGGCGCCGCGTTCGGTGTCATCAATCTTCCTTCCGGGCTCGTCAGTCTTGCGCGAGCCTACGGCGTCGATACGCTCCTCACGTTCCGACATTGATCCTGATCTGACTCAAGTGCAGAAGGCGGCGGGGCATGCTCCGCCGCCGTAATCAGGATCGCTCCGAAGTCGGCCTCAGCCGCTTTGCCCTATAATCAAACGTTTTTTCGGGCCCATACCCGGCCCCTTTTTGTCGGAGCCCGGGTCCGGCAGGCGAACTTCCGCACATTCGAGGCGCGGCCGCGTGAGGCGCGCGCACTGTCCCGCACTGTCCACAATGTCAGCCATAGAAATCCGAAACGTCAGGAAGCGCTACAAGGATCTCCAGGCGCTCAAGGGCGTGAGCCTCACGGTCGAAGAGGGCGAGTTCTTTGGCTTGCTCGGCCCCAACGGCGCAGGCAAAACCACGTTGATCAGCATTCTGGCCGGCCTCGCACGCGCCGATAGCGGCACGATCTCCGTGCGCGGCCACGATGTCGTCAGCGACTTCCGGGCGGCGCGCCGCGCGCTCGGCATCGTGCCGCAGGAATTGGTCTTCGATCCGTTCTTCACCGTGCGCGAGTCGCTGCGTATTCAGTCGGGCTACTTCGGCTTGCGCAACAACGACGACTGGATCGACGAAGTCATGGCCAATCTCGATCTGACCGAGAAAGCCGACGTCAACACGCGCGCACTCTCGGGCGGGATGAAGCGTCGCGTGCTGGTCGCGCAGGCGCTGGTACATCGGCCGCCGGTGATCGTGCTCGACGAGCCCACTGCCGGCGTCGATGTCGAACTGCGTCAGACGCTCTGGAAGTTCATCTCGCGCCTGAATCGCGAAGGCCACACGATCGTCCTGACGACGCACTATCTCGAAGAAGCCGAATCGCTGTGCGACCGCCTCGCGATGCTGCGTCGCGGCGAGGTCGTCGCGCTCGAACGCACGAGTGCGCTGCTGCAGCGATTCTCGGGTATGCAGTTGTATCTGCGTCTGTCGAACGGCGCGTTGCCCGCCGAGCTGCGGTCGCTCGAAGTCGATCCGCACGCGGTGTCGGGCACGCAGCATCTGCTGCGGCTCGCGAGCTACGACGACGTCGAGCCGATTCTCGCGAAATGCCGTGCGGCCGGCTGCACGTTCGATGAAATCGAAGTGCGCAAGGCCGACTTGGAAGACGTGTTCGTGCAGGTGATGAACGAGCCGGAAGTGGTCGAGGGACTTTCATGAGCGGTTTTCAGACGTTGTTCTACAAGGAGCTGTTGCGCTTCTGGAAGGTCTCGTTTCAGACCGTGCTCGCGCCGGTCGTGACGGCGCTGCTGTATCTCACCATCTTCGGTCACGCGCTGTCGGGTCACGTGCAGGTGTATCCGGGTGTCGGCTATACGAGCTTTCTCGTGCCGGGCCTCGTGATGATGAGCGTGCTGCAAAACGCATTCGCGAACAGTTCGTCGTCGCTGATCCAGTCGAAGATCACGGGCAATCTCGTGTTCGTGCTGCTGCCGCCCATCGCGCACTGGGAGATGTTTTTCGCGTACGTGCTGGCGTCGGTCGTGCGCGGCCTGAGTGTCGGGTTCGGCGTGTTCATCGTGACGATATGGTTCATCCCGATGTCTTTTTCCGCGCCGTTCTACATTATTGCGTTCGCGATTCTCGGATCGGGGATTCTCGGCACGCTCGGTTTGATCGCGGGCATCTGGGCCGACAAGTTCGATCAGCTGGCCGCATTCCAGAACTTCCTGATCATGCCGCTCACGTTTCTTTCCGGCGTGTTCTACTCGACGCATACGCTGCCGCCGCTGTGGCGCGCGGTGTCGCATCTGAATCCGTTTTTCTACATGATCGACGGCTTCCGTTACGGCTTTTTCGGCCTGTCCGATGTCAATCCGCTGGTGAGCCTCGGCATCGTCGGCGGGTTTCTCGCGGTGCTGGCGTTGATCGCCGTGCGTTTGCTCGCGAGCGGCTACAAGCTGCGTCACTAATTCTCAAGGAGACTTCCACTATGTTGCCGACTCCGGAGCAAGTGAAGGACTACATCGCCAAAGGTTTGGCCTGTCAGCATCTCGAAGTGGAAGGCGACGGCCAGCATTTTTTCGCGACCATCGTGAGCGACGCATTCGTCGGCAAGCGGTTGATCGCGCGTCATCAACTGGTTTACGCGGCGCTCGGCGAGCGCATGCGCGAGGAGATTCATGCGCTCAGCATGAAGACCCTCACCCCAGACGAGTGGAAACCGGCCTGAGTCCACCCGGCGAAGCCAATCAGGTCACATTAAACCCCGCAACACCGGCATCACCGGCAGACAAAGGCAGTAAAGAGTGCGATTCATTCAAGATAACCGCGGCGCTGAAAATGGCTCCGCAGCAGGAAGCTCGGTCGAAGGACAAGCAAGCATGGATAAACTGGTCATCACGGGAGGCGCGAAGCTTTCCGGCGAAATCACCGTCTCGGGCGCGAAGAACGCGGCTTTGCCCATTCTTTGCGCAAGCCTTCTCACCGCCGACGACGTCCATTTGTCGAACGTGCCGAATCTCCAGGACGTGCGCACGATGCTCAAGCTGCTGCGTCAGATGGGCGTGCAGTGCGAAGTGTCCGGCGACGGCCGCGTGACCCTCAATGCGTCGAAGGTCGACAAGCTGATCGCGCCGTACGAAATGGTGAAGACGATGCGCGCGTCGATTCTCGTGCTCGGGCCGCTCGTCGCGCGCTTCGGCGAGGCGAGGGTGTCGCTGCCCGGCGGCTGCGCGATCGGCGCGCGCCCGGTCGATCAGCACATCAAGGGCCTGCAGGCGATGGGCGCCGAGATCAACATCGAGCACGGCTTCATCGAGGCGCGCGCGAAGCGCCTGAAGGGCGCGCGCATCATCACGGACATGATCACCGTCACCGGCACGGAAAACCTGCTGATGGCGGCGGTGCTGGCCGAAGGCGAGACCGTCATCGAGAACGCGGCGCGCGAGCCGGAAGTGAGCGACCTCGCGCATCTGCTCGTGAAGATGGGCGCAAAGATCGACGGCATCGGCACGGACCGGCTCGTCATTCAGGGCGTCGACAGGCTGCATGGCGCGAAGCATGACGTCGTGCCGGATCGCATCGAAGCGGGCACGTTCCTGTGCGCGGTCGCGGCGGCGGGCGGCGATGTCACGCTGCGTCGCGTGAGCACGCATCTGCTCGATGCCGTCACCGCCAAGCTGCGCGAAGCCGGCGTGAGCATCGAAGAAGGCGACGACTGGATGCGCGTGCGCATGGACAAGCGCGCGGAAGCGGTAAACATCCGCACATCCGAATACCCGGCGTTCCCGACCGACATGCAGGCGCAGTTCATGGCGCTCAACACGATCGCGAACGGCACGTCGCAAGTGGTGGAGACGATCTTCGAGAACCGTTTCATGCACGTGCAGGAGCTGAACCGTCTCGGCGCGCGCATTACGATCGACGGCAACACGGCGCTCGTGTCGGGCGTCGAAATGCTCTCCGGCGCGAAGGTCATGGCGACGGATTTGCGTGCGTCGGCAAGCCTCGTGATCGCGGCGATGTGCGCCGACGGCGAAACGCTCATCGACCGCATCTACCATCTGGATCGCGGCTATGACCGCATGGAATCGAAGCTGACGGCCGTGGGCGCAAACGTACGCCGCATCAAGGGCAGCGGGAGCGAACAATGAGTTCGCTGCCGCAGACGTCGTCGTCGGTGGAGCCGCGCGCGCCGCTGACGCTCGCGCTGTCGAAAGGGCGTATCTTCGAAGAAACGCTGCCGCTGCTCGCGGCGGCCGGCGTGCAGGTGGCCGAAGATCCGGAAAGCTCGCGCAAGCTGATTCTGCCGACCACGAATCCGAACCTGCGCGTGATCATCGTGCGCGCGACCGATGTGCCGACTTACGTCGAATACGGCGCGGCGGATTTCGGCGTCGCGGGGAAAGACGTGCTGATCGAGCATGGCGGCGGCGGTCTGTATCAGCCGATCGATCTCGACATCGCGCGTTGCCGGATGTCGGTGGCCGTGAAGGCCGGTTTCGACTACGCGAGCGCGGTGCGTCAGGGCGCGCGCCTGCGTGTCGCGACAAAGTACACCGAGACCGCTCGCCAGCATTTCGCGTCGAAGGGCGTGCACGTCGATCTGATCAAGCTGTACGGATCAATGGAGCTCGCGCCGCTCGTCGGCCTCGCGGATGCGATCGTCGACCTGGTGAGTTCGGGCGGCACGCTGCGGGCGAATAACCTCGTCGAGGTGGAAGAGATCATGCAGATTTCATCGCGCCTCGTCGTGAACCAGGCGGCGCTCAAGCTGAAGCGCGCGGCGCTCAAGCCCTATCTCGACGCGTTCGAGCGCGCCACGCTCAGCGCGGGCGGCACAGGCAAATAGGCGAGCCGCGCACCGCGGCGCGCCACAAGCAAAACGGAAAACCAGCATGTCTATCAAGATTCGCAAACTCGATTCCAGCGCCGATGGTTTTCACAAGGCGCTGCGGGCGGTCCTCGCATTCGAGGCAAGCGAAGACGAAGCGATCGAGCGCTCGGTCGCGCAGATTCTCGCGGATGTCAAAGCGCGCGGCGATCAGGCCGTGCTGGAATACACCAACAAGTTCGATCGCCTGAAGGCTGCGAGCGTCGCGGCGCTCGAGCTGCCGCTGTCGGAAATGGAAGCGGCGCTCGAAGGTCTGGAACCCAAGCGCCGCGCGGCCCTCGAAGCGGCGGCGGCGCGCGTGCGCGGCTATCACGAGAAGCAACGCATCGAGTGCGGCAGCCATAGCTGGCAATACACCGAAGCCGACGGCACAGTGCTCGGCCAGAAAGTCACGCCGCTCGATCGCGCGGGCATCTATGTGCCGGGCGGCAAGGCGGCGTATCCGTCGTCGGTGCTGATGAATGCGATTCCGGCGCGCGTCGCGGGCGTGAAGGAAATCGTGATGGTCGTGCCGACGCCGGACGGCGTGAAGAATCCGCTCGTGCTCGCGGCGGCGCTGCTCGGCGGCGTGGACCGCGTGTTCACGATCGGCGGCGCGCAGGCCGTGGCCGCGCTCGCGTACGGCACGCAAACGGTGCCCGCCGTCGACAAGATCTGCGGCCCGGGCAATGCGTATGTCGCGTCGGCGAAGCGTCGCGTGTTCGGTACGGTCGGCATCGACATGATCGCGGGGCCGTCCGAGATTCTCGTGATTTGCGACGCCACCACCGATCCGCGCTGGGTCGCGATGGATCTCTTTTCGCAAGCCGAGCACGACGAGCTTGCGCAATCCATTCTGCTGTGTCCCGACGATGACTTCATTCAGCGCGTCGAAGATGCGATCGTCGAACTGCTGCCTGCGATGCCGCGCCGCGAAGTCATCCAGCGTTCGCTCGAAGACCGCGGCGCGCTCATCAAGGTGAAGGACATGAGCGAAGCGTGCGCGATCGCGAACGACATCGCGCCGGAGCACCTCGAAATTTCCGCGCTCGATCCGCATCAGTGGGCCGCGCAGATTCACAACGCAGGCGCGATGTTCCTCGGCCGCTATACGAGCGAGAGCCTCGGCGACTACTGCGCGGGCCCGAACCACGTGCTGCCCACTTCGCGCACGGCGCGTTTCTCGTCGCCACTCGGCGTCTACGATTTTATGAAGCGTTCGAGCGTGATCGAAGTGAGCGCGGACGGCGCGCAGACGCTCGGCGAAATCGCGGCGGAACTGGCGTACGGTGAAGGCCTGCAGGCGCACGCGAAGAGCGCCGAATACCGAATGAAAAATATCGGCTGACTGATAAATATCGGCTTACGCTAAGCCGAGCCCATCGAACGAGGCGGCCTGAGAGCCGCCGCTCATATCCGGCGAGAGAGCGCCGGGAAATCATGACGACAGCCCAAGACATCATTCGTCCCGACGTACTCGCGATGACGAGCTATCCCGTGCCCGACGCCACGGGGCTGATCAAGCTCGACGCGATGGAAAATCCCTCCACGCTGCCCGCCGATCTGGCCGAACGCCTCGGCGTGCATCTCGCGGGCGTGGCGTTGAATCGCTATCCGGCGCCGCGTCCGGCGGAGCTGCTCGCGAAGATCAAGCGCGCGATGCACGTTCCCGAAGCCTGCGATGTGCTGCTCGGCAACGGCTCGGACGAGTTGATCAGCATGATGTCGGTCGCGTGCTCGACGCCGGGCGCGAAGGTGGTGGCGCCGACGCCGGGCTTCGTGATGTACGAAATGTCGGCGAAGTTGGCGCATCTCGAGTTCATCGGCGTGCCGCTGAAGGCCGACTTCACGCTCGACGCCGACGCGCTCATCGCCGCCATCGGCGAGCACGCGCCCGCGCTCGTCTACCTCGCGTATCCGAACAACCCGACCGGCACGCTCTACGACGACGCCGACATCGAACGCGTGATCGCGGCGGCATCGAAGAGTCTGGTCGTGATCGACGAGGCCTATCAGCCGTTCGCGGAAAAGAGCTGGATGCCGCGCGCGGCGGACTTCGACAACGTCGTCGTGATGCGCACGGTCTCGAAGCTCGGACTCGCGGGCATCCGCCTCGGCTACATGGCCGGCCGGCCTTCGTGGATCATGCAGTTCGACAAGGTGCGCCCGCCCTACAACATCAACGTGTTGACGCAAGCCACCGCGGATTTCCTGCTCGATCACCTCGACGTGCTCGACGCGCAGGCCGCCGAGCTGCGCGCGCAACGCACGCAACTGGCGCGCGAAGTCGCCGCGCTGCCGGGCATGACGGTTTTTCCGAGCGCGGGCAATTTCCTGCTTGTGCGCGTTCCGGACGCGGCCGTTGCTTTCGAAACCCTTCTGACTTCGCGGGTTTTGATCAAAAACGTGGGTAAAATGCATCCATTGCTCGCCAACTGCATACGTTTGACGGTCGGCACGGCCGAAGAAAACGCGCACATGGTCGCGGCGTTGAAAAAGCTCGCGCCACACTGAACCCCACAACGATCAAGTCTCAAGGAATCAAAATGCGCATTGCGGAAGTCGTTCGCAACACCAGCGAAACGCAGATCCGTGTGAAGCTCGATCTGGACGGCACCGGCAAGCAGAAGCTCGCCACCGGCGTCCCGTTCCTCGATCACATGCTCGACCAGATCGCCCGTCACGGGCTCATCGATCTCGATGTCGAAGCGCATGGCGACCTCCATATCGACGATCACCATACCGTCGAGGACACCGGCATCACGCTCGGTCAGGCGGTGGCGAAGGCTATCGGCGACCGCAAGGGTATTCGCCGCTATGGGCATTCGTACGTGCCGCTCGACGAAGCGCTGTCGCGCGTCGTGATCGATTTTTCCGGCCGTCCGGGTCTCGAATTTCATGTGCCGTTCACGCGCGCGCGCATCGGCACGTTCGACGTCGATCTCACCATCGAATTCTTCCGCGGATTCGTGAATCACGCGGGCGTGACGCTGCATATCGACAATCTGCGCGGCATCAACGCGCACCATCAGGTCGAAACCGTGTTCAAAGCGTTCGGCCGCGCGCTGCGTATGGCGTGCGAAGTCGATGAACGCGCCGTGGGGCAAATTCCGTCGACCAAAGGCAGTCTCTGACTCGCCGGCTCTGATCCGGCGCGCGCGCCGGGCTTACGATGGATCTGTTCAAGTCGTTCATATCGCTGCTCGCGCTGATCAATCCGATCGGCGCGATACCGTTTTTTCTCAGCCTGACCGCGCAGCAGTCGGACATCGAACGGCGCAATACGATTCGCGTCGCGTCCATTTCGGTGTTCTGCGTGATCGCGGTGACCGCGCTGCTCGGGCAGCAGATCATCGCGTTCTTCGGCATATCGGTCGGATCGTTCGAAGTGGGCGGCGGCATCATCATGCTGCTCATGGCGATCAGCATGTTGAACGCGCAGGTCGGCAACGCGCGCTCGACGCCCGAAGAACGCATGGAAGCCGAGGAGCGCAACAGCATCGCGGTCGTGCCGCTCGCGATTCCGCTGCTGACCGGTCCCGGCTCGATCAGCACGGTGATCGTCTATGCTGCCAATGCGCAGCACTGGTATGACCGTTTCGGACTCGTCGTGCTGGGCGCGATCATCGCGGGGCTGTGCTTCGGCGCGCTGAATCTCGCCGAGCCGATCGCGCGCGTGGTCGGGCGCACCGGGATCAATATCGGCACGCGTCTCATGGGTTTGATGTTGTCCGCGCTGGCGGTGGAGTTCATCGTCAACGGGTTGAAGGCCTTGATGCCATCTTTGAAATGAATACTTCGATTGCGATTGTTGATTACGGAATGGGCAACCTGCGCTCGGTCTATCAGGCGCTGAAAAAGGCTGCACCCGACGCGAACGTGGCGATCGTCGATCAGCCGCAAGGCATCCACGCGGCGGATCGCGTCGTGCTGCCGGGCCAGGGCGCGATGCGCGACTGCATGGGCCATCTGGCCGATTCCGGCCTGCAGGAAGCACTGATGCAGGCGGCGCGCGAAAAACCGATGCTCGGTGTATGCGTCGGCGAGCAGATGCTCTTCGACTGGAGCGAGGAAGGCGACACCAAAGGCCTCGGTCTGCTGCCGGGCAAGGTCGTGCGCTTCCAGCTCGACGGTCTCCTGCAGGACGACGGATCGCGCTTCAAGGTGCCGCAGATGGGCTGGAACCGCGTGCGCCAGACCCAGGCGCACCCGATATGGGACGGCGTCGCGGACGGCGCGTTCTTCTACTTCGTGCACAGCTATTACGTGGTACCGGACAATCCGGCGCACACATCCGGCGAAACCGTGTATGGCAGCGCATTTGCGTCGGCGGTGGCGCGTGACAATATCTTCGCGACCCAGTTTCATCCGGAAAAGAGCGCGGACGCCGGATTGCGCCTGTACCGCAATTTCGTGCACTGGAACCCGTGAAATGGCGTGCCCGCTAGCGTTTTCGCCTATTACGACGGGCGCATGACCGTTGCAAGACTTGTACTACACTAGCGAGACGGCGCGAGAGGCAAGAAAGACCGCACGCGCGCCGTTTTGATCAACTTCACCCCGAAAATACGCGATACCTATGCTGCTCATTCCGGCCATCGATCTTAAGGACGGTCAGTGCGTGCGCCTCAAACAGGGCGATATGGACCAGGCGACCATTTTTTCAGAAGATCCTGCAGCAATGGCCCGACATTGGGTCGATCGCGGCGCGCGACGGCTGCATCTGGTCGATCTGAACGGCGCCTTCGCTGGCAAGCCGAGAAACGGCGACGCGATCCGCGCGATCATCGAAGAAGTGGGCAGCGAGATTCCCGTGCAGCTGGGCGGCGGCATCCGCGATTTGGAAACCATCGAGCGCTATCTCGACGACGGTTTGTCGTTCGTGATCATCGGCACGGCGGCGGTCAAGAATCCGGGCTTCCTGCGCGACGCGTGCAGTGCGTTCGGCGGCCATATCATCGTCGGGCTGGACGCGAAAGACGGCAAGGTCGCCACCGACGGCTGGAGCAAGCTGACGGGTCACGAAGTCGTGGATCTCGCCCGCAAGTTCGAGGACTACGGCTGCGAATCGATTATTTATACGGACATCGGCCGCGACGGCATGCTTCAGGGCATCAACATCGACGCGACCGTGCGCCTCGCGCGGGCGGTGAAAATTCCGGTGATCGCGAGCGGCGGGCTGTCGAACATCGCGGATATCGAATCGCTCTGCGAAGTCGAGGACGAAGGCGTCGAAGGCGTGATCTGCGGCCGCGCGATCTACTCGGGCGATCTCGATTTCACGGCCGCCCAGACACGCGCCGACGTGCTGCGCGAACCGGACGGCGCGTAAATCTTCTCGCGGCGCGAGCATGGCCGGGCGGTTCTTTACTCGCCTTCCGGCTGCTACTACTTCGTATCGGCACAGAAAATGGCTCTCGCAAAACGCATCATTCCCTGTCTCGACGTGACCGCTGGCCGCGTCGTGAAGGGCGTCAACTTCGTCGAATTGCGCGACGCGGGCGATCCCGTCGAAATCGCGCGGCGCTACGACGATCAGGGCGCCGATGAACTCACGTTCCTCGACATCACCGCCACGTCCGATCAACGCGATCTGATCCTGCCGATCATCGAATCGGTGGCGTCGCAGGTGTTCATTCCGCTGACGGTCGGCGGCGGCGTGCGCGCGGTCGAAGACGTGCGGCGCCTGCTGAACGCGGGCGCGGACAAGATCAGCATGAATTCGTCGGCGGTGGCGAATCCGCAACTCGTGCGCGACGCGTCGGACAAGCACGGCTCGCAATGCATCGTCGTCGCAATCGATGCGAAACGCGTGTCGGCCGAAGGTGAAGCGCCGCGCTGGGAAGTCTTCACGCACGGCGGCCGCAAGGCGACCGGCATCGACGCGATCGAATGGGCGCGCAAGATGGCCGAATATGGCGCGGGCGAAATCCTGCTCACCAGCATGGACCGTGACGGCACCAAGGCCGGCTTCGACCTGGCGTTGACGCGCGCCGTGTCGGACGCGGTGCCGGTGCCGGTGATCGCGTCGGGCGGTGTCGGCAACTTGCAGCACCTGGCGGACGGCATCGTCGAAGGTCACGCGGACGCGGTGCTCGCCGCGAGCATTTTCCATTACGGCGAGCACACGATCGGCGAAGCGAAGCGCTTCATGGCCGATCAGGGCATTTCGGTGAGGACGTAAGCCGATGAACGCGCAAGCCGACTGGCTCGACAAAGTTAAGTGGGACGCGAACGGCCTCGTGCCGGTGATCGCGCAGGAAGCATCGACCAACGACGTGCTGATGTTCGCGTGGATGAATCGCGAGGCGCTCGCGAAGACCATCGAACTGAAGCGCGCGGTGTATTTTTCGCGTTCGCGTCAGCGCCTGTGGTTCAAGGGCGAGGAATCGGGCCACGTGCAGCACGTGCACGACGTGCGCCTCGATTGCGACGAAGACGTCGTGCTGCTCAAGGTCGAACAGGTGTCGGGTATCGCGTGCCACACCGGACGCCATTCCTGTTTTTTCCAGAAATTCGAAGGCACGGCCGAGAACGGCGAGTGGGTCGCCGTCGAACCCGTGTTGAAAGACCCAGAAAGCATCTACAAATGACGCAAGCCACCACGCTGGACACGCTGTTGCGACTCGCCGCGATCATCGACAGCCGCAAGGGCGGCGATCCGGAACAATCCTACGTTTCCCGACTCTTTCACAAAGGTGACGATGCGATCCTGAAGAAGATCGGCGAGGAAGCGACGGAAGTCGTGCTCGCCGCGAAGGACGCGCGCCACGGCGGCGCACCGAAAGCACTGGTCAGCGAGGTCGCCGATTTGTGGTTTCATTGTCTCGTGACGCTGTCGCATTTCGACCTGAGTCCCGCCGACGTCATCGCCGAACTCGAGCGCCGCGAAGGCTTGTCGGGGATCGAAGAGAAGGCGCTGCGCAAGTCGCGCGAGCGCGAGCAAAACGGCGGCTGACGAGCGTCTCGCACCCGCGAAGGAGTTAAAGCATGAACCGGCCGTACGAACCCTATCCGCCTGTCGTTCAGAATTCATCCGATCCGGAACGGCTGCGCAGCATGCGCACGTTCACGCATGTGCTGTACGCGCTGTATGCGGTCTACTGGCTGACGGGCGGACTCACCGGCCTCGTCGCCATCATCCTCAACTACGTCAAGCGCAGCGATGCCGAAGGCACGCCGTTCGCGGATCACTTCACCTGGCAGATTCGCACGTTCTGGTGGTCGCTGCTCGGGCACATCGTCGGATTCGCCCTGATTTGGGTTTTCGGCCTCGGCTTCCTGATCATCGGCGCGACGTGGGTCTGGACGCTGTATCGGATAATCAAGGGCTGGCTCTTTCTTTACGAAAGCAAGACGCTCGAACCGACCGCGTGGTTCTAATCACATCCGACAACGAAATCCGTCAAGTCCATGAGCCAAGACAACTGTATTTTTTGCCGGATCGCTTCCGGACAGCTTCCGAGCACGAAAGTCTACGAAGACGATGAATTTGTCGCGTTCAACGACATCAACCCTGCTGCGCCGGTGCATGTGCTGGTGATCCCGCGGAAGCATATTGAAACACTTTCTCACTGCACAGAAAGTGACAGTCCGCTGCTTGGTAGAATGGTGAGTCTCGTTGGAAGGTTGGCGAAAGACTTGGGTGTGTCCTACACGGGGGGCGACACGGGCTTTCGCACGGTAATTAATACCGGACCGGGCGGCGGGCAGGAGGTGTATCACATCCACGCGCATTTGTTAGCCGGCGAGCGCCCGTGGCGCCGAATGGGGTAAGCCGCATTTTTGTCGGCATTCTCCTTTCCAATGAAATATTGGGCGAGCAAAATCAATAGTTGAAGCTGAGGCGATGCCTCGGCCTGGGTCGAAAGGCCGACCTTCCGTCCCCGGTACCCAATTCGGGGCGGAATCACGGAGAGTTTTATCATGGGTTCGTTAAGCATTTGGCATTGGTTGATCGTCTTGTTGATCGTGGCGCTCGTCTTCGGCACGAAGAAACTGCGCAATATCGGCGGCGATCTGGGCGGCGCGGTGAAGGGTTTCAAGGAAGGCATGCGCGATGGCGAAACGCCGGCGAATTCGGCCGATCAGCGCGAACTGCCGCGTAACGGCGCGGTGGACGTCGAAGCGAAGGACAAGTCCCGCTCGGGCGACTACCGTTAATCCGGCCGCCGACCGCAACCATCCACTTCTCGTTCAATGCTCGATCTCGGTCTGACCAAAATGGCGGTCATCGGCGTCGTGGCGCTGGTGGTCCTCGGGCCGGAGCGCCTGCCAGGCGTCGCACGCACGGCGGGTGCGCTCTTTGGGCGCGCTCAGCGCTACATCAACGACGTCAAGTCGGAAGTGGCGCGTGAGATGGAGCTCGACGAGCTGAAGAAAATGCGCACCGAGTTCGAAACGGCGGCGACGAACGTCCAGTCGTCGATTCACGATACGCTCAAGCGCCACGAGTCCGAATTGAACGATGCGTGGAAGGAAGGCACGTCGGTCGCGCCGAGCATCGCGGGCGGCGAGACGGAATCCACGGATAGCGCCGCATCGGACAAGCCTTGGGCCAGCACGCCGTCATCAGCGTCGACCAAGCGCAAGAACTGGCGCGTCAAGCAGAGCGCGATTCCCAACTGGTACAAGCGCACCACCGCGCGCCGCACGCGGGTTCAGTCGGGCGCGGCGCGCGTCGCTCGCCATACACCCGCCACGCTGCGCCGGCAGACCCGCTTCTTCTGAGCGAGCCGCGCTTCGATCCCCATTCCTTCCATGATCAACCGAGGGCCGGCGTGAGCGACCCGCAACAATCCAAAGAAGAGCCCGTCGAAGAGACGTTCATTTCGCATCTGGTCGAATTGCGCGATCGCATCATTCGCGCGGGCGCTTCGGTCATCGTCGTGTTCGTCGCGCTGGTGTACTGGGCGCCGGACATCTTCAAACTGCTGGCTCGCCCGCTGATGCAAAACCTGCCGGCCGACGGCAAGATGATCGTCACCGACGTCACCGGCTCGTTCTTCGTGCCGATGAAAGTGACAATGCTCGTCGCGTTCGTCATCGCGCTGCCGTTCGTGCTGTATCAGATCTGGGCGTTCGTCGCGCCGGGCCTGTATCAGCACGAGAAGAAACTCGTCGGGCCGCTCGTGTTCAGCAGCTATTCGCTGTTCCTGTGCGGCATGGCGTTCGCGTATTTCGTCGTGTTCCCGACTATCTTCCGCGTGATGGCGCATTACAACGCGCCGCTCGGCGCGGAAATGACGACGGATATCGACAATTACCTGAGCTTCGTGCTGACGATGTTTATCGCGTTCGGCGTGACGTTTGAGGTGCCGATCGTCGTCGTGCTGCTCGCGCGCATGGGCGTCGTGTCGATCGCGAAGCTCAAGCAGATTCGTCCATATGTGATCGTCGGCGCTTTCGTGATTTCGGCGGTCGTCACGCCTCCCGATGTCTTCTCGCAGCTGATTCTCGCGATTCCGCTCGTCATTCTTTATGAGTTGGGCATCATCGCGGCGCGGCTGGTGATCGGCAAGGAACAGATCAAGAGTGAGGAAGCCGCGGCAGAATAGCGGTGGCGGGTGCGACTAATTGTCGCGTCGATGAGATACAAAAAAGGCAGCTTCGATCCGATCGAAGCTGCCTTTTTGCTTTCCGGACAGCGGCGACTTACTCGTCGCTCTGGTCGCCCTGATCGCCGTCTTCATCCGGCATCTGCGGCGCGCGCGGCGGCGCGGGACGTTTGCCGATCATCACGCTGACGTCGAGTTCCTTGTTCTTGCGCATCAGATGAACCTTCACGGACGTGCCCGGCTTGATCTGCGCGACGACGTTCAAGAGACGCGTCGTATCGGTGATCGTGTCGTCGTTGATGGACACGAGGATGTCGCCCGGCTTGATGCCCGCCTTGTCCGCCGGGCCGCCCTGCAGCACGCCCGCGACGATCGCGCCGGACTTCTGGTCGAGCCCGAACGATTCGGCGATTTCAGGTGTCACGTCCTGCGGCTCCACGCCGATCCAGCCGCGCGTCACGGTGCCGGTCGTGATGATGCTTTCCAGCACGCTGCGCGCGGTCGACACGGGAATCGCGAAGCCGATGCCCAGCGAACCGCCACTGCGCGAATAGATCGCCGTGTTGATGCCGAGCAGATTGCCGTTCACGTCGACCAATGCGCCGCCCGAATTGCCGGGGTTGATCGCCGCGTCGGTCTGGATGAAGTTTTCGAACGTGTTGATGCCGAGATGATTGCGCCCGAGCGCGCTCACGATGCCCATCGTGACCGTCTGACCGACGCCGAACGGATTGCCGATCGCGAGCACGACATCGCCCACGCGCGTCTGATCCATCCGCCCGAGCGTGATGCTCGGCAGGTTGGTCATGTTGATCTTGAGTACGGCGAGGTCGGTTTCCGGATCGACGCCGATCACCTTTGCGCTCGACGTGCGGCCATCGGCGAGGGCGACTTCGATCTGATCCGCACCGTCGACGACATGCTGGTTCGTTAGAATGTAACCTTCCGAGCTGACGATGACACCGGAGCCGAGATTCGACGCCGGCGGCTCGTCGCTCTTGCGCTTGTTCTTGTCACCGAAGAAGTAGCGGAACAGCGGGTCTTTCGCACGCGGGTCGGGCGGCAGATTGCCGTCCTTGCTGGAGAACACGTTCACGACGGCCGGCATCGCCTTTTGCGCGCCTTCCGAAAAGGACGACTGGAGCGGTCGCGAGCCGATGCTCGGCGCCACTTCCTGCAATGCGACGATCGGCTCGGCAAGCTGCTTGCCGAACTGGCCTTGACGTTGGAGCCACTGCGGTTTCAAGGTCGCGATGATGAACATCAGGGCCAAAAGCACGGTGACCGCTTGGGCAAAAAATAGCCAGAAGCGTCTAAGCATTTAAAGGGATAGAGGATTTCATGGATCGGATCGAACTCGAATTGTATCTGAACAATCTGCTGGAAATCGGCCGCTTCAAGGACTATTGCCCGAACGGTCTGCAGGTTGAAGGCGCGCGGCGCGTGCGCAAGATCGCGACCGGCGTGACAGCGTCGCTGGCCTTTCTGGAAGCCGCTGTGGAGTGGGGCGCGGATACCGTGCTCGTGCATCACGGCTACTTCTGGCGCAACGAGGCGCCGCAGATCACGGGCCGCAAGCATCGACGGCTGCGCACGCTGATCGCCAACGACATCAATCTTTTTGCCTATCATCTTCCGCTCGACTCGCATCCGGAGTTGGGCAACAACGCGCAGATCGGCGCGCGGCTCGGCCTGATCGCGGACGCCCGTTTTGCCGATCAGGACCTCGGCTGGGTCGCGACGCTCGGCATGCCGCTCCCGCTCGAGCATTTCAGCGCGATGGTCGAAAACGCGCTCGGCCGAAAGCCGCTCGTGTTCGGCGATACGGACAAGGAACTGCGTCGCGTCGCGTGGTGCACCGGCGGCGCGCAAGGCTACTTCGAAGAAGCCATCGCGGCTGGCGCGGACGTTTATCTCAGCGGCGAAGTCTCCGAGCAGACCATGCACATCGCAGCGGAATCGGGCGTCGCGTACATCGCGGCCGGCCATCACGCGACGGAGTGCTACGGTGTGCAGGCAGTGGGTGCGCATCTATCGGAGCAATTCGATCTCGAACATCTTTTTATCGATGTCGATAATCCGGTTTAATGCACCATTAAGCCCGTTCGGCGATTATTGACGCTGGCAGTCGGCTTAAATGAACGCTTCATGAGATTGCGCGAAAAACGTGGGGAAAACCCTGAAGCATCAATCACTTCGAGTGATTTTTGCTAGTCGGCCCTTGTAAATGCCAACTCCATTCGCGCACACTAGCGGCGGAACAACTGATGTGACGGTATAAATCCAACTCAGAAGTGGGGCGTGTGATGCGAGACAAGGAAGAAAAACGCGTCGACGGCGGCCGCCGTACCTGGCTGATTGCGACGACCGTAACAGGCGGAATCGGAGGTGTGGCGACGCTGGTTCCGTTCGTAGGCTCGTTTGCACCATCCGCGAAGGCCAAGGCGGCGGGCGCGCCCGTCGAGGTCGATATCAGCGGACTCAAGCCCGGCGACATGATGACCGTCGCCTGGCGCGGCAAACCGGTGTGGATCGTGAATCGCACCGACGAGATGCTGGCCGACGTCAAGAAGGCCGACAATGAAGTGGCCGACCCGCAATCGAAGATGGAATTCTCGATGCCGTTGCCGGAGTACTGCAACAACGAGTTCCGTTCGCGTGCCGATCACAAGAACATTTTCGTGGCGGTTGCCGTGTGCACGCATCTGGGCTGCACGCCGACGCCGCGCTTCACCGAAGGTCCTCAACCCAATCTCCCCGATAACTGGCCGGGCGGCTTCCTTTGCCCGTGCCACGGCTCGACCTACGACATGGCCGGCCGCGTCTTCAAGAACAAGCCCGCGCCGCAGAATCTGGACATTCCGCCGTTCATGTTCACTTCCGCGACGCAACTCGTGATCGGCAAGGACGAAAAGGGAGAGGCGTAAATGGCGACCGCAGAAAAGGAAGTCGAGACGACGGGACTGGTCGGCTGGATCGACCGTCGCTTCCCGATGACGTCGACGTGGAAGAAACACGTCTCCGAATACTACGCGCCGAAGAACTTCAACTTCTGGTACTTCTTCGGCTCGCTCGCGCTGCTGGTGCTGGTCAACCAGATCGTCACGGGCATTTTTCTCACGATGAACTACAAGCCCGATGCGACGCTCGCGTTCGCATCGGTCGAGTACATCATGCGCGAGGTGCCGTGGGGCTGGCTCATCCGCTACATGCATTCGACAGGCGCGTCGATGTTCTTCGTCGTCGTCTACCTGCACATGTTCCGTGGATTGATGTACGGCTCGTACCGCAAGCCGCGTGAACTCGTGTGGGTCTTCGGTTGCGCGATCTTCCTATGCCTCATGGCCGAGGCGTTCTTCGGCTATCTGCTGCCGTGGGGGCAGATGTCGTTCTGGGGCGCGCAGGTGATCGTGAACCTGTTCTCCGCGATTCCGTTCATCGGCCCGGATCTGTCGCTGTGGATTCGCGGCGATTACGTCGTGTCGGATGTCACGCTGAACCGCTTCTTCGCGTTCCACGTGATCGCGATTCCGCTCGTGCTGATCGGGCTCGTGGTCGCGCATCTGGTCGCGCTGCATGAAGTCGGCTCGAACAATCCCGATGGCATCGAGATCAAGGCTAAGAAGGACGCGAACGGCATTCCGCTCGACGGCATTCCGTTCCATCCGTACTACTCGGTGCACGACTTCATGGGCGTGTGCGTGTTTCTGCTGATCTTCGCGGCGATCATCTTTTTCGCGCCGGAGATGGGTGGCTACTTCCTCGAAGCGAACAACTTCGTGCCGGCCAACCCGCTGCAGACGCCGCCTGAAATCGCGCCGGTGTGGTACTTCACGGCGTTCTACGCGATGCTCCGCGCGACGACCGATCCGTTCAAGATCGTGCTGATGATCGTCATCGCGGCGCTTGCCCTGCTCGCGCTCGTGCGCGCGCGCGGCAAGTGGCGGCTCGGCCTGCCGGTGCTCGCCGTGCTGGTGCTGATCTTCATGGCGCTGACGGAATCGAAGTTCTGGGGCGTGGTCGTGATGGGCACGGCGGTGGTTTCGCTGTTTTTCCTGCCGTGGCTGGACAGGAGCCCGGTGAAGTCGATTCGCTATCGGCCGCTGTTCCACAAGGTCTTCTACGCGATTTTCGTGTTCGCGTTCCTGATGCTCGGATTTTTGGGCACGCGACCGCCATCGCCGGCCGCGACGCTGATTGCGCAGATCTGCGCGCTGATCTACTTCGCATTCTTCCTCGGCATGCCTTTCTGGACGCCGCGCGGCAAGTTCAAGACGCCGCCCGAGCGAGTGCACTACAAACCTCACTGAGCGCACGTCCGGAGACAAATACGATGAAAAAATGGCTCTCTGCAATATCGATCATCGCCGCGGTGCTGTTCGCGTTCGCCGCGGCGCCCGTGCAGGCGGAGGAAGAAGCGGTGCTCGACCGCGCGCCCGATAGCTCGGACAATCTCGCGTCTCTGCAGCACGGCGCGCAAATCTTTGTAAACTACTGCCTGAACTGCCACAGCGCGAATCTGATGCGGTACAACCGGCTGACCGATCTCGGCATCAGTGAGAAGCAGATCCAGGACAATCTGCTGTTTTCGACGGACAAAGTCGGCAACACGATGTCCATCGCGATGCGCCCGGAAGACGCGAAAGCGTGGTTCGGTGCGTCGCCGCCGGATTTGTCGGTCGAGGCGCGGGCGCGCGGCAAGGATTGGCTCTATACGTACTTGCGGAGTTTCTACCGCGATCCGACGCGGCCGACCGGCTGGAACAATCGCGTGTACGAAAATGTCGGGATGCCGCACGTGCTCTGGACGCTCCAGGGTATCCGGGACGCCAAATTCGAGACCGACACGGACGAGCACACCGGCGAAAAGGTAAAAAGGTTCGTCGGTTACACTCAGGTTACGCCTGGTGCCATGTCATCCGTGGATTATGATTCGAGTGTGGCCGATCTCGTTTCGTACATGTCGTGGATGTCGGAACCCGCGCAGCAGACGCGCAAGCGGCTCGGCGTCTGGGTTCTGCTGTTCCTGGCGCTATTGAGTTTCCTCGCGTGGCGCCTGAACGCGGCATACTGGAAAGATATCAAATAGCGCGCCCTCGACGGCGTGGGTCGGCGCGACGGCGTTCCCCGGAAAGGGAGCGTCGCGGCCGGCCCTTCGAGTTTACTGAAGGAACTTTAAAAACATGATGGTTCTGTATTCCGGCACTACTTGCCCGTTCTCCCAGCGCTGCCGGCTGGTGTTGTTCGAAAAGGGCATGGATTTCGAGATCCGCGACGTCGATCTGTTCAACAAGCCGGAAGACATCGCGGTAATGAACCCTTACGGACAGGTGCCGATTCTCGTCGAGCGCGACCTGATCCTGTACGAGTCGAATATCATCAACGAATATATCGACGAGCGTTTCCCGCACCCGCAGCTTATGCCGGCAGATCCGGTGCAGCGCGCCCGCGCGCGCCTGTTCCTGCTGAACTTCGAGAAGGAACTGTTCGTTCACGTCGGCACGCTCGAGAACGAGAAGGGCAAGGCCGCCGAGAAGAATCACGAGAAGGCGCGTGGCGCGATCCGCGACCGCCTCACGCAGCTCGCGCCGATCTTCCTGAAGAACAAGTACATGCTGGGCGAAGAGTTTTCGATGCTCGACGTCGCGATCGCGCCGCTGCTGTGGCGTCTGGATCACTATGGCATCGAGTTGTCGAAGAATGCGGCACCGTTGATGAAGTACGCCGAGCGGATCTTCAGCCGCCCGGCTTATATTGAAGCGCTGACGCCTTCCGAAAAGGTGATGCGTCGATAGTTTGCATGCGTTGGAAGGCGGCTGCGTGGTTTCGCGCGGTCGCGTTTCGACAGAGGAAAGTTGATGCAAGAGATTTCCACCAAGCCGTATTTGTTGCGCGCGCTGTATGAGTGGTGCACGGACAATGGCTTTACGCCCCACATCGCCGTGCGAGTCGATGCGGCTACGCGCGTGCCGCGCCAGTTCGTGCGCAACGACGAGATCGTGTTGAACATCAGTTTCGAGGCGACGAGCCAACTGCAGATGGGCAACGAGTGGATCGAGTTCAGCGCGCGCTTCTCGGGCAAGTCCCACAAGATCGAAGTGCAGGTCGCAAACGTGCTCGCCATTTATGCGCGGGAAAACGGACAAGGCATGGCGTTTCCGGTCGAGCCGGCCTCGCATTCGGGCGTGGACTTGGCCAGTGCGCCCATTGGGTCACGGCCGGTCGAGCGTGATCGGCAGATCGAGGAGCCGGCCAGTTCGAGTTCTCATGACGAGCCGGAATCGAACGCCGACGACGATGCGTCGAAATCGGCCGCGAGGTCTCACCTCAAAGTCGTCAAATGAAGTAGAATCTCGAGCTTCGCCGGCTTAGCTCATCTGGTAGAGCAGTTGATTTGTAATCATCAGGTGGCGGGTTCGAGTCCTGCAGCCGGCACCAAGATTTACGGCACGGGTCGTGCGATGTTTGCACGACCCGTTTGCTTTAAGTCGGTTGGACGAGTAGGTCAGTCAGCAAGTTAAGAAGTTGCGAAATACTTGTTGACAGTGATCGAAGCGTTCTTCATAATCTCGTTTCTCTGCTGCAGACAACGCAGCGACGCAAGACGGTAGGCAGGTTTGACGGTCTTGCGATGTGCTCTTTAAAAACTAACAGCCGATAAGTGTGGGCGCTTGATGGCGAGTGCGGTTCTG
>NZ_FCOM02000086.1 GCF_001544695.2 Caballeronia arvi
ATTCGACGCCTGCCAACACGCGCAGCGGCACCGTCACATTCCTGTGATCGATGGCAGGCATCGAATAACCCTTAACGTACGCGGAAGTTTGAGGCCCTTCGCGTTGGAACGCCGGCTGCTGCGCCACCGCGCGCGGTAATGGCCTCTCCGCTAGAACCAGGTTGGATTTCTTCCACGGGAACGAGAATGTCCGCCCCGCCGATGATAGCGCGAGAAGCCTGCGGCGCCCGCGCCGTACACGCTCGTGAAGCTCTTGTCGCGGCTCGCTTTGCCGGGCGCGCCGGCCAGGCGAAATGCCGGATGACAGCTGCGCCCCCCCGAACTCCGGTGCAATAGGCCGACGCGCGGAAGGGGCGTCCGAGCCGCACCATTCGTCTTTTAGAACTCGGTCTAGCGGCAAGGAGGAAAGGGCTGGTATATGAAAGAATGTACACTGGCTCAGTCGTCATTCCGAGTCGCTTCCGTTCCTAGAACTTATGCCGGATCCCGACCACAGCGGCGACTTGCGTGCTGGTAGTCGACGGTGCGCCGATCGCCTCGATCCACGCATTCAAGTGCTTCGAAGTCGTTTGATACATCCCGTTCAGATAAATGTCCGTACGCTTGGAAAGAAAGTACTGTACGCCGGCGCTCGTCTGCCAGTAGTTACCCGTCCCCGCACCCTGCGTGGCGTGCGTGTAGGTTTCGCCTATCGCAGCGAACAAGGCCGGCGTGAACATATACCGAAGGCTGAGTTCGCCATTCTCGAAGTGCACTGATCCTGTTCCTCCTCCATTGCCAGTAGCGCCCGAAAACAGCGAGCCACGCGTCGGATTGCCGAAAAGTGCTCCGGTGTACAGCAGACCGATCGTCGCCGGACCGATGGCGTACGTCCCCCCCGCGCCCCACTGCTGAACGGTCTCAGCGGTGGCTAGGAACGGCATCGTTGTTGCACTGTAGTAGTTGTCTGATGGAATCGCTCCGACCGTATCATTGCGGAACGCCGGATTGGTCAGACGCACGTAGGCTGCGCCCAAGTTGAGCGGTCCGTTCGAGTAGCTCGCACCGAAGCTGTACGCCCGATTCACGGCAAAGCTCGACGAATTCGAGAAGGCGTACATCGCTTCCGCCTGAAAGCCGGCGTAGTTCAGCGTCGAATACTTCACCGCGTTATCGGTGCGATACGTATTGTTGATATTGTCGTTGTCCAGCGGATGCGTTGAGTATGCTGTGAGCGTCGTGCTTCCCCCAACCTGCAATGGCGCGACGAATACCTGCAGGGAGTTGTACTGGCGACCCAGCGTCAGCGTGCCGTACTGATTCGACGAAAGGCCCACCCAGGCCTGACGGCCGAACATGCGTCCGCCTTGCTTGAGCCCACCCGTTTCCACGTTGAAGCCGTTCTCGAGTTGAAACACAGCCTTCAGCCCGCCCCCAAGATCTTCCGAACCTTTGAGTCCCCACCGCGAGCCTTGTTCATTGCTCTCGGTCGCCTGCCACGAGGAATGACCGCCGTTGTTGTTCGTGTAGGTGAACCCCGCGTCGATAAGACCGTAGAGCGTAACGCTGCTTTGCGCCTGGGCCGCGCAAGCAAAACCGCTCGCCGCAGCAAGCGCGAAAAGCGACTTCTTCATTGATTGTCTCCAGAGATTGTTATTGATCTGCACGGGGCGGCTCGAAACCATCGGCTCGACGGCTGATAGGTGTCTCGGTCCAATGCTCAGTTGCTTTCGCGTTCAGGCTTGGTCAGATACGCGGCCGCACCCGGCATCGCCTGATTGCGTCGAATTTCCAAACGAGCGACGGTCTGCAAGTGGACCTGATCCGGGCCGTCCGCGAAACGCAGTCCCCGGCCCCACGTCCAGTGATCGGCCAGCGGCGTATCCGGGCTCAGGCCCATCGCGCCGAACACCTGCATCGCCCGGTCGCATACGTTCGTATGAACCGTGGGCACGAGCGCCTTGATCATCGAGATCTCCTTGCGTGCCTCGCGCACGCCGACGTTGTCGATGAGCCAGGCGGTCTTGAGGACCAGCAATCGCGCCTGATCGATCTCGATGCGCGACTGCGCAATCCACTCGCCGATCGTTCCATGCTGGCTCAGGGACTTCCCGAACGCTTTGCGCTCCTCGGCGCGCTCGATCATCAACTCCAAAGCCAGTTCCGCCGCACCGATGGAGCGCATGCAATGGTGAATGCGTCCCGGCCCGAGTCGCGCTTGCGCGAGTGCAAAACCGCTGCCTTCCTCTCCAAGCAAGTTCGCTACCGGCACTCGGACATCCGTGAAGGTGACTTCGCAATGCCCTTCGGGCGACATGTGATTGAGCACGCTGATGTTACGTTCGACCTTGATCCCGGGCGTATCAGAAGGCACCAGAATCATGCTTTGCTGTCGATGCGACTCGGCATCAGGGTCGGTCTTCCCCATCACGATGAAAACCTTGCAGTTCGGATGCGCGGCATTGGTGATGAACCACTTTCTGCCGTTGATGACATACTCGTCGCCTTCACGCCGAATGCGCGTAGTGATGTTGGTTGCGTCCGAGGAAGACACATCCGGTTCGGTCATCGCGAAGGCGGAGCGGATCCGTCCGTGCAGCAATGGCAGCAGCCACTGCTCGCGCTGCTGCGGCGACGCGAACATGTGCAGCAGTTCCATATTGCCGGTGTCTGGTGCATTGCAATTGAACACTTCGGAAGCCCACGACACGCGACCCATGATCTCGGCAAGAGGCGCATAGTCGAGGTTGCTCAGACGCGTTCCGGGCTCGTCGTCCGCCAGGGCGGGAAGGAAGAGATTCCACAACCCTTCTGCCTTCGCCTGAGCCTTGAGGTCTTCCATGAACGACACCGGAAAATGACCGGCGTGAACCTCGTCGTTCCATTGACGGATGCGCGGCACGACGTGCTGATCCATGAAACCACGCACGCGGCGTCGCAGATCCTCGACCTTTTGAGTGTATGAAAAATCCATGATTCGTCGTAGTCCTTATATACGTTAGTAGCTTACGTTCGCGTAGGCTGCGCTGGCCGGCTGCGCGCTTAGATGGTCAGCCCGCCATCGACCACGATGCACTCGCCGTTTGTATAGCTCGCGGCATCGGACACGAGATAGAGCACCGTTCCCGCCATCTCCCGCGGCTCGGCGTGGCGGCGCAAGGGAATCTTGTTCATCCACTGTTCGTAGATCGATCTCGTCTCGAAGAGCGCGCCGGCGAACTTAGTCCGTGTCAAGCCCGGAAGCAGCGCATTCACGCGAATGCCCAGCGGTCCGCATTCCTTCGCGAATGCCTTGGTCATGTTGACGACGGCCGCCTTGCTGATCGAATAGATGGCTTGCATATCACCCGGCTGCAACGCGTTGATCGACGCAGTATTGACGATGGCGCCACCGCCGTTCTCGCGCATGAGCTTGCCCGCCTCGACGGACATAAAGAAGTAACCGCGAACGTTGACCTCGACCGTCTTTTCATACGCGGGGAGGTCGGTGTCCAGAATGTGACCGAAGTACGGATTGGCCGCAGCGTTGTTGACGAGAATATCCAGTCGGCCATGCACCTTGCGGATATGATCGAACGCGCTGGCGATATCCTCCATGCGTCCCACGTGACACGCGAGCGCCTCCGCAGTGCCGCCGGTATCGCGGATCTTCGCCACGACACCTTCGCAATCGCTCAGCTTGCGGCTGGACACGATCACATGCGCGCCTTGCTCAGCCAGCAATGTCGCAATTTCCTCGCCGATGCCGCGGCTCGCGCCGGTCACCAGAGCGACCTTTTCAGTCAAGTCAAAGAGGTTGGTGCTCATCTATGTTCCACTCCATTAAGTCAGGCAGTTCTGTCATCGATATGGGCATCTTCGTTTGCGCGCGAGCGCCTTTAGTCGCTCTGGCGGCGCTACGACGCCCGTTCTCAGGCCGCTTGTTCAAGCAACTCGGTAGCCATTTCAGCCAGTTGACCGGTCATCTCGCCCACCTCGCGCGCCCGTGCATGTGATGCATTTCCCTTCAATGCGCGCATCTTGACGCCTTGCGCGATAGCCGCGAGACGGAAGAAGCTCATCGCCAGATAGAAATGCCAGTCGGTAATCGGTGGAATGCCCCGCAACTCGCAATAGCGCGCAACGATCGCCGCTTCATCGGGCACGCCGAGACCGGCGCGACTCATACCGCCCAGTCCGGTGATCGGGCCATCGGCGGGCAACCGCAGACACATGCAAAAATAGGCGAGATCCGCGAGGGGATCGCCGAGCGTCGACAGCTCCCAATCGAGCAGCGCCCGTACGCGGCACGCGTGCCGGTCGAAGATCAGGTTATCGATACGAAAATCCCCGTGAACCAGCGACGGACGACCCTCATCGACGGGACAATTGGCGGGCAGCCAGTCGATCAACGCTTCCATTGCTCCCAGCCGCTCGGTTTCGGCAGCACGGTATTGCTTGGTCCACAAACCGATCTGACGCTCGAAGTAGTTCCCGGCGCGACCATAGTCCGCCAGTCCCACGGCTTCGACGTCGACGTCGTGGAGTTTCGCCATCGTGCCGAGAATGGCGTCATAGACGGGCTGTCTCTGATCACGCGCTATCTCGGGCAGCGCCGGATCCCAGTAGATGTGCCCCTCCTCGAAGCTCATCACATAGAACATGCTGCCGATGACGTCCCGGTCCTCGCAGAGGTGATAGGCACGCGCCACCGGCACGTCGGTATTGCCGAGCGCGGTAAGCACGCGAAACTCGCGGTCCACCGCATGTGCTGACTTGAGTAACTCTCCGGGGGGCTGGCGCCGCAGCACATAGCGTCCGCTTTTCGCGTCGAGGAGGAATGTGGGATTCGACTGACCGCCGGCGAACTTGTCCGCGCTCACGGGTCCTTCGAAGCCCGGTATCCGTTCTTCCAGATAGGAAGTCAGCCTGTCGATATCGAGTTGATTCGGTTCTTTCATCGTCGTTGAGCCTTCGAATTGGAGTCAGGCATAAGTCTGGAACTGGCGGCGCTCGGGATGATCCAGATGCGGATCCATATTGAAGCCCGCCAGATGGATCGCCTCGGCATTGAAGAAGAAACGGCAGAAGCTGCTATTGCGGATCTGCAAATTCAGTTCGATGGCCGTCGCCGCCGGCGCCCGAAGTATTTGTTGCAGCATGACGGCCATTGCTCCGCCGGACGTCACGGCGAGCACCTTCTTGCCGGATCCTTGTTGTATCGCCTGCCTCGCGGCGCGCACGCGCTGCTGAAATGCGTTCCATGTTTCCGGAACCGGCCCTTCGAGCTTGTCTTCCGCCCAGAGCGAGAGAACCTGCTTCAGCCCCGCGTAAAAGTCTCGCTTCGTGCCAGTGGCCGATGCCTTCAGTTGATGGTGTCGATCGCCGAGCGCGTCAAAGAGCGCGCGGAAGCTGTACTCATTGAGGCCGGCGTGCTGCTCGATGTGCGCCACAGGACGACCCAGGCCATTCAGAATCGCATCGAGCGTCTGCTGGTGGCGTCGCATCGTGCCCACGACCACATGGTCAAACCTGATATCGCGGCTTGCAAAGTACTCGCCGAGCCACGCGGCCTGATGTTCACCGATTTCCGACAACTGGTCGTAGTTCTCCGCGCCGAACGAGGCCTGACCATGCCGCACCAAATAGAGTTCTGCCATTTCCAGCTCAACTTTTCGTAGGACAGCCGTGGCCGGCACGCCCGGTTTGCAAATTCGGCTCGATCACGCGACCGCCTTCATCATGTCCTCGACGACCTTCTTCGCATCGCCGAACACCATCATGGTCTTGTCCATGTAGAACAGTTCGTTGTCGAGACCGGCATAACCCGCCGCCATCGAGCGCTTGTTCACGATCACCGTGCGCGCCTTGTAGGCTTCGAGAATCGGCATGCCTGCGATGGGCGACTTCGGATCATTCTTCGCAGCGGGATTCACCACGTCGTTCGCACCCAGCACGAGCACCACGTCCGTCTGCCCGAATTCGCCGTTGATGTCCTCCATCTCCTGCACGAGTTCGTAAGGCACCTCGGCTTCCGCGAGCAACACGTTCATATGGCCCGGCATGCGGCCCGCCACGGGATGGATCGCGTAACGCACGTCGACGCCCTTCTCCACCAGCGCTTCGGTCAACTCCTTCAGCGCATGTTGAGCGCGCGCCACGGCGAGACCGTAACCCGGCACGATCACCACGCTCTCCGCATTGCCCAGCATGAACGCGGCGTCATCGGCCGAACCCGCCTTCACCGGACGCTGTTCCTTCGTACCGATCGCAACCGCCGCATCAGCCTCGCCGCCGAAGCCACCCAGGATCACATTGAAGAACGAGCGGTTCATCGCGCGGCACATGATGTAGGACAGAATCGCGCCCGACGAGCCCACCAGCGAACCTGCGATGATCAGCATCGGGTTGTTGAGCGAGAAGCCGATGCCCGCCGCCGCCCATCCCGAGTACGAGTTGAGCATCGACACGACCACCGGCATGTCCGCGCCGCCGATCGGAATGATGATGAGCACGCCGAGCGCGAACGCGATCGCCGTCATGACGATGAACGGCAGCCACGCCTGCGTGAGCATGAAGGCGACGCCCATGCCGATCATCGCGATAGCGAGCAGCAGATTGATCATGTGCTGACCCGCATACACGACCGGCGCGCCCTTGAACAACCGGAACTTGTACTTGCCCGAGAGCTTGCCGAACGCGATGACCGAACCCGAGAACGTGATCGCGCCGACGAACGTGCCGATGAAAAGCTCGACCCGGTTGCCGTACGGAATCGCCTCGCCGGATGCCGCGAGGCCGAACGCCGACGGCTCGGCGACCACGCCATACGCGATGCACACTGCGGCAAGGCCGATCAGCGAGTGCATCGCGGCGACGAGTTCGGGCATCTTCGTCATCTCGACTTTCGCCGCGATGTAAGCGCCCGCCGCACCGCCGATGATGAGCGCCGCGAACAGCAGCCCCAGCCCGAGTCCGAGGTTCGAGCCCAGACCGCTCGCCTGCTTCACGATCAGCGCGAGGGTCGTGACAATGGCAAGCCCCATGCCGGTCATCCCGAAGGTATTGCCAATGCGCGCGGTCTTCGGATTCGAGAGGCCTTTCAACGCCTGAATGAAGCAGATGGAGGCGATGAGATACAGGAGAATCACGATATTCATGCTCATTTCGCGCCCTCCTTGCTCACGATCTTCTTCGGCTCCTTTTTCTTGAACATCTCAAGCATGCGTCGCGTGACGAGAAAGCCGCCGAACACGTTCACTGCCGCGAGCAGCACGGCGAGCGTGCCGAAAAACTTGCCCGGTGCGCCGACCGTCAGGCCGACCGCGAGCATCGCGCCGACGATCACGATCGCCGAGATCGCGTTGGTCACGGCCATGAGCGGCGTGTGCAGCGCCGGCGTGACGTTCCACACGACGTGATAGCCGACATAGATCGCCAGCACGAAGGTAATCAGATTGACCACGGTATGGTTGATGACTTCCATCTTTATCCCTTTGTCTTGCGCATGACTTCGCCATCGCGACACAGCAGCGTGGCCGCAACGATGTCGTCTGCGAGATCGATGTTGAGCGTGCCTTCCCCGGTGACGATCAGCTTCAGGAAGTCGAGCAGATTGCGTGCATAGAGCGCGGACGCATCGGCCGGCACCATCGAGGCGAGGTTCGCATGGCCCACGATCGTCACGCCATGCTTCTGAACGACCTTGTCGACTTCGGTCAGCGGACAGTTGCCGCCCTTCCTACCTTCGAATTCCGGACCACGTCCGGCGGCCAGATCGACGATCACGGAGCCCGGCTTCATGGCCTGGACGGTTTCGACGGAGATCAGCGTCGGCGCGGCGCGACCCGGAATCAGCGCCGTCGTGATGATGACGTCCGCCTGCTTCGCCCGTTCATGGACGAGCGCGGCCTGACGCGCGAGCCAGCTCGCCGGCATCGGTCGCGCATAGCCGCCCGTGCCCTGTGCCGCCTCGCGCTCCTCGTCGGTCTGGTACGGCACGTCGAGGAACTTCGCGCCGAGCGACTCGATTTGCTCCTTCACCGCCGGGCGCACATCGGATGCTTCGACCACGGCACCCAGGCGCTTGGCGGTCGCGATCGCCTGCAGTCCGGCCACGCCCGCGCCCAGCACCAGCACGCGCGCGGCCTTGACGGTTCCGGCGGCGGTCATCAGCATCGGCATGAAGCGCGGATAGTGCTCGGCCGCCACCAGCACGGCCTTGTAGCCCGCGATGTTCGCCTGCGAGGACAACACGTCGAGGCTTTGCGCACGCGTCGTTCGCGGCGCGGCTTCGAGCGCGAAGGCCGTCACGCCCGCCGCCGCGAGCCGCGCCGTGTTGTCGGTATTGAAGGGATCGAGCATGCCGGCCAGCACCGCGCCCGGCTTCATCAGCGACAACTCCGTCTCGGTCGGCGAAGCAACCTTCAGCACAATTTGCGCGCCGAACGCCGATGCCGCGTCGCCGATTTGCGCGCCCGCCTTGCGGTACGCGTCGTCCGTGTAGTGCGCACATTCGCCGGCGCCCGACTCGACCATCACGCTGCGTCCTTGCGACACGAGCGATTTGACCGTATCGGGCGTCGCTGCGACGAGCGACTTTCGACCCCGCGACTCAGCGGGCACTCCAATCTGCATTTCAGACCTCACCTTGCGCTGTCTGCGCCGATACCAATTTCTAAAGAGATGACGAATGGCAAACGGCCTACCGGTCGCAAGATTCGTCATCCTTAACACATTTCGGATATGTACGGGCCTATCGCCCGCGTCGTTTCAGTGATGCGGCGTCAGATCAGACCGGCACCTCGCCTTCCAGCGTGATGCGGTTGAGCACGCGTTCTGCCTCACCGTAATCGTGCACGGCGTAGTGCATCGTGCAGCGGTTGTCCCACATCACGACGTCGCCTTCTTGCCACATGTGCCGGTAGACGTTGTCAGGCGTCGTCGAATGTTCGTAGAGGAAATCGAGAATGGGGCGGCTCTCGGCAACGGTCATGCCCTCGATCTGCTTGGCGGTCTCGGGATGACCGACATAAAGTGCCTTGCGGCGCGTCTCCGGATGCGTGCGGATGATCGGATGAACCGCTTCCGGAATCTTGTCGATGTTTCTCATGCGGGCGAGACGCAAACCGGCAAAGCGCACGCGCAGGCCTTCGAGCATGCGCTGCATCGTCGGCGACAGGCGTTCGTATGAGACGTACTGGTTGCACCACATCGTGTCGCCGCCATGCGGGACCACCACGGCCGACAGGATGGAGATTTTCGGCGGCACCGGGGTGTAGATGGAATCCGAGTGCCACGCTTCCGTCGAAGCGGTTTCCTTCGGGATCTTGGTGACCTGGATGAGGCCCGGGCAGCCCGGCACACTCGGATCCAGCGGATTGTTTTGCGCCGGATTGCCCCAAAGCTTCGCGAACTCGACATGCGCTGCCGGTTGCAGGTGCTGACCGCGAAAAACGAGGACGCCGTGATCGAGGAACGCCTGATGCAGGACCTCGAACGTATCCCGGCTGACGGGCTCATTCAGGTTGACGCCTTCGACCAGTCCTCCAACCGAGCCGGTAAGCGGAGTAATGCGGATGCTCATGTCAATCTCCTGTATATGGATGCTGTTCATATGAAGCGGTCATGCCACGGTGAGCACGATCTTGCCGACGTGCTGATCAAGCTGCATGTAGGTATGCGCTTCGTGAATTTCGTCAATGGAGAATGTGCGGTCGATCGGCAGTCTGAGGCGGCCATCTTCCAGCGCCGGCAAAAGGTCGCGCGCGCAGGCCTGAATGCATTCGAGCCGCTCCTGCTCGCTGCGCGTGCGAAAGGTCACGCCGATGAGACTGAGGCGCTTGAGCCAGAGCTTCGCCAGATCGATCTGGGCAGTCGGCGCTCCGATGCGCGCAACCTGCACGAGCCGCCCCTTGATCGCGAGGCTGTCCATGTTGGCTTCGAAAACCGGGCCGCCCACCGTGTCTATGATGACATCGACTCCGCGCTTGTCCGTGGCGGCCATGACGGCGTCGACCTGCGACTCGCGCGACGAATCAATGCCGACATCCACACCGAAGCGGCTCAGCTTGTCGAGCTTCGCGGCCGACCGCGACACGCCTATGATCGGCTTCGCGCCGAGCGCCGAGGCGATCTGGATCGCCGCCATCGCGACGCCGCCGGAGGCGCCGTTGACGAGAATCGACTCGCCTTTACGCAGCTGGCCGTTCGTCACGACCGCGTCGTGCGCCGTGATGAACACGTTCGGAAACGCCGCAGCGTCGATCCACGACAGGTTCCCCGGCACCGGCATCAACGCGAGCGGATGAGCGACGACGAACTCCGCCTGGCAGTTCTTGCCGTGTCCCATCACGCGGTCGCCTTCCCGCCACGCGGTGACGCCTTCTCCGACCTGCACGATCTCCCCCGCGAACTCGACGCCCGCCGTGATGACGTTGCCCGAGCGCAACTCACCAGCCTGCTTGATCTCGCCGCGATTCAACCCTGCGGCGCGCACTCGAACGAGAACCTCTCCCGCGCTGGGCTGCGGCATGGGAACGTCCTGCAATTCGACCTTGCCGCCGGACGGGCCCGGTATGACGCGCACTGCTTTCACTGTCGTCTCCTCTCAAATATTAGTTCAGTTGCCTGACGTGGCTTTCCTGCGAATCGCCGTCAGCAATGCGTCCGCGCGCTCGGCGGCTGCCTGCGCGCCCGCGTGATTGCCCCGCACATAGGGCGGGCGAAGATCCTCTATCTCCGATAGCGCGCGCACCATCTCCTCGTCGGCGACGCATAGCCTGCGATATTCGTTCACCGTCAGAAGATAGGTATGGAAAACGTCCTTGCCGGGCTGCGTCACCCCGAGCCGGTGAAGCGCCGCGTTCAACCAGTGCGTGCCGGCGAGCATCGCCGCCTCGATCCGCATTTCGACGTCCTCCGGCGTGCATTTTCGAAGCGACCGCTCGATGCGTTCAGCCGCGGCGATGTGTTGTTCATTGTGCATGTTGCATTCCCTTCATGCGCTCGTTCAGCAGGCGAATGCACGTCCGAAGGGCCGCCTCGCATTCCTCGACGATCGCCGCCGTCGGCGTGACACCTTCCCGCACGCAAGGATCCCGGTACTGCTCGACGACCTCCATCGAATGCATCATCGACGCGACGTCGGCGGGCACTTGCGCCTCGATCACCGGCCGACCGACGTGCAGCACGTCACCCAGCGGGCGAAACGTTGCCTTCAACGCGCCGTCGGGCCGCGCGACGAGATAAACGCCCGGCTGGGCAGCATATTCGTCTGCACTCGCGGTCACGCCGGCGTGGTGCAGCGCTGCATTGACTGCGTGGGTGCCGGCCGTCATGCCGGCCCAGAACCACAGCTCGTAGTCCTCTAGTGGATCGAACCGTTCCCGCAACGATTCCAGTCTGGCGATCTTCTCCAGATGGGCCTCGATATTCATGTTCAGTTCTCCCTGCGCTCAGGCGAAACGTCGCCTCCAGTGGAATCAACGATAGTGCCGCCCCCGGGACGTGTCAACAACTTCTATGTAGGACTATGGCAAATACCTATATAGGAGCTGAGGGAGTAGACCTATCCTATTTCCACGGATTCGCGCAATTCCACGCCTAATTCGGCGGAAACCTCGGTTCCGATTATTCCGCGACATCTATACAGGAGTTAATTCAATGCCTCGCGCCATCGTGCTCCACGCCACCGACAACGTGGCAACACTGCTGGACCCCGGACAGGAAGGGGATGCCTGCGTTCTGCAGGGAGAAGGAACAGGTCAGGTGACCCTGATGCAGGACGTTCCGTTCGGTCACAAGGTCTGCATCGTGCCCACCGCTGCTGGCGCCAACGTACTCAAGTACGGCGAGGTCATCGGCACTGCGCATCGGGCGCTCCGAGTCGGCGAGCACACGCACGTTCATAACGTTGATTCCACCCGCGGCCGCGGTGATCTGAATGCGAGGTAACTACGCGATGAAAACATTCCTTGGCTACCGACGCGAAAACGGCACGGTAGGCGTGCGCAACTGGGTTGCGGTGATTTCCGTCATGGACAACTGCAATCCAGTCACGCGCACGATCAGCGACGCGGTCGAAGGCACGATCCCGGTCACGACGCTGTTCGTGCGCGGGCAGTTCGGCGCGGATCTCGATTTCGCCTATGAATCTCTGGCGGGACTGGGGCGCAATCCGAATATCGCGAGCGTGCTGCTCGTCGGGCTCGAAGAATCGTCGACGGAAGAAGTGGCGTCGCGCATTCGCGCCACCGGAAAGACAGTCGAAGCGGTGCATCTGCAGCCCAACGGCACCATCACGTGCATCGCGGAAGGCACGCGCAAGGCGATGCGTCTCGCGATTGCCGCGTCGCGCTTGCGCCGCGAGCCGTGCCCCGTTTCCGGCCTCGTTCTTGGTGTCGAATGCGGCGGCTCGGACACGACCTCCGGTCTGAGCTGCAACCCGACCATCGGCCGGATGGCGGACAAGGTCATCGCAGAAGGCGGCACGGTCATCATTTCGGAGACCTCCGAGTTCATCGGCGCGGAGCATTTGTTCGCGGCGCGCGCCATCGACGAAACGGTGCGGTCGGCCTTCGTCAAAGCGGTGCGCGACATGGAACAAGGTGCCATCGCGCGTGGCGTTGACATGCGCGACTCGCAGCCCTCGCCCGACAACAAGAAAGGCGGCCTGACGACCGTCGAGGAAAAAGCGCTCGGCGCGATGGCGAAAGCAGGCTCGAGTCCGCTCGTCGGCGTGCTTCGCTACGGCGAAGCCCCTGTGCGCAAGGGACTGCACTTCATGGACGCTCCCGCTGCGGCCGTGGAAAACCTCACCGCAATGGCTGCGGGCGGCTGTCAACTGACCTTCTTCGGCACGGGCGTCGGCAATCCCATCGGCAACATGGTGGCACCCACGGTGAAGGTGTGCGGGAACGTCCATACCTTGCACACGATGCGCGACAACATCGATTTCGATGCGAGCGGCGTGCTCGAGCAAGCCATGAAGATTTCCGACATCGGCGACCGGCTGTATGAGTACGCCGTGGACGTCGCGTCGGGTACACGCCTCGCGAGCGAAGTGCTCGATGTGCGCGAGACCGCGGTCAGCCGCTTCGAACGCAGCCTCTGAACCCGATCATGACCAAGCGAACCATGGTGTCGGACGCCATCATCCGCGATATCGAATCGGGGTCACTCCGCGAGGGTGATCGCCTGCCTTCCGAAGGCGAACTGGCGGCACGGCACCGTGTCAGCGTCGGCACGGTCCAGAAGGCGCTCACGCAACTCGCGCACTCCGGGCTCATCACGCGCGAACAAGGACGCGGCACGTTCGTGTCGGGCACGCGCGTGGCGCCCGCCGACGTCCGCTACCTTCGTTTCAGTGGCGCAGACGGCCGTGATCTGCCGTGTTATGTCCACGCGCGTTCGGTCAAGCGCACGACGCGCAAGGGGCCGTGGTCGGAGTTTCTCGGCGGCGAAGGCTTCGTGCGGATCGAGCGCATCATCAACGTGGGCGGCCGCTTCGACCTCTACAGCGAATTCTGGCTGCGCGAGGAAGACTTTGCCGAACTCGGTGGCCTCGACCGCTCCGCGCTCGAGAAGAACCTGCGGGAACTCGTGGGCCAGCGGCTCGCGCTGCCCACGTTGCGCGTGGACCAGTGGATCCGCTTCGGCGAACTGCCCTCCGCCGCTGCTCAGGAACTGACGATCTCGGCCGGGCAGGCGGGGCTCATCAAGGAGTTGCGCGGCTACACGCTGCGCAATCGGCCGCTCTACTATCAGTCCGTCTATGCCGGACCGTTCAAAGAGCGTCTTCTGATCGCGCGGGAGAACGGGCAATGAACACGCACTGGTTACCTGACACCATCGAGCAATGGACCGCACGCGTCTTCGAAACGTGCGGCGTGCCGCAGGATCACGCGGCCGAGGCGGCCTCGATGCTCGTTCGCAGCGAGTTGCGCGGCTACAAGACGCACGGCATGACGCGCCTCTCGTCCTACGTGAACCGGCTGAAGGCCAATGAGTTCAACCCGAAGCCGACGATGACGCATCGGGCGTTCCCCGGCGGCATCGTGCTGAACGCCGACGGCGCGCTGGGGCAGATCGCCGGTCCCCGCGCCGTGCGCCTCGCGCTCGAAGCGCTGCAGAAGAGCGCTTCGGTGCTCGTCGTGATGCAGTCGTGCGGCCATCTCGGGGCGCTGGGCATTCACACGCTGCTGGCCGCGGAAGGCGGCGCATTCAGCATGATGGGGCAGCACACGCCGCCCGCGCTCGCGCTCGAAGGCTTCCGTGCCCCTGCGATTGGGCACAACCCGATCGCCTTTGGCTGCCCTTTGGCGGGGCAAGCCCCGATCGTCTTCGACGTGGCGTGCAGCGTCGCGGCGCGCGGACACATTCTGCTCGCCGCTCGCGAAGGCAAGCCGATTCCCGAGGGCTGGGCGCTCGATTCGGAAGGCCGGCCCACCACGGATCCAAAACACGCGCTCGAGGGCTCGCTGATGCCGATGAGCGGATACAAGGGCATGGGCATCGCGATGATGGTCGAGTGTCTGGCAGGCGCGCTTGCGGCGCGCGCTGACTCGCTCAGCGCGCCGCGCGGCGAGGCCATGCAGGACGCGTTCCTCTGGCTCGTGCGACCCGAATCCTATGCGGGGCGTGAAGCCTTCGACGAATACATGCGCGAGTGGACGCAGACCTACGTGGCAGCGGGCGGCGATGCCCGGCTGCCGGGTGCGCGTGGCGATGTGCTCGAGCGCGAGGCACGCGAACGCGGGATGACCCTGCCCGTGCCGATCACACAGGAACTGATCGCGCTGGGCGAGCGGCTCGGCGTGCCGTTTCCGGCGTAACCACACCTGTCCTCCGACAACATCATTTGACGAGTAACTGTTACATGAATGCCCCTCTTCCAGAAGCACCCCGCAAGGCCATGGAGGCCGTCACGCTTGACGACAAGTACGCGCTCGAAACGGGACGCGCCTTCATGAGTGGCGTGCAGGCGCTCGTGCGTCTGCCGCTCATGCAGCGCGCACGCGATGCGCAGGCTGGCCACAATACTGCCGCGTTCATCTCCGGCTATCGCGGCTCGCCGCTCGGCACCTACGACCAGACGCTTTGGCAGGCGAAGAAGCATCTCGCGGACAACCATGTCGTGTTCAAGCCCGGTGTCAACGAAGAGCTTGGCGTGACGGCCGTCTGGGGCTCTCAGCAGCTCGAATTCGACCCGGCAAGCAAGAAATACGACGGCGTGTTCGGCATCTGGTACGGCAAGGGCCCGGGCGTGGACCGCAGCGGCGACGCCCTCAAGCACGCCAACCTCGCGGGCACGGCGCCCCTCGGCGGTGTGATTGCACTGGCCGGAGACGATCATGTCTCGAAGAGCAGCACGCTCGCGCACCAGAGCGATCACACGTTCATCGCGGCCGGACTGCCGGTCTTCTTTCCCGCGAACGTGCAGGACATTCTGGATCTCGGTGCGCACGCCTTCGCGCTGAGCCGCTTCAGCGGCCTGTGGGCGGGCATGAAGACGGTGCAGGAAGTGGTCGAATCCGGCTCGTCGGTCCTCACCGACCTCGACCGCGTGCGCATCTGCCTGCCCGAAGACTTTGCCGTGCCGCAAGGCGGCCTGCAGATCCGCTGGCCCGATGATCCGCTCGGTCAAGAAGCGCGGATGATGGAGTACAAGTGGCCCGCCGCGCTCGCCTATGTCCGCGCGAACCGGCTGAACCACAACGTCATCGAAGGCCCGAATGATCGCCTCGGCATCATTGCGAGCGGCAAGGCCTACAACGACGCGCGCCAGGCGCTGATCGACCTTGGACTCACGAACGCGCTGTGCCGCGAGCTCGGCATCCGCCTCCACAAAGTCAGCGTGGTCTGGCCGCTCGAACCGCAGGGCGTGCGCGAATTTGCGCGCGGTCTGCGGGAGATCCTCGTCGTCGAGGAAAAGCGCTCGTTGATCGAACAGCAGTTGAAAGACGAGCTTTACCATTGCAGCGCCGACGCACGGCCCATCGTGCTCGGCAAGTACGTCCACGGCGACAACGAAGTGGCTGGCGGCGAATGGAGCCACGCCCGCCCGGCCGACGACTGGCTGCTGCGCGCGAAGGCGGATCTCACGCCCTCGACGGTTGCGAAGGCGATCGCGGGGCGCCTGAAGAAACTGGGCGTGCCGCCCGACGTCGCCGCGCGCATGGACGTGCGCCTCGCGCAGATCGACGCCGCCGAACGGGCGGCCGCCGATGGCGCCAAGGTCGGCGCGGACCGCTTGCCATGGTTCTGCCCGGGCTGTCCGCACAACACCAGCACGCGCGTGCCCGAAGGCTCGCTCGCGACGGCGGGAATCGGATGCCATGGCATGGCCACGTGGATGGACCGCTCGACCACGTCGTGGTCGCAAATGGGCGGGGAAGGCGTGTCCTGGATGGGACAGGCGCCGTTCAGCAAGCGCGCCCACATGTTCGCCAATCTCGGCGACGGCACCTACAACCACTCGGGCCTGCTCGCCATCCGTCAGTCGGTCAACGCCGGCGTCAACATCACGTACAAGATCCTGTTCAACAGTGCCGTGGCCATGACGGGCGGCCAACCCGTCGACGGTCAGCTCGACGTGCACGGCATGACCCGCGAGCTGACCGCCGAGGGCGTGAAGCGCATCGTCGTGGTGACCGATGAGCCGGAGAAGTACGCCGGTGCGGCCGATCTCGCACCGGGCGTCACGGTTCGCCATCGCGATGCGCTCGATGACGTGCAGCGCGAGCTGCGCGAGCTCGAGGGCGCGACCGCCATCATCTACGACCAGGTCTGCGCCACCAAGAAGCGTCGCGAGCGCAAGCGCGGCACCATGGCCGATCCGGACAAGCGCGTCATCATCAACGAGCTCGTGTGTGAAGGCTGCGGCGACTGTTCTGTCGAGAGCAACTGCGTGGCCGTCGAACCGCTCGAAACCGATTTTGGCCGCAAACGCCAGATCAACCAGAATACCTGCAACAAGGATTTCTCCTGCGTCAAGGGCTTCTGCCCGAGCTTCGTCACGGTGGAAGGCGGCCAGCTGAGAAAGCCGGGCGCGGCGCGCAGCGCGAAGCTCTCCGATATGCCTGCCCTGCCCGAACCGACGCTGCCCGACGCCAACGTCGCGCAACGCATCCTTGTGGCCGGCGTGGGCGGCACCGGCATCGTGACGATCGGTCAGGTGCTCGGCATGGCGGCGCACCTCGAAGGCAGATGCGTCACCACGCAGGATGCGACCGGCATGGCGCAGATGGGCGGCGCGACCTGGAGCCACATCCAGATCGCAAGTGACGACAATGCCCTGCATGCAACACGGGTCGATACCGCTTCGGCCGACCTCGTGCTCGCTTGCGACACGGTGGTGGGCGCGAACAAGTTCACCCTCTCCACTCTGCATTCCGGGCGCAGCTATGTCGTGCTCAATAGCCACGTGACGCCGACCGCGGCGTTCGTGCGCAATCCCGACTGGCAAGCCGGCACCGACCAGTCGATCGCGGCGATTTCGCAAGGGGCGGGCCCCGGCCAGCTTGGCGTCTTCGACGCCGAACGGATGGCCACGCAGTTGCTTGGCCAGTCGATCTATTCGAACCTGATGCTGCTCGGCTATGCATGGCAAAAGGGCCGGGTTCCTCTTTCGCGTGCCGCGCTGATGCGTGCGATCGAGCTCAATAACGTGCAGGTCGAGAACAACAAGGCCGCCTTCGAGTGGGGCCGGCATTGCGCCCACGACCTCGACAAGGTGCCCGTGCGCTCCGCCGACGCGCAAGTGATTCAGTTGGCGAAGAAGCCGTCGCTCGACGCGTTCATCGATCAGCGCGTGCAGTTTCTCATCGGTTATCAGAACCGCCGATATGCCGCCGCCTACCGTGCATTCGTTGCGCAGGTGCAGGACGCGGAGTCGCGTCTGGGCGGCGACAAGCTCACCCGAACCGTGGCGCGCTATCTGTTCAAGCTGATGGCCTACAAAGACGAGTATGAAGTCGCGCGCCTGCATACCGACGCAGCATTCACGAACAAGATCGAGGCGATGTTCGAGGGCGATTACAAGCTCGTGCATCACCTCGCACCGCCGCTCCTCTCGAAACGCAATGCGAAGGGCGAACATATCAAACGATCCTTCGGGCCCGGCATTCGCCGTGCGTTTCGCGGGCTTGCCGCACTCAAGGCTTTGCGCGGAACACCTTTTGATCCATTCGGATATACCGGGGAGCGACGTACCGAGCGCGCGCTGATCGGCGAATACCGCGCCCGTATCGAGGAACTGCTGCAGACGCTCTCGAAGGAGAACCTCGGCCTCGCGGTGGAAATCGCCGGCCTTCCGGAAACCATTCGCGGCTATGGTCACGTCAAGGCTCGCAACCTCGATGCCGCGCGGGTTCGCTCGGCAGCGTTGATGCGCCAGTGGCGCGATGTCGAACGCGTTCCGGACCAGCCGTCCGCGCGGCTCGAACGGGCCGCAAGCTGAGCAAAACGATCCGCCGCGGTGCGCCACCAACGCGCCAATAGGCGCGCCCATCAGGCCGCGGCCAACCGGGAGACGGCTTCGCCGGTCCCGTCAGCCTTAGAGCAAAAACTGGCGCCGCCAGATAATTCAGGAGACATCATGCATCATCATCATTCAGCCGGCACCGCGTCTTCCCCGCCGATGACTTCGACCATCTCATCCGACAAGCCGTTGTCGAAACCGTGGGCCATCGGTGCGATCACGGTCGGCAGCGGTCTGGAGTTGTACGACTCGGTCGTGTACAACTTTTTCGCGACGCTGATTGGGCCGCAATACTTTCCGCTGACCGATCCTTTCGGTCAGTTGCTCTTTTCTTTTGCGGCCTTCGGCGTCGGCTACGTCATGCGGCCGATCGGCGGATTCGTAATTGGCGCCTATGCCGATCGCGTCGGCCGCAAGCCTGCCGTCGTGCTCACCCTGTGGCTGATGGCGCTGAGCGCCGCGCTGCTCGTGCTGACGCCGACCTATGCGCAGATCGGCCTGGCCGCGCCAATCCTGATGACGATCGCGCGTCTGCTGCAGGGCTTCGCGATCGGCGGCGAAATGGGACCGGCAAGCGCCATGCTGCTCGAATATGCCGACGAGAAATCACGCGGCTTCTATACGAGCTGGCAGCCGTTCAGCCAAGGGCTCGCTGCGATATTCGCCGCGCTCGTCGCCCTTTCATTGACCAATTTCCTTCCGCATTCCGCGCTGTCCTCCTGGGGCTGGCGCGTCTCGTTCGTCATCGGCATTCTGGTGATTCCGCTCAGCGTGATGATTCGCTCGCGCCTGGACGAAACCCTCGTGCCCACCAAGTGGGGCGAGAGCGACGCGACCTCGCACCGCCGCCTCGTGAAAGACAACTGGCGCGAGCTGTGTGCGAGCGTATTGCTGATGATCGGACTGGCATCGGCGGTGCATATCGTCGTCTTCTATCTCCCGAACTACGGCGCGATTCAGCTTCACCTTCCGCTTTCGCAATCGATCTGGGCGGGCTTCGTGGGCTCGCTGGCGCTTGCTGTGCTCTCGCCGTTCGCCGGCTGGCTCAGCGATCGCGTCGGCCGCCGCAAAGTCGTGTGGTGGTCGCGCTTCGCAATGCTCGCCATGATTTACCCGGCGTTCTACGCGCTCAACAACGTGCATTCTCTGACTTGCCTGCTGATCGTCGCCGGATGCCTCGCGATCCCCATGGCGATGACCTCCGCTTCGACCCTCGTGCTGGTGAGCGAAGTGCTGCCGCAACGGCTGCGCGCAACCGGGCTGTCGGTGAGCTATTACGTTGCGGTCGTCGTCTTCGGGAGCTTTTCGCAGTTCTTCTCGACCTTGCTGATCCATCTGACCAGGGATCCCAATGCGCCTGCTTACTATGTGATCGGCTGCGGCCTGATTTCACTCGCGGGGCTTGCCATGGTCCGCGAAACATTGGGTCGTCGACTTGCCTGAGGCGTCACGAGGCAGCGCGAGGTGCGCGTCCACGAAAAACCGCAAATGCGATCGAAGTTCAGTCTGAACGCGGAATCTCACATGGCCGGCGCTGTGCATGCACAGCGCCGGCCGGACGCGCACACCAATGCCTGACTGAACCCCAGGTACGACAGGGTCGAGGCATTGCCCATCTAATCGAGGAACGTATCGAAATGACCTTACCTACGCGCGCAACTCGTTCGCTGAAAGCCGACACGCTCGACGTCCAGACCGTCGACAGTAACGAAGCAGCGACATCGAAACCGAATGCCCAGCCGTCGCCTTCTCGCAACTGGGCATGGGCCGCTCACGGCCACTACGACTGGATGGATCTGCATGGTTCATATGTCCGCTTTGATGCAGGCAACGGCAACGATTCGCCGATCCGTCTCGGAACGCGAGCGGCAGCGACACATTGACGAGGCCGCGAGCAAGGCCAACCACGACAGGCCTGACTGGATTTCAATCAGTCACGCCCGCAGTCAATGCGCGTGTGGCAATATTCACGCGTTGCATGAAAGTGGGCGGCAGCGGACTCGACCAGAGCGGTTTCTTGCCCGATTTGGGTCGCGGACCGATGAATCGTCGTACGCGATGCATAGAGGATCAGTGGGCGCCATGCAAGCAACGACCATTGCCGGAGGGGAAGCGCGAATATCCGGATTTGATAAACGTCTCAGAGACCAAATGACGAAGCTATCCATGGTGTCGGAATCGATCATCCGGCACATCGAATCCGGGGGTCTGCGCGAGGGCGATCGTCTGCCCTCGGAGTCCGAGCTCGCAGTGAAACACGGCGTCAGCGTGGGCACCGTCCAAAAGGCGCTGATGCAGCTTGTGCATTCCGGGCTCATTACGCGGGAACAGGGAAGGGGTACCTTTGTGTCCGGTACGCGCGTCGCGCCGGCGGATGTCCGTTATCTGCAGTTTCGCGATGCGGACGGTAACGACATGCCGTCCTACGTTCATGCGCGCTCCGTGAAACGCCTCAAACGCAAAGGACCCTGGTCTGAGTTCCTGGCCGGCGACGGGTTCGTTCGAATCGATCGCGTCATCAACGTCGGAGGGAGATTCGATCTATACAGCGAGTTCTGGCTACGTGAGGAAGACTTTTCGGAACTGGGCGGGGTCGATCGGGCCGCGCTCGAACGGAACCTGCGCGAACTGGTCGCCCAGCGTCTTTCTTTGCCAACGCAGCGGGTGGATCAGTGGATTCGCTTCGACGTGCTTCCGGAAGTCGCCGCGCGCGAGCTGAAAATAGAAAGTGGCCAACCCGGCTTCATCATGGAAATGCGCGGTTATACCCTGCGAAACCGGCCCCTCTATTACCAGGCCGTGTATTCGGGCCCTTTCGCCGAGCGACTAGTCATCTTGCGCGATCATGAATGACGGATCTGCGCTTTGGATCCGACCCGCTCGACTTACTCCGTTTTCTGCAAGCGGTACAAAAGCCCAAAGCCCCTCATCGGATCTGCGGTCGGACTGATGTCGATCAAGGGCGAAGCTGCGTGACGGCCGTGGCGGCATGCGTTGAGTGGTTGACGCCGTCTTGACATAATGAACATTAGCGCATTGTGGTTTGTGGGAGCAACATGAGAATGTCGTGTTCTAGCAAGATACAAATGTCGCGTTTTGCGACCTCTGGCAAGCTGGCGACTCACTGCAGCACTGCAGGAGTCGTCCATGAAGCCAGCAACGTTGGTGACATTGAACATGCGCGAACTCGACCGTCTGAAGGTGATCCAGGCCGTGGTGGATATGGGAGTCAAACCCGGTCGA
>NZ_FCOM02000274.1 GCF_001544695.2 Caballeronia arvi
CAGCAGTTCAGCCGGTGGTCATCGGGTGGGGGAAATTGAAGTGCCCATCCCTGGGGGAGTTTGGGTGCCCGCCAGGGTCAACAGTTGGACGCGTTCAGCTCCCCACGTGTTCTGCCACTTCGCCAGCAGCATATGTGCAGCGTTTGGCTTGGCGTCGTGCTTTTCGCGAATGCGGTCGTTGTAAAACTCGAAGACGGCCGCGCGGTTCCGCCGCCAGGTGTTAATGCTGCAGACCTCCTCGACGCTGTTGCGAGTCCAGATGCCGTCCCCCGTACGAAAAGTCGAAAGACCGCTTTCGGCCGACAGTCCTGCGCCTGAAAACACAAAGAGCTTGGATGCGTTGTTGTCCATTTTTAAGGCCTTCGGCATGACTGGCTGTCAGATACGAAGACAGTCAGGAAATGTCAAGCTTCGATTCGATAGCGACCGCCTAGCTTTGCGCGGTACAGCGCCTTGTCAGCACGCGCAAGAGCGTCTTCACGCCGACAGCAACGACGTAGATGAGTCCATCTCCGTCATACGTATCGAAACACTGCTCGCCTACTTATGTCCACCAGCCTGCCCGACCGTCGCCTCCCAAATGGGACTATCGCAGTCGTTCGAAGTGCCTGCTTCGCATCGACCTGGCATAGAGCTACAGAGCGCCCCTTTTGATTCGCTCAATTGTGTCGAGTAAATGCCTTCGATACGCTTGCATAGCCTCATGAGCCTCGTGCAACGTGGTCAGTAGCGGGAGCGTGAGCGCAACGTCCGGGCCGGCTCTCTCGAGCTCATGTTTAAGTCTTTCTCGGTCACGTCCGAGAAGGTCTCTGGTCCAACCATTGTTAGCATCGCACAACCGCAACATTTCTTTTTGCAAGTCCATCTTCGCCTTCGGTGGAAGGTTGTTTTCCAGTTCATTCCTTCTTCGTGTTAGCGCCGATGTAAAACTGACCCTGTCGCCGACATAAAACTGACCCACCTGGGAGACGATGGCGGCTTTTGCCG
>NZ_FCOM02000081.1 GCF_001544695.2 Caballeronia arvi
CGTCATCGGTGACGGCACTGAATAACGAACAAGCTCCAGAAGACGAGGTCCGCGCAACGTCTTTTATCAGCGCGGCTAGCGGCGACAACGCGGTGACGCTGGCGTGGATCAACGCGTTGCTTCGGCCCGATGCGTCTGCGAGCAAACGCTTGCAGACGCTCGCGCGTGTCGGTGTGTCGACGCGCTTGTGACGCGGTCGGGCTCGTCTGGTTGCTTAGGGGAGCACGTTCGACTCAGACTTTGCGCCCCGGGCGATTGGGGTTCAACGCGAGGGTTCGCCGTTGAGTCGATCCGCTCGCAATCCGTCGCGCGAAGCCGATCGGCCAGCGGGCAATGCAAAACTTGCGAGCAACGCGATACCAGGGTGCCGATCACGAAGTAGGCGGGCGCAGCCAGCGAGCCCGTTTCGCGGATCAGCATCGTCGCGAGCAACGGTGCAAAACCGCTGAAGACGAGGACCGAGGCGTTATACGAAAGCGCGATGCCGCTGAATCGCACCTGAACCGGGAACTGGTCGGCAAGAACCGATTCGCACGTACCGCTTGCCAGCGAAAAGACATCACCTACGGGTATAAACAGGACGACCGGAATCACCGTGTGACCGATAAGCGCCTGATAGAACGGGTAGCCCAAGAACACCAGCAAGGCCGCCGAGGTACGGTTGTCGCGGTCTCCTCAGCGTACTGCCGTTGAGAGCACGTGCTTAGCCAGCATCATCTCGCCGAGCGGCGATGCCATTCCAGGATCATCGAGATTAGCACCTCAGCCTGCGGCTCCGATTCCAAGGTAGTCGTCATCGACGTCACGGTGGATGACATCGAATTCATCGCTGAGTCCAACCGAATCGCACTCGAGCATGCGTAGGACATCGCGCGCAAAGTCCGCAGCGATTTCATGCCACTCGGGCGAGTCCACCGCATAGTCTTCGGGGTTCGGCTTGCCGCGCGCCCTGCGAATTGTGGCGACAGTCAAGGCGAGGGCATGAGCTTCGGCCATCAATGCGCCTCGCCAGGCGGGGCTGGGTCGTTGATCGTCTTTCATGGACGCCATTACGGCATGCCCGGTAAGAACTTGAATTGCTCGAATGGCGCCGTCCCACACGCCGTCGAGCAGGTTGCCGCGGCGTGGGCGCGATCTCCAAGTAGCTTAAAGGTGCCTGCCATGCTCCACGCACGCTTCCACTAAAAGAGCAGTCGTTTTCGCGAAACTATTCAGAAAGGTAAATTTGTGGAAAATAGACGCCCGTAGAACCTGAGAATAAAATAATTAAGGTGAATTTTAATGGAAATGCAACATAAAGGCTCAAAAATCAGGCCGATCATTACCAAGATTGATCGAATCTTCAACTCAAGCGTGGTTATTCGTACCGAAGACGGAACGCAGCAGATTTTTGATGACATTGGTCGATTTGCTTCAGCTAATGCGGCGAAGCTGTTCGCAGTGGACTGGGCACTGGCCCATCTTGAAGGGGAGCCATTGCCAAAGCCACCGTACAAAGCGTTGTGATGCGGGCGCAAGCGTCGTTTGCCGGGCTCGCGTTTAGCCTATGCTCGTATTGCATCCACGAAGATTCGGGTCGAGAGAGCACGGGGGTACCGCCCCACATGTCCAAGCCGAGACTGACGTAATTCCTTCTCTTATGAACTCCACGCTTCTCGAGAGGCCACCGTCCTGTTTGCACCAAGGGAACGGTTGGCGGCGGGTTCAGGCTCCGACGGTGGCGCGGGCGAAGTCGCCGTCGGCGGAGCTGGCGGTACCGAGCCTTGCGAAGATATCCAGTGGACGTGAGGAAAATCGAAAGTAATAGAACGAATTCCATGGCGGTCACCTCGCATGTCTCAGTGCCGGCAAGCAAGCCGGCACGCGTTCTCTGCTCTAACCAATTGGACGGCCATCGAATGCGGCCTGCGCCGTGACTTCGTTCGAATAACCCAACGATATGTAACGGAAGGGTTTCGTACAAGGGGAATCGCCTCAAACGCGGATTTCAGCGGACTGCAGTTCAAAGCAACGATAAGCGGACGACACCATCAGCGCGTCGATCAAACCCGGAATATGTTCGCGGACATGCCCGCAACAATGCTGTGCGCGCAAAGTGTGTCCGCCATGATCGAACCGCCGGTGATCAGTCTTCGCGCGATGATATGAGAGAGCAGAGCGCCGAACCGGTGAAACGCGGTGACTGTCGCGCCATACACCGCCAGCGAACTGGCGGCCTCGGTCGCGAGAAACGCGTCCTTCACAAGATCATCGGTCATGAAAAAGGGGCACGGTGATCGGTCCGGTCGATACGACGCCGCCGGCCAAGAACACTCAGCGCAACCTCGACGGAATGAGGCCCGAGCAGCGTTCGAACGCCTAGCAAGATATCTGGCGCGACGGTCAGGCTTTCCAGTCGATCTCGCGCCACCACGACAGCACCTTGCCGAAATTCCTCATGATCGCGACGAATTGCGATGATGGGAACTGCCTGTGGCGGGCAGCAACGTCATTGATGAGGCTGTGCCAAATTGCGCCGCTTAACATACCGGCCAACATACCCACGCACAGTACGATCAGGTATCCCATTGTGGGTCTGCACGAGACCGCGCCGATCTACCTGCTGACGGGTTCGGTCAGATTCAGATCTCAAGTGATCAACGATGTGCTCTTTTCGTTGAGCGGATTCATCGCTTATTCCGAAACGGCACGCTCACTCGCCAACAGACCTTGCCCTTATTTATGGGCCCGCCAAGCAAGTATGTTGCATTGCAGGATAACTCCATTGCAACACGGCGGAAGTGTGTAACACTACTGTCACAATTCCAAGATCAAAGTGCCGCGTCGCTTTTGCTTCTGAGAGGGAACCAATCAGCCGTGCTAATCCTGCTCAATTTGTTATCTGGCGTCGCTCTTTTGGTGTGGGGCTCACATATTGTCCGTACCGGCATTCTCCGGGTACTCGGCGCAGATCTTCGTGCGATTCTGGGGCGCAGTACCGGCAGCAAGAGGCGAGCATTTCTTGCGGGTATAGGCGTCACGAGCCTGGTACAGAGCAGTAACGCTACAGCGGTGATCGTCACGTCGTTTGCCGCCCAAGGATTAGTGCCGCTGGCCGCCGGGTTGACCGTCATGCTCGGCGCGGATGTCGGAACCGCGTTGATGGCGCGCGTGCTGACGCTCGATCTGTCATGGCTTTCGCCGATACTGATCCTCTTTGGCGTGCCGCTGTTTCTCACTCGCAAGCAGACCCGAGCGGGACAGGTGGGACGCACGATCATCGGACTTGGATTGATCCTTCTGGCGCTTCATCTCATCGTCGAAGCGGCGCAGCCAATGATGCAGGGTGCAGGCGTGCGGGTGATGTTCAGTGCGCTCACGGGCGACACGATGCTTGACGCGCTCGTGGGCGCCGGCTTCGCGATGCTCTCTTACTCGAGCCTCGCTGCCGTCCTGCTGACGGCGACGCTGGCTTCATCGGGCGTGATCTCGCTGAAGGTCGCCTTGTGCCTGGTCGTTGGTGCGAATCTCGGCAGCGGGCTCCTGGCCCTGCTCAATGCGTTTCCGCAGAACGCGGCGGCACGACGGCTTTCTGCAGGCAGCTTTGCGTTCAAGCTAGCTGGCGCTATCGTCATCCTGCCGTTTGCATCGCTGCTCGCACGCGGATTGCCTGTTCTGATCACCAATCCGCGCGAAGCGGTGGTCGGATTTCATGTGATCTACAACCTCGTGCGCTGTTGCGCTTGCCTCGCGCTCGTCGACCGTGTCGCTGCGATCAGCCGCCGCCTGCTGCCCGATCGTGCGGTCACGACGGGCGAACTACGCCCGCTCTATCTCGATCCAGCCGGGCTCGCAACGCCGAGTCTCGCGTTGGCGAACGCATCACGGGAGGTCCTCCGCATCGGTGACATCGTGCGCGTCATGCTCGATAACGTGTCGGACCTTCTACGACGAAACGATCTCACTGTCGCTCGCGAGACGATGCGCATGGACGACGACGTCGATCAACTCTATGCCGAGGTGAAAAGCTATCTGACGCTGATATCCCGTGAACAACTCGACGAGGCGGAAAGCCGTCGCTGGACCGACATCATTTCGTTGACGATCAACCTTGAGCATGCCGGAGACATCATCGAGCGAATCGTGAGCGATATCGAAGAGAAGAAGATCTCCCAGCGCCTTGCGTTCTCCGAGCAAGGCCTCGGAGAACTCGACGATCTGCACGCACGCCTTGTCAGCAATCTGCGGCTCGGACTGTCCGTGTTCCTCAACAACGACCTCCGGTGTGCCGAACAGTTGCTGGCGGAGAAGGAGCGCTTTCGTGATCTCGAGCGGGCGTACTCCCACAAACATCTCGATCGGCTCGCAGGGCAGTCCATGAGAACCATGGAAACCAGCGCGCTGCACCTCGATCTCATCGGCAACATGAAGCGATTGAACTCCCTCTTCTGTTCGACAGCCTATCCGGTGCTCGATGCGGCAGGCGCGTTGCATGACACACGCTTGCGCAGGCGTTCCCTCGACACGCTGCACGTCAAGGAGTGAGTTCCCTCATGCAAGCACCAGGTTTCCCACTGTCTTCTTCAGCGCACGGAAATCTGCTGCCTCGCCCGACTTGCGGTCCGTCACCAAGACGTCGATCTCGCGGGGTGCGCAGAACGTGATGCGGCTGCGCTGGCCGATTTTGCTGTGATCGGCGAGTATCGCAACGCGGTCCGCATTCTCGACCATCGCTCGGGCGATCTCTGCTTCCGCCCGATCGAAGTTGCTCGCACCGTGGTCCTGGTCGATGCCGACGGGCGACAGCATCGCGAGATCTGCCCGATAGCGCCGAATGTCCAGCACGGTCGTCGCGCCCGTGGTGGCGGCCGCGCGATCACTGAGCGTGCCGCCAAGCAAGATAATTTCGTTGTTGGCGCGTGCGCGCTCATGCGGTTCTGATGTGCCGCGCAACCGGAGCGCGACGTCGACCGAGTTCGTGACGATTGTGAGATTAGCGAGCTTCGCGAGTTCGTCAGCGAGAATGGCGGTGGTGGTCCCGGCATCGACGAATACCGTCTGACCGTCGTGGATGATTCCGATCGCCGCCTTGGCGATCGCTGTTTTTGCCCGTACCCGAGCGCGGGCGCGCTCGGTGATCGGTGCTTCGTCGGCGACGGGCACGGCACCCCCATGCACGCGCCGCAGCGCGCCCGTTTGTTCCAGGTCGAGCAGGTCGCGGCGCACCGTTTCGCGTGACACACCAAGATCCGCCACGATCCTTTCGTTCGAGACTTGCCCCAGCATCGACAGGAGCGCGCAGATGCGCTGATGACGGTCTTTCTGCCACATATGGAATGCTCATTTGTGGAATCAAACAGAGGGCTTCGTTCGCACGTCCCGTTCAGCTTACATCTACCGTAGAAGGAAGTTGTACTTTTTTGGCAGCTTGCAAAATTGAGGATTTGAATCTAGCCTGCATCAGCAATCGGCGGATCTCTTCAACGCACTATCTTCCTCTTTGGGAGCAGCGATGACGATGAAGCGTATCTGGGCGGGCCGTTTCCTTTCGATTTCCGCGGCTGCAGGGCTGGTTGGGGGCGGCATTAACCCTGCATCAGCTGCTCCACCCGACGCGCTTGTCGCTGCCGCCAAGCAGGAAGGTCAGTTGACCACGATCGCATTGCCTCACGACTGGTGCGGATACGGTGCGCTGATTGACGCCTTCCAGAAAAAATACGGCATCCACGTTAATGAGCTCAATCCGGACGCCGGCTCGGGCGACGAGATCGAAGCCATCAAGGCGAACAAAGGCAACAAGGGACCGCAGGCGCCCGATGTGATCGATGTCGGCCTGTCGTTCGGCCCCTCCGCAAAGAAAGAAGGCTTGTTGCAGCCTTACAAGGTAGCGACATGGGCGTCTATCCCGGCTGCTTCCAAGGACGCGGACGGTTACTGGTACGGTGACTACTACGGCGTGCTTGCGTTCGAAGTCAACGCAGACATGATCGACAAGCCGCCGGCCGATTGGGGCGATCTGCTCAAGTCACACTATCGTAATGCCGTCTCACTCGCCGGCGACCCACGCTCCGCGAACCAGGCGATTCAGGCGGTTTATGCGGCGGGCCTTTCGCAAAGCAAGGGCGATGCAACCAAGGCCGATCAGGCGGGCCTCAAGTTCTTCGCCGATCTGAACAAGAGCGGGAACTTCGTGCCGGTGATCGGCAAGGCGGCGTCGCTCGCGCAAGGCACGACGCCCATCATTGTGCGCTGGGATTACAACGCGCTTGCGGATCGGGACACGCTTAAAGGCAACCCGAAAGTGCAGGTGATCGTGCCGAAGACCGGCGTGGTGGCGGGCGTCTATGTGCAGGCGATCAGCGCTTACGCGCCTCACCCGAATGCCGCAAAGCTCTGGATGGAATTCCTCTACTCCGACGAAGGGCAACTCGGCTGGCTGGCCGGCTATTGTCATCCGATGCGCTATAACGAGCTCGTCGCGCAAAAGAAGGTGCCGCAGGCGCTGCTCGCCAAGCTCCCGCCAGCGTCGGCCTACAGCAACGCAGTTTTTCCGACGCTCGATCAGCAGAACGCCACGAAGGACGCCGTGACCAAAGGCTGGGATCAGATCGTTGGCGCGAATGTGAAGTAGGCACGCGCGAGACCGCCGCGATGAGCGCATCTCCGCAGCCAGGCGCCTCAGGCCCGGACTTACTGACGCCGGCTGCGCCCGCGCCGAAATCCGGACCCGTGCGTGACAGCAGCGGTGCGAGCTGGCTGACTTATGCGGGGGTCGCGCCGTTTTTCGCGTTCGCGCTGCTGTTCCTTTTATTGCCCACCGCTTTTCTGATGGTCGGCGCGTTTCAGGACGCGCAGGGACATTTCACGCTGGTGAACCTTCGCGAGCTGTTTCAACCGGCTGTGCTCGATGCCTACTGGATCAGCGTGAAAGTGAGCGTTGCATCCGCTGCTGGCGGGGCGATCTTCGGTGCGTTGCTTGCGTGGGCCGCGGTACACGGCCGGTTGCCCGCTTGGATCCGCCCGACGCTCATGACCTTTTCGGGCGTCGCATCCAACTTCGCGGGCGTGCCGCTTGCCTTCGCGTTCATCTGCACATTGGGGCGCGTGGGTCTCGTGACGGTGCTGGCGAGGAAATATCTTGACTTCAATCTCTATTCCACCGGCTTCAGCATTCTCAGCTTCTTCGGCCTCACCATCACATACCTGTACTTCCAGATACCTTTGATGGTGCTAATCATCACCCCAGCCCTCGATGGTCTGAAACGCGAGTGGCGCGAAGCGTGCGACTGCCTCGGCGGCACGGCGGCGCAGTACTGGCGCTACGTCGGTTTGCCGGTCCTCTGGCCGAGCCTGCTAGGCGCGACCTTGCTGCTATTCGCCAACGCGTTCGGCGCGGTCGCCACGGCCTACGCGCTGACGGGCAGCTCCCTCAACATCGTTCCGATCCTGTTGTACGCGCAGATTCGCGGCGACGTATTGCATAACCAGAATCTCGGTTACGCCCTTGCACTCGGCATGATTGTGGTTACGGGCCTGTCGAATGGCGGCTACATTTGGTTGCGCGCACGAGCCGAAAGAGGTCGCCGATGAAAACGCAGTCCCGCGCGGGTGCCTGGATCGCGATAATCATCGGCACCCTATATTTTTTGATTCCACTTGCCGCGACCTTCGAGTTCAGCCTGCGGATGCGTCGCGGTGCGTATAGCTTCGATGCGTACAAGGTCGTGCTGGGCGATCCCCATTTCCAGGCTTCATTCGGCTATTCGGTGCTGATGGGGTTGCTCACCATCGTGATCGGCGTGCTGCTCGTCGTGCCCACCGCGTACTGGGTGCAGTTGCGTCTGCCCAAGTTGCGGCCGGTCGTCGAGTTCATCACCTTGCTGCCGCTCGTGATACCGGCCATCGTCATCGTCTTCGGCTACTTGCGCATCTACAACAGCAGTTCGATTCTGCCGCTCACCAGCAACGAGCGCGCGACCGATCTGCTGCTCGTGTTCGGGTACGTCACGCTATCGCTGCCTTACATGTACCGCGCCGTCGACGCAGGGATGCGCGCCGTCGATGTCCGCTCGTTGACCGAGGCAGCCGAGTGCCTCGGTGCCGGATGGACGACGATCCTTTTCCGCGTGATCTTTCCAAATGTGCGCTCAGGGATTCTCTCTGGGGCTTTCCTGACGTTCGCCGTCGTAATCGGCGAATTTACGATCGCGAGCCTCTTGGATCGCCCGGCATTCGGCCCATACCTGCAACTCATCGGCGCGAACCGCGCCTACGAGCCCTCGGCGCTGGCGATCATCGCCTTCATTGTCACGTGGGCATCGATGGGGTTGATCCAGGTGTTCGGCTCGGCGCGCGCGCTGGCCGGCCATAAAATCTGAGTCGGCGAGGCCACGACCCATGGCATTCCTCGAGATCGACAATCTGCACAAGACGTTCGGACCGAACGTCGCACTGCATCAGTTCGACATGAAGATCGAGAAGGGAGAATTCATCACCTTTCTCGGGCCGTCGGGATGCGGAAAAACCACCGTGCTGCGCATGATCGCTGGATTCGAAACGCCCACGCGCGGCACGATCCGCCTCGATGGACGGGACGTCACGTATGTGCGCACGCGCGAGCGCGCGGTCGGTATGGTGTTCCAGGCCTATGCGCTGTTTCCGAACATGACGGTGGCGCAGAACATCGGCTTCGCGCTGAAGGTCGCAAAGCGCCCGCAAAAGGAGTTGGATGAGCGTGTCGCTGCGATGCTCGAACTCATCAAGCTGCCTCATCTCGCCGCGCGTTATCCGTGGCAATTATCGGGTGGCCAGCAGCAGCGCGTGGCTTTGGCGCGTGCGCTTGCCAGCAAGCCACACGTGCTGCTCCTCGACGAACCTCTGTCCGCGCTCGACGCAAAAATCCGTGTGTCGCTGCGTGAAGACATTCGGGCACTGCAGCGTGACCTCGGCATAACGTCGATCTTCGTCACGCACGATCAGGAAGAAGCTCTGTCAATTTCGGACCGCATCGTCGTAATGAACGACGGGCGCGTCGAGCAGGTCGGCGCACCGCTCGATATTTACAACTTTCCGCGTACACGCTTCGTCGCTTCGTTCGTGGGGACGCTTAACATCCTCGCTGGACGTGTGATCGATCCCGCGACCGGTCGCATCGCGGTAGAAGGGCAGGAACTCGTGACGTCGAGGCCGCTACCGCCCGACGATGCGGGCAAAGAGCGGCTGCTGGCGCTGCGGCCTGAGTCGATCCTGCTGGAGCCGCCGTCGAACGGCCGGAATTCCCTTGCTGCCACCGTGGAAGAGATCAGCTTCCTTGGTGCGGTGGTCCGTATTCGCGCGCGAATCAGCAAGGCCGTTGTCACTCTCGACCTCTTCAACGATCCCCACCGGGTCCTGCCCGAACGTGGCCAGCCGGTCGCGCTTGGCTTTTCGCATGACAACTTGCTCGTGCTGGACGAGAACGCCCACTAGCTGTTCGTGCCGGCGCGCAATTGCAGGTCGTTCGCAGTTGAGCAGCTACAATATGACCCTTTCGTGACAGTCTAAGGTCTGACTTATATCGGGGGATTTCATGTTCGGCAGGTTCATGCCCACCGAGGGCAGGTTTTTCGACATCTTCAACGCACACGCAGTTTGCATCGTCGCGGCGAGTAAGGAACTCGAGTTACTGCAGGACGCTGAAATCTACAAGCGCAACGTGCAGAAGGCGGAGAAGGAGGCAGACAAGCTCACGCGTGAAACGATGGACTTGTTGCACAAGACGTTCATCACGCCGTTCGACCGCGACGTCATTCACAAGCTGATCACGACCATGGACGACATCCTCGATCTGATGGAGGACGTCGCCACCGCCATCTCACTCTACGATGTGCGTTCCGTCGGATCCGAAGCGAGCCAGCTCGCGCGCATTTGCAGCTCGACAGCGGAGCGCGTGCAGTTCGCGGTCAGCCTGCTGTCGAACATGAAGCAAACGCCTCAGATCCTGAAGGCCTGCGAGGACATAGACCGACTGGAATCCGACGCGGACCGTGTCTTGCGCTCAGCGATGTCCAAACTATTCCGTGAGGAAAACGACGTCAAGACGCTGATCAAGCTCAAGGCGGTCTATGAGTTGCTCGAGACGATCACCGACAAGTGCGAGGACGTTGCGAACATTATCGAAGGCATCGTGCTGGAAAACGCCTGATGCAGTCCATTCAGCTCGGAGTTTGGATCGTCGTTCTGCTAGTCGCGATCGCGCTTCTGTTTGACTTCATGAACGGTTTTCATGATGCAGCGAATTCGATCGCGACCGTCGTGTCGACCGGGGTATTGAAACCGCAGCAGGCAGTCGCCTTCGCTGCAACGTTCAACGTCATTGCCTATTTCGTTTTCCATCTGAAGGTGGCGCAGACGGTCGGGAAGGGCACAATCGACCCGTCGATCGTTGACCATTACGTGATCTTTGGCGCGCTCTTCGGTGCAATCGCCTGGAACGTGATTACCTGGGTGTACGGGATTCCATCGAGCTCGTCGCATGCGCTGATCGGCGGCCTTGTCGGTTCCGCGCTTGCAAAGTCGGGCTGGAGTGCGCTCAACTACGACGGGCTGCTCAAAACGGTCGCGTTTATCTTCATCTCCCCGCTGCTCGGGTTCGTGCTCGGATCGTGCTTCATGCTGGCCGTCTCATGGATTTGTTTCCGCACCCCGCCTAGCAAAGTCGACCGCCGCTTTCGACGGCTGCAACTGGTATCGGCGGGTCTTTATAGTCTTGGACACGGTGGCAACGACGCGCAAAAGACCATCGGGATCATCTGGATGCTGCTGATCGCCACCGGCTATGCGTCGGTTAACGCCGATGCGCCGCCGCTTTGGGTGATCGGCGGCTGCTATTTGTCCATGGGCGTCGGCACACTCTTTGGCGGCTGGCGCATTGTTCGCACGATGGGACAGAAGATCACGAAGCTCAGGCCGGTCGGAGGCTTTTGCGCGGAGTCGGGTGGTGCGCTGACACTCTTCGCCGCGTCCTGGCTCGGCATTCCGGTGTCGACGACTCACACGATCACGGGCGCAATTGTCGGTGTCGGCGCAACTCAGAAGCTTAGCGCAGTGCGGTGGGGTGTGGCTGGAAACATTGTTTGGGCCTGGGTGCTGACGATTCCGGCTGCTGCTGCGCTTGCTGCGGCGGGATGGTGGGTGGCCACTCATGTTCTGTAGGCGGCGATAGCAAACGCTGAAACGGCAAGCCGTTGCCGGTTGTCGCGGGCATGAGCGTCCGTTGTCGAGCACCAGATCCGTACCCTGGTGCTCAAGGGGCATACACGGGCCGCGCCGGAATACTACGTCGGGTTAATGCCCTTTAGCGGACCGACATCGTCGATCATCACATCGTGCTGCGGTGGAAACCCGCGGATTCGACGGATACGCACAGGGCCGGATCAACGCCTTCAGCAGAGTCCACGGATGGCAACTCGACAATATGCTCAACAAAGCAGGTCGTCGACCATGCGTTGGGCAGCACTGAAGCCGCCGTCCAGTGCTTCTGCTCTGCTGGCGAACGATCGACCACCTGCTTCGCCCAGTCTGAGCGGAGAGAACCAGGAGAGCATCGTTCCCGGCTGACAAATGCGGACGACCGCAACGTATCCGAGCTGGCTGCTGCAAGGCGGCGAGCGATGAAAATCATGCTCGATGGCGATCTGAAGGGTGAAGCCGTTGTATTCGTACGTCTGGGGCATGACGTGCCTCGGTCTCTGGACGCGCGGGTGCCGAGCGCGCGGCATGGGCTGTCCCGAGCGAGTTCGAACCAGAAGAGAATGAAGTCCCTGGCGCGCAAGACCTCAGGCCCCATCGCTGCGAGTTCCGCGATTGTGACATGTTTGTCACAGACAGGCGAAAGTCGCCGACCACCCGGGTGTCGAAGTAGCACGCTCGCGCTTCGCTGGCGGGCTGGCCGATCGAAGACTTCGATATCTCTTCAGTCCGATCCGGTTTTCATGACAACTTCACAGAACCAACGCTCGTACGCGGCAATAATGATGAAGCCGATAATGTTCTGAACGATTAGTGGAGAACTAGCAAAGGCGTGCGATCGGAGTTGGGTGGAAGTTCATTGGGCCGGTAGACATGCACAAAAATCGGGAGCCATGGTGACGGATAAGCACCTCTCAAGCCAGTTCGATGCTGACTTGGCGCGTTTGTCAACTCGACTGCTCGCCATGGGCGGCATGGTGGAGCAGCAGGTTACTCGGGCGGTTGTGCTGCTCGAGCGGTTCGTCCCGCGTGAATTCGCTGCGATCGTTGAGGACGAGAAGCACGTGAACCTCGCCGAACGAGAACTCGATGAAGCCTTGGGTCAAGTGATCGCGCGGCGCCAGCCTGCGGCTCGTGATTTGCGTTTGCTGATGGCGAGTTCGAAATGTACTTCCAACCTCGAAAGAGCGGCAGACGAAGCTCACAAGGTCGCCAAGTGTGCGAAGCGCATTGACGAGCAGGTCGAGCCTCAGGCTTTCGACTTCGCCGAAGTCCTAAGAGCGGGACAGCTCGCGTCCGACATCTTGAACAGGGCGCTTGATGCATTCGCACGGATGGATACGAAAGCGGCAATTCAAGTCATGGAAGATGACTTCGCGATCGATGAAGAATTTCGCGCCTTCGCGACTCGGATGGTGCCTTATATGAGCGAGCACCCTCGTATGATCAGCGTGGCGCTCGACTACATGTTCGTGGCAAAGGGTATCGAGCGCATCGGAGACCACGCGACGAATATTGCTGAGTTCGTCGTGTACGTCGTCGGTGGAACCGATATACGGCATGCGACGGCCAACGTCCTGAACCGTTGCGCGAGATATGGGTGAGGCTCGAAGTGCGGCGTCGCTCGGCGTGGCAGGTATTGCTTTCCCGCTTTCCTTTTTATAGGGGCGTGCGGATGTTCGATTCCGACGCTGATCTTGGCCGCGGTATATCTCACGCCTGGCGCAATGACCGTCGGGCACCGTCCGCTGGAGAGTTTCCCCCACCTAGGGCTTCCAGCCTCGTGGCGACGAGGTTACCGGGCCGCCTTCGTGTTCTTTCATCATTTCGCGTGGTGGACATGGTCTTCCCAGGAATCGTGGCTATCTCACGTCACGCGCCTGATCTCTGGACTTCTAGCGCACCTTCACGCGAAAAGTGGAACACGTGACACGGTCGCCAATAAGACCGACGGCGACGATCAAAATGAGGGGTGAACGGCGATGGCCGACTGGCTCGCTCGGCTTCCAGGTCCGCTGTCAAGGACACACCGTGCTGAATCTCATGGGACGTTCCCTGGCTTAAGGAGCGCCGGTACGCTTCGGGACAGTTCAGGCGGCGAAGACAAATCCGCCGACTGCTGTCAGCGCCACAACGAAGACCGGAGACACGCGGCCGACCATCAACAAGCCAAGCGCGGCCAGCGCGAGTCCGACGTCTGAACGCGAATGCACGGCGCTCGTCCAGACCGGATCGTAAAGCGCGGCTCCAAGAATTCCAACCACGGCCGCGTTGACGCCTCTCATTGCCCGCTGTATTGCGTCCCGCTGACGAAGCGTCTCCCAGAATGGTAAGGCACCCAAAACGAGCAAGAACGCCGGCAGGAACATTGCCCCGAGCATGGCCAGGCCGCCTTGCCATCCGCCCAAGGGTGAAGGCATGACAGCACCCAGGAATGCAGCAAAGGTGAAGAGGGGGCCGGGTACGGCTTGAGCCGCACCGTAACCGGCGAGGAAGACATCGTTGGCGACCCAGCCAGGCGGCACGACGCTGGCTTGAAGCAATGGCAACACAACGTGACCCCCGCCGAAAACGAGGGCCCCGGACCTATAGAAGACAGCCGCTGCTTTAACCCATTGCATGCCGGTCAAACTGGCAAGGCCGGGCAGCAAGAGCAGCAGGCATGCAAAGGCAGTCAGCAGGATCATGCCTTGAGTTCTGCTGATCTCATAGCGGCGATGCTGCGCCGGGGCCAAATGTTTCAGGGGAAGCATTTGCCACCCTACAACGCCGCCGAGCGCAATGGCAGTCAACTGTCCGATGGCCGACGGAATGGAGAGTGCAATGAGAGCGGCGCTGACAGCAATGCCCGAAGTCGGACGGTCGGGGCAGAGCGACGCCTTCATGCCCACGACCGCTTGAGCGACGATAGCCACTGCAGCGATCTTCAGTCCGTGTACGGCTCCAGACTGTGCCAGTTGCGCCCAACGTGCCATTCCAAACGCCAACACGATCAACGCGGCAGCGGACGGTAACGTGAACCCGGCCCAAGCCGCTAACGCTCCAAGCCATCCTGCTCGCCCGAAGCCGATCGCGATGCCGACTTGGCTGCTCGCCGGACCCGGCAGGAACTGGCAAAGCGCCACGAGGTCTGTGTAGCTTGCGTCGTCGAGCCACTTTCGGCGTGTGACGAACTCCGCACGAAAATAGCCGAGGTGTGCGACGGGTCCGCCGAAAGAAGTCAGCCCTAGCTTGAGGAAGGTCGCGAACACCGCTCAGTCGTTTGTGTCGGGCTTTGCGAGTGGAAGGCGGTCATGCGATCGGGCGATATAAGAGGAGGGCGCACGAAGAACCTTAGAGCGGGCACTCTGAGGAATTTTGTCAACCGCGCAAAAATGGGCGTTACCCAATACTCGGGCATAAATCCTGAAAACACCACTTGGCAACCTAGAAATCGTCAATATCGGTCGACCGGCGGCGAGTAACTCAGACCGCTCACTGAAGGGGCAGGCGCTCTTGGAAATCGTGCCGAAGAAGCTTCGCGGAGTCACAAATGGAGCCGATTCACTATGGCGAGAGACGTTGGCGGAGCTTCATAGCGCAATCACCCAAAAACTAGGCATGAATCATCTGCGAGTAGGTCCTTAGACACTCCGTCTATGCGGCCATCGTCTCGATGGCTTCACGCAGCGCGCTGCCGTGCCGGCTTCTCGCTTGTTTGAGCAATATCTCTGCGATGCCTTTGGTCGGTATGCTTGCCTCGACGCGAGACAATTCTTCGAGGCGTAACCATTTACAGTGCGCTATTTCGTTGGAAGGCACGGGCTGCGCGTCCGGACTCACGTACGCGATAAACACAAAATGTCGCGTTCGCAAGCCCCGGAACTGAAAGGCGTAACGAACATGCGTGGCTTCGAGGCGCGTCTCTTCAGCCAGTTCGCGCGCAGCAGCGTTTCCGAGCTCTTCGCCGACTATCTGCCGTCCGCCTGGAAATGACCATCGACCACGCGCTCGGGCGACGAGAAGGACACGTCCGTCGCGTTCGCAGATAACGGTAGCTCTACGCTTCATTGCAGGCCTTGATGAAGTCGACAGGAAACGAACGCGGCGATTCCCGGTCAGAGGCCGACGGCGCAAGGAGGTCGCAGCGAAAACAATCACATCGCTGGATCATAGACCGAACTCAGAAGCGGTGTCGCGTCTCCCAACATCCCCGTTCGGGTTCAGAAGCCGCGCTCTTCTACTCTTCTAAGGCGTTGGCCGACGACGTCGCGCCCAGTTCAGCTGCTCCCGTTCCAAACCGATGACACTTCCGAGTAGTGCGGCGAGCATCTGAGCCAGATGTTCAATGTTGTTGATCAGGGTGCATTTCTTGCCCACGGCGCCCATTTACATTGCGAAGGTATGCCAGAGTGAGCCACGAAAACGGGGACGTCGGTTCCCAGCGCGCAAGCGGCGCCGTCCATTAGGCAGCCGTATTTCGGCGAGAACACCAGCAACTGCGGGCAACGCTGGCGGAATAATCGCGACGAGAGTAGCGACTCGCGCGGGGTACGGCTGAGCGGGCCTGCAGGAGCGAGAGCAAGTGCAGGAGTCCAATGGCTCACTGTTTATCACGATTGAGAAAGGGGCGGACGGGAACACAAGGTGGTCCCTATCCCCGGAGCGCTCAAACGAGCGAAACCTACTGGCGCATATGGTGGAGCTCTCGCCCCGAATAGATCGCAGAAAATAGACCGACGACTAACGCTCCTACAGCAAACGATTCATCAAAAGGTCCAGCGGCGCGGCCGAACTGTGCATAGCACCACAGACCAATGCCGATGCCAGTGAACAGAAGACCGAAAACCAATCCCCAAATGGGACCGGCTTGGTGCTGTCGCAATCTATGAGACATCTTCATCGTATTGCCCCGTCACAAAGGTTGCCCACGGGCGTGATCTGTCGCCGATAGCGGGTTTCTCGCGTGCCTACTCGTAGGGCATGCCGGATCAGCGGCCATTCAAAGAGGCAGTGCGGTCCAATCGCCATGCGATGGGCTTCAGCGTTGGACTGGCTGCGTACGTCTTGGCCGGATCGGCGCTGGCTTCGGCAGTTCCTCGCACTGACAATCGCAAGCCGATCTAACGGGACTTTGGCGGTCTACCCGTCTTGATTCTTTCGACCGCCGACACGACCGCGTACAAGTCTTCCTTTGAAGCAGCCTCCAGGAGAAGCAGGCCAGCCCGCAATAGCTCGCTCTTGTTCACATGGACGCCCGCGTCCAGACATTTCTGTTTTAGCGCGGCGACCTTCTCATAGTCTGTTCGTGGCATGGTGAAGGAATCGCGCACGACCTTTTCCTTCCTCACGCGCTCCTTGCCCTTCAGCTGGGTGCCGACGGAAGTTACCTCGACAAGGGTGGGCCGCTTTTTTCCCGCCTTCTTCTTCGATTTCTCACTCGCAGCCGATATCGACGCGTCCCTGGCGTTCTTTCTTTTGGAAGAAAGGGGCCCTTCTGAGCCTTGTTTCGGGGTGGCCAGGCGCGTCACAATCGTTTCCAAGAATGAACATCGATATAAACAGTATAGAGCGTTTTTCTGAAGTGGTTTCTCCGGGTTCCGGGCAGAACTGTGGGCTAACCCTCCATCCCTAGACTGCACGGCGCGCTAATGTAACGTACGATTTACCTAACGCAGAGGACGGCTCTTCGGGCGCGACGCGCTGCTCGCTGCGTGGATCGACCATTCAGTAGCTTGTCCATTGACCTCGTCTGCTTTCGGTACCTATGTCTCGGTGACGCCAATTCCGGGGTCGCCTTCAACCGACGAGAAAGTGTCATAGTTCATGCCTTGATTGCCGGTGACCGCGTGCACGACGGCCCCCCTGACGAGCACGGTTAGAATGCGAGCGTCGGGGCGTTGCGTGCCGTCGCGAGTGTCAATGCCAATTGACCTTTGTACGATCGTGAGGCGATGAAAACGATCGTCAGGAAGTGCCGGCATGGTCTATTTCGCGTGCTGTACACCCGGCTCGTGGAAGTGCAACCCCGACTCGCTTCCCACCTTCCACCAACGCGCACGGTGGCTCAACGCCGAATCGCCATCGACATGACCGCGCTTGCTGCGCACAGCCCCGCGACGATCGGAAATATCACCGATGTTTGTCGCGTCGCATCGATCACATGACCAATTACGGGTTCGCCGATGCCCGCGAATAGGTAAGACATTGTGTTGAGTACGCCAGTCGCGGTGCCGGCCGCGCGACGCCCGAAGATATCCGGACACAGCGCCCAGAACGACGAAGCCGGTCCGAACGTGAAAAAGCCGCACAGGAACAGCAGGGCCACGCCAATCAGGCTACCGTGCGGTGCGAACATCATGCACATCGCGGTTGCCGATGCGATCGCCATGTACCAGACGATCGCGAGGTAGCGCCGCCCCTTGAACAGCACGTCTGAAATCCAGCTATTGGACAGCGAGCCTAGCGCCATGCCGACCGGCAGCGCGACCGTGATCCACTTCGGATCGATCAGTGCGGCCGACGCTTTCCAGTCGGTGCCGAGAAAATGCACGGGCACCCAGACGACCAGCGCATACCGCGCGGCATTCTGGAAACCGATCGCGAGGCCAGTGACGTAGAGCCGCCAGTTGCGCAGCACGATCCGATAGCGCGCAGCGCTCGTCAGATCGTCGCCGGCATCGGCCGAAGCGGACGCGCTATCGCGATCTTCTTCCTGCGTCGCCTCCGGTTTCTCGGCGACGAACAGCAGTAGAACGAGCGCGCCGAGCAGCATCGACAGCGGCGCGAGGCGGAAGATCCAGACCCAGCCGAGATGCAGCGTGCCGAGGATCAGCACCGGCAGCACGTACGCGAGCACGGACGAAAAACCGGAGAAGCCAACGTACACCCCGTACACGAAGCCGCGACGCTCCTGTCCCCACCAGTTCGACAGCAGGCGGCTGCCGGGTGCGAATCCCATCGACTGGAAGAAGCCGTTCATGCCCCACGCGATCAGCAAGAACACGAATGCGTGGCCGAAGCTAAAGAGCCAGTTCGCCGCCAGCGACAGAATCGCACCGGCGATCATCATCGTCTTGCCGCCCAGCTTGTCGCCGAGATTGCCGTTGATGAACTGGCCGCCCGCATAGCACCACAACATCGTCGCGCTGATCCAGCCGATTTCGAATTTCGACAGACCAAAATCCTGCTGGATGCCGGCGACCGCGAATCCGAGCGTCTGTCGCCCGGTGTAGTAGAAGAGGTAGCAGAACGTAACGCCGATCAGCGCACGCCACCGGTATTGGGTGAGCGAAGTCTGCGATTCGAACGACGCATACGGCAACGCGTCACGGGTATCCGTGGGCATGTTTGTCTCCTTGCGGCGCGCGATCTGAGCCGCGCTGACCGCTTGATTTTTTTACGATGGGGAAGCGCCTTCAGGCGACGTGATTGAGCGCGAGATCGAATGCGTCGAAGTTGCGCAGACGGCGCGCGCCGTCGAGCTCGCGCAGCTTGCGGTTCAAAATCAGCGGGACTTTCTGTTCGGAAAGTCCGCCGTGCGAACGCAGCGGCACCGTAAGGCCCGACAGGTCGTGCTGATCGGCGGCGCTCCCGAGCGCGGTCAGCCGTTCGCCGAGTACGACGAGATCGCCGATACGGTCCGCCGGCAGTTCGAAGCGTTCGCTGGCTTCGGCGCGATCGAGCACCGACTCGACGCCATCGAGACTTGCGACGAAGCGGCTGATCTCGCGAACGCGGTCTCGGTCACGCACGTAGATCGTCGCGTACGATCCCAGTGCACCGTGATGCACGACGTACGGATCGGTGATGGGCAGGATCACGCGCGATGTTTGCTCGCCGAACCGTTCGTCGAGCCGGTCTTGCAGATAGACCACGCGCGGACGGCCGAGCGCATCGGTCTTCGCGTTCATCCCGTGATCGGCGGTGATCGCGAGTACGGCCCCCGCTTCGTGATACTTCGCGAAGTAGCGGTCCATCATCGCGTAGAAGTCGTTGGCTTCCGGCGTGCCGGGCGCGTGCTTATGCTGGACGTAGTCGGTCGTGGATAGATAGATTACGTCAGGCCGTTCGTGACGCAGCAGTTCGAGACCTGCCGCGAACACGAACTCGGACAGCTCAGCGCTGTACACCGAGGGAACCGGCATGCCGACGCGCTCGACAATCTGCTCGACACCGTGCGTGTCGATGCGCGCTTCCTGGGCCTTTTCCGCGGAAAAGCAGATGCCGCGCAGACCGTGACCCAGCAGCGCGCGCAGTTTGTCCTTCGCGGTGACCACGGCGACACGTCTTCCCGCGCGTGCCATTTCGGCGAGGATCGTCGGCGCGCGCAGATATTTCGGGTCGTTCATCAACACTTCGGCGCCGCTTGCCTCATCGAAAAAAAAGTTGCCGCAGATGCCGTGCACTGATGGCGGCCTGCCCGTGACGATCGAAAGGTTGTTTGGATTGGTGAACGACGGCACGACGCAATCGCCGGTAAGCGCCGTTCCCACGCCGGCTTCACGCAGGCTGGCGAGGAACGGGGCCTTGCCCGCGAGGATCGCCTGATTGATGTACTCCTGCTCGCAGCCGTCGATGCAGACGACGATGGTAGGAGCGGATGGCGTCCGATAGCTTCGGCCGTTGACGACGATATGTTCTGACATGGGGAGCACCTCTCGTGTTGACTGATGCTCAGCGTATGATGTGCAATCTACTCACACAATCGATAAAATTGCGCAGAGAGTGCTAGAAAAACTGACATACGAGGGTTCAGTGTGAGACACAAACTTCCGCCGCTAAATGCGCTGCGGGTTTTCGAAGTCGCCGCGCGCGCAGGAAGTTACTCGGCGGCCGCGCGAGAATTGAATCTGACGCACGGAGCCATCAGCCGGCACATTGGCATCCTCGAAGAATGGCTCGGTCAGCCGTTGTTCACCCGCGACAGACAAAGCATGGTGGCGACGCCGCATGCTCGCGCATTTGCGCGCGAGATCAGCGCGGCTTTCGATCATGTCGCTGATGCCGCCGAGCGCTATGGAAAAGGCCAGCAAACGAAGGTGATACGGCTGAGCGCCTCAGCGACGGTCGCGATGCGCTGGCTGATCCCGCGGTTGCCCGGCTTTTCGGCGATCCGCCCGGATGTCGACGTACGGGTATCGACGGCCATGTCGACCGAGAAAGAGCTGCGTGGCAGTTTCGATCTGGCGATTCGCCGCCATGTGCCACCGGGCGGCCAGTTCCAGAGTTGGCTGCTGCTTGAGGAAATGAATACGGTGATCGCGAGTCCCGCGCTGCTCGCCCGTACAACCATAAGGGAGGTGGAGCATCTGGCGACCCAGACCTGGCTGACTAGCGAAACGCGTCCTGCCGACTGGGAAGCGTGGCTCGAAGCGGTAGATCGATCGACGCTGCGAGCCAACCGCATGCTGCGGTTCGATCACTTTTTCGTCACACTGCAGGCGGTAGTCGACGGATTAGGCGTGGGGATCGGACCGTTTCCGACGCTCGATTCCGATCGTGCAGCGGGTCGTATCGAGACCCCGTTTCCTGAGCAAATGTCGAAGGGATCGAAGTACTACGCGCTGGTGCCGCTTGATGTCGACAAGCCGAGACACATGAGGGAGTTCATGGACTGGCTGCAGCCGGACGGCCCTATCTGATGAGCGCCGGGTGGAACGCAATTAACTATGCATAACGAAATTAAACAAAATGCATCGGTTTCCGGGTGGGACCCGTGGCGTAAGACTTTGCCGACTTTGCGCTCGATGACGACGAATCCGGGGCCGTCCCGGCCCCAGAGATTGCATGCATCGTGCTGAAGCTCGGCGGGCAATCGGCTCCGAACTTGTGCGAGGCATTGAACAGGCAATCGGACTGACTGCACACACGCTTTTTCGCAAAATTGACAGAAACGTACGGAGACACGAGACATGAACGCTTTTGACACAGCAATTCAGAACTGGCTCGTTCATATCGCCGGATCGTCCTTCGTGTTCGCTCACACCGTTCGCGCGATCGCCGAGTTCTATTTCACTAAAGGCCTCATTCCGCTCGCGATTCTCTGCGCCATCTGGTTCCAGGAGGGAGACGCCCAGCAGCAACGCCGCGAGACTGTCGTCGCGACGCTGTGCGCTGGGCTCGCGGCATTTCTGCTCGGCCGTCTGTTCGCGCTGACGCTGCCGTTCCGTCTCCGTCCGATGTATGATCCCGCCGTTCATTTGTCGTTTCCGCTACCCGATCAAACCGGCGGAGGCATGCGCCTGTGGAGTTCGTTCCCCAGTGATCATGCCGCGCTCTGGATGGCGATCGCCGTCGGCATCTTCCTTATCTGGCGATGGATCGGCGTACTCGCGATCGTGCATTGCGTGATCTTGGTGTGTCTGCCTCGCGTCTATCTGGGGCTGCATTATCCGACCGACGTCATCGGGGGCGCGCTCATCGGCGCCTTCTGCGCATGGCTCCTCACACGCCCCTCCGTACGCACCCGCTTCGCGCCGTTCTTCGTGCGATTTATGGAATACCGGCCGGCCGTGGGCTATATGCTGGCCTTCCTGTTCTTCTTCGAACTTGCGACGATGTTCGATGAGCCGCGGTACCTCGCGACGTTAGTCATCAAGCAATTGCACCGAGGGTGAGCAAAGATGTTGGCGGGCGCCTAGGTGATGGAGCGACGCTTGCGCGAGGGCGTCAAGTTTTTCCGGTTTTTGCGGGCGCACGACGGATGAAGTCATGCGCGCGTTGATCGTCACAGCGACGACTTTGATCTGCTTGAGCGCGTCAACGACGCGGTGCTGCGCGCGCATCGCGAGGGCGTGCTGGCGTACGCGGTCCTCATGGATTCCGCGCCCGCCACACGCGATGCGATCGCGCGCGAAGCACTGTTCATCGCTGCGAGTCCGCTTGCCTATCGTGCTTTCCGAGGGAGTCTCGACGCTCGACTCATGCTGGGTGCGCGATGTGCCGCAAGATACGGCATGCATTACGCGCGCTGCTGCCGCACGTGCGCTGTCGCCTCGACGGTGAAGTCCGCGCACAGGTTGCCGACAACCGATCGCGAAAACCAACGGCAGGCTGAATAGGCTGAGGACGGGAGGGTGCCCGCTATTGAGGCTGCCAATTTGGTGTAAGATAGATGCCAAATGGCAGGAGATGCTATGACCGTTATCGACAAAATTTCGGCGGATTCGTTGTTGGGCGGACGCGCGGTCTTGCGTCGCGCTCCTCGGTCCGGCCTCGAATGGGTGGATATTGTCCGTCACGGCATATCCTCGCAGGCGCTCGACTCGATACTCAAATCCATCGCGCTTTCGCAATCGGAACTGGCGCAGGCGCTCGATATTCCGGAGCGCACCTTGGCGCGGCGCAAGCGCGAAGGCGTCTTCAGCCGCGAGGAGTCGGCCAAGCTGCTACGACTCGCGCGTGTCGCGGCGCGCGCGGCGGAAGTATTCGAAGATCTCGATCTGGCAATCGGGTGGCTCAAGGCGCCGGCAGCGGCACTTGGGGACGCCACGCCGCTCAGTCTTCTCGATACGGACGTTGGTGCCGATAGCGTGATGGATACGCTCGGGCGCATCGAGCATGGTATTTTTGCATGACGTTGACTGCATGGCGGGTGGTGACAGAGCGGTATGCCGATAGCGCCTTCTCTGGCGAAGGCGCGCGAATCTACGGTGGACGGTGGAATCCAAAAGGCGTCGCGCTCGTCTATACAGCGCAGACACAATCGCTCGCGCTGCTCGAGATGCTCGTACAGGACTCGCCGCTGCGGGCGCGGTATGTGATGATTCCGGCCCGAATCCCTGAGATTCTCGTCGAACGCGTCGATGCTGCGAAATTGCCGCCCGACTGGCGGGAGCTTAGTGCGCGGGCCGAATTGCAGCAGATTGGTGCTATGTGGGCGCAGAAGCGAACGAGCGCAGTGCTTGCGGTGCCAAGTGCGGTCGTTCCTGCTGAAACCAACTATCTGCTCAACCCCAGTCATCCAGGCTTCGCGCGCATCGCGCTTGGGACGCGCGACGAATGGGAAACCGATCCCCGATTGTTGCGGCGCGCCGCTCGAAACGAACAGAGTGCCCTTGCAGCCGCCGGGATTGGCATAGTTTCTAGCGGCGGCGCACCGGGTACTCCGTACGCGCCCTAATAGATGGCCAGAGTGCGGCGGGCAAAAATTATGGTTTCCCTACGTGGATTCGACCCATGCAGCGCCTGTATCAGGAAACTATCAACCAGTTGGCTGATCGATGGACGGTGCTGATAAACGAGTTGAGCCGATACGGCGCGGGGAACTATCCCGACTTGCTCTGCATGGACGTGCTCCAGCTTATCCGAGAAGTCGAGCGAGTGGTCATCCCCGATCCGTTCGAACAGGACGTGCTTCTTACCGCTCGAAACTTGGTTGAACAAGGTGACCCGAAGATCGCGATGTTCAAGATACATGAAGTCCTGAGTGGGCGATTGCTCTAGCTCGGCCGTTCTCGCACCTACCGTTTTGCAAGTGGTGAAGCGTTCAGTTCGCGCAGTCCCAATGGCGGCAAGGAGAGCACGAACCAAGCCGCTGTCGCGCGTCATTGAGCAGCCGCCTGGAAAGTCGCCGCTGTCGCCCCGGTTTCGCAACGCCGGCCTAGGCTCGAAAGCAGACGCAGCCTCAAGGTCTCGGCCTACTTCACAGTCTCAAGCCTCAGCGCATGCTGCTTCGCGTCCGCAATCGAGAGGAAACAGACAGATCTTATAGGGGCAGCGATCAATTAACTTCAGCGAGAGCTGACGCATTGATCTTCTCCGGCGTCGATTTCTTCCCTCAACGCGGAAACGACCGACAACTGTGCGGGCAATAGGTGCCGAGTCTCCAAGATTTGAGTCACCCGGTGTCGCCAGTATGCGAGTGGAAAGATCCGCTTGCGATTTTAGACTTCCTTCGAGACGCCGCTGCGTTAGTGGTTTCTTGTCCTTCTCCACCGCGCATTTGCCTCAAGCGCGTTGCTTTCGTCTACGAGACTCCTCGAAATCGCATGCTGCGTCATATGGTGGCGATACCTGCGAAATCATTCGTTCACGCCGTCAAGGCAAGTTCTCTCGCAGCACGATACTGAACCGAACCGGCTTTACCCCGTCCATTGCATCGT
>NZ_FCOM02000331.1 GCF_001544695.2 Caballeronia arvi
CAGGCGCAGTCGCGGCACTCAGATGGAAGTCCGCCTCCTTCAAGCCTTCGGGACTCGTCGCGACCCAATGCAGGACACTCTGCGACCGCACGAGTCCAATGCTTCCGGTGTACGCCCAGTTGATCGGCGAAGGCTGCGTGCCGGTCAGTTCGATCGATGATGATGTCACCGTGAAATGCAGTAGCCGTCCGTCTTGCGACGGCGTGAATGCCTTGTCGCCGATCACGGCGATCCCCGCCTCCCGCACGGACGCCGGCATGCACGCAAGCGTCGCCGTGGTGTGACCGCTTCCGTCAACGAGTTGCGCGAACCCCCTGCCATCAGCGTCTGTGCCAACCACGATAAAGCGCTCGACCGATGGCACGTACGTCGCCGCATACGTGTAGTACTGTACGTGATCCGCAATCACGTGGGGCTCACTGAGCGCACCCGTTGCGGGATCGAGCGTCGCAACCTTCAGCTTCGCATAGGTCTCGCCGCCCACGTACTGCTGCCACACCAACAGCGCGCGCGCGGGTGAGCCAGCTATCATGGGCCACCATTCGCGCGAGTGGTGCGACACGTCGATGGCGCGCAGTGCCCTGCCATTGGCGTCGTAGGTCTTTACGTAGACGCCATTGCC
>NZ_FCOM02000317.1 GCF_001544695.2 Caballeronia arvi
TCCGCATCGAGCGCGGCAAGCCCGGTGCGCCACGCCTGCTGCAGTGGCGGCAAGCGCGCGTCACGATAGCCGTCGCCGTGATTGCTGGCGATCTTGGCGTCCACGAGCGCAGCCACGGGGATCTTCGGGCGATCTGCGCTCGCGGTGTTTTGTGGCATGAGGCAATCACATAGCGCAGAGAGCGCGCGCCACTGCACCGCGTCGCAAAACACGGGTCTCGCTGGCACGGCCATGCGTTCGTCAATAACTGCGCGAGTTGCATCGTCCCAGGAGACGCTGTCGCGCTTCTTTAGCACGTCATAGCCTGGGTACCGGGTTTTAGGAGGTAATGTCATCGCTCGGTTTTCCTCAAGCGCAAGGCAGCGAGTCCCGCCAGGGCCAGCGCCGTAAAGCTTGGCGGGGCCGGCAAGGGCGGCCCATTCAATACGTTCTGGCTCCAGTTACGCCAACCGCCCTGATTGCGCGCAATGCCGCGTGCGTGAAACGCCGAGCCGATTAGTCCGAGCGCCGTCGTCACCTCGAGCCACAGCCGTGCGAGCCACCGTTCGCGCGGCGCCGCAAGCGCCGCGTGGGTCAGCAAGGCGGCCGCCACCGGTGGTATCGTCACCGGCGCGTACATGACCGGGTTTTGAAAAGAGCCCCTGAAGTGCAACAACGCGACTTCGCCAA
>NZ_FCOM02000051.1 GCF_001544695.2 Caballeronia arvi
ATCGATGACGGCTTCGTGCTGACGTGTCAGTGTCATCCGCTGAGCGAGCGTGTCGTCGTGAGTTTCGACGAGCGCTAAAGCCGTCACATCTTATAGCGCGCGCATCGCAACGATGCGCGCGAACCCGAAGTATCCCAACGAGTTCAAGCGAGGAGTCGCTGGCAATGCGAGCATTGCGCGGCTTCGTCGCGGTCGATCATCCACCACATCGAGACTTTCATGACTGAAGCCTTCATCTGCGACGCGATTCGAACGCCCATCGGCCGCTACGGCGGTGTTTTCAAGGACGTCCGCGCGGACGATCTCGGCGCCGTGCCCATCACTGCGCTCATGAAGCGCAATGCATCGGTGGACTGGGCGCAGATCGACGACGTGCTTTACGGCTGCGCGAATCAGGCAGGCGAAGACAACCGCAACGTCGCGCGCATGTCGGGCCTGCTGGCGGGCTTGCCGATCGACGTTCCCGGTTCGACGATCAACCGTCTGTGCGGCTCGGGCATGGACGCGGTCGGCAGCGCCGCGCGCGCGATCAAGTCCGGCGATGGTTCGTTCTACATCGCAGGCGGCGTCGAAAGCATGACGCGTGCGCCGTTCGTCATGGGCAAGGCGGCGAGCGCCTTCTCGCGCTCCGCTGATATCTTCGATACGACCATCGGCTGGCGCTTCATCAATCCGCTGATGAAGAAGCAGTATGGCGTCGATTCGATGCCCGAGACGGCGGAGAACGTCGCCGTCGATTTCGGCGTCTCGCGCGATGCGCAGGACCGTTTCGCACTGCGCAGCCAGCAACGCGCGGCACGCGCACAGGCCGACGGCACGCTTGCGCAAGAGATCATCGCAGTGAATGTGCCGCAAAAGAAGGGCGAAATGATCGCCATCGATCGCGACGAGCATCCGCGCGAAACTTCGCTCGAAACGCTCGCGAAACTGAAGGGCGTCGTGCGCCCCGATGGCAGCGTGACGGCCGGCAATGCATCGGGCGTGAACGACGGCGCATGCGCACTCATCATCGCGAACGAAGAGGCAGCGAAGCGCAATGGACTCACGCCGCGCGCACGCATCATCGGTATGGCAACGGCGGGCGTCGCGCCGCGCATCATGGGCATCGGGCCCGCGCCCGCGACGAAGAAGCTTCTGGCGCGCACGGGTCTCACGCTCGATCAGTTCGACGTGATCGAGCTGAACGAAGCCTTCGCATCGCAAGGCATCGCGGTGCTGCGTCAGTTGGGGCTCGCCGAAGACGATCCGCGCGTGAATCCGAACGGCGGCGCCATTGCGCTCGGCCATCCGCTCGGCGCATCGGGTGCGCGTCTCGTCACGACCGCGATGTACGAACTCGAGCGCCGCAATGGCCGCTATGCGTTGTGCACGATGTGCATCGGCGTGGGGCAGGGCATCGCGATCGCGATCGAGCGCGTCTGAGGGCTACGAAACATGGCCCAGGCACTTCACACATCGGACATCGTCGGCGTGATCGGCGCGGGCGCGATGGGCGCGGGTATCGCGCAAGTCGCGGCGCTCGCCGGACATACCGTGCTGCTCTACGATCTCGACGCTCATGCGCTCGACAAGGCGCGCACGAGCATCGCGGCCAACGTGCAGCGTCTGATCGACAAGAAGAAGCTCGACGCAACAGCGGGACATTCGGCGATCGAGCGCGTGCGCAGCATCACGAATCTCACGGACATGCGCACGGCTACGCTCGTCGTCGAAGCGGTCGCGGAACGGCTCGATGTCAAGCGCGCGCTGTTCGGCGAGCTCGAAAGCATCGTGACGTCCGAGTGCATTCTCGCGACCAACACATCGTCCATTTCCATCACGGCGATTGCCGCGCCATTGAAGCATCCGTCGCGCGTGGTCGGCATGCACTTCTTCAACCCCGCGCCGCTGATGGCGCTCGTCGAAGTCGTGCGCGGTCTTGCCACGTCCGATGCCGTTGCGCAGACGGTGTACACGACATCGGCGGCCTGGGGCAAGAAGCCGGTGCATGCGAAGTCGACACCGGGCTTCATCGTCAATCGCGTCGCGCGGCCGTTCTATGCCGAAGGCCTGCGCGTGCTCAACGAGCAGGGCGCGGACCCCGCTTCCATCGATACCGTGATGCGCGATTCGGGCGGCTTCAAAATGGGCCCGTTCCAGTTGATGGATCTGATCGGTCACGATGTGAACTTCGCGGTGACGCAATCGGTGTTCAACGCGTATTTCAACGATCCGCGCTTCACGCCTTCGCTGATTCAGCAGGAACTGGTCAACGCGGGCTTTCTCGGACGCAAGACGGGCCGCGGCTTCTACGACTATGCCGATGATGCCGTGAAACCCGTCGCTCGCATCGAGACGAATATGCGCGCGCCCTCGAACATCGTGCTCGGCGAAAGCTGCCCGTTATACGAGGGCCTGCAATCGCGCATCGCCGAAACGAAGGAGCGTCGCGATGATCTGCCCGGCCTCATCGCCCGAATCGACGATGCCTGTCTGTTTCTCACCGATGGCCGCACCGCGACCGCACGCGCGCACGCGCTCGGCATCGACAACGTCGTGCTGATCGATCTCGCGCTCGACTATGCGAATGCGCAGAGCATCGCGGTGACGCGCGCACGTCAATGCAACGACGATGCATACGCGGCCGCAGTCGGCGCCTTGACGAGAGCAGGCTATGCGGTGGTGCCGATGAAGGACATCGCCGGCATGGCCGTGATGCGCACGGTCGCGATGCTCGTCAACGAGGCAGCGGACGCGGTGAATCAAGGCGTCTGCACGAGCACCGATCTCGATCTCGCGATGGAGAAGGGCGTGAACTATCCGCTCGGGCCGCTCGCGTGGGGCGAACGCATCGGCATCGCGCGCATTCACGATGTGCTGCTGCATCTCGCGGCGCACTACGGCGAAGACCGTTATCGCGCATCGCCGCTCATCGCAGCCTTGCGTCAGTCGGGACAAGCTTTTCATTGATGCTTTCGCGTCATCATTTTTCAGGCATTCATGCAGGAGACAATCGTGGTCCAATCCATTGCACAGCAGACTGAACTGGAGCCGATCGAACGCGCGAGCCGCGACGAGCTTCAGGCATTGCAACTCGAGCGCCTCAAATGGTCGCTGCGTCACGCTTATGAAAACGTGCCGCACTATCGCCGCGCATTCGATGCGGCAGGCGTGCATCCCGACGATCTCCGCGAGCTCTCAGATCTCGCGCGCTTTCCGACCACGTCGAAAACGGATCTTCGGGATAACTATCCTTTCGGTCTCTTCGCGGTGCCGCGCGATCAGGTCGTGCGCGTGCATGCATCGAGCGGCACGACAGGCAAGCCGACAGTCGTCGGCTATACGGCGAAGGACATCGACACGTGGGCGAATGTGACCGCGCGCTCGATTCGCGCCGCGGGTGGCCGCAAAGGCGACACGCTGCACAACGCTTTCGGTTATGGCCTTTTCACGGGCGGCCTCGGCATTCACTACGGCGCCGAACGTCTCGGCTGCATGGTCGTGCCGATGTCGGGCGGCCAGACGGAAAAACAGGTGCAACTGATCCGTGACTTCGAGCCGAAGATCATTCTCGTCACGCCTTCGTACATGCTGAATCTGATCGACGAGATGACGCGTCAGGGCATGGACCCGGCGAACACGTCGCTGAAGATCGGCATCTTCGGCGCCGAGCCGTGGAGCCAGGGCTTGCGCAGCGAGATCGAAACGCGCGCGGGCATTCAGGCGCTCGACATCTATGGGCTGTCGGAAATCATGGGGCCGGGCGTCGCGTGTGAATGCATCGAAACGAAGGATGGCCCGACGATCTGGGAGGATCACTTCTATCCCGAGATCATCGATCCGATAACCGGCGAAGTGCTTCCCGAAGGCAGCACGGGCGAGCTCGTCTTCACGTCGCTCACGAAAGAAGCGATGCCGATGATTCGCTATCGCACGCGCGACCTGACATCGCTCCTGCCGCCGAGCGCGCGTTCGATGCGCCGTCTCGCGAAGATCACGGGCCGCTCGGACGACATGCTCATCATTCGCGGCGTGAACGTATTCCCGAGCCAGATCGAGGAACTGATTCTCGCGATTCCGCGTTTGAGCGGCCAGTATCAGTTGTGCGTATCGCGCGAGGGCCATATGGATTCGCTGTCGGTTTCCGTCGAAGCGCGCGCCGAAATCTGCGCAACGTTGAGCGATGGCGATCGCGCCGGACTCTCGCGCGAGCTTCAGCAACGCGTGAAGACGATCGTCGGCGTATCGACGCAAGTGCGCGTGCTCGATTCCGGCGACCTGCCGACGACCGCGACGGGCAAGGCAAAACGCGTGGTCGATCTTCGTCCCGCGACCGTTTAAACGACCCCGAAGTCAAGCGCTCCGCGTTCCGCGGAGCGCAACATCATTCCCACCAAATGGAGCACGCGTTCCACTTTCGGTGCGGTCTTGCATTCCTCTGCAGAAATACTTCCGCATAAACCCTCGCAACCGTTTGCGTCATTTGTTTTGTAAGCTTCAGTTGTGTCATCGTATTGGATGCATTCGCTCGGATAACCTTGAGCAGGCGAACGGTATTCGAATAACGAACATCAAACGGGGCAGGCGGAATTTAGATGTGGATCGTCAGACTCGCGCTCAAGCGCCCGTACACTTTCATCGTCCTGTCGCTGCTTTTGCTGATCATCGGTCCGCTCGTCATCCTGCGCACGCCAACCGATATCTTTCCCAACATCGATATTCCGGTGGTCAGCGTCATCTGGTCGTACACGGGTTTGCCGCCGGATCAGATGGAACGACGCATTACGCTCAACTATGAGCGCGGCCTGTCGGTGGCGGTGAATGACATCGAGCATATCGAGTCGGAATCGCTGCCGGGTATCGCGGTTATCCGCATCTACTTTCAGCCGAATGCGAACGTCGATGAAGCGATCGCCGAGATCACCGCGCTTTCGCAGACGCAATTGCGCTCGCTGCCGCCGGGCATCACGCCGCCGAACATATTGCGTTTCAATGCATCGACGGTGCCGATTCTCCGGCTCGCGCTGTCATCGGCGGAACTCACGGAGCAACAGCTCTACGACTTCGGCAACAGCTTTCTGAAGACGCAACTCGCGACGGTACAGGGCGCATCGGTGCCGCTGCCCTATGGCGGCAAGCAGCGGCAGATCATGGTCGATATCGATTCGCGCAAGCTGCAGGCGAAGAACCTCGCGCCGACCGATGTCGTCAACGCGATCAGCGCACAGAACCTCATCCTGCCCACGGGCACGACGAAGATCGGCTCGACGGAATATTCGGTGGGGCTGAATGCGAGCCCCGGTTCGATCGAAGGGCTCAACGACATACCGATCCGCACCGGCCCCGCCGGCACGATCTACGTTAAGGACGTCGCGCACGTGCGCGATGGCTTTCAGCCGCAAACCAACATCGTCCGCGTGGACGGCACGCGCGCTTCGCTACTCACGATCAACAAGAGCGGCAATGCTTCGACGCTGGATATCGTCGCGCGCGTGAAGAACTTGTTGCCGACATTGCGCGGCATGGTGCCCGAGTCGCTGAAGATCGAGCCTGTAGCGGATCAGTCGCTCTTCGTGCGTGCATCGGTGGAAGGCGTGTTGCGTGAAGCGGTCATCGCCGCGGGGCTCACCGCATTGATGGTGCTGCTCTTTCTCGGAAGCTGGCGCGCGACGCTCATCATCGCGATTTCGATACCGCTGTCGATGCTCACGTCGATCGTCGCGCTTTCGGCGATCGGGCAGACGATCAACATCATGACGCTCGGCGGCCTCGCGCTCGCGGTCGGCATTCTCGTCGATGATGCGACCGTTGCGATCGAGAACATCAGCCAGAACCTGGAGCAGGGCAAGGAACTGGAGCAGGCGATTCTCGAAGGCGCGCAGCAGATCGCGGTGCCCACGCTCGTCTCGACGCTCTCCATCTGCATCGTATTCATTCCGATGTTCCTGCTCACCGGCGTCGCGCACTATCTTTTCGTGCCAATGGCCGAAGCTGTCGTCTTCGCAATGCTCGCGTCGTACTTCTTTTCGCGCACGCTCATTCCGACGCTCGCGAAATACCTGTTGCGCCATCACGAGCACATGGGCGGCGATGTCGAATCGATGAAGGGTTCGCGCAACCTCTTCGTGCGCATTCATCTTTCGTTCGAGCGTCATTTCGAGTCGGTGCGCACGCGCTATCGCGGCTTTCTCGAAGCGCAGCTCACGCATCCGGGCCGCTTCGCATCGATCTTTCTGTTGTGCTGCCTGCTCTCGCTCGGGCTCGCGCCTTTTCTTGGGCGCGACTTCTTTCCTTCGATCGATTCCGGCGTGATCGCGCTGCATATGCGCACGAAAACCGGCACACGTATCGAGGAAACGGCCGCACTGACCGATCGTGTCGATGCGCGCATCAGGCAACTGATTCCACGCGGCGAGATACGCTCGATCATCGACAACATGGGCTTGCCGGTATCGGGCATCAATCTCTCGTATAGCAACACAGGCACCGTCAGCACCGCCGACGCCGATGTGCTCATCAGTCTCAACGAAAATCACGCGCCGACCGAACGCTATATCCGCGAGTTGAGAAGGCGCTTGCCGCAAGAGTTTCCCGGCGTGACGTTCTCGTTCTTGCCGGCGGATATCGTGAGCCAGATTCTCAACTTCGGCGTTCCCGCGCCGATCGATATCGCGATCACCGGACGTGACGTGCACGGCAATCGCGCGATCGCGAATCGCGTGCTCGAAAAGATCCGCCGCGTGCCGGGCCTCGTCGATGCACGCATCCAGCAGCCGTCCGATCTGCCGGCCATCAACGTGGAAGTGGACCGCACGAAGGCGCTGCAGGCTGGCTTCACGCAGCGCGATGTCGCGAACAACCTGCTCATCACGCTTTCGGGCAGCCAGCAGACGACGCCCACGTTCTGGCTCAATCCCGCGAATGGCGTGAGCTATCAGGTCATCACGACCGCGCCGCAATACGACATGAATTCGCTGCAATCGGTCGCGAACATTCCGGTCACGTCCGCGAGCGGCAAGACCAATATTCTCGGTGCGCTTGCATCGCTCTCTCGTGGCGCGCGCGATGCGGTGGTGTATCACTACAACGCGCAGACCACGATCAATCTCTACGCGACCACCGAACGGCGCGATCTCGGCGCGGTGTCGGACGACGTGCAGCGCATCATCGACGAAGTGCGCGGCGAGTTGCCCAAAGGCTCGACGATCGACATGCGCGGTCAGGTCGAGACGATGAACGGCTCGTTCTCGGGCCTCGCGTTCGGTCTCATTCTCGCGGTCGTGCTCGTGTATCTGCTGATCGTCGTGAACTTCCAGTCGTGGCTCGATCCGTTCATCATCATCACGGCATTGCCGGGCGCGCTCGCGGGCATCGTGTGGATGTTGTTTCTCACGCACACGACGCTCTCGATTCCCGCGTTGACGGGCGCGATCATGTGTATCGGCATCGCGACAGCAAACAGCATTCTCGTCGTGAGCTTCGCGCGCACGGCGCTCGCCGAGCACGGCGATGCGGTGCGTTCCGCGCTCGAAGCGGGCTACACGCGCTTCAGGCCCGTATTGATGACGGCGCTCGCGATGATGATCGGCATGGTGCCGATGGCGATCGGCCTTGGCGAAGGCGGTGAGCAGAACGCGCCGCTCGGGCGCGCGGTGATCGGCGGCCTGATGGTCGGCACCATCGCGACGCTGTTCTTCGTGCCGGTCGTGTTTTCGATGATCTACCGGCGCATGGAAGCGCGCGGCAAAGGCCCGCGTGCAACGGCCAGCGAAACGGCGCAATAAGGAACGGAAAGAATGGACGAGCAGTTGTCGCAACGATCGGGGACCACGAAACGCACACGTTTATGGATCGTGCTCGCGTTGATCGTGATCGTCGCGCTCATCGTGCAAGGGATCTGGTCGCGGCGCGCGGCGCATGCCGAGCTCGAACGCGATGCCAGCGAGCATGGCGTGCAGACGGTCGAGGTCATCAAGCCGGCGCGCATGAAGGCATCGCAGGATCTCACACTCGCGGGCGATATCCGCGCCTTCTCCGATGCGCAGATCTTCGCGCGCACCAATGGTTATCTGAAGCGCTGGACCGTCGATATCGGCACGAGGGTGAAGAAGGGCCAGTTGCTCGCGGAGATCGATGCGCCCGAAATCAACGATCAGCTTCGACAGGCGCGTGCCGATGCGCAGACCGCGCGCGCGAACTATCTCCTTGCGAAGACCACGGCCGAGCGCTGGGCGCTGATGCTGAAGAACAACTCGGTATCGCGTCAGGAAACCGACGAGAAGAACGGCGACATGCTCGCGAAGGAAGCAGCGTTGAACGCGGCGCAGGCAAACGTGTCGCGGCTCGAACAGATGGTGTCGTTCCAGAAGATCTATGCGCCTTTCGATGGCATCGTGACGGCGCGCAACACCGATATCGGTCAGCTGATCGATGCGGGCAGCGGCGCGGCGGGCCGTGAGCTCTTTCACATACAGGATGCATCGACGTTGCGCGTGTTCGTCGATGTGCCGCAGGCCTACGCACGGATGATCACCGTGGGGATGCCCGCCGAGTTGCTGCTCAACGAGGAGCGCGATCGCAAGTTCGAGGGCGTCACGGTGCGCACGGCGGGCGCGGTCGATCCGGTTGCCCGCACGATGCGCGTCGAAGTCGACGTGAAGAACCCGACCGGCGAGCTGCTCGCGGGTGCGTATGCGCAGGTTCGCTTTCGGCTCACGAGCGCAAATCCGTCGTTCACGCTGCCGGGCAATGCGCTGCTGTTTCGCCCCGATGGCGTGCATGCCGCAAGCGTCGATGCGAACAATCGCGTGAAGCTGTTGCCGGTCACGCTCGGCACGGATTACGGCACGCGCGTGTCCATCGTGTCGGGATTGAACGGTGACGAGCGCGTGATCGTGAATCCACCCGATTCGATCATCGACGGTGCGACGGTACGCGTCGGCCGCGCGGATGCGCATGGCGGAGCATCGAAGACGGAAGGAAGCGAGTCGTGATGATGCGTGCTTCCGCTCGATTAATCGGATTGCTAACTATTACTGCGTTGGCCGGATGCACTGTGGGACCCGATTACGTTCGCCCCGAGGTATCGGCGCCGGCTGCGTACAAATCCCAGATGCCGCTCGATGCGACATCATCGGACTGGAAACCCGCGCAACCCGCCGACGCGATGCCGCGCGCGCCGTGGTGGGGGGTGTACGGCGATCCGCAACTCGATGCGCTCGAAGCACGCGTCGCGACTGCGAACCAGACCGTGGCCGCAGCCGCCGCGCGTTTTCGCGGCGCGCGCGCGGCGGCCGCGCAGGCGCGTTCGGCGTGGTTCCCGACAGTCACCGCGAACGCGGCGTTCAATCAGTCGCGCGCGTCGTCGAACGTGCTCTACAAATCGAGCGCGGGCGTCACCGTGCCCGACTATCTGATCGATGCGCAAATCTCGTGGGAGCCGGATCTGTGGGGCCGCATATCGCGCGCGGTCGAAGGCGGGCGGGCGGAAGCGCAGGCAAGCGCAGCGGATCTGCAAAGCGCGATTCTGTCGATGCAGGCCGAGCTCGCCACGAGCTACTTCGAGCTGCGCGGCACGGTCGAGGAAGAGCAGTTGTTGCAGGCGACGCTGCAAGCCTACGAAAAGGCGCTCGCGCTCACGCGCGACCGGTTCGCGGGCGGTGTCGCAGCAGAATCGGATGTCGCGCAAGCGGAAGAGCAATTGCGCGCGACACAGGCGCAACTGATCGATCTGGAGACCACGCGCACGAGCCTCGTGAATGCGATTGCGATTCTCGTCGGCGAGACGCCGTCCAGCTTCACGCTTGATGTCGCGCCGCTCAACGAGGCGCATTCTCCGCATCCGTCGGCGGCGCTCGCCGCGTTGCCGCTCGGGGTGCCGTCCGCGCTGCTCGAAAGGCGGCCGGATATCGCGGCGGCGGAGCGGCGCGTCGCCGAGGCGAATGCGCGCGTCGGCGTCGCGACGGCGGCGTTTTTCCCGAATCTCTTGCTCGCCGCGACGGGCGGCCTCGAAGCGACGCACTTCTCTTCGTGGCTCGAAGCGCCCAGCCGTTTCTGGTCGCTCGGGCCGCAACTCGCGTTCACCGTGCTAGATTTCGGCGGCCGCGCGGCGGCCCGCGACGCTGCGCGCGCCGCGTACGACGAGAGTGTCGCGGATTACCGGCAAACGGTGCTGACAGCGTTCGGGCAGGTCGAGGACAACCTGAACGCGCTCGAGGTGCTGCGCTGCGAAAGCGAAGCGCAGCGCCAGGCGGTCGATGCCGCGCAACGCGCGCTCGGCAAGGTGAGCAATCGCTATGAGAACGGCGCGATCACGTATTTGAGCGTGGTGGTGACGCAGGCCATCGTGCTGTCGGATCAGCGCACGGCGGTGCATATCGAGCGGCGGCGCATGGCGGCGAGCGTCGCGCTCGTAAAGGCACTGGGCGGCGGATGGAGCACGGCGGCGCTGCCGAGCGCAGAGGAAGTGTCGCGGCGAGATTGAATCTTGCGCGATGCATGCAAAATGCCATCGCGCATGATGCATGCAAAATGCAGCGCGCGAAATGCCGGCTTTAAACGAAGAGAAAGATGCCACACGCGATCAGCGCCGCGCTCCAGATCCAGTCGACGTTGATCCAGCCGCTGCGCAGAAAGCCGAGGCCGCCGCGCTCCTGAACGGACATCGCGAACATCGAGATGACGGCGATCACCGCGAGCATCGCGCCCGTGTGCACCGTCAGCGCGAGCGCGCTGGCCTCGAAAGCGCCCGCCGCCACATTGCCCGTGCACAGCGGCAAGAGCGCCGGCACCAGCATGAGCCCCGCGCCGTGCGCGCTCGACATCACGAAGGACCACAGCGCGAGCCCGGCGAGCCCGGTGCGCATGCCGACGGTCGGACGCCCACGATGCCCGCGCCACGCGCGCCACAGGCCCCAGCCGATCAGCAGCACGCCGCACGCGCGCGCCATCGTGTCGTGGCCGGCGACGGCGCCGAGCGTGAGTGCGCCCGCCAGCACGAGCGCGACCGATACCGCGTGCCCGAGCGCGATCGGCACGAGCGAGACGAGCGCGACGCGGCGGCTCTGCGCATAGAGGCCGAGCGCGACCGCGAAGAGCCATCCCATCGCGGGATTGAGGCCGTGGAATGCGCCGAGGCCCGCAGCGGTGAGCATCAGCGCGGGCGAAGCAGACTCCATCAGGGATAGCAGTAAGAATCCGACGAGCAATCGCCGCCTTGCAGCCGGATCTGATGCGGCCGCTGTCCCTTCGGCCAGTCGATGAAAAACTTGTCGTCGACGGCGAGGCCGCCGTTGAGATCGGCGTCGAGCTTCACCATCCAGCCTTCGATGCCTTCGGGATAGAACTGCGCATCGACCGCGCCGTAGAGCGAGTTCGTGAAGTAGACGCGACGGCCATCGCGGCTCACTTCGACCATCTGCGGGCCGCCGTTCAGCGCGCCATTGCCTTTGCCATTCCCTGCGCCCGGATGCGTCGCCTTCGCGACCACGCCGCCGATGCGCACCTTGCCCGTCAGCTTCGGCGCGAACGGATCGGAGACGTCGTATTGCAGCATGTCGCCCGTGCCCCAGCACGACACGTAGAGGAAGCGGTCGTCCATCGACAGATCGATGTCCGAGACGAGCGGCGGCACCGCGCCGAAGCCTTGCAGAAGCGGCGGAAGCAAGGACGCATCGGCGGGCTCGGCGGGAATGTCGATGATCTTCTTCACCGCCCATTTGTCCTTGTCGCGATACCAGGTCCAGATCGACGACGACAGATCCTTCAGACTGATCACGCAGTTGACGAAGCCGTACGCCTTGGTCGGATCATGCGCGGGCCGCAGTTCGAACACGAGCTGATACTCGTCGCCGAAGTCGATTTCCTGGATGTGCTTGCGCTTCGTGAAGTCCCAGAAATGCAGCTTGCGCCCGTACTTCGCGCCGAGCAGTATTTCGGGCACGAGGCCGTCCTCGAAGGTGTCGGGCGTACCCCATTCGCTCGTGACCATCGTGTCGTAGCCGAGATGCCACCAGCCGTCGTACGCGAGCCGTTGCGGTCCGCGATCCACTTCCCAGCGGCCGAGCGGATCGAAGCTCTGCTGATCGAGCATCAGCACGCCGCCGGGCGCTTTGCCTTCGGCGTTGCCGAGCGCGGTGACATAGATGCCGCCTGGCCCGCAATGCACGGTGTGCGGGCGCGTATAGCCGGTTTTTTCCGCGAGCTCTTCCGGCTCGATCGTCTTCACGATGACGGGCTGCTTCGGATCGGGTTTCGTGTCGAGAATATGGATGCGCGACGAGCGCAACCCCGGCACGATGAGATAGCGCCGCTCCATGTGCGGATGCGGGGCGTTCGGGCACAGGCACGACGAGCACGCGTTCCAGCCGAAGTGATGGAGCTCGTCGCCGGTATCGGGCATCGCGATTTCGCCGACGATCTTCGTATAGTCCGCCGATGCGGGATCGACATCCACGACCGCGATCCTGTCCGGCGACTTGCGCTCGGGATCGAACGTCGCGACGTAGGCCAGAGTTTCGCGCGGCGCCTTGGCGGCGAGCCGCGGGGAAGGATAGAAGCTCGGATCGGGTTTCCACGTCGCCATGCTGCGTCTCCCAGTTGATTCGCCTGATTGCAAAGCACACATACGAAGCACACGTGCAATGCACTATAGGACACAAGCACGCGGCATGCTTTCGCCTGTTTGTGGATAGCTTTCGCGCGAGCCGCGCTTCTTCCGCACGGGAAACTGTGCCTAAAATAGAGGCATCGCCCCAAGACCTGCAGAGGAGGTTGCAATGGCCGAGCCGATGATCAGCCTGATGGCGGGAATCGTCCTGTTGCTATGCGTCGCGGTGGTACTCGTGATGCATCACCGACACCCGCATATCCATATCCCGAAGGCGCGCTGGCTGGATAGCCATCCGCCGCGCGACTGGCGGCACAGGCATTGAGCGTGCAGTCCGACGTGAATTAAACGCATGCGGCGCCGGCATCGACCGGCGCATTCTTTTTTTTTGCGCGGGCTGTTTTTGCGGCTTGTTATGCAGGCTCGCCCGCTATCCGCGTCGTGGCCCTTTCATCGCCTCAGCTTCCATCGCGGCGTGCCATTCCTCGCTGTTTTCGATCGGGTCCATGCCTTCGTCGATGAACGCCGACGCGCGTTCCGCCGCCGAGCGCGTTTCTTCCTCGGTGTCGTCGTCGGCGGGGGCGTCCTCGTCGGCGGGCGGCTCCAGCATGTCGTGCAGCATCGCCTCCAGTTCGGGCGTGTCCCACGGCTCGCCGCGCTGATTCTTCTTCTTGATGAAATGCCTTACTTCGGCATCCTGCTCGGGTGTCAGCGGAAGGCCGCGGAAGGTGCTGTTGGCGTCGAAATCACTCATGTTCGCTCCTTGCGCGCATAGCACCGTCAGTGTAACGCCGTTCGTCTGCGGTTAAAAACGCGTCATGTCTGGCCGAGCGGCGGCAGACGTCTTTCGATGGGCGTCGCTTTCACGATGGCTGTGCTCGTCGCGGCGCGCTCGGTGACGCGCGAAAGAATGTCGTCGAGATGCCCGATCGAGCGCAGCCAGAGGCGGCATACGAAGCAGTCGTCGCCCGTGACCTTGTCGCATTCGACGAATTCGGGAATGCGCCGGATCGCTTCCTCGACGAGATGCAGCTGACCGGGCAGCGGCTGCACGCGCACGATGGCCTGCAGCGTGTAACCGAGCGCGCGCGGATCGATATCGACGGTGAAGCCGCGGATCACGCCTTGCGTTTCGAGTCGCCGCACGCGCTCGGCGGTGCTCGGCGCCGACAGGCCGATGCGCTTCGCGAGCTCGCTGATCGCGATGCGCCCGTCGCTCGCAAGAATGCCGATGAGTTCGCGATCGGTCGCGTCGATCTCCGCGTAGTGCGGGGCGTTCAGGTGCTTTCCCATGATGGCCTTCGATTCAAAGGTCGAAAGATGCATGCGCCTCATTTTAGGCATGGTTTCGGGCGCAGCGCATCGATAGACTGGATTGCATCGAAACCTGCATGGCGGTGAAGAAATGACGACCGAAAGAATCGACGCGCGGATGACCGGTGCGTCGAACGCGAACGAACAGCGCCGCGGCGCGATCGAGATGTCGCTCGCAATGTTGATGTCGGGCACGATCGGCTGGCTCGTCGTGTCGTCGGGGCAGACGCCGTGGAACGTGGTGTTCTTTCGCTGCGTGTTCGGCGCGGCGACGCTCGTCGCCGTGTGCGCGGCGCTGGGCTTTCTGAAGAAGCGCTATTTCTCGTGGCGCATGATCGGGCTCGTCGCGCTCGGCAGCGTGGGGATCGTCGGCAACTGGCTGCTGCTTTTCGCCGCGTACTCGCGCGCGTCGATCTCGATGGCGACGACGGTCTACAACACGCAGCCGTTCATGCTCGTCGCGCTGGGCGCGATCGTGCTGCGCGAGCGCGTGTCGGCATCGACGCTCGTATGGCTCGGCATTGCGTTCATCGGGCTCGTGATGGTGGTGCGCGTCGAGCCCGCCGTGCTCGCGATGCCGGGGCAGTATCTCGAAGGCATTGCGTATGCGCTCGGCGCGGCCTTGCTGTACGCGATATCGTCGATCGTCACGAAGCGTTTGCAGGGCACGCCGCCGCATCTGATCGCGATGCTGCATGTGCTCTTCGGCATCGTGATGCTCGCGCCGTTCGCGCGCTTCGAAGCGACACCCGCGTCGTTCGCGCAATGGTCGGATCTCGTCGTGCTGGGCGTCGTGAACACGGGACTCATGTACGTGCTGCTGTACGGTGCGATCCAGAAGCTGCCGACCGCGACGACGGGCGCGCTGTCGTTCATCTATCCGGTGGTGGCGATCGTGGTCGACTGGCTCGCATTCGGGCAGCGGCTCGCGTGGCCGCAGGTGGCCGGCGCGGTGCTCATTCTGCTCGCGGCGGCAGGGGTGAATCTGAAGTGGCGGATCGTGCCGGGGCGGGCAGGCCGCTGAGCCTACGAACTCATCACGCTGCGCGGGGCAGGTCGCGCAGCGCCTCGGGATGCGCGACGGCCACCCGTAACAGTGTCTGAGCGGCGCCCGTTGGATTGCGACGGCCTTGCTCCCAGTCCTGGAACGTGCGGATCGAAACGCCAAGCAGCGCGGCGAACTCCGACTGAGAGACGCCGACCTTGGCGCGCGCCTGTGCGGCAACTGTCGGCTCGACGCGAGTCGTGCGCGCCGCGCGCCCCTTTTTCATGTCGCGCACCGATTCGAGGAGATCGGACTGAAACTTCTCGAGTTCCTTATCCATGTTGAATTGCCTCACGAAGCTGGTTGAGGAAAGCCGTCGGCAGGTTATCGAATTTGGCTTTCGAGTACGCGATCAAGAGTCATATTTCGCCGTCGTCGAGAACGTTGTAGTAGATGACTCGCGAGCCGCCACGCTTTCCTTTGCCGGGCGTGGTCCAGCGGACTTTGCGCAGCCCGCCTGTTCCGGGGATCACGGCGCCCGCGAGCGGATTGTTTGCGAGCCATACGATGAACGCCTCGCGTTCCGGCTCTTGCCATATCTCGCCAGCATAGCGTTGAAAAACCGCGGTTTCGATGATCGTGTACATCGAACGATTATACGGCATTGCCGTACAGAGCAACGCACGTTACTCAACGATGTTTTCCGGATCGACTCATCGCCAGGTCGACCTCGTATAAAATGTCGCCCCTTTCCGACTACATCGAAATCCCCGCCATGTGGTTCAAGAATCTCCAGCTTCATCGTCTTCCCGCTCACTGGTCAGTCACACCGCATCAAATGGAGCGATGGCTCGCGCCGCTCGCGTTCAGCGCAGCGTCGAGCATCGAGAACGAACGGCGCGGCTGGGTCTCGCCGCGCGGCGACGGCGAGCTCGTCTACACGGCGAACCGGCAGATGCTCATCGTCTACCGCGCGGAGAAAAAGCTGCTGCCCGCATCGGTCGTCACGCAGTTCGTGAAGGAGCGCGCCGCCGAGCTCGAAGAGCAGCAGGGCTTCAAACCCGGCCGCAAGCAGATGAAAGAGCTCAAGGAACAGATCACCGATGAACTGCTGCCGCGCGCGTTCAGCATCCGTCGCGACACGCGCGTGTGGATCGATCCGGTGAACGGCTGGCTCGCGATCGATTCAGCATCGGCGACGCTGTGCGACGACATCATCGGCCTGCTCGTGAAGTCGGTCACCGACCTGCCGCTCGCGAGCGTACGCACCGCGCGCTCGCCCGTCTCCGCGATGACCGAATGGCTGCTTTCAGGCGATGCGCCCGCGGGCTTCACGCTCGATCGCGACACCGAACTGCGCTCGACGGGCGAAGGCAATGCGACGGTCCGCTACGTCGGCCACGCGCTCGAAACGGAAGACATGCGCCGCCATATCGAAGCGGGCAAGCAGTGCATGCGTCTCGCGATGACCTGGAACGACCGCGTGTCGTACGTGCTGACGCCGTCGCTCACGCTCAAGCGCGTAAGCCCGCTCGACGTCATCAAGGACGCCGCCGATCCCACCGCCGCGAACGACGACGAGCGCTTCGAATCCGATTTCATCCTGATGACGGGCGAGCTCGCGCGCATGTTCGCGGCGCTGACCGACGCACTCGGCGGCGAAGAGGATCTGCGCGCGGCGGCGTAAAAGCGCCTTACGCCGAAGCCGGCGCGGAAGCGAACGCGTAATTGTTCTTGCCGTTGCGCTTGACGGTGTACATCGTTTCGTCGGCGGCGGCGACGAGCCGCCAGTAATCGTGGCAGCGATCCGGAAAGCTCGCGATGCCGATGCTCGCGCGCACGATCGACAGCCCCATCTGCGCATCCGTTTCGGCGACGCACGTGATGATCCGTTGCGCGATCGCAGCGAGTTCGCTATCGCTCGAAAACTCGCGCACGAGCAGCGCGAATTCGTCGCCGCCGATTCGCGCCACCATATCGCCGCCGCGCACCGTCTGGCGGAACCGCCGCGATACCGCGATCAGAAATTCGTCGCCGATGCGGTGGCCGTGCGTGTCGTTGACGCGCTTGAAGCCATCGAGATCGATATACAGCACCGCGATGCGCGTCGAGCCGCGCACATCGCCCACCCTGCCCGCGAGCGCGTTCGCCGCTTCCTCCAGCGCCGCGAAGAGCTTGCGGCGGTTGGGTAGGCCCGTCATCGGATCGTGCAGCGACGCCTGCTCGAACTCGTTCGAAATGCCGAGCAGTTGCCGGTTGCGCTTCGCATACATGCCGAGCGCGGTGATGAGCACGCCGAACACGGTCGCCGACAGCGCGATCAGCGTATGCGACACACTCAAAATGCGCTCGCGCACGTCCGCGCTGGTGCGATCGCGCTCGGTGCGCCACCAGTTGTAGGTGGAATCGAGCGCGGCGCTCGCTTCGCCCAGCGCGGCCGAGGGCGAGAGCACCGCCGAAGGCACCGACGGCGCGGACATCGGGCTCGATGCCACCAGCGCATGCAGCGCGGCCAGCCGGCCGGCGAGTTCGATGCGCGCCTCGCGATACAAGGCCTGATGCTGCGTGTCGCTCGCGGAAAGATTCTGCAGGGAGAACGCAGCCGCGCGCGCGGCATCGGCGCGTTCGACCGCTTCGAGCACGAGCCCGACGTACTCCTGCTGCAATTGCGCGGAAAAGATCGCGCGGACCTGGAACGCCAGAAAGAGCAGGCCGATCAGCAGGCACAGCAACGCGGCGCCCGCGAGCGGTGCGGGGCCGGGCACGCGCACGCGTCCGAGCGCGCGCCGCACACGGCTCGACAGCGTTCCTTCAGGGGCGTGAATACTCCTCGCGCTGACGGTTCGGAACATTGTTTCGATAGCTCACTCGATGGAAAAACGCGCCCATGCGGGCGAAGAGGCCACCTTCGGGCTTCGCGCGCGCCTGATGCCTGCGCGGCTGCGCGGACGGATTGGCGCGATACGACGCGGTCTGCTGAGCCGACGCATTGCCGCGGCGCTGCACGGCGGCGCTCTGTACGGGCGGGGCGGATGACGGGTCGTCGGCCTGCTGAAGTTGAGCCTGCGCCGTTGCCGTCGCCGTGGAGGCATCCGAGGCATCGGCAAGCGTAGGTTCGTCGGCGGCGTCTGCGGTCGGCGGGTTGTCGGCGAGCGTGGTGGTGTCGACAGGCGCGGCAGTATCGATGGCCGCGGGACCGCCGGTCGCCACGTACGGACTCGTGTAGCCGGGCGGCGTCGCGGCCAAGGGCGCTTCCACCATGCCCGACGACTCCGTGCGCGCGGCGATGACCGGCTGGTCGATGCCGAGCGTTTTGCGCGCGCTCGCCATCGCTTCGGCGTAGACGCGCTGGTCGTGGTTGAACCACATGCTGTACGCGACGGTGCCGAGCACGCCGATGCCGAGCGCCGTCGCGGACGCCATCCACAGCGCGAGGCGTCCGAAGCGCAGTGGCGAGCGCACGGGGCCGGGGTCGTCGTAATCGATTGCAGGCTCCGGCAGGTTGAGGACAGTAGGATCGTTCGCGGGACTCGCTCGGTCCGCAACGCTCTCTTCGGGCAGCTTTGCTTGGTGAGGCATGACAGCGCTCTCCAGTACGTATTCGTCACACGGCGCGTCGGACGGCGGGACAGCGCGCACGCACCGGTGCGCCGGGTCCGCCTCAGCCGATGGCGCGACTACAGCGCGTCCCATCATATGAATATTGAAACGCGATGCGGCTCGTCGGATTAACAGCCGGGTGCCGGTTCAACTCGCGCTGCCCGGCCGATTTTTGCCAAACAATGTAACTCGCACCACATGTCGCGACAATCAGGGGTGGCGAGGTGATGCCGAAACGAACGCGCGAATGCTCGCGCGGATGCGTCGCCACAAGCCTTTGCACAGCGTGCTTCCCGCATCGCGGTAGGCCATTGCGGCGCCCTTAAGCAGCATTATTCGTTCCCGCCCCGATTTGATGAACCGTACATGCATCATTCTTCAGAGGAACTTGTCGCGCGTATGTGAGATGGCGCACATACGGATCGCACACAACGCGAAAGTGCGAGCGGGAGTCGCTCGGCGCGATATCGGCCGATCTGCTCAGTGGCGTTTCGACAACACGACGAGCGCGATGCCGCCGAGTATCGCGACCGAGCTGGCGACGAGCCGCGCGCTGAGCGCCTCGCCGAGCAGCAGCACGCCGCCCGCCGCCGTGATGACGGGCACGCTCAGCTGCACCGTCGCGGCGGTGGCGGGCTTCAGCCCCTTCAGGGCCGCATACCAGACCACATATCCGAGCCCCGACGTCAGCGCGCCCGATGCGGCGGCATAGGCGAACCCGAAGCGTGCATGCGCGTGCGCGAGCGCCGCCACCGCCGCCGCAAAGGGCAGCGCGCGCAGAAAATTGCCCGCCGTCGCGGCGACCGGATCGGCCTGGCCGCGGCCGCGCAGCGAGTACACGCCCCAGCCGACGCCCGCGGCGATCATCAGCGCCGACGACAGCGGATCGGGCGCGGCGAGCCCCGGCAGCACGAGCCACACGAGCCCGGCGAGCGCGAGCAGCAGGCCGAGCCACTGCATCGCCGCAAGCCGTTCGCCGATTGCGATGCCGTAGCCGATCATCGTCGCCTGCACCGCGCCGAAGAGCAGCAGCGCGCCGGTGCCGGCCGCGAGCCGCACGTAGGCGAACGAGAACGTGACCGCGTAGCCGATCAACGCGAGGGCCGAAACCCAGCTCCCGCCGCGCCGTGCGCCGTGCGGTTCACCGCCGCCTCCGCCGCGCACGAGCAGAATGACCCACAGCACGAGCGCCGCCGCCGTGATGCGCACGAGCGTGAAGCTCGCCGCGTCGATCTGCGTGCCCTTGAGCGCGAGACGGCACAACAGCGAATTGCCGGCGAAGGCGAGCATCGCGGCGACGGTCAGCATGGCGATGCGCGCGCCGTGCGAAAGCGGCGCGGACGAGACGGCGTTGGAGTCGGGCTTGGACATCGGCGCAGCGATGGACGAGGGCGCCCCACTGTAGCGCACGCGCACCGCGAAAACACGCTGCGCCGCTTCAATCCGTCGTGAAGGGCTGCGGCGGCGCATCGCCTTCCAGGCCGAAGCGCTCGAATTCGGAGATGACCTGCGCGCCAAAGAGCAGCAGCGTCGCGAGCGCTTCGAGGCTGAACAGCACGACGATCGATGTCGTCAGCGAGCCGTACACGACGCTCACCTGCGAGAGCGTCGCGAAGTACCACACGAGCACGTGCCGCGTGATTTCCCAGAGCACGGCGGCCGTCACGCTGCCGAGCAACGCGAGCCGCAGGGACGGCCTGCCGACCGGCATCACCAGATAGATCGACGTGAGCACGAAGATCTCGCCCGCGAAGCCGAGCAGATAGAGCAGGAGCCGCGACACGCCTTTCAGGGACACCTCGACACCGAGCAGATCGAGGCTGTTGGCGCCCATCGCCTGCAGTCCGTTCGACACAAGCGTGACGATCAGCATGCCGACGCCGAGAAACAGGATGTAGCAGTAAGGCAGAAGCGCCGAGAGCAAAAAATGCCGGCGGCGGATCGTGACGCGATGCACGAAGATCACCGACATCGCGTTCTCCAGCACGGTGAAGGCGAGCGACGAGAAGAAGATCATCGTGACGAGCAGGAACCAGCCGAGCACCGCGCGATGCGCGAGAAAATTCGCCAGTTCGTCCACGATCGCGCGGGCCTGGCCGGGCACGAGCCATTCGAGCAGATGCGTGAGGGTGTCGAGCAAGGCCTGCTGTCCGATGAATTTGGACAGCACGATCACGATCAGGATGAGCAGCGGAACGATCGACAGGAGCGCGTAATACGCAACCGCGCCCGCGAGCAGCAAGCCCTGGTTGGCGCGAAAAGCTTTCATCGTGCGCATCGCGAAGCCGAACGGGTGTTTCGCGACGCTTCTCACGTGCGGGCCCAGAACCGGGCCGAGAATCTTCGACATGGCACCTCCGCGGCGCGGGCGCTGCCCATCCTTTCTGAACGAGCAAATTCTGCGCCCATCGGCGCGCGCCGCACCGGATGCCTGCAAAAAAAGCGCGTCAGCCCGGTCGACGGGCCTCGCTGCGCGCGGCCGCCTGCTGCGCGGCTTCCTCGAACGCGAGGTCGAGAATGATGTCGACTTCGCGCGCGGGCAGGTCGGCGGTATCGATATTGCGCAGCCGGCAAAAGAGCGCGAGCGCCTCGGCTGCGGCGGCGAAGGCGTCGTTCAGGTCGCGGGAGTGAAGGCGTTTTTTTCTCATGATGCTCATAACGGCAACCGCACGGCCGGACTTTAATGGGCAAAAAGCGCGGTACGTGATTGTTTCACCTTCGGTTTTTGATGCACTAATCTTGATCGATAACTCGCGCCCGCCGAAGGCACTGGAGGACAACATGGCCGCATCCCACACGACCTCCGCCGCCGACGACGCGCTCGGCGCCGACGCCGAAATCGTCAACGCCGACGAGCGCCTCTACAACCACGATCTCGCCCCCGTGCCGCGCGCGAAGCGCACCTGGAACGGCTACAGCATCTTCGCGATGTGGATGTCGGACGTGCACAGCGTCGGCGGCTATACCTTCGCCGCGAGTCTCTTTCTGCTCGGCATCTCCGGCTGGCAAGTGCTGCTCGCGCTGACCATCGGCATTCTGATCGTGTATGTGCTGATGAACTGGGTCGGCAAGCCGAGCCTCAGACACGGCATTCCGTTCCCGGTGATGGCGCGCGTCTCGATGGGCGTGATGGGCGCGAATATCGCCGCGCTGATCCGCGGCGTGGTCGGCATCGTGTGGTACGGCGTGCAGACGTATTTCGCGTCGAAGGCCGTCGCGACGCTGCTGCTCCTGTTCGTGCCATCGGTTGCGGCGTGGCGCGATACGAGCTTTCTCCGGCTCGACATGCTCGGCTGGGTCAGCTTTCTGTTCATGTGGCTCTTGCAGCTCATCATCTTTCAGCGCGGCATGGAGATCATCCGCAAGTTCATCGATTTTTGCGGGCCGGCCGTGTATGTCGTGATGTTCGTGCTGATGGGCTGGATTCTCTATCGCGCGGGCCTGGGCAGCCTGAACCTCACGCTCTCGGGCAAAGTGCTGTCAGGCGACGAGCAACTGCACGCGATGATCAACGCGACTCTGCTCGTCGTGAGCTACTTCGCCGCGCTGCTGCTGAATTTCGGCGACTTTTCGCGCTTCGCGAAGAGCGAGCGGCAGATGAAGGTCGGCAATTTTCTCGGGCTGCCGTTCAATTTCGTCGCGTTCGCGATTATCACCGTGATCGTCACGGCGGGCAGCGAGAAAGTCTTCGGCACGATGATCATGGACCCGGTCGAGATCGTGTCGCGCATCGAGAACAAGGTGTGGGTGGCGATCGGCAGCATCACCTTCGTCATCGCGACGATGGGCATCAATATCGTCGCGAACTTCGTCTCGCCGGCCTACGACATCGCCAATCTCTTTCCGAAGCATGTCGACTTCAAGAAGGGCGGCCTGATCGCGTCGATACTCGCGGTGCTCGTGTGCCCGTGGATCTTCGTCGACAGTCCGAAGGCGATCACGATCTTCGTCAGCGTGTTCGGCGCCGTGCTCGCGCCGATGTACGGCGTGATGATGTCCGACTATTACCTCGTGAAGCGCCAGCAGGTGAGGACCGCCGAGCTTTACACGATGCAGCCCGGCGGACGCTTCTATTACGACGGCGGCTGGAACAAGGTCGGACTCGCGGCGTTGATCGTCGCCGGCGTCATTTCGGTCGGCTGGGAACTCTCGACGCAGATGCTCAAGCTCCTGCCGCCGAACAATCTCGGCTGGCTGATCGGCGCGGCGGCGGGTGCGCTGCTCTACGTGCTGTTCATGCGCATGGCGAACCGCAAGTAGCCGCGCTCACTTGAGCCACTTGCGCACATCCGATTCCCATTCGGGCTGGCCGCAGTTCGGCGGATTTTCCGGGCCGAGCACGGTGATGTAGCCCTTGTCCTTCATGCACGCCTCGTAGGCGCGCACCTGCGTGCATTGGCCCGGGCCGGCTTTTTTGGCGGCGGCCTTGCACGCGGACATCGAGTTGTCCATGCCGCTGAAGTCGGCGTCGCCCGTGGCGTTCCAGGGCGGCGGGTTCGCGCTCGCCGAAAATTCGACGGGCGTGCTGCACGCGGCGACCATGAGCGCGGCGGCGGCAGGAAAGCACGAGCGGAAAAGTCGATTCATCTGCTTGAACTCCTTTTTTCTTAGGGTCTTGTTGAAGGCGCGAAATCCGCCGCCTATTATTCCTCGCTGCCGTTGCGCGTGTCGCGTTTTCGTTCGAATCGATGTGATCGCAATTCAGCCGCGCCGCGCTTGCCACAACAGCCACGCCGCCGCGATGCCCATGCCGCCGAACGTCAGCGGCCCGCCCGGCCATGCATGCGTCTTGAAGATCGCGATGCCGAAGCTCGCGATCACGAGCAACAGGAGCGGCGGCCATGAACGTCCCGTCTCGCGCAATGCGACGGCGGCCGCTGCCGCGCCCACGCTCAACGCAGTCGAGCCGAGCACGGCGAGCAGCGGCAAGGCGAGCGCCGGCGCGCTGCCGACGATGGGATGCGTCCAGATCGTCTCGATCGCCATGCGCCACGCGTTGCTATCGCCGGATGCGCGCGCCGCGCCAACGAGTATGCCGACCACGACGCCGGCCGCCGTATCGAACGCGATGTAGCTCGTCGCGAACACGAACAGGGCGATGCGGCAGACCATCGGTGCGATGCCGGGCAGCCCGCGCACCAGCGCCGCGATGGCGATGGCCGCGAGCGCGAAGAGCGGAATCTGTGCGTAATGCACGGCGAGCCATACGTTGACGTCGAGCTGCATCAACTCGTGCGGATGCGGATGGAATATTTCGACGGCGGCGAGCGCGAAGAGGGCAGCGGGGATCATCACGATATCCGCCGCGGCGGGCCACGCAAGATGAAGTGAAGCGCTCATGACGCCTCCACCGAGTGCGTCGTTCAGTACCGATCTACAGATGCGCCCGCAGCCAGTGCCACGCGAGCGGGCCGCAGATGACGATCCACGTCATCGCCGCGATCACGAGCGCGATGGTCACCGCCGCGCTGCCGCAGTCCTTCGCGCGTCCGGAGAGTTCGTGACGTTCGAGCGAAATGCGGTCGATCGCCGCCTCGATGCTCGAGTTGATCAATTCGACGAGCAGCACCAGCAGCACCGACCCCGCAAGCATCACGCGTTCCGCCGCGCTCACATGCACGCATGCGGCGATGGGCAACAGCACCGCCGCGATGCAGACTTCCTGACGAAACGCGCTTTCCTCGCGCCACGTCGCGACGAGGCCCGCCCATGAATGGCGCAGCGCGAAGACGCCTCGCAAGAGGCCGCGGCGCTTGGCGTGCGTATCGTTCGAAGACGTCCGCGAAGGACTCGATGTGGACCGGTTCATGTCGACCATGTTACCGCTCCGGCCGGCGCGCAACGCATGCTTCCACTCGAAAACGTTTGCCGGTCGGAAGAACACGTAAAGCGTGCAAATGGCCTTGTCACGCTAATCGGCGCGCCGTCATACTGGCACGCAAACGATGAGGCACGAGCGTTCGAATCGCGCGTTCGCGCACATCGACAACTACAAGAGAGAACCCGGGGAATCAACCATGAAGTCACGCTTTACCGCCGTTCACCTGCGTCCTGTCGAGCTTGCCGATCCGCATCTCGCGCATCTGTACATGGAGTGCGTCGATGCCGAATCGCGTCTGTCGGGCGCGAGCAAGCTCGCGGCGGCGGCCGTGTTCGAAGCGCGCGAAAAAGTGCTCGCTGATCTATGGACGCGTCTCGATGCGCTCGACCCAAGGCTTGGCCGTGAGCTGAAGCTGGCGGTGCGCGACTGGCACGACATCGCGGTGAAGCTGCGCGGCGGCGAGTGAAATTGCAGGAAATGAGACGCCCGAGCAGCCGAACGAGACGCTGCGGCATTCGCGCGCGAGGCTGTCGCCACTAATCTTTCTCCAACGACGCAACGAGAGCGCACCGCGCTTTCGACGGACTTCAAGGAGAAGGGCAATGAACGGCAATAATGGTACGAACAATCGCGCGCCTATGCCGGTGGCATTCATCGGCATCGGCGTCGGATTGCTTGCGCTGGCGGGCGCATGGCGCGCGGCGGCGCATGTGTGGGCGATTCCCGATGCCGCGCCGACGCTGCTTACAGCGGTGGCGCTCGTCGTGTGGCTCGCGCTGCTCGCTGCTTACGGACGCAAGTGGCTCGTCGAGCGGGATGCCGCGATCGAAGAAATGCGTCATCCGGTGCAATCGTCGTTCGCGGCGCTCGCACCCGTTTCGACGATGCTCGCCGCGCAAGCCGTGCAGGCGTATTCACGCGAACTCGCCATCGCGCTCTTCGCAATCGGCGCAGCGAGTTCGCTCGCGCTCGGCGTCTACCTTCATGGACGCTTCTGGCAAGGCGGCCGCAAGCCCGAACTGACCACGCCCGCCGTCTATCTGCCGACGGTCGCGCCGAGCTTCGTCGCGGGCACGGCGGCGGCGGGTCTCGGCTTCACGCAGATCGGCATGCTGTTCTTCGGCGCGGGCGTGTTCTCGTGGCTCGCGATCGAATCGATCGTGCTGCATCGCGCGGCCGTGCATGAGACGCTGCCCGACGCGCTGCGCCCGAGTCTCGGTATTCAACTCGCGCCGCCGGTCGTCGGAGGCGTGTCGTATCTCGCGATCACGCACGGCGTGCCGGATATCTTCGCTTACATGCTGCTCGGCTATGGCCTCTATCAGGCAATGATGCTTGCGCGTCTCGTGCCGTGGATGCGTCAGCGTGCGTTCACGCCTTCATACTGGGCGTTCAGCTTCGGCGCAGCCGCATTGCCGACGATGGCAATCCGGATGCTCGAGCGCGGGGCGACGGGGCCGATGGAGTGGATCGCACCGGTGGCGTTCGTCGTGGCGAATGGGGTGATCGGGGGTTTGATCGTGGGTACGGTGAGGGCGATGGCGGGCGGGCAGGTGATGCCGGCGGTCAAAGACGTCGATCCGAAACATGCCGCATAGCAAGAATATCAAACACCTTGAAGAGCCGCCTTGGCCTTTTCGAATGCGCGTTCAAGAACGGATGTTTCAACGGCTGGTCAAGAGAGTCCGATCCTTTATAACTGCCTTTAGGCAGTTAATTCGGCACGAGAGTTTTGTCCCCTTTCTCTTGAAATAATAATGCGCTAGGATTCCTCGCGCCGAAACGGGCAGTTTTCGGTCTTTATCCGCGCACACAGTTCTTCCAAAGGACATCGTCTGATTGCGCGATTTAGCAATCCTACCTATTCATGCGGAAGCGTCAGTGAACCGAAGAAATGATTATCTAGCCGAACGCGAGAAATATTTCCGCGGAAAGCATCAGCACTATTTTCTTGATATGCCGCAAGCGGCAAGCTCGGCGCTTGCGGACATATTCGAACTCGAAGGTGTCGAGGCGATCGGTGAACCAACGCATTACCGAATTCGCTTCACGCATCCGTCGCACGCGCTTAAGCGTGAGGAATACATTGGAAAAATGGCGTCGTTCGTAACGCGTATCCCGTCCGTCACGCAATACGGAATCGTGAAGAGCGAGCCGGAGCGCCGCGTTCAGGGCGTCGTGAGGTCGTTCTCGTGGGTGGGAAGTTCGCGGGAGGAAAGTACTTTTGAAATAGTCTTGGAATCCCGGCTCGCATTGCTCCGGAACACGCCGAAAGTCCGATTCTTTTTCGACATGACTTTCCCCGAAGTCATGACGCAAGTCCTCAAGGAAAACGGCTTCGACCAGTTGCAAGCCGACTTTAAATTCCTGCCGTTCTATTACGAATATCGCAAAAGGCCGATCATCACACAATGGCAAGAAGACGACCTGACGTTTATTCAGCGCCTATGCCGCCGCGCGGGAATCTGGTTCGTTTGCGAAGCAGGCGAGCATTGCGAAATCATCGTTTTCGGCGATGACCTCACGCACTATTTGCGCGATGACGGTTACAACATGCCGTATCGCCCTGAGAGCGGGATGAACGATGTTGGCGTCGAATCCGTTGATGCATTGACGATGCGCGCGATCAGCGTTCCAACGAGCTTTGCGGTGCGCAGCTACACGCAAGACAACGGTTACGAGCCGCTCGACGCGACAGCGACCATTCATCAAGACCCTACGACGTACGGGGAAACATACACGTACGGCACGCCGTTCCAGACGAAAAAAGACTTGGAAGACGAGGTTCGCGTTCGACAACAAGAAGCGCTCTGTGATCAGGTGCGCTACGAAGGCGAGACGAACAAAGTCCACATCGGCCCGCGCTGTGTCATGCAGTTGACGAACCGCGAGTTACCCGACGCGCCGCACGGACTCTTGATTACCCGTACGAAAGTGACCGCATCGCGCAAGGAGCGCTACAAGCTCGAATTCACAGCGATTCCGAACGAACTGGAGCGGCCTTATCGCATGCCTCGGCTGGAGCAGACGTGGCCTCATATCGACGGGACCATCACGGGGACGATCGCTTCTCCGGGGGACTATCCTCATCCGTTCATCACGAAGTCCGGGGGCTATGTCGTGCGGGTTCATGCGGATCGTGACTCGCGCAAGCCGGGGCTGGATTCGTGCGTCATGTATCTCGCCAAGCCTTATGCCGGTAAGCATCAAACCGGCATGCACTTCGGGTTGGTGGACGGAACGCTAGTCGCGATCGCATTTTTTCAGGGCAATCCGGACTTGCCCTATATTGCCCACGCGCTGAACTCTTCTGTTCATCCCGATCCGATCAACAGCGAAGATCGCTGGCTTTCCCGTGACACGATCCACGGAAGAGCCAACAACACGATCCAGTTCGAAAATTGGCCGGGAGAGCAACACGTCAAGGTTGCCACCGAGCACGGCAAGTCTCAACTCACGCTCGGTCACGTGGTCGGAAGAAATCCGGGGCGTGAACCTCGCGGGCAAGGCTATGAGCTTAGGAGCGACATGAAAGGCGTCGTCCGCGCCGGTGATGGGCTGTTATTGACCGCCGAGGCGCAAGCAAAGGGCAGCGGAAAGATAACGGATACATCGGGCGCGGAGCAGGTCTTTGGCGTCACGCAAGACGAAGCTCATGAACTCGCTCGCGCGGCGACTGCTGCCAGGGCCGAAATCGCCGACTTGCGTAGCGAAAACCGATGGCTCAAGGATGAGCTGGCGGATGTGAAGAAGCAGGTTATTGCGCTTTCTGCGCCCGCTGGCATCGGCATGGCGACGCCTGATCGCATGATGATGGCGGCCGGTAAAGACATTTCGGTTGCCACGTCGAGCCGCTTCAACGTCAGCGCGATGAAGCATATCGCAATGGCCGCGCGTGAAAAGTTGTCGTTATTCGCCTACCAGTTCGGCATCGGTATTAGGGCTGCGCAAGGGCCGGTGCAGATCGAGGCACAGAGCGATGTCATGTCGCTGGCAGCGCAGAAGGATGTGACGGTATCGAGTGTGGATGGCGCGGTGCGTGTGCGCGCCAAGAGCGACATGACCGTCGAGTGCGGCGGCGCGTTCATCGAGATCAAAGACGGGAATATGACGCTCGGGGGACCGGGGAAGCTGACGTTCAAGTTCGCCGGGATGAAGAAAAGCAAGGCGGAGGTCACGCATTTATCAGCTCCTGCATTTGCAACAACCGTAGTGCCGTTCCAGACACGCTGCGAGACGTGGCTGAACGGCAATACGGCAGCCGAGACAGTTTCGCCTTCTGAAACTATCGTTGACTGGAAGCAGTTTGCGAACGTCGAAGCATCGCCCACCGCACCGACTTACCTTGCAACTGACGAGAAGGCTTCGGAGAATTCAAACGCGGACCCCGATTCGAAGTACGAACCCAAGCTACCGACTACACCCAAAGGGCAGACGCCGACGCCGGTCAAGCTCGAAAAACCTGTCCCCTGCGACTGGAAACTTAAGAGACTAACGAAAGAGGTTGAAACTGAAACTGAAACCGGGCAATACAAAGCGCTTGACAATAATCGCCAAGTATTGGTCGACCGAAACGGTAAGCCGACCTTCGCAGGCGCTGTGATGCCCGCAAGCTTTCAAGTCGAATATGACCCGGACGCAAAGACGGTTACTGCAACAGTTCGAGTAAAGATCATGCCCGTTGAACTTGTAAAGGCTGATCCTTTCGGAAACCAAATTCTGACTGACGGAAAGCCGGAGTCAATTCCATATCATCATGATCTCCATTGGGACGTTGTACGAGAGGGCGTAGGTCATAAGACTTCGGCCGGCTATGTCATGCAACATCGTGACCGAGTAGGAAATAGCTTTGATCTGGTGGCTCAAAAAAGCAAGGTAGAAGGTGTTCTGAATTCTCATCGGTGTCTATTAATTCTAGATGGATGTTCACGAGGAACCGCCTGCGGCTGTCGGGTGAACGTCAAATTCAAAGTGGAATTCTTATTGAGCTTGCGGGGCGCACGCGTAGATGGCGCGCATAAGGAAGTGTGGCTCTTCCCACGTTCAAACCGCGCAGACGCAGCTTGCTGGGGAGAGGAAAACGGTGAACTTAAGAATGGAATCTTTATCGCATCGCCAGAAGGAAATGTTGTCGCACATGAATGCGGTCATCTGTTTTCATTCCCGGACGAATATTGGAAGAGTCAAGGTTGGGTGCACAGAAGTTACATCGATGCAAACAAGGAATTAGATTTCGCTAAAGGCGATGCCAATGTCAGTGAACAAGTTTGGCAATTGGAATCCCTGACTAATTTGATGGGTTACGGAGCCCTGAATCAAGCTTCAATGGTTAGTCCTACTTATCTGGAATATGTGCGCAAATCGTTTTCAGAATTGAGCAACAAGAAATGGAAGATCGGATATGAAGCTTAACAAAGTGCCAAAAATTTATTTGGCCTTAACTATCTTTTTAACGTTTTTATCTAGCCCGATCAAGGAAGGATTTGCTATGTCTAACACGTCAAAACTAAATGTCGGTGGGTCTGGAGAAGGCTTCGGAATTACAAGACTTGGAGGCCATCAGCATGGCTCCAACTCTCTCGGCGTTTGGCTATCTGGCGCAATCCGACTTGGGCTGTCGGACACCGTGTCATTCGAAAACTATCACGGCGTTGGCGTCGTGGATGCAAAGCTTTCGCGCGATGAACTCATCGACGCGAAAGAGATTCATAGGCAATTATGCGCCGCTTCCATAAATGGACCTGTACACGAGGTGCCGGTTAAACGACGTTGACTGCATTGTCAACGGGAAACCAATAAGTTTGCAAGGCAAGACGTACGATCTACCTTCCGCCCTGTATTCGGTGGTTGATCGTTTCTATTTGAAGACGCGAACAAAATACGCTGAGGAAGGCTACACGATCGCCAAACTTGACGCCAACGTAGAAAAGATCGAGCGACAAAACAAGCGAGTGCTGATCGCTGTTAGGTTCTCAAATAATGGCCGTTATCCGATAGTGCTTCCGCGACCAGATCGTTGGGACGCTCGAACCGGCGACAGACTTGAAATTGCCGCTCAGAATGTAAGCACTAAGGAGACGTGGAACGTCGGTCTGGCCGAACTTTCCCTCGTGGGCGCGGCGGACGATTCAACGGCGTCGATTGTCATCCTCCCTAGAGAGTCAGTCTCCGTTGCATACCTGACGACTCCGACTACGAAGCTTCCTGCAGGGATTTACAAGGTTGATCTTTTGGTAGCTATCAGCGCGAGCGCGCCAGACGTAGCACCTAGCTTGGGATGGGTTGATTTTCATTCTGACTATAAAAACCCTACCAGCGTGACGTTCGACAGTGACTACCCCTCTACGCCCGAGGAATGGAAGGACTACGAGTCACGCAAGGCAAAGGAAGTGCCGCCCGTTGCGCCGGGTGCCGCGATTGTTGAGCCGGGCGCTTATCGCGAGACGTCAGCGTGGGAAAGCGGCGCCTTTCTTGTGGCGCTAAAGCAAGGCACAGTCGCGCCCGCGGCCAATATCAAGTTCGCAAGGTGGCAATGGACAGCCGATCCGACGCTACCTGTCAAGGCGAATCCCGGCGAAGCGTGTCCGCGTGAAGGTCGCTGGCTGCTGTGCTCGGAAAGGCTCTATTACCCAGACGTGGAAGCGCGCGCCTACTCGCAGCATGAACGACGCATGCGCGTGGGCGAGCCTTTTCCTGCGATCTCCGTAACCGGCGTATCGGATGACAAGCTGTACTGGGCTTGGCAAGGCTAAAGCAGCATAAGGCCGGGGCGTCCTGCCCCGGTTCCACTCATCGAATCTGAGAGACACCACAAATGACGCAGCCCGTAATACTGGGAGACCCAACCACGCATGGCGGCGTTGTCAAGACCGCCAGCAGCACATTCGAACTGGAAGATGGCCGAAACGTTGCGCTCATCCACGACATCGTGTCGTGCCCTCTACACGGCGACAATCCGATCATCGAGTCGGGTGCGGGTTACGAAGAAGACGGGCGTAATTGGGTCGTTCACGGCTGTAAAAGCCAGTGCGGGAGCATCGTCGGGGCAACAACAGAGGCGTTTGAAATCGAATGACCCGATCATGGAAGATTCCCACCGTTCCCGAACTGAAGGCGGAAGAGCCGCCAACGATATGGGTTCCGGTTATCGCACTGTTCATCATTCTCGCCGCCGGAATCATCGTTACGATCCTGACCTGGAAACAGGGCGTATCCATTATCTCGGCAGAGTTCTTCGCGCGTGCGCTGCTAATCCCCGTGCTCATCTGGGGCGCGCTATGCGCGCTCTATTACCACCCTTTCGAAGACTGGTCAGAGAAGACCACATTCTGGAATTGGCGCTGCAAAGGGAACTACGCGCGATGGCGCTACTGGACTCAGTGGCATGTCGCGATCATTGACAGCGCGGTCGTAACACCCGAAGTCGATTTAGCCGAGCGAATGCTCGGACTGGAGGGAGATCCACCGAATAACACGGGAAAGTCTGTGCCGCTGCAACCGGGCTTGGCAGACAACGCGGAGAGAGTCTTGGAGAAGTTGATCGCGCCTCTCGCGAAACATGTAAAGCGGATCGACGGCACGGAGCGCTTACGGCTCATCTTGCAAGCGCGCGACGATGCGCTGATCGTGCCGCTGATGAGCGCATTCACAAAGCTCGGATTCGGCAAGGTGTCACCGTCAGCCATCTCGCGTATCGACCCGGGCAAAGAGGCTTCACTCGTTGCGGAATGGCTCAAGCCGGAAGAGCCGTATTACGGATACGGACAACGCGAGCGCGCTTTCGATGCCTGTTTGCTCGTCGCCGCTCAGTTCAATCAGGAAGGCGTCGAACCGGACTGCACGGAGGCTGCTGTCGCGCTGTTCATTACTTCGGCGAGCGTCGCCGCCAAGTACAAGTTCGAACCGCAAGCGAAGCTGTTTCGTCCCGCTGTCGCCGCCCCCGCCAAAGTATCCGAGCGGCTACATGCGATGCAGACTGCCGCGCCCACGCCACTGGAACACTTCAAGCATATTTGGCATAGCAGCTTGCCGAAGCTCGCACGGCATAACACGGTGGCGGCTATCGAGGCGAACGAAAAGAAACTGATCGCGCACGATCTTGACCAAGCAATAGGCAAACCCGGTCCCGCAAGCCCGTGGTTACTCCAGGCTTTGGCCGCGCGAATGGTGACGTTCGGACAAGGGCCGCAATTGATCGCCGTTCCGGATGAGCAAGGCGTCATGCTCAATTTTGTCGCGTCAAACCTCTCGCACGTCCCCGACGTTCCAGACAATCCGCCATTAGCATTCGGCTCTTTTTCGCTCGCGTGCCTCTTAGCGTGCCTAGGTGGGCTGATGATGTTGCTAATCGCATCAGAAAAGGTCGGACCAGTTTGGTTTTGGACGATTCTTGGCGTTACGTTAATGCTGATTGTCGTAGGTGTCCCGGCGGGCTCGATTCTGAAATGCCGCCGTGTCGATGATGAATTCTGGTCCAACGCCCGGAGATAAGATACAAGAATGAACAAAGATCATTGTCGCAACACGAGCGAAGCGTCGGAGATGAAGGAAGGGCGGTTTCAACAAGCTGCTAAACCTCCAAAACCTCTCCGCCCCGCAACGCCCGCAACGGAACACCCGGCAACGCGGCGCGCAATTCCTCCAGAATCTGCGCGCCGTGCGGCGGTTTCAGATGCGAAATCAGCAACTCCGCCTTCAACTCGATCCCGCGCAAATCCTCCGCGATGAGCCGAGGACAATAATGATGCGCCGCGTGCGCCGTCACGATCTGCGCATCGGGAAACGCCGTCTCGACGATCACATGCCGCAACCCCGGCAACGCACACACCAAGGCCCAGAATTCCGGATTCGTCGTGGTATCGCCGCTGAAAGCGAGGCACGCATCGCCGCTCGAAACCGCGAAGCCCATCGACGGCACCGCATGCTGCGCGGGCAATGCCGTCACGGTGCGCCCGTTCAGCGTCCAGGACTCCCCGACCTCCAGCGCTTCGAAGCGCACGCCCGGCGCCTCGGGCGATGGAATCCGCGTGAAGTCCGGCCAGATCAGATTGTTGAAAATATGCGCCTGCAGGATATCGAGCGTCGCGCGGCTCGCGTGAACGGTCAGCGGCGCGCCGCGCGCATCGCCGACGGCATCGATCATCAGCGGCAGATACGCAATGTGATCGAGATGCGAATGCGTGAGAAACACATGATCGATACGCGCGAGCGCATCATCGTCGAGCACGGCGACACCCGTGCCGGCATCGATGAGGATGTCGTCATCGACGAGCAGCGCGGTCGTGCCGCCCGGATCGCCCGCGGCATCCGCGCTGCTGCCGATTGCGCCGCTACAGCCCAGTACGCGAACGTTCATGGTGGAGCTCACTTGACATCGAATGCACTCACGCAGTCCCAGTCCTCGGGGAGCTCGACGCCGTGCAGCGCGTCGATACGCCTGCGATAAAGCGCGTACACCTGCCGCTCAGGATACTGCGCCGCGAGCGTCGCGAGTAGCGTTTCCGCCTCGGCCCACTCGCGCGCGCGATAGTGCGCAAGCGCCGCGTGCCAGCGCGTGAGGGCATCGGCATGTTCGTGCGGCGGCTGCGGCTCGAACACGGCGATCGGCGCGACGCGTCCCTTCACGCGCACGCGGTCGATCTCGCGGAACACGATATCCGGCACCTGCTCGCGCGTCGCCTCGCCGACGATGATGTCGATATCGAAATGCCGCGTCAGTCCTTCGAGCCGCGCCGCGACATTCACCGCATCGCCCATCACGGTGTACGCCTTGCGCACGGACGAGCCCATGTCGCCGACCGTCATCGGCCCGGTATTGATGCCGATGCCGATCCACAAGGTCGGCCAGCCGCGCGCGGTGAGCGTGCGGTTCAGATCGACGAGCGCCGCGCGCATGCCGAGCGCCGCCGCGACCGCATGGCGCGCGTGATCCGGATCGTCGACGGGCGCGCCCCAGAAACCCATGATCGCATCGCCAATGTACTTGTCGAGCGTGCCGCGATGCGCGCGGATCACCTCGGTCATCGTGCCGAGATACTCGTTCATCAGGCGCGCAAGCGCTTCCGGTTCGAGCGTTTCCGCGATCGCCGTGAAGCCGAGCACGTCGCAGAACAAAACCGTGAGTTCGGCGCGGCGGCCCGCCATGCTGTAGTCCTCCGGACTGCGGCTCATCTCCTCGACGAGCTCCGGCGGCACGTATTGCCCGAACAGCGCGGCAAAATGGCGTTTCGCGCGCGCCTCGACGAAATAGCCGTACGACATGTTGAGCATGTAGAGCGCGAGCACGGCGAGCAGCAGCGACGCCATCGGAATCGACCAGCCGAGCCGCGCGAACGCGTAGAGATCGCCCCCGATGATCGCGGCGAACAGGATCGCGCCGAGGAGCGTCGCACGGGCGGGCGCGTGCCACGGCCAGAAGAAGATCATAGCGAGACCCGCGGCGGCGAGCGCGAGCGCCTGCAGCGCCGCAGCGAACGGCGGCCTGAAGCGGATCGTGCCGTCGAGCATGCCGCCGATCAGATTCGCGTTCACTTCGACGCCCGGATACACCTCGCCGACCGGCGTCGTGCGCTGGTCCATCAGTCCCGGCGCGGTCGTGCCGATGAGCACGACCCTGCCCGCGAGCGCGCCCGCCGGAATGCGCCGGGCGAGCACATCGGCGACGGAGTAGTACGGAAAGCTGCCCGCCGCGCCGCGATACGGCACGAGCGCGGCGCCGTTTTCATCGACGGGAATCACGCGTGTGCCGCGCGGCGTCGTCAGCGCGAGGCCGGAAAGCGGGGCGGCGGGATCGCCCGGATCGTCGAAGCGCGGGGTAACGGCGGCGTCGCCGAAGAGGGCGCGGATGACTTCGAGCGAGAGCGCGCCGTACACGCCGTCGCGGTAAGCGGTGACGAGCGGCACGCGGCGCACGGAGCCGTCGAAATCGATCACCGGGTTGAAGTAGCCCGCGCGTTGCGCCGCTTTCTGCAGCGCGGGCAGGTTGCCGCCGTAGCTCGTCCAGTCGAAGAGCGTGAAAGGATGCGTGCCGAACGCGCGCGCGTTCATGACAGGCGCGCCGATCGCGCCGCTCGACGCGTCCTGATTCGAAAAGTAATAGCCGAGCACGACGGGATGGCCCGCGAGCGCATCGGCGAAGCGCTGGTCGTAGTCGAGGCGCGGCGCAAGTCCTTCGAGCGCGCGGCGGTAAGCGGCGTTGTCGGCGAGCGCGCCGCGCGCGAGTTCGTCGAGCACGGCGAGTCCCGAACTCGCGTCGGGTTCCGCGAACACCATGTCGAAGCCGAGCACCGCGACGTGCTCGCGCGCAAACAGCGCGTTCACCAGTTCCGCCATGCGCGCGCGATCCCACGGCCAGCGGCCCAGCTCCGCGAGGCTTTTCTCGTCGATGTCGAGTATCGCGACGCGCTTGTCCGTCGTGCGCGGCATGAAGAGGCGCACCTTGGCGTCGTAGATCATCGCGTCGAGCGAATCGGCGAAACGGATGTCGTAGCGCCCGAGCGCGTGCCCCGCGAGCGCGACGACGATCGCGAGCCCCAGCGCCCAGCGCAGCCCCGAGCGTTTCAGCGCGAACGCGAAGGGCGCGCGCGCGCTCATTGCGCGGCCCGGATCTGTTCGTTCGCGACGACGAGCCGCGCGGCCAGCACCCGCGCGACGAACTTGTGCATGCGCGCGGCGAGCGCGGGATCGTCGCTTTCGAGGCGCCTGAGCGTCGACAAGGCCAGGCGCAGCACGACGGTCGGCTCGTCGACGACGACATCGGCGCTGCGCCGCGCGCCGGTGTACACGGCCATCTCGCCGACGATCGTGCCCGCGCCGAAACTGCGCAAGCGCAACGTGCGGCCTTCACCGGCCGACAGCGCCACCGTCACGCGCCCCGTTTCCACGAAATAGATCGAATCGCCCGGATCGGCCTGGCGGAACACGTAGTCGCCGGGCGCGAGCGCGAGCTCGTCGAGATGCGGACGCAGCGCATCGAGCGTGTCGGGCAGCGTCGATGCAAAACCGCCTGCGCCCGTCGTGCGTGACGGGTCTGCGGCGCGCAAAATCTGCGTTTCGATCCATTCGAGGCCGCTGTCGAGATCGGCGAATTCGCGCGTGTCGGCGATGCCCTTGGCGAACCACGCCTTCAACGCGGGCGAGAGACCGGTCAGCACGAGTTGCGCGTTCACGCGCGCGCACGTCTGCCGCAGCCGCGCGAAGCTCGCGGCGCTCGATGCATCGACGCCATGCACGCGTGCGAAATCGACCAGCACGTAACGCACACCGGGAAGCACACCGGAATGCACACCAGCCGCGTCGCCGGGCGCTTCGATGCGCGCGCGGATATGCGTGAGGATCGAATACGCGGTGCCGAAGAACAGAAAGCCCTGCAAGGCGACGCCGTAGAGCGCGCGCGCCTGCGCATCGAGCACGCGGCTTTCGTCGACGGTGCGTTCGACGTTCGAGCGCCGCCCGCGCCCGTCGAATTCGAGCCGGAAGCAGTTCACGCGGCCATAGCGCACGACGAACAGCAGGCACGCGGCGACCACGCCGAGCAGCACGCCCGCGACGATGCCATATACGGCGATGATCGCCATGATCGCGGGGATCAGCAGATAGTCGTGCCACGGCAGGCGTCCGAACGAATGGATGAGCCATTCGTTCAGCATCGCCGCACCGATGAAAATCTGCAGTCCGACGAGCACGGGTTTGGGCAACAACGTCATCAGACTCGGAAAGCCCGCGACCACGACGAGGCAAAAGAGCGCCGCGAGCACGCCCGCGCGCCGGTCTCTGACGCCCAGACGCCAGTTCATCATCGTGCGCGTCATCGATTGCGCGCCGACGAGCCCGCCCGCGAGCCCGGTCAGCACGTTCGCGATGCCGGCCGCGCGCATCTCGCGATTGAAATCGACATCCCGCGAAACGGTCACGCCGATGCTCGTCGTGTTGAGCAGCACGGTCATCGCCGAGACGGCGGCCACCGCGAGTATCTCGGGCGCGCGCGAGACGAGCGTGTGCAGCCACGCGTCGTGCAGCAGCGCAATCGGCAGGCGCATGCCGCTGACCGGCTCGTAGGGAAAGAGCAGGCCCATGTGGCGCGCGTCTTCGAGACTCCTGCCCGACGCGTGCAGGCCGACGTAGAAGATCGCGATGCCGAGCGCCATCATCGTCGGCAGGACGATCACATAGCGCGACAGCGGCGTGATGCGCGTGAGCACGAGCAGCCCGATGCCCACGATGAGCGCCGGCGCGGTCGCGAGCCACGGCAGCGCCATCAGGATGCGCGGCGTCGCGGCGCCGACCGGCGCATCGGTGAGCACGCGCAGCGCGCCTTCGAGCAGCAGCAGGCCCGTGCCCGCGAGAAAGCCGCCGATCACCGGAAACGGGATGTACTGGATCGCGTTGCCGCGCTTCCAGTGCGCGAGGGCGAAGAGCAGCACGCCCGTCGTGAGCGAGGACGCCGCGATCAGCATGAGGACGGTGGCGAGCACGGCTTCGTCGTCGCCACCCGCTGCGTGGACTGTCAGCGCGATCGACGCGGCGAGGCCCGCGAGCAGTGCCGTCGCGTTCGAATCGGGGCCGGCGATCATGAAGGGCAACGAGCTCGTCAGCGCGATCACGAGCGAGACGATCACGCAGCTCAGGAGCGCGGTCGGCATGCCGGCGGCGATCCACGGCGTGAGTCCGGCGGAGAAGATCATCGCTCCGTAGCTCGCGGCGTAGGCGAGCGCGAGCAGCGCGGTGAGCACGGCGGCGAGCGTATCGAGACAGAAGGATGCAGCGGCCTCCCGGACACAAGAGGCGCCATCATCACGCGAGGCGTGCGGGTGGTTCGTGCCGTGGCTCGTGTGCGCGCGCATCGCCGCTCCGCTAACGGCACGCCGCCGACGGCAGCACCGGCGTCACGCGCGAGGCCGGCAGCACGCGAAACGGCAGCTGCGTACTGATGACGATCGCGCCTTCGCCCGCGCGCACGATCTGCCGGTCGACCTGATTGATGACGACGATCTGCCCGTCGTAGACGACGATCTGATCGCCCTTGCAATCCGCGTTGCCGCCCGGCTCGAGGTTCGCGCAGTCGGTCACGGAGTATTCGGTGCCGCGTATGCCGATGGTCGACGTCGGCGTCTTCACGCGATAGTTCTCGGGCTTGCCTTCTTTTGCGACGAGCCCGTCCACCGCGCGCAGCCCGCCTTTCACGAGCGACAGAAAACTGCGGTCTTCCTGCGGCGCGCTCGCCGCGTAGTGGAAGTCGTCGACGCGAAACACCGAGCCGGGCTTGAGATACACGCGCTGCTTGTCCGTGAAGATCATCACGATTTCGGAGCCGACGCCGGTCTGCACGGTGTCGCCGTTGTCGATGCCGCCGCCCACCGCCGCCACGCGCTGCGCGCCGCCCGACGACTGGATCGCGACATTGCCGACGAGCGCGGTGATCGTCGCGACGGGTTCGGCGCGCGCCGCATGCGCGGTCATCGCAAAGAGAAAGAGCAGCAGGAGGGAGCGGGCGCGCATCATGATCGGTCTCAGAAGGACTTCGTGAGCGCGACCCAGAAGCGGTTCGCGTGGCCGGTGCCGAGCGTCGGCGGCACGTAGCCCAGGGTGTGCGCGTAGGCCATCGACAGCAGGAAGTCATGCGGCGCGGCGAACGTCGCACCGACGCCCATGCCCGACAGCCGCACGTGATTCGTGCCCGGCACGACGGGATGCGTGACGATCTTGCCGTCCGCGGTATCGATGAAGCCCGACAGCGTGATAAGCACCGGCACGAGCGATTGCTTCAGCGTCTGCCGCACTTCGAAGGTCGCGATATACGCTTCGTCGACGGGCGCGTCGCCGGTGGCGTAGGCGCGCACCGCGTACGGCCCGCCGAGCGAGATCTGTTCGGAGGAATCCAGATTGTGCGAGCTCGCCTGCGCCGTGAGCGAGAAGTAGAGCTGCGTGCCGTTCGTCTGCGCGCCGATGACCTGCGTGTGCGTGAGCGCGAGCACGAACTTCGTGAACGCGCCGGCGATCTGCGACGCGACCTGTTCCGGCTGCGGCGACTTGAAGCGCAGGTTGCCTTGCTGGATGCTCGTATCGAATGTCGTGATGCTTTTTTCCAGCGTCAGATTGCCCGACAGCCCGAGGCGTCCGACATCGCTCGTCTTGTCGCTGACGGAATCGAACGCGCCGATATGATCCGACAGGAGCTTGTGGTCGTAGCCGAGCGTCGTGTACACGTTCGCCGACGGCGAGCGCAGGAGCGGATAGCTGAAGAACGTCGAGAACACGTTCGCGCTGCCGTAGGCGTCGAGTCCGTCGAACTGGCCGCCGACCGAATAGGTCGAGCGCGTATAGCCCACGCCCCACGCGAGCCCGCTGCCGCCCACCGGCACCGTGTAGCCGAGATTCCCATAGAACTGCCCGGTGATCGAGCCGAGCAGCCGCGCGGCGAGCTGATCGCCGATGCCGAGCGGATTGTTCCATTGCAGCGCGCCGATCAGACGCGCAGCGCCGGTCGTCGTCTGGCCGTAGTTGTCGGCCTGCACGCTGCCCGACAAGGGCCGCGCCTTCGGCACCTGCAGCGTCATGTCCGAAGTGCCCGGCAGCACACCCGGCGAGATCGTCGCGTTCGCGCCGGTCGTGCCGGCCGCGTCTTGTGCGAGCAGCGTCGCGCGGGTGAGGGCGTGCTCGTCGATGACAGCGCCGGACTTGAGCGGGCCGAGAAAGCGCCTGATGACCGAATCGCGCGTGCGCGACCGGTTGTCGATATCGATGCGCCCGTAGCGCCCCTCGCTCACCGCGATGCGCACGATGCCGTTGTCGATCTGCTGCGGCGGCACGTACGCCCGCGCGACCAGATAGCCGTGGCGGCGATAGTACGCGCTGATGCGGTCGGCGGCGGCTTCGAGATCGTCGAGCGAACGATTCGCGCCGACGACGGGCCGCAATACCTCCATCAATTCCGCAGCCGGGAAGAGCGTGTTGCCGGTGAAGTCGAAACCCTTCACCTCGAAGCGGATGCCGCCCGGCGCGCCCGATGGCGGCGCAGGCTCCGGCGCGGGCGTCACGTTCAGGCGCAGGTCGGAGGGCGGCGGCGGAACGGGCGATTGCTGCTGCTGTTCGCGCAGGATGCTGCCCGCGTTCGGCAGCGCCTGGGCCCGCGCATCGCGCATGTCGCGCGCGGCCGCCGCGACGAGCGTCGCGAACAGCACGGCGAGCCGGCGCGACGCCACGCGGCTGCGTCGTGGATGGGGGCCTGAGCGTCGCACGCGCCGCGCGCTCACATACGGCATACGTGACCGGGCCATGCGTCGTCCGGCAGGCGGCTGCCGTCGCTCGACGAATCCGTGCGCTGCTGCACGAGCGGCGCCGATTCCGGCTGGAGCCCCGCCGTCGCATTGGAGAGCGGCGCGGGGTTCATGGCGTCGGTGCGCACGGAATCGAGAATGCCGGGCACCGCCGCCACCGTCGTGACGATCGTTCCGGGCGTTTCAGGTGTCACGGGCTGCGCGGGTGTCACAGGCTGCACGGGCTGCACGGGCGTTATCGGCGGCAGCGGCGTGGGCGCCCCGGCGATGCGCAGCGTGCCGCCTTGCGTCGTGATCTTGTAGCCCGTGGGGCCGCCCGTCGCCGTGATCGTGATCGCGTATTCGCCGCTCGCTGCGCCGGGCGCAGCGCCCGTGCTCGTTACCGTGAAGACGAAGGGCTCGTGAACCTTCGGGCTGTCCGCGAACGCGTTGCCGTAGTTCGCGCCGTTGTAGCGCAGCGCGATGGTGACATCGTTCGGGCCGAGCGTGCGCGGCACATCGAAGGGCACGTCGATGTTCACCGCCGTCAGCGTCACCTGCTGAAGCGCCTTGAACGCGAAGCGGTTGCCCGGCGACGCGGCGGCGCGTGCATCGGCGCTGCCCGTGTAAGCATCGCCCCAGAGCGCGAGGTTGCCGCTTTGCAGGCCGCCGAACGCGGCGCCGTCCGGCGAGTCGGTGTAGACGATCCAGCGGCCGTTGGGCGCGGCGAGCGCGTGCGAACCCGCGCGGTTGTCGAAGGTCGCGGCGGCGAGCGTGATGGCCGTGCCGCTCGCGCGGGAGGTGACCGGCGCGGCGAGCGTGAGCGACGGCGCCGTAAGCGTCACTGCGCCGTTGGCCGACACGCCCGTCAGCCCCGCGACGCTGCCGATGACGAGCGGTGTGCTATCGGTGAGCATGAGCGATCCGGCATTCGCGGCGAGCGTGCCGATGCGGTTGCCCGCATTCGTCAGCCGATACGTCCCGCCGCCTTGCAGCGCGACTTTGGCTGCTTCGATCGGCGCGCTCTGCGTGACGGCGCGGGTGGTCGTCATCGAGAGCGTGCCGCGCGGCGCGCTGATGGCGGCATCGAGTTGAATGCCGCTTTGCCCCGCGAGCGAGAGCGTATTCGTGCCGCGCCACGCGACGGGGCCGTCAATCAGCACGAAGCCGAACGGTTCGAAGCCTTGCGGCGCGGCGGCGCTGATCGACACATTGGTCGATTCGAGCACGCGCGAAAGCGTCGCGCTCTGGATCGTGCCGAAGCGCCGTCCGAAGTCGTTGTCCGCGCCGACGAGCGCGACGAAATCGCTCGCGATGCGCCACGTCCCGGTTTGGCCGGTCACTGCCGCCGTCGTGATCTGCGCATCGGGCGCGACGCGCACCTGCGTGCCCGCCGTTTCGATGACGCCGCCGTTGCCGCCATTGGGCGCGGACGCGTCGAGCGTGCCGCCGACCTGCACGACGCCGGTGTCGGCGACGAGCCGGATCACGCCGTTCTGGTTCACGGCGCTGCGCGCGCGGATGACACCCGTGTTGTTCACGACGTTGGAGAAGAGCGCGTCTTCGGCACTCGCGGCGAGCCAGGCCTGTCCGCCATCGGCTTCGATCAATCCGTGATTGGCGGCGAGCGCATTCAGCGCGCCGCGCTCCACCGACAAGCCGATCATGCTGTGATCGCCGAGCGTGACGGCGATGCGCTCGCCCGCCGCGAGCGCGGCAAAGCCGTTGGGCGAATCGATCGTACCGGCGTTGATCGCACGCGTGCCGATCAGCGCGACATAGCCGCCCGGCGCGCTGCGGATCGTGCCGAGGTTGACGACCGCGGCGCCGTCGTCGTCATGCCGATGCCAATGCCAGTGCCGCCGTCCGCCAGCGAAGGTGTAATGGCCGTCCATGAAATCGCTTGTCGACAGATTGAGCGACGACGCCAGCAGCCCGCCGACATTCACCTGCGCGCCCGGCCCGAAGATCACGCCGTTCGGATTGACGATGAACACCTGACCGTTGGCGTCGAGCCTGCCGAAGAGCGCCGACGGGCGCGGCCCGGTGACGCGGTTGAGGGCGATCGCGTTCGCGCCCGGCTGATTGAACGTGATGGATTCGCCGGGACGCGTGCCGAACGAACGCCAGTCGATCGCGAGGCGATTGCTGTTTTGCTGGATGGTGGTGTTCGCGCCCGCGCTCGTGACCGAGCCGGAACCGGCGACGACGCGCGCGCCGGTCGGCTCCGCGTACGCGTGCGTGAAGGCCGCGGCGCAGAGCGTGGCGGTGCAAAGCCGAAGCGCGGGGGACCAGATGCTTGCGCGCAGAGTCTCGTTCATGGCAGCCGACTCCTTTCTGTTGCGGTGCATCGTCATGTAGCGATGCAGGCGCTCCATCAAGCAGTTTAGTGTTCCGAACCATGCTTGCAACTACGCGTTTAGAGAATGCGGCTCCGGCGGCCGTTCAGACAGCCAGACGCGCATTGGTATTAGGAATGCGATGTATCCGGACGCTTCAGACCGGCTCGCTCGCCAGCGTTCCTTCGACGAATTCGCGCAGGAACGTGATCCATGTGCGGATCTTCGCGTCTAGATACTGGCGCGACGCGTACATCGCGTAGACGGTCATCGTCTGGAGCGCCCACTCGGGCAGCACGCGCACGAGCGCGCCGCTTTGCAGCCACGGCAGCGCGGCGAGCATCGGCAAGGGCGCGATGCCGAGGCCATCGGCGAGCGCGGCGGCGAGCGCATCGGCGGAATTGACGCGCAGCCGGCCGGGGTCCAGTTCCAGTTCGACCTGTCCGCGCGGGCCTTCGAACGTCCATCGGTCGATGGGGAAAAACGTCGTCACCAGTTGCAGGCACGCGTGGTTCGGCAAGTCGTTGAGATCTTGCGGCACGCCCGCGCGCGCCAGATACGCGGGCGATGCGCAGAGCACGCTCGGCATCGAGCAGATTTTCGTGGAGACGAGCGCGGAGTCGGGCAGGGTGGATGTGGTGACCTGGAGGAACACGTCGAAGCCTTCGTCGAGCATGTCGGGCACATTCTGCGACAGCGTCAGCTCGACGCGCACCTGCGGATGTTCTTCCAGATAGCGCGTGAGTGCGGGCACGACGTAGTGCTGGCCGAAGGTGATCGGCGCGTGCATGCGCAGCACGCCGCTCGGTGAAAGCTGCGCGTTGCTCGCTTCGGCTTCGGACAAATCGACGAGTTCGAGCACTTCCTTGCAGCGGGCGAGATAGCGGTTGCCGGCGTCGGTGAGCGCAACGCGGCGCGTCGTGCGATTCAGAAGCCGTGTGCGCAGATGCGTTTCCAGCTCGGTGACGGCGCGCGATGCCTGCGCCGTCGTAATGTCCATTTGCTGCGCCGCAACCGTGAAGCTCGCCGCTTCGGCCACGCGCGCAAAAATCCTCATGCTTCGCAGTAAATCCATCGTCCCGCCATCCGTTTCGAGGAAGCCGGAACTATCCCACGGCGTCGCAAAGGCGCGCAACCCGCGCGGGTGACGACGCGCTGTGCGACTTCGTTTCAGCATTCACATCTGTTACAGGGCTTGTAACGCAGCGCCCGATGCGCGCGGCTAACATGGATTCATGGTCGCATATGAGTTCAGGATCGCATCGCGGTCTTCGTGACGGCCTTCTCAGAAGAGGAAAACATGAGCGCCAGGGGTTTGATCGGGGTGGCGGTGGGAGTAGGCGTTGCGCTGACCGCAGGGCTCGCCTGCGATGCCGCGATGGCGCGCGTGAGCGTGGGGATCAACGTCGGCGTGCCCGTCGCGCCGATCTATGCCGCGCCGCCGGTTTATGTCGCGCCCGCGCCGGTCTATATGGCGCCGCCGCCCGTCGTGTATCAGCCGGCGCCGGTCGTCGTCGCGCCTGCGCCGGCCATCGTCGTCGGATGGCATGGCGAGCGCTATTGGGATGGATATCGCTATTGGGGACGCCGCGACTGGTATGCGCATCACGGCGGGTATTACGGCTATCGCCACTGGTAAGCAAGGGGATTGCGGGAGCGGGACATCATCATGACAAATTCATCTCGAACTCGAAGCAGGGCGCGTGTTGCGCGCTCGATGACCGTCGCCGCCGCCCTCGTGCTGGCGGCGGGGCTCGGCGGCTGTGTCTACGCGCCGCCTTACGGTTATGCGCCCGCGCCGGCGTACGGTTACGCGCCCGCGTACGGCTATGGGTACGCGCCGGGGTATTACGCGGTGCCGTCGGTGTCGCTCGGCATCGGCTTCAGCAATGGCGGAGGGCACTGGCACGGCCACTGACTGATCCTCGCTGGAACACCGGTTGCTGCGCTTTTCTCGAATTTTCAGGAGGAAGCGCAAGATGGCTGAGCAAACCCTGAGCTTGCTGGCGCACGACGCGCGCTGCGAGCATTTCATGCTGCCGCCGAACGGCTGGGTGCCGAACAATACGCGCCTGCCGGTGCTCGTGTGGCGCGGCGCGATCGATGCCCGCACACCCGATGGCGCCAGCCGCTTCGAAGCCCTGTTCGCGCAGAACGGCTGGCCGCCGCAATGGCGCGACAGCGTCTTCGACTATCACCATTTTCATTCGACCGCGCACGAGGCGCTCGGCATCGCATCCGGCGACGCCGAGTTGATCCTCGGCGGCCCGCATGGACGCGTGATAGCGGTCAGCGCCGGCGATGCGCTCGTTCTGCCCGCCGGCACCGGCCATTGCCTGCTGGCGGCGGGACGTCGCTTTCAGGTGGTCGGCGCGTATCCGCCCGGCCAGCAATGGGACATTCGCCGCGACGCGATCAGCGAGCAGGAACGCATCGCGATGGAAGAGCTGCCGTTTCCGCGCTGCGATCCCGTCGCCGGGGAAGACGGGCCGCTTCTGCGTCACTGGAACTGAAACAAGGCCGTGTCACGCCTTTGCACGACGCGCGCCGGTCAGCGGCAGGCGTTTCACGACGCCCGTCGCGAGCGCGGTCCCGACGAGCACGATAGCGCACGCCGCCGCCATGCCCACCGACACGCGCTCGGCCAGAAACAACGCGCCCCACAGAATGCCGAAGATCGGAATCACAAAAGTGACGGTGATCGCCCGCGCGGGCCCGGCCACCGCGATGAGATGAAAGAACAGCATATAGGCGACGCCCGTGCACGCGACGCCCAGCCCGAGCACCGCGCCCCAGGCGGTCAGCGACACCGCGCCCGCGGGCCAGAACACGAAAGCGAAGGGCAGCAGCACGATCGTTGCCGCGCTCATCGTGCCGGCCGCGACCGTCAGCGAATCCACGCCCATCAGGTGCTTTTTCGTATGACTCGCGGCGATGCCGTAGCAGAGCGTCGCGGCCAGCGCGGCGAGTGCGGCGAGCGCCGTCGCCAGCGGCGACACGGCTACGGCGCTCGCGTCGTGCGCGAACATCTGGTCCCACACGAGCGCGAGCACGCCCGCGAAGCCGATCGCGAGGCCCGCGACACGCATGCGCGTCAGGCGGTCGTCGAGCCAGAAGAAGGCGACGAGCGCGCCCCAGAGCGGCGTCGTCGCGTTGATGACGGACGTGACGCCCGCCGACAGCGTGAGTTCCGCATAGGCGAACAGACAAAACGGCGCGGCCGAGTTCAGGATGCCGACGACGAAGAGCGGCCAGGCCCGCTCGCGCATCGTCGACAAGGCCTGTCGCGCGGTGCCGCGCAATACCAGCATCAGAAGCAGAAACGCCGCGCCGATGCCGACGCGCAAGGCCATCAGCGGCGCGACGCCGAGATCGGTCACGCCGACGCGGATGAACAGGAACGAGCCGCCCCACAGCGCGGCGAGAATGAACAGTTGAGCGAGATTGACGGGATTCATGGCGGGCTTCGCAGTAGGAGTCGAACGCGAAGCCATCGTAGCGGCGCGCGGGCCGCCAACGTTTCGGCCCGGCGTGAAACGAAAGATGCAGCGCTGGCGCTGCGGCTCATGCTGCGCCGCTTCTTCCGGACCACCTGGCCCGGCTTCGCTCTACGCCACGCATCGTAGGCGCGCGCGGGCAGCGCGGCAAACGAGCAATTCTCACCGTTATGTGAGAAAAATTGCCAACGGCCGCGCCGCCCGCGTAACGGTCGATGCGCAGCGACGGCGCGGGTTGCCCGGGCGTGGATTCGGTGCGACTCTTGCATCATCGAAAGGCGAACGATGTTTTTTGCAGCGCGATGGACGCAGTCAACTGGAGAAAAGCCGTGGACAATGCAAACGGGAGTGCATCTCCCATCCATAAGATGCCATCCGACGAGCCGCCGCTCGCGCGCCGCACGGTAGCGAGCGCAATGGACGCGGCGCTCTCGCCGGGCATGGGACAGGCCCAGTCCGCGAGCGTGACGCCGCTCGCGCCCGGCGCGGCGCACAAACCTCCGAAGTACGCGCCGTATCACGTACACGGCAGCGTGCTCGAAGGCGGCGATAGCCCGACGGTCCTCGCGCAACCGTCGTCCGCAATGGCTGAAGGGCAGGGCAGCCAGTTCCATCCCGCGCGGCCGGTGCCGCGGCGCATGCGAGTCGTGCTGACGGGAGCGCAGGATGTCGTCGCGGGGCGCTATCGCCAGGCGAAGGAAGGCACCGAGGATTTCGTCCATGAAAATCCGTGGAAGTCGATCGCGCTCGCGGCGGTCGGCGGAGTGATCGTAGGTTTGCTTGCGTCGCGGTAGCTGAGCGGCTGCCCAGACTCAGAAAAGTGAAAGCGCGCGACAGCGGGCCTCAACCTTGCTGGAATGGCGGTACCGGTGCATGCGTTCATCGCCGCGCCGGACCGACATGGAAGAACGATCGTACGACCTTCGAAGCGCGCGTTACGAAATCTGGAATCCGCATACCGTGTCGATTTCCGGTCCGCGGCGCGTGCTGGTCGTGCACTCGGAAGCGAACGTCGGCGATTCGTTCGCGCTCCTGTTCGCGATGCGCGGCTTCGAATCCGTGCAGATCGGCGATGCACAAGCCGCATTGCAGTTCGCCCGCCAGTGGCGGCCGCAGGTGCTGTTCGTCGATACGCTCATCGGCGAGCGGCGCGATCACGGGCTCGCGCACGCGTTGCGCGAAGCGCTGACGCAAAATCACAAGGAAGCTGAGTACCAGTTGCTGATCGCGATGGCGGCCGATGCCGAACGCGACCCGCGCGATGCACTTCGCGATGCCGGATACGACGGCTTCTGCAGAATTCCGTGCCCGGTCTGGTGGATGTTCGACGTATTGAAATGCTTCTATGCCCAATGACGCGGGCGGTGTTGCCGATGCATCGCCGCCCGCTCCGACGCCCGCGCGTCAGGTGGCTCGGGAAGCCTTGAAATCGTTGGTTTCCAGTTCGACCGACTGGCCGTGATTGCGCTCGAGCGCGCGCCGGGCCGCGTCTTCGATTTGCACGCGTCCTCCTTCGAACGCGGAGAGGAGATCGTGCGAAGACGTCCCGCTGTTGCCGAAGTGATCGTTGAGCGCATCGAGGGAGACGCTGCACCAGACCTCGCGTCCGTCCACCTTGGCCTCGAACGCGACACGCGCTGCCGCCACGACATGACGCCGCCCGCTGAACTCTATCGTCATCCTTATCACCTCCTGTTATTCGTTCGAAAACGCTCAAGCGCGATCATCGCGAAATGCGCAACAGCGCGCGTCGTGTGATGGCGAGGCCCTCGACTGCGCGCGGCCTTGCGCGCCGCGTACCGTCGTCTTGCATGATACGCCCGCGCTGCGCGGGACGTACTCCGCGCTGACCGTGCAATGGCCGTGCCCAGCGCGACAAGGAAACGCTAGCGGCAACAGAGACAGCCGCCGCGATGGGACATGCCGTAGCTGCCGGCGTCGTCCGTGCCGGCGCCGGACGCGCTCGAACCGCCGACGCTCGGCGCACCGATCGTGACGCGCGCGGCGGTCGCGCCGCAGCGCGGACAGGCGGCGGGTTCATCGCGCTCGGCGATGCGGCGGACGGCTTCGAATGCGCCGCAATCCGCGCATTCGTAATCGTAGACAGGCATGACGCTCCCACTGAAAGAAAGATGGCTCGATGAACGAGTGTAACAAGCATCCCGCACCCCTGATGCGCGAGCGCTCGCGCGGCGCCGTGGCATCGGCATTGCTGAAAAGATCGCAACATTCACTGCCTACGGAGGCCTCATGAAACGCAATGCAAATCTGTGTGCGGCGCTTGCCGCCAGCCTGATCGCCGTGCTGCCGCTGTCCGCGCTCGCGCAAACCCAGGCGGCCAGCACGACGATGGCCAACGACCTCGCGCCGACCGACAAGGCGTTCGTGCAGGCGGCGTCGTCGGCGGGATCGACCGAGATCGACGCCGCGAAGCTCGCCACGAAGCAATCGCAGGACAAGGACGTGAAGAACTTCGCGCATCACATGATGATCGATCACACCAAGCTCACGATGCAGCTCAAGATGGCCGCGCCGCACGGCGTGACGGTGCCGAAGGACAACTCGGACCCGGCAGTGCTGGATTCGCTCAAGCCCTTGCACGGCAAGGAGTTCGACGCCGCGTATATCCAGAAGGTCGGCGTCCAGGGACACGAGGAAGCCGTGAAGGCGTTTCAGACCGAAATCGATCAAGGCCAGAACGCCGATCTGAAGAAGGCCGCGCAGAAGGCGCTGCCGACGATCGAGAAGCACCTGAAGATGGCGCAGGATCTCGCCGCGAAAAAGGGCGTGCAGTAACGCGATGCACACCGCGCGCGTGCGATGCGCGCGCGGTCGGCTATTTCAACTTCAGCGCGCGCCCGCGCGCAGCATGCGCAGGCGCGCTTCCTCCAGCGACTGGAACTTGCCGTCGGCTTCGTCGAACACCGAGACCTTGCCGCGCCCGATGTCGTAGACCCAGCCTTGCACCTGCAGCTTGCCGAGCGCGAGATGGCCCGCGACCGCCGGATGCGTGCGCAGATGCGTCAGTTGCAGGCGAATGTTTTCCTCGACCATCGCGGCAACGATGCGTTCCTCCTCCAGCTTCCGCGCCATCACGACGCTGCGCGCCGCTTCGGCATTGCGCAGCCAGGCGTGAACGGTCGGCATTTCATCGGCGATGGTCGCGCCCGACGCGAGACCCTTCATCGCGCCGCAGTCCGAGTGTCCGCAAATCACGATCTGCTTCACGTTGAGCGCGAGCACCGCGAATTCGACGACGGCCGACACACCGCCGAGCATTTCGCCATATGCCGGCACGATATTGCCGATGTTGCGGCACACGAAGAGCTCGCCGGGGCGCGTCTGCGTGATCATTTCCGGCGACACGCGCGAATCCGCGCAGGTGATGAACAGCGTATGCGGCGCCTGCTGATGCGCGAGGCTCTTGAAGAGCGCTTCGCTGTCGGGGAACACGAGGCGGCTGAAGTCGTCCGCGCCCTGCAGCAGGTACAGGAGATCGCGCGCCTCGGCGTCGTCGCGTGCTTCGCTCATCGTGGATTTGTCGTGCATGGTGGGTCGCCTTTTTGGTGCGGTCACGGGCGCGCCCGCGCGCCGTCTCAAAAACGAAGCTTGCGGGGTTTTGAGATGGATCGCAAGTCGGCGTTGCAGGTGCCGGCCCGGACTCGCCGATTTTGCGATATCTGCACCGAGAAGCAGGTTCCTTTCGCTTTGCGGAGCGCTTTAAGTTTATTGACAAATTGGCCGCGCGGATCTGCTAGTTTTACTTCTGTTCGAGAACATAAAAACCCCGACAAACGGGCTCACTGCAGTAGTCAACCATGTCATTCGATCCGAATATTTACCAGTCGGCAGTCGTGCATTTCTCAGGCGGCCGATATCACGAAGCGCTGACGACGCTGAGCGCCATGCTCGAAGCGAGTCCGACTCATCCGGAAGCGCTGAATCTCGCGGCGACCTGCTGTTATTGCATGAATCGGCACGCCGAAGCCGAATCGCACTGGCGGCGAGCGATTTCGGAGAGTCCCGAAGTCGCGGGCAGCTACAGCAATCTGGCAAACCTTCTCCTGGCGCAAGGCCGTCTGTCAGAGGCCGAATCGATATATCGGCAAGCCATACGGATAAAGCCCGATTTCGCGGAAGCGCATTACAACCTCGGAAATCTGTTGAATCAGCTTGGCCGTCCCGAGGAAGGCGAGGCGGCGCTGCTCGATGCGATCCGCGTCAGGCCCGAATTTGCCGAAGCGCATTTCAACCTCGGCAACCTGTGCAAGGAGCAAGGACGCGCGCACGATGCCGAGCGCGCGTTTCGGGCGGCGATCGCCGTGCGCCCCGATCATGCCGAGGCCTACAACAATCTCGGCATTGTGCTGCGCGAAACCGGGAGGCCCAGGGAGGCAAGAGCGGCGCTGCGCCGGGCCGTGGCGTTGCAACCCGGTTCTGCCGAATCGCATCTGAACCTTGGCCATGTCTTGCATGATGCGGGCCAGGCAGGTCGGGCGCTCGCCTTCTATCGGCGAGCGGCCGATCTGCGACCCGACTATCCGGAGGCCTGGCTGAGCCAGGGCGCTGCGGCGCATACGCTCGGACGCCCGCGCGACGCCGAGTCCGCGTTCCGCGCATCGCTCGCCATCCGCGCAGACGATGTGCAAGCGCTGAGCGGACTCGGTCTGGCGTTGTCGGATCAAGAACGTTTCGCCGACGCCGAGGCGGTGTACCGTCATGTGCTCGAACTCGATCCCGGCAGCGCTATCGCACGCGGCGCCCTCGGCCACACCTTGCATCAGCAGGGACGGGCACGCGAAGCCGAAGCGGCCTACCGTACGGCGCTGGCGGCGCGACCCGACCTCGCCAGTCTTCATTACAACCTGGCCGGGCTCCTGGGCGAGCAGCAGCGGCTGCACGAAGCGGAGGCAGCCTACCGCAGCGCAATCGTGCATAAACCGGACTATCCCGACGCACTCAACAATCTGGGCCGGATCGTGTGGCAGCTCGGACGTTTGCCCGAAGCGGAGGGGATCCTGCGCCGTGCGCTCGTGCTCCGTCCAGACCATTCCGACGCGCACAACAATCTGGCTTGCACGCTGAAGGACATGGGCGCGATGGACGAAGCCATTGCGGGATTCCGCCGGGCCGTTACCTGCTCGCCGGCCAACAAGATTGCGCATTGCAACCTCAACTACGCGCTGACCTACCACACGGAGGATCCGCGCGAGATTCTCGACGAATGCCTGCGCTTCGCCGCGTACCACGAGGCGCCGTTCCTGTCCGAGAGGGTGCGGCATCCGAACGACCGCAACCCCAACCGACGCTTGCGCATCGGCTACGTCGCGCCCGATTTCAACACGCATTGCCAGTCGCTGTTCACGTCGCCGGTCTTCGGCGCGCACGATCACGAGGCATTCGACATCGTCTGCTACTCCAGCACAACCAGGACAGACGACGTCACCACGTCGATGCGCGCGAAGGTCGACCTCTGGCGCGATGTGCACGAACTCTCCGACGAAGCGCTTGCAAAGCTCATTCGCGACGACCGCATCGATGTGCTGATCGACCTGACCTTGCACATGTCGCGGTGCCGCCCATTGCTGTTCGCGCGACGGCCCGCGCCGGTGCAGGTGCAGTGGCTGGGCTATCCGGGCACGACGGGCAGCAGCGCGATCCGTTACCGGCTGACCGATCCGTGGATCGACCCGCCTGGCCGCCCGGATGTGGACGCGCGCTATAGCGAGCGCTCGATTCGCCTGCCCGAGACCTTCTGGTGCATCGACCCTCGCGTCACGTCGACGGAAGCGCCGAAGGTCGGGCCGCTGCCGGCTCTCGCAAATGGCCACATCACGTTTGGCTGCCTGAACAATCCGTGCAAGGCTTCGGAGCGCACGCTGCGGATGTGGGCGGCGGTGCTGGCGGCACTGCCGCACGCGCGGTTCCTGCTCCTCGCGCCGCATGGGGCACGTGAGCGTTTGATCGAGCGCCTGAGCGCGCTCGGCACCGAGACAACGCGCCTCGAATTCGTGAATTACGAGTCGCGCGATGTCTATCTTCAGACGTATAACAGGATCGACATCGGCCTCGACACGTTTCCCTACAACGGTCACACAACGAGCCTCGAGGCCTTGTGGATGGGCGTGCCGGTGCCGTCCCGCGCGGGGGAGACCGCGGTCAGCCGGGCCGGCCTCAGCTTCCTGATGAACCTCGCTCTCGGCGATCTCGTCGCGCATGACGATGACGCGTACGTGGACATCGTCAGCCGCCTCGCCGCCGATGTGCCTCGTCTGACAGATCTGCGGGCAACGTTACGCCCGCGCCTCGAAGCCTCGCCGATGATGGACGCTCCGCGCTTCGCGCGTCATCTCGAGCAAGCGTATCGAGATATGTGGCGGGCGTGGTGCGACGCGCCTGATTGAAGCAAGTCGCCTTCTAGCTTCGGTTTTTCCGAAGTAACGCCCCCGAAAACTCGCATTTTTCAATGTCGAACCTTCCGTTAGATTGTTTTCATTGAAAGCAATCAGAAAGGAATCGACATGAAATGTCCCGTATGCCCCGCCACGGAACTGTTGATGACCGTGCGCGAGGGCATCGAAATCGACTATTGCCCGCAGTGCCGCGGCGTGTGGCTCGACCGCGGCGAACTCGATCAGATCATCCGCCGTGCGGCGCAGGCGTCCATCGAGGATGCGCAGGCCACCGAGCGCGACGCGTGGCGCGAGCGCGAAGACACGCGCGAACACGATCGCGAGCGTCGCCCGCACCGTCACGGCGAATACCAGTACGGCGATCCGCGTGGCAAGCACACGCATCCGCGGCGCAAGAAATCCTTCCTCGGCGATCTTTTCGACTTCGATTGAATGCGTCCGGCGCGAGGTTCATCGACGAGTTTTTCGATTCGGCAACTGAAACAGCAACGGAGAACGGCAAATGGCAACGGTGAAACAAGTCCTGAAGGCGAAGATCGACACGACGGTTCATACGATAGACGCCGAGGCGAGTGTCTTTGAAGCGGTCGCGCTGATGTCGAAAGCGGAGGTCGGCGCGCTCGTGGTCATGGTGGGCGATGCAGTGTGCGGCATCGTCACGGAGCGCGACTATGCGCGCAAGGTGATCCTGCAGGACAAGGTTTCGCGCACGACCACGGTATGCGAAATCATGACCGCGCCCGTCATGTTCGTGAGCCTCAGGACGAGTTCCGAAGACTGCATGGCGCAGATGACGCAGCACCGCATCCGTCATCTGCCGGTGATCGAGGGCGGCAAGCTCGTCGGCATGATTTCGATCGGCGACATGGTGCGGCATCTGATCGAGGAACAGCAGTTCGCCATCGACCAGCTCGAAACCTATGTGCGCGGCGCGGGTTCCGAGATGCCGACGTGCGCGCTCACGCGCAGGAGCGCGATCCCGCAAACGCTCGCGGCGCGCTTCGTCTGAGCCGGGGAGGCCCGGCGATTCAGCCGGGCAAGTGTGCGGATGCGAGAAGCTGCTGCAGCTTGCGTACGACATCGTCCCAGTCGCCCATGCGACCCGCGCGTACGAGCTGCATCGACGGATACCACGGTGTGCGATGCGGATCGCGCTCGTACCGCCAGTCGGCCATCTCTCCGTTGAGCAACAGATAGTTCGGCTTGCCGAGCGCGCCGGCGAGATGGGCGAGGACACCATCGTTGCCGGCGAACGCATCGAGCCGGTCGAGCAGGGCGGTCGATTGCGCGAGCGAAATCGACGGGTTGAGCGTCGTGAAACGGTCGAGATCGGCCGAGCGCGGATCGTTCAGCCAGCGCTTGCGCTCGAAGCCGCGTTGCATGACGACCCAGTGAATATCGTTCGACGCGTCGAAGAGCGGATCGAGATGCGCCAGCGTGAGGCTCTTTCTCGCGTAATTGTCCGGCGATTCGCACGACGACCAGAAGATGCCGACACAGCGCCGTCCACGCGCGCGATGCCGGATTTCGTCGACGATCGCATCCACTGAGCCCGGCTCGGCCGGCTCGATATGGCGCTCCGATGACGCGTAACCAAGCACGGGAAAGAGCGAAGTAAAGAGAGCGAAAGGATCGGTCCACTGTGCGACGCCGGGCGCCACGGTAAAGCCGGCCGCGCGCAGGGTTTCGGCGTACTTTGGCTGTTCGGCCTCGGGCATGGCGAGGCGAAAGTGCCGATCCGAACCGTCGGAGCATGCGATCCGCACGCCGAGCGCCTGGAGCGCGCCGGCGTAGCGTGCCCAGTTCACCTGATCGCCATAACCTGATGCGATCGAGGTGATCGTCAGGTGCTCGGGCAGGGCGCGTTGCCCGCACCAGTACTGCTCGACATCGACGTGCGGAAACAGCACGCGCCGCGCCTCACGCGACGACCAGTAGCGATGCATCAGTTCGACGCCGCTGGCGATGCCGTTGAGGCGCATCGCGCTGCGTCCCTGATGATGACCGAGCACATACGTCGAATGCATGTCGAGACCCTCGGCGCTCAGTTGCAGCACACGCTCGTCCTCGCCGACGTAATGCCAGCCGTATACGCGCCACAGAAAGCCGACCAGCGGCTCGTTGGACGACTTGAGCACCTGATACTCGACCATGCTGAGCGCGATCTCCTTGAGACCGAGATGCGCGCACGCATCACACAGGCAGTGGAGCTGGAACCTGAATGTGTCAGAGAGCCGGGTGAGGTTGCAGCAGATCTCGAGTGCCCGCATGAACTCTCCAGCACGCAGGTGCGTGACCGCGCGCCAGTGCCAGTGTTCGGGGGTGTGGCCGTCCTGCGCATTGCGTTCGTCGAGAAAGCGGAAGCATTCCTCGATTTCGCCGGCGTAGAGTTTTTGGGATAGCTGCTCGTAGTTTTCGATCATGGGTATGCGCGCCCGATTTACCGGAGCGGAATTATTGCGCGCCCGCGTGCGGCGGCGCACCTCACGTCGACCGTTCTCACCAAAATTTCAAGACTTTGCGTAAAGTTTTGATAAGTCGACAGTTCTTGAAATACTTGTGCGCGTTTTGTTGGATTGATTATAGGTGTCGGTGGCGAATGGTCATGACGAGGTCACGTCCCCAGCGATGAAGAGGCCAGCAGGCTTTCGCACCTGGCCTGCGCAACATCGAGAAGGATTGCAGGAGGCCATCGACTGAGACCTTTAAAAACGTTCCCGCCGCTGACAGGTGTCCGCATTGCACATTCAGCGCAGGTCCAGTGGAACCGCCACGGCCACGTTCATCTGCCGCCGCCGGATTGCCTTGGTCATCGCCTTCACGGGCCGCCGGCTGCTTCTCGGAGCGTGCCCCAAAACGGCCACACCGATTTGGTGATACGCGCGCCACGATCCTTCGACCTTGTGCCCGTTGATTTCCCTCGGATCGCACTCGCCCGGTCAATATTTGATGTCTCTCGCGGTCTGACGCCCTTGCTGCTTCGTCTGGCGCTTGTCCTGCCTGCAATGCGCGTTCGATTGCTGATTGGCGGCGCGGCAGTCGTGCTTGGTGTGCCGGGAGTCCTGGCGCGTATCCTGACGGACGTCGCGCCCGGCGCGGCGTTGTTGCGCCTGCTGCGTCGCCCCAGACACATCCGGCCCGGAGCAGACGAGGATGGCCGTGGCGAACGCGACGAGCCTGAGTGTGCGCGCGAGCATGATGTGAGCTCCAAAAGATCAGCCGGGACGTCCTGGATGTTCTGCACCAAGATACCGGCATCGTCGACCATTGTGAATCGACTCTTGCGACGACAATGCTCGACGGCAAGCGGCGCAACCATCCCGCCGATTGGATAGGAATCGTCGATGCCGTCGAGCAGACGCGGTTGCATCGACTGGAGCAGGCGCCCGTGAACGCGTTCGAAGTCATCATCGCAGGCTCTTCGGTTGTACTGGGCAGCGTGCAGACGAGCCCCATTGATCTGTCGAACGCAGTTCCGAATTTCTTCGGCGCGGGAATCGGTTCGACCACCGAGTATGCGGGCGGCAAGGTGCGATGGTGTATTACCGGCGCCTGATGGGCGACCGGTGGCCAGTCCCATCGTGATGCAGCGCGGCACGCGCAATCAACCGACTTACGGTGTCGGGATCGCCTATGCTTTCCGATGAGTTGCCGAAAACCGTTCCGCGACCTAGAACATGCTTGTACGGCAGTGTCGATGGTGCCCGACATGCGTGACTCCTTCTGCATGCTTATCATCGCATTCACCGCGCTGACCGCAGGCGGATGCGCAGCCCCGCAGACGCCTGCGGAGAGCGGTGTGCCGCCTGTCGCCCGGACACCACCCGCGAGCGGTGCGCAACCCGCTGCTCAGGCGCCCGCGACAGTCGGGACGCAAACCGTCGCGATGGATTCGGCCTCGCTCGACATGCTCGTCGGTCCGATCGCCCTCTATCCCGATGACCTCATCGCGATCATTCTTCCTTCGTCGACTTATCCGGTCGAAATCGTGCAGGCCGACCGGTTTCTCGAGCGCAGAAAAACCGACAAGAACCTGCCGGTCAACGAAGCATGGCAAGACCCCGTCAAGGCGCTGCTGAATTATCCGGAAGTCGTGAAGAAGATGAGCACCGACCTCGACTGGACTGTGGCGCTCGGCGAGGCGGTGGTCGCCGATCAGAGCGCCGTGCTACAGGCCGTGCAGCGTTTCCGACGTCAGACGCAATCGGCCGGCAATCTCAAAACGGATGACAAGCAGACGGTGGTCGTCGAAAAGGAAGTCATCAGGATCGTGCCGTCGAATCCTGAGGTCATCTACGTGCCGCAATACAACCCGTCGACGGTCGTCATCAGCAGCCCGGCGCCAGTTTATTCCTACTGGCCCGCGCCTTATCCGGTCTACTACTATCCCTACGCGCCGGGCGCGGCGTTCGCGACGGGCCTCATCTGGGGCGCGGCAATCACGGCGGCGTGGAACGGCGGGCACTATGTGTCGCACTACGAGGGCGGCAACAATACGATCAACATCAACCGCGAAGGCAACGTCAACCGGGCCGACGTCAAAAACGAACTGAGCAACCGCGCTCAGAACCGCTCGGCCAACGGAACCGCTTCGTCTCAGCGCTCGACGCAGTGGCGCTCGGAAAAGAAGCCCGGGCAGGTGTCGGGCACCAGCACGCGCGCATCGGCGCAGCGCGTCGGCGATGCTCCGTCGCGCGCCAATGCCGGCAACATCGGCGCGTCCGACAGGGGCGGCGCGCGCGGGGCCACGCAGGGGCCGACGGCCGCACAGACGCCGCGCTCGCAGGGCGGGGGCAACTTCCAGGGGCGCGGCGGGGATGCGTTCAGCGGCTACGGATCCGCCCAAGGCGCGCGGGCGGACAGTGCGCGCGGCGCCGCGAGCCGGCAGTCGATGTCGGGCGGGCAGGGCGGGCGCAACTTCCAGGGCGGCGGGTTTTCCGGCGGCGGCGGGCGCGGTGGATTCGGCGGCGGCCGTATGGGCCGTCGCTAGGAGACGTCACATGAACATGCTGTCTCGTCGATTCGCTGCATGCCTGATCATTGCGATGCTCATCGTCCCGCTGCGCGTGCTTGCCGTTGATCAGCAACGGACCTTCGCGACGCCGGACGAAGCGGTCAGCGCGCTCGAACAGGCGTTAAAGTCGGATGACGATGCCGCGCTCATCGCGATCTTCGGCAATGCGCACAAGGAACTCGTCGTGACGCCGGATGAAGCCGAGAATCGCCAACTGCGCGCCAATGCGCTCGCCGAGTTCAATGCGTATCACATGCTGGAGGAAACGTCGCCGGACCGCCGCATCTTGCGTATCGGCGACGAAGCGTGGCCGATGCCGATTCCGCTCGTCCGCGAGCATGGCGTCTGGCGCTTCGCAACCGAACAGGGTGAGCAGGAAGTGCTGGACCGGCGTATTGGCGCGAACGAGCGCGAGGCGATCAAGGTGCTGCGCGCGTACATCGATGCACAACGCGAATACGCGACGCGCGATCGTCTGGGCGATGGCGTGCTCCAGTACGCGCGCAGGCTCGGCAGTTCGCCTGGCAGGCACGACGGGCTGTATTGGCCCGCCGACGAATCGAAGGGCGAGGAGCCGAGCCCGTTCGGTCCATTGATTGCCGCCAGTGCGAACTACTTCAAGGATCGGAACCCCGGCGACGCGTATCACGGGTATTACTTTCGCATTCTCACGCGCCAGGGCAAGCACGCGCCGGGCGGCGCTTTCAACTACATCATCAACGGGCGCATGCTGGCGGGTTTCGCTTTGGCCGCGTACCCCGCGCAATTCGGGGCGAGCGGCGTCATGACCTTCATCGTCAACAACAACGGCGTCGTGTATCAGAAGAACCGGGGTGCATCGGCGAAGCCGCTGACCGAGTTCGATCCAGATGCATCCTGGATACGCGTGCAGCAGCCTTAATAGCCGCCGGTTGAAAACCCGACATTTCTAATGAACTCAAACCGGACATTACTAAAAAGCCCTGACAAATAATATCCCCGCTAAGTTCAAATGTCGTACCGCCGGCTAAATAGAGATGTCGGGTTTTGAACGGATGTTTTGCTAGCTTTCTTTAGTTTTTGGGGTTGGGGCGGCG
>NZ_FCOM02000078.1 GCF_001544695.2 Caballeronia arvi
TCCGTGATGTTGATGAGACGCTCATAGATAATTTTTGCGCGCGCCTCAGCGGCGATGTTGGAGCGCAAATCGGCTGTAGGTTCGCCGATCGTATCGATGTAGGCCGCGGTCCAAGGTACGCCAGCGGAGTTGGTAAGCGATGGACCGCCGCCATACAGTAGAGATGTGATATGAGAGTCGTTCCCAGCCCCGGTCAGCGAGCGATAAAGCTCTGCTTCTTGCTGGACGCCTTCTGCCAGTTGGCCTTTTGCACCCTTGTTCAGCATCGCGACGATCGAACCGATAACCTCGAGGTGACTCAGTTCCTCTGTCGCAATATCAAATAGGAGGTCCTTGCGACCGGGGTCATCCTCCGCCACCGCCTGGGTGAAATAACGGCACGCGGCGGCCAATTCGCCTTGCGGCCCACCGAACTGCTCAAGCAATAGGTTAGCGAGGCCGGGGTTCGGCGCAGCTACTCGCACTGTGTATTGAAGGCGCTTGTTATGAACGAACATGTTTAAGGCTCCATTTTTTGAGACGTGCGCAGGCCATCGCGGCACCGCGTACGCAATGAATCACAAGGAATGAACTCGGAGCGACCGGGAGGAGCGCGTCGGCGTCACTTACGGTCCATCTGCCTCGAGTCTCAGCGCTACGAACGTGCGCTGGCGTGATGCGGCACTGCCGCTTGATAAATAGACGCTCCGCGAAAAGAAGCGCCCTTAGCCATGCAGAGCAATGCTTATGCCCATCAGCCCGCGCCCACCTCCTCGTACAACGCCCGAGGCGGACCGCTCGATACAGGCTGCCGGACACACGGGGTCAACGTGTTGAAACGTTGGCACCCGAAGTCAGGCTGAGGGGCGAACCGCTAATAAAGCTATCAAAGCACTCTCCCGGCTAAAACGTTCGTTCGATCGGCGTGGAAGCTGCGTCGGTCGGCGTCGCTGGTTATTTACTTTCTCGTCGTAATGAACTCGCCAAGTCCCCACCGCCCAGCTTCCCAAGGGTCGGGCGGGCTTCGTCAATCGATAGGGTCATGTCGCAAAGACGCTTTACGTCCTGACTGGGACCGATTCGGAGGCGATAGCGATCCGCGAAGCCGTCGGACTCAGTCGGTCGATCGGTCGACTTCCCGGCGCGCTGTCTCGGAATAGACATGAGGCTCGATTCGGGCATAGGGTTTGCGCTCGGAACCTAGGCCGTTGCTCCCCACCTTCTATGGAGAATTGTCATGGCGGTCACTACGCTAAATGATCTTTTTATTCACGGGCTCTCCGACATCTACAGTGCGGAAAAGCAATTGACCAAGGCGTTGCCCCGACTGGCGCGGGCTGCAACCAATCCTGAATTGTCGACCGCCTTTAAAACTCACCTGGAGGAGACACAAGGACAGGTCGAGCGTATCGATCAAGTAGTCGAAAGCACTAGCGTCAAGCTCAAGCGCGTCAAGTGTGTCGCCATGGAGGGACTCGTCGAAGAGGGCCAGGAGCAGATCGAGGAAATCGAGAAAGGTCCGATCCTGGATGCAGCGCTGATCGCGGCGGCTCAGAAAGTTGAGCACTATGAGATTGCTGCCTATGGGACGCTCGCGACGCTTGCCAAAAAGCTCGGTTACACCGATGGCATGAAGCTTTTACTGGAGACGTTGGAGGAGGAAAAGGCAACGGACGAAAAGTTGACCATGTTGGCTAAGCAAGAGTTGTCGAAGGAGGAGGTGGGCAAGTAATACGGTATCGGGTGATGAGCCGTGCAAAGGGGTTAGGCAAGTGCGTAATTCCGCGCGGCGCTGGTGAGAACCCATCAGACGGGCCTTGGCTGCACTCATTGTTTCGACATGGCAGGACGAGGCTGTCGTCCGTATTTCAGCAATGAAAGGGCTCTCATGGCCACTATGCCGCTGCGAGGACGCAGCTGAGGCCGATCGGTTCGGCGTGCGCCCGAGCACGGGCGTGCTCGGGCGCATGGCTATGTATAGGAGACGGACATGGACCTGGTTTCCTTCCTTACCTCACGGGGCCTGAAGCTGGCCGGCTGAATCCTGCACCGCTGGCTTCATTGCTTCGTTGATTTCGTCCGTTCCCGGCAGCGGTGGCTGCCTTGACGTGGGCTTCGTCACCTATTCACCCTCTGGTAAAGCTGGCTTCCTCGGCGTGCGGAAGGAAACGATGGAGCGGTACGGCCTGACGAGCGAAGCCGTTGCCCGCGAGATGAGCGAGGGCGCGCTGCAGCAAGAGGCATGTTGCGCAGATGTCGCGGTCTCCAACACGGGTGTCGCCGACGCCGCACCGGGCGGCGGGCCACCCGCAGGCACACAGTGCTTCGCGTGGTCGTTTCGTGCACACACCGGAGACGTCGTGACCTTCAGCGAAACGAAGAAATTCGAAGGGGAGCGTAACGAAGTGCGACAAGCCGCAGCGCGCTACGCGATCTCACGGATCGAACATTGCTTCGACCAGCAACGGTCTCGTGATACCGGAGAGAAGAGCGATCCGAACGATTGGCGGGCCTGGCAGCGGCAGATAATCGACGAACTCGGCGTTATCGACCAGTTCGACGTGGACATCGAGCGCGAGGGGCGGGTCGGCTTTGTGCGATTACCTCGCTCGCACGGTCTTCGAACACTTGTTCTCGGCGTCAGCGGAGGTGTTGATTCCTCGACGGCAGGCCGTCTTGCTCAGTTGAGCGTCGAGCGGCTTCGGGCACGCAAATATGAGGCTCATTTTGTCGCGGAGAGACTGCCTTATGGGACGCAGCGCGACGAGGACGATGCGCGGCTCGCGCTGGATTTCGTGCGGCCGGACGAGACGTTCGAGGTCAACGTGAAAGGGGCTTCCGATGAAATGCTCGATGCCCTTGAGCGAGCGGGCGCCCAGACACGGATGATTTGCAGAAGGACTGAGCATTTTTAACACAAGAGAGGGCAGGGCCGTGGCTCAAGACCTTGCGCCCGATGATAGCGATTTCGGCGCCTGGAAGGCATATGACCGCTGGCCCAACGAAGCGCCGACTGCCGCCGTAACGCGCGTCGTGCTCGAACTCGACGAGGCCATCACGCTCAAGCGGCGTGCGGCCGCCGCGCGGTTCACCGCACAGGGCGACGCGGTGCCGCTGAGGCCGATCAAACCGTCCCGCATCGAACTCGGCGTGCTCATCGCGCTGGCTGAGACGTATGGGGTCACGCTCCACCAAAACGCGCGCTTTGTGCCCCTGATCGACTTCATTGCCGACTCCGGCGCGGTGGCGTCGGTCCAGCGCGTGATGTATGGCGCGCTGCCGGAGTATGACAATAGCGACGATTGTCCCTCGGCGCTCGCCCAAGACAACGCGCGTCTCGCTGACTTGGCGCCCGAGGCCCGGGTGGCCTTTGAACTCTTGTGCGCGACCTGGCCGGATGTCTTCCTGGCACAGGCGGGCACGGCGCTCGCCACGCTCGGCCTGCCCCGGCTTCAGCCTCCACCGTCGACAAGCCGCGGCGCGGACGGTGATGAGTGACGCGCGTCAGCAATCACCGGTCGTTCCTCGAGGCAATCTCCTCCCGAGAAAGCTCACCAAAGACGCACTAGGCTACGCGACGCTCGCTTCAGTCACGTCGATCTCGTCGTCCATGACGATCTGCAGGCTCACGACGTCATGACGATCGTTTCAGTCATTAAGGGCGCAGGTAACAACGTCACGACATGGGCTGGCAATGCTATCGACGAGGCCTTCACTGGAGTCGTAGCGGCGCGCAACAGTTTAGCGGACCGGACTGGCAACTCACCACTCCCGATTTTGCCGCCGAAGACCGGCGCACCAAGCCTCGTGAGCGACGTTGTCGGTTGCCAAATTGGCCGACATGATGCCGTACGATGTCGCGACCGCTGTGATATACAACCATGGGGCGCTCGCGGTAGAGACACCGTACGCCGGTGGTGTTTCTCGCTTCACGAGGGTGGCAGGGGCCGGAGGCTAGAAGTTAAACTTCGACCTCTGGGCCGCGCCCTCGATGGATAAGTTCGTCGCGATACCGCATCTTGAGTTGCCGGACCATCGACTCCACAAGCTCGTTCCCCTCAAAACACATCGCCTTTTGATCGATCGCCGCTTGAACTTGCTGGGTCGCCGCTCGCACGCTCGATTTATCGCCAGGCACGACCGTGACGTGGGCGAGTTCCCCGCCCAGTGATTGGAAGACGCGCGACGCTTCCTCGAGTTGGCGCGTTAGCTTGTCAAGTCCGTCGAACTCGGTCATCCGTACGTCTCCTTGTGGGGTTTTGTGAAGTCGTGGCTTTGATGGTATCGGTTTCGGGCAAGTTCTACCGCCGGTACGTGGCCCGTAGCATAGGCACGTTAGTAGCCCGCAGGAGAATAGCAAACGAAGGGCGCACCGCGTGCCCGTCCGTTCGCATAGGTCTATCGCGAAACGAGCATGCCAACAATCAAGCCCCCTAATCCAGCAAGGACGATGGCCTTCCACGGATTGTCGTGCACGAAATCATCTGTCGTGTCGCTCGCCGCCCTGTAGTTTTTAACCAGAGCGCCTCTCATATCAGCGAGCTTTGCTTTTGCGCTGGCGCGTGCGTCACCACCGGATGATTTGGCGTCCCACGACTGGGATGCTTCCCGGAAGTCGCTTTCGCCGGCGGTTGAGGGCGGCTTAGTCTCTGCTTGCGGGGAGTCTGAATTCGTGCTGGTGGGAAATTCATACGCCTTATCAGCCTTCTCCGTAACGAGGGAATTGACCGGTTCGGGACCGTCGATGTTCGCCATGACATCCTCCAAAAGGGTGTTCGGGAATTGAGACAACAACTTGTGCGGTGGCGCCGATCCGAAGAAGGCTCCGTTACGCGATCGCGGTCAGGCGCCGTGAGTACCATGCGGGTGAAACTGAAAAAGAAGGGGACTGCGGAGTGTTCCGTTTGTCCCCCACTTCGCCAATCTCAACGAGGCGGCTTATCGACGGGTCGAACAGCAAGGTTGTCGTCTGCTCCAGCCGTTCTTTCGACGTCAACTTCGGTGCCGCGTACCGTATCATTGACGGTCTCGGTTCGGGAAGATGCTTCCTTACCGACCACCACCTCTTCGACGACGCGCGCAGTTTTGGTGATCACGGGTTCTTCGGCCGTCTCGCGAATTTCTACCGAGCCTTCCTTCAGATCGGCTGCCGTCGCCGGGCGGTCCACGGCTCTGCGCTCAATGGTGGCGTGCTCTTCTCGTAGGCTGACGGATTCGCTGACCGGCGTTTCTGTCACGCGCGCATATACCCGAACACCGCCTGTCTGCACCGCTCGTTTGCCCACTTCGAGCGACTCTCGAACAACCGGAAATGCCTGGCGTTCCGCCGAGATCTCATCGGCAGTGTAGGCCGGCGCGCCACGGTCATAACGGGTATAGCCAGCGCTGCGCCACTGTGCGACACGTGAGTCAATGTCAACGGCGCCTTCGGCATACAGTGCATCCCGGACACGTTCTACGGAGGTCTCATTGGCGACTTCGACTGAGAGCAAAGCACCTCCACGTCGAACCGCTTCGTGATAGTGCCCAATCTCCTCGGGCTCATCGATACTGCCAAACAATCTTTTGAAGAAGTGTTCAATGCCGCTGACCGGTCCGTCGTGAACGCGGTCTTCACCCGTGTCATTGGTTACGGACCGCGTCGTCGGATCTCCACTCATTGTGTTGGCGTCGCCAATCGTTGAGCTGTGAACCTCCATGTCCGCACGAGCGATGCCCTCTGACTCCAACCGACTTTGAGCGCGCTCGGCATCCGCGAACGAATCAAACACACCGATTATTGTCTGTGCCATTTCAGCTTCCCCTAATTTGAGTTGGACGGTTCAAAAGACTTCGTGAAACATCAGCCGGCGCTTGGATCCTTCTTCCACCGGCCGTCGGGTCCCTCGCGTCGCTCGACGACGAGTTCTTCCGAGTTCGTCAGTACGCGCCGGATCACGTCTTCTTCAATCTCGGTCGTCTTGACGTGCACTTCTTCTTTCAAGGTCAACTGCATGCGTACAACCGGGACGTATTCGTAGATGGGAATGATGAGCGTGTCGCCCTCGCGTCGCGGCTCGTCACGCTCCTCGACAGGCCGATTGACCGGTATGCGCTGAACATCGACCTCCTGAGTCCGCAGGCGCACCGAGATAGGCTGCATTTCTTCATGGACGACTTTGCGTACCCGCACGGCGCCTGTTTCCACCGTTGCGACGCCGACCGCGATCTCTTCCTTGACCGCCGACACACGCACTGCGTCATACGAATCGGGCGCTGGTGTCGCGCCGGAAGTCTCTTCATCACGCATGAGCTCCTCCTGATTACTGCCGGGCTCGGACCGGCTGTCGGAAAGCCGCCCACTTAAAGACGACCGCCTCCCGGCACGGCGCGGCCGCGCATCGGCGGCCTATCGACGCCAGTTGCCATACCACCGCTTTCTTCGAATGGCGGCTGGTGCCGAAAGCCGGCGCTGCCCGAGACGATCGCGATGATGGCGCCTACGATGAGCGCGGCAAAGGAGAACCAGCTCGCCCTGGCCACGCCTCGTGCGGCGGTATCCGCCGTTTCACGCGCCGTCTGTTCGGCCTGCGGACTTGACGCGGCCGACGCCGCAGATGCGACTACTGCCTGGACCTGCTGCTTAGCCGTGTCAACTATCGACGGGGTGGTCCCGGATTGATTTGCGGCGGTCGCGCTGACCTGTGCGGTCGCCGCTGCGACGCTACCCGCCGTGCTGACCGCGCCGGTGATCATTGAGGTCATGCCGTACACGACGAGTAGTGTCATGACAGCCCAAGACAACAGACCATGAAGCCATCCGAGCACTGGTGCGCAGCGGCCGGCATAATACGAACCGACAAAGACCGCGAGTACGGTGGTGACGATGACCCAGACCCCGGACCCGAACCCGAACCCATGCAACGGATCGGGTTTCGACATCGGCGACAGGAGCGAGGCGCCAATCGCCGTACCGAGCACGCTCATGATCAGGTAGACGATCATCGAAAGAATGACGCCGGCGATAATTGAACCCCATGACAAACGGGGCAGACCATCTCGAGTCGTTAGAAGTCTCATGGAAGTCTCGGTAGGTAAGTGAACGCATGGGGAGCGCCAAATGCCGAACGCATCGGCAACTGCTAAAGCGCAAGCGTTGTGCCTACAAGTCCACAATGGCGAGCGCTCTGCGAGAGGGTAGTACTACGAAGTAAACTCGGCGCGAGTTCGTCGATGTTGATTCTCGTTTACAAAGAGGGATCTTCTCGACCGTTTGAAATCAAGCAGCCCGACAGTGAATGCATTGGTAAATTTCCGCGACGATCGGGCGCGCGAGAAAGGTTTATGCCGGCGCTACCGCCAATGTGAGATGGAGCGCCACGTTGCGCGGCGGAAGAGCGACCAAAGTTCATTGCCGGCCCCCGCGAGGCATTTATCCATTCCAGCCACTGTGCATCGACGCCGCCGGCCGCTCGCTACGGAGCGTCGTGCGAACACAGACCCCGCCGGTTTGCCGACTTGCAATCGCAGCGGTAGCGGGATTCTACGATGCCTTGATATCGCACAGGTTTAACTGTGGGACGAGAGGCGCGGCCAAACCACCCGGCTTCTCGTACGACCCATTCAAGCTGCATTGATCGTCTCCCGGAGAGCGTTTCTCGCGAGTTCATTGATTGAGGGACGAGGAACAAGAGCAAGAGGGCTTGGACGGTCTGAGTTACCGCGCGGGAAGCCCACAACGTCAGCTTAGGCCGTGTCGCCGTGCTTATCGCCACAAACGACCTCGCCTGGCGCAGAGATCGGCCCGACAGCCGGTGCGTCTGCGCTGAGCCGATACGCCTACCCCGCATTGGAATCTAGTGAAAGCAAGCCAATTTGCGCCGGGAGCGGTTCCTTCACCTGAAAGACAAGTTAGTGACGTCCATTAGCTTGAAGGATCAGCCGCCACGTGGGTCTGACAATCTGACCGCGAATACATGCCGCTCGCGACCAGCGAAAAGCAAGTCCTGCTTTAGTCAGCCTGCGCAAGGCGCACATCGCACTCGAGGCCGAGGGTCAAGGGGGCCTGCGCAGGCGGGCTGTGCAGCGCAAATTGGTCGAAGAATCGAAGGAACTCGTCGGTTGCACTCGGACCGCGTGCGTCGGTATAGGTGCCCTTGGGGTCTCCTCCCGACCATGCATGACCAAGGCCATGCACAAGCCATTGCTCGCCAATGGGCAGACCCTTTTTGTCATGAAAGATGCGGCGCGTGTAGGGGTAGCCGTTTTCCGTTTCGCTCACTTCCGTTGGAGAGTGATGCGCAGCGCCGGCTTGGCATTGAAACAACCGGCGCATTGAGACGATCTGATCGCTGTTGCGCGGATGCACGGTGTCATCAGCGTCGCCGTGAAAGACAATGAGCGGCACACTGCGCGGCTGAGAGCCGTCAATCAATCGCGCGGGCAGGCGGATCTTTCCTTTGCCATCGTTCATTGCGCAGAGCGCTGAAAACGCATCGTGCGCAACACCGAAGGCGACACCCGAATGAACTGCGGCGGCCGCGTACAGATCGGGATGTGTCACCGCAAGATTAACGGCCATGGCACCGCCCGCTGACATTCCTGCCACATAGACGCGAGCATCATCGACGTTGTACGTCGCAATAACCTCTCGTGTGAGGGCGGCGATCATCGATGCTTCGCCTGACTCACGCACCTGGTCTCCAGGACGAAACCAATTCCAGCATCTCAGTAGACTGACGCTCTCCGACTGCTCTGGATAGGCAACAATATAGCCGTGCGCATCGGCGGCCTCGTTCATTGCTGTGCCGGCCGCGAAATCGTCGGGATCTTGCTGAGCGCCGTGGAGCATGACGACCATCGGAAGCGACTGGCCACGATAGCCACTCGGAACAAAGAGCTTGAAACGGTGCGCTTGACCGACGTGTTCGAAGTGACTGCTCAACCATTGATGACCATTCCTCGCTGATGTCCTCCGCGGCCTAATAAAGGGCGCAGCAGCGGGGAGGTGTGGCTTCGCCGCGGGCGGCTCGTCGACGATGTCGACCGGGAGTAATGAGGGTGCTTTCGGCCTCATACCGCTATCGGCCGATTGCGGATCGACGAAAGATTGCACCGCGAAACCTAGCGGTCTGCCCGCGAACAGCGACCAGAGGGCGGCGTTTGCCGATGCAAGACGATTAAAGATATTCATTTTCAGTTCTTAATTTAGGACGGCTTGCGGGTTCCGGTCGTATTACGAAACTACCTTGTACGGTGACGGAGGGCGTGCGCAGGTGTCGTTCCCGGGCACGGAGGATCGGGCAGATTAATTTCAACCGCATAGCTGCGCCCCGCTTCAAACGCTTCCGTGGGAGAGGCGTTTGAAAGTTTGGAGAACCGGTGATCTTTGCGATGCTCGTTCGACGAAAAGACTTCTTTCGCGCGCTGCGGGCGACCGGCGAGCCCTCGCGTAGGCTTAACATGGGGCAGATCGGTGGGAGCCGATCGCTGAGCGCATCGCGTATCACTCACTTCCCTTGGCGCCTATGCTCGTCACGGCGATTGCCGCTGCCCGTCGTATGTTCGAGCGAGACCGCGCGTGACGATCCACGTGAGCTCCGGACGGTCGGCATCGTGAGCGCTGCCCGGGCAGCCAAAATGTCCGTGACCACCCGCCGGCGATGGATGCGACATGACATGGCGCATGAAGCCGCCGAGACTTCATGCGTCGCCAGACTTTAAGCGGGACGCTTCGCTGTCGAACGCGCAGTCCCTGCTATTTCGCCGTTCGCATCGAGCACGGCCCCGCTCGTTTCCGGGACAGCTTCGGTTGCCGTATCGGCGAGCCTAACGACGAGCCCGCCCGAAGGTTGCGCGGCCGCCCGGACATCATCGGCAGCGACCTTGGCCATGTCATTGAACTTGGCGCCGCTGCGTTCATATTGACTACGCACTTCGCCGATCATGTCGTCTTGCGTCGAGGTGATAATCGACAGCATGTGTTGGCCGTACGAAGCGGCTTTCTGTGGGAACTGCGCCAGCATGATGGACTGCCAGCCGAGCACGTCGCCTGCGCCTACGCCTACGTTATCTCCCGCGCGCAGGAGCGTATTGCTCTCCTCGACCATTTTCCGAACCGTTTGCACGTTCAGTTCCGTTATCGCCTGAAGACCGGTCGCGAAACGCCCGGTCACGTTTAGGAACGTCTGCAAATTGGCGCGCGCCAGGGACGGAATCTGATCAGCGAAATAACCGGGGTATTGAAACATTGAATGCTCCTTCTGAAAGATGATTGCCGACAAATCGGCGATACGCATTTAATGGCAGACCGTTGCCCTCTTGCTTGGGCCAGGCATAGGTCTACGCTTGGTGCAGCGGAGCTTCCGACAAGTGCGGTATGCGGCTCCGTTTCGTCAACGGGACCGTTATGTGGAGAGCCCGGAGTTGCTTCGCATCATGTGTTCCCGCTAACGATCGTTCGACTGATCGCCGCCTTGTTCTCGCGTTTTCGCACGGCAGAATATGCGCCCACTTTTTCCGCGGCCGGGCGGACGACGCCTGTCCTGTTTGAGCAATGCGCTTGGCAGAATTGACCGGTGTGCGGCGAGGGCGGATCGGTGACCAACTTTTGGCGCGGCGCCCCGAGGAGCGCGAATGCGGAGCCTGTTGGTGCCAGCGCTCGCACGCGCAACTGCAACTGAGCGTCGCAATCGCACCGAGCGACGCCATAGGACATGAAGCGAGACTATCGAGAGGTAATTGCATCGAGGCCGGATGCGGCCACTTTCCACGAGGTGATGGTTGGATTGGCTAGAGCGTGTGCGCCTCGGGCAGCTTGCGCCTAAGATCGCGAAACAAAACCTGAAAGGGCACCGGCGCCGCGCTGCGGCAGTCGAATGAACAGGCGCTCTTCACGGGTGACGTGAAATTAAACTATTCGTGCACCGTCGTCGAAAAGATCTTCGCGCTCGGCGAAGAGCTCGGCTCCACCCAAGCTATGCAGCTGCTTCTTGAGACTTAGAAGGAAGAGAAGGCAACCGATGAGAAGTTGAGGTTGCTAGCGGAGCAAGACGTGTCAGAAGAGCAAGCGGGCAAGAAGGACAGCAAATAAAAGCGCGCGCGCCGCGATCCGCCATCGGACGCGGCGCCGGCTAGAGTTGGGTCATCTGGAATCAACCGAACTGAAAACGTTGCTAACGTTGACGCTTTGCGTTGGTGTCGGTCTTATGGCGTTTCCCGTCATCCCATCGATCGCAAGAGAAATTTCTTTACGATCAAGTAGTGGACCATGTGGCCGGCATCTGGCTTGATGGTCAACGAGCTGTGCGGAACGTCTTGATGCAATCGAGCCGAGTGTCCGTCGACATCAACAATCTTGTCGCCAGCACCCGCGAAAATGCTCACCGGCATGCGGAGCTCAGGATAGTGCGCGCGCAGCCGCGTCACTGCGGGAACCATCAACGCGGCGTCTTCCGCCTCCGCCCGGATTTGCACCGGACGCGTTAGCATGGAGCGCGGCATGGCAGCGAAGAAAGTGTCAGGAAGCGGAGCCGGTGCGAACATCGCTTGCGCAGTACGCTTAAGCAGAAGGCGCGCACCTGGCGGGCAGACGGTGTAACGCAGGGCATCGCCAACGAGCGGGAGGGCTGCCGGCGCGCTCATGGCAATGTCGAGTCGTGCGCTGGGATAGTAGTAGCCCGAAACGAGCACGAGTCCGCGCACCTCGGAAGGCTAATCAACCGCAAGATCCAGGGCGACCAGCGTACCCCACGAGTGGCCGAGCACCACCGGTTGCTTGACATCGAGTTGCTTGAGTGCTTCCCGAAAGAGTCGTGCCTGCGCTTGGGAAGTCCAAAGTCGGTTGCGTGGTCGTTCGCTAAAACCATAGCCCGGCCGATCAAATGCGATGACTCGGTGCTTCTCTGCCAATTGGTCGAAGAGCCCGCTGCAGACCATATCTTGCACGGTCACGGTATTGCCGTGGAGCAAGACAACAGCGGTACCCGTGCCTTTCTCGAGATAGTGCAAACGCACTCCTTCCACTTCCACAAAACGTCCGATGGGCGGATGTTGACGTACTGCCCTGCGGGCCTGATAGTGGTTCCAGACGGCAAGCGTAGCGACTGTGGCGGCGGCAGTCGCCCATGACAGCAACGTTTGCCGCTCGGTGCTGGTTCGACGTAAAAGACGTGACATGCGGCCTCTATGCATTGGGATGAGAGTTTCAAACGTGCTTTCGACGCAGGCCCATCGACCATCGGGCCTAGGCAGATAGCGGCTGCCGAGTGACCTCAAGCATTAGGAGCTTTGGTCGAAATGGAACTCGAACGGGTCGGCGAGTAAAGCGGAGTGGAAACTGAGAGGACAAAAAAAGATGGTCGAGACGAGGTTGTGTCGGCACAAGGCCGACGCCACGCTCCCCGGCCAGCGTGGCGTCAGAAAACACGGACTGCGTCCGCGGGGTAAGACGACGATTTGCCCGTGCAGGTGCGCTTGCACATCAAACTGCCCGCCGTGACTGTGTCCGGGGATCATGGTTTTAGGACGACTTTGATACATCCATCGACTTTGTCGCGAAAAGTCTTGTACATCCCCGGACCTTCTTCTAGCGCAACGGTATGGGTGATCACGAAAGAGGGGTCGATCTGACCTTCTTGGATGCGCTGCAGGAGGTCGTCGGTCCAGCGGTTGACGTGGGTTTGCCCCATTTTCCAGGTCAATCCCTTATTCATCGACGCCCCGAAGGGTAACTTGTCAATTAGCCCACCATAAACGCCCGGGACCGACAGGATCCCTGCTGGGCGACACACATAGATCATTTCGCGCAGCACATGCGGACGATCTGATTCGAGCATAACGGCCTGCTTCACGCGATCGTACATTGCATCAAACGACCGGGTCGCGTGAGACTCCATACCGACCGCGTCAATGCATTTCTCCGGACCCTTTCCGTTAGTCAACTCCCCGAGCCGATCGATGACACTTTCTTCGTCAAAGTTAATAGGGATTGCTCCACCCTCTCGCGCCATCGCTAGCCGCTCGGGCACGCGATCGATCACAACTACCTGTTTCGCCCCGAGCAGGACGGCGCTTCGAATCGCCATCTGCCCCACCGGACCGGCGCCCCAGATCGCGACCGTATCTGTCGGCGCGATTTCACAATTCATCGCTGCCTGCCAACCGGTCGGAAAGATGTCTCCAAGGAAAAGGACTTGCTCGTCAGTGAGACCGTCGGGAATTTTCACGTGGGTCGTATCTGCGAACGGTACGCGAACAAATTCAGCTTGACCGCCCGCATAGCCACCCGTCAAATGCGAATAGCCAAATAGCCCGGCGGTGGCGTGGCCGAACATCTTGTCGGCTTCCGCCTTATTCCGGTTACTGCGTTCGCAAACCGAAAAATTGCCACGCTTGCACTGGTCGCAATCGCCGCAAAAAATGGTGAACGGCACGACCACCCGGTCGCCAACCTTGAGCGCCTTGTTCTCACGGCCCACTTCGACGACTTCGCCCATAAATTCGTGTCCCAGAATGTCACCGCTCTTCATCGTCGGCATGAAACCGTCGTAAAGGTGCAGATCCGAGCCACAGATTGCGCACGACGAAACCTTGACGATGGCATCACGCCCTTCTTCGATTCCAGGATCGGGAACGGTGTCGCATCGAATGTCGTGCTTTCCGTGCCAGCGTAGTGCGCGCATTATTCCTCCTGCGGGATAATTGATCGGGCGTAGCGAAGGGCATGTAGCGCCGTCCGCCATCGGCACTGGCGCAATTGCTGTTCCGCGATGAAGTACGGACAGGCGAGCGTAAGCGCTGCACGCGCTTGCGCACTGCGTGGCCGCTTTTCTTCCGAAGCCCTGTGCGGCCCTAGCTGCCGCCTCTAACCGCGCGACGCAGAGTCAGCGCGGTAAAACCAAAGAACGCCACTGCGGAAGAAGCACGGGACGGTGGCTCGCCCTTGGCTCAACTCCGATGGGAAGCTGATGCTTGTAAGTGCGAGCGTGCGTTCTGCCACATGTCGGTAGTTATTCGGGTAGAGGCGCGTCGTCACATCGCTGCGTTGGATGTGCACCATCGGATGAAGAATGTTTGTTAGTGGTCGGGAAAGATCCGGTCGACCAAATTGTCGTACTCGGCCGGCTGTGCCCGCTCAATCGCCTGCAGCATCTTGATGAAAGCGTTGCCATCCTCCAAGTTTTCGACAAATGACCCGTGCGGTGCGCAGAGATATAGTCTCCGCGAGTGGAGAAGCAGTCGCGTCGTCCAGCAGAAACTTGAATCGATGAATCTCGACCGACGCGTCCGTCGGGGGGTGATCCGTGAGCGATTATTGTGGCGTTTATTTTGGTCGTCCAAGTTGCCTGAAAACGAGCGATGCAAGGGGCGTACCATTACGCGTTCCGGCCGCAGTGCTTTGAAGCGACAGTTTAGATCGGACGGCTCGCAGTGCGGCGACGAACGCCGACTGCGGGCATACATTCTGCTCCAACGTGGGGATAGATACCCGCAGCGGCCACGAAAATAGCGCGGTCGTGCGGCCACCATTGAAAAAGCGCCAACGCCAAGGAGTCCCCGTGGATCTGCAGTTAGGCCCGCTCTCCATCACAACAATGATCCGAATGGATCACACACACGTTATAGCGGCGTTTCATCGCTACCGCCGCAGTACGCCGTGGTGGAGAAAACGCGCCATCGTCGAGCTCACTTGTACCGCGCTTGAAATTCATGCGCAACTCGAAGAAGAGATCCTCTATCCGGCGCTCAGCGCTGCTATGTCATCTGACGAGATCCTTGCCACTAGCAAATCCGAACACGACAAGATGCGCGAAGACATCGCGAGACTGCGAGCGATGCGGCCTAACGATGCTGCTTATGACGCACGCTTCATGCACCTCATGCGCGAAGTGATCCACCATGTCGCCGAGGAAGAGACGGTGCTGTTGCCAACTGCCGAGCGGGCGCTTACCTCCCGGCTAACGCAGCTCGGTCAGCGAATGAGCACGCGCAGGCTGCAGCTCGTCGCACAGCGGCGCCCGGCCATGATCGCCGTGAATACGGTAGCGACTTTCCCAGCCGCCTCGCTCGCAATGGTGTCGATCGGCGCATTCATCCTGGCGCATGGCCTGCGCGCCGCTACGGAACGTCGCAGTCGACAGCCCGCAAAGGGAGTCGCGCGACGATCGGGGCGCAACCAGGCGTAAGGCGTCGCTGAAGACGAGGTCATCGAGCTGCGCGATCGTCGGTCGCGAGAGGCAGAGAAAAGGTCCAATTCGTGCCCGACGACGTTGTGGTCTCGACATCCGGTGGAGCGCCCACGCCGCTAGTAAGGCGACGGGCCGTTGGCAGGCGTTTCCCTCCACATCGGCGCTGTAGCCTTTCCCGTCGTCGCCGACCTCGACGTGCAAGGACGTCGACGCTCTACGCACATTCACCGAGCTTGTTCCGGACCTCCCTTCGTTCGCTTGCCCCTCCGGTAAAGCAGTAAAACCGCTGTTGCATGTCAGCCCGCTGCTGCGACTTCGAACGCCGAACGGAGTTGACGGATAAAGCCAGGAACACGCCATGCGGTCGGGACATGCGTTTGGCGTTTGAGCGAGGGGCAATGATCGAATCCCGTCCGTACAAGTCGCGGAACGTTCCGTAAGTTCGTCCCACACAAAGCATTCTTTCGGGGAAACTGTATGTCCGACCAAACCGCAGGTGCTGGGTCCCCACACCTTGATAGCAACGAGCGCGAACAGGCGGCCGACCATTCAACACCGCGTCCGCTTGTCATCCATGAAATTGTTCGGGAAGAGGGCGAGGCTGCAATGGAGCGCAGTGGCGCTGCGCTCATGTGGTCAGCCCTTGCGGCGGGCCTGTCGATGGGATTTTCTTTTCTCGTGCAGGCAATCTTGGAAGGTGCGTTGCCCGATACCCGCTGGCGGCATCTAATTACCAGTCTCGGGTACACCATTGGGTTCGTTTTTGTGATTCTCGGCCGCCAGCAACTCTTTACCGAAAGCACGTTGACGGCCGTGCTTCCCGTTCTCACCCGCCGCAACCTTGGCACGCTCGGCAAGACGCTTCGCCTATGGGCCATCGTGCTTTTCTTCAACCTGGTTGGCACCACGATCTTCGCCGCGCTGCTGCAATTCAAACACGTGTTCGACACAGAGGTCACAGCGGCGCTTGCGGAGGTTGCACGTGCGCCATTTAGCGCGACGTTTGGCGTCACACTTGTGAGAGCTGTGTTCGCGGGCTGGTTGATCGCACTCATGGTTTGGCTACTGCCCAGTGCGCGTTCGGCTCGTCTCTTGACGATTCTTCTCGTTACCTACACAGTCGGAGTAAGCAAGCTCACGCATGTCATCGCAAGTTCGGCCGAGGCTGCCTATGCCGTCATCATCGGAACAGTCGGCGTTAGCGATTACTTCAGCGTCTTTTTGGTGCCGACACTCATCGGCAATATGCTCGGCGGAATCTCGATGGTGGCGATCATCAATCATGCGGCCATCGCGCCGGAGATTGACGACGCACGCCGGGAGGAGTGAGCGGCGGCTGCACTCTTCAGGAAAACGGTCGCGCTGCATCGGCGATAGGTCCGCTCACTTGTGTAGGGAACTGCGCAGTGACGCCACATCGTTCGCAGTTACAGGGCGTGCATCATTGCCCCAGGACGCCCGGACATAGGTGAGCACTTGCGCAATTTGTACATCGGTCAGCCGGTCGGCGAACGGCGGCATCGGCTGACGGGCGGGGCCGTGAATGGTCGCCGGACTGTTCCCACCCTCGACGACCAGTCGAATCAGTGAGGTGGTGTCTTCGCTAATCACCGACGGATTGCCTGCCAGCCCAGGAAACGCATCCGCCACGCCGCGTCCGTCGTCGCGGTGGCATTGCGCGCAAAAGCCCGCATAGACTGCCGCGCCTTGCGCGGGCGGCACATCGGGCGCGCGCGTCTTGAGACGCCCGGGCTTGGAGAGCGCTGGATCATAAGCGCCGTCCGCGACACCACTCGCGGAAAGGCTCTTGAGATAGACGGCGATCGCCCGCACGTCGTCGTCGCTTAGGTACTGCAGGCTGTCTTCGATCGTCTGCACCATGCTGCCGAACGCGACCATGCCCGCGCCATGACCCGTCTTGAGGAACGCCGCGATGTCGTTGGGCGCGATGCGTCCGAGGCCCGAGCCGGGGTCTGCGCGCAGATTCGGTGCGAACCAGTTGTCATTGATGCCACCGGCAAGGAACTTCGTCGACGCTTCGTCGTAGCCCTGTTCCTGATAGCCCATCCCGCGTGGCGTGTGACATGAGCCGCAATGTCCGAGCGACTGCACGAGATACGCGCCGCGATTCCACGCGGCGTCGTGGCCCGTATGCGGTTTGAACTGCTCCTGGGGCGCGAAGGCGCTACGCCACAAGCCCAACGCCCAGCGTTGGTTGAACGGAAATGGCACCGTCGTTGGGGGTGGGCGGTACGTCACTGGCGGCACGCTGTGCATCATGTAGGCGTAAAGCGCGTGCATATCCTCGTCGCTGATCTTCACAAAGGATGGATAAGGCATAGCGGGATACAAGCGCTTGCCGCCTGGCGCCACGCCCTCGCGCAGTGCCCGTGCGAAATCCTCGTAGCTGTAGTTGCCGATGCCGGTCTGCTTGTCCGGTGTAATGTTGCTGCTGACGATCGTGCCAAACGGCGAAGTCAAGCCGAGACCGCCCGCGTAGGGGCGACCTTTGAGCGGTGCGGTATGGCAGCCGGCACAATCCGCGGCCTTTGCCACGTACTCGCCGCGCGCGAGTAGCCCGGGCGAGGGCACGTCCTCCGCCATGACGGGGCGGCATGGCGAAAGCGCCGTGAGCAGAAGAAGGGCAGGGAGGGCGGCACGCATTGCATTCACTGGTGGTAGAGGTAGGCGGCGATGTCGCGCGCATCGGTTTCACTGACATCGAGATCGGGCATCGCGCTGCCGGGTACCACGCGCTGCGGGAAGCGAATCCATGTTTGCAGGTTGTCAGGCGAGTTCGGCAGCTTTCCGGCGACGTAGGCGCGTTCGCCGACATTTTCCAGCGTCGGACCGACCTTGCCGTATGCGCCGGGCACACCGTCGATCCGATGGCACGCCCCGCAGCCGTAGCGCTGGACTGCTTCGAGGCCGCGCTGCGGACTGCCGCCGGTGATGGCGTCGGAGGCGGGCGGTCGGCCTTTGCATGCGGTGAGCGCTAGGCACAGTAGAAGCGCGGTCGACAGGCTGCGCATGTCGTTAGCCCTCATGTGGCACGCTTGCCGCAATGTGAGGCTGCGCGCGACGCATCAGCAGGCGCGCGCCCACCCACAATCCGCCAACGAGGTAAGCCAGGCCGCCCGGCACCCACATTACGAGCCCGCCGAGTTGTTGATCTTGCAGCGGATCGAAACTGAGTGCGAGCGTGGTCTCGATGCACGACGGATACCAGACGCCCGGCGCCAGCGTCAGCAATGCACCGAGCGCGCCCGTGTGAACCATTGTCGTGAACAGCGAAAGCATGGCGTGCGCGCTGCCGGTGGCTTGTGCGCCCGACGGCCGCCCGAACACCGTCCACCAGAACAGCAGCGCACTCCCCAAAAAGCTCACGTGCTGAAGCGTATGAATGCCGGGGCGAGCGAGCGCCGCCTCGAAAAAACGCGGTGCGTGCCAGCACCAGAGCGCCGCCGCGTGTAACATCCAGGCGACGGCGGGCGCGGTCAGCCATTGCCAGGGCGCCCTGATCCAGCGCGAGCGCACCGCCGCGGCAATGGCTGCCCTTGCGCCGGTCGGAAATGCCCATATCCACACCGCGAGTGGCCGGCCGATCACGAGCAGGGGCGCCGCCACGAGCATCAGCAACTCGTGCTGGAGCATGTGAGCCGAGAACAGCCACTCGCTCAATGCATGCAGGGGCGACACCAGTGCGAGTACCAGCGTGAGCCATCCGGCGCTGAATGAGGCGAGCCGCATCGAGCGCGTCGCGCGACCCTGCGCGCCGCGCGGCCGCAAGCGCATGTATCCGGCGATATACAGTGCGAGGCTTAACAGCAAGGCGATCACAACCCACCACTCGAAAGTCCATGCGAGCGGCGACACTTCGGTACGTGATGCGCCCGAGGAAAGCGCATGCGCCAGCGCTGCGTCGCTCCACACGACCGCGCAGGCGGGGGCGGACGCGACGGCCCTTCTCAGCAGGCGGGAAGTATCCATTGCGGTATCGAAATGGCGATGACAGCCCCTGCGGACAACGCACCCACTCCAGTCGCGACGGCGGCGACGAAGCCGGGTCGCGCCGGCAGGGCAGACGCATCGTTCGTCGGGCTGGGGTGAGCGTGTTGCGCGTCGCGCCAGCGCTGCCATGCGAGCAGCGTCGCCAGTACGCACACGACGAGACTCGCGCCGCTCACGCCGTCCAGGAGCGCGTGGCTCGACAGGCGGCAAGCCGGCGCGATCAGCGCGTAGTTGACGGTGAGGCAGGCGAGCACGATCGACGGAGCGCCCAGAAGCGCGAGCCAGGTTTTCATGATCAGGTTCAGAGACGGGCCGCCCAGTAGATGACCGCATAGATCGGCAGCCAGCTCAGCACGACGAAATACCAATACACCGCGTTCTCGCTGACATCGACGAAGCGCTTGCCTTCAAACGGTCCCGTGACGAGCAGCACTGCGAGCACGGCGGTGTCGACCGTATCGGTGATCAGGTGCGTCGTGTGCAAGCCGAGCAGCAGCCATACGACCGAGCCATACGCGTTGGTGTACCAACTGACGTTCAGGGAGGCGAACTCGAAGCCGCGTAGCACGAGAAACGCGACGGAGGCGAGCAGGCACATCCAGAGCCACAGACAGGCCCGGCGTCGGTCGCCGCGCTCGGCCGCCTTCTTGGCAAGCTGATTGGGCCACAGGCTCACCACCAGCACGGCGGTGTTGAGGGTGCCCCACAGCACGCGCGGCGCATCGGCTGCCATCGGCCAACTCGGAGCGCGGCTGCGCAGGTAGAAGTACATCATCACTGCGATGGCGAACACCGTCCCCTCAATCAGCATGAGCCCTATCGTGCTCCACCACATGAGGCTCCGATGGCTGAAGCCGAAGGTCGGCAGTGCGCTGACGTCCAACACGACGCGGGAGCGGTCGAAATCGTCGGGGCGCGCCTGCGCCATGCGCGTATCTGTATTCCTGGATGCCGTATTCATGGGTGACGCTCCCGTGCGACGGCCAGCCGATTATCAGTGCGCCTGGGCCAGAACCACGCAATCATTGCTACCGCCACCGGCACTGATCCCCACACGATGGCCCACGGCGTGTAGATCGAGCCGATAAACAGGATGGTCGTCGCCACGGCGCTCAGGAACGGCCAGATCGACGGCCTTGGAAACAGCGGCCGAAGATCAGGCTTCGCATCGAGTACGGTCGTGACGAGCACTTCGCGCGCATCAGCGGCGATGCCGGTGACGAAAGCTGGCTGCGCGGACGGTTCCCACAGCGGGTCGCGGCCGTGCACCACGGGAATCGCATCGAAGTTGTGGGGTGGCGGCGGCGACGGCACGCTCCATTCGAGGGTGCCCGCGCCCCATGGATCGGCGCTCGCGCGATCGTGACTACGCAGCGTCCTGGCGACATTGACCATAAACAGCAACACGCTCGCCGCGATCATGTAGGCGCCGATGGTCGCCGTTAAATTCATGCCGTCCCAGCCCATGCCGTGCGGATAAGTCCACACGCGTCGGGGCATACCTTCAAGACCCAGCAAGTGCATCGGAAAGAACGTGACGTTGAAGCCGATAAAGAACAGCCAGAACTGCCACTTGCCCAGCTGCTCGTCGAGCATGCGGCCCGCAAATTTTGGAAACCAGTAAAAGAACGCGCCGAACAGCGGAAACACGGCGCCGCCTAGCAGCACGTAATGCAGATGGGCGACGACAAAATATGTGTCGTGAACCTGCAGGTCGATCGGCACCGAGGCAACCATGATGCCCGTCATCCCGCCGATCACCAGGATGAAGAAAAATGCGAGCACGTACAGAAGCGGTGTACGAAGATTGAGTCGCCCCGTCCAAAGCGTGCCAATCCAGCAAAAGATTTGAATCGCCGAAGGGATCGCGATCATCAGACTCGCGGCCGTGAAGAAACTTTTGCCCAGCTCCGGCACGTTGGTCGCGAACATGTGATGCACCCACAGCCCAAAGGCGAGAAACGCCGTCGCAATCAGCGAGAGCACCATGGCGGGATAGCCGAACACGGGCCGGCGCGCGAACGTGGGGATGATCGACGAGATGAAGCCCAGCGGCGGAATGAAGACCAGATAGACCTCCGGGTGCCCGAAGAACCAGAAGAGGTGCTGCCACAACAGCACGTCGCCGCCTTTGGCGGGATTATAAAAGTGCGTACCGACCAACCGGTCCAGGATGAGCGCGGTGCTGCACAGCATGACGGAGGGCATCGCGAAGAGCACCATGAACTGCGTGACGAGCGTGGCCCACACGAAGAGGGGCATGCGGTTGAGCGACATGCCGGGCGCGCGCATTTTGAAAATCGTCGTAATGAGCACCACGGCTTCGATGAGTCCGGCAAGCTCAGTGAAGGTGATCATCTGCGCCCAGATATCTGCGCCCTTGTTAGGCGAGTAATCGGGACCGGCGAGCGGCACATAGCTGAACCAGCCCGCGTTCGGCGCCGTATTGACAACCAGCGACGCAAAGAGCAATAGCCCGCCGAACAGAAATATCCAATACGCATACGCATTCATGCGTGGAAATGCGATGCTGCGCGCGCCGATCATGAGAGGCACCAGGAAGGCGGCGACGGCCTGCATTACCGGCACGGCGAACAGAAACATCATTGTCGTGCCGTGCATGGTGAAAAGCTCGTTGTAAAGATTTGGCCCGATGAGCCGCTGATCGGGGCGCGCGAGTTGTGTGCGCATCACGAGCGCGAGCAGTCCCGCGAGCAGGAAGAACGCGAGGGTCGTCACGATAAAGCGCCGGGCCACGGTCTTGTGATTGATCGCACTCAACGCGCCGAGGACACCTGGCGGGTCGCTCCATGTGCTTGCAAGCGCGTCGCGCACTTCGGGCGAACTGTGCGGGCCATCGACGAGTCGGGCAGCGGGCTTCTGATCGCTCATTTGAGTGTCTCCAGCCAGACAAGCAGCGCCTGCAGATCGGCGGGTGGCAGACGCGTGCCGGGCATGATCGTACCCGGCTTGAGCGTGCGCGGATCGACGATCCAACCCGCGAGATTGCCGCGATTGTTGGCAAGCGTGCCGGCCGCGATGAACTGTCGGCTGGCCAGATGCGTGAGGTCTGGCCCGATGGTGCCATTCGCATCGGTGCCCCGAACGGTATGGCAGCGCGCGCAGTCGTGGCTCATGAAAACGTCGCGCCCATGCAAGGCAACGTTGTCCGCAGGCGAGGTGGCGGGCTGACGCTGCTGCGCAGCCCAAACCGCGTATTGCGCAGGTGGATCGGCGGTGACGGAGAACGCCATAAGCGCATGCTCGTAACCGCAGAATTCCGCGCACTGACCGCGATAGACACCCGCCTTGTCCGCGCGCAACTCAATGGTCGCGTCACGCCCGGGAATCATGTCTTTCTTGCCATGCAGATTGGGCACCCAAAAGGTGTGGATCACATCGGCCGCCTTCAGTGAGATGATTACCGGTCGACCGATGGGGACATGCAGTTCGTTGGCGAGCATAAAGCCGGGAGCGTTGCCATCGCCCAAGTAACGCGCCTGCCACCACCATTGATAGCCAGTCATCTCGATGCGCAACGCGTCGTCGACTGGCAGGCGCGACAGCGCGCGGTCGGTCATGACGTCCGCGAACAAGAGCCCGAACAGAAGCAGCGTCGAGACGCCCGTCGCGACGACGACCCAGAAACGCGTGCGCGGCTGCGGGCGGTCAATGCTCGACAGATCCACCAGCGTCGCGCGATTGGCGCGCGGAGCACGCACTATTGCGATAAGGCACGCCAGTAAGATCGCGGCAAAGACTACGCAGCAGACTGCGAGTGTCAGGTGCCACAATTCGAGAATGCGGCCGGCTTGAACGCCTGCTGGGACCAACGCCGTTTGCATAATTGACCGTGAGGATCGATTGTTTCGAAAAGCCCGGCCGCCTTGCGACGAAACTTCGACACCAAGCTCGCAAACCCGTGCTTAGCAAACGCCGTTCCGTTGACATTGCGAGTCTCTACGGCGCGTCAACGGCTACGGCTCGCCCATATCGCATCGAGCTTGTCCAGCACGTGTGGAGACGTTGGATCTCACAAGCCTGCGCACCCTTGCAGACATCCCGCGCCATTCGTGGCGTCGGGGGTGCGAGGCGGCATGCTTTGCAAGTGGAGGTGCTCGTGCGGACGCTTATAGCAGTGCCTTCCCATAACGGGGAAGCGCGACCCGGCCCAACGATTCCGCCTGCCGTGTTCAGTCATCCCGATGAGCGCCAACCGGGCTAGATGCGGTAGGTTTTGAGCCACCGCGCGGGGCAGCCACCGTCATTTTTAGGCGGAATAAGAATAGGACCTATTGCCGTTGCGAAAGCTACAGATCCGGATTGAGCAGAAAGGTAGAATGTCTTATCGGGCTGAGTTTTTGCCAGACCAGAGCCCGCCATAGCAGCGCAGTATTCAAACCCACAATGACGCCCGCGCACGTCCAGGCAGCCAGCAGTGGAGCCCGAGCGACGCTCCAGCGGAATGACTGCCAGTGGCAACTGCAAACGCAGCACGACCTGCGTGGCGTCAGGCAGCGCGTTCGACCCATGCTGACCCTAGAACTCCACGGCTAGCAGCGCAGGACCAATCGGAAGCAACCTTGTCAGTAGCGCACGGGCCCATTGCGCGATTCGCAGATTCAGAAAGCCTTCCATAACCGTTTGTCCGGCGAGCGTCCCGGTGACCGTCGCGTTCAGGCCGCAGGCGAGGAGGGCGGAGGCGAACGCAACAGCTGCCAATGGCTGCCGACGAGCGGCGCAATGCTGGGCATGCCGGATTGCTTGGTATTCATATGATGATCAATTACCGTCGTGTGCATGCCCAGCCAGTGAGAACGTTCGGATTTCGCTGGCCAACGGTTGCCGAAGAAACGGCCTGTCTTGGACCCGCTGGTTCGAGCAACTCGCGTACCGCGCCCGCGCTTTCAACGATCATCGCCAGTCGTGGCGTGCGTATTGCGCAGACACGATTCGATCAGCGGCATACCGCGCACGCGCGCATCCTCTCGAGAAGCGCCGTGAGCGAAGACAGCGAAGGCAGTCCGCGGAGTAACACGAACAGCGACATCTACCTGACGACATGGGACGATCGAGACAGGAACAATTCGCGGTCGCCTTTGGAAGCGCTTCACTGTCGGGTTTGTTAGGCGCCCGTGTCGGCGAGGTCAATCCAAGCAAACAAACGAGGTTGGGCATGGACGATACGGAGCGCTTACGGGTCGCAGCCTATTACCTTTGGGAGTGGGAAGGCAGGCCCACGGGGCGTGCTGAGGCGCATTGGGAGAGAGCAAGGAGAAAGGCGGACGAACGGTTGACTAGCGCTGCGCCGGTCATCTCCCTACACTCGGGAATCTCACGGACCTGTTGGTCCCGGAGAACGTCGCAATCATCGAAACGCGATTCTGCCCGGCATTCGCGCCGGAGGCAGCGACGAGCGCAGATATCGAGAGTTGGAGGCTCGGTACGATCTCCCAGTTGCAGAAGGCCTTTGAAGCTATCGCGGCAACGCGCCGCGACGACGCATCCGTAGACAAGCTGGCATCAACGCTTATGACGCACCGGGACGAGATTTTCGCGGCGATCAAAGCCGCACGTATCTCAGACTCCGATCCTATAAAAACCCGCATCCACGGCGACTTTCATTTAGGCCAGGTCCTTCTCGCGGGGGACGATGCCCATATCATCGACTTCGAGGGCGAGCCAGCTCGTGAGATGAACGAGCGACGCGTCAAATCCAGTCCGCTGCGCGATGTAGCCGGCCTCCTGCGCTCCATTGCCTACGCGGCCAAGTTCGGCATGAAAGGACGAAGCGCCGAGCGGGCGTCCGATGAGGCATTCGTTGCTCAACGGCGGGACAGCGTGCAGAAAGAAGCCGAAGAGTGCTTTCTGGAAGGCTATGCATCGTCTGCACCGCGCCGTCCTGAGCCGCCTAGGCCGGACGCGATATGACTGCTGGACTTATTCCTGGTGGAGAAGACGGCGTACGAAGTCTGCTATGAAGCGGCCAACCGGCAAAACTGGCTAACAGTGCCGCTGCAAGGACTGGCGGCGACCTTAGCAGTGGTACCGACATTCAAGCACCTGCTGAAAGAAGCTGTGCCTCACCACAACCCCAAATTAGACAAGGCGCATAGGTAAGCCAGGCCGTCCCCGGATCGCGGCTCGGAATATGCCGCCGGAGTAAGGCGCTGTCATCTGGACGGCCCGTCTGCGGCCCGGATTCTGATCTCGACACCGGCGTCGAGTGCAAATCGGGATTACGGATTGCTTGTCGCGGGAGACAAAGCAACAAGATGATGGAGACGAAGATGGACATTCCACGACAGGTCGTGTCGTTCCTAAGTTCGAGAGGCTTGAAACTAGCCACGGCTGAGTCATGCACGGCCGGTCTCATCGCATCGTTGATCTCGTCGGTCCCGGGCAGCGGCGCGTGCCTGGACGTAGGCTTCATCACGTACTCGCCTTCCGGAAAAGCCGGCTTTCTTGGCGTTCAGGAGGACACGATGAGCCGATATGGCCTGACAAGCGAAGAGGTCGCCCGCGAAATGTCCGAAGGCGCACTAGGACTCGAAGCGTGTTGCGCGGATATGTCAGTTTCCAATACCGGTGTCGCGGACGGCAACGCTGGAAGTGTTCCCGCGCCTGGGACCCAATGCTTCGGATGGTCGTTCAAACTGCGAAGTGGCCGAATCGTCAGCGTGTCGGAGACTAAAGTTTTTGAAGGCGATCGCAATGAGGTGAGACACGCTGCTGCCCTTTACGCGCTGTCGCGAATCGAGCACCATTTCAACCGTCTTCCACATGCGTCGGATCAGCATGGAGAACTCAGATGAACCTGGCAAGCGATGACCTGAAGGCGTGGCAACTTGACGTGATAGCAGAACTCGGCGTGGGCCAACGCTTTGACGAGGGCAGCGAACGCGAGCGTCGCATTGCATTCTTATCCGATTACCTGACGTCCCATGGACCGCGGACGGATGTGCTGGGCATCAGTGGTGGCGTGGATTTGTTGGCTGCCGGTCGACTTGCGCAGTTAAGCGTCGAACGCTTGTGTGCGCGCCGCTATGAAGCACATTTCGTCGCTGTGCGGCTGCCTTACGGGGCCCAGCGCGATGAGGAGGATGCACAGCGGGCGCTGAACTTTGTCCGACCCGACGAGACATTGACTGTAGACACCCAGTCAGCAGCCGATGATATGCTCCGCGCGCTCGAACAGGGGGCGCGCAGTATGCGGACGATTATCAGCGAGATTTTGTGCCTCTTTTGAATTCCGAGTGGGTGGTTTCGCGGTCAAGGGCGGGCGTGAGCCCAGCGCAGAGGCGCCTTGAATCGA
>NZ_FCOM02000076.1 GCF_001544695.2 Caballeronia arvi
TGGGAACCGCGCGGGTTTCCTGCGCCATACCGCTAACGCCCGCCGGAGCCCCAATACCGCGCGAGCGGTTTCGTCCACCGACCCTTCTCGGCCGTTCGACCCTCGGAACTCGAGCGTCTCTTGACGAAATACAACGGCCAGCCGCTCGCGGCCCCGTGGACGCGTCATCGGCCATTGCCCTCGTTCGAATGTCGGTTTGTCAAGCGGCTACGTTTCTCTTTCTTGACGCGCTTGAACCTTGGCCGGTGCAAGTGCCCGTCTCCCTCACTGAAGCCGGACACGCACGTGTGACTTACGATGGACTTATCGGGAAAAGATTCGGGTGCTGAACGAAGTACAGGCGGTCCACCAGTCGTTCGGCGCGAAGCCGGCATCCACCGCTGCGCGCGAGGCGCCGACCGCCGCGCCGAGCTTGTCCGCGACGTCTTCCAGCAGCGCGAAGTGCTCGCCCGCGCCCATGCCGCGCCCGCCCGAGATCACGCGTTGCGCGGAGGTCAGTTCGGCGCGTGCCGAGCGCGTCAGCTGCTGGCTCACGAAGCGCGCGCCGCGTGCTTCGGCGGCGGCCTCGCGCGTCACGATCTCACCGTTGCCGCCCTCTCGCTCCGCCGCCGCGAAGGCCGTCGTGCGCACGGTGACGATCTTGACCGGGTCCGGGCTGCGGACCGCCGCGAGCACGTTGCCGGCGTAGATGGGATGCACGAATGTATTGGCGGACCGGATCGCGACGACGTCGGAGACCTGCGCGACATCGAGCAATGCGGCGACGCGCGGCATCACGTTCTTCGCGGTCGTCGTAGCGGGCGCGACGATGCGGCTGTATTCGCCCGCGAGCGTCACGATGAGCGCGGCGAGGTTCCCGGCAAGCGCGTGACGATAGTGCGCGGCATCGACGGCGATCACGCGGCGCACGTCTGCGATGCACGCCGCCCGCGCGGCGACATTGGCGCACTGCGCCCCGGCGACAAGCACATCAATGTCGCTGCCCAGTTGCGTGGCGGCCGTGACCGCGTGGGGCGTGGCTGCGCCAAGCGTCTGGTTGTCGTGTTCTGCAATAACGAGTACGGACATGGATCTCACCTTCGATCAGATAACTTGCGCGACGCTGCGCAGGTTGCTCACGAGTTCGGCGGCATCGGCCACGCAAACGCCGGCGCTGCGCTTCGCGGGCTCGGCGAGGCCGAGCGTCGTGAGTCGCGGTGTGACGTCGACATCGAGCGCCTGCGGCGTCACGACATCGAGCGGCTTCTTCTTCGCCTTCATGATGTTAGGCAGCGTCGCGAACCGCGGCGTATTCAGCCGCAGGTCGGTCGCGACGAGAACGGGCAGATCGAGTTCGAGCGTCTCCAACCCGCCGTCGATCTCTCGCGTGACCGTCGCCTTGCCCGCATCGATCGCGACCCGCGATGTAAACGGCGCCTGCGGCCAGCGGAGCAGCGCCGTGAGCATCTGGCCGACCTGATTAGCGTCGTTGTCGATGGCCTGCTTCCCGAGCAGCACGAGTTGCGGCTGCTCGCGTTCGACCAGTGCTTTCAGCAGCTTCGCGACCGCGAGCGACTGCAACGCGGCATCGGTCTCGACGAGAATGCCGCGGTCCGCGCCGATCGCCAGGGCCGCGTGAGGGAATCGTTTTGTGCGCTGCAATGCGATCCGCGTGACCGAGACTCGCGTATGATCGAAAAAGCGTTGCCTCGCACTGCGCCGTTGCCAGGCTGCACGCCGATCTCCCCTGATGGAATCCACGGACTCCCAGCGTGGCGCCGCGCGATATTCCTCGTACAGGGGAGCGCTATTCGCATATGCGGGAGATGGCAGCCCGGCGTCACCCGATGAGCGCAGCCGCCGACGCACATGACCGAAGTCATCGAGCCGATCAGGCCCACCCTTCTGCTCGCCACGAAGCTCCTTCCGCCACGTCTTCCCGCCGGACTGATCGATCGGCCGCGGCTCGTCGATCTAGCGGCGCAGGCCGAAAACAAGCGTCTCACCGTCATCAAGGCGCCCGCGGGCTTCGGCAAGACTTCGCTGGCGCTCACGTGGCTCGGCTGGCTGCGCGAGCGCGGCGCGCTGGTCGCGTGGATTTCCATCGACGCGGACGACGACGAGCCCGCCCGCTTCCTTCACCATCTCGCGCAGGCGTTGCGACAGGCGTGCGGCAACATCGGCGCGTCCGCGATCGCCCTGACCGCCGATGCCTCGCTCGTGCCCGCGCAATCGATCGTCGCGACGCTGATCAACGAGCTGATCGAAGTCGAGGACGAACTTTATCTCTTTCTCGACGACTATCACCTGATCGGCCTGCCGGTCGTGCGCGAGGTCGTCGCGTTCTTTATCGGGCACGCGCCGTCGCATGTCCACGTCGTGATCTGCACCCGCGACGACGCAACGCTGCCGCTCGCACGCCTGCGGGCGCGCAATGAGTTGCTGGAAATCGATGCATCGGCACTGCGCTTCAACTTCGACGAAACGCGTTCCTTCGTCGAACGCGAATGTCCGGGCAAGCTGAGCGCGTCCACGCTCCGCTCGCTCTTCGCGAACACCGAGGGCTGGGCCGCGGCGCTGCGCATTTCCGCGGCGGTGCTGGCGCGGGAGGAATCGCGGACGGACGCCGAATCGCCCATGCCGTCCGGCGCGTCCCGGCCGTTTGCGGCCTATCTGCAGGAGATGCTGAAGCGCCTGCCCGCCGAGGTGGTCGAGTTCATGCTGCGCACGTCGATCGTGGAGGGGCTGAACGCGTCGCTGTGCGAGGCGATCACTGGCGTCGCGGACAGCCAGGGCATGCTGGAGACGATCGCCGCGCGCCAGCTCCTGCTGGAACCGATGGACCTCGAAGGACGCTCGTTCCGTTATCACCATCTGATGCGCGACTATCTGCGCCAGCGGCTCGACACGCTTTATCGCCGTCAGGTGGCGGACCTGCATCTGCGCGCATGCCGGTGGTACGCACGCGAGACGCAATGGACGGACGCCGTCAGGCACGCGCTCGCCGCGGGCGCGACCGACGAGGCGCTCGCGCTGATGAGCCGTTGCGCGATGACGCTGGTGATGAAAGGCGATCTGCTCACGCTGCTCGGCTGGCAGCGCGAGTTCCCGGCGAATCTGATGCAGGCGCAGTTGCAGGTGAGGCTGGCGATCGCGTGGGGCATGGCGCTCGCGCTGCGTTTCGACGATGCCCTCGCGATGATCGACGCTCTGGAGCGCGATGCCGACGGCGTTGCCGTCGCCGCCGAGGCGGAGCAACTGCGTCGGGAATGTCTGGCGATCCGCTCCGTGCTGGCGGGCCTGCAGGACGACCCGCAACGCGCGCTCGAACTCGCGCAGACCTGTCTCGAACGGCCGTCGAGAGATCTCTGGACGGTCAACGTCGTCTCCAACGTCGTACGCTTCGCGCACTGGCGAGCGGGCAATCTCGAGGCGCTGTATGCGACGCCCTGGATTCCCTGCGCCATCGAGGACGATCAGCGCAATGTGGTTACGCCGGTCTATCGGTTGTGCCTGCTCGGCCATACGGAAATGCAGCAGTTGCACTTCCCGCTGGCCGAGCAGTACTTTACGGAGGCGATGCACATGGCCCGGCGCTACGCCGGCCCGCAGTCCGTCTCCGCAGCGTTGTGCGCGCCGATGATCGCGCAGTTGCGCTACGAGCAGCGACGCCTCGACGAAGCCGAAGCGCTGCTCCTCGACCTGATGCCCGTCGTCGATCTGGCGGCCATGCTGGACAGCGTGCTGAGCGCCTATCGCGTGCTGATCCGGATCGCGATAGCGCGTTCGAACCCGGCGCACGCCTACGCGCTGCTCGACCGCGCGCAGACGCTCGGGCACAAGCGCGGCTGGCAACGCCTCCTTGCCGCGGGGCTCGTCGAACGCACGCGGCTGCATCTGCGGGAAGGCAGAACGATGGAAGCATCGGCATGCGTGGCCCAGCTCGATGCGCTCGCCGCGCACGGCGCTAGGCCGGGCGCGCCCGTGTCGGCGGAGATCGAGAATTATCGCGCGCTCGCGGCAGCCTGCGTCGCGATGAGCCAGAACCGCAGCCTCGAAGCCGTCGATCTGCTAGAGGAGGCGCGGCAAAGCGCCGGGCGCCGACACAACCATTACCTGGGCTTGCGCTTGCGCACCATGCAGGCGCTTGCGTGGATGAGCGCTGGCATGCGCGGCGAGGCGGTTGAGGTCATCGGCGAAGTCGTGAGGAGGGCCGCGCCCGCGGGGCTCCATCAGTCGCTGCTCGATCAGGGCGAGCAGATCGGACCATTGCTGCAGGCGCTTCGGGACGACACGCGCAATTCGGCGCAGCCCCGCGACGTGCTGAGCTATATCGACCGTCTGCTCGATGGCTGGCGCGCGCAATACCAGCCCGACGGCGCATCGCGCCGCGACGCTGGACGCGAACCGCTGAGTGCGAGGGAGCGCAACATCGTCGAGCTGATTGCGCAGGGACTGTCGAACAAGGAGATTGCGCGCGACCTGGGCGTCACGCCCGAGACGATCAAGTCGCACGTCAAGAACATCTTCGTGAAGCTGGCGGTCGACAAGCGCGCACACGCCGTCGCGCGCGCGCAGGCTCTCGGGCTCGTGCGCCACGGCTGACTAGATTGCGTAATGCGCCACGGCAAGCGTGCCAGCGTGAAGCAGCACGCCTGCGATGCCGCCGACCAGCGTGCCGTTGACGCGCACGAACTGCAGGTCGCGGCCGATTTCCGCCTCGATCTTCCGGCTGACCTCGGTCGCGTCCCAACCCTTGACGACCTCGGTGATCAGTTAATCAGTTCCGTCAACCGGCTTCGGTAGCGCACGACGAGTGCGCGCGCCGCTTCCAGCCACCACGCGTTGAGCGTGTGCTGAAGCGCCGGCGAGCGCGCCACACCGTCGCCGAAAGAGACCAGCATGGAAGTCGCGATGGCGCGCGTGACGGAGCGTTCGCGGCTGGCATCGTCGGCTACATGGCGGCGAATGCGCCTCAGCACGATGCGCGCATGACCCGCTCGCCTGACCTGACGAATGCAGTCGCGCAGCAACGACTTACCGAAGCGGCGATGCGTATCCGATGTCTGCAACTGCTCGATGAAAGTCAGGAAGGCGCGGTCGATCTCGCGGCGCAGCGCATGATCCGGCGTGGCGGCCACTTCCTGCACCAGCGCGACGATGCCCGCAACGAAACGGTCGACGACATAGGCGTCGAAGCGCGCGGGCGTGTATCGCGACGCCGCGCTGAACTTCGCATTCAGCACGCCCGCATGACGCACGAGCCAGCGTTCGAGCGCGCGAAGGCCGTGTTCCACGAGCGGCCGATGCCGGTCGCCCTCGGCGAGCATGCCCAGCACGCGGCCGGCCGCGCGCGACGCGTCGAAGCTGCGCAGACGCGGCAGCAGCATCCATTCGATGAAGCGCGCGGCTTCGTTCTCGTCGATGGTGTCCAGCGCGCCGGGAAGCGATTCGACGAGCGCAGCCGCGATGATCTCGCTGTTCGCGCGATTCGACAGCGATTGCGCCAGCGCCTTCGCGGCATTGTGACCGCCGAGTTTCGCGACGATCAGCTCGGGCTCCAGGAAATTCTCTTCGACGAACCTGCCGAGACTCTCCGCGATGCGTGGCTGATTCCGCGCGATGATCGCCGTATGCGGCAACGGCAACGCGAACGGATGCCGGAAGAGCGCGACCACCGCATACCAGTCCGCGATTGCGCCGACGGTTCCCGCTTCGGCGAACGATCGCAGCCACGCGAGCCACGGATACCGCTCCTCGAGAACGACGCATGCGAACAGCAGCACGGCCATGCCGCCGAGCAAACCGGTCGCCGCGCGTCGCATGCGGGTCATCCGGCGTTCCTTCTCGCTTTCCGTCGCGGCGGACGCGTTCGCGGCCGCCCCTCGCTCGCCGCGAAACGGCAAGCTCAACCCGGCTCCTGACGCAGGAACCTGCGCACGACCGGCGCGACGTCCTTCGCACGCGTGATCAGAAACAGATGACCGTCGTCGATCACATACAGCACCGATTGCCGGATGCGCACAGCCAGAATCTTTGCGTTGGACAGCGGCACGATCGGATCGTCGTTGCCGTGCATCACGAGCGTCGTCTGCGGCAACGTGCCCAGCCAGTGCATGCTGGTCCAGCCCCAGGCGGCCATCAACTGATAGAGATATCCGCGGCCGCGCGGCGGCTGGATATGGCGGCTGTGCTCCTTCAGAAGCTCCGGAGCGCGCCGGTACGCGCCGCCATAGATTTCCGGCCCGACCTGCTGAAGATACGCCGGATCGGTGTAACGGCGCGGGCCGATCAGCTTCGACAGAACGGAAAGCCGCGCCGGTATCATGAGCACGCCCGCCGATGTCGATGCGAGAATCAGTCTGCGGCAGCGCTCGGGATATTGCCGCGCGAACTGCTGCGCGAGCGCGCCGCCCCACGATACGCCGAGCACGTCGACGGGCCCATCGTGTCCCAGCCGCTTAAGGAGCTTGTCGGTCAACACGCAGAGCGTCGAGAAGCGATAAGGCGCGAGCGGCACGGGCGAACCGCCGACGCCGGGGATATCGAAAATGATGACGCCGACATCCCCCAGCGCCTCGACGAACGGCTCGACGAGTTCCAGATTCGCGCCGATGCCGTTGAAGATCAGAAGCGGCGGCGATGCGTCGCTTCCATGCCGCACGCCCACGCGCACGAGCTGACCGTCGAGATCGACGGTCTGGGTTTCCATGATGCCGACAGACTCGGAAGTGTTATTCATTGCTCTCATCCAGACCTGATCTCGTTGATGCGCCGCGCGGGACGCGTTACTTGCGCGGTTGCAGCAGCGCCCTCAACTCCTCGACGTTCTCCGCGACGCGCTTCGAAATGACCGCGTAGCTGTCGGAGTGGGCCCAATACGCCGTGCCGAAGAGTTCCCGCACGTCGGAAAGCGTCGCGTAGAACGCCTGCTGCACCGCTTCGCTCGCGGCGGCCGGCCTGGCCTCCTGGCCAGGTTGCTTGCCGGACAGCGCGCGGACCCGCGTCATCGTTCCGGAGAGGATTTCAATCTGCTTCTGGCCGAGCGACTGGATGCCCGTCAGCGCGGTGGTGCCGACGGTCGCGAGCGCTTCGACGTCCTTGCGGCGCGAATCCAGAATGGCGTTGGCATTGAAGCCGGACAAGCGCAAAGGCTTGATGAACTTGAGGCATCCGTCGAAGAAATTGCTTTGATTGGTCGATTCCATGATCCGTTTTCCTTTCGATGAAAATGAGTCGATGCCAGCCGCGACGCGGCTGGCGCATCGAAGTCAGTCCTGCAGGACGTAAGTGCCCGGCGCGGCCGCGAGCGACGGATGCCGTTCGTTGCCGAGCGCGGCAGGCGCCGCGCGGCGTTTGCCGGAGCGCGCGGCGAGCCACACGCTCCAGTCGTTCCACCACGAATCCGTTGTCGGCACGGCAGCGTCGAGCCAGGCGTCGGCGCTCGCGGACAGCTCGGGATTGAGATAGAACTTCGCCTTGGAATTGCCCGGAGGATTGATCAGGCTCTGGATGTGACCGCTCGAACTCAGCACAAAGCGCGTCTTGCCGCCGAAGAGACGCACCGTGTCGTAGACGCCCTTCCACGGCGTGATGTGATCCGTGATGCCCGCCACCACGTATTTGTCGCAGGCCACGTCGTTCAGGTCGATCTGCGTTCCCAGCACGCTCAGCGCGCCGGGCTTCGTGAACAGGTTGTCCGTGAAGATGTCGAGCAACTGGCCGTGCAGCTTCGCCGGCAGACGGGTCGTGTCGTTGTTCCAGTAGAGGATGTCGAACGCGGGCGGCGTGTTGCCCATCAGGTAGTTGTTGACCCAGTAATTCCAGACGAGATCGTTGGGCCGCAGCCATGCGAACACGCGTCCCATCTCCTCGCCGGCGAGCACGCCGCGCGAGGTGCTTGCATGCTTCGCCGCAGCGATGGCCTCGGGCGTCGCGAAGAGACCGAGCTGCGAGTCCGCCGTGTTGTCGAGCACGGCCACCATCAGCGTCGCGGCATGAACGGATTTATCGCCACGGCTTGCCAGAAGTCCGAGCAAAGCCGAGATGGTCATGGCGCCTGAGCATGCGCCGTGCAGGTTGACATCGTCGCTGCCGGTGATGTCGCGCACGGCCGCGATCGCTTGGAGAAGCGCCGTCACGTAGGTGTCGAGATCCCAGTCGGATTGCGCCGCGGTCGGATCGCGCCAGCTCACGACGAACACCTGAAACTCGCTCTTCAGCAGATGCTCGACGATGCTCTTGCCCGGCGAAAGATCGAACACGTAGAACTTGTTGATCTGCGGCGGAACGATCAGTTGCGGCCGGCTGTGTACGTTCGCGGTGGCCGGCGCGTACTGGATCAGCTCCAGCACTTCATTGCGAAACACGACAGCGCCCTTCGACGTGCCGAGATTCTTGCCGACCTCGAATGCGGTCCGGTCCACCTGGGCGGGCATGCCCTGATTCTTCACCATGTCCGTCACGGCGTTCTTCAGGCCGCCTATCAGGCTCGCGCCGCCCGAATCGACAGCTTTCTTGAGCGCGGCCGGGTTGCCGAGCAGGGTGTTAGTCGGCGACATCGCGTCGGTGAAGAGGGACATCACGAATTGCGCGCGCTCCTTGCTCTTTGGGTCGAGCGCGGAGCGGTCGACGAAGCCGGAGAGCGCGTCGCGCCACGCGACATAGCCTTGCATCGTCATGCGATAGAGCGCGTTGTCGCGCCACGCGACATCGGCGAAACGCTTGTCGCCCTGCGGCGCGCCCGGCGCGTCGCCGCTCAGAGCGGCGATCAGATCGCGGATCAGCGCGGCTTCCTGTTCGACGATCAGCGCGGGTTGCCGCCACGCCTGCGCGCCGATATGGCGCGCGGTCGCGACGACGTCGCAAGGACGCAGCCCCACGAACGGATTCGGGCCCGGCATGCCTTCCGTCGCCGAATGCACGAGGTCGTTCGCTGCCGCTCCACGCGCCAGTCTTTTAGTGCTTACCGCCATTTTGATGCTCCTCCGACTTGCTCTCAGGTTCTTCGTTTTGTTTGCTTACGCGATCAGCATCGCCAGCGTCTCGGCGATGAGCGCCGGCTTGTCCTCACCATCTATCTCCAGCTCGTTCTTCGTCTTGACGATGACCCGCCCGCCGCTCTTTCGCTCCACCGACAGCAGGCTCACGCGGTTGCGCACGCGCGCACCGGCCTTCACCGGCGTCATGAAGCGCACCTTGTCCAGCCCGTAGTTGAGACCGGCGGATGCGTCCTGGGGAATGACGCCGATGTCCATTGCGAGCGGCGCCAGCAGCGACAGCGTCAGATAGCCATGCGCGATGGATCCGCCGAACGGACTCTCACGCTTCGCGCGTTCGACATCGACGTGGATCCACTGCGTGTCGCCGGTGCAGCGCGCGAAGTCATCGATGCGCGCCTGATCCACGACCGTCCAGTCCGACACGCCCAGCTCCCGACCCACGAAATCCTCGATCGATGCGACGCGGTATTGCTTGATGCTCGACATTGCCTGGCTCCTTGTGACCGATCAGACGAACTGGGCGCGCAGCCATTTCTTGTTCACCTTGCCGACGCTCGTCTTTTCGAGTCCATCGACGAACCTGACGATTTGCGGCACCGCGTACTTCGAGATGCGTCCCGATGCGCTGAACGTCAGCACGTGACGCTTGATCTCATCCTCGGTGATGACCGCGTCCGCGCGCACCACGACGAGCGCGACCGGCCGCTCGCCCCACTTCTCGTCGCTGACGCCGATCACGGCGACTTCGGAGACGCCGGGGTGCATCGAAATCAGGCTCTCGACTTCGAGCGACGAGATCCATTCGCCACCCGACTTGATCACATCCTTCATGCGATCCGTGATCAGAAGGCTGCCGTTCGCGCCGATGCTCGCGATGTCCTGCGTATGCAGATAGCCGCCGTCCCAGAGCTGTTCGGATGCCTCGGGGTTGTTGAGATAGCCTTGCGTGAGCCACGGCGCGCGGACGACGATTTCGCCGTTGGCCTTGCCGTCGTGCGCGACATCTTCCATGTTCGCGTTGACGATGCGCAGATCAACGAGCGGAATCGGCGAACCGGTGCGGCAGCGCAGGCGCACTTGCTCGTCGAGATCGAGGGATTCGTCGCCGGGTTTCAGTTGCGCCAGGCTCAGCACCGGGCACGTCTCCGACATGCCGTAGCCCGTGAAGACATCGATGCCGCGACCGAGCGCGGCGCGCGCCAGCCCGTGCGTCAGCGCTCCGCCGCCGATGACCACCTTCCATCTGCTGAGGTCGGCGGATTTCGCTTCGCCGCAGGTGAGCAGCATATGCAGGATCGTGCCGACGCAATGCGAGAACGTCACGCCTTCATCGTGCAGCAGCCGCACCAGCCGGTCCGGCACGTAGCGTCCCGGATAGACCTGCTTTACGCCCAGCATGGTGGCGATGTAGGGCATGCCCCACGCATGCACATGGAACATCGGCGTGAGCGGCATATACACGTCGCCGCGATGAAAGCGCTGACCCGATTCGGGGCTCGCCAACGCCGCCATCACGGTGATGGTGTGCAACACGATCTGACGATGCGAGAAGTAGACGCCCTTGGGCAGGCCCGTCGTGCCGGTCGTGTAGAACGTGGTGGCGCGCGTGTTTTCGTCGAAGTCCGGGAAATCGTAGTGAGCGGCGGCGGCGGCGAGCATCGCCTCGTATTCGGTTGCGAACGAAATGGCGTGCTCGCAGGTCTCGCCGTCCTGCTCGTCGATCAGGACGAAGGTGCACACGGTTTCGAGCTGATCCTTGATCGCCGCCAGCACCGGGAGGAAATCGGTATGGACGAGCAGAACTTCTGCGCCCGCGTGATTGATCGTGTACGCGATCTCCGCATTCGAGAGACGCACGTTGACGGTCTGCAGGACCGCGCCCATCATCGGCACCGCGAAGTAGCATTCCAGATAGCGGTGGCTATCCCAGTCCATCACGGCGACGGTGCTGCCGTGCTGTACGCCGAGCCGGCTCAGACCACCGGCGAGTCGCGCGATGCGCTCGCCCAGGCCCGTATAGGTCATGCGCGTCCCGCCTCGGTAGACAATCTCCTGGTCGGGCGCCTGAATGAATGGCGTGTGCAGCAGTTGCTTGATCAGCAACGGATAGGCGTAGGCCGAGGGCGCGGCGGCCTGGAGGTCGTCCCGCATCTTTGTCTCCTTGTCTCATTCTGTTAGAGGGGCGGACACGCCGGTTGGCGGCGATGTCGTTTCCGGTAAGTGAATGATCGAAGCGAACGGGATTCGGAACCATCCCCCGAACGGGGGAGCTTGCCGCGGTTAACCTTGGCCGGCCCCGACGTCGCCTAGGTTCTGGATCGCTTGCCGCGGTCGATAACGACATCTGGAACAGCGGTAGGGAAATATAGGGCGATTACTCAGCAGTCGCCATTCAATCGGCTTGACGCCTGCCGGCGGATCGACCTCGCGGGCGACGATGCAGGTGGCACTCACCACGCCGCCGGCAGCACCCGACAACGCGACACGCTGCGGCCACACCTGCTGCCGTACCGCGCGCGCAGGCTAAGCCTGACGGGCTGCCAACGTAAAGTGAATCCACCCGCTGGCTCACCCGCAGTCACTTGGTCCCACAGCTTGTCGCCGTCAGGCAAGGTGCGATTGTGCTGCGAGCGCAGTAACCAATCCGCAGGGGTGGCCCGACTCCTTTGCTTTGACCATCAGCGCCGCAATGTCCGATTCCCGGTCAGCCGCATAGACGAGTCGGGTGGCAGGCAATGCGGCCGCTTGTTCGGCAACCCGCTCATATCCCTCGGTCCAGCGGGTGCCTTCCTTGATGCCGGGGCGCACGCCGTCCGCACCCTTGGACTCGCGCGCCCATATGTACGCGTCAAGCACGCCCAGCGGTTCGCGCGATGGCGTCACCGCGTAAGTCGGGTGCAGATATAGCCCACGTTGCGCTTCATACGACAGCGGACCCAAGCCTGTGATGGTTTGGCCGTTAAAGTCCAACTGCGTGGTGCTCCTGAATACAAAGCACTACTTCGCACGCCCGCATCCGTTCGGATGAATGCTGCCAATGTGGCGCCATGATGTCGCGCCAGTCCAGCTCCTCTTGCGCCAGGAAGCGATACGCTGCCGCTGTTTCCCGCCCAGCCGCCGCATGCGTGGGGATGCTTGCCGTCGGCTAATCCGCCAGCCGCACAGCCAGTAGCACGGCGCGCTTGTTCAGGCGTTCATCGCCCAAATCAATGCCCTTGAATTCTGCCGCCGCCCAGCTCGATTTCTCTTGCGTCATCTGCCGCCCACTGCCACATAGTCGAAACAGGCAACGACTCCTGGCGCTTCAGAAACAGCACGGCGGGGCAGCCCGCTTCGCGAGCCGCAATCCGGAAAAGCTTACCCAAACGACAAAAAGAGGAGGAAATCGACGCTTTCTGCATCAAGGGGGGTGAGTCAGTTTTAGATGCAAAAAGTGGGGTCGGTTTCCGGCGCAAATCAACAAGCGCTTCATAGTCGCACCGTGAAGTCCGCCCGGAGCCGGCGTGCTGCGCAGCGATTAAGCTCGCAATATTGGAGAGAGCGACAAGTCGCTCACGTTGACTGGTGGCAGGTTCTATGTCCGGTCACTAGCGGTTTTCAGCTTCGGTTTAACGCTGGACTTTCCGCGCTTAGCGAAGCCTCCCGCCACTGTGAGACGGTCATGCCGAAGTGCTTCCTGAACCAATAAGCAAAGGCGCTTGAACTGGAGAAGCCGAGAAGGTCAGTGAGCTCAGCCAACGAGCGATTGCCGTCGAGAATCTGCCGTGCGGCGAGTTCCGCACGAACGGCCTGAAGCACAGACAGGAAGTTTGTGTCTTCCGCAGAGAGTCGACGATGTAACGTCCGCCGGTCTACACCCAGGTGTCTGGCCACTTGATCCGACGTACACCGTCCGCCCGGCAACATGGCCGTCACAACCTGCCGCACCGTGTTCGTCGCACTTTCACCGGCGCCAGATAGCGCCTGGTCCAGGAATTGACGGGCATACGATGCCATCCGGAAGTCGTTGGCTGGCATAAGCGCGTCCATCTCCTTTGCGGCGCAGACAATGCCATTAAAGCTTGCGTTGAACTCCACCGGTATGCCAAAGAGCGCTCTGTGACATGTGGCGCCGCGTGGTGGACGATGCTCGAAGCTGACGTTGCGCGGGCGCCAAGCGGGTCCCAGGAGTTCTTTGAGCGTGCGATGCAGCACGCCAATGGCCATCTCGATGGCCTGTCGCACCGGTCGCTTGTCGGTGACGAGGATCTCTTCGCGAATTAGCACGGCGTCGTCGTAGTCCTCGATGCTGGTCAGCAGCGCACCGTTGACGAGCCGCATATAGCGACACAGGCTTTCCAGTGCTTGCCGCGCACTTTGCGCTTCCCGCATCACAACGCTGATGGGCCCCATATTCGACAGGCGGCGGCCCGCAGCGAGTTGCAACCCGAAATCCTCCACGCTTGCCGCCAATGCGCTGTCCTCCAGCAACTGGCGAACGGCCATCGCGCTGATCGGTATATCCGGGTCGAGAAGGTTGCGAGGACTCACGCCCGCGTCGCGCTGCATGGCATCCGGGTCGAGACCATAGCGTTGCGCGAGGTCTGCGTAGCCGGCCAGACTGGCGCTTCGGATCAACGGCGTAAACCCCGACATGGCTTTGTCCCAATTTCGACATGGTATGTCCCAGATAATACATCGTAACCGACGCTGGAGGAATAATCTTTGGACGTTGCCCGATCCGACTTATATGTCGGCTCCCAAAGCAAACGATCCGCACCTCGTTCCAAAATCAGGAGATTTCCATGCACTTCCTTGACGGCGCCCATTTTCCGGAGAACCAGCAGAAGCTCGTGATCACGGCAGCGCCCTATGCGCCCGCATTCATGCCGTCCGATTTCCCGGAAGACATTCCGATCACGATGGACGAGCATATCCAGAAGGCCGTCGACTGCTACAACGCCGGCGCCACGGTGCTTCACCTGCATGTGCGGGAGTTGGACGGCAAGGGCTCAAAGCGCCTGTCCAAGTTCAATGAACTCATCGCCGGAGTGCGCGCCGCGGTGCCAGACATGATCATCCAGGTGGGCGGGTCAATCTCGTTTGCGCCGGAAAGCGAGGCCGACGTTGCCAAGTGGCTCTCCGATGACACTCGCCACATGCTGGCCGATCTTGATCCGAAGGCGGACCAGGTGACGGTTGTTGTCAACACGAACCAGATGAACGTGATTGAACAGATGTGCGAAGCTGACCTTAAGGGTATTTCACTTGGTGAGCCGGCCCTGATGCACGCGTATCGTGAAATGACGATCCCGGGCGGCCCGGAATGGCTGGAAGAACATATCCGGCGACTGTCGGCTAACGGCGTCCAGGCGCACTTCCAGCTTGCCAATACCACCCAGATCGAAACGTTGGAACGCATGATGCGCCGCGGCGTGGCCAACGTGCCTCTGATCCTCACCTGGGTGGCGCTCGGCGGTGGCTTCGACGCGCCGAACATCTATAACCTGGCGAACTTCGTCCGTGCCTGTCCCGATGGCTCAGTGCTGACCCTCGAATCGTCGATGCTGAATGTGCTGCCCTTGAACATGATGGCTATCGCCATGGGACTGCATGTGCGTTGCGGCAATGAGGACAACATTTGGACGCAGCGGCGCGACCGAAAGATGGGAACCGTCGAGCAGATCGAGCAGCTCGTGCGCATCTCCCATGAGGCCGGCCGCGACGTCGCGAATGCCCGTGAAGCCCGAGAGATCTACAAGATCGGCACGTTCTACCAGAACGCAGACCAAGCGCTGGCAGCCAACGGGTTCCCGCCGAATCGGAAGCCCGCGGAGCGCTCAAGCCCTCAGCGAGTGGCGGCGTAAGCGCTGACGCTTCGCATCGCGCCGGCCTGAATGAGCCCTTCGGCCGGTGCGGCATCTGTCTTCGCGCTCGATTCGATGCATAGATGCGAGCAGTTACTCGCTCGTGTGCTATGCAAAATGGAATTCCATATGAAAACATCCACTGTGCTTATCGTCCCCGGTCTGCGTGACCAGGTTGCAGAGCATTGGCAGACGCTGCTGGCCGAGCGGCTAGCCGAGGCTCGCACGGTGCCGCCGATGGGCCGCGAGAATCTCGATTGCTCCCGTCGCGTCGCGGCGATCGAGCAGGCCGTGGCAGAGATCGACGGCCCTGTTCTGCTGGTCGCCCACAGCGGTGGCTGCATCATGCTCGCTCACTGGGCTCTAACAACCGCGCATGCGGCACGCATCAAAGGTGCGCTGCTAGCATGTCCGCCTGACTTTGAACGCCCCATGCCGGATGGTTATCCGACCCTGGCATCGATCGAGAACAGCGGATGGCTTCCGGTGCCGCGCCAACCGCTTCCGTTCCCCAGCCTGGTGGCTACCAGCCAGGACGATCCTCTGAGTGAGCTTTCAAGGGTGCTCGAGCTCGCGCAAGCGTGGGGAAGTGACACGGTGGACGTGGGGAACGTCGGGCACTTGAATCCGGCGTCCGGCTTCGGTCCCTGGCCGATGGCCGAGCAGTTGATCGCACGGCTAGGTGCGACGCCCTAGTCCCCCGCCCCCTCCCGTCGACCGTTGACGTAGCGATGGGAGCAGCGAATCTGCAAGCAGCAGGAAGCCGCGCATCGTCACGACAGAGACAAGAGCAATAGACCGCCGAAGCTGACCTGAGAGACCGGCGAAGGTAACGAGAATCAGCCGCGCATGTCCAGGCGGCCAATAGCGCCCGCCAAAGAGCGCGACGCAAAGGAGACGACCGATGTTGACCACCCATGTCGAGCCCGCTGCGGGCGGAATTGCGACGACTGAGACGAACGTACGCGCCTATGCGTGGGTCGTGTTCGCCTTGACCGTCGGCCTGCTGCTTTCCGACTATATGTCGCGGCAGGTGTTGAATGCAGTGTTTCCACTGCTCAAGGCCACGTGGAACCTTTCCGACACACGTCTGGGCTCGCTTAGCAGTGTGGTCGCGCTGATGGTCGGCGTGCTCACGTTCCCGCTGTCGGTTCTTGCCGACCGCTGGGGCCGTGTGAAAAGTATCGTCCTGATGGCGTCGATGTGGAGTCTCGCGACGTTGGCCTGCGCCATCGCGACGAACTACGGCGAAATGCTGATCGCGCGCGCCTTCGTCGGCATTGGTGAAGCCGCTTATGGAAGTGTCGGCATCGCGGTTGTCTTGAGCATCTTTCCTGCGCGGCTGCGCTCCACGCTCACCGGCACGTTCATGGCGGGAGGGGCGTTTGGCTCAGTGCTGGGCATGGCGCTTGGCGGTGCGGTTGCCGCTCATATGGGCTGGCGCGCGGCGTTCGGCGCAATGGCGGCCATGGGGATCGTGCTGGTCATCACCTACCGGTTTGTCATCAGCGAAAAGCGCCTTGCGCCGCTCCAGCCGGCAAGCATGCGAAGGCAAGAGCACGGGCTCAACGTGCGCATGAGTTTTCACGCGCTGATGAAGGGGCTCTTTTCGACGAGGTCGATCGTGTGTGCCTATGTCGGCAGCGGCATCCACCTGCTGGTCCCGGCCGCCGTCTGGGCGTGGATGCCGAGCTTTCTGAACCGCTACTACGGCATGACCGCCGGCAACGCCGCAGTGTGCGCGGCAGTGTTTGTGCTGGTGACGGGCCTGGGCATGGTGGTGTGCGGAAATCTGGCCGACCGGCTAAGCAGGAATGCACGCGAAAGGAAATGGGGCGCTGCGATCGTCTTCTGCCTGGCAAGCTTCACGTTGCTCGCGCTTGGTTTCCGCATGCCGGCCGGTACGGTGCAACTCGTTTTGATCGGCGTCGGCATGTTCTTCAGTGCAGGCGCGAGCGGCCCCTCGGGCGCGATGGTGGCCAATCTCACTCCGCCGTCGATTCATTCGTCCGCGTTTGCCACCCTGACGCTGGCGAACAATCTGCTCGGTCTGGCACCCGCTGCCATTCTGACGGGCATTGTCGCCGACCGGATCGGGCTGCTTGGCGCGTTGCAACTCGTTCCGTTTGCACCCCTCATCGCCGCAGTCGCATTTTTTATCGGCAAGCGGAACTACGGCGGGGATCTGGACCGCCTGAACGCCCTGCGCGAGCAAGCCGCACGCTGATGGATTCTCACCGCGCAACGGCACCGTTCGCTTGCTCACGACGAGACAACGCCAGTTTGCCAATGCATGAACCTGACCCAAGGCGGCCCGCTGTGACCGACGCATCAGGTACGGGCCCCGCGCGGGACGCCTGCGTGACTGACTTCAGCGGCGTGCTGCTGGCAACCGGAGTAGATCCTTGGCATGCAACACCACGTCTTCGTGCGGCGGGCCTTCATCACGGTGTGCTTGATATAGCAGTTTCAGATTGACATCGCGTCTGGGGTAGGAAAAGCCGTTCGGCCGCAGGCGAAATCTATTTTGCAGTTTGAGTAACGGATAGGAGATTGAAGATGGCGAAAGCAGTGCGCTTCCATGAAACCGGTGGTCCCGAAGTCTTGCGCTACGAGGACGTTGAAGTGGGCGAACCGGGTCCCGGAAAGGTCCTCCTACGCCATGAGGCTGTGGGTCTGAATTTCGCCGACACCTACTTCCGTAGCGGTCTCTACCCGGTCCCGCTGCCTGCTGGCATGGGCGTAGAGGCCGCAGGCGTGGTCGAAGCTGTCGGTCCAGATGTGACAAACGTCGCCGTCGGCGACCGCGTGACCTACACCGGCTTTATCAACACGCTCGGCGCCTACAGCACCGAACGCCTGATTCCGGCCGCGCCGCTCATCAAGCTGCCTGATGCGATCTCCTGCGAAACGGCTGCCGGTATGACAATGCGAGGCCTGACCTCCTCCTATCTGATGCGCCGCATTTGCGACTTCAAGGCGGGCGATACCATCCTGCTGCATGCGGCCGCCGGCGGTGTCGGCCTGATCGTGTCGCAATGGGCGAAGCTGCTCGGTCTCACCGTGATCGGCACGGTTTCGTCCGAGGCCAAGGGCGAGGTGGCCCGCGCGCATGGCTGCGACCACATCATCTATTACAGCCGGGAAGACGTCGCGAAACGCGTGCGCGAACTGACCGGTGGCGTCGGCGTGAATGTCGTGTTCGACAGCGTCGGCAAGGATACCTTCGAAGGGTCGCTCGATTCGCTCAAGCGCCGCGGCCTGATGGTCTGCGTCGGCACCGCTTCCGGTCCGATTCCGCCCTTCAATCCGCAGACTCTCGCGATGAAGGGCTCGCTCTACCTGACCCGGCCGGCGCTGGCGGACTATATCGCCGACCCCGCCGAGAAGAACGAACTCGCCGGTGAAATCTTCGGGCATATCGCCGCGGGCCACATCAAGATCGAACTGAACCAGCGTTACGCGCTTGAGGATGCGGCGCAAGCGCACCGGGACCTCGAATCGCGCAAGACGACCGGCTCCTCGGTCTTCGTCATCTGAGGAGACGCCATGCAAGTCGAACAACTAACCTGCTCGATCGGCGCCGAACTGATCGGCGTGAATCTGGCCGATGCCATCAGCGATGACGGTCTGTTTGCCGAGATTCGGTCGGCGCTGCTGAAGCATCGCGTGGTGTTTCTGCGCGACCAGGACATCACGCGCGCCGAGCATGTGGCCTTCGCGCGCCGCTTTGGCGAACTGGAAGATCATCCCGTCGCGGGCAGCGACCCGGACCATCCCGGTCTCGTGCGTATCTACAAGACCCCGGACCAGCCGAACGACCGGTACGAAAACGCATGGCACGCGGATGCCACCTGGCGCGAAGCGCCGCAGTTCGGCGCGGTCCTGCGCTGCGTGGAATGTCCGCCCGTCGGGGGCGACACGATGTGGGCGAATATGGCTCTCGCCTACGAGAATCTGCCAGACCACATCAAGACCCAGATTACAGACCTGCGTGGCCGACACAGCATCGAGGCGAGCTTCGGCGCCGTGATGCCGATTGAGAAGCGACTTGCGCTGAAGACGCAATATCCGGACGCGGAGCACCCCGTCGTGCGAACGCACCCGGAGACAGGCGAGAAGGTGTTATTCGTGAGCGCATTCACCACCCATTTCACGAACTATCACACGCCGGCACGGGTGCGCTTCGGGCAGGACGCCAACCCGGGCGCGGGCGAGTTGCTGCGCTATCTCATCACCCAGGCCTACATCCCCGAGTACCAGGTGCGCTGGCGGTGGAAGCCGAACAGCATCGCGATCTGGGACAACCGCAGTACGCAGCACTACGCGGTGATGGACTACGCGCCGTGCCATCGGAAGATGGAGCGAGCCGGGATCATCGGCGACAAGCCGTACTAACTCGAACGATTCAGCATCGTGACTCTCAATACAGAACCAACCGTACTCATCGTGCCAGGCCTGCGTGACCATGCGGCCGAACACTGGCAGACTCTGCCGCAGGCTCGCCTTCCCAAGGGTCGGACACCTGAACCCGGCGGGCCGGCTACGGCGAGTGGTCGCAGGGAGAGACCTCGGATCCGTGAGCTCCTGTGACATGGACGGCGCAACCGAACAGGTTATTGAAGTCGATAAAAGCGCGTCACTGACGGTCGATGTTCACTTCGATTTCGTCTGCCCGTGGTGCCTGATTGGCAAGCGTAATCTCGATGCCGCAATTCGTCGCCTCGGCAGCTTGCGCCCGGACGTCAGCGTCGAGGTGCGGTGCCACCCGCATCAGTTGTTGCCCGATATCCCCGCCGGTGGCGTCCCTTATCAGGCGTTCTATGTGAACCGCCTCGGAAGTGCAAAGGCCGTTGATGCACGGCGCGCACAGTTCAGGAGGCCGCTCGCGCGGCGGGCGTGCAACTGGCGTTCGACAGGATCGAAGTGATGCCCAACACACGGGCAGCGCACGACCTCGTTTCCTGGGCCGCTGAGACAGGCACGGGATGTAGGACTGCATCCCTGATCGATCGGCTACTCACCGGCTATTTCCTGGACGGCGAAGACATTGGCAACCCGGACGCTCTCGAGCGGATTGGTCTTGCGTGCGGTCTTGACTCGGCGGGCCTTGCAGAACATCTGGCGGTCTCGCGGCGCGACGACAACATGGCGATTCGTCGTTCGTTGCAGGCTAAGGGCGTAAGGGCGTAAGGGGCGTGCCTCATTTTGTGATCGATTCGGCGTTGTCGCTGGCCGGTGCATGTTGGCCCGGCGCAGTCCTTGATGCCATGTTGCGCTCGACGGACGACTCGGAGAACAGCTAGTGTCACGCCGGATATCGGTCCGGTCGCCCGATGAACACTACCTGTCGGCCTGACCCGCCGACGTCGCATCAACGCAGTTTTTATCGACAAAAACAATACTAACGTCGGGCCCGCCCGGCATCCAAAATTGGAGGAGACGCAATGAAATTAAAGCTGAGCAGTACTGCGGTGCTGGTGTTGTTCGCCACCGCCGCCCATGCCCAATCGTCAGTCACGCTCTACGGCGTACTCGACACTGGACTGCTGTATCAAAGCACGTCGGCGGCAACGTTCCGGCCGAATGCGCCCAACCTGGGGCACGTCTATCAGCTCAAGGACGGCGGCATCTATGCCAGCTACTGGGGCCTGAAGGGAGGCGAAGACATCGGTGGTGGCTACAAGATCAACTTCAAGCTGCAGGGCTCATTCAACACCGCGACCGGCAAGTTTGGACTGGCCGACACGCCGGGTACGACCGCGATGTTCAACCAGTTCGCGACAGTCGGGGCATCTGGCCCGTTCGGCACGTTCGATGCCGGGCGGCAGATCATCCCGATGATCTACGCGATGTCGGAAACCGATGTCCGCGGCGCACAGTATTTCGGCAGTATCCTGACTGCGTGGCTGGGCGTGAATCAGGCGGCCGGCTGGCCCGGCACCAGCACGAACGCGCCGATCGGTGCCCTGTATGACAGCAACGCGCTGGTCTACAATTCGCCGAAATTCTATGGTGCCTCGCTCGCGTTGGAGTACGCGCCGGGCGGCGTTGCCGGCCAGTTCCAAGGCGGCACGCGCGAGTCGGCCGTGCTCAAGTATTCGAACTACGGTCTGAATCTGGCCGCCGTGTATTACAACGGACACGACACCAATCCGTTCCCGCTGACCTACCCGACGACGCCGGCAGTGCCCGCGACAGGACTGGCCAACAACCGCTTCTACTATCTCGGCGCGATGTACACGATCAGCGGGTTCTCGATATCCGCCTCGTACGGCATCGGCAAAAATCCGGCGAATACCAACACCGCGGACTTCGAAATGGTATCGGGTGGCCTGGGCTACCAGTTCAATCCGCGCTTCAAAATCACTTCCGGCTACTACTACCTGAAGGACCGGAACAATTCGGCGAATCACTCGAGCGAAGTTGCAGTGGGTGCCGAATACAACCTGTCCCAGAGGACCAAGGCGTACGCGCAAGTCGGGTATGTCGACAACAAGGGGACCATGAACCAGACGATCATCTATGGGGCTCCCGTCGCGCCGGGCAAGTCGACCACGGCGGCGATGGCCGGCATCCGCCATACCTTCTGATTCCGTCACCCTCTTCAACCGGAGCAACCCATGAAGCACATAAGAATACTCGAGCTGGCAGTCGCCACATTGATCGTTGCGACTTCCATGAACGCATGGTCGCAGACCAGCGAAACGCCCGGTGCACCTGCCAGTGCGCCGGGCGCATCGGCGATGACGGCCTCGGGCACAGTGGCACCCGCCACGGGAAGGAAAGCGAATCGTGCCCTGCGCAGGAAGGTTTATGCCGCGATCGGGAAGCAGAAGGAGATCAGCGCCGGAGATATCAGTGTCATCGCAAAAGACGGCGCGGTGACACTGAATGGCTCAGTCACGGACGCTTCCCAGATCGACAAGGTTGCGGACATCGCCAGGGGTGTTTCAGGGGTTACGTCTGTGACCAACAAGCTGACCGTGCGGAAACCGTTTGGCGGGATGTAAGCGGCCGTCGCCGACGCGAGTGCAACGGGCTCGGAAGTCGGAAATCCTGCCGACGTCAACGCTCCGGGTCGGCTTTCCGATCTTGAGCCCTCGCGACCCCTTCGTTTTTCGCGGCATCAGTATCTTGTCATGCCCGAATGAAAATGTGAAAACGGCTGGACAATTGTTTTGCAATTTTCTTTTGGACTTACACGTCAGTGGCGGGATGCGCACTCGTCAGAACCAGCGGAATGACCAGGCATCGGCTTAGGCTCAGAGTCAGAACGCAATGGCCGCTTACCGATTGCGAAGTCGCCGTTCGAATGCGGCCCGCAAATCGAAGCCATCCAGGCGCTCGCGCCTTTAAGGTCGAGACGCATTGCATTAATGCCACGCATCGGTGACGGCAGATGTTGACATGGCGCGGCAGTGAAAGACTGAGTAAGAGCCAATCGTAAGCTACGCCGCGCGCAGACAAAATACCTGAAACACCTGAGGCGTACGCCGCGCCGCAGTGTCACGCTGCCGATTGCATGTTGTTGCTGGCTCCGAATTTCTCGTAGCAGAGTCGGTGATGGTGGTGGACGCGCTCGCTCGCGAGCCACGTCTTGATCGCTTCAACCATAGGAGGCGGTCCGCACACGTACATATCGAACGGGTTCGCTTCGAGGAACGCGCGGTCGAAATGCTCGGGGACCAGTCCTATTTTGCCGTGCCACTCCTGGGCGGGATTCATCACGACAATTTCGCAGGCAAAGTCGGCGATGCGCTCCTCGTAGGACTTCAGCCGGTCGAGTTCGCAAAGGTCGCGTGCGTTCGTCACGCCGTAATAGAGACGCACTGGCTTGCCACAGTCGCCCTTGTGCGCGAGATCATCGAGCATGCCTAATAACGCAGACAAGCCCGTGCCGCCCGCCACCATCACGACTGCCCGCTCCACCTCGCGCAGATAGAACGTGCCGAGCGGCGCCTCAAACTCGATCGTCTGACCCGGCCGGCAACGCTCACGCATATACGTGCTCATTGCACCGTCCGGCAGAAGACGAATCAAGAACTGCAATTGATTGCTGTCATTAGGCCGGTTGGCAAACGAATATGAACGCCAGGCATCCGCGTCAGGCACGCGCAGGCGAGCATACTGCCCCGGCAGGAAATCAAGTCTTCGCGGATGGGCGCTGGCGTCCAGATGCAGGATCGCCGTCGTTTCGGAAATCTGCTTCACGGCCGTGACCTTCCCCGTGATCGGCGTCGTGCTACCAGCACTGCACAGGCTCGAATCGAAGTCGAAATAAAACGATGCATCGGATTGCACGCGCGTTTGGCAGGACAAGATCTTGCGTGCGGCGAGATCGTCGGCGGACAGTGTTTCTTCGTCGACATAGTCCTGCGTGTAACTGCCCGATTCACAGCGACCCCGGCAGGTTCCACAGACGCCCTCGCGGCAATCGAGTGGAATGTTCACGCCATTGCGCAGTGCGGCGTCGAGCAAAAGCTCGCTCGTGCGGACATCAAAGAACACAGTCTTGCCGTCGGCAAAGCTGAAGGCGACCTTGTGGCTCATGTCGTGGTACTCCCGCTCACAGATGGTAGAAATCAAGCACTGCATTGATCGTGTCGTTCAGCAGCAGCACATGTTTGCGTGCGATCTTCCAGGAGGCGCCAGCGGGGCGTAATTGATACGTGACGTGACCAAAGAAGTGTTCGCCAATACCGCGCCGCGCATAGAAAGTGGCCCAGTTGGCCTTCACCTCCAGTTCGCCGCGTTCGCGCTCCGCGATGCGTACGTTGGTGATCTGATGCAGCGTGCGCGGCAGCGGCGTCGATGCCGCCGACTTGCCCGTGCGCAGGCGGAACACGCGATCATCGAGACCAGTGCGGTTCGCGTAGTAGATAAGTGACATGCCGCGTTTCGGGTCAGTCGTATACACGTGCTCGGAGTCCCACTGAGGCACGTGAAATTCGCTATTCTCATCGAAGAGGTCGAGGTACTCTTCCCAATTCTGCGCGTCACAAAGCTCGGCCTTGCGATAGAGAAACTGCTCGACCGATTGTTGCAGGGTGTGCGTGACTGACACGGTTCAAGCCTCCTTCTTTCTGTTCAATTGCTGTGCAAGACCATTCTTGAGGAACGTCTGCCACGCGCCGTGCTGGTTGACGTAAAGACCCTCGTGGGTAAACTCCGTACCGCACAGCGCAGGCGCGATGCCGAGCAGGCGCGTGTTCGCCGTTTCACCCGTCACCCACTTGTGATGACCGCGCGAGATGTCGCTCCAGCGCTCGAGGCGCGCCTGGAAGCCGCGCTGCTGCTCGCGGAACTCCACCAGATCGTCCGGCGTACCCATGCCCGAAACGTTGAAGAAGTCTTCGAACTGCCGAATGCGGCTTTCACGGTCCTGATCCGATTCCCCCTTGACGCCGATGCATTGGCTAGTGACTTCAGTCTTGTTCCAGGCTACCGGACGCACGATGCGCAACTGCGAGCTGATCTGGTCCATGAAAAAGAGACTGGGATAGATGTTCAGATTGCGCAGACGATGCATCATCCACTCGGCCTTCTGCTGGCCGTGCTCTTCGACGAGGCGCGGCATGACACTCGCGTAGCCGGGACGCACGCTGGGATTCGGCATGTCGCTGAACAGGACGCTGTGGCCATTCCGGAACGCGAACCAGCCGTCGTCGGTCTCGGCGTCGCCCGCACCGAGCTTGCTGTAATCAAGCGTGCGGTTCGTCGCTCCACCGGCCTGTGCATTCGCCTCCTGGCGGCGCTTCACGGTGGCGACGTAGTTGTAGTGCACCGTGCTCACGTGATAACCGTCGAGGCCGTTCTCGTTCTGCAGCTTCCAGTTGCCTTCGTATGTGTAGGTGGACTTGCCCGGCAGCACTTCGAGCTCGCCCGTCGGCGATTGCGCCACCATCATGTCGAAGAAAATGCGCGCGTCGCCAAGATAGTCCTCGAGCGTGTTGGTCGCGTCAACGTCGAGGCTGATGAACACAAAGCCCTTGTAACTCGCAATGCGTGCTTTTTTGAGGCCGCGTGTGGACTTGTCGAAGTCCTCGCAATACTCGCCGGGCGCCTTGACCTTGACGAGCCGCCCATCGCTCTTGTAGCACCACGCATGGAACGGGCACGTGAAAGTCGACTGATTGCCTTTATCCACTCGCGTGAGCGTCGCGCCACGGTGCTGGCACGCGTTGATCATTGCATTGAGCTGACCGTTGCCGTCGCGCGAAATGATCATGGGCTGCCGCCCTGCACGCATCGTCATGAAGTCGTTCGGTTTGGGAATCTCGCTCTCGTGGCAGGCGTAGATCCAGTTTTTCTCGAAGATGAACTCCATCTCGAGGTCGAACAGTTGCGGCTCCGTGAAGATCTCTCGAGCGATGCGATAGACGCCCTCTGTCGCACGGAAGTCAAGGCATCCGCCGATGAAATCTTGCCACTGCGACGTAGTTTTTTCCGCGCTCACGATGGGTTCTCCTCCTGCCATTAAACGGTCTCGCGACCAAGTCTCCGATGAGGTGGATTGAATACCCGATGCAGCGGCTGCGCTATCCACCTGGTCGCCGTTTTCTATCCATTTTTTTCGGCGGTGCGCCGCGCGGGGCAATGCGACGGCCAACCCCGACCCGCCCACGAGCGTTCGGCGGGCCAGACCAACAAATAACGGATAGGGAGTGACGAGTAGACGGATAGCGCACGCGCGGGCTCAAGTATTTAATCCTGTGGACGCCCCTGAACGCCCGCCGGTGAACTGCGCATCGAAGTCGATCGCGTAGGCACCGGTGGATGGCTGCCGGGTCCACGAACTTCATCAGTTTCTGCCATGAGCTCAACGACTATCGAACGCATCGAAACCTGCTTGCTCGACCTGCCAACAATCCGCCCGCACAAGCTGTCGGTCGGTACGATGCACGGACAAACATTGTTGCTGGTGAAGGTGTACTGCAGCGATGGCGTTGTCGGTATCGGTGAAGGCGCGACGATCGCCGGCATGGCCTACGGTCCGGAAAGCCCCGAGTCGATGAAGCTCGCGATCGACAACTACTGCGCTCCGGCCATGATCGGGCGGGACCCCACCGGCATTCAATCGCTGATGACGTACGTCGGCAAGCTGGTTAAAGGCAATCACTTCGCGAAGAGCGCGCTCGAAACAGCGTTGTTAGATGCGCAAGGCAAGCGCCTCGGCGTGCCGGTGAGCGACTTGCTTGGCGGTCGACGTCGTGAACGTCTGCCCGTCGCGTGGACGCTGGCTTCGGGCGACACGGCCAAAGACATCGCCGAGGCCGAGAAGATGCTCGAAGCGCGACGGCACAACGTCTTCAAGCTGAAGATCGGTGCGAAAGAGCTTGAGGCTGACATTCGGCATGTCGCCGAAATCAAGCGGGCGGTCGGAGACCGCGCGGCCGTGCGCGTGGATGTCAACATGGCCTGGAGTGAGATGCAGGCAACGCGCGCCATTCCAGCTTTGGCCGACGCCGGCTGCGAACTGATCGAACAGCCGGTGGCTTCACCAGCGGCGCTGGCGCGCCTGAGGGGCCGCTTCCCGGTTGCATTAATGGCCGACGAAATCCTTCAGGGTCCGCAAAGCGCGTTCGAGATCGCAAAGAACCATGGCGCGGACGTGTTCGCGATCAAAATCGAACAAAGTGGCGGGTTGTTTGCTGCGCAGCGCGTGGCCGCGATTGCCGATGCAGCGGGTATCGAGCTCTATGGCGGCACGATGCTCGAAGGGGCGTTCAGCACGATAGCATCGGCGCATCTATTCGCCAGCTTCGCGAACCTGCAGTGGGGTACGGAATTATTCGGGCCACTATTGATCGTCGAAGAGATCTTGACGCATTCGTTGGACTACAGCAATTTCGAACTGACTGTGCCGAATGGCCCGGGTCTGGGCATCGAACTGGACGAAGTCAGGGTCAAGCGCTTCACCCGCGATGGGCTCGTAAGAATCACCCGATAATTCCGGAGCAACAAAGGATATTGACGATGCTTTTCCACGTAAAAATGGATGTGAATCTGCCGGCCGACATGCCCGCGGATGTCGCCGGTGAGATCAAGGCTCGCGAGAAGGCGTATTCACAGTCGCTGCAGCGCAGCCGCAAGTGGCGCCATATCTGGCGCCTCGCAGGCGAGTACGCCAATTACAGCATCTTCGATGTTGAAAGCAATGCCGAACTGAACGACATCCTGACGGGTTTGCCGCTCTTCCCGTATATGAAGATTTCGGTGACGCCGTTGTGTCGTCATCCGTCGTCGATTCGTGACGACGACGTTTGAGCTCGAGAGAACTGTTCTTTCGAGGGCGAGCGCGTCCCGAATCGTATTTTCCCCGAGAACCATGTGGAGACAGTAATCATGAGCGTCAAAGTATTCGATACCCAAGAAGTGCAGGCCCTGCTGAAGGCCGCCGTGAATCTCGACAGCAAGGACGGCAACGGACGTTTCAAGCAGATTCTCCAGCGCCTGCTCGGCGATTTATTCAAGGCTATCGACGATCTTGACATCACGCCTGATGAAGTCTGGGCCGGCGTCACCTATCTGAACAAGCTTGGCCAGGACGGAGAAGCGGCGCTGCTGGCCGCTGGTCTCGGTCTCGAGAAGTATCTCGACATTCGCATGGACGCCGCGGACAAGGCGATCGGCATCGACGGCGGTACGCCCCGAACCATTGAAGTGTAGTGGACTAGACTAAATCTGACAGTGGTCGGTTTTCTCGTGCGGGCGCGCGTTGACGCGGAGGGCGTTTAGCCC
>NZ_FCOM02000075.1 GCF_001544695.2 Caballeronia arvi
CCTGGACGCGGGGCTTATCGAACTGCTTGAACACCGTAAACAGCACCAGTGCGATCACGAGCCACACTGCCGCTTTACCGAACACGTTGCTGTTCAAAGCACCACTCCTCGCTCTTTAGACGGGCTCCTAATGAGGCCGCGTCGCAAATGCATTTTAATCCGAGTATAGCGTGGGGGATGTTGTTTGGACCCCGGCAGCGACAAGCGCAATGGCGCGATCGGACGCCCACCACGCAAGTCGTGATGGAGTACCGTCGGTGGTCGACAGAAAGAGGGTGAGCCCGGCTCTCGCTTTACTGACTTTGGGCTTATGCGAAGAGCCGGGCAGAAGAAAGTGCTGACTTATCCGCGCGGCTGGCGCGGTTTCGCGCGCGCTTCAAGGTATCGGCTTTTCGATGCCCGCGAGTACCCGCCCCGGCTTGTGCAGGAATGCTGAAAAAGGCAAGGCGGGAACTCTTGACGAAAAACACTACGATGACCTCGCGTCAATGACCAATGGTTGATCTAAGGCAGGCATGCCTATTAGAGCGCATCTGTTAGCATTTTGCAAGGTTGGCGGGTGCCATTGCCGTGCTGAGCCGGCGAATTCGCACTTTGATGACCGCTGTACTTCCGAACGGGTCGCACGGTTCGAAAGATGAGGGCCGGCAGTAACGGTGCGTCAAGATCGGTCGCCGTTCCCGGAGGCCAACAGTCGGCTGCATCGCATTGTGAATGACAGCAAGGATCTTTCCAGACTCGTGTTTCCATCCGACGATCGGCAGCGCAGTTGATGCCGACATTGGCATCGCGGGCCGAGGCCAGTTCACCGACCTGTCGTCTGATGATCATCGAGGCATGTCATAAAGGTCATCGCACGGATCGCCTGGAAGGGCCCCTTCGTGTCGGCCTCCCCCTACAAGCGGACCGTCGCGCACCGAACGGCATGCGATGCGCCAGTTTCTAACGCGTCCGACAGGCGTAGCTTGTTGAGTTATTCCCACGCTCTTTGCGTCAAATAGTCGACGCGCGTCGCGAGTCACATCAAATCCGAAATCCGAACCTAGAACTTATGACGGATACCGATGACGGCCGCGACTTGTGTATCCGTGGTCGACGGTGCACCGATCGCTTCGATCCAGGCATGCAAGTGCTTCGATGTCTTTTGATACATCCCGTTCAGATAGATATCCGTACGCTTGGAAAGGAAGTACTGTACGCCAGCGCTCGTCTGCCAATAGTTGCCAGTGCCTGAGCCCTGCGTTGCGTGCGTATAGGTTTCGCCAATCGCAGCGAACAATGACGGTGTGAAGACATACCGAACGCTGACCTCGCCATTTTCGAAGTGCACTGATCCTCTGCCTCCACCGTTGCCGGTAGCGCCGGAGAACAGGGAACCGGCAGTCGGATTACCGAAAAGCGAACCGGTGTAGAGCAGGCCTATGGTCGCGGGACCGATAGCGTAAGTGCCGCCCGCCCCCCACTGCTGGACGGTCGCAGCGGAGGCAAGAAACGGCATAGTGCTCGCGCTATAAAAGTTGTCCGCCGGGATCGCGCCCACCGTGTCGGCGCGGAACGCCGGATTGGTCAAACGCACGTAGGCTGCGCCCAAATTCATCGGACCGTTCGAGTAGCTCGCACCGACGCTGTAAGCTCGGTTGACGGCAAAGTTCGCCGAATTCGAGAAAGCATACATCGCTTCCGCCTGAAACCCGGCGTAGTTCAGCGTCGTGTACTTCACTGCGTTGTCGGTGCGATACGTATTGTTGATGTTGTCGTTGTCGAGCGGATGCGTCGAATAGGCCGTGAGCGTCGTGCTGCCGCCGACCTGCAGCGGCGCGACGACGACCTGCAGGGAGTTGTATTGGCGGCCGAGAGTCAGCGTGCCGTACTGATTCGATGAAAGCCCCACCCAGGCCTGACGGCCGAACATGCGCCCGCCTTGCTTCAGCGCGCCCATTTCCAGATTGAAGCCGTTTTCCAGCTGGAAAACCGCCTTGAGGCCGCCTCCAAGATCTTCCGACCCCTTGAGCCCCCAGCGCGAGCCTTGCTCATTGCTCTCGGTCGCCTGCCAAGAGGCGTGACCACCGTTGTTGTTCGTGTAGGTAAAACCAGCATCGATGAGGCCATAGAGCGTAACGCTACTCTGAGCCTGTGCAGCGCAGGCAAAGCTGCTCGCTGCGGCAAGCACGAAAAGCTTCTTCTTCATTGAATGATCTCCAGTGTTCGTTCTTGACGCCTTATCGACCGCTACGCACTTAGTTCGCGTTGCGTTCAGGCTTCGTCAGATAAGCCGCGGAGCCGGGCATGGCCTGATTGCGCCGAATCTCCATGCGGGCGACGGTCTGCAGATGCACTTGATCCGGGCCGTCCGCGAAGCGCAGCGCACGACCCCACGTCCAGTGGTCCGCCAAGGGCGTATCCGGGCTCAGTCCCATCGCGCCGAAGACCTGGATCGCCCTGTCGCATACGTTCGTGTGAACGGTCGGCACAAGCGCCTTGATCATCGAGATTTCCTTGCGTGCTTCGCGCGCGCCCACGTTGTCGATAAGCCAGGCGGTCTTGAGAACAAGAAGTCTCGCCTGATCGATCTCGATGCGCGACTGCGCGATCCATTCGCCGATCGTGCCTTGCTGGTTCAGGGACTTGCCGAAGGCCTTGCGCTCCTCGGCGCGTGTGAGCATCAGTTCCAGAGCCAGTTCGGCCGCGCCGATGGAGCGCATGCAGTGATGAATGCGTCCCGGCCCGAGCCGCGCCTGGGCCAGTGCGAAGCCGCTGCCTTCTTCGCCGAGCAGATTGGCCACCGGCACCCGGACGTCCGTGAAGGTGACTTCGCAGTGCCCCTCGGGAGCAACGTGATTGAGCACGCTGATGTTTCGCTCGACCTTGATGCCAGGTGTATCGCGCGGCACGAGAACCATGCTCTGCTGCCGATGCGCTTCCGCGTCCGGATCGGTCTTTCCCATCACGATGAAGACCTTGCAATTCGGATGGGCGGCGTTGGTGATGAACCACTTTCTGCCGTTGATCACATATTCGTCGCCTTCACGTCGGATGCGCGTCGTGATGTTGGTTGCGTCCGATGACGACACGTCCGGCTCGGTCATCGCGAATGCGGAGCGGATGCGGCCGTGCAGCAGCGGCTGCAGCCACTGCTCGCGCTGCGGGGGCGACGCGAACAGATGCAACAGCTCCATATTGCCGGTGTCTGGCGCATTGCAATTGAATACTTCCGACGCCCACGACACCCGTCCCATGATCTCCGCGAGAGGCGCGTATTCAAGGTTGCTCAGGCGCGTTCCAGGCTCGTCTTCCGCCAGAGCGGGAAGGAACAGATTCCATAACCCCTCTGCCTTCGCCTGCGCTTTCAGGTCTTCCATGAACGAAACCGGGAAATGACCGGCGTGCACTTCGTCGTTCCATTGAGGGATGCGCGAAACGATGCGCTCGTCCATGAACGTCCTCACGCGACGCCGCAAGTCCTCGGTTTTCTGGCTGTATGCGAAATCCATGATGTATCGTATTCCTCAGCGTATAGGTTTTGATCCGCTCATGCGCGGTTGAGATTGCCTGTCAGATCGTCAAGCCCCCGTCAACCACGATGCACTCACCGTTCGTGTAGCTGGAGGCGTCGGACACCAGATAGAGAACCGTTCCCGCCATCTCGCGCGGCTCGGCGTGCCGGCGCAGCGGAATCCGGTTCATCCATTGCTCGTAGATCGATTTCGTTTCGAAGAGCGCGCCGGCGAACTTCGTGCGCGTCAGACCCGGAAGCAGCGCATTGACGCGAATGCCCAGCGGTCCGCATTCCTTCGCGAATGCCTTGGTCATATTGACGACCGCCGCCTTGCTGATCGAGTAGATGCCCTGCATGTCGCCGGGCTGCAGCGCGTTGATCGACGCGGTGTTGACGATCGCGCCGCCGCCGTTCTCGCGCATGAGTTTTCCCGCCTCGACAGACATGAAGAAGTAGCCGCGGATATTGACTTCGACCGTTTTCTCATAGGCGGCAAGGTCGGTGTCCAGGATGTGGCCGAAGTACGGATTGGCCGCGGCGTTGTTGACCAGAATGTCCAGCCGGCCGTGAACCTTGCGGATATGCTCGAACGCACTGGTGATGTCCTCCATGCGTCCGACGTGGCAAGCCAGCGCCTCCGCGGTGCCGCCGACGTCACGGATTTTCGCCACCACGCCCTCGCAATCGCTTTGCTTGCGGCTGGACACGATGACATGGGCGCCCTGCCCGGCCAGCAAAGCGGCGATTTCCTCGCCGATGCCGCGGCTCGCCCCGGTCACCAGGGCGACTTTTCCACCCAAGTCGAAGAGTTTGGTGCTCATTTACGTCACTCCAGTCAGTCAGTTCTTGTTCGACCGATACGGGTATCGCCACGCGCGACGACCTTCGATCGTTCCGATTAGGTGCTGCAACGCCTACTCTCAAGCCTCCTGTTCGAGCAAGCCGACAGCCAGTTCAGCCAGGCGCGCGGCCATCGCCCCCACTTCATGCGCCCGCGCGTGCGACGCGATTCCCTTCAGCGCGCGCATCTTGACGCCCTGCGCGATGGCGGCGAGACGGAAGAAGCTCATCGCAAGATAGAAATGCCAGTTGGGAATCGCCGGGATGCCTCGCAGCTCGCAATACTGCGCAACGATCGCGGCTTCTTCGGGCACGCCCAGCGCCGCACGGTCCATTCCGGCAAGACCAGTGATCGGCCCGTCGGCGGGTAGCCGCAGGCACATACAGAAATAGGCCAGGTCCGCGAGGGGATCGCCGAGCGTCGACAGCTCCCAGTCGAGCAGGGCCCGCACGCGGCATGCGTGCCGGTCGAAAATCAGGTTATCGATCCGAAAATCGCCGTGAACCAGCGATGGGCGACCCTCGTCGCTTGGGCAATTAGCAGGCAGCCAGTCGATCAGCACTTCCATGGCGTCCAGCCGCTCTGTCTCGGCAGCGCGATATTGCTTCGTCCACAGACCAATCTGGCGCTGGAAGTAGTTCCCGGCGCGGCCGTAATCGGCCAGTCCTACGGCGTCGACATCGACCTCGTGCAGCGCCGCCATCGTGCCGAGAATGGCGTCATAGATGGACTGTCTCTGATCGGGAGCGAGCTCGGGCAGGGCCGGATTCCAGTAGATGCGCCCGTCTTCAAAGCTCATCACGTAGAACATGCTGCCGATGACGCTCCGGTCCTCACAGAGGTGATGGGCGCGGGCCACCGGCACGTTGGTATTCGCGAGGGCTGTCAGCACACGAAACTCGCGGTCCACCGCATGAGCGGATTTGAGCAATTCGCCGGGCGGCTGTCGTCGCAACACGTAGCGACCGCTTTTCGCGTCGAGAAGGAATGTCGGATTCGACTGCCCGCCGGCGAACTTGTCCGCGGTCACGGGCCCCTGAAAGCCGGGTATCCGTTCTTCCAGATAGAACGTCAGCTTGTCGATATCGACGTGATTCGGTTCTTTCATCATCGTTAGGCTTCCAAATTAATGTCAGGCATAGGTCTGAAACTCGCGACGCTCGGGATGATCCAGATGCGGATCGCTGTTGAAGCCAGCCAGATGCATCGTCTCGGCATTGAAGAAGAATCGGCAGAAGCTGCTGTTGCGTATCTGCAGGTTCAGTTCGATGGCGGTCTCAGCCGGAGCACGCAAGACTTGCTGCAACATGACCGCCATCGCTCCGCCGGACGTCACCGCGAGCACCCTCTTCCCGGGCCCTTGCTGTATGGCCTGCCTCGCGGCGCGCACGCGCTGCTGAAATGCGCTCCATGTTTCCGGCACCGGCCCTTCCAGCTTCTCTTCCGCCCACAGCCTGAGCACCTGCTTCAGCCCCATGTAGAAGTCCCGCTTCGTGCCGCCCGCCAATGCCTTCAGCCGGTAGTGCCGCTCGCCGAGCGCGTCGAAGAGCGCACGGAAGCTGTACTCATTGAGCCCGGCGTGCTGCTCGATGTGCCCCACAGGACGGCCCAGGCCGCTCAGGATCGCGTCGAGCGTCTGCTGGTGGCGGCGCATCGTGCCAACCACGATCCGGTCGAAGCCGATATCACGGCTCGCGAAGTACTCACCGAGCCACGCCGCCTGGCGCTCGCCGACTGCCGACAACTGGTCATAGTTCTCCGAGCCGAACGAGGCCTGACCATGCCGTACCAAATAGAGTTCTGCCATGACCCGCTCAACCTTTCGTCGGGCGGCCGTGACCGACGCGCCCGGTTTGCACTCGCGGCCTGGTCACGCGACCGCCTTCATCATGTCTTCGACGACCTTCTTCGCATCGCCGAAGACCATCATGGTCTTGTCCATGTAGAAGAGCTCGTTGTCGAGACCGGCATAGCCCGCCGCCATCGAGCGCTTGTTCACGATCACCGTGCGCGCCTTGTAGGCTTCGAGAATCGGCATGCCCGCAATCGGCGATTTCGGATCGGTCTTCGCCGCCGGGTTCACCACGTCATTCGCGCCGAGCACCAGCACCACGTCCGTCTGTCCAAACTCGCCGTTGATGTCTTCCATCTCCTGCACGAGCTCGTAAGGCACTTCGGCTTCCGCGAGCAGCACGTTCATGTGCCCCGGCATGCGGCCCGCCACCGGATGAATCGCGTAACGCACGTCGACGCCCTTCTCGACCAGCGCTTCGGTCAACTCCTTGAGCGCATGCTGAGCGCGCGCCACGGCGAGACCGTAACCCGGCACGATCACCACGCTCTCCGCATTGCCGAGCATGAACGCGGCGTCATCGGCCGAACCGGCTTTGACGGGTCGCTGCTCTTGCGTATCGCTCGCAGCCGCGGCGCCGGCCTCGCCGCCGAAACCACCCAGAATCACGTTGAAGAACGAGCGGTTCATGGCGCGACACATGATGTAGGAGAGGATCGCGCCCGACGAGCCCACCAGCGAGCCCGCGATGATCAGCATCGGATTGTTCAGCGAGAACCCGATGCCCGCCGCCGCCCACCCCGAATATGAGTTGAGCATCGACACCACCACGGGCATGTCCGCTCCGCCGATCGGGATGATGATAAGCACCCCGAGTGCGAACGCGATCGCCGTCATGACGATGAACGGCAGCCATGCCTGCGTCAGCATGAAGGCGATGCCAAAGCCGATCATCGCGATTGCGAACAGCAGGTTGATCGTGTGCTGGCCCGGATACACCACGGGCGCGCCCTTGAACAGGCGGAACTGGTACTTGCCCGACAGCTTGCCGAACGCGATGACCGAGCCCGAGAACGTGATCGCGCCAACGAACGTGCCGATGAAGAGTTCGACGCGGTTGCCATACGGAATGGCATTGCCGGAAGCCGCGAGGCCGAAGGCGGACGGCTCGGCCACGACGCCGTAGGCGATGCACACGGCCGCAAGACCGATCAACGAGTGCATGGCGGCGACGAGCTCGGGCATCTTCGTCATCTCGACTTTCGCCGCGATGTAAGCCCCTGCGGCACCGCCGATGATGAGCGCCGCGAACAGCAGCCCCAATCCCAACCCGAGGTTCGAGCCCAGATAGTTTGCCTGCTTCGCAATCAGCGCCAGCGTCGTGACGATGGCGAGCGCCATCCCGGCCATGCCGAAGGCGTTGCCGACGCGCGCGGTCTTCGGGTTCGAGAGGCCCTTCAGCGCCTGGATGAAACAGACTGAGGCGACGAGATACAGGAGGGTGACGACGTTCAGACTCATTTCGCGGCTCCCTTCGATTCGACGCGCCGAGGTTCCTTCCTCTTGAACATCTCCAGCATGCGTCTCGTGACGAGGAAGCCGCCGAACACGTTCACCGCCGCGAGCAGCACGGCGAGCGTGCCGAAGAACTTGCCCGCCGCGCCCACCGTAAGGCCGACGGCCAGCATCGCACCGACGATTACGATTGCCGAGATCGCGTTGGTCACGGCCATGAGCGGCGTATGCAGCGCGGGCGTGACGTTCCAGACCACGTGATAGCCGACGTAGACCGCCAGCACGAAGGTGATCAGATTGATCACGGTATGGTTGATGACTTCCATCATTGCCCCTTTGACTTGTTCGTGACTTCTCCGTTGCGACACAGCAGCGTGGCGGCGACGATGTCGTCTGCGAGGTCGATGCTGAGTGCGCCTTCCCGGGTGACGATCAGCTTCAGGAAGTCGAGCAGGTTGCGCGCATAGAGCGCCGATGCATCAGCCGGGACCATGGAAGCGAGATTGGCGTGACCCACGATCGTCACGCCGTGCTTCTGGACGACCTTGTCGACTTCCGTCAGCGGGCAATTGCCGCCTTTTCTGCCTTCGAATTCCGGTCCGCGCCCGGCGGCCAGATCCACGATCACCGAGCCCGGCTTCATGGCCTGAACGGTTTCGACGGAGATCAGCGTGGGCGCGGCGCGGCCGGGAATCAGCGCGGTCGTGATGATGACGTCCGCCTGCTTTGCGCGTTCATGAACGAGCGCAGCCTGGCGAGCGAGCCAGCTCGCCGGCATGGGCCGCGCGTAGCCGCCCACGCCTTGCGCCGCTTCGCGCTCGTCGTCGGTCTCATACGGCACGTCGAGGAACTTCGCGCCGAGCGACTCGATCTGCTCCTTCACCGCCGGACGCACGTCGGATGCTTCGACCACCGCGCCCAGACGCTTCGCGGTGGCGATCGCCTGCAGCCCGGCCACACCCGCGCCCAGCACCAGCACGCGCGCGGCCTTCACGGTGCCCGCCGCGGTCATCAGCATCGGCATGAAGCGCGGATAATGCTCGGCCGCCACCAGCACGGCCTTGTAGCCCGCGATGTTCGCCTGCGACGACAACACGTCGAGGCTTTGCGCACGCGTCGTGCGCGGCGCGGCTTCGAGCGCGAAGGCCGTCACGCCGGCCGCCGCGAGCCGCGCGGTGTTGTCGGTATTAAAGGGGTCGAGCATGCCGGCCAGGACCGCGCCGGGCTTCATCAGCGATAACTCGGAAGCCGTCGGCGAGGCGACCTTCAGCACGATTTGCGCGCCGAAGGCCGACGCCGCGTCGCCAATCTGCGCGCCGGCCTTGCGATACGCATCGTCCGTGTAGTGCGCGCATTCGCCCGCGCCCGATTCGACGGTCACGCTGCGCCCTTGCGACACGAGCGATTTGACCGTATCGGGCGTCGCCGCGACGAGCGACTTGCGACCCCGCGACTCAGCAGGTACTCCAATCTGCATTTCAGACCTCGCTCCGGATGACGAACATTTCTCAATAGCCATGATTCGTCATCCTTATTACCTCGTCGATATGCAAGCACAGGGCTTGCAGCTTTTTCAGTGATGCCGCGTCAGATCAGACCGGCACTTCGCCTTCCAGCGTGATGCGGTTGAGCACGCGTTCGGCCTCACCGTAGTCGTGCACCGCGTAGTGCATCGTGCAGCGGTTGTCCCACATCACGACGTCGCCGGCTTGCCACATGTGCCGGTAGACGTTGTCCGGCGTCGTCGAATGTTCGTAGAGGAAGTCGAGCAAAGGACGGCTCTCGGCAACGGTCATGCCTTCGATCTGCCTGGCGGTATCCGGATGGCCGACATAGAGCGCCTTGCGGCGCGTCTCCGGATGCGTGCGCACGATCGGATGGACGGCTTCCGGAATCTTGTCGATGTTTCTCATGCGGGCGAGGCGCAAACCCGCGAAGCGGACCCGCAGGCCTTCGAGCACGCGCTGCATCGTCGGCGACAGGCGGTCGTACGAGACGTACTGATTGCACCACATCGTGTCTCCGCCATGCGGCACGACGACCGCGGAAAGAATCGAGATCTTCGGCGGCACCGGCGTATAGATCGAGTCCGAATGCCATGCCTCCGTCGAGGCCGTCTCCTTCGGTATCTTGGTGACCTGAATCAGTCCGGGGCAGCCGGGCACCGACGGATCGAGCGGATTGTTCTGAGCGGGGTTGCCCCAAAGCTTCGCGAACTCCACATGCGCCGCCGGTTGCAGGTGCTGTGCGCGGAACACGAGGACGCCGTGGTCTAGGAAGGCCTGATGAAGCACTTCGAACGTATCGCGATTGACCGGTTCATTCAGGTCGACGCCCTCGACCAGTCCTCCAACCGAGCCGGTGAGTGGAGTAATACGGATGCTCATTTCAGTCTCCTGTGTATCGATGGTATTTGTATCAAACGGTCATGCCACAGTGAGCACGATCTTTCCGACGTGCTGGTCGAGGTGCATGTATGCGTGGGCCTCGTGAATGGCGTCGAGCGGGAAAGTGCGGTCGATCGGCAGCCGGATGCGGCCATCCTCGAGCGCCGGCAAAAGATCGCGCGCGCAGGCCTGGATGCACTCGAGCCGCTCCTGCTCGCTGCGCGTGCGAAAGGTCACGCCGATGAGCTTGAGGCGCTTGAGCCAGAGCTTCGCCAGATCGATCTGTGCAGTCGGCGCTCCGATGCGGGCGACCTGCACGAGCCGCCCCTTGATCGCGAGGCTGTCCATGTTGGCCTCGAAAACCGGACCGCCCACCGTGTCGATGATGACGTCGACCCCGCGCTCGCCGGTGGCGGCCATGACGGCGTCCACCTGCGACTCGCGCGACGAATCGATGCCGACATCCACGCCGAAGCGGCACAGCTTGTCGAGCTTCGCTGCGGACCGCGACACGCCGATCACCGGCTTCGCGCCGAGCGCCGAGGCGATCTGGATCGCCGCCATGGCGACGCCGCCGGACGCGCCGTTGACCAGAATCGACTCGCCCTCACGAAGCTGGCCGTTCGTCACGACGGCATCGTGCGCTGTGATGAATACGTTTGGAAACGCCGCGGCGTCGATCCACGGCAGGTTTCCCGGCACGGGCATCAGCGCGAGCGGATGAGCGATCACATAGTCCGCCTGGCAGTTCTTGCCGTGTCCCATCACACGGTCGCCTTCCCGCCACGCGGTGACGCCTTCTCCGACCTGCGCGACCTCTCCCGCAAACTCGACGCCGGCGGTGATGGCGTTGCCCGAACGCAACTCGCCGGCCTGCTTGATCTCGCCGCGATTCAACCCCGCGGCGCGCACCCTGACGAGAACCTCCCCCGCGCCGGGCTGCGGCACGGGAATGTCCTGCACCTCGACTCTGCCGCCGGACGGCGCTGGTATGACGCGCACTGCTCTCACTGTCGTCTCCTCTCAAATATAGTTCACTCGTGTGACGTGGCCTTCTTGCGGATCGCCGCCAGCAGCGCATTCGCCCGATCGGCGGCGGCCTGCGCACCTTCATGATTGCCGCGCACGTATGGCGGACGAAGATCCTCTATCTCCGATAGCGCGAGCACCATCTCTTCGTCGGCGACGCATAGCCTGCGATATTCGTTCACAGTCAAGAGATAGGTATGAAAAACGTCGTTGCCGGGTTGCGTCACCGCGCGCCGATGAAGTATCGCGTTCAACCAATGCGTGCCGGCAAGCATCGCCGCTTCGATCCGCATTTCGACGTCTTCCGGAGCGCATTTTCGAAGCGACCGTTCGATGCGCTCGGCTGCGGCGAGGTGTTGATCAGTGTGCATGTTGCATTCCCTTCATCCGCTCGTTCAGGAGGCGCAGACACGCCCGCACGGCCGCGTCGCACGCCTCGATGATCGCCTGATCCGGCGCGCGCCCTTCGCGCACGCAGGGGTCCCGGTACTGCTCGACCGTTTCCATCAGATGCATCATGGAAGCGACATCCTCGGGCACCGGCGCCTCGATCTTCGGACGCCCCACATGCAGCACGTCACCGAGCGCGCAAAACCGTGCGGCAAGCGTGCCGTCGGATTGCGGCACCTGATAGACGCCGGGCTGCATCGGATAAGCGTCCGTGCCGGCCGTGACTTCCGCCAGATGCAGCGCGGCATTCACCGCATGCGTGCCGGCCGTCATGCCGGCCCAGAACCACAGTTCGAAGTCCTGTAGCGGATCGAACCGCTCCCGCAAGGATTCCAGTCTGGCGATCTTCTCCAGATGGGACTCGACATTCATCTTCAGCTCTCCTCGCATTCAGGCGCAAAGTCGCCTTCAGTGCAGTCAACGATAGTCGCGGCCTTGGGGTGTGTCAACAACTTCTATGTAGGACTATGGCAAATACCTATATAGGAGTTGCCGGTCTAGACCTATTCTGTTTCCACGGATTCGCACTATTCCCGCCTTGATTTGCCGGAATTCCATGTCCCAGAGTAGTTTCATTATCTATATAGGAGTTGAACCCATGCCTCGCGCCATCGTGCTCCATGCCACCGACAACGTGGCAACACTGCTCGACCCCGGACAGGAAGGGGAAACCTGCGTCCTGCAGGGCGAAGGAGCGGGCCAGGTGACCTTGATGCAGGACGTCCCCTTCGGCCACAAAGTCTGTATCGCACCGGCTGCTGCTGGCGCCAACGTGCTCAAGTACGGCCAGATCATCGGCACCGCCCGACGCGCGCTCAGAGTCGGAGAGCACGCCCATGTCCATAACGTCGATTCCACCCGCGGTCGCGGTGATCTGAATACGAGGTAACTACGCGATGAAAACATTCCTTGGCTACCGCCGTGAAAACGCCACCGTGGGCGTTCGTAACTGGGTTGCGGTCATTTCTGTCATGGACAACTGCAACCCGGTCACACGCACGATTAGTGAGGCGGTCGAAGGCACGATTCCGGTCACGACGCTGTTCGTGCGCGGGCAGTTCGGCGCGGATCTCGACTTCGCCTATGAATCCCTCGCCGGTCTCGGGCGCAATCCGAATATCGCGAGCGTGCTTCTGGTGGGACTCGAAGAATCGTCAACGGAAGAAGTGGCCTCGCGCATTCGCGCCACCGGAAAAGCGGTCGAGGCGGTGCATCTGCAGCCCAACGGCACGATCGCCTGCATCGCCGAAGGCACGCGTAAAGCGATGCGTCTCGCCATCGCCGCATCCCGCCTGCGACGCGAGCCGTGCCCCGTGTCCGAACTGGTTCTGGGCGTCGAATGTGGCGGCTCCGACACGACCTCGGGACTGAGCTGCAATCCGACCATCGGGCGGATGGCGGACCTGGTGATCGCCGAGGGCGGCACGGTCATCATTTCCGAGACCTCGGAGTTCATCGGCGCAGAACATCTGTTCGCCGCACGCGCCATCGACGACACGGTCAGGGCGGCCTTCGTCGATGCGGTGCGCAGCATGGAGCAGAACGCCATCGCCCGCGGCGTCGACATGCGCGACTCGCAGCCCTCGCCCGACAACAAGAAAGGTGGCTTGACGACAGTCGAGGAAAAGGCGCTCGGCGCGATGGCGAAGGCAGGCTCGAGTGCGCTCGTCGGTGTGCTTAGATACGGCGAAGCGCCGCGCCGCAAAGGGCTGCACTTCATGGACGCGCCGGCTGCCGCCGTGGAAAACCTCACCGCGCTCGCGGCGGGAGGCTGTCAGCTCACCTTCTTCGGCACGGGCGTAGGCAATCCCATCGGCAACATGGTCGCCCCCACGGTAAAGGTGTGCGGCAACATCCACACCTTGAGCACCATGCGCGACAACATCGATTTCGACGCGAGCGGCGTGCTCGAACGGGCCATGAAGATTTCCGACATCGGTGACCGGCTGTACGAATACGCACTGGACGTCGCATCGGGCACCCGGCTCGCCAGTGAGGTGCTCGATGTCCGCGAAACCGCGGTCAGTCGCTTCGAACGCAGCCTCTGAAACGACCATGACGAAGCGAACTATGGTGTCGGATGCCATCATCCGCGATATCGAATCGGGGTCGCTCAACGACGGCGATCGCCTGCCTTCCGAAGGCGAGTTGGCGGCACGGCACGGGGTGAGCGTCGGCACGGTCCAGAAGGCGCTCACGCAGCTCGCGCACTCCGGGCTGATCACGCGCGAGCAAGGTCGCGGTACGTTCGTGTCGGGCACGCGCGTGGCCCCGGCCGACGTCCGCTACCTTCGCTTCACCAGCGCCGATGGCCAGGATCTGCCGTGCTATGTACACGCACGCTCGGTCAGGCGCACCAGACGCACAGGCCCGTGGTCGGAATTTCTGGGCGGCAAGGGCTTCGTACGGATCGAGCGCATCATCAACGTGGGAGGCCGATTCGACCTCTACAGCGAATTCTGGCTGCGCGAGGAAGACTTCGCCGAGCTGGGCGGCCTCGACCGTTCCGCACTGGAGAAGAACCTGCGCGAACTCGTGGGCCAACGGCTCGCGCTGCCCACGTTGCGCGTGGATCAATGTATCCGCTTCGGTGAACTACCATCCGCCGCGGCTCAACAACTGACGATCGCTGCGGGACAGGCCGGCCTTATCAAGGAATTGCGCGGCTACACGCTTCGCGACCGGCCGCTCTACTATCAGTCGGTCTATGCCGGTCCGTTTAAAGAGCGTCTTGCCATCGCACGGGAGAACGGGCAATGAGCACGCACTGGTTACCTGACACCATCGAGCAATGGACGGCACGGATCTTCGAAGCGTGCGACCTGCCCCGAGATCACGCGGCCGAAGCGGCCTCGATGCTCGTTCGCAGTGAGCTGCGGGGTTACAAGACGCACGGCATGACGCGTCTTCCCTCCTACGTGAACCGGTTGAAGGCGAACGAGTTCAATCCGAAACCCGCGATGACGCATCGGGCTTTCGCTGGTGGCATCGTGCTACAGGCCGACGGCGCCTTGGGGCAGATCGCCGGCCCCCACGCGGTGCGTCTCGCACTAGAGGCGCTAAAGACGAGCGCTTCGGTGCTCGTCGTGATGCAGTCGTGCGGCCATCTCGGGGCGCTCGGAATTCATACGTTGCTGGCAGCGGAAGGCGGAGCCTTCAGCATGATGGGGCAGCACACGCCGCCGGCGCTCGCGCTCGAAGGCTTTCGCGCCCCGGCGATCGGACACAACCCGATCGCCTTCGGGTGCCCCTTGCCGGGGCAAGCCCCGATCGTCTTCGACGTGGCGTGCAGCGTAGCGGCCCGAGGACACATTCTGCTCGCCGCTCGTGAAGGCAAGCCGATCCCGGAGGGCTGGGCGCTCGATTCGCAAGGCCGGCCCACCACGGACCCTAAACACGCGCTCGAAGGCTCGCTGATGCCGATGAGCGGCTACAAGGGCATGGGCATCGCCATGATGGTCGAGTGTCTGGCTGGCGCCTTTGCCGCAACCGCAGGTTCGCTGGACACGCCGCGCGGCGAAGCCATGCAGGACGCGTTTCTGTGGCTCGTGCGCCCCGAATCCTACGCGGGACGTGAGGCCTTCGACGCGTACATGCGCCAGTGGACGCAAACCTACGTGGCGGCAGGCAACGACGCCCGGCTGCCGGGTGCGCGCGGTGATGTGCTAGAGCGCGAGGCCCGCGAACGCGGGATGACGCTGCCTGCGCCGATCGCACACGAACTGATCGCGCTTGGCGAGCGGCTTGGCGTGCCGTTTCCGGCGTGAGCGCTCCGTCCACCGACATCCTCAATCGACGAGTAACCGTTACATGAATGCCCCTCTCTCAGAAGCAAACCGCAAGGCCGTGGAGACCGTCACGCTGGATGACAAGTACGCGCTCGACACGGAACGCGCCTTCATGACCGGCGTCCAGGCGCTCGTGCGACTGCCGCTCGCGCAGCGCGCACGTGACGCACGAGCCGGCCACCGCACGGCCGCGTTCATCTCCGGCTATCGCGGCTCGCCGCTCGGCACCTATGACCAGACGTTGTGGCAAGCAAAGAAACATCTGGCGGAAAACCATGTCGTGTTCAAACCAGGCGTCAACGAAGAGCTGGGCGTGACGGCCGTCTGGGGCTCGCAGCAGCTCGATCTCGATCCGGCGAGCAAGAAATACGACGGCGTCTTCGGCATCTGGTACGGCAAGGGCCCGGGCGTGGACCGCAGCGGCGACGCGCTCAAGCACGCCAACCTCGCGGGCACGGCGCGCCTCGGCGGCGTGATCGCGCTGGCGGGCGACGACCACGTCTCGAAGAGCAGCACGCTCGCGCATCAGAGCGATCACACCTTCATTGCCGCCGGACTGCCGGTTTTCTTTCCCGCGGGCGTTCAGGACATCCTGGACCTCGGCGTGCATGCTTTCGCAATGAGCCGCTTCAGCGGCCTGTGGGCGGGCATGAAGACGGTGCAGGAAGTGGTCGAGTCCGGCTCGACAGTGTCATGCGGCGTCGACCGGGTGCGCATCTGCCTGCCCGACGACTTCGCCATGCCGCAGGGCGGCCTGCATATCCGCTGGCCCGATGATCCGCTCGCACAGGAAGCGCGGATGATGGAGTACAAGTGGCCCGCCGCGCTCGCCTATGTCCGCGCGAACCGGCTGAACCACAATGTCATCGAAGGCTTAAACGATCGCATCGGCATCATCGCGAGCGGCAAAGCCTACAGCGACACGCGTCAGGCCTTACTCGACCTCGGCCTCACGGACGCACTGTGTCGCGAACTCGGCATCCGCCTGCACAAGGTCAGCGTGGTGTGGCCGCTGGAGCCGCACGGGGTGCGCGAGTTCGCGCGCGGCCTACGCGAGATCCTGGTTGTCGAGGAAAAGCGCTCGCTTATCGAACAGCAGTTAAAGGACGAGCTCTACCATTGCAGCGCCGATGCGCGGCCCGTCGTGCTCGGCAAGTACGTTCATGTCGATGGCGAAGCGGCCGGCGGCGAATGGAGCCACGGCCGGCCGGCCGACGACTGGCTGCTGCGCGCGAAAGCGGATCTCACGCCCTCGACGGTCGCCAAGGCGATCGCGGGGCGTCTCAAGAAGTTGGGTGTGCCGCCCGACGTGGCCGCGCGCATGGACATGCGCCTCGCACAGATCGACGCCGCCGAACGCACGGCTGCCGAAGGAGCCAGGATCGGCGCGGACCGCCTGCCGTGGTTCTGCCCAGGTTGCCCGCACAACACCAGCACCCGCGTGCCGGAAGGCTCGCTCGCGACGGCGGGCATCGGCTGCCATGGCATGGCGGTCTGGATGGACCGCTCGACGACGTCCTGGTCCCAGATGGGCGGCGAAGGCGTGTCCTGGATGGGCCAGGCGCCCTTCAGCAAGCGCGCCCACATGTTCGCCAATCTCGGCGACGGCACCTACAACCACTCGGGCCTGCTCGCGATCCGCCAGTCGGTGAACGCCGGCGTCAACATCACCTACAAGATCCTGTTCAACAGCGCTGTGGCCATGACGGGCGGCCAGCCCGTCGACGGCCAGCTCGACGTGCCCGGCATGACCCACGAACTCACCGCAGAAGGCGTGAAGCGCATCGTCGTGGTGACCGATGAACCGGACAAGTATGCGGGCACGGCTAATCTCGCGCCGGGCGTCACGGTGCGCCATCGCGACATGCTCGATGACGTTCAGCGCGAGCTGCGCGAGATGCAAGGCGCAACCGCGATCATCTACGACCAGGTCTGCGCCACCAAGAAGCGTCGCGAACGCAAGCGCGGCACGATGCCCGACCCGGAAAAACGCGTCGTCATCAACGAGCTCGTGTGCGAAGGCTGCGGCGACTGCTCCGTCGAAAGCAACTGCGTGGCCGTTCAGCCGCTCGAAACCGAATTTGGCCGCAAGCGCCAGATCAATCAGAACACCTGCAACAAGGACTTCTCTTGCGTGAAGGGCTTCTGTCCGAGCTTCGTCACGGTCGAAGGCGGCCAGTTGAGAAAGCCCGCCGCAGCGCGCAGCGTGAAGCTCTCGGACATGCCGAACCTTCCCGAGCCGACGCTGCCTGACGCCGCCGCGGCGCACCGCATCCTGGTGGCCGGTGTGGGAGGCACGGGCATCGTGACCATCGGCCAGGTGCTCGGCATGGCGGCGCATCTCGAGGGCAAGTGCGTCACCACGCAGGATGCGACAGGCATGGCGCAGATGGGCGGCGCAACCTGGAGCCACATCCAGATCGCCGACGGCGGCGACGCCCTGCATGCGACGCGCGTCGACGCCGCTTCGGCGGACCTCGTGCTGGCTTGCGACACGGTCGTAGGGTCGAACAAATTCACGCTGTCCACCCTGCGCGCCGGGCGCACCTATGTCGTGCTCAACAGCCACATGACGCCGACCGCCGCCTTCGTGCGCAATCCCGACTGGAAGTCGCCGGCGGATCAGTCCGTCGCGGCGATCTCGCAAGGGGTGGCGCCCGGCGACGTGGGCATCTTCGACGCCGAACGGATGGCCACGCAGCTACTGGGTCAGTCGATCTATTCGAACCTGATGCTGCTCGGCTACGCGTGGCAGAAGGGCCGCGTGCCGCTGTCGCGCGCCGCCCTGATGCGTGCGATCGAACTCAACGGCGTGCAGGTGGAGAGCAACAAGGCCGCCTTCGAGTGGGGCCGCCATTGCGCCCACGACCTCGACCAGGTGCCCGTGCGCTCCGCCGACGCCCAGGTCATTCAGCTTGCGAGAAAGCCGTCGCTCGACGAGTTCATCGACCAGCGCGCGCAGTTTCTCATCGGCTATCAGAACCGTCGCTATGCGGCTCTTTATGAAACGTTCGTCGAGAAAGCGGGAGACGTCGAGTCGCGCCTCGACAGCGACAAGCTCACTCGCACCGTCGCGCGCAATCTGTTCAAGCTGATGGCCTACAAGGACGAGTACGAAGTGGCGCGCCTGCATACCGGCGCCGCGTTCACGCGCAAGGTCGAGCAAATGTTCGAGGGCGATTACAAGCTCGTGCATCATCTCGCGCCGCCGCTCCTGTCGAAGCGCAATGCAAAGGGCGAGCACGTCAAACGCGCTTTCGGGCCCTGGGTGCGCAATGCCTTTCGCGGGCTGGCGGCGCTCAAGGGTCTGCGCGGCACCGTCTGCGACCCCTTCGGATACACCGACGAAAGGCGCACCGAGCGCGCGCTCATCCGCCAGTACCGCGCCTGCATCGAGGAACTGCTGCGCACGCTATCGCAAGAGAACCTTCCGCTGGCGCTGGAAATCGCTGCGCTTCCCGAAACCATTCGAGGTTACGGCCACGTCAAGCAACGCAACATCGAGGCCGCCCAGATGCGCTGGGCCGCGTTGATGGTTCAGTGGCGCGAGGGCCAGCGCCTTCGTCAACAGGCGAGCGCTGCGCAAACCTGCAGTGCCGCCTGAACAGAGCAACCCACCGCGGCCGGTGAGCGCATCGCGCCGCGGCGATCCGGGAGACCGCATCGCCCGGTCCCATCAGCCGCAGAGCACATACTGGCGCCGCCAGATAATCTAGGAGACACCATGCATCAACATCGTTCCGTCGCCACCGCGTCTTCGCCGCCCATGACGTCAGACGTTTCATCCGATAAGCCATTGTCGAAACCGTGGGCCATTGGTGCAATCACGGTCGGCAGCGGTCTGGAGCTCTACGACTCGGTCGTGTACAACTTCTTCGCCACGATGATCGGGCCGCAGTACTTTCCGCTGACCGATCCTTTTGGCCAGTTGCTGTTCTCGTTCGCGGCCTTCGGCGTTGGCTACGTGATGCGACCGATCGGTGGACTGGTGATCGGCGCCTATGCCGATCGTGTCGGCCGCAAGCCAGCCGTGGTGCTCACACTCTGGCTGATGGCGCTGAGCGCCGCCCTGCTCGTGCTGACCCCAACCTACGCGCAAATCGGCTTGGCGGCGCCGATCATCATGACGATCGCACGTCTTTTGCAGGGCTTCGCGATCGGCGGCGAGATGGGACCCGCGAGCGCGATGCTGCTCGAATACGCCGACGAAAAATCACGCGGTTTCTATACGAGCTGGCAGCCTTTCAGCCAGGGGCTCGCAGCCATATTCGCCGCACTCGTCGCCCTGTCGTTGACCAATTTCCTGCCGCAATCGGCGCTGTCATCGTGGGGCTGGCGTATCTCGTTTGTGATCGGCATCCTGGTGATTCCGCTCAGCGTGATGATCCGCTCGCGTCTGGACGAGACCCTGGTGCCTACCAAGTGGGGCGAGAGCGATGCGGCCTCGCACCGGCGTCTCGTGAAGGACAACCTGCGCGAGCTCTGCGCGGCCGTGCTGCTGATGATCGGGCTGGCGTCGGCCGTGCACATCGTGGTCTTCTATCTCCCGAACTACGGCGCGATCCAGCTTCACCTCCCGCTTTCCCAGTCGATCTGGGCGGGCTTCGTGGGGTCGGTGGCGCTCACCGTGCTCTCGCCGTTCGCCGGTTGGCTGAGCGATCGCGTCGGCCGCCGGAAGGTCGTGTGGTGGTCGCGCATCGGGATGCTGGCCATGATCTACCCTGCGTTCTATGCGCTCAATAACTTCCATTCGCTGGCTAGCCTGCTGATCGTCGCGGGTTGCCTTGCCGTGCCGATGGCTATGACCTCCGCTTCGACGCTCGTGCTGGTGAGCGAAGTGCTGCCGCAGCGGTTGCGCGCAACCGGACTCTCGGTCAGCTATTACGTTGCGGTGGTCGTTTTCGGAAGCTTTTCGCAGTTCTTCTCGACCCTGTTGATCCATCTGACGAAGGATCCCAATGCTCCCGCCTACTATGTGATCGGCTGCGGCCTGATTTCGCTCGCTGGGATTGCGATGGTCCGCGAGACGCTGGGTCGCCGGCTCGCCTGAATCTCGATCGGGTTGCCCGACGTGCATGGGCAGGGCGATCTTCGAGCAGGAGCGAACACTCGCTCCGGCGCCGAAGATCGCTCTTCGTGCTTCCAGGCATCAGGGCCGCCATCGCACCATAATCACGCGCAACGTCGAGGAGTGTGTGGCAATATCCACCCATTGCGGAAATGGCGGCGACGCCGCGCTCGATCACAGTGGCATCCTGTAGGCATGAAAGCTTCGAAGGTCAGGGACCGGTTGTTCCGGTACGCGGGGAGTATCGCCTTGGGCGCGTCATGCAAGGGCCATTGCCCTGAAACGCCGCCATCGCCCGGATCGAACACAGTCTCAGAGACAAAATGACAAAGCTATCCATGGTGTCGGAATCGATCATCCGGCACATCGAATCGGGAGGCCTGCGCGAGGGCGACCGCCTGCCCTCTGAAGCCGAGCTTGCAACGAATCATGGCGTGAGCGTGGGCACAGTTCAGAAGGCGCTCATGCAACTCGTGCATTCCGGGCTGATTACTCGCGAACAGGGGCGCGGCACGTTCGTGTCCGGCACGCGAGTCGCGCCTGCGGATGTGCGCTATCTGCGCTTTCGCGATGCAGACGGCAACGACCTGCCCTCCTACGTCCATGCGCGCTCGGTCAAGCGACTGAAACGCAAGGGGCCGTGGTCCGAGTTTCTCACCGGAGAAGGCTTCGTGCGCATCGATCGGGTGATCAACGTCGGCGGCCGGTTCGATCTGTACAGCGAATTCTGGCTGCGTGAGGAAGATTTCTCGGAGTTGGGTGGAGTCGATCGCGCCGCGCTTGAACGTAACCTGCGCGAGCTCGTAGCGCAGCGCCTTTCCCTGCCAACGCAGCGGGTGGATCAGTGGATCCGGTTCGACGTGCTGCCGGACATCGCCGCACGTGAACTAAAAATTGAAAGTGGTCAGCCTGGACTCATCATGGAGTTGCGCGGCTATACACTGCGCAATCGGCCCCTTTATTATCAGCTGGTCTATTCGGGGCCGTTCGCTGAGCGGCTAGTCGTTTTGCGGGAGCATGAATAGCGAAGCTGCGCATGAGTCGCGGCGAGCGCGCGGCCCGTGTCGTACCGACTCGGACACCTGGCCAGTCAATCGCCGCAGCACCGAGCATCCTAGGCGGCCAGCGGTAGTTCGATCTAGGCGTCCCGTAGTACAAGCCGGTGCTGCACGTTTCGATGGCGTTTCCGTCGAGCTACGGTGAACAAGATAATCGGGATAGCGGCGGCGCTTGTCTCCCACGCTTGCGGCCAATTTCCGGTCGCGGGCGATAGAGGCTAGCCTGCGAGTTCCAGTGCGATCGATGATTCCCACCGGCTTCGTTCCGTCTGGTGGCCAGCGGCGTTATCCTTCGTTTCGAGTACGGCGTTTCGACCCTTCGTCGCGCGCAAACCTCGTTGTGATACAAGAAACGATCACCAGCCGTTCACCAGCAAGTTGTTAGCACTTTTCGGTGGCAGTAAGCGTAACAGGAGGACGCTAGGCAGCGTCCCCGCCGGCCGCTTGAACGCCGGGTGCTGGTCGAAAACAGACCTCCGTTCTCCGTCGCCGAACAGCTAGTCATCTGCGTATCCGGCGGGGACCGCCGCGAAAGCCGATGTCGCAATTCGTTCGGCGTTGCTGAGTGCGGCCGCCAACTCCCGGCCCAAATTGCCCTGCGCATAGCTGATGAACACGCGGGTCTTGCGCGCTGGTGCATTGCCGTTCTCAATGTTTCAGGCAACGCGTCGCTTGGATCGCGCGACATTCCGAATGTCTCTTTCAGCGAATTCCTCAAGACAGTGTCAAGTGCTGCGATCTGGGCCCGTTGAGTGGATAGCAGCGCATAGCCAACGCGAAGTTCTCGAAGGCGTGCCATCCAATAAGCGGGACCCAGTGGAGAGGATCCTTTGTCTAATTCGATCAATGTTTCAACGATTTTTGATAGGTGAGCCAGCTCGCGATCAGCTTCGTTCGACGTGCGCTTTAGAACGTTGAGCGGTATATCGTTGCTTTTACGACTTTGTTTTCTGACAATCGCTCTCATGAAGAACTCTCTGATTCCGTCCCTCAAGCATATGTGCGCTCATCGGAAGTCAAGGCAGGTGCCGACTACCTCGATGAGGCGACGGCGCCAGACTGACGGCCCTCGATGACGATGCGCGTGCGTTGCGATATGCGCGCGGCCGCCTCCTTGATCGATTCGATGAGCCGATCGAGATTCGCGAACTCCAGGCGCTGAGTCGGCACGATCACCGCCAGCGCGCCGACCGCTTCGCCCGAGTCATCCGTGAACAGCGGCGACCCGAGCGCGGAAACGCCGACCTCGAGTTCATCCCTCGAGAGATAAAAGCCCGCGCGCCGGATCTTAAGCAGTGATGCGCGGAAGTCCTCGAGCGTGGAGCCGAGCCCGCTCTGGGCGATGTCGTCGGCATAGTGATCGAACAAAACTGCAAGCTTCGCCTTTGGGAAGGTCGACAGGATCGCCTTCGACGCGGCGCCGAGAAACAGGGGACGTGGACGCCCTCGACCGTATCTGAGGTCGAGTGATGTATCGTGCGTTTCCCGATGGGTGTCGACGAGCTCGTTTCCATACCACCGGGACATTACGATGTCGAAGCCCGAATGCTCGCTGAGCTCGCGCATGACCGGTTGCCCCGCCGCAAGCAGCGGATCGGACACGCGCAAGTGATAGTCGAGCTTGATGATGCGAGGACCAAGGCCATAGTCTCCACCCGCGAAGCGCACGAGCAAGCCCGCATCCACGAGTTCCCGCACATAGCGGTAAGCGGTCGGAATCGAGCAATCGAGTTCCGCGCCGACGTCTTCGGCGGACAGGAACGGCCTGGTCTCCGAAAATAAATCGAGGATGGATAAGAGTCTGGTGATGCTCGACATCTGGACGGTAGCCCCCTTGGACGTGAGTGGATTATAGCCAGCACACGAAGCCGCTCGATCGGGTCTGTTCACATCATCAAAGGGTGCGCGGCGTCGGCGATCTCAGGCAACGTCAGCCGACGGCCGGCCTCGAAGGTTGCAGCGATGCATGTCGGCCAGCGTCGCTTCACCGCGTCACACGAGTCCCATGCGTTCGGCCATCTCTGCTTGCCAGACACTTCGAGGTCGGAAGCCAGGCAGGGTACGCGCGTGGCACTCGACATCGGCCATCAGCTCGGCGTCCGGTAGGGCGAAGTCGACCGGCACGCGCATCGGCTGGTCGACGTACCACGGCGTGTCGATGAACAGTTCCAGCCGATTGCCCTCCGGATCGCGTGCATAGATCGAGACTGCGTTCCCATGAGTCACGGGATGAATGTCGTCGAGCCCCTCCTCCACGAACTTGCGGTGGAACTGTCGGAGCGTGGCGAGGCTGTCCGCCTCCAGCGAAATCTGGTTGATCGGATTGAACGCCAGATGCGACGGGCGCCCGCTCGCGAGCACGATCTGATGATGCACCGCCGGATCGCGGCTCAAGAAAACCAGCCGCACTTCGCCATTCGGCGTCTGCAACTTGCCGCGGTCCGTCACCGTGAATTCCAGCACCCGCGAATAGAAATCTTCGACCCGTGCCATGTCGCTCACGTAGAAGCCCATGTGGCTCAGCGAGAGACCCCGCCGCTTTTGCTTCATCCCTTCCATGCTCGTCTCCTTAGTGATAAACCCTGACAAAAAACACGTTGTGTCCTTTGATAAATTCAGTTTATTCTCAAAATACGATAACTGCACTAGTTTTTTGAGTTGGCGCGGCAGTCTATTCAACCGCTTTTATCAACGGAGCATCAATGAAACTCGTCAGCTTCTCGACCTCGCAGGGTCCCTCGTTCGGCATCGTTCGCGATAACGCCGTATTCGACCTGGGCAAACGTCTCGGCGCCCGCTTCGCCGACCTCAAGGCACTGATTGCCGCGGACGCCTTCAGCGAAGCGGCCCAGGCAATCGAAGGCATCGCGGCCGACTACACGCTTTCGGACGTGACCTTGCTGCCGGTCATCCCCAATCCCGAGCAGATCTTCTGCGTGGGGCTGAACTACGCCGAGCACGTCAGGGAAACGAATCGCGAGACGACCGAGCAGCCCGTGATCTTCATGCGGCTGCCCGCGTCCCAGGTCGGTCATGGTCAGCCGATGCTGCGTCCGCCCGAGTCGCTGCAATTCGACTACGAGGGCGAGATCGCGGTGATCGTCGGGCGCGGCGGACGGCGCATCGCCGAAGCGGATGCGTGGCATCACATCGCCGGTTACGCCTGCTACAACGACGGCTCCGTGCGCGACTGGCAGCGTCATACGACGCAATGGGGGCCGGGCAAGAACTTCTATCGCACCGGCGCGTTCGGGCCGTGGATGGTCACGCGCGACGAGATCGCGCCGAACGCGCTGATGACGCTCGTTACCCGTTTGAACGGACAGGAAGTGCAACGCGCGACGACCGAGATGCTCATTCACGGAATCGCGAAGCAGATTGCTTATCTTTCGACGTTCACGCCGCTTTTCCCCGGCGATGTGATCGTGACCGGCACGCCGGGCGGCGTCGGCGCGAAACGCAATCCGCCGCTTTTCATGAAGCCGGGCGACGTGGTCGAAGTGGAAGTGGACCGCATCGGCGTGCTGTCCAACCCGATTGCCGACGAAGCGTAAGCGTCGCGGCCGGGCGCGGCGAGTCGCGCCCGGCGTCTCATCAGGCGGAAAAGAACATGTCAGATCAAATCATCCCAACGCATACGTGCGACTACGACGTCGCGATCATCGGCCTCGGGCCCACCGGCGCCACATTGAGCAACCTGCTCGCGATTCAGGGTTTGCGCGTGCTGGTGCTGGAGCGTGACAAGGACATCTTTGCGCTGCCCCGCGCGGTGCACTTCGATGGCGAATGCATGCGCGTGTTCCAGACGATCGGCATTGCTGATGCGCTGCTGCCCAACCTGTTCGTCGGCCCGGGCATGAAGTTCGTAAACGCGCAAGGCAAGTTGCTGATCGACTGGCAGCGTCCGACCTGCATCGGACCTCACGGCTGGTGCGCGAGTTATAAATTCCATCAGCCCGATCTGGAGAATGCGTTGCGCGAGCGTCTCGCGCGGCAATCGAATGTCGACGTGCGTCTGCGTCACGAGGTCTTCGCGCTCGACGAGACAGCCGATGGCGTCCAGTTGCGCTTCGAGGACACGAGCCGCGGCAAGCTCGGGCGCGCCACCGCGCGATACGTCGTCGGATGCGACGGTGCGCGCTCCATCGCGCGGCGCTTCATGGGCACCGAGCTGACCGATCTCAAATCCCATGAGCGCTGGGTCGTGGTCGACACGATGCTCAACGCGCCACGGCCGGATCTCGGCGATTTTTCGATTCAGTATTGCGATCCCGCACGCCCGACCACCTATACGCGCGGTCCCGGCAACCGTCGTCGCTGGGAAATCATGGTGATGCCGGGCGACGATGCGGCGCAACTCTCATCGGCGGACTGGCTCTGGGACAAGCTCGCTCGCTGGATCTCGCCCGCCGATGCGCGGCTCGAGCGCTCGGCCGTTTATACGTTTCATTCGGTCGTCGCGAACGGCTGGCGCCGTGGGCGCCTGCTGCTGGCGGGAGACGCCGCGCATCAGACGCCGCCCTTCATGGGTCAGGGCATGGCCGCCGGTATTCGTGACGCGTCGAATCTTGCATGGAAGCTCGGCGCCGTCCTTCGCGGCGAAGCATCCGATGCCCTTCTCGACACCTACGAATCGGAACGCTCGCCGCACGTGCGCGAGTTCATCGAAACCGCTGTGCAGCTCGGCTCCGTCATCCAGACGACACACCCGGAACTCGCGAATGCGCGCGACTGCGAGATGGCCGAGGCCATCCGCAAATTCGTGACGCCGCAACCGAAGCTCGGACCGGGCGAGTGGATGGACGACGCCTCGGGCACGGCGGGGCATATTGCGCCGCAGCCGCGTCTGAACGATGGGCGCCTGCTCGACGACGTCGCCGGGTATCGCTTCGCATTGGTTGCGCTGCCGGCGGTCCTCGAAGCGTGTCCGAACCTTCCCGACGAAGCGGCCCGCGCGGATGTCGCGCTCTTCGTGGGCGAGGCGTCGATTCGCGAGTGGCTCGCGTCGATCGGTGCTGTCGCCGTGCTGGTGCGGCCCGACCGGTACGTGTTCGGGGTCGCGCACAGCGTGCATGCTGTGGATCAATTGCTCGAACAAGCCGTTCTCCACCAGCGTACCGAAAACGCCTGAGTCTCTCACACCATCGCACATGCACATGCACATGCACATCATTGGACAAAGAAGCCAACACTTACTGGAGCAGTTATGGAGACAACCCGCAACGCCGTCAGCGAATCTGGCCTCGCACAATCCACCGGTCTGACACGATCGCAGTGGAAGATGATTCTTATCGCTAGTCTGGGCGGTTCACTGGAGTTCTACGACTTCATCGTGTACGGCTTTTTCGCGCACAACATTGCGGCGCAGTTCTTTCCGAATGCGTCGTCGTTGCTGAGCATGCTGGCCGCGTTTTCCGTGCTGGCGATCGGCTACGTGATCCGGCCGCTCGGCGGCATCGTGCTGAGCAGTTGGGGCGATCGATATGGCCGCCGCCCGGTGTTTCTCGGCTCCATCGTCGTCGTGACGAGCGCAACCATTTGCCTTGGCCTGCTGCCGAACTTTCAAAGCTGGGGCATCACGGCCTCCATCGCGCTGATCGTGCTTCGCATGCTTCAGGGCTTCTGTGTCGGCGGCGAAATGCCCGGCGCGATCACTTACGCCGTCGAGGCTGCGCCGCATCGGGCAGGGCTGGCCGCGGGCATCATCATCTGCGCGGTGAACGTGGGCGTGTTGCTCGCGACGGTCGTCAATCTCGTCATTCAGAGTGCGCTGTCGAGCGCGGATGCGGCGGCTTATGGCTGGCGAGTTGCGTTCCTGTTCGGAGGCCTGTGCGGAATCGTGTCGTACTGGATGCGACGCAACCTCGACGAATCTCCCGAGTTCAAGAAGATGCATGGCGCCGTGATTAAACAACCGTTTCGCGAGACACTTCGTCATCACGGCAAATCCGTCGCAGCCGCGGCGCTCACGATCGCGGTGATGGCCGGTGTCAATGGCATCCTGTACGGGCACATGCCTGCTTATCTCGTGCAGCAACTTCACTATGCGCCCCGGACGGCGGCGATCGCACAGAATGCCTATCTGATCGTCAGCTCGTTCGGCCTGCTTGCAGCGGGCTGGCTGGGAGACAAGGTGCCACGCCGGTATCTTCTGCGTACCTCGGCGGCCTTGCTGGTGGTCTTGAGCTATCCGTTCTATCAAGCGCTTGTCGGTCACACGGTAAATCCCGTCGGCCTGTTCATCCTCGCGGGTGTGGTCTTTTCGTTGGCAAGCGGTACATGGGCTTCGGTTCTTGCCGACCAGTTCCCGGTTCAGGTGCGATTCAGCGGCATCGCCCTTTCGTATAACGCATCGGTTCTCGTCTTCAGCGGTTTTGCACCGTTGCTCGCGACGATGCTGATCCGCGAAACGGGCTCGTTGGCTGCGCCGGCCTACTTCGTGATCGGCGCCTGCGGTATTGCATTGCTCGCAAGCTTTGCATTGCCCGCTGGCCAATCGGCTTCGTGCGACGGATTGCGAGCGGATCGACTCAACGGCGAACCCTCGCATTGAAACCTCAGCGCGGGGGGCGCAAGTCACAGTCGAATGTGCTGTCCAAGCAACCGGACGACCTCGACCGCGGCAGAAGCGCGTCGACACACCGACACGCGCGAGCGTCTGCGAGCGTCCGCGAGCGATTGCAAGCGATTCCTCGCAGACGCATCGGGCTGAAGCAACGCGTTGATCCACGCCAGCGTCACCGCGTTGTCGCCGCGAGCCGCGCTGATAAAAGACGTTGCGCGGACCTCGTCTTCTGGAGCTTGTTCGTTATTCAGTGCCGTCACCGATGACG
>NZ_FCOM02000103.1 GCF_001544695.2 Caballeronia arvi
CGGCGCATTCGTATCGGCGCGTCGAACTCGATCCGTGCGCGATGCACGACGCCTCGTATCGCGACCAGTGTCGCGCGAAAATCGCCGACGGCCTGCGCGCCGGACGTCACGTGCTCGCCTACACGCATCGCGCCCCCGTCGACATGAAGGCAGACGCCTCGCCGCTCGCCGCACGCTGCGCGGAGCTGCTGTACGATGTCGTCGCCGAAGTCCGGCCGAAGCGCATCGGCATCGCGGGCGGCGATACCTCCAGCTTCGGTGTGCAGGCTCTGCGTCCGTGGGGCCTGTCTTATCTCGCGCCGCTCGACCAAGGGGTGACCGTCTGCCGTGTCCATTCCGACGAGGCCGCCACGCATGGCATCGAGATCATGCTCAAGGGCGGGCAGATGGGCGGTGCCGACTGCTTCGAACGGCTGGTGAACGGGCGACTGTAACGCGTTCACGGCTACCTCCTGCCGCCATTGGCAAGGACGCGTGCAAGAATCATCCGCGATGTTGAGTCAACTGTGGGGTATCCCTGGACAAAGCGCGTGGAAAGAGACGAGGGCTAATGCTATTCGTGGAAGCAGGTGCTGCTCGCCCTTTTAGGTCCTCACTTCGAACCGCGTGAACGGGACTTCCTCGGCCAAAGGCTTGGTACTCGCCCGCCGCCTTGACTTCCAGAGAGCCTGCGTAGGCTGATTGCAACGAAATCAGCGAAAGGCTCAACGTATGAAGGCAAGCGTTGCGAATCACAGTCGTCAAGTCCTCCCTCCCTCGCCCGAGGCGCGGAAGCGGACCTCCCGCGAAGCCGATCGTGAGCTTGCTCATATACAGGCAGTGGTGCGTACAGTGAGCGCATCAACGACAGCTTCGTTACCCATAAGCGCTTGGTACTGGAGGGCACGCCTCCGTGATCTGCGTATCGGCTACGCATTGCTCCCCGTACAGCTTGCTCTGCTATGTGCGCTCGAGTTTTGTGTCGACAATATCAAAAAAGAAACAAAGGAGATCGGACCGAACCACGCTCGCCGCGTGGCGTAGGTTCGCGGCGCTCATTGAGCTATTGAACAAAAAGCTATACGCAGTACTTAGAAGTAGAGCCGTCGGCCGACCGAATGGACTCGCGCTCCGGCGACGCGTGTCGCCAGTGGCAAGTCACCGCCATTAAACGCAATGGTGATAATACGACTTATCACCATTGAACAAACTCTAGACGGCCGCGATCGCGGCCGACTTGCGTCGTTCCGCGGGGCGTGCACCTCCGAATCGCGTTGTCCGGCACCGGATCGCGCGTTCCTTGGCCGTGCTGCGCCTGTTTCTAAGCGACACGGGGAGATCGAGTGCTAGACAGACGGATCGCGCCGGCGCGACAGGCGATTCCGCGCGTCGTCGGGCCGGTCGCCGAAGCAGTAGCCTTGCCACGGCAGTTCACTGAAATAGCGTGGCGTTGCGGCAAACCGCAAGCTCGGACCGCTACCTCCGCCAAGCGTAATCGCTCCGCGACGACGCCCTGTCTGCCCACGCGCAACATAGTCGTCACCTTCTAGCCGCTTCGCCTCGACCCGCCTCACGGCGCGCACGTATCAATCGTTACATCGTTACACGCGTCGACCTTGGTGCTCGCCGGCGTCCGGTAAGATGACAGTCGATTTCAAAGAGGAAAGCCGAATGAACAAGCAGGAACTGATCGACGCGGTCGCCGCACAGGCGGGAACCAGCAAAGCCGCTGTGGAAGAGGCGATCAACGCCGTTGTGAGCACAATCTCGCGCGAAGTGGCCGAGGGGAATCCGGTTCAGTTGATCGGGTTTGGGAATTTCTGCACCGGCGCGCGTGCGGCACGGACCGGCCGGAACCCCCGGACCGGCGAGACGGTTCAGATCGCCGCCGCGAAAACGGTGAAGTTCACGGCCGGCAAAGCGTTCAAGGACGCAGTCAACGGCGCGTAAGGCAAACGGGGCGAGGAGAGTTCGCTCCGTTTGTCAGAAAAGCTGGCTGTCCAACGGCAACAGATTCACGAGTTTTACCGCCGTGCGCCGCTCGGTTCCGTCCACGTGGACGGACCGGATCATGACGCGTTGCCCGCGAGCTTCGCCGAGCACCTCGACGATCCTCTCTCGGTAGCGAGCCAGTGTGCCGCGAGGCGGCTTGCGCTTGATAGGGCGATCAGCGGAGCGGGGCATAGGCGTATCGCAATAGGGCTTGACCGATTATCTAACGTTGCACGATTGACCGCGACCATTTTGTTCTTGTCTCTTCAGATTCGAGTCGACCCGCCGTACTGCTGCCCGGTCGTCCTCCGTCCACGGCCGCAGTGTGTTAGCGGTCAGCGTAAGCGCCCAATTCACCGCACAACGGGCAGACCATGCGGAACGCATGGGCGGTCAGAATGGCATCTCGTCGAAGTGGAGGGCTGCCTGCCGACGTTTCAGGTGCTTCAACCAGCCTTTGAATTGCTTGAGGTCTTCAAACACAAGCAGATCTGCTTCCAGATCACGCATGCTTTGCCGGAGCCCGGCGATGTCATTCGAGAGATCGCGTAAGACGGTCCCGGCAGATACTTCAACGAATGGAGGAATTCCGTAGGTATGCCTGAAGCCGGCCTCGACGTGCAGGATTTCCTGGTCCAGTTCGCCGAGCTGCTCCCTGAGAACCTTGTTGTAATGCTTTAGTCGATCTTCGCTGATGTCATTGATGGCGCGCTGGTCGATGTGCTCGAGTTCCAGTTGCAATTCCAGCAATTTTAGAAGATCGTTTTTGCCGTAAGCCTGGTTGGCCCGCTGCATCAGCCCGGTCTTGCGTTCGCGTTCCTGAGGATCCGCTTCGCGATCGGGATGTAACGCGCTGGCGAGTTTTCGATAAACTTCGCGGATCGACTGGCTCAACTCTGCCTGCTCTGCTTCCTGCTTGGCTTGCGCGGCGAGCTGTTTTGCCGACTTCTTCCGTTTGGCGCGTCGCGCTTCCGCAGCCTGATTTGCAGCTGCTTCGTGCGTGTGCTGCTCTTCCATTGTGGCATGCGCGCGCTGCAAGAGTTCGTCGGGCGAACTCATGTCGATGTCGTCGCCCAGTTCAACCCCGAGCATCGCCTCGAGCGCCAACTTCATATCCTCGAGTTCGGCCGCCGCTTCGCTATCGTAGTCGGATTGGCTATGTCTGTTGTAAATAACTTTCAACTGCGCATCTTCGCTTTCTTCGATCAGATCGCCAGCCAGGCCGGCGATCAGCTCTGAGATGGTGCGCCGCTCGGCCTTGGTCAGTCCTTTCTGTTCGAAGGCACGATCGAGCCGATAAACCATCTTGACGTGCAGGTCCGTCGATTCCCGCTCGAGAGGCAATAGCTCGTCGATGTATTTTTTCTGGAACGCCGGCATGACGGTCTCCCACGCCCGCAGACGGTTACGGCGCTTCTCGATCTGTCTGATGAGGGTGTTGAATGCCTTCTGTCCCCGGGACAGGCTAGCCTTGTTGTGGCCCGGCGCGATGCTGACGGCCTGACGGATCGCCTTGGTCATGAGAGAGCTTCCGGTTGTCGCGGGAGTCGAAACCAAGGCGATATTTTAGCCGGATGCCGGCTGCCCAAGAGAGTTGTGTGGTTCGAAGTTTGAAGGGCAGCAGATCGCGGATATCGGCATCAAGCTCGCGTCACGGAAGGCCGCATCGGATGGCGGCGCACTGCGTCAATGTCGATGCCGTTGAGCAGCCAATGCAACTGTTCGGTCGTCAGCTCGATCACCGCCTGTTACCGACGTGGCCAGACGATAGTTCTGGACGTCCCTGTTATAGCAGGACGGCTTGTTGCAATAGCTCCAACGCTTTCAGTTCGTCCAAGCGACCGGTGCGTGCCTTGCCGGCGAGCGTCTTCAAGAGCGCCTCTGCGATAGGTGCGATTCCATCAAGACCGGCTAAGCTGGTTCCCAAAGTGGCGGAGGGTGGCGTGGCTGTAGGCTTTGCCATCGAGAATGCGGGCAGGGACTCCGCCGGTGCGGCCATGGCTGCTGGCGTTCCTGGCTCGGCGCGTTCGACGAAACCGTCGTCGCGGGTGACGGATGAACTGATGACGTTTTCATTGTGAACGCGTGCTGCGCCGTCGTCCTCGCCCGCGGTATCGGCTGGCAATGCTTCACTGTTCGGGTCGCTCGCCGAGCTGGGCAGGGCGCGGTCGATCTCGCCGGTCGGAGCGGCGGTGGCTTGGGTGTCCTCATACGGTGCCGCGGCGGTCGGTGCGGGTGCTTGGCCCGGCGCGCGCACGCGTGATGCGGGCGCCAGCAGCAGCGCGACGGACTCGGGAACGTCGGCTTCAGAACGAGGTGTGTCTAGCCAGCCCGCAGGCAGACCAAGCCCCGCGGTGAAGCGCTCGGCTTCAGCATCATCCATGCGCTTCTTTCCGTGCAGTCGGTGCGCCATATTCGATCCGCTCAGACCCAAGACCGCGCCGAGCTTGACCTTTGAACCGTTGCGTGTGGTGAGAACGTGAAGGTTGGCCTGCCTGATGCTCTCTACTGTCGCACCGCCGTTTGCTTGGGCCTGCTTCCGCCCGGCCGCTTGATGCGATGGGCGCGGTTTGGGCGAATCTCCTGCTCCGGAAGCTTGACCGCTTGCCTGCTTTGCAAACTTTTGGACGCGGGTCTGGGGCGCGCCCGACGCTTCTTTCGAACTCTTAGACGGCATTGTCGTGTCCTCGGACAAACTGCTGGCAAGCAGCGAAGGCTTCTGCGCACTCGGAAGGACGGGTGCTTTCCCGACGTCACCTTCATCGCTGATCTCGTCCGTATGGACGAACTCGAGCGGCATCTTCAGGCGCGCAATCGTCTCCGACGAAAGAATTGGATGAGATTGGTCGAAGAAGCCCGACGGTAGCCCAAGCGTAGTTTCCATATGGAACGCGGTCTCGGGCGTGAATCTCTCTCCTCGCAGCAGTTCTGCGATCCGGGCCAAGCTGGACTCAAGTGCCAAAGCAATATTCTCCGCGCCGACTGCATCGACGAGGAATTTCAACGAACGAGTCTTGATAATGGACGCCTGCGCGGGCCCGTCGTCAAGCGCTCTTGAAGGAGGTTGGCCTCGTGCTGCGCGATTGGGGCTCGTCAGGTGATGAGGTTGGCGCCGACTGTTTGGCTTGCCCCGATATCCCGCATTTGGTCCGCGGGTTTGACTCATAGAGAACTCCGGTGCAATGCGTGAGATTCCGGCAACTATTATATCGGCCGTCGTCCACGTGAACGACTCTCGTGAATCGCGGGTAGGGGCGAGGTGATGGCGCGTTCGTTACTGGATGACCTTATCGCCGTCGGTGGCGCGACGCGGTGGACCTGAGCGGCGAGGCGCGCCCGCTGGCGGCAAACCGCTTGAGCCTGTCTCGTGCATCAGCATGAACGTACTTTGGCGCGCTTGCTAGTTGGCGGTCGGCCTGTTGCAGCACCGCTTGAAACAACGGTAGCTCGGCCGCCTCAAGTTCCCACAGTCGCTCGACTTCGGCGCGTTGCAAACCGCGCTCGAGAGCCGCTTCAGCGCGTGCATAGATGATTAAATCCGTGTCCCCATAGCCCGCATCTTGCACAAAGAAGGTGACGTAGAGGAGCTGGACGACCTCATTGAAGAGATACGCTGATCCAGCGCCGGATTGACACGCCGCGAACGTCAAGTGGTTCGATAATGCGACGGTCCGTGCCGCTGACGAAGGGAGGGGCAGCAACATCTCTTTGCTGAGAGGTTTTCGAAACAGCGACCGGGCAGTTCGGGAGGAGGGGCGGCGGGATGACATCGGCGAAGACGGAACGAAAGTGTACTCAACGGGTGCCGCGAAATAATATCAGGCCACTGGACGTGTTACTGTGGCGCGCGCCGCGTTGCCCCGCGGACTGAACGCCTATTCGGGCGTCGGCGAACTTGAGCGCATTGAAATACGTCGCTTTCGGCAGTCGATGGATCGACGCAGAGTTCGTTGGAACGTCGTCAGGCTGAGTGGACGACCGCTGTGAACGGGACCGGCGAAGCAAAGCAGGGCGGCACTGCTCCCTGTTCGGCCTTAGGAGACGTTCGATGAGGCCGCGTTGAACGTCCGCAGTATGGCGGGTCGCCGACCTGAGCGGCGTCGCGCAGCCGGACGGCTGCTCCCGGCATCCGCCAACTCACAGTTTCGTTTAGGTTTGTTCGACGCCTGCCCTCGACCAAAGGCGTACGAGCCAACGACCACGCCTGTGGGCAGGCGTTGAATAAACCTCGAGGAAGGAAACCGCGGGGTGGTCCGAGGCGGCCGAGCTTTTCGCTATGGTGATTGATCAGTCTGCCCGGCCTGTGTTGCAGGTCGACGTCGAGCGATGCGAACGCTGGAAGTGAGGTCGAGGCAAGACTGGAGGCAATGCAGCATTTGCTTGCGAGGTCGAAATCCGGCTGTACAAGCGCATATGAGGTCGAAGGCACAATCGTCCACTCTTCGGCCGCGTTGACGCAAAGCCGACGGTTGAATGGCAGATCGAAGCGACGTGCTCATCGCTGTACTGCCTTTGGCGGTGCACGAATCGGTACGGTGCGCGTCAGGGTATCGATGATCAGCATCGGCGCGCCGCAGTGCCGACAGATGAAAGTCGGTTGTTCAACCACGACCGCTTCGTGCGGCGATGAGCCGAGTTTGGGCGAAATGCCGAGCAGCGTGCGAATCTTCGCCAGGTTGGCGCGGCGCACTGGATTGGCGAGTAACCCGTAGTGGCGGATTCGATGGAAGCCGGCGGGCAACACATGGAGCAGGAAGCGGCGCATGAACTCGCCGGTGTTGAGCGTCATGGCCTTGTAGCGGGTGCGGCCTGTCTTGCGGTAGTCCTTCCAGCGGAAGGTTACGCCTCGCTCATCAAAGGCAAGCAGGCGCTGGTTGGAGATGGCGACGCGATGTGTATAGCGTGACAGGTACGCGAGCACCGCTGCAGGGCCCGCAAACGGACGCTTGGCGTACACGAACCATTCGGAGGCGCGCAGCGGCGCGAGCCACTGTGCGAAAGCCGCTCGGTCGGCGAGGTGCGCGTACTCACCAAAGAACTGGAGCCGTCCACGGAGATGAGCATCGGCGAGCGCTTCGAGGAAGCGCCTGCGAAACAGACGCGATAGCACACGCACGGGCAAGAAGAAGCCCGGCCGACAGGCGATCCAGCGTTCACCATTGGCTGACAGGCCGCCGCCAGGGACAATTCCGTGCACATGCGGATGATGCGTGAGCGCGGAGCCCCATGTGTGCAGCACGAGCGTGGTGCCAATGTCGGCGCCTAGGTGTTTGGGGTCCGCCGCGATGGTGCGTAGCGTCTCGGCCGCGATGTCGAACAGCAGCCCGTAAATGACGCGCTTGTTATACCAGGCGATCGCACTGATCGGTGCGGGAAGCGTGAAGACGACGTGATAGTACTCGACCGGCAGCAGATCAGCCTCACGCGCTTCGAGCCAGCGGCGTGCGGCACTGGCCTGACACTTCGGGCAATGGCGATTCCGACACGAGTTATAGGCGATCTCGGTTCGTGCACAGCCCGAACAGCGCAACACATGTCCACCCAGCGCCGCGCTGCGGCACTGTTCGATGGCCGACATCACCTTCAGCTGCCCGAGGCTCAGTGCTACCGTGCCTCGCCACGTGGCCCCGCAGGCGCGGAAGATGTCCGCGACCTCCAACATCGGGTCTGACCGCGCGTGTGTTACTCGGTACGCAGGCGCTCCAGCGGGCTGACAACTTCGTGCAGTAAATCGGTGGCGACCTGTGCGTAAAGCGCTGTCGTTTCAAGCTTCTTATGGCCAAGCAGCACTTGAATCACACGGATATCTACCTTCTGTTCGAGCAGGTGCGTGGCGAAACTGTGGCGCAGCGTATGCATCGATACGCGCTTGTCGATTTGTGCGGCTTCGGCCGCAGCGCGAATTGCGCGATTCAGTTGCCGTGGAGTCAGCGGGTCAACAGGATCCAGTCCCGGAAATAACCAGCCGCCATCGGGCATCTTGCCCTGCGAGCGGGCCACGCGCCACCAGACCCGCAAGCGCTCGAGCAACACCGGTGAGAGCATCGCGTAGCGATCCTTACGGCCCTTGCCCTGTTCGACGCGCAGCGTCATGCGCTGGCTATCGATATCGCCCACCTTGAGTGCGACCACTTCGCCGGCACGCAACCCAGTGCCGTAAGCCAGCGACAACGCCGTCTGATGCTTTAAATTACCTGTTGCCGCAATCAGTCGCCGGACCTCGTCGGGGCTGAGGATAACCGGCAGTACGCGCGGCACGCGTACCGGCTGCATTCGAGCCATCAGTTCTGGTTTCTGAAGCGTGATCTCGAAGAAAAACTTCAACCCGGTGATCGCTGCATTAAGGGAAACGGGAGAGGTTCCGCGATCGACCAGATATAACTGGTAGTTTCGCAGGTCTTCGACAGTCGCCGTGTCGGGCGAGCGCTTAAGGTATCGAGCAAATTCACGCACAATGCGCAGATAGCCGGCTTGAGTCGCGGGAGAAAGCTGGCGCATGCGCATGTCGTCTGTCATACGCTGACGCAGCGGGTTGACGCCCGGTTGAGTGGAGGTCATGATGCGGCTCCGTTGAGGAACGAGGCGGATTGCCCCGATCATCAACATACGGAATCGCGCCGCTCCCCTCTCAAGGCCCGCCAAGTCGGGCCGTAGCCCCCTACCGCGCGAGCGGTTTCGTTCATCGACCCAATTGAGACGTTCGCAACGACTATGATGCGGTGACCGGTCTGAGGCGATCACCGGTCATTCGGATTCCAGACGACGCGACAAATTGCTGGACCGATATAAACGTTATCAGGATTGAGCCCCATAAATCGCCATGATTTGTTTGCGGCTGCTGCTGAGTCGATTTAAATGAGTCCGTGTTGAGTCCGAGTAGCGACGGAAAAAGCCGGGCACGATGCGAATGGCTAGACAGCGGATGGTGATATAGCTTCATGAGGACGGGTAGGAGGGCTGCGTCTGGACGATTCAAGAATTCTGGGCGCAATCTACTGATGCTGAACACGCGCACAACACGTCGCGCTGGCAATTCAGTCTTGGCGTTTCGAGAACAGTAGCGCGAACTTTCGCTCCACCTCATCGGTTAGCGCACACCAGTCGTAGCTGGACTCCACTCGACAGTGGATGCAATTCTCGCCGCGGTTCGATGGGCGGCGCGATTGCCCGGATTCGATTCGTTCGCCAGGCAAACTAGCGAGCGAATCGTTACGACTGAAATGTGGCGAGAATGAAGCACGCGGACGCGCCAGGACCTGCGCGACGCCTCAAATCGCGTGGTGTCTAGTATCCGTAGTGCCGTTGGACCATTATTGGCCGAAATAGATTGGCTCCATGCCGTCGTTGTCGAGGTGACGGGCAGTCTTGGGAACACCCGCTGACGACGCGCCTGCCGCGGCGACACCGCCATAGCTCGCATCTCCGCGTTGCGCTGCCAGGCGTGCTTCGGCCGCCTGTATCTCGGCGGGGTAGTTGGCGGCTTCTCCACGAGACTGGTCGTAGCCCGCAGCGCGCAGTTGCGCGAGTTCCGCGTGAACCTGGGCGCGAGTCAATCCTTCAGTGCCTGCGAAAACGGGGCTGGTGACAGATGTAGCGATAACGAGTGCGGCAAGGAAGCGGGATTTCATGATTCTCTCCAAAGAAACAGTGACGATGGAGCAAGAATGCATCGATTCGACTATAGGGTCTAAGACCGATATCCTATATTCTCTATAGGCTGAACTAATAGTAGTGGTGATGGTTGAAACGCGCGCTTTCTGACGAGACTGCAGGCTTCCCGGAATGCGCCGTTGCTAGCTTCCCTCGCGCGATTGCCGCATCTAGGCCCGGGTGCTCGAGTTGCTTAGTTCGACCCCGGCTGTCTTCAACGCCGCGTCAATCTTATTCAGTTCCTGGCCGAAGTCGCGCCCACTCCTCACCGTCTCACCGTACGGTCATGCTCTTCAGCTGACGCAGCTTGTGACATAGCGTCTTTTTCGACATGCCGAGCGCATCGCTCGCCTCGGCGACGTTACCGTTGTGACGCCGCAGCATGTCTTGGGAACGCACGCTGGAACGGCTCGGCGCGAACGAGTCGATTCCCGTCGATTGCCGCGTGATCGCGGCATCGAAGGCCGATCTCGTGGCGCTGGCCGCCGAAGGCGGTTTTCGCGCGGATCTGCTGTATCGGCTGTACGTTACGCAGGTCGGGCTGCCGCCGTTGCGCGAGCGCCGCGAAGACGTGCCGCTGCTGCTCGAGCACTTCGTGTGGCGGCGGCACGTCGCTTCGCAACACCCCACGCCGGTGGTGTCGGCATCGCAGGTGTCGGAGTTAACGGAGCGCGCGTTGCGTGTTGATCTGTTCGCTTTGCGCGTCACGTACGCGATCTCCATCAGCGTCGGAAGTTCTTCGTCAATTCCGTCAACACCTGGACGAAGGCCTTGCTCGCCGCCGTCCGATACGCGTCCTTGCGTTGCAGCAGCACAGCCGTGCGCGCCTGCAGCGGCGGGTCGAGCAGCACGGGGTGCAGCTCGGTATGCTCGCGCGCGATGCCATCGGGCAGTACGGTTCCGAGCTGCCCACGCCGCACGATCTCGACGATCGCACTGATGGAACTGACCTCGATGGCAACCTGCGGGCGGATCTGGTTCTGCGCGCAGTATTCGTCGATGTAACGCCGCGTCGCGAACGCCTTGTTCAGCAGCACCAGCCGTTCGTTGGCGAAGTCCTGCGCGGACAGCGGCTTGCGGCGCCTCGCGCGCGCATGGCCGCCGCCGACGACGAGGCTCAGCGTCTCGCGAAACAACGGCTGGCTTTCGATTTCCGCAGTGTGGACGGGCTCGAACGCGATGCCGGCGTCGAGCCTGTCATCGGCGAGCTGCGCTTCGATCTGATCCTGCGTGATTTCCTGAATGTCGATCGCGATGCCGGGATGCAGGCCATAAAAACGATCGATCACGGGCCCCACGAGATACGCCGTGAAGGTCGGCGTCACGGCAAGGCGCAAATTGCCGCTGCTCAGTTCACCCACGTCATGTATCGCCCGCACGCCCGTATCCAGATCCTGTAGCGCGAGCTTCGCATAGCGCATCCACGCCGCGCCGGCATCCGTGAGTTGCACGTTCCGCCCCGAACGGTCTAGGAGCTGAGCGCGCAGCGTGTCTTCCAGTTGCCGTATCTGCTGTGACAGCGTGGGCTGTGAAACGTGCAGCGCCTCGGCGGCGCGTGTGAAATTGCGGTGTTCCGCGACGGCCAGGAAGTAACGGATATGACGCAACAGCATGGCGAATCTCCTCGTCCTCGATAACTATTGGTGTTGCCTATGGTGAGCATCATAAACCCGTCTTGGACACTATAACGGAACGGGTCCATTCTCTGTCGAACGCACCGCACTGACCGACACCGCAACGAACGCCAGATTGAATGGAGCTGACCATGCAAGAGATCATCGACGGTTTTCTGAAGTTTCAGCGGGACATCATGCCCGCGCGCAAGGAGTTGTTCCGCAAGCTGGCCACCAGTCAGACGCCGCGCACACTGTTCATTTCCTGTTCCGATAGTCGCATGGTTCCCGAACTGGTCACGCAGCGCGAACCGGGCGATCTGTTCGTGATCCGCAATGCCGGCAACATCGTGCCTTCGTTCGGTCCTGAGCCCGGCGGTGTGTCGGCAACGGTCGAATATGCGGTGGCCGCGCTCGGCGTGACGGATGTGGTGATATGCGGCCACTCGGACTGCGGCGCGATGACGGCCGTCGCGACGTGCAAGTGCCTCGACCATATGCCCGCTGTCGCGAACTGGCTGCGCTACGCCGACTCGGCGAGGCTCGTCAACGAGGCGCGTGAACATGCGGGCGAGCGCGAGCGCGTCGACTCGATGGTGCGCGAGAACGTCATCGCCCAGCTCGACAACCTCAAGACCCACCCCTCCGTTGCACTGGGACTCGCGCAAGGCCGCCTCAATTTGCACGGATGGGTCTACGACATCGAATCCGGCTCGATCGACGCGCTCGACGCCGCGACTCGCCAGTTCGTGCCGCTCGCTGTGCATCCCGATGTCACCGCGACGCCCGCCGAGTGCGTGGCTGCGCTCTGATTCCCGGCTCGTCACACCGACTGCCGATCTCACCAGGTTGATTTACCCAAGGAGCAACATCATGACCCAATCGCAAGTCACGCCGAACACACGCGAAGCATTGACGGAAACGATCGTCGACGCGAAGGTGCGCAAGAACCTCACGTTCGAAGCCATCAACGAAGGCACGGGCTTGAGCCTCGCGTACACGACAGCCGCACTGCTCGGTCAGCATGCGCTGCCGGAAAACGCGGCGAAGCTGGTCGCCGAACGCCTCGGGCTCGACGCAGACGCCGTGCGCCTGCTGCAAACCATTCCCGTGCGCGGCAGCATTCCGGGTGGCGTGCCGACCGATCCCACCGTCTACCGCTTCTACGAAATGGTGCAGGTGTACGGCTCGACGTTGAAGGCGCTGGTTCACGAGAAATTCGGCGACGGCATCATCAGCGCGATCAACTTCAAGCTCGATATTCAGAAGGTCCCGGACCCCGAAGGCGGCGAGCGGGCCGTCATCACACTTGACGGCAAATACCTGCCGACAAAACCGTTCTGAATGATGCATAGAAGAAAATTCATACTCAGCACCGGTGCCGCGCTTGCTTCGGGCGGCGGCCTTGCCCTCTCGGGTTGCACGATGACGGGGCCGCGCTCCACGTCGAGCACCAACAACGCGCTGTCCCCCACAAGGAGATCCGAAATGACTTCACCCGCAGCAGTTCGTCCGCCGCTCCCGCCCTTCACGCTGGAGACGGCCATCGAGAAAGTTCGTCTCGCAGAAGACGGCTGGAATTCGCGCGATGCCGCCAAGGTCGCGCTCGCCTATTCGCTCGACACGAAATGGCGCAATCGCGCAGAGTTCGCGAACAATCGAGCGGAAGCGCAGGCGTTCCTCGAGCGCAAGTGGAAGAAGGAGCACGAGTATCGTCTGATCAAGGAACTGTGGGCGTTCGGCGGCAATCGCATTGCCGTGCGCTACGCCTACGAATGGCACGACGACTCGGGCAACTGGTTCCGCTCCTACGGCAATGAGAACTGGGAGTTCGGCGAGGATGGCCTTATGCAACGCCGCTATGCGTGCATCAACGATATGCCGATCAAGGAATCCGAGCGCAAGTATCACTGGCCGTTGGGCCGTCGGCCGGACGATCATCCGGGACTGAGCGAGTTGGGGCTTTGAAGCCCGGATCGTTACAGCCGCGGTGAGCGATCAGCGCCCGACAATTCGGTAGCGAAGAACGACGGATTGTTGGGCGTGCGCCGGCGCGCCGTCGGGATGTAGCGACTTAAATGTCGTTGAATTATTCGCGACTTTTCGTTTGCTCCTCTTGGGTGAAAGTATGATCTGTGTCCGGTGTCAGGTCTGAGCTGCAAAGCAGTCTTTCAAATCGCCAGTGTGCGGAATCGACGGGGACTGTCCAAATTTTTGTGTGCAAGGCGGATGAAGCTTCCAGTCAGGACACTCATCGTGATCCTAGAAGCTGGG
>NZ_FCOM02000333.1 GCF_001544695.2 Caballeronia arvi
TTGTCCATGGTGCATGTCTTCGCTGTAGAGAACCTGGCAATCTGCGAGCAACGCGAAAGCAATGATGCATGAATCATAGAACCTGAATCCGTAGTGCGCGGCAATCCGACGTGCTTCTTTGTGAACTTCAAGTGTCAGGGGCACGACTTCGCAAAACACTTCGACGTCGTCTAAGATGCGCTCGATCTCAGGCCACGAAAAGCCCATCTTCCGGCTCATTACAAGCGTGACCTCGTTCATCACCTGAGTACTGATGACTGGCTTGGACTTTCCGCCAGCAACCAATGCCTCAGCCCTGTCAGCCTTTGCAGCGTCGCCAGAAAACAGGTAGACGATTACGTTGCTATCGACGGCGAACCGAGTTGGTGCTGCCACTGTCATTCGACGTTATCGCGGTCACTCAGCGATTCCCGATCGAACTTGAAGTCCGCAGGCAGACGTCCTCGATACTTGCGCAACCGCTCGATCCGCTCGGCAACTGTGGGCTTTTTGCTGACCGAGAACGCGCCGGAACGGTCAGCATAGATCTCAATATCGTCGCCCTCCTTCAAGTCAAGCGCATCGACGACGCTCGCGGGCAGTCGCACGGCAAGGCTATTACCCCATTTTG
>NZ_FCOM02000304.1 GCF_001544695.2 Caballeronia arvi
GAGCTGTTGGAGTACGCCGCGCGCCCTGCCCGGTCGGTCGGAGCCGCACACGTCTGTACGCCGAAGCCAAGTTCACCCAGCGAGATCACCGAGATGAACAGGGGGCCTCGCCGGCCAGATCGATCACCGTCTGACGCTCCAGCGTTTTCGCGGCGAGCGCGACCCAGACGCAACTATCGAGAATGATTCCCATGGGTGGTGACCTTGATTACGTCCACGGATCCCGCACCCCGTCATCGAAATCGACTCGGCTCACTTCGAGCCAGCCCTGGGCCTTCTGTCCAATCACTTCGCTAATGAGAAGATCGACCATCTCGTTGCTTTTTCGACCAAATTCTGAAAATTCCACGGGCTTGCGGCTCGTTGCGTCTTCACAACGCGACGCGCGCCTTTTGCTCGCTATTGTGCTCATGCACCAATCTTGCCCCTTAATCGCGCTAATACATCTTGTTCAGGACCGGAGGCGACTTTTCGTATTCCGCCCGACCCCCTTCGATGGACCGTCTCGCTACTCCCTGACCCCGAGTTCGGTCACTTCTGCGAAACCCTTTCCCACGGGCATTTTGTGTACTCCGACACGGACCGCCCGCCGGATTGGCGACGAGAAAACCGTTGGCGTACCTCACATCTTCCGTCAGCATCCGTCATTTATACAGAAATGCTAACTGCTCAACTTCGACCCGGCGGTATTAGCAGAAA
>NZ_FCOM02000180.1 GCF_001544695.2 Caballeronia arvi
TCGACGACGAGAATGACGCCGACATACGCGAACATCGCGAGCGTTAGCCACTTGAGCACCCGGGCATAACGCGCATAGGGAATGCACCATTGCAGCGCGAGCGACGCGCCGCCCGACGCGAGTGTGAGCAACGCGAGCGAACCGTCGCAAAACACGCGCAGCGCAATGCCCATCGCGAGTACATCGACGGCGATATTGAACGTATTGGCGAGCAGAAACCGCGCGACGGCAAAGTAGAAGAACTGCGGCGAGTAGTGCTCGCGCATGTTCACTGTCAGGCCGCGGCCTGTAATCGCGGCCACTCGACTCGCGATCAGTTGCAGCGCGACGGTCGACGGATAAGTGAGGACACACACCCACAGCATGTCGAACCCATACCATGCGCCGGCGAGTGAATACGTCGCGAGGCCGCTCGGGTCGTTGTCCGACGCAGTCGTCACGAGTCCGGGGCCAATGTCGGCGGCCCACGAACGGGCGGGCCGGGCGCTGCCCTGCACCTTGCTATCTGGCTTGTTATGAAGAAAGCGCACCGGGCGATTCCGCGATTGATGGGCCGCTCTGCGCACAAAACGTTCCTCTCGCGCAGGTGGTTCAGCCTGAATTCCGCATCCCGCGCCTTGGAGTTCGCGCTGATAGCCGCGCTCAATATTGCCGCGCTACAACCGTGCGTGCTTCTCACTAGCGCCCTATGCGGTTCCGCAAATTCCCTGATAGAGAACAACAAACCGAACGCTGAATTCCTTTAATTGAATCAATTACGCTGCAGAGATGCTGAGGCGACCGCTTCGGTCTCGGCCTCCTTCGACGCCCTCTACGACCGCGCGAAGCATGGCCGTGATGCTGGAAACCGACCTTCCGCATGTGCTGCGCGAAATGATCTATGTATGCCGTCTCGCGGGCCCGCTTCCCGTGCCCGGCGTCTATGACGGGCTGATCGACAACATTCCGTTCGGCGCGGCGATGAACAAAGGCCTGGCCTGGCGCATGTCCCAGACGCACGTGAACCGCTGGACGGATGACCTCTTACGGCGCATTCAGGAAGGTCAGATCGATTCGTCCTTCGTCATCACGCACCGCGTCTCGCTCGCGGACGGCCCCGATATGTACAAGACATTCCGCGACAAGGAAGACGGCTGCATTCGAGGTCGCGCTCAAGCCATGAAGCGGCGAAGGCGCGCGGCACGTGCATTGCGCAAAGCCCGCATGCCTTCACGAAAAGCGACGTCCATGCCGCACGTCGATGAACCCTTGCTCGTCGTCTCGCCCCATCTCGACGATGCCGTCTTCGGTTGCGGCGTCGCCGTCGCCGCTGCGCCGGATTCGATCGTATGCACGGTTTTCGCGGGCGTGCCAGACGATGCGCTCATCACCGGCTGGGATGCGCAATGCGGCTTCACGAACGCGCATCAGGCGATGCGCGCGCGTCGCGCCAAGGACGCCGCCGCGCTCGACATGCTCGGCGCGCGCGCCATCCATCTCGGCTTTCTCGATTCGCAATATGCAGGCGATAGCCCCGCCACGCCCGATGAGATAGCCACGGCCCTGCTCGACGTGATCCGCGCGACGGCCTGCCGCGCGCTCGTCGCTCCGCTGGGCCTTTTTCATTCGGATCACGACCTCGTGCATCGTGCGTGCCGCAAGGCATGGCTCGCTGATCCAACGCTTGCCTGCATCGCATATGAGGACGCGTTGTATCGGCGCATGGACGGGCTCGTGCAGACGCGCCTCGCCGCTCTCTGCGCTTGCGGCATCATCGCGACGCCCCCGTCAGAGCGCATCGATGCGGCTCTGTTAGCGCGTCATCACGAAGCGAAGCAGCGCGCCGTGAGCCGCTATGTGAGCCAACTGAAGGCGTTCGGCCCGAACGGTTACGACGATGTCTTCGCGCCCGAGCGCTTCTGGACCTTGCAGCCCGCACACCATGAGCGATGAACGAGTCGTTCTTCCCGACGCGGACCGCGCGCGGCTCTCCGTCGTCGTGCTGACTTACAACCGTGCCGATCAGGTTCTCGACACGCTTGCAAGACTTGCCGCGCTGCCCGATCGCATCGAGATCATCGCGGTCGATAATGCCTCGAACGACGGCACGGCCGAGCGCATCGCGGCAAACTTTCCGTTCGTGAAGCTCGTCCGCGCGCCGCGCAACCTGGGCGCGGCGGGCCGCAATCTCGGCGTAGCCCGCGTCGAAACCGAATACGTCGCGTTCTGCGACGACGATACATGGTGGAGTCCCGGCTCGCTGTCCCGTGCCATCGACGTGCTCGATGCCGCGCCGCGCGTCGGCGTGCTGAGCGCGCGCGTGATCGTCGGCGAACACGGCGCAATCGATGGAACGTGCGTGCGCATGCGCGATAGTCCACTCGCGCGCGACGGGCTGCCCGGCCCCGTGCTCATCGGCTTCATGGCGGGCGCGTGTGTGTTTCGCACGGACGTCTTCCGGCAAACGGGCGGCTACGAGCCGAGGCTTTTCATCGGCGGAGAAGAGGCGCTCGT
>NZ_FCOM02000074.1 GCF_001544695.2 Caballeronia arvi
CGCGCCTAATGTGGGGTAGCGATTGGCCACACACCCAGTTCGAACATACGACTGACTTCGCTCGAGCGGTCTCGGCGTTGCAGGACATTGACTCAAGCCAGGAAATCACCGACGCCATCCTGCGCACGACCCCGCTCGCCCTTTATCGATTCGACATCAACCAAGCGCCTCGCAGCGCTTCGGCAGCGGACTCCCTTTCTCGCACCTCATGAGGTAACCATGCAGGTCACAAGCCGGCTAATCTTTACTTGATCGGCCGGCTTCCTTTTTTTGTGGAGGTCCCACCGGAGTTTTCCCATGGTCTGGTGCTGTACAAAGCACGGCGCAATTGACATAAATGAATCTAACGCTAGTAGATTAGCGATGCTAACTAACGACCCGGGGGCCCGACTGAAAGATGGCCCGCGAAGAGCACGTTCGCGGACTTCGCCCAGGCTGCATAGAACCGACAAGGTAGGGCCACAAACACTTGTTCCGCTCACTGCGGCCATCTGCGGTTACTGGTTTGTTTCTGCACTTCCCGTAGCAGGGGTGCACTCACGGCTTCACCAGGAAAGTCGGAGCAACGCGGGTCTAAGGGCACTAAGATTTAGAGCCCGGTTTATCGGCTGAGTCGTGGATCCTGTCATGATCGCCCCTGCCGGCTTTCCGCTTTGCCTGACGGTTACTGGCGGACTGCAGCGTATCTTGCAACTGCGCAAGCGAATATGGCTTGCGCAGCGCCGACCATTTGAATTGCCGGGTCTCTTCCTCCGACAGCGTGTTTCCGGAAGCAAAAATGACCTCGAGGTCTGGTTGCATGGCCGTGGCACGGCGCGCCAGTTCCAGCCCGGACATGTCGGACATAACGACGTCTGTCAGAAGAACGTCAATGTCGCCCGCTTCGAGGATGTCGAGCGCTGCGGCGGCCTTTTCCGCGCGCCGTGCGCCGATTCCTAGGAGCAGGAGCAGTTCACAGAGCGCGTCGAGCGACGCGGAGTCATCGTCTACCGCAAGGACGCGCAATTCTTTGGGGCGCCGGACCGAAATATCCGGGTCATCTCTGGATTCGGCCATTGGTTGTTCGATTGTCTTGCTATCGCTGTCGCCGAGCACCTGCCGCACCTTCGTCGCGAGCTGCTGACGGCTGTACGGTTTGCTGAGCAGTTCCACGCCCGGGTCGAGCCGGCCGCCGTGGACGATAGCATTCTGTGTGTACCCTGAAGTGAAGAGCACTTTGAGTCCGGGGAGCATCTGGGTGGCTTGCCTTGCCATGTCGGGGCTACGCAACGACCCCGGCATGACCACGTCCGTAAATAACAGATCGATGTGCACGCCGCTCGCGACGACAGCCAGTGCCTGCTCGGCGTCATTTGCCTTTAACACAGCGTAGCCCAAGCAGGTAAGAAGCTCGACAACCGTCGATTGGACCTGCGGATCATCCTCCACCACGAGAATGGTCTCTTCGCCGTGCTTCACGCTGCCCCTCGTGCGCGCCGGGAATTCGACTGCCGTGCCGGTTGAGCGAGGTAAATAGATCCTGACAGTTGTTCCTTCGCCGATCTCACTGTAGAGCTTGATGTGTCCGTCGCTCTGCCTGACAAACCCATACGCCATGCTCAGTCCAAGGCCAGTACCTTCGCCTTCCGGTTTCGTGCTGAAGAACGGATCGAAAGCGCGCTCCATCACTTCCCGGCTCATGCCGGTCCCCGTGTCCGTGACAGCCAGCATGACATACTGTCCGACCTTGACGTCAGGTACCGTCGAGACGTATTCGTCATCCAGCGTCGCGTTGGCGAGTTCGAGTGTGAGCTTGCCGCCATCCGGCATTGCATCGCGTGCATTGATCGCCAGATTTAGAATCACGTTTTCCAGCTGATGCGGATCAACGAGGACGTTCCAGAGACCGCCCGCGACAACAGACTCGATTTCGATCGTCTCGCCCAGCGCCCGGCGCAACAGGTCGTCTAGTACGCGAAGCTGGCGTGCGGGATTAATGACAAGGGGCGCCAGTGGTTGCTGACGTCCGTAGGCGAGCAGCTGCGAGGCTAGTTTCGCGCCGCGATCCACGGCGTCGATCGCCTTGCCCAAGCGCTCGGCGCTCCAGTTGTCCCGTCCGTACCTGCTTTCGAGCAGTTCCAAGTTTCCGCGGAGCACCTGCAGGACATTGTTGAAATCGTGTGCCACCCCGCCGGTCAGTTTCCCCAACGCCTCCATTTTCTGCGCCTGGAACAGAGCGCGCTGCGTTTGCTCAAGTAGTTCCGAGGCACGCCGACGTTCGGTGATGTCCCGGGTGACCTTCGCAAAACCGACGAGCTCACCGTTCTCGCGGATCGCGTCAATGACGACGTGTGCGAAGAAGCGGCTGCCATCCTGGCGCACGCGCCAACCTTCTGCCTCGAAACGGCCTTCGCGTCTTGCCGTTTCCAGCCCGCGAAACGGCACCCCGGCGGCGACGTCCTCTGGCGTGTAAAACCTTGAAAAGTGCGAGCCCACAATCTCGCTTTCGCTGTATCCTTTGATCCGCCGGGCGCCGGAGTTCCAGCTTGTGACCCGGCCGTCGGGCGACAGCATGAAGATCGCATAGTCGATGACACCTTGAACCAGCAGGCGAAAGCTGCGCTCGCTTTGCAGCACGGCGTCGTGAGCCGCCTTTTTGTCACTGACGTCCTGAACGACCTTTCCAAAGCCCAGAAGCTGACCAGCGCTATCACGGAGTGCTGTCATGACGGCATTGGCCCAGAACCTCGTGCCGTCCTGTCGCAGACGCCATCCTTCACTAACATAGCGCCCTGAACTGGCAGCAGCTTTGAGTGCGGCGTCGGGCGCGCCCGCGGCCCGTTCGGTCTCCATGTAAAACACGGAGAATGGCTGCCCTATGATTTCATCAGCCCTGTACCCTTGGATACGCTCGCCCCCTGGGTTCCACGTCATGACGACGCCGTCAGGCGAAAGGGCGAAAATGGAATAGTCGTCTGTGGACCCGGCCCACAGTTGAAGCCAGACAGCGCTGAAGCTGGCGGCGGGTGACGTGTCGTCATTCATAGCGAACAGTGTGCGGACCTGCTGGACAAAAGTTAGTCGTTGCCGCAATTTTTATGCCAGGGAGGGTGCACGCTTTTCGCTTAGCCGCGCAGTCTTCAGTTTCCATGGCACGTAACATCAATCGCGGGAAGGTCCGGCGCAGTCGCTAGATGCCAATCTGGATGGCGCTTACAGATGTAGGCATGGGCAGCTTCTCGAGCCCGCCCCTATGACGCCTAGCCCTTCCATCAATCCGACGTCTAAGCGCCCAGCTTTGCTGCCTCTTGGTCGCCGCTCATGTCAAACGTGGATTTGAACGATCTTATCAGACTGTGATAACATAAAGCATGACCGATCATCACCACAGCTTGGACGCGCTTTTGTCCTTGGACGGGGAGAGCTTTGCCATCGATGGCAGCGAAACATGCTGGGTCAAGTTTGAGGTCAAGGAATGCGACGTGACACCGGAGCGCCCGCATGGACTTAGATATTCGCTAACGCTCCATGCCGAGGACGGCGCCCGCCTGCTGGGCTTCGACAACGCGCACGGGATCACCGAAGGCTCCGGCCCGGGAGCCCGAACGCGGATCGAATACGACCACAAGCACAAGGGCGAAAGAGTTCGATTCTACGACTATGAGGACGCCGGCAAGCTGATGGAAGATTTCTGGGCGGAAGTTGAAACGATCTTGCAGGAAAGGAGTAGCTGATATGACTGCAGACACCAAGATCCTGAAAGTTGGTATTGCCTCGCGCGAGGAATACAAGGCCCGGACCATCGCCATCGCGAAAGGCCAATACAAGCCCGCGCCCGATGAACCGAAAGTCTGGTTCCAGTCGCTCGAAACGCTGGCCAAGGTGCTGTCCGAAAGCAACCGGGAATTGCTCGCGACGATCGCTGAGACAAACCCGGGCTCCTTGGACGAGCTGGCCGCGAAGACCGGTCGCGCGGTGTCCAACCTCTCGCGTACCCTTCGGACCATGGAGGGTTACGGCCTGGTGCATTTCGAGCCGGGTCCGCATCGAAGACTTGCGCCCCGCGTCGACTATTCAGGCGTCGAGCTGGCTGTCTCGTTTTAGCGACCGGTGAAAAGGGTCCCAGGGTGCCTTTTCACGCAACTACGGCCTCAGCCCGACGTCGAACAGAAATCTGCAGAGTACGTCGGTATCATCTTTAGGCCGGGTTCCGACGAGACTCCCCAAACGCCCGACGAAGGACATGCGGTCTAGCCTGCTGTACTCCTCACATTTTTTCCGTGACAGGGGCACGGCTGTCTATCGGCGGAGGATTTGATCTGGACCAACGCCCGTCCCGTTGACCCTCTTGACCGCGCAGGGTTTGCGTCGGCCAGGGAGAACCCAACGATTCGCAAAATTTATGAGACGTCTGCGGAAGTTCTTTGAGCGTTAATATCGCTTCGGATTGACATAATGAACATAACGCCGTTCGTTAGCACTCCGGAAGGCGTGCTCCACTGCAATGCGAGGCTTCGCGGCGACTGTAGCGCAGCGCGCGAGGACCAGGTGAAACGGCAGCGTTGGTGGAAGGACGTCCCCCAGTGCGCGTCCCCGAGGTGATGGGCTACACGAAGATTTCCGGCACGCCCACAGTTACTGGTCTCTACACGATCTTGCTCCCCCTGTTTGCATTTGCGGTACTTGGCGCGTCGCGCCAGCTGGTGGTCGCGGCAGACTCCGCGACAGCCGCGGTCCTCGCGGGCACGCTTACGGCCGTCGCCAAATCGGGCAGTATGGAATACGTCGGCCTGACGAGCATAGTGGCCCTGACGGCTGCCGTCATGCTCGTGGCTGCGCGCATCTTTCGCCTGGGCTTTCTGGCCGCCTTCTTTCGCGCAGTGCTGTGATCGGCTTCCTGACAGGCGTGGACGTGCAGGTCGCGGCGGGCGAACTCGCCGGGCTGTTCGGGCTCGCAAAGCATGGGCAAGGTCCCGTCATGCAGATCGTGAGCGTGTTGCAACGCATTGCCGCGGCGAATTATCCGACCATGGTGCTTTCGCTTGCCGTTCTCGCGGTGATCTTCGGTTGCAAGCGTCTGGCGCCGCGCGCTCCTGGTGCGCTGATCGCCGTGATCGGCTCCATCGCGGCCAGCGCGATGAGGAAGGATCTGAGCAAGTCGAAATGGTCGAGCCTCGTAAGGCACTCGACCAAGCCGCCGCCGAGACGTGCATCGTCTCGCGCCGAGACGACGGCCCGTCCAGCGCGCTCGCGGCCTTTGCGGCTGCGGCTCGTATGGGTGGGATATGTCGGCGACGGTTGATGAGCAAAAAAACAGGAATAAGCATGTCCGCGCCTGGAACTTCACGAATTGGGGAGACGAGTTCCCGGTCGACGTCGCCCTCCACCACGCCAAGCCCCGAGTTTCGACGCGCTCTTCCTGCCGGGCGGCGTCCTGAACCCGGATGCGCTTCGGACGGAGCCGAAGGCGGTGGCTTTCGCAAAGGTCTTTTTCGATGACGGCAAGCCGATGGCAGCGATCTGCCACGGCCCGTGGACCATCATCGAGACCGGCGCGGCACACGGCGGGCGCATGACCTCGTGGCCCGCGCTCAAAACCGACCTTAAGAATGCCGGGGCGGACCGGGAGGATCCGGAGGTCGTCGTCGATCAAGACCTGCCGGCGATGGCTTCGTCGTGACTCTCAGGCGAGTGGAATGCGCGTGTCGTCGAGCGGGCGCAGCTTGCCGGGATGCACGGCGCGGCATAGCGCCTCGACGAAGTAGAAGTCGCCGAACATGGTCGCGCCGTCCACGCCGATATTGTGCGGCTTCGAGTAGCACGAGTTATGCAACAGCCCGTGCTGGCCGTCCCGGGTGAATTCGTCGCGGCATAGCGCTTCGAGCATCGCGAGGCCGTGGCCTCGCCATTTCGCGGCGGCGTGCGCCTCGGGATGCACGCGTGCCATCTCCAGCAAGGCCGACGCCACCACGGCGGCAGCGGCCGTGTCCTTGATCTCGGCGTCGCGGCCGGTCGCATCGAAGTCCCACGGAGGCACCTGACGCCCGTCGAGGCGGCGCAGGTAGTAATCGGCGAGACGCTCGGCCAGATCCAGATACGCGCGCTTGCCGGTTTCCCGTGCGGAGTTAACGTAGCCGTAAATCGCCCAAGCTTGGCCGCGGCTCCACGCCGATTCGTCGAACGCGCCTTGAAACGTGTAGCCGCGTTTCCGGGCGCCGCTGTGCACGTCGTATTCGACGGCGTGATAGGTCGAGTCGTCGGCGCGGACGAAGGCGCGCGCCGTCATCTTGGCGTGCGCGTCCGCGGCTTGCCGGTAGCTGCCGTCGTCGGCGTGACCGGCGGCCCAGTAGAGCAGCGACAGATTGGCCATCGTGTCGATCGCCGAGGCGCTGCGGCCGCGCGGATCGGAGATCGGTCCCCAGGACGCGAGATACGCGCCGTTGCGCGTCGTCACGAGTCGAGCGCGCAGCTTGTCGGCGGCTTCGAGCGCAATGTCGGCGAACCACGCGTCGCCGGTGATGTGATGTCCCGGCACCGCGCTGCTATCGAAGATGAAGCCGATGTCATGCGTGTTCGGATCCTGCGCGCGCTGGCGGACGAGCAGCATCCGGGCGCGCGCCCATTCCAGAAAGCGCGCCTCGCCGGTGTGCACGTACGAGCTGAGCAGCAAGCCGACCCAGAAGCCGCAGAACCAGTTGCCGTGGCTCCATGCGTCGCCGTCGTAGCCCGCCGAAAGCGAGGCGGGCAGACGCACCCATTGACCATCGGGGCCGGTGACTTGCGGGAATTCGACGCCGAAGGTCAGCTCGTCGGAAGCGACCTTTTGCGCGGTTTTATCGAGGGTTTCGCGAAACAGCTCTGCCCGGGTCTCGCTGACTGACAGCGAGTTCATTGCGTTCGACACGGCGTCTCCTTGAGTTTGTCATTCGCAGGACGATTCTAAGAAGCGCCTGCGCGACCGCGTTAGGATGAAACGCATGAACTGTTGGACATTTCCGCATCGAAGCGCCGCATGAAGACGCTCAGATGTGCAGCTTGTCGAGGCTGCGCCGATAGTCGATCGGCGAGCGGCCCGTATGCTTGCGAAAGCAGCGGCTGAAGTAGGCGGGATCGTCGAACGAGAGCATCGCGGCGATCTCCGCGACATTCACTTCGGAGTGCAGCAGCAGACGCTTGGCCTCCAGCATCACGCGCTCGCGGATCAGCTTGGGCGCAGTGCTGCCGAGCGCCTGACGCGTCGCTTCGTTGAGCGCGCGTTCCGTGACGTTGAGCAGGCGCGCGTAATCGGCCGCTTCGTTGACGGAGCGAAAATGCTTCTCCAGCAGGCTCTTGAAGCGGCGCGACAGCAGCACGCTGCGCGTCGCGGCGGCATCGCGTATGGCGGCGGCATCGCACATGCGCGCGACCTTGATCAGAAAAACGTGCAGATAGGCCCAGATCGCGTCTGTGTAGCCGACCTGCTCCTCCTGATACTCATGGCGGATGCCGTCCATCACGCGCGCCAGTTCGCGCACCTGTGCGTCGCTCAAGTTGACGCACGGGGCGAGCTGCTCGAAGTTATAGACGGGTACTTCCGTCTCCGTATGGCGGTTCTGCACGCGGAACGCGAAAAACTCCGACGAGAAACTGAGCGAATAGCCGAGCGTATCGGCGGACAGATCGAGATCGTGAATCTGTCCCGGCGCCATGATGTAGAGCGTATTGGGGCGCACGTCGTAGCGCACCGAGTCGATCACATGCGAGCCGCTGCCCGCGAGCACCCACATCATGTGATAGAAGTCGTGCCGGTGCGGATAGACCAGCGTCGATTTGAGCGCCTCGATCGGCGCGAGATGGAAGTCCGGCGTCTTGACGTGCGCGCCGTATTCGTAGTCCTCGATCCGGATCACCGGAACGTGACAGCAACATGCGGTATCCAACTGTCTCCTCCGTTGGCGGCGGAGCGTCGTGGCGCCCGCCTGCATGCCCGCGCTGCGCGGGCGACTGCACGAGTGTAGCCGTGCCCGCGCCCGCCGATTAGTTGGCATTTACACCATGCGGCCCGCGCGACGGTGTCACGCCGCCGCGCTGCGCGCCATCAGCGCATGATCGAAGCGCAGTTCCTTCAGCGCGGAAAGCCCGCTCAGCACCACGCGTCCTTGCTGATTGCGCACCGTCGTATCCATCACGAGGATGTGCTTTGCGGGCTTCTTTTCGACGACGCAAACGTTGATCGTCACCGTATCGCCGATATACACCGGCCCCAGAAAGCGCAGCTCCTGCCCGACATACGCGAAGCCCGGACCGGTCAATTCGGTGTGCGCCGCCGAGACCAGCGCGGCCGTCAACAGGCCATGCACGACGCGCCGTCCGAAAGGGGAGCATTCGGCGAAGGCATCTTCCATATGCAGCGGATTCAGGTCGCCGGATAGGTGTCCGAACGCGTTCACTTCGGCCTCTGTGACCGTCTGAACGTTGACCTGCGTGCGGCCGATCTCGACGTCATCGAAGCGCAAGAGCGCCGGCCAGTTGTTCGGTTGCGCGTTCATGCTTCTCTCCTCGAAGTCAATGCGATGCCGCGTTCGACATAGCCGTCGATCTCCTGCGGCGTATAACCCAGTTCCGCGAGCACTTCGCGGGTATGCTGTCCCTGTTTCGGCGGGTGCCGCCGCAGCGGAGGCGCCGCGCCGTCGTAGCGCACCGGATGCGCGAGCACGCGCACCGGTCCCGCTTCCTCGTGATCGAACGACATGATCATTTCATTGTGCGCGACCTGCGGATCCTGCTCGACCTGCTCATAATCGTTGACGGGCGCGAACCACATATCGTGTTCCTCGAAGGTGTGCATCCACTCTTCGGTCGTGCGCGTTTTCAGCGTGTCATAGACGAGACGATTGATCTCGTCGCGCCTCAGCACGTTGTCCTTCGGATGCGTGAACGCGGCGAGCGCGGGACACGACAGCGCGTTCGCGAGCTTCTGCGTCGGGGTGAGCGACATCGCGATATAGCCGTCACGCGTCCGGTACACGCCATACGGCGCGGGATGAAAGCGGCTGCCGGTCGGCGGATGCGTGCGTGCCCACAACGGCCCCTTGTTCATGTAGTACGTGAACGGCTCGATTTGCAGATCGAGCGCGGCGTTGAGCAGGTTGCTCTCGATGCGCGTGCCCACGCCCGTGCGCTCGCGCGCCTGCAACGCGGCGACCACGCCGAATGCGGCGAGCACGGCGGCATGCTGATCAACGATGGCGGAACCGACCGGCGTGGGCGGCGACTCCGCGTCGCCGGAAAGCATGGTCAGTCCGCTCATCGCCTGCAGCAGCAGATCCTGGCCTGGACGCTTCAGATAAGGCCCGGACGAACCGTAGCCCGTGCACGAGCAATACACGAGACGCGGATTGACTTCATGCACCTGCGCATAGCCGAAGCCCATCTTGTCGAGCACGCCGGGACGATAGTTCTCGACGAGCACGTCGGCTTCGCGGATCAGACGCCAAACGATCTCGCGCGCCGCTTCGTCGCGCAGATCGAGCGAGATGCTGCGCTGATTGCGGTTGCCGAGCAGAAAGAACACGCTCACGCCTTCGAGGAATGCATCCGCGCCGGTCCAGCTACGTTCGAACGCGCCGCCGGGCGGTTCGATCTTGATCACATCCGCGCCGACATCGGCGAGCATCTGCACGGCGGCGGGGCCCTGCAGAAAATGCGTGAAACTCAGCACCTTGATGCCTTCCAGCATAAACATTCTCCTCTCGGTTTCAGCGCGCGATCACGCGAGCAGCGTGCGCGCGATGATCATGCGTTGTATTTCCGAGGTGCCTTCGACGATCTCCAGCACCTTTGCATCGCCGAATGCGCGCGCGACTGCAAACTCGGCCATCACCCCGTAACCGCCGTGAATCTGCAGCGCCTGATGCGCGGCTTTCATCGCGTGCTCGGTCGCTAACAGTTTGGCTTGCGACGCCTGCGTATCGAAGGCCGCGCCGGCGTCCTTCGACGCGGCGGCGTCGTAGAGCATCAGACGTGCGGCGTGCGCATCGGCCGCCATGTCGGCGATCTTGAACTGCAGCGCCTGAAACTCGGCGATCGCGCGTCCGAACGCGCGGCGCTCCTTCATGTATGCGACCGAGCGATCCAGCGAGCCCTGCAGGATGCCGAGCGCGAGCGCGCCGATGAGGATGCGCCCCGTGCTGATCTGCGCGAGCGTCTGGCGCAGGCCCGCGCCGCGTTCGCCCAGCAGTTGATCGGCGGGAATCGCGCACTGCTCGAAGAACAGCTCGTGCGTGATCGATGCGCGCCAGCCGATCTTGCGTAGCTTTCTGCCCTTGCCATAGCCTGGCGTTCCTTGCGGCACGATGAAGTTAGAGATCTCCTTGCGGCCATCGGGCCGAGTGCCGGTGACTGCCGCGATCACGGTCGGCCCGCCGATCTCCGTGCCCGAATTGCTGATGAAGGTCTTCGCACCGTCGATGATCCAGTGTTCGCCGTCGAAAACCGCGCGCGTGCCGATGTTGGCCGCATCGGAACCGGCGTCGGGCTCGGACAATCCGATCGCGCCGATCTGCGTGCCGTCGAGAATGGGGCGCAGAAAGCGCGCTTTCTGTTGCGCCGTGCCGTAGTTGTTCAGGAGGCTCGCGACGGTCGAGTTCGCCATCAGCGCATTGGCGACGGCGCAGTCCACGCGTGCGAGTTCTTCGAGCACGATCACGAACGACAGCCAGTCGCCGCCACCGCCGCCGTATTCCTCGGGATACGGCAAGCCCGTGAAGCCGAGTTCGCCTGCCTGCCGCCAGATTGCGTAGGGAAACGCTTCGTGCTCCCAGAGCGCCTCCGATTGCGGCGCGATTTCCTTCTCGGCGAAGCGGCGCACTGCTTCGCGCATCATCGTGTGCTCTTCGCCGAGCCAGTGAGGTTGATTGAAGTTTGTCGTCATGGCGTGACCGGTGCGGTGTCGGCTTGCGCGGCGCGGCGCGCACGTTTGCGTTCCACGAAGTGCCGCAGGCCCGCGCGCGCGCCTTCGCTCGAAAAATTCACGGCGTATTGCGCGGCCTCGAAATCGAGTCCGGCGGACAAGGGCAATTCGCCCGCGCGATTCAGCGCGCGCTTGGCCATCTCGGCCGCGAACGGATCGTAGGAGGCGAGGGTGTCGGCGAACGCGCGCACGGTATCGAACAGCTTCTCGGGCGCGGCGATTTCGTGGATGAAGCCGAACGCCTCGCACTCGCGCGCGGAAAAGCGCCTGCCGCTCAGCACGAAGCGTTTCGCGCACGCGAGCCCCATCTTGGCGACGGCCAGTTGCGTGCCGCCCCAGCCGGGCATGGTGTTCAAGGTGATCTCGGGAAACGCGAAGCTCGCATCGCTCGATGCCACGATGAAGTCGCACGCGAGCGCCAGTTCGAAGCCGCCGCCGAGCGCGTAGCCGTTGACCATCGCGATGGTCGGCTTCGCGCTTTCATGCAGACGCAGCAGCGCGCGCTGGCCGGCCACCATGTCGCGATAAGCCGAGACGCCGTCGAGCGACACGAGCCGCTCGATGTCGTTGCCCGCGGCGAATGCCTTCGCGCCCCTGCCGGTGAGCGCGATCACGCGCGTCGCGTCGTCGGCGAGCGCATCGGCGATTTCCGCTTCGAGCGCAGCGAGCATGTCGGGCGTGAACGCGTTGAGCTTGTCGGCGCGATTGAGCGTCAGGAGGCGTAACGCGCCGTGCTGCGAGGCGAGAATGGGAAGCGTGTCGTTCGTCATGGCGTTACAGCACTTTCAGATAGGTCTTGCCCGATGCCACGACCACGCCGTCCTGGCGCGTCACGTCGGCGGCGAAGACGCACACGTTGCGTTCTTCGTCCTTTTCTTCGAGCGTGAGACGCGCGCTCACCGTGTCGCCGATGAACACCGGCGCGTTGAAGGTGATGTCATAGCGGTACGACACGGCGCCGGGGCTCGGCGCTTTCCCGGCCATGTAGCCCATCACCGTGGAGAGAAATCCGACCGACAGGCAGCCCTGCGCGATGCGTTTCTCGAAGCGAGTGCCCTTCGCATATTCCTCGTTGAGATGCACGGCGTAGAAATCGCCGACGATGCCGGCAAAGCCATAGATATCGTATTCGGAGACGGTCTTGGCGAAATCGGCGGTGTCGCCGATCGCATAGCAATCCATATGAGGGCGTTTGGCCATGTCGATGTTTCTTCGTGATGAGTTGGGGTTATCGCTAAACGATGCGTTCTGACATCGCATCGTCGGCGTGGAAGTCACTTTAAAGAGGGGCCTCATTCAACCGGTAGGACGGTTCGCGCGATCTTTTGGACTTTTTTGCATCGGACCCGGCGATGCGAAAGGGCCGCGTAAAAAAGTCCAAGAAATTCGACGACTGGTCCTAACGCACCATCGCTGCGATCACAAATACTTGCGTCAACCCGCCGGCTCCGCATTCGCACCGCGCACTCGCACCGAACGATGCGGCGCACCCGCCGGGCGGTATCCCTATCGAGCAAGGAGACAACATGAGTTCGCTTTTCAGAGCGCAGAGCATGCTGCGCGTAGCGATGAGCGCGGCGCTCGCCGCGATGTGCGTGGCGGTATCGTCTGGCGCGAGCGCGCAGGACAAGGTCGTGATGAAGCTCGGACACACGCTGGCGCCCGACAATCACTATCAGTTGACCGCGCAGGTGTTTGCGAAGGAAGTCGCCGCGCGCACGCACGGCCACGTCGAGATTCAACTGTTCCCGCAATCGCAGCTCGGCGGCGAAGTGCAGATGACGCAGGCGCTGCGCACGGGCACGCAGGAGCTGATGATTTCCGCGCAGGCGCCGATCGACAACACGATTAAGCAATGGCAGATCTTCGATATGCCGTATCTCTTCTCCAGCATGGACGAAGCGAACGGCGTGCTGCAAGGTCCGGTCGGCCGCAAGTATCTCGACATGATGAAGCCGGTGAACATGATCGGCCTCACGTGGCTCGCGGTCGGGGAACGCAACCTGTTCACGACCAAACGTCCGGTCACGTCGCTCGCGGACATGAAGGATCTGAAGGTGCGCGTGATGCAGAGTCCGGGCTATATCGCGGGCTACAAGGCGCTCGGCGCGAATCCGACGCCGCTCGCCTACAACCAGTTGTTTCTCGCGCTGTCGCAAGGTCTCGTCGATGGCGCCGATACCTCGCCCGAGCAGTTCGTGCAGGACAAGTTCTCCGACGTTGCCAAGCACTTCTACGTGACGCGCGTGAACTATCTTCCGGTCGTGCTGGCGATGAGCAAGAGCTCGTGGGACAAGCTTTCGCCCGCCGATCAGAAAGCGTTCCAGGACTCGGCGAAGATCGCCGCGGACTTCGATCTCAAGGAGTACAAACGCGAATACGACGCCGCGATCGCTTCGATGAAAGCGAAAAGCATCCAGGTCACGATAGTCGATACCGCGCCGTGGGCGCAAGCCACCAAGACCGCGCGCGACGAACTCATCGGCAAGATTCCGGATGGCCCGGCGCTGTATCAGGAGATCAACACGGCCAAGCAAGCGCCGGCGGTCGCATCGGAATGACGGATGCGAACGACGGCCACCGCACAACCCAGGCACCACGGGAGGCGACACGCATGGAAAAGCTCGCGCGCGGCTTGATGTTCGTTGACGGCATCGTGCTGAAGATCAATCTGTTCGTCTGTAGCTGCCTCTTGCTCGGGGCGGTGATCGTCGCGGGGCTCGGGGTGATCTTCCGCTTCGTGCTGCACGATTCGCTATCGTGGTCCGACGAGGTGTCGGCGTATCTGTTCGTGTGGCTCACGTGCCTTGGCGCGGCGGCCGGCGTGAAGCTGCGCGCGCATCCGGAAGTGCGCGTGCTGGCCGATCGCGTGCCGCCCGCGTTCGCGCCGCTGCTCAAGGACTTCACGGACTGCGCGATCCTTGCGCTCGGCGCGGTGTTCGTCCTATACGGCACCGACATGCTCGCGCTGATGGGCACCGAAACCGCCGCGTCGATTCCGATCTCGATGGTCTATCCGTATCTCTCGATTCCGGTGTGTGGCGCGCTGCTCGCGTTTCATTCGCTGGTGCGGATCGCCGTCTCGCATCTCGCGCCGCAGACGCAGACCGACGCCACGCTTGTCGAGGGCGTGTCCGAACATCTCTAGGAAAAACATCATGTGGGCAATCGCTTTTGGAGCGGGGCTGCTCGGGCTCGGCGTGCCGGTGGCCATCTGCATCGGCATTGCGGCGACGCTCGCGCTGTCGATCAACGGCACGTCGCTGCTCGTGATTCCGCAGCAACTGTTTTCGAACCTCAACAACGTCGGCCTGCTCGCCATTCCGTTCTTCATGCTGACGGGCGCGATCATGGATTCGGGCGGCGTGTCGAAGCGCATCATCGAATTTTCGCAGGCGCTAGTGGGATTCATGCGCGGTGGAATCGGCCAGGTGACGATCGTCGCGAGCATGTTCTTCGCGGACCTTTCCGGCTCCGCGACGGCCGACACTGCCGCGATCGGCTCGGTGATGATTCCCGGCATGGTGAAGAAGGGTTATAACCGCGCGTTCGCGGTGGCGCTGCAATCGGCGGCGGGTTCGCTCGGGCTGCTCTCTCCCGTGTCGATGAGCATGCTCGTCTATGCGTATACGGCGAACGTATCGGTCGGCACGATGTTCATCGCCGGCATCGTTCCGATGCTGCTGGTGGTCGTGTCGTTCATGATCGTCAATTACGTGACCGCGGTGAAGAAGGGTTACAGCGCAGTCGAGCCGTTCGATGGGCGCAAGCTGTGGACGACTTTCCGCGAGGCGTTCTGGGCGCTGCTCACGCCGGTCATCATTCTGGGCGGCATCCTCGGCGGCATCTTCACGCCGGTCGAGGCGGGCGTGGTCGCGGCGGTCTATGTGACGCTGGTGAGCGCGTTCATCTTCCGCACGCTCAAGCTCTCGCATTTCAAGGACATTCTGGTGAGAACATCGGTGAATACCACGCGTGTCTCGTTCCTGCTCGGGCTTGCGTTCGTGCTCGGGCGCTACCTGATTGAAGCGCAGATTCCGCTGCATGTAGCGAACAGTTTTCTCGCGATCACCACGAGCGCGATCGTGCTGCTGATCCTGATCAACCTGTTCCTCATCGCGGCGCATACCGTGCTCGAAACGATCTCAAGCATCGCGGTGGTGATTCCGGTGTTCCTGCCGCTCGTCGTGCAGATGCACATCGATCCGGTCGTGTTCGGCGTGATCGTGCTGATCAACTCGGCCATCGGCATTAATCTGCCGCCGATCGGTTTTTGTCTCTTCACGGCGGCGTCGATCGGCGGAGTGTCGGTGGAGAAGGCGACGCGCGCGATTCTTCCGTTCATCTTCGCGCTCGTGATAGATCTGCTGCTGATCATCTTTTTCCCCCATATCCCGCAGTTTCTGCCGCATTTGCTGGGCGCGAAGTAAGCGGTTGTTTGCTTTTCTCCGGACAAGAAGGGCGCGATAGCGCCCTTCGTCACATCACGCGTCTCTCAGCGAACTTGGAAAGGCGCAACACTATCTTTCCATTTCGGTCCCAGCGCCGCGCATAATGCCGTACGATTCCTTGCGCGATCGCCACCTGAGTCCGCCATGCGACATGTGGAGTCACGATCAGATCCGTGCGCGCGCGGGTCACAGCGGATGATCGACTGCAGGCGGCTCCTGCTCGAGGACGTCGAGCGGGGCATTCGCGAGCAGCTTGCGGTCGAGCGCCTCGATTAGCGCCCCCTCGTCGACGATGCCGCCGCGCGCGGCGTTCACGAGCGACGCGCTGCGCTTCATTCGCTCGAATTCGGCGAGACCGAAAAGATGCCGCGTTTCGTCGGTAAGCGGGCAATGCAGGCTGATCACATCCGCTTCGCGCGGCACCTCGTCGAACGCAACGTAGCTCTCGCGCACCACCGTGGCATGCCTTCGCTCGGCGAAGATCACACGCATGCCGAACGCGCCGGCTAGTTTGGTGAGTCGCTTTCCACCGTGACCGGCGCCGACGATGCCGAGCGTCGAATCATGCAGATCCTCGATCGGATGCAGTTCAGCGTAGAAAGTGGGTGACCCGCCCCAGCCCCCGCCATAGACGTCGCGCCAGTAAGCAACCAGGTTGCGGCGCAGCGCTAGCATCAGTGCGAACGCGTGCGCCGGCACGGAGATCGTCGAATGTCCCGGACACGCGACCACTTCGATGCCACGTCGGCGGCATGTTTCCATATCCAGATGATGACGCCTGCCGGCACGCCGATCAGTTCCAGATGCGGCAACTGCGCGAGCACGTCGCCCGTCAGCGGCACCTTGTTGGTCACGACGATCTGCGCGTCACTGCAGCGCTCTACCACCTGTCCCGGCGTGGTGGACGAATATTCGACCCAGCGATGTGGAAAGGGAAAATCGGGCAGATCAGCCGACAGCGTCGCGCGATCCAGAAACACGATGGTTTTCAAAAAGCTGCTCCAAGCTTATTAACGTTCGGACGGGCTCGTCGACACGGTGTCGAGCATGCGCTTCTTGCCCGTCTGCACGTGATTCTCGAAAGCCTGTGCAGCCGCATCGGCCTGACCCGCACGCAGCGCTTCGAAGAGCTCGCGGTGTTCCTTCGAGGAACGCTGCATTTGCGCGAACGAATACACGCCCTTGTAAATGTAGAGTGTCAGTTCGTCTTCGACGGCTTGGTTGATCGTGATCAGCCGCGGATTCTTGGTCGCGGCCATCAATTGACGATGAAACTCGGTGTTCAGGGTTTGATACAGATGGCTGCTGCGCTCGGCAACGGCGGAATCCATCTGGTCAATGAGAAGGCTCAGCAACTGCTCCTCGTCCGCGGTCAGACGCAGCGCGGCGAGACGTCCCGCCGTGCGCGCGAGCCCTGCTCGAATCTCGTAGAGATCCATGGCCTCTGTTCGACGCAATCTTCTACGAAGACGCGTCGCGTGAACTGGCAGCGCTTGGTGCCGTGCCTCTCGCCAATCGAAACCTTGTACCGCCGACGTTGCTGTAAGCCATCGCGCGCTTTTTTGCTTTTTCAACATGGGGATAGACTTGGTGTTCCTACCGGCTCATCGACGCCGTCGCCTAACTGTCGGCTTTGGCCGGTGTCCTTGGGTGACAACACGGAATGTCCGTTCCCCTCTGATATCTGCCCTTAGATATGCGACGGCCCGACCGGCACTAATGGGTCGATTTCGGCAACTCATGGTACGAGTACCGCCGCACGACTTCTTCGCGCCAAGGTGCTCGTAAGCTCGCGCTGCTAGGATTTCGTCTCTTCCACCTTCAGGTTAACGAGCTGATGAAAAAGGCAATTCTCACCGTGCTTACCGCTGGCATGGCAATCTTGTTTGTCGCTCCGGCTTTCGCTGAAGCGCATCATCATGCTGTGTGTCACAAGGTCCACGTGCATCATCATTGGGAACGTCATTGCAAGTAGGCGCGTTCCCCTCTTGAACGGAGACAACCCCGTCCTGACTGCGCCGGGGTTTTTTTCGAGGACATATCAAGCAAAGAACAGTTCGTGGATTGAACTCTGAATGCGTCCACCGTTCATCGGTCCGCCGCCTGCGACGTGGACCGCGTCGCCGATTACCGCCGCGCCCATGCCGTGACGCGGCGTGAGCATCGGCGCATACGCCTGCCAGGCGTCGGCGCCGGGATCGTAGCCTTCGTTCTGTCCGAATACGCGACGTGTGCCCTCGCCGCCCATGCACAGGAATTTGCCGCGCCACACGACGCCGCCGTGCCCGGAGCGCGGCGTGGGCATCGGGGCACGTTCTTCCCAGGCGTCCTTTTGTGCGTCGTAGGCGACGTGCATCCCGGTGTTGAAATCAAACGTGTCCATGCGCCCGCCGGCGACGTGGATGCGTCCGCCAAGCGATACCGCTGCCGAATGATCGCGCGGGCCGGGAACAGGCGAGAGAGTCCTCCAGCTATCGCTTCGCGGATCGTAGACTTCGTGCCAGTCGACCGAGCGCGTGTCGCGGCCGCCGATCGCGTGCACGAGTCCGTCGTGCGCGACGACGGCGATCGCGCCGCGCGATCCGCGCGATAGCGGATGGATCGTGTGCCAGCGATCGTCGGCGACCACATACGCATAGCAATCCGGCACGGCGATCCGGTTCTGCTCGACAAAACCGCCGAACGCGTACACGACGCCGTCGAGCGCAGCCACGCAGATATGATTTGCGCCACGTGGAATCGGCGCGGCTTCGAGCCAGCGGTTGCGCGCGACATCGAAGACATGGTGGTGCGGGCGTGCGACCTGTCCGGCGCCGTACCCGCCGATCACGTGCATGCGTGCGCCTTCGCTCGTCGCCCAGGCCATCTCGCTGCGCGGCAAGGGCAAGGGCGGCGCATCGATCCAGTGGCCCACTGCGGAGGCGTGCGGCGCGGGGCTATAGATGAAGCGCTGGGTGAAGCGTCGATCGGAAGCTGCGTGTCATGGGGGTCGCGCAGTGCGGCATAGAGGCCACCGCGCTGGATCGCCTGCATTTCATCAGGGCTTGGCATGTCGTCGGCGTGACCGGCGGCTTGCGCCCCGCGTGTGAGCAGGTAGAGACCCGTTGCGGCGGCGAGATTGAGATGGCGGCGTCGGTCGAGTTCCATGAACTATCCTCGCGTCATGCTGGGTGAACTGGTTTTAACGTTAGAGCGCCGATTCGTTCGATAGCGGGTCGCACGGCTTGAGACCGAAGACGATGCCGGCAGTAAGCGATTGCGCATGAATCTGGCCCGAACAGATGTGATCGGAAACGCCGGCTCGTGGACAGCTTGTTGTCGAATTGGCTTCCCGACTCGCTTGGCACTGCGTGGATCGAGGCTCGATATGCTCAACTGGGAGCTCGGTGGTTACAGTGTCGCCTGGAAACGGGAACAGGTGTTGGAAAGGGCGCGAGATACGGCGAGCCGGAAACGCTGGGTGATGGAAGGCATCTACGGATAATTCGTGGCGAACATCCTTACGACCGCTACGGCGCTGGTCTGATAGATAGAGACGAATCCCATGCGTCGCGAACATTCGCCATCGCGGGTTGCGGCGCGGCCCGGTCCGCAGTCGTTCGCGGAGTTGTCCGAATGGAGCGCGGATGTATCGGTCGGCAAGGGTTTCAGCTCTTGGCATGTCGATCGACGCGCCAAGCGCCGCATACGTTCCGCGCGAATCCGATCATGCATAGCGAAACGCAGGCATCGAGAACATCTGCTCAGTCGACGAAGTGTCGAAGATCGACTCCTTGATTTATGCGGCCATGCTGGCGTCACGTTCAACCGCGATGCGGATCCCTGGCGGGATGTTCAAATTGGAAGCCTGGACAAAAGTTCAGCGTGCAGAAGGCGACCAAGTTATAGAGGAGGACGTGTGAGGCTGCATTGAACTTGGAGAGACGACGCACGCGTTCTGAGGGACGGTTCCTCTTTGGCATGTCCGATGCTGATCCTATTCCGTCCTCGATCTTCCGCATTGGAGTCAACATGCGCTTTCGTAGCCGTCCCATTTATCACCAGGAATTTCCGCTCGCGCCTGAGGACAACGCCGATGCCACACCGACCGAAATCGGCCGGCGCGTTTTTCTTCAGCGCGGTGGGGCCGGCGTCGCCGTCGCCTTCGCGGCGAGTTCGGCTGGCGGCGCTTGGGCGGCGGGGCCGTCGAAAGCAGACGCAAACCAGGTCAGGCTTCCTCTGATCCAGGATGCAAACACCGAGCAGAAGGAAGACACGCCAGACGCAAATCTGCCGCCTGACGAGCGCATCGGCTATGCGATTGTTGGGCTCGGGCGGTTGTCGCTGAATCAGATCCTGCCCGCGCTCGCACAGTGCAAGTATTCGAAAGTGACCGCGCTTGTCTCGGGCGACCGCACCAAGGCGCTGCGCATCGCGCACCAGTACGGCGTGCCGGAGGTGGATATCTACGACTATCAGAACTTCGAGCGCCTCGCCGACAATCCTCGCGCCCAGGTCGTCTACATCGTGTTGCCCAATGGCATGCACAAAGGGTTCACAGTGCGCGCGGCGAGAATCGGCAAGCACGTGCTGCGTGAAAAGCCGATGGCCAACAACGCCGCCGATTGCCAGGCGATGGTCGATGCGATGAGGCGCGCCAATCGAAAGCTGATGATCGCGTATCGCAGCCAATACGAGCCGATGGATCGCATGATTTCCAAGATGGTCAAGGAAGGGAAGCTTGGGAGCTTACGCGAGTTCATCGCAGGAAATTCCCAGAATGTCGGCGATCCAACGCAATGGCGCTTGAAGAAGTCACTCGCGGGCGGGGGCGCGATGCCTGACATCGGGCTCTATTGCCTTAATGCAGCGCGCTTTCTATCGGGCGAGGAACCGCAAGAAGTTCTCGCGACCGTTTATCAGCCGACGGGTGATCCTCGTTTCGTTGAAGTCGAGCAATCCGTGCAATTCATCCTGCGTTTCCCTAGCGGACTGACAGCGACTTGCATCTCGAGCTATGCGAGTCACGAATCCCGTTTCTTCCGGTTGCAGGGCGCGCAGGGCTGGGTCGAGATGGATCCGGCGTTCGGATACAACGGATTGCGCATGCGATATGGGATGCTAGTGGACGGCAAGAACGCGACTACGGAAGTGCAAATCGATCCGCAAAACCAATTCGCGCGCGAGATCGATCATATGTCGGTATGCGCGCGGGACGACATCGTGCCGCATACGCCGGGCGAGGAAGGCTTGCAGGATCAACGGATTGTTGACGCGATCTACAAGTCGGCGCGAACCGGGCGTGCCGTTAAGCTTGCGCAGATCACCGCCCCGACGCGCGGTCCCGACCCGCTGGAAGAGACGTTTTAGTGCCCGGCCATGTCATCACGTGGGAATCCGGTTAAACACACGCGCTTTTCATGCAGGACACCAACCAGTCCCAACTTGTGCGGCATCATCCTTGCGTGCTCCCTGTGTACCTGCGATCCGCAGGCGCACAGGGAGCGCGGTGATGAACGAAGACCAGGTGAAAGGGGTTGGAGAAAAGGTGAAGGGCAAGATCAATGAAGGGGTTGGATAAATGATGGACGACCCCGCGCACGAGGCGAAAGGCGATGCACAGCAAGTCGCCGGCGAGACACGAAAGCAAGTAGGCGACGCCGAAGAGGATGTGAAGGACGCGGCCGACGATGCGGCCGATGCCACCGCAAAGCCGTAACGCGGTGAATCCGATTGGGAGCCAATCGTCGTAATCGGCGCGGCCGTACGGGCACCTCGATTCGCTGATTGAAGACGACGACATCCTCGTCAGCATAAAAAACGAGGGCGCATTCAACCGGTCGATGCAACACCTCAGGTCTAATAGATAGACGGAGGCATGTGGCATTGATGAGACAAGGGAAAAAACCGTGGTTGAACAAGGTTCAGCGGCAACGGATCTGGGAGCTTTGGCGCGAGGGTCAAAGCGTCAGCGCGATTGCGCGGGCACTGGAGCGCGATGTAGGCTCGATGCATCGGGCGATTGCGCGCAACGGAGGCATCAGCCCGGTTGGTCGCAAGCGTGCGGCGTGCGCGCTGACGTTGGCCGAGCGCGAGGAAATATCAAGGGCGTTGGGACGCAATCAGTCATATGGGAGTATTGCGGCGCAGTTAGGACGCAGCAAGTCGACCATCAGCCGGGAAATTGCCCGCAATGGCGGTTGCGAGCGATATCGAGCGCACGCGGCCGACGATCAGGCATGGAAGCGCGCACTGCGACCGAAGCAATGTGTGTTGGCGCGTCGTGCGAGTTTGCGTATGCAAGTCGCGCGCAAGCTGTCTCTACAATGGTCTCCTGCACAGATTGCAGGTTGGCTCAAGCGACAGTACCCGCGGCGCAAGGAGATGCACATTTCGCACGAAACCATTTATCGGACACTATTCATCCAGGCGCGAGGGGCGCTGAAAAAGGAACTGGTGAACGAGTTGCGCACGAATCGCACGATGCGCCGGGCCAAGTGCGCATCGACCCGAGGACAGAGCAGGGGCACGATTATTGGTGCGGTGCCGATCAGCGAGCGGCCCGCCGAAGCTGAGGATCGCGCGGTGCCAGGACATTGGGAAGGTGACTTGCTTGCGGGCTCGGGCAACACGTACATTGCCACGCTGGTGGAGCGTCACTCGCGCTATGCATTGCTGGTGAAGGTGGCGGGCAAAGACACATCAAGCGTGACGCAGGCGCTGATCAGACGGATCAAGAAACTGCCCGTGGAGTTGAGGCGTTCGTTGACGTGGGATCGAGGCACGGAAATGGCCGGGCATGCACAGTTCACGATGGCCACCGAATTGCAGGTGTATTTCTGCGATCCGAGAAGTCCGTGGCAGAGAGGCAGCAACGAGAATACCAACGGTTTGCTGCGTCAATACTTCCCGAAAGGTCAGCCAGTGGATCAATACTCGCAGGCGCAATTGAATGCTGTTGCCAAGCGACTGAACCAGCGGCCACGACAGACCTTGGCATTTAAGAGTCCAGCGGAGAAATTGGCAGAGACGCTAGGTGTTGCAATGACCGGTTGAATCCGCCAGGCATGCCTGAGCTTTTTGTACAGTGCGGCAGGAACGTCCGCTCTAAAGCACGTTCGATTCGGGCCGATAAACCGAAATCAGAACCTGCGCAATGTGTGCTATTTGAGAAATATCATGGTCGACAAAGCAGCGCCCATTCAGCTTGCGATTGACGACGCGTCGCGCAGATGCACCGGCTGTCGCGTTCCCGCCGACTGAGGTTCCCTCGGTCTTTCGCCTTCCAGAGGCCTCGAGTTATGCAGCCGTATCCTTTGTCTGCTGAGCGGCAAGCCAGTCTTGCATGAACTGAGTTGGTGACATGAAGCCGAGCGATGAATGACGACGACAGCGGTTATAAAACACTTCGATGTATTCGAACAAGTCCGCTACGGCTTCGCGATGCGCGCGATATCTCGTGCCGTGCAGCCGTTCGTTCTTCAGGCTGTTGAAGAAGCTTTCCGTCGGCGCATTGGGGTTCGCAGACAACTGCGCCCGTAAGTGACGTTAAAAGCCGACGTTTTCAGGTAACTCGCCCGTACTATCCCCTTCATTTGCAGGAATTCGAACTGGTCCTTCACGCCCAGAACTGGCATGAGGACAGGGTTTGGTTTCACGACGCCCCAGCCGCTTCGCTGTCGCGGCGGCGGGCGCGGGGCTATTCATCTTGACGAAGGGCGCGCATCGAGATCACGCGGCGCGAAGGTCCTAATCACGTCAGGCGACAGGGCGCGGCAGCGCGTGCGCGAAGTGCCGATTCGATTGTAAGACCTTCTCTGCGTCGCGAGCATGCCGCCTCTCATAACGGCTCCCTTCCGAGGTCGGGGCCTCGCGTTGGCCCGCCGGGCTGCTCCAGCTTCGCCGCGCGACCCGTCCGCGCCGACTCGTAGATCGCATCGATGGATTCGCTGATCCTGCAAAATTTCCTCTCCGGACTTTCGCACGACAATCCGTGGAAGGCCATCCCGCTGGCTGCGGTCGCGGGTTTGATTTCGGCATGCTTGGGCGCCATTGCCGCCATGTGCGCGCAGTGCGACGTGGCCGGGTTCATTCACATGTGCCGCCCGAGATCCTGCTGCGGCCGTCGCAGATGCGCGGGCCCTCGCGGGACGCCGCTGCATGATTCCCGCGGCAAACTCATCGCCGCGATACGGAAGAGTCAGTGTCTCCGTGCGTTTTTTTCACGGACAACGGCGGTGCGATCGTCGATCCGGATTCGCAGCATGGCAGGCTCTTTCACGACATGATACTAAGCGTTCTCCATCATGCCTCAACGCGATCACATAGTGCATTACACGACGAGGCCGGACGTATCGGCGAGGCGTTTTAAGCGATGGTGCTGAGTGATTTCTCCGCAGGTCACTGGTTCGTCGGTTCGCCCGGGTCTTCGACGCCCTTCTCGATGTTGTCTTCTGATCGCCGTAATCCTTGCAATTGGCAAGTTGGTGATCTCCATGTCGCCTTTGAGCCATGCGGCTCAGAGGCGTCGTGACCGATCGCGATACCGTGGTTCTCGCCATATCCGTCGGCAAGGATTCGTCTTGAACGATGCAAGGGGTAACGAGCGAGCCCGTGGAGTGGCGCTTCGCATCGGACGACGTCGAAGACGCGATGCGGCAGCGGTTACAAATAGGGCGCATACCTGCAGGAATCAGGGAAAGAGCTCGTTGGCATGCTCACGATGGGCGACATCGCTACCTAGTCGGATGGCGAGGTGTCCTCGGTCACCGGCGCCATATGTACGCCATCGGTGCCTAGCCGATGAGGCAGGCAAGTGTCGGAACCGATTGGCACCTCGATTGCTGACATGGCGCAATGCCACCATCGGAGCCAATCATGGCGCCAGTTTCGAAGCCGTTGTGCCGGATCCTTTTCTTCACGCTGAGCCTCGCCGCGTTCGCTCAGGCAGGCGTCGCCCAGGAGAGCACGAACAAAAGCGGCAATCATGCGCGAGGCGGCGGACCGCAACTGCAGCTCATCGCCACGTTTGAACATCAGGTCACTGGCGTGACGGTCACGCCGGACAGCCGCACGTTCGTCAACTTCCCGCGCTGGACGGAGGACGCTCCCATCTCCGTCGGGGAACTCGGAGCGTCCGGCGATCTTCGCCCTTATCCCGATCCCGAATGGAATAGCTGGCGCAACGCGCGCCGCGACGAAGTTACGCCGCAGGATCATTGGGTATGCGTGCAGTCCGTCGTGGCGGACAAGCATGGGAACCTCTGGGTGATCGATCCCGGCGCGCCGGCGCAATCGCTCGTCGTGCCGGGCGCGCCGAAGCTCGTCAGGATCGATCTCGCGTCGAACCGCGTTGCGCATGTCTACGCGTTCGATGAAACCATCGCGCCCCAGGGCAGCTATCTTAACGACGTGCGCATCAGTCCGGACGGGCGTTTTGTCTATATCACCGATTCCGGCGTGCGCGGTGCGATTCTTGTCGTCGATACGGCATCGGGTAGCACGCGACGCCTTCTCGACGGCGATCCGAGCACGCAGGCCGACAAGGCCGTCACTGTGAAAGTCGATGGCAAGCCGCTGCAACAGACGGATGGCTGGCGTGTGAGCTTTTCGGCGGACGGCATCGCGCTGACGCCGGACGGACGCTATCTCTACTGGCAGGCGGTAAAGGGCAAAACGCTCTATCGTATCGCAACGGACGCGCTGCAGAAGCGCAGTTGAGTCCGCAACAGGTCGCCGAGCGCGTGGAAGTCGTCGGCATTGATGGACCGGCGGACGGACTCTGGTTCGACGAGCGTGGACGTCTCTATGTTTCGTCGGTCGAGCATCACGCGATTCGCGTGCGTGACGGCGAGCGCTTCGACACGCTGCTACGGGACCGCGCGCTGGTCTGGCCTGACACATTCTCGGAAAGCGCAGACGGCACGATATATATCACCGATTCGCGCATTCCCGACATGAGCTGGTTCGATCCGCAGAGTCCGATCGCGCTGCCGACGCGGCTGTATGCGATACGAGGACGTTAGCGCCGCACGACCCCGGGAGCGGCGTTACTCGTTCACCGTGGATATTGACGAAGAGGAAAAGCAGCGTATGGAACTGCAATTGGATGATCGTATCGTCCGCGTTCTCGGCTCGGGTTCGGCGCGGGACTCGCATCGGCGTCTGCGGCGTCGACGGGTGCGCTGCGCTCGGGCCGTGGGCTCTACGCCGCGTTGAACGCGGTAACGCACTGCCTGTGGCCGGACGCATCGGCGCAGGAACTGCCGAGCATCAGATACACCGCGCTAGGAGCGACAATCCACATGGGCAGCGCGGTATTCTGGGGCGTGATGTTCGAAGCCCTGTGAGGACGACGGAGCCGTCCCGCGAGAATCGTGAGCGCTGCCGCGGCGACCGCGATCGTCGCCTATGTGGTCGACTATCACGTGGTTCCGAAACGCTTCACGCCGGGATTCGAGACGCACCTGTCGAAGCGCGCGCTGGCCATGACCTACGTCGCGCTGGCTGCGGGCTTCGCAATCGCCGCGCTGGTGCGACGCGCGTCCCGCTGACGGGACTCGCCGCGCAACACGCCGCTTTGCTCTACGCATCGTGCCTCACTTCAGGAGCGGGCATCGAGCACGTGAGGCGCGGCGATGACCGAGCGTTCGCCGCGTTTTCCTCGGCCGGAAGATGAGATCGCCTCGCTTGATGTGCTCGCCGCTGGCCGAGCAGACTTCTTCCGCGCGTGCGCTGCAAGCGACCAGAATTGTTCGGCGAATGCAACCTAGCTGCGAGTCGGACCCGGACCCGGACGCCAAACGCGCGGTGGCTCGACGCGCTCAGTCCGCGCCGACCGCCGTTTGCACGTTCGCCGCATCCCTGACGCTCAGCATTATGATTGCAGCGTCGTACATGCGCGCGGCTGAAGAGTGCACGCGTGGCTCGAAGCGCAGGCCGGTCAAGCCGAGATCGCGCCGAGTCAGCGGGTCGCTTCCGCGCGACCCGAGGCACGAACAATGCGAACGCGTTTTCACCCTTGCAGAAGCGCCCTTTTTTACTGGAGGTCTCATGCTACGCGCCGCAATCTTCGATGTTGATGGAACGCTGGTCGATTCCGTCGACCTGCACGCGCTGGCGTGGTGCGAAGCGTTCGCGCACTTCGGACACGACGTCAGTTTCGAGGAAGTGCGTAGCCAGATTGGGAAAGGAGGCGATAAATTGCTGCCAGTCTTCCTTTCGGAAGCAGAGCTGCGCGAACAAGGCGAGCAACTGGAAACGTGGCGCAGCCAGCACTTCAAGGCTAATTATCTGACGATGGTGCGGCCGTTCTCGGCGGTCCCCGATGTGCTGCGGAAACTGCGAGATCAGGGCACGAGGATCGCGGTCGGATCGTCGGCTAAGAAAGACGAGCTGAAGATGTACCTCGATATCGCCGGCATTGCCGATCTGCTCGATGTTACGGTGTCGTCGGAAGATGTCGATCGCTCCAAACCGGACCCCGACGTGTTCGAAACGGCGCTGCACAAACTATGCGTCGAGCCTTTAGAGGCAATCGTCGTCGGCGACTCGCCGTACGATGCGCAGGCGGCGAAGGGAGCGGGCTTGCAAACGATCGGTCTGCTTTCGGGAGGGTTTTCCGAGGAGTCGCTCAGAAACGCCGGCTGTATAGCCGTTTATCCGGGACCCGCCGCGCTTCTGGCGAAGTTCGACCCGTCGCTGTTCGGGGGTTGAAACCTTCGGATATCTAGCGGAACCGCGTCACTCTTCGAGTTGCATGTCAGAAGCGCGGCGCGGCTTGTCCGAGAATCTGTTTCCCTCGCACTACTCGGGTTGCGATCGCGCATCTACAAGACCGCAAAGCATTGATTCGCACGTTCGAGCCATCGTTAAAATGCGAGCCGGCCGATCACGATAACTTGATTAGACAGTACTTCGAGGATGATCTCATTCGAACGGCCTAGCGACCGAGTCTATAACTCACCGGGATGGAAAAACGACGCCGATCAGTAGCGTTGTCGCAGGACATATGCGGCCGCATCGGCCAGCGCGGTCAGCAGCGGCTTTCTGAGTCACCGGGGGTGTCCTCGGTGCGGTTCTTGAGAAGGGGCGCTGGCAGCATTTCACCGGTGAACCTTGGTGCCTTCCACAGGGAAGCTCAGGAAGGGCAGAACGCCGACCTAAAAAAGGCGCCTCAAACGGCGCTGCTGACGATTCAACAACACCTCAAGATGGCTCAGTATCTCGCGGCTAAGAAAGGCGGGCAGTAAACGCACGGAGGCGACCGGGCAGAGTCGCGCGCTGCCGGCAACAAAGCCCGTCGAACGCGGCCATTCCCTTCAACGCTTCGTGCTTGAGCGCCACTTTCGCATATCAGCCCGGCGAATCGCGAAGCGCGGCACCCCTCATGGCGTCGGGCGAACGCGGGAAACCTCTGCGATCACTATAAAGCGCCGCGTAGTGTTCCGATCGCGCGTTGCGCCGTTTCGCCTGTTCATGGGCGTGCGATCTCGCCGCACACACGTCAAGCGCGGTGACGGTGGCGACGTTGAGGAGTGCGCCCCATACCCGATGACGCGCACCGCGCGCGTTCCGGCGCGGCGCCGCGATCAGGCTCAGAAAATCGAGCGCGTCGCCACCAATGCGGGCGATCAGATACGGCGAAGGATCGCTCGACGCCAGTATGCCGACGCCACACGCGATCTCGCGCAGGCCATACAGCCGCACGAGCGCCGGATCGGCGCGCACGCCGGACGCCTTTGCGACGCGACGCGCCGCAAGCAGCTCGGCGAAGCCGAGCGCAAGGCTAAATATGCCGAGGCCGCGGGAGAGGGAATCAGCTTCGGCGCGTCGGTCGGAATCGGTCGGATACGGGCTCATGCGGATCTCCTGTAGATCGGTGTGCGCTTTCGCATCACGTTTTAATGCTGCTCATAATCGAGAAAGTTGGGCGCAGCTTCTGAATTAGTCGCACGGTGCCGTGCACGGTCAAATCTTGACGAATGCCCGTTGGCCGCCTACTAATTCGTTGGCTCGCCCGGGTCTTCGACACCCTTCTCGATGTTGTCCTTCTGGTCGCCGTAGTCCTTCTGATTGGCGCCGTTCGTTATTTCAACGTCGCCCTTTACCTTGCGATCCTCATTGCCGGTCAACGTGCCGATCGCGGTGTCGGCCCAGCCTTTTACCTGTTCCTTGATTCCTTCTCTCTGGTCTTTATTCACGAGACCCTCCTGATGGTGTGTTTAGCCGCGCCCAAGTCCCGGGTCCCGCGGCACGGCGAAGGCGCGCACGAGCATATAAATGCCAGCAAGCCCGACGAGGACGTAGACGATGCGTGCGGGCGTGGAGCCCGCACCGAAGAGTGTGGCTACGAGGTCAAGCTGAATCAGACCGACGAGCCCCCAGTTCAGCGCGCCAATGAT
>NZ_FCOM02000071.1 GCF_001544695.2 Caballeronia arvi
ATGATTCATGCATCATTGCTTTCGCGTTGCTCGCAGATTGCCAGGTTCTCTACAGCGAAGACATGCACCATGGACAAATCATCTTCGACCGGCTGACGGTGATCAACCCGTTCTCTTGAGCACTTTCGAAACGTACCGTTTTTCTATAAGACGAGGCCGAGGTGAGTAGTTGTCGCGTCAGACGAGTCTAACGACCCGCGCGGAGCGTATTGACATAATGAACAATTAGCGCAGCAGTACTATCTAATCTTCGCGTCGATAGAATTGCCAGAGGCGAGTCACCGATGATTCGCGGTGGCTCGTTGATGAATCGGAGCGCCGCCCGGCGGACCTGATCTGACCGAGTTCGGCCATGACGCGTCGTTCACCGATGACCTCGCTCCGTCACTCAAACTTCAGCCCCGCACCACGTTGCAGTCGTTCGCGTTGCCTGGCGAGCTTTACTGCACCCGCATCGGCTGGCCGTCCAGCCAGCCTTGGATATCGCGGAGCACGTCCGTCTCGATACCAAGGAACACGTGTGGCGAGCGCGCCCTACACTTCTCCGACGCTTCACCTTCGGTCGAATCGACTTCGATGAACGCGTAGTGGTTGCCTTCGGCTAGACGCTTGCCCGCATAGGCAGGGAATGAAACGCATTGGTCGTGAAGGTTGGAGACCACGAGCACCCGATGTCTGGCGCCATCCACGTCGAGATCGGAGATAGTCGCGCTGCCCTTATGAGAAACCGTCACCGGCGACGTTAGAACAAAGGCTTCCGCGACCGCGATGTCGAGATCGCGTTCGAGCGCATTCCCGACGGACACCGTTACCGCGCTCGTTCCGACCAGTGCAATCTTCGACGTCGGGAACCGCTCGCGTAACTTTAGAACTACGGCCTGCGCGTCGGCGAACGATTCCTTGCCGCGACGGAACAGGTCATCAACGCCCTGCGCATGGTCGGACGGAGTACCGACCAGCACGACGGCATTACCGCAGTCGCCTATTCGCAATGGGCGATCACCCACCGACCAGCCATATGGGGGGGCACCCCACGATTAACTGCGGCTATACCGCCACGTTATTCATTTACGTGGCCAGATTGGACGCAAAGCTGATCAGGTTGCCGTCGAGATCGCTGACGATCAGGCTACGCATGGCCCAAGGCTCGTCGCGCGGTGCTTGCCAAATATGAGCGCCAGCTTCTTGCAGTGATTCGTGCAGGGCGTTGACGTCGGAGACCTCGACGAACGCGCTTAGCAGTGCCTCGCCGGCAGCGTGATCGATTACAGGCCTTGTGACATGGCGGATTGCCAGGATCGCCTCATCACGCGCCACGTGAGCGTAGAAAGGCGTTTCGCCGTAGACGAACAATGGGCGGAAGCCGAGCGACTCCGTGTAGTAGGCGAGTGCCGCCTGGAAGTCTTTGACGAAGATGTTCGGAATTGCCTGTTTCAACATTGCTATCTCCTTGCGCTTGCCAGCGTCGAGTTTCTTCCGTCGTCCGCCAACACTGCCTTCAGCTCGCGCAGCTGCGAAACCGGCGGAGGTCCGCCACCGGACCAAGGCGCGTTCGAACTCGGCGAAGGCCCCGATCTGCGTCATCGTACGCCCGGCTGAGGTGGTGTTGGCAATGTTGATAAGGGGCGAGCTGCCCCCGTACACACGAAAGCGACCATTGCATTAGCCTGTTTTAGAAAGACGGCTCAGGGTCGGCGAAAGCCGATCGCAGCGGTCAGCCAAGCCGGGGCTGAGCTCCGGGCCGCTCGAACCAGAATACGGAGTAGGAGCTCGCGATCAAGCGACCGTTCACTCATGGCTCGTCAACTCTTTCAACGCTCTTTCCGGAAACACTGGCCCCTTGTAGAGCGGGCTACATGGCGTGTGCGCCAGTTTTAGCGACAGTGCAATGAGCTCGTTCGTCTTGTCGTAAGCACGATATTGTTCGGCGAGATATGCGAACTGCGTCATGATGCCAATAACGCTGCGATTCTGCGTCTTGGCGTAGTTGACGACCTGCATCTCGGACACCTCCGAATCGATGAATGAATGCGAAACTCCGTGGGCGGCCAGTATCTCTGCCAGAGCCTCTGGAAACCGGGTTGAGAGGTTTTTCGCCGGAGCCAAAGGCATCAGCACGGGCAGTAGCGTTCGCTCATTCACAAGCATTGCAATCTGCCGCTCCCATGGCAAAACAGTCGCGTACCAACTGCCAAGCTTTGTGGTACTGCTTCCCACCTCGACCACTTCGGGTTTAAGACGATTGAGCAACTTCTGCGTACAGTGAAGATATAGCATGGAGTCTTCTTGGGAAACTTGTACATACCGAATAGGAGAGGAAAAGTTGCGATCGTGCGACCGCTTATTGATCGTCGTTTTTAAGTCGAAGAACGACGGAAGTCCAGCCTGGTGATAGAGCCCGCGGCGGTCGAATATACACAACGAGACGGTAAGTTCGGCAACGTTAAGCCAAGGTAGTATCTGACAAGGCTAGCTTGGATCCTGAGGATCGCCATGTCGACGAGAACAAAAATACTGTGTCTCCGTTAGCGGGAAGGTGCTCACCCGGCTGGTGCGCGAGAAAATACGATCATTGCGTTGAGCGTTGTGTACGCCAGGAGTCTATATGAGACGATAGATACAACACGTCTGCGTCGCGATGACCGCAATCGCGTTCGCAACCCTCTCCATTATGGCCGGTGCGAAGACGGTGACCGAAGATCCCGCCGCGATCATTCGCGCTGCTTTGGAGCAATGGCGGGGCGATTTCAACGCACGACGTGCCGCGCATATCTGCGACCTCTTCGCGCCGGATCTCCGTTACGACTTTCACGGCTTGCCCGAGCAGACCTATCCGTTGCTCTGCGACCGCTTACATCGGGCCCTGGCCAACCCGACGCAATCCGATATCCAAGTGAGGTTGGAGGGAAACCAGTTCCTGCTTGAAAAACGAGCCGTAAAGCGACTCGCGGTTCGCACGCCATCGCAACCGGCCGATGCGAGAAAGGCGATGTAGCGGCTCGCTCGAACGGGCTGTCTTGAAGCCGCGCTCTTCAACGCGACGCACCGACCGCCTGGAGTCGCAATCGACGGTGAACTCTTGCTTGGTGCAGACACAACTCTACGAGATGATTTTGTTCGGATGTTGCGGGCGGATGGTGTCGAATAGTTCCCCGAGGTCGTCCCGTTGCAGGGAGTGCTGGGTAGTCTGGCCATGAAAAATCTTATTTCGGATAACTATGATCGACTACCTGGAATGTCGATCAAAGTCTAGGCGGCGAGGGAGGAGAATTCAAAGCGGACTTCGTCGATGAACCTTCAGTATTGCTGGCTGCCCACTCTCACGAATTGACCGAAGAATCGCGCAATCGCCCGGCTGGCCGCCGGTCCGCGCATGTCCGTATGGGTGCCGTCGGGATGGCCTCCGGACCACGCATGACCCAGTCCGTGCACGATCCATTGCTCGCCGATCGATTCACCGTCACGATCATGAAACACTTTCCGGGTATAGGCGTGTCTACCCGCTTCGTCGGCGACGTATATCGAGGATGACGTCACTGTGTCGTCGGACATGCCATGCAGCAACTGGCTCATCGTCGCGATCTGTTCGCTGTTGCGCGGATGCACCGTGTCGTCGGCATCGCCGTGAAAAACTATCAGGGGTACCGCGCGCGGTTTTGGGCCGTCGGACAGGGTGTCGGGCAAGCGCACTTTGCCCTTGCCGTCATTCATCGCGCAGAGTGCTGTCATCTGCTCGTTGGCGACGCCGAACGCCAGGCCCGAATGAATCGCCGCGGCCGCGTAAAGCTCCGGATGTGTCACAGCGAGATTGACGGCCAGTGCCCCACCAGCCGACATACCCGCGATATAAACGCGAGCGCGATCCACGTTATACGTGGCTGCGACCTCGCGCGTGAGGGCCGCGACGGCCGCCGCTTCGCCTGATTCGCGCGTCTGATTCGCCGGCATGAACCAGTTCCAGCACCTCAGTGGATTCGAACTTGCCGACTGCTCCGGGTAGACGACGATAAAGCCCTTCTCTTCGGCGACGATGTTCATTTCGGTCCCCGACGCAAAGTCGTCCGGGTCCTGCTGCGCGCCGTGGAGCATGACGATCATCGGCAGCGGCTGACCTTCGTATGCGGTCGGAACGTAGACCTTGAATCGATAGCGCTCGTTGCCATGCTCGAAACTCTTGCTCAACCAGCGATGAGCGCCCGCGTGCGCGATCGGGTTGTCGATGTGCGGCGGTTCATCCTCGGAGTATTTCTTTTTCGTTTCACTTTCCGATGGCAGCGGAGTTGCAGGGCTTGCGACCGCTGTCTCGGCATTATCGAAAAACTGCGCCGTGAGACCGACGATTTCGCGAGGAAACATCGACCAGAATGAGTCGTGCGCCCACGCAAGCGGATGGAAGGGATTCATCGATTTTCCCGTCGGGTCGAGCGGAATAAAAAACCCGCGTGATGCGGGTTTCGAAAGTCAACAGTGGCACGTCAGGGCTGACGGCACCGATTAGCGCTTCGCGTCGACCTTGGCAGAACGCACGGCCTTCTCGGATGACTCGATCGCCTCGGCGCCTGCATCTGCAAGATCGGTCGATGCCTCGGTAGCACTCGATAGCAGTCCGACAGCCTCTTGCGAAGCAGATTCGGACGCCTTCTTCAATCCGAAGCCGAACTGCTCGATCGGGCCACGCGCCTCATTGAGAATGTCCGTCTGCGTCGCACGAACGATCTGCCAGAAATGCCGCGTATAAGCAGCCGCCTTTTCGGGCGTCTCGGCCAGCAGAGTCGATTGCCAACTCAGGAAATCGGCCGGCTTTGCCTGCGGACCGGCCTTGGCAACAGCAGTGCTTTCTTCGAAGACCGTCTTGGCCGTCTGCACGTTCAGTTCGGCAAGTTGCTGAAGGCCGCTTGCATACCGCTTTGCAACATTCACGAGGACCTGGAGGCTTGCTGCCGGGTAGACAAACGTTTGATTCGGGAAAGAAGAAGGAAACATTGTTGCTCCTGTGTTCAGCTTCGTAGAAAAAGCTGTATTTTATGACCGAGCGCGCTTTTGCTGCACCGCAATATAGAGATCCATCATACGGCACTTTCGGCTGTCGTCAAGTAAGCATTCGTGATTCCCTCACCGTGTCATCAGTGGTGTGAATTCCTCCTTTATGTCCTACGAATCCCGTTTTTCAACGTGTCACCACAACGAACGGCGCGACGCCGCTCGACACCGGACCGCTCGTGAACCACCGCAGCCCGAGGCCTGTGTCCCGATGCTTGCCGTCCGCTCGCGGCTTCAACTGTTTGACGGATCAGATGTCACTCCGCTCCAGGAGAACGGACCCGGACTTTGGATCGAATTGCATGTATCCCACAAGGCTCGGCGATGTCAGCAAGGTTGTCTTGGCTCTGCTCGTCAGGTCATAGAAGATGAGGATGATCGCGCTCGGGCTCGTCACATTGTCAAAGCCGGCGAGAACGCAGGGACCCTCCGCCTGGGCACGACCGACGCGTATGTCCTCGAACGGCTGACTGGCCACTTCGCGACCAATACGACGACGGCGTCCCGCACGTCATTGATGAACCTGCGGACCTGCGAATGGGACGAGGAACTATGCCGACTGTTCGGCGCGACCATCAAGTGCCTGCCGGAAATTCGTCCGACTGTAGGCGACTTTGGTAGTGTTGGCCGCGTGCCGCTGACTGCCTCACTAGTCGACCAGCAGGCAGCCCTATACGGCCATCGTTGTTGCAAGAGCGGCGACGCGAAGATCACGTTCGGAACGGGTGCTTTCGCGCTCGCCTTGACGGGGAAGTATATTGTTTGCGGATCCGATCAGGGACTGCTTCCAACTGTTGCCTGGCACATCGGCAATTGAGGCGCGCGGTTATCCGTCGCACGCGTTTCGATGCGCTTGCAACGGCACGCGGCGTTTGTCTAACTCGGATGTGGCCAATCAAAGAAGGAGGGCAGAGACGTCCATGTTGCCTTGTATTGGTGTTGCTCCGCGGTCGACAGCAAATTCGTCTCGCATCGTCGCTACGCTATCGGCACCGTAGGCTCAACAGTGCCGTCAACCCGGGCCGACAGACCCGAGTCGAGATCGATCTCGGGATGATCTGCGAGGATCTACAGAGATCTACCGTAGCGCTTGGAGTCGTTGTAGGCATCGCGCGTCGTCACCACCGCGCCGATACGTCTGGATGGCCTTTTGGCGATTGAGCATCGCTCCGGTGCTTGGCGCTCCCCAGACTCCCTCCCAATACAGGCCAAGGTTGTGTGCGGAAGCCTTGTGGCCTAAGTCAACCGCTCGCTCGTACAGCGTGCGCGCAAGATCCACGTCCTCGCTCATCCCTCTGCCCATCCGCGCGCTGTCTGCGAGCGCTGCGGCCGAGATGCCACGCAGTCGGCCGTCGGCGGTGTCGTCCTTCATCACATCTTCAAGGATTGCGTTACCCGTGACGACCTCCTCGTCATCGCCGTTTGATGAGACAAGGGAGAGGGCAAGCGCGACGCGCAACGATGGATGGCGATTCACGCCCACACGGTCGAGAAGCTGACGCCCCAGAATCGGTGCGTCAGCGAGGGGGCTCGTCAGGAGCGCGTTTGCTATCGCAGCCAGAGACTCGGGAGTAAGAAAGCCGGTCTTGTTCGCGGCGATCACGTGCCTGAAGAACTTTTCGACATTCAGCGTCGGATCGGACCTGCGAAGCTGCTGCCACTCACGTTCGATCTGTCCAACCCAGCTTTCCATCTGCATGGTGAGCTTTCCTCTGGTGAAAACTGCACCGTATTCTAGCTCACCTTGGCTGCTCGACGTAGCAATTAGATTGTGAAAAGACCGTCATGTGGATCGCCGAAGGCCGAGACGACGTCACTGGTAAAATTTGAGAATTGAACTCAGGCAGGAACGATGGGCTTCGAACAACTCGCTGCGCTTAGAGCGCAACTGAATCAAAACGCCAAGAGCGCGAAGGGCGCGTCAAGCGTGATGCCATCTCGCGTCAAAGCAGCAGGCGATATCAAGCAGCAGTCGAGCCCTCCACGGACCTCTGCTGACGCCGCGGCGCGCGCAGTAGCCACGCTGCAGAAGAATTTCCCGCGAGCCTTTCCGCAAAGCCCCACGCCCAAGGTTCCGCTCAAGGTGGGGATTCTCAAGGATGTGCTCGCCCAAGCGGCGTCGCTCGGGCTTAGCGAGCGTGACGTTCGTAACGGCATCAAACTCTGGTGCCGTGGCCATCTTTATTGGACGTGCCTCACCGAAGGCAGTGCGCGCGTAGACCTTCATGGGGCGGTCGTCGGCGTGGTCTCGGCGGACGAGGCCGAGTACGGCGCAAGTCAAGAAAGAGTTCGGCTCACGCGCAGGCGCGAGCAAATTGCGAAGCATGGTGGCCGACGGCCGCGGTGACAATCCACTGTCAAAGAACATGCATCATATTTTACACAACGCCAATATCGCACTTATATAGGATATCAAAATGAAATATTGCAGGTTTTCGCGCAGGACCCTTGAACGGTCGGCAAGGGGTCGATTTGGGGGGCGGCGCCGACAACGGCAGTCGCCCGCGGGATGATCACGGTAATCTGGTCGAAGCCCGCGGGGAGATTTCGCGCGAGAGCGTGTGACATATTCACCGGTGCTGCGGGAGCCACTTCTCGTGATGCGGCTGCCTTTTTAGCAGCGTTGACTGTGCTAAATTGTTTCACTCAATGTCGCGAGGGATAGGCTGTGAATTGGATGACACGCTTGTTAAAGACTACGCGAACGGAGACGAAGGCGCCCAAGCCATCGAGCGACGAAGTTGTTCACGGCGCACAAGAGACGGCGGCAATGACCGCGCTGATGCGAGCTATGGAGTCGAACGTGCATCAGCGTCAGTCCGATGGGCTGCCGATCAACGAGCGCTTCACAGTCGAATTGGCGACGCATCAGGCAAACTCCGCACCTTTCGCAACCTGGCGCCGCCAGATTTCTGAGCAGAAGGAGTTATTGCGGGCGCTGGATCTGGAGGCCGAGCGTATGACCTATCTCCTCAACCGTTATGCGATGGTGGACGGCCGTCACTATCGAACCTTGAGCACATTGGAGAAGAGCGGACTGCTGAGGACGGAGCTTCCCGACGAATCAGCCGAGGACAATTGCGACGGGCACGAGCCGTCGGTACCGTTGGATCTCCTTGACAGCTCGCCGCAGACCGACTCTCAAGCCGGCGAAGCAGGCAGTTTGAGCACTGAGGAGCTTGAAAGGGCGAACGCGCAGTTGACTGAGCAAGCCGCAGTCACAGCCGACATGCAGGCGGACGAAAGCGCGGAGGAGCTCGAGCGGGAAGTTGCGGCCCTTCAACACTTGATCGAGTCGAAGCAGTCGGAGACCCAGGCGTTCAAGTCAATCTTCCTCAAGTATGGTGCTGTGCGCGGTGTCGGGCTCAGCAAGATGTCCGAGCGGGAGCGTCGAGACGTCTTTTTGAAAGGCGCGCGGGACTTAGCACGGGCGAAGGTCGACCAAGCGCGCGCGGCGGACCGCGACGCGCAGGCGGAATCGTTGAAACCATCAGAGAGTGAGCTGCCGTCTGCGGTGCAGGAAAACGGCAAGGCGTTCCTTCGACCTGAATCAAAAGCAGGTCGGCGGACAAAAGCGTCGGGGGACGTGATGCAAAGCAAGCCCGTCGATAGCTTATTTGCAAGCTGGAGCGACGCGCAGAGGCGAATCTCTCCGCAACATGCGGCCGAAAAGTTAGGCATTAAGCATCGCGCTGCCAAGAAAATTCTTCAGGACGCAGCTCAGCGGGGTGTACTCGTCGCGCTGCCAAACGGCTGGTACGAGGTCGCTTCTCGCCAGCCGACCACGTAGGCCTTGCGCAGATCGTCCGCCTATTTTGCACGAGAAACACATGATTGACGCGCGGATGACGATTCGACTCCCATCGCCCGACAGCGGTAGTTCGTCCACTGGGGGTGATTGGCAAGGGAGAGGACTTGCATGATGACCGCCAAGCAGCGCGCGCTTCCTCGTGAAGAATCAAGCGCTCACACCTGGGTGCGGCGTGGCAGCCTGTCGTGACGACCGTGTGACCCGAAACCAACATGCCGGCCAGCCAGACGGCCGCCGCGACATTGGCGCCAATTGGTCCGCCGCCGTCAGTCCATACTCGCAGCGACCGCTAGACATCGTCACGCGATGCCGGTCGCCGATGCGCACTGCGTTGTCAATCGGCGAGCCTTCGAGTTTTGCGGTAACGCGCGTCGAACGAATGCCTTCGGGAATCGAACTCGCCTCGAACGGGTAAAATTAATACTTGCCCAAAAGCGTGACCCTTGCGTGAGGGGACGACCGTGAGCTCGCTGACCGTTAGACCAAATCGCAGACCGTTGGACGGTTTTGATGAATCAGCTGAACCGGCACCCGGGCCGATACCCGGATCATCTTTATGCCGAAGTGACGGCGCTCGTCCAGCAGACCGAATACCTCATCGGTCCCGATCCGTTCGAACAAGAAGTCCTGCAGACCGTGAGCAAGCTCACGGAAGAGGGAAGTCTGAAAATGGCGCTGTTCAGACTGCATGAAATCATCGACGCACGTCTGGAACGTCGGACGCCTGGTTCTTCGAATATGCAGCAGCAATCACACTAAAAGGCGTCTTTGGCAGATACCAGACGTCTTCCGCGGCCAGGCGTTATTGCCTTTCAGGCGCTCGTGCCGCAGCCTTCACTCAGGGCAGCCGCGGCGGCTCCGTCGACCTGGGTGCTCCACGGTTCCTCGTTCCAGCGGGAAGCCCGTGTTCGGACAACTAGGATCTGGAAGCCAGACTCCTTCACGCACTGAACCACGTCGGTTCCCTCAACCTAGCCTTTCCGACGGCGCAGGACCGCGACAGGCAGAGCCCCTGCCAGATACGGCTTCGCACGGCGTGTCCGTCGGTCGACGCCTTTGCAGAAGTCAGCATAGAGTGAGATACAGCGGTCATCGCAAGATGCACTTCGAACACAATCAATTCGAGCGGAACCGAGCACGACCGCGCAAAGAGTCGATCAGCCGTCTCAGCTGCAGTTTCTAGTCGCCATGAAGGCCGCACTCTGGGGGGCGATTGGTGATTGTGCCAATGCAGAAAGGCGTAATTGCAGCTATTAATTAATAGCCGCAACCGATCTATGGGCGCCACGCTATGAACGAACAACGCGTAAAACGGGACCCTGAAGGTACGCGACGGCGCATTCTCGAGGCCGCCACCGAGCAGTTCACAAGGTATGGCCTCGCAGGCGCACGCGTCGACGCAGTCGCCGCGGCGGCCGGAACAAACGAACGTATGCTCTACTATTACTTCGCGAGCAACGAAGGACTATACGTCGCCGTGCTCGAAGCAATGTATGCGCGGTTCGCAGAGCGAGAGGGGAGCCTGGACTTGTCCGGTCTGCAACCGAGCGACGCTATCCGCGAGACGGCTCAATCCATATGGGCATATCTGTGGAAGAATCCGCAGTGGTTAAGCCTCATCAATAACGAAAATCTGCACGAAGGACGGTATCTGGAGCGTTCGAGCAGCTTGCGCGAGACAATTTCGCCGCTGATTGACTTGCTGCGTGTGACGCTCGAGCGCGGTGCGGCAGCAGGACAGTTTCGGTCGGGCGTTGATCCGCTGGACTTCTACGTAACACTGGTTGGGATGGGCTACTACATCGTGGCCAACCGGTTCACCCTAGAAGCGTTCACGGGCCGCAATTACGCGGAGTCTCTTCACCAGAAGTCGATCTCCACCATGCATGTAGACATGCTGCTTTCCTATCTACGGCCGGTCGTTGCCCCATTGGAGTAGCGAGCTTGAGAGTGGCAACGAGACGACGCTCGACGTTGCCGACGAGCCGAGAATCGTTGCTGAGAAAACTGGCTCAACGGAAACACAGCCTGACCATCGCAGACCGATATTCATCGTTGAAGCAGAGAGCTGAGGCGTTGGTCGATAGGATGCGCTGAAGTTTGATCACGAAGAATCGACTGTCAGGTGGTCGAAAATCACCGTTCTTTGACAGGGATGATGATGCGGGGAAATTCCTGTGAGATTCCGGCGCACGCCGGTCGCATAAAGCCGATACGCTTATTGGATGCCTTCGGAGCGGGCTGCCATGACGAAACCTAGCAAAATAGGACATCTCGAAGCCGCGGCATCGCATCACGAGAAGGCGGCCGTATTTCATCGGGAGGCTTCGCAGTTTTACGAGGCAGGTAAGAATTACGAGCATGCCGCCCATCTGGCTGTGTTGGCTCACGGCCACGCGCAGCTTGCCATTGACGAGGTCCATGTCGCGGCCAAGCATGCGAGCGCTCCATCCTCGGCAGGCGCCGTTGATAGTGGCCTGACGGCTGCGCAACATCATGCAGCGGCATCGGCAGTCCATACTCAAGCAGCGCAACATCTGCGGCACGCCGTCCAATTATTCGATGCAGATCGCAGCGCAGTGGCTCATGAGACGCAGTTGACCCTTGCTCTTACGTTGCGGGCGCTGGTGCATGGCAACGAGGCGGCCAAGCAATATGTCGCTTCGCTGCGGACCAAAAGCGCGTTGTGAAACGCGTCAGGACTAAGCGGCGCGGAGCAATTGAAATGTGCAGACCAGCGCGCCGGGGCCCGCGGTACGACGCGTAGGAGTCGGGGACCTAACCGTGAGAGGAAGGCGTGGTATGAAAGTCTCCATGACCGAACGGTCTATCGGCATTGCCTTTACGCTTGTTGGCGCAGTTCTCATCGGCGTCACCGGGTATGGCTTACTTCAACTGTTCCTGTGGGTTCTCCTTGTTTTGTACGGAAGGCAGTGAACGAGTAGCGCTGTGCGCCCAGATCATGATCGCGTGGTCTGCGGCATTGTAGTCGAGCGCGCAGTGGCGAGTTAAGTGCAGCGCCCTAACTGAGCGTTTCACTGGAACAGGAAACGCCACCCGAAGCCCGGCGGGCGATAGCGCTGTGAGAGTAATGGGCAGCCTTGCAGGCGCTTATTCCGAAACGCCGGTCATTTGCTCGATGTCAGCCTCAATTCGCCCGCGCGCCTCCAAAGTCGCCTCGTCAAAGTTCGTCGATACCAGCGGAAAGACGAGTCCGTTTCCCTTGAAAATTCCCTCATGGTGAACCCAAGCTTTGTAAGCGAATGTGCCCGACGGTAACCGCGTTACGTTCAGCATCACCTTGTAGGTGCGCCGCAGTCCCTCGGTGCGCCGATGATTGAATTCAAACACGTGCGATTCGTTCATGTCTCGCTCCGTCTGGAGCGCCGCGCTCAACGCTCCACAGATGTCTACGGTTGGCCCTTCTCCAATCTTCCTTCACATCGCCATACTGCTGCGCGCCTCGCCCGCACCTTGTTGCATCTGGCCCTTCGCCTGCTGACCGGTGTTGCCCGTCATGTTTCCGACGCCTTCGTTGACTTTCTGACCTTCCCCTTCGCTTTTTCTCCAGTGCCCCTCAGCCAGTCCTTATTCATGATTCAGCCTCCATGAACAGCGGGTAACATTCACGACCACATCGCCGCAAGGAGCGAGCCCAGGATGAAGCGGGATTGCCACGCGGCGAGAAAATTTATGTCAGACCGGATCCGGCTCGGAGCGATACCAGGCCGTAGTATTTCACGATTTGACTTAACTTATCAGTTAGTGATAACATAAGGCATGACCAATCGTGACCACAGCCTGGACGCGCTTTTGTCCCTGGACGGGGAGCGCTTTGCCGTTGATGGCAGCGAAACACGCTGGGTCAAGTTTGAGGTCAAGGAATGCGACGTGACGCCGGAGCGCCCGCATGGGCTGAAATATTCGCTGACGCTCCATGCCGAGGACGGCACCCGCCTGCTGGGCTTCGACAATGCGCACGGGATCACCGAAGGCTCCGGACCGGGAGCACGAACACGGATCGAATACGATCACAAGCACAAGGGCGAAAGAGTCCGATTCTACGACTATGAGGACGCCGGCAAGCTGATGGAGGATTTCTGGGCGGAAGTTGAAACGATCTTGCAGGAAAGGAGTAACTGATATGACTGCAGACACCAAGATCCTGAAAGTTGGTATCGCCTCGCGCGAGGAATACAAGGCCCGGACCATCGCCATCGCGAAAGGCCAATACAAGCCCGCGCCCGATGAGCCGAAAGTCTGGTTCCAGTCGCTCGAAACGCTGGCCAAGGTGCTGTCCGAAAGCAACCGGGAATTGCTCGCGACGATCGCTGAGACAAACCCGGACTCCCTGGACGAACTGGCCGCGAAGACCGGTCGCGCGGTGTCCAACCTCTCGCGTACCCTCCGGACCATGGAGGGTTACGGCCTGGTGCATTTCGAGCCGGGTCCGCATCGCAGACTTGCGCCCCGCGTCGACTATTCAGGCGTCGAGCTGGCTGTCTCGTTTTAGTGACCGAGAAAAAGGTCCCAGAGACCTTGCACGCAACCACGACGTCAGCCTGGCATCGAACACCAGTCTCGCCAGCCGGGCCGACGCGGAGCACGTCGGTCTCATGTTTCATCTTCAGGCCGGGTTTCGGCGAGACTCTGTTCCCTAACGAGGCTCGCGCGATGCAAGCCATCGTCGACACGAGCGCTTTATACTGCCTCTGAGACGCTGTCCTCCAAACGAACGGAGAATCACCGTGAGAACGAAGCTGGCAGGCATTGTTGTGTCATTCCTGATGGGCGGCGCCGGAGCTTTCGTGGCCCCGCTTGCCTACTCTCAAGCTAGCGGTACGAATGCAACTGATGCGACGCAAGCTGCACCACCGACAAAGGCAGAGAAGAAGGCTGCTAGAAAACAGGCGCGGGCGAAGAAGAACGCCGAGCTAAAGAAGCTCGAGGACGCAGGCTACAACCCAGGTCGGGCGAACGACCCCAACTATCCACAGAATTTGCAGGACGCGCAGAAAAAGGCGGGGATCGGGGCGGGCGCCAGCCAGTAATTGCGCTGCCGGCACGAACACCTACCGGACCCGGCGTCAAGCCTCGTCGCTCGGGTCTAGCATTTCGAGCCGGAATTGCCATGCTTCGAATGCCAACAGCATCGCGCCCAGGTCGTCCCATTCGATGCGCCGTCCATCGACGATCACGCACGGCTGACGGACGCGTTCGTCCCCGTTCCACTCGACGCGGCCTCGCAGGGTCATCTCGGCGATCTGCAGGCTGCCGGCATCATCGTTGAGATGCTTCATGCTTAAGGCCCGCTTCATCTTCTGGACCAGTCGAGCTAACAGCGCGAACGGCTCCGCATTAGCTTCGCCCAGGATTTGAAAGCGGTAGCCTGCGGCTTCATCGTCGCCCACAAGCTCGAATGCCTCCAGAGAAAGCTGATCGCCTAGCAACAAGCTTCGGAAGTGAAATTCGTGATTGTTGTCGTCCACGTCACGCAGACGTAACGGTGCAAAGCTCGGATGCTCGAATTCGTGCAGGTCAGCGAACTGCGCCATTTCGGTGTTGAAGCATCGACTACAGAGGACACGCCAAGTGCCGTCCGACCCAGCACTGACGAAGTCGTGTGCCGGTCCAGTCGCACTGCAGCGATCACATCGGGATTGCGTCATAAGAGTACCGGTACCGGCCATCTGCATCGCACTGGATCGAATGTCTCTTGAGGGTCGGTAGGGAGCGTTCAATCGCGCCTTGCGATGGCAACCATCGCTCATTTCGTCTTCCAGAGATGATGGCAGCTCAGGAAAAACACGATTGGATTTGTCGATAAGGAGTACATATAAAAGTTTGTTAATTGTTCCTTTTATGTCAAGCCTATTATGCGCAAATCTAGGCAAAGATAGGTGAAATTGAAGGCAATAAACGGATCTTGCTTGCTAATTATGATTAGCAGCGAATGGTTTAATGCGTAAAATAGCCCCTACTACGTTTTACGCCTCGCTCGGATTGGGTCTGGGTATCATTTGGTCTACAATGAAGGTTCAAATGATTCCAAGGAGGTCGCCATGCTGCTGGTGTCGCCCGAACAGATCGCTGCGGTGATGGCGCTCACGCGCATACCGCACTCGGTGGCCGAGCTCGACGCGCAAGTGCGCGAGGGCCTGCCCAAGTCGGCGCTCAAGGAAGGCGTCGAGCACGCGACGCGTAGCGCCGAGGAACGCCGCGCGCTGCTCGCGCGCATCGTGCCGGAGGCGACCTTCAAGCGCCGCCGCGACAAGCTCAGTCCGGACGAGTCGGAGAAGACCGAGCGGCTCGCAAGGATTGTGGCGACCGCGCGCTACGTGTGGGACGACGAGGCGGATGCACGGGAATTCTTGAACACGACGCACCCGTTGCTCGAAGGGCGTACGCCGGTAGAGGTCGCGTTGACGGAGCTCGGGGCGCGGCGCGTCGAGGAGCTGCTGTGGAAGCTGTTCTACGGGCTGCCGGCATGACGATTGACAGCGTGACGCGCTATATCGATGTCGTAGTGGATCAGGTTGAGGCAGCGCGAGCGCCAGAGATCGAGCCCGAAGCGGCGGGTCCGACCTGATGCGGATTTTTAGAATTGCGGATCGGCGGCATCCGGTGTGGAGTGGCACAGGGGTGATGCTGGTCGGTGGCCGTTTCAACAGTCCGGGTCGGCCGGTGATCTACGGCGCACTGAACTTTGCCGGCGCGATGCTGGAGGTGCTGGTCCATGCCCGGATCGGCAAGGTGCCGAAGCATCACGTGTGGGTCGAAGCGCAGGTGCCCGAGGACATCCTCATTGAGCGGGTGAACGCCGAGGCGTTGCCGGTGGGATGGGAGGCGCCCGATGCCCAGGTCGCGCGCCGCTTCGGCGACCAGTGGATCGAGGAGGCGAGGTCGGCCGTGCTCGTGGTGCCGTCGGTGGTGGCCCGGGCGGAATGCAATGCCGTGGTCAATCCCGCGCATCCGGATGCGGGACGGCTGGTGGTCTCGGCGCCGCAGGCGGTGGTGTGGGATCAGCGGCTGTTCACGGGCGAGCGGGACGTGCCTTCTTCATAGCCTCACCGTCCTCCCCTGAAAAGACTCACCGTTTCGGACACGTGTTGGAAGTCACTCGCTTCCCTTGACTAAAGACGAGAGCGCTCGCGATGGCCAATCAACCGCAACAGCTGACTCTGCCGCCGCCGCGCACCTATACGCGCACGGACTTCACCGCGTTGCGTGCGTTCGTGCAGCGTTTGCCGGCGGCCACCATCGCGCGCCTCTACTACGATCCCGACCACGCGCCGCACGCGGTGAGCGCCGACGCGATGGAGCGGTTTCTCCGCACTATGCGCGACGACCTCGTGCAGCTTGCGCTGCTGCATGGGTCATCGGTACTCGCCGATCACTTGAAGGCGTCGATTAAGCAGCACGGCAGCGCGAAGCTCACCGCGATGACCTTGCGCATGGTCGAGCAGGCGTCGACGCTGGCCGCGGCGGTGCCGCTCGTCATGCACCCGGTGCACCTGTGGTTCCGGCCACTGATCGCCCAACGGCTGAGCGGGGAAGGGATCGACACCCTCGGCGCATTGATCGACTGCTGCAATGCGCGCGGCGGCAACTGGTGGCGTTCGGTGCCACGCATCGGCGCGTTGCGCGCGCGGACGATTGTCGGGTGGCTGCGGCGCCATGAGAGCACGCTCGGCGTGAGCATCGCCGCCGATGTTGACACCGCTTCGTTGGTTCCGGCAAGTGCGAGCGAAGAGGAGGGCGACGGGCGTGCCCTCGTGGTCGGCGGCGATCCCAGCGAACCGCGTTTGGCGCCGTTTGAACGCCTGGCGGTGCCGGCCGCATTGTCGGGTGGCAACAAGACTCATCGCGGTCTGAACCGCGCAACCGATTGCCGCGCTGCGGGCGCATTGGAAAGACCGGGGCCGCGACTTCGATGCGCCGCAAGCCCAAGGGCCGCTGATCGCCCCGCAGTGGATCCCGGCGACGCGCACTGCCCACGAGCGGCATGATACCCGGACAGAGGAAGGGCCCTACACCGTTGATGCGTTCGGGCGACTGGTGCGCATGGCCGTGCAACGGCTCGCCAAGGAGAGTGCCGCGCTGGCGGACTTTAGCACCGACGACCTGGTGCAGTTGGCGAACACGTCGGCGCATGCTTTTCGGCATACGTTCGGCACGCGCGCCGTTGCGCGCGAGATGCCGACCGATGTGGTGCAGGCGATCCTCGGACACGTGTCGTTGCAGACAACGTCGATTTACGTGCGAGCGGAACGGCGGCGCATGCTCGAGGCCGCGGCGCGCTACTATGCCGAGGAAGAGGAATAAAGGCTGCGTCGTTCGGCGGCGCAACGAACACGGGCCGTTTGGGTGAGTTGAAAGACTGGGATGTGCCATCATGTCGAGCGATGCGAACGACGTCCAAACTGATTTCCTCAACGCCCTCATGCGCGAACGGAAAGTCGTTTGGATATTTCTGGTGAACGGGATCAAACTGACCGGTCAGTTAATGTCATTCGACAAATACGTTCTTGCATTGCAATCGCCGACGGGCGTCCAGGCGGTTTTCAAAAGCGCCGTGTCGACAGTCTGCGAATCACACTTTGTAGAGCACCAGCGAACGAGCGATCGTTCGGCGACGCCGCATGGGCGTCAACCTGTCAGGGGACACCAACGTTAATCGCCTCGTTTCGCACGCTGTTGCGGCGACGACTGCGCCCGCACTTTGTCTGGACGCCCGCCCGACAGGCCAGAAGAATTCGAACAGAACAATGCTGAAAAGTGAAGGCGCAGAGGCGATGGACGTCATCGTGCGTCCGCGTCCGGGCGCAGGATGGCAAGTCGAACGTCCACAGCGCAACGGTACCTTCTTTATCGTCGTCGTTGACCGCGCGCAAGCGCTTTGGCTGGCGAAGAGAATCCGTCCCGAGGCACAAGTTAGGTTGCTGCCGTCTTACGACAGCCCCGTCTAACAATGCGTACTAAAAGCGTAGGACGAAACCAGGCCGATGAAGGGCAGGGCAGCAACCGTCTCGAAGTCACTGCACTTTGCATGTCGATGAACTGCCATGGCCGTCGACAGTGGGCACTCACGCGGGTTTTCTCCTAATCGAGGCGCTACCTATGAGCGCCGTGCCTCCGCGAGTCGCGGAGCGGCGTGCAGGAAATAGGGGAAACCTGCACGCCGAACCGTCACTTCGACTGGGTCAAGCAGCCGACGACGGTACCCTCAGTATCGCGGAGCGGCTCGCAATAACCGAGAGCGGCACCGCACACTATTTGCCAATCTATTCCGCACGCTTGTTCCGCACTTTTTGGGCCGTTGGTGTGCTCTTGATGTGAGGGCCGGATGACTTTACTTCGCGGGCCGGGCTCGATCTTTGAATCTTCCCGGGTCTACCCTTCGATCAAGTCCGTTAGCAAGATTGCAGGTCCGTCGTCTGCCAGTGCCTTGTGTGATCGTCTGCGAGTTTGCGCCACAGGTTGAGACTCCATGCAGCGGCTGCGTACTCCGTCGGCATTCGCTCGGGTGTCGTTCTTCCTTGGAGCCACCAGAAGCAACCAAGCGGCTTCAGCATGATCCGAAGTGGACGTGCCCACCGCACGCGTATAACACCTCTTGGACACCAGGGAAGGATGATAGACAGATTCCTGATCTGCCTAGGTCGTGGAGGGAAGTCATCAACACCCTCGGTCAAGGGTCCCCGGCGCAGTAACGCCCAGGGCCTCTCTACGCAGGTGCCGCGGAGTCCGATGCGGCGTTGAGCGCTTCCGGCATTTCATTGGTTGTTAAGGCTCTGCCGTCTCGATGCGTTAATTGGTGAGGACCGTAAGCCAGGCTTCCGCCACGACACACTCGCTGCGTTTTAGCAGACTGACAAATCCGGAGTACAATCCGCAGATCCTTAATCGGAACAGCCACAAACTCGGTGCGTACGCTCTCCGCTTGATCTGTCAATCTACGCACACGCTCGATAGACATTTCGTCCTTTCGCATGGTCATCGCTTTTTCCCTTCACGGATAGGAACGCCTCACTCGGCCGATAGTCTTCCGCATTGAAGCCTGTCGAGCGTTGAGTCGGGTAAGCTATTACGACGCGCCGCAGCTGTCTCTGTCGCACAGACGACGCCGATGCAAAAAGCGATCCTACACAGTTCAAAGCCAGTTCGTGCTGACGGACCGACAGCAGGTTAGGACCGCCTCTTACCGCCGATCTGCGAGAGGAATCGCGCTGGAGACCCTCTGGTCCTGGCGTTCGTGGCGCTGTCGCTGAAAAGCCATATTTTTTCCACGCAGAAACGTCCACGTACTCCCGCGGCATAGCCCGCCGACTTTTTTGCGTGACGGTCCCGGGCGTAACTGAGCATCGCTCCGGAGTGGCCGGTTCGCTGCGGTTTTTGTAATGCTCGATCCGCGTTCGAGACAACGAAGCCCACGATCGGGGATTGCAATGTTCAGTAAAATGAGGAAGGGATGCTCCGCAGGAGCGGCAAAACGCACGTCCTTAAGAATTCGACGCAGACGACATTGACCGGTCGTGCGGTGGCAAACGAGCTAATGTCAGGACGATTTCCCCACTAAAGTTGGGACACTTGTGACAGAAAGCACTGTGCCAAATAAAAAATCCTTCAATATCAATCATTTGGCTGGAATTGAAGTAAAGTCGAGACACTTGTGCAGGTTGCGGTCAATTACGACGTCAGGATTGCCGATTTCGTAGCCGGAGGCGTGTTGTCGTTCCGCCGACGCGTCGCCAGTTCGCAAGGGCGCGCGAGCCACCGGACGAGCAAATAGTTGCCACGGTCACGCATGAAGCTGGCAATGCGCCACCATATCCAGACTGACCTCATAAGGTCGTCGTAAAGCCAGCAATTCAATTGATCGCGCCAGGCGCACTGCGGTACGTCGGCGGGCTGGTGAGGCAAGTGCCCAAGCCATCCAACCAGACCCAGCACCGGCGTCGATAAGCGATCCTTCGGCACACATGCGCGTGTGAGCCCATACCAACTCATCAACCAGCCGAGCGCTGCAACGCTATCGCTGGCAAGGTCTCGTGACGAGACCACGCATTGATGACCTGGCCGCGCCGAGAGGGTGGAGGCATGAGCAGGGCAGAGCACGTTACCGAAGAGTTGGCGTCGGACGCGATCGACAGTGTGCTCATACTCACGAAAGCCTATTCCAAAATGCGGCCAGTCAGTTTGTAAGTAGTGCGGAGCAGCGTCGATTTGCCAGTCATTGTCGTCGTGCACGACTAAACGACGAGTTGAACCAGCGCCCGCGAAGGCGTGCTGCCTGCGAAGCACCTCGATTGATGATGGCGGTGGCACATCATAGAGCCGGTTCAGTAGTCGCATATATTCGCCGTCAGCGCGGCAGCATGCAAACCGAGGGGTGGCGCCGGCGTAAGGACGGTTCATTGTTTTGGGCGAGCGTCGTGACGACCGCGCTCGTCGGGTCACATGGGGAGTTATTGGGTTTCGCAAAAATCGTGCGCGACGAAACGGAGAAACGGAAAGCGCACGACGCCGTCATAGAAAGCGAGCGGCGCTTTCGAATGCTGGTCGATGGCGTCACTGATTACTCGATTTTCATGCTTTCTCCGGAAGGTATCGTCACCAACTGGAACAGCGGTGCCCGAAGAATCAAGGGTTATACGGCCGACGAAATCGTCGGTTGCCATTTCTCGCGCTGCGCCGGCGCACCGCAGCGTGCACTGGACACCGCCGCCCGCGGGGGGCGGTTCGAAGCGGAGGGATGGCGCGTGCGGCGCGACGGGTCTCGCTTCTGGGCTCACGTCATCGTCGATGCAGTACGTGACGAGTCCGGCAAGTTGGTCGGCTTTGCGAAAATCACGCGGGATGTGACCGAAAAACGCGAAGCGGACCAGCTGCTGGAACAGACGCAAGCCGCACTTTTTCAGTCGCAGAAAATGGAGGCGATCGGGCGGCTCACGGGGGGCGTCGCTCATGACTTCAACAGCGTTTTGCAAGTCTTGCGCGGCAATCTCGAACTCCTTCAGATCCGCTGCGCGCGTGACGATTGGACCTTGGACCGACTCGCGAATGCGATCAGCGCGGTCGAGCGCGGTGCAAAGCTGGCCTCGCAGTTGCTCGCATTTGGCCGCCGACAAGCGCTTCGCCCAGCTTCGGTCAATCTCGCCGCGATGGTTCGGAGTATGGACGATCTCTTGCGCCGCGCGCTCGGCGAGACCATCGAAGTTGAAACCAGCGTGGCCGGGGGGCTCTGGAACGCATTCGTGGACTCGCATCAGCTCGAGAACGTCGTGCTGAACCTAGCGATTAACGCGCGTGATGCGATGCCGGATGGGGGGCGGCTCACGCTGGAGCTCGCCAACTCGACGCTGGACGAACGCTATGTGCGTTCGTTTCCTGACGTGCACGCCGGGCAGTACGTGATGCTCAGCGTCACCGACACCGGCGTCGGTATGCCGCCTGAAGTGTTGGAGCACGCGTTTGACCCCTTCTTCACGACCAAGTCCGAAGGCGAGGGCACCGGACTCGGTCTCAGTATGGCCTATGGCTTTGTCAAGCAAAGCGGCGGTCATATTCGGATTTATAGCGAAGTCGGGCATGGAACTGCGGTGCGTGTCTACTTGCCAAGATCGTCAGGCGAGGCATTTACTCCGGCAGCACGGACGAATGTGCCCATGCTCGGAGGCTCCGAAACAGTGCTGGTCGTCGAAGACGATCTGAAAGTGCAAGAGACCGTGGTCGAGATGCTGATCGAACTGGGATACAACGTGCTGAAGGCTAATGACAGCGAACAAGCGCTCGTTATATTGGACAGCGGCACGCACATCGACCTGCTTTTTACCGACGTGGTGATGCCAGGTCCACTTAAGAGTCCAGAGATGGTTCGACGCGCGGTGCTGCTGCAGCCCCATCTGCGCGTTTTGTACACGTCGGGGTACACCCGAAATGCAATCGTGCACGGAGGCCGGCTCGACCCGGGTGTAGAACTTCTTAGCAAACCCTACAGCAGGGAAGATCTGGCGGTAAAAATTCGCCAACTGCTCGGAGCACGAGGGGCGGCGAACGCTGAATCGTCGCGACGCTCAGCGGAGCCTGCGTCGTCAGCATCAGCAAGGCGGGTGCTCGTGGTAGAGGACGACAAGTCTTCACGAGACGCGGTGCTCGAACTGCTGTGTATGTTGGGTCATCATCCGAGCGGCGTTGAAAATGCGAGCGATGCAATCGAGACAATGAACGCTGCCGCTTTCGATGTCTTGCTCACCGACGTGCGCCTGCCCGATATGTCCGGCGTCGATTTGGCGCGAATCGTCATCGGCCGCCATCCATCGATTCGCGTGCTCTTCGCCTCGGGTGAGATCCCTTTTGCGGACGATGCCACGGACTTCCCGTGGAAGGCTTTGCGCAAACCCTACTCCCTGTTGGAGCTCGAAGCAGCACTGCGAGACGCCGCGCGCGCGCAATAGCGTTGGCCTGCTGTCCAGACAACTTGGGCGAGTCTGACGTTTGGCCGCTTCCGTGCGACGCCCTTGGCCTTCGGTTCTCTATCGTCGCCTCTTGAATTTTTGCCGGAGTTTTACTACGTTATTTTTAGCTCAGGCAGTGTGTCCGCCGCCCGACCGGCCGCACGCTGCGTGTTTCGATTTGTTTGCTGGCAGCACGGCAGGCGAACTGGAGCGCGCAAACCCGTTCTCTTCCTTGCTGCGTCGAAGGAGAAGACGATGAGCCACGTCTATCTGCGCTCGGACTGCATCGATGGCACCGAGCGTCGCTCTCAAACTTCAGCGCTTTTTTCTGCATGTCGCTGCTCGCGCAGCGCGGCCGGCGCTCGTCTCGGGCCTTCTCTCGCGCCATTGATTCGCCAGCCTCCGTCGCATGCCCACGGGCGATAGGGCAACGGCGAGCGTCGGCGACGGCGCGAACGCCTCTTGTCCGACGCCGCAGCGCCAGAAAGCCGAGCGGGCGGTCACTCGCCACGATGGCCTCTGAATCGGCACCGCAGCGGGACGCGGAACAGTCGGGACGTCGCATCCTCGCTCCGGGGTGCCGGCGGCATCTCATCGCGGTCGCGGATGAGAAAACTTTTGCGCAGTGCGCGTCGCGAATTTTCACTGGGCGGCGCAGCTTGATTTGTGGACAGGCTTGAGATGAAAACGGTGATTCGTTATCGGAACGTGGCGAAGCTTGCACGTCCCGACCTTCATCAGATGATCGAGCGGCTCGCTGAACGGGTGCTCGGCCCGCATTTGTCTCATTTTCCGGCCGAACTGCTCCGTTTGCACGCGACCCTGGATAGGAGCCGCCACCATGGTTCCTATCGCGTCCGTTTGCAGATGACGCTGTCCGGGGCGACGCTGGCGTGCGTAGAGGAATCGTCGCGCTTGGAAGAGGCAATCGAACGTGCCCTCACGGAACTGGACCGGCAGGTCGAACGCCACGTTGCACACCTGCGTCACGAAGACGCCTGGCGTCGCAAGGAGCGGCGTGTCGGCCTGCGGCAACTCAAGACGGCACTGAACGAAGAGAGCGACGCAGAAGCGGCGTCGTTCAGCAGCCTCGTGCGCCCGCTGCTCGCCTCGCTGCAGCGCTTTGTGCAGCGGGAGCTTTCGGACCTGCAGGCGCGCGGCGAACTCGACCCGGGTGAGCCGTTGGTCGACGAGATCGTCGATGAGGCGCTGGCCCGTGCGTGTGAGCAGTCTGCAACGCGCCCACGCAAGCTCAACCCGCTGCAGTGGCTTTACCAGATAACGCTGAGCGTTCTTGCCGACGAAGTGAGCCGCCGTCAGGACGAGGCAGGTCGCTGCATTTCGCTCGAGGGCAGACTGCCGATCGAGTTGCGCGAGCCGCGAGAGGACGAGGAAATCCTGTTTGCCTACTGGCAGCCCGACGAAGTCCTGCGTCTCGAGGACGTCATGCCAGCAGCGGACGTGACGCCCGAGGAGGTCGTGAGCGAGCGAGAGCTCCGCGCGCTGCTCGCGAGGCTTCTTTCGGAACTGCCGGCACCTTGGCGCCGCGGCGTTGTACTTTGCCGGCTAGAGGGGCTTTCAGTAGGCGCTGCCGCCCAGGTAGCCGGTGTGACGGCGCAGGAACTTGAGCAGGAGCTGGCGCATGCCGACGCGTTCCTTCGGGCGAGACTTAGGGAGCTGCGGTTGATCCCGCAGGCGTCGGACGAGCCCGCTGGCTACGTCACGCCAGGTGTGCTGCAGCCGGCGTCGAGCCTTTCTCAAAAATTCGAGCAGGCAACGCTGCGCGACGCTCGAGAGCCAGAGAAGCAATGATGACGTTCGCGCAATGGCGAGGGCTCAAGAAGTGTCGTAGAGACCGCATGACCTGGGGCGACGAGATAAATGAAGTCTTTTTGATATCGGTGACGACATCATGAGCAAGATCATTGGCATCGATCTCGGCACCACAAATTCTTGTGTGGCGCTAATGGAAGGCAAGCAGGTTAAGGTGATTGAGAATTCAGAGGGCGCCCGCACGACGCCATCGATTGTCGCGTATCTCGACGGTCATGAGCTGTTGGTGGGCGCGTCTGCCAAGCGGCAGTCGGTCGCCAACCCGAAAAACACGCTGTTTGCGGTCAAGCGCCTGATCGGGCGCCGCTTCGAGGAAAAGGAGGTGCAGAAGGATATTCGGCTGATGCCCTACAAAATTATCAAGGCGGAGAACGGCGACGCGTGGGTCGAAGCGCGCGACAGCAAGCTCGCGCCGTCCCAGGTCTCGGCCGAAGTCCTGCGCAAGATGAAGCAAACCGCTGAAAACTACCTCGGCGAGTCGGTCACCGAAGCTGTCATCACGGTGCCCGCCTACTTCAACGATAGCCAGCGCCAGGCGACCAAGGACGCCGGGCGCATTGCTGGTCTCGAGGTCAAGCGGATCATCAACGAGCCCACAGCCGCTGCGCTCGCCTTCGGGCTCGACAAACGCGACAGCCGTGACCGCAAAATCGCTGTCTTCGATCTTGGCGGGGGGACCTTTGACATTTCGCTGATTGAGATCGCCGATGTTCACGGAGAAAAGCAGTTCGAAGTGCTGTCGACCAACGGCGATACCTTTCTGGGTGGAGAGGACTTTGACCAGCGCATCATCGACTATCTCGTTGGCGAGTTCAAAAAGGAGCAGGGCGTTGACCTCTCGACGGACGTGCTCGCCTTGCAGCGTCTCAAGGAGGCGGCCGAGAAGGCCAAGATCGAACTGTCGTCGAGTCAGCAGACTGAGATCAACCTGCCGTACATCACAGCGAACGCATCGGGACCCAAACATCTGAGCGTGAAACTCACGCGCGCGAAACTCGAATCGCTGGTGGAGGACCTGATTGAGCGGACGATGGAGCCTTGCCGCGTGGCGCTCAAAGATGCGCGTCTGACGGCAGAACAGGTCGACGACGTCATTCTTGTCGGTGGCATGACGCGTATGCCCAAGGTGCAGGAAACGGTCAGAGCGCTTTTTGCGCGCGAACCGCGAAAGGACGTCAACCCCGATGAGGCAGTGGCCGTCGGGGCGGCCATCCAGGCGGCGGTACTGTCCGGGGAGCGCAAGGACGTCTTGCTGCTCGACGTGACGCCGCTCTCGCTTGGCATCGAAACGCTCGGCGGCGTCATGACAAAGATGATCGAGAAGAACACGACCATTCCGACCCGGTTCTCGGAAGTCTTCTCGACCGCCGACGACAACCAGGCGGCGGTCACCATCAAGGTGTATCAGGGCGAACGCGAGATGGCGAGCGGCAACAAGCTGCTGGGCGAGTTCACGTTGGAGGGTATCCCGCCAGCCCCTCGTGGCGTGCCGCAGATCGAGGTGACTTTTGATATCGACGCAAACGGCATCCTGCACGTCTCGGCCAAAGACAAGGCGAGCGGCAAGGAAAACCGGATCACCATCAAGGCGAATTCAGGGTTGTCCGAAGCCGAAATCGAAAAGATGGTCCGGGAGGCGCAGGCGCACGCCGCAGAGGACCACCGGCTGCGCGAGCTGGTCGATGCACGCAATCAAGGCGATGCGTTGGTCCACACTACGCGCAAAGCATTAACCGAATATGGTGACAAGCTTGACGCCGCCGAGAAGCGCGAGATTGAGGCTGCGATCAGGGAACTTGAAGATGCATTGAAACGGTCCGACAGGGAAGAGATACAAGCCCGGATCGGCGCGCTGGCGACAGCGTCGCAAAAGCTCGGGGAACGGATATATGCGGACAATCCATCGCAAGGAAGCGATTCGACGGAAACGGCCGGGCAACACGAATCCCACAGAGCGAACCAGGATGAAGATGTGATTGACGCAGATTTCAAGGAGGTGAATCGCAAACGGTGACGCTGGGACACAACTCGTTCGTTAACGATCGGATGCAGGCGTGACCCCTGAGAGACCGCTTGTATCGCTCGTTCTATGGGATCGGCGGTGCGCGAGGTGCAGCGCCGCGGCGTTTGTCAGCCGGCGCTCATAGGTAAGAGGTTGGCTATGAACATGCAACATATAGGGTTCCTGACTGCGGCTGCGATTGCTATGTGCTGGTCCGGCGAGGCTGGTTCAACGAGTGCGCCTATTCGCACCCTGCCGCTGCAAGACGATATCTGGATTACCGGTACCATCCAGCGTGGCAGCGATCAATACGCTCCTGGCGACTACACGACGATTTTGCTGGATCGACCGGCGACCTCGCCCTGTAGCGACAAGGTGGTCACCGATATCCTTCTCGGTAACGGCGGCATCCCGGGTCCCGCACTGCTGCTTCCGTACCTCGATCAGCGGGTCGCTGCTAAGGGGCGCGTGAGCTGTCCTCGCTCGGGCATACAGTTCTCACCGCAGCCGGACGTGGTCTTTCCGGTCTGGTAGAGGTCGACCGGTGTAAGGGCGGTGCATGGTACCGAGACGTGGGGGCTGGACTCACTGGGCGTCGTGGTTCAGCGGCGGCGGCTTGATCAAGATCAAGCGTGCGCTCTAAAGCTATGTCCGCCAACCGCACCAGCACCTTTTGCCCCGAACTGGATGAGCGATGCGCTATTGAAGTGGTGGCACCACGCCTAATTTTTCGGCAAGCATCCGCTCGTAGACACCGAAATGCAGATCGACCTCTGCCTGCGTCACCACTGTGACGAGGATATTGATCTGCGCGGGTTGCAAGCCCAAAACCGTCGCGATCGCCGCTTCGAGTTGGGGCGCGCATAAGCGGTCGTCGGCGAAGGTGCTGCCAACCGAGATCTCGTAAGTGGCTTCCTTTCGCGCCACGACTTCGACCATGCGCGCACGCGCGCTCATGTTGTTGTCGATCGCAAGCCGAATGACCTGGACCGCCGTACGCATCGTCTCAGTCGGGAAGCCCTCCGTCGAGCGCAGCCGGATACGGTGCCGCCCAAGGGTCAGCCAATCGTATTCGAATTCCATAGTGTCCTCGCAAGGGCCATCAGGAACGTTGAGAAAATATAGGATGCGCCCGCCCGATTTCAAGAGCAGAAAACTCGCGACTTCCCCTTGAAATTTCGCCGCGAGATCCTATCTTGAATTTCGCTCAGGCAGTCGCGCAAGCAGTTCGGCGCGCTGCGTGTTTCGATTTGTTTGCCCGCAGCATGGCAGACGGACTGGAGCGCGTAGGCCGGTTCGTCTTCCTGCTGGTTCCAAGGAGGAAATGATCATGAGCGATCTCTATTTCGGAACCGACCTGTTCAGCGAGCTCGATCGCCTGCAACGGCAGATGGCGAGCGCATTCGGTGGTTTCCCTTCCAGCATCCGTTCGGGGCGCTTCGGCGCCTTCCCGCAAATCAATATCGGCTCGACCGACGACTCGATCGAGGTCGTTGCGTTTGCGCCCGGAGTTGATCCGAAGAGCTTCGACGTGTCGATTGACAAGGGCCTGTTAAGCATCAGCGGAGAGCGCGCGGCGGCGCTACCCGAGGCCGCCGGTGAAGAAATGCGCACCTATGCGCAGGAGCGATTCGTAGGTTCTTTTCGGCGCGTCATTGAGCTGCCGGAGCATGCGGACCCTGACAAGGTCACCGCGCAATACACCAATGGCTGCCTGACGGTGAGCATTGGCAAGCGGGAAGCATCCAAGCCACGCGCTATTACCGTTCAATGAAACCTCACAGTCGAAGGAGAACATCATGAACGCCACGACAGAGCTTGCGAAGAAAGGCGAAACCGCGGTGGGCGGCAGGCAAGGGGAGTCGTCCGAGCGTCGGATCACCCTCACGCCGGCGGTCGACATCTTTGAGAATAGCCAGGGCGTCGTCTTATGGGCGGATTTGCCTGGTGTAACGAAGGACCGGCTCGACGTGAAGGTCCACGACGGTAATCTCTTCATCGAGGCGGAGGCGGTGGTGCCGACTCCATCCGGGCTGCGGCTGCAGCACGCGGAGATCCGTCAGCCCCACTTCGCGCGGGCTTTCTCTCTTGGGTCCGACCTGGATGCCTCGAAGATCGATGCCAATCTGAAGGACGGCGTGCTGCAACTGACGATACCGCGTCGGGACGAGGCCCGTCCCCGCCGGATCGAAGTGCGTACCGGCTAAGCCCCGCAAGCGGGGAAAGCAGCAGGAGACCTGAGGTGGCGGTCCGAGAGACCGCCACCCGCAAATTAAGTCGTTGGCTGACGAATCGGCAGGAGCAAACCATGAATACCGATCCAAAAAAATGGAATCCCTTCAAGTTCCTCCGCGGGGCGACTCGCAAGTCTGATGGGGAAGCGGAGCAGTCGCCCGGCGGTGAACATTCGCGGTCGGCCTGGCCTGACATGCCTCGATTCTTCTCGCGCGATCCATGGCGCGCAGTCGAAGAATTTTTTCAAGACCCCTTTGCTGGACGCGGGGCGCTGGAAAGATGGTTTGGCGACTTCAGTTCGTCGCGCTTTCAGCCGCGCATCGACGTGGTCGACGAAGGAAAGATACTGCGCGTGACGGCCGAGTTGCCGGGAATGGAGCGCGAGGACGTGAGCGTAAGCGTCGAGGATGGCGCGCTCGTCTTGCGCGGCGAGAAGAAACAGGACGTTCGCAGCGAAGAGGATGGCTGCTACCGGCTGGAGCGAGCCTATGGGCGCTTTACACGGACCATCCCGATGCCGGAGAACGCCGAGCCGGATCGCGCCTTGGCTAAATTCGACCGCGGCATACTCACACTGACCGTGCCGAAGTCGGAGTCGGCACGCTCGGCTAGCCGCACGATCGATATTGGCTAGGAACCGCGTTGAGTGCTACGCCCGCAGCATAGTCGTCACTTTCGTGGGCAAGTGGGCCGTTAGCTCAGCTGGTAGAGCAGCGGACTTTTAATCCGTTGGTCACTGGTTCGAACCCAGTACGGCCCATGAGATATCGCGACGTCCATGCCGCCGCCGCAGGTGTCGCACTTTCTGATTTCTCGGTAGCGTGCCGATCGATTGGCTGAGTCGATGGAGGCGATCAGCGCGCTGAGATAGGCGCGTTATGACACGTACGGCTGGCGCTCGTAATCCTCGACGCATACTGGATAGCATCGTTGCGCGTGCCGGCTCGAATGTCACACCAAAACTCCTGGTGACAGGCGCCGAGAAGGCGGGCGGCCTGATAGCGGTGGACATGACTCGCCAGCCAAAACCGGCAACCATCGAAGAATACTTTCATGGCCGGCCGCGCGGCGCGCATCGTGCCCAAGCGGATGGAAGTCAACGCGTCTTCGACGGCTGGGCTGCCCATCGCTTCTCGCATGAGGAATTCGTCGCTCACCGACAGTTGCAAAAACTTGAGGTAGTCCAGGCCGAGCACGCCGGATGGGAGCTTGGGCGACGGCGCGCCAGGCGCTCGAAACTCTCCGGGCATATCACTCAGATCAGGCACGTGCCGAGCAATGCATTACGTTATAGAACATGCCCACCTCCAGGGGCTCTTCGTATGTCCACGGTTATCGCGCAGCGTTGGCCCCATCGTCCGTTGGGCGAATTGACCTCGCTTGCCGCGCGTTCGTGGGTCTCGTGAGCGTGGAAAAGCCGAGCCTGCGAAGGGCGGTGTTTGCTTGAGCCATGAAGGTTTCAGGCCAAGTGCTGCAGAGAAACTCAAAGGCGGGTCGGGCCTCTTTTAGCAGCGAGGAGAGCACATCATTGCATGCAGCTCCCGATGGGACGGGATTCATCGAGTCGCCGAAGAGAACTTGCTGGACAAGGGCGACGCCGCCGCGCTCCGCTACAAAAGAAATCACGGGATAGAAGCGCGGATCTTCGACGATGGCTTGGCCGTACGTCTCGGCCAAGGCAATCAAAATCGCCATGTCCATGCGCGACGGCGTCGCGGAAATATAAATGTGACTTGACGTATAACCGCGTTGCATGGAGCTTTGACGCATAAGCGTCACGACATTCTCAAGTTCGGAGACGATGCGCGCGACGGCGCCATCGGGCATCGCCTCGCTAGCGCGAGCGCCCGAGCACGTGTCGTTCGTCGAGTCGTTCGGTTTGTAGGTCCTGTTCATGATTTCATGCTCCATCGCAAATCATTGACCAGTCATGAGATGTCGAATGATCAAGGCCGGGTCGGCGATGTCGAGGATCAGGCGACGGAAAATACGCCTACGCATATGCTCCTCGTCAAGTACCCACGGCGCACCTTTTTCGCTTAGATAACGAGCGAGGGCATCTTCGAGATTCGCGTCGTCGGGTAGATCGAGCCGGAGCGCCAGGAGCGCCGCAATGACATCGTCGAGCTCGACTTCAAGCGGCTTGGAATCAATGCGAAGTTCGAGTTTCATGTCAGCTTGCCAAAAAGCAGCGCCGCACGACGGAGTAAAATGCGGCGCCGATAATGAACCAATTGCACCTGCCACCAATACAACAGGCACTTGAAGCAACCCGCTGCAGGTTAATACTCCAACTCCCGTGCGGGCGTCCCCGTCGCCTTATCGTCTTTTGGCGCTTCGGCGACAGTGGCGTCCGTGGTCAGAATCAGCCCGGCAATCGATGCGGCGTTCTGCAAGGCCGTGCGCGTGACCTTGGTCGGATCGACGACGCCTGATTCGACAAGGTCGCCATACTCACCGGTCGCCGCGTTGTAGCCAAAATTGCCGTGGCCTTCGACCACTTTGGCGATGACTACCGATGGCTCGTCGCCCGCATTCGCCGC
>NZ_FCOM02000192.1 GCF_001544695.2 Caballeronia arvi
TCGTCCGCGCTCGCGTGGCATCCGTCTCGCAGGACGACGACGGCCTTGATCGCTTCGCCCCAGGTTTCGTCGGGCACGCCGATCACGCAGGCTTCATAGATTGCTGGGTGCTGATACAGCGCCTGTTCGACTTCCGTCGGATAGACGTTGAATCCGCCGGAGATGATCATTTCCTTTTTGCGGTCGACGATATAGATGTAACCGCGGTCATCAATGCGTGCGAGATCGCCGGTATGCAGGCGACCGTCGCGCAGCACGGCCCCGGTGAGCTCAGGCTCGCGCCAGTAGCCGGCGAACACGTCCGGTCCGCGCACGACGATTTCTCCGGTGTCGCCGGGCGGCAACGCGCGCCCCGCGTCATCAACGACAAGCACCTGTGATTCGCCGAACGGCCTGCCGCACGATGACAGCAGGTGCGTTTGACCCTGCTCGATAGCGAACCGGTGATCGTCCACGCTAAGCGTCACTAGACCACCCGTCGTCTCGCCGGCGCCGTAGCCTTGAGCGAGCACCGGGCCGAGCCGCTCCCACGCCTCGGCGATCAGCGCGGGCGCCGCGGGCGCGCCACCATACGACAGGTGACGCAACGAACGAAGATCATGCCCGGCGATGCCCGGATGCTTCACGAGCATGTTGATCATCGTGGGCACGAGAAATCCGGCGGTGGCGCGGTGCCTCGTGATCGACGCGAGATACGCATCGGGATCGAAGCGGTCGTGCAGCAGGATTGTGCCGCCCTGGCTCAGGAACGGTTGAACGAACATCCCGCTTGCATGCGTGATGGGGCCGGCCAGCACGAGCACGTCGCCCGGCTGTGCGCGCATGCGGCCCATCACGACCTTGCGCAGCGAGGCCATGCGATTCCCGACGGTCTGCATCGCTGCCTTGAGCTTGCCGGTCGATCCCGACGTAAAGTGCAGCACTGCGAGGTCCGATTCGTTCATCTCGACATCGGGATCGATCGACGAAGCGCGCTCGAGGAGCGTTTCATAAGTCGCGAAGCCGGCAGCGGCGGCATCGATCGCAACGAAGTGCTCAACATCGGGCAGTTGAGGGCGTAGCGTCTCGATCGCCTCGATGTGTGTGGGCCCCGCGATGACCACCCGCGCCTGGGCATTGCTTATGGTTTCCTGCACCTCCACCGTCGACAGACGCGCGTTCAACGCGACCTTCACGAGCCCTGCCTTGTACAGCGCGCATTCGAGCTCGATCAGCTCCGGGCGGTTCCACGACTGCACGGCGACCCGGTCCCCCTTGTGCAGTCCGAGACCGAGCAGCGCGTTGGCGAGACGATTCGAGCGGTCCTCTAGCGCCGCGAAGGTCAAGACCCGGTCCTTGAAGATGACGGCCGCGTGATCCGGCCAATAGCGCGCGCTGCGGCTGATGAAGCGCCCCTGGTTCATTGATGGCTCCCTTGGTTGACTGGGAACCCATGGTAGAGAGCGGCCGCCGGGCCGCCGATGATCGGCCGCGCGGAGTCGATAACGCAGCGGAATGAAGGTACGTGCGTCTCAGACGGGCGCGGCCTCGCGCAGCAATTCAACGAAGCGCTTCGTCAGCGGCGACAGATACCCGCCTCGTCGTGTCGATACGCCGATCGTTCTCGGCCATTGCGCGTCAGAGACAGGAAGTGCCCGCAAACGTCCCGCGAGCTGCCGAAGCGTGATATCGCCTGTGATCGAGAGCAGGTCCGAGTTCAAGAGCACACTGGAAAGCGCGCCAATGGTTGTATTCGTTTCGATGACTACGGACGGCGGAGGCAGGCCCGCTTCGGCAAAGCGGGCTTCGAGTCGCTTGCGCGCGTACACGTGGCTGCCCGGCAGCAGCCAGCCGGCGCGCGCGAGATCGGGCAGCCGCAGGCGCGGAGCGTCGAACATTGGATGACCTTCCCGGGCGACGACGTGCAGCGCATCGCTGAAGAGCGGTGTCTGTTCGAGATCGTCGCTGTTGCGATCGGAAAGCGCGCCGATGCACAGGTCGAGATCGCCCGC
>NZ_FCOM02000088.1 GCF_001544695.2 Caballeronia arvi
GGGCTAAACGCCCTCCGCGTCAACGCGCGCCCGCACGAGAAAACCGACCACTGTCAGATTTAGTCTAGTCCACTACAGTTCAACTGCAGCCCCATTTGCGCGTCCTGTTCACTTCGGGGTACACGCAGAACGCAATTTTTCATGGTGGCCGCCTCGACCCTGGTGTTGAGCTTATCAGCAAGCCATACAGTCGCACAGAACTCGCATATAAGGTCCGACAGGTCCTGGGCTCTGAAGGACAGCCTCTCGAAGGCGAAACGAACGCCCTCTCAGCAAGCACTTCGCGCGCCGCGCGAATCGCTCTTCGCGTCCTCGTCGTGGACGATGACGAGCCGACACGCGATGCCGTGAGTGAACTGCTGCGAATGCTGGGGCATCGTCCCACCACCGCGCCCGGCGCGAAGGCCGCACTTGACGCGATCGACAATGCGGCGTTCGACGTGCTACTCACCGACGTGCGCCTGCCCGACATTTCGGGCATCGAATTAGCGGGGCGCATAGCGAAGGTACACAAGGGCATCTCGGTCATCTTCGCCTCCGGGGACACTATTCAAGACAACAATGCCGGCGACTTCCCTTGGCAGAGCCTTCGCAAACCTTACACAGTTGACCAGTTGGAGGCAGCACTTCGCAAAACGCGCCAGGACGACGCGTGAGCGGTTAATGCCGGCAGGAGATGCATCGCCCATCTGTCACCCACAAGCTTCCCGAGAGTGCAATCGAGACCAGCGCCAGGTCCGATGGAGCGCTTTTGCCGGGGTGGGGAGTCAAGGGCGACAACGCCTAGCTCCCGAAGCGCGTCGCAGGGCGAGGTTGTGTCTGCAGTGGCAGACCGATCGGCCTGCCTTTCTTCAGCGTGGAGTCGCGCCACATCCGGGAATGCGGTGTGGAGTCCGGCGAGCGCAACGCCGAACAGCTGCTGTGACCAGCATCTGCTACGCCAATGAACCGTTCGGAACGACCTACGCCAATCGCTCGGGTAAGCAGCACGATCGCAAGCATGCCGTCGACATCGCTCGTCACTATGTGTATCGCATTCGCCCCGACCGTGCGCCGATCGCGCACATGGCAAACTCTGGTGTCGGGTGGCCGGGAGCGGCCTGATGCAGTTGCAGGCCAGGGGCCGATGTCCGAGGAACTCCACTGCCGCATGCATCGAAAAGAATCGAACCGCGTGCTGCCTGTATCCACTTGTCATCATTCGGCTCGGTTCGGCCCAGACCGTGTCAAAACGCACAGCCACTCGAATTGACGAATCGCTGTCTCGGCGCAAGTCGCGTCTTTCGTGCACGTGCCGAATTCAAAGTCACCGGCAAACTTTATTGCCGAGGATTAGCAACTCCTGCGGCCATCACGCCCGTATCGCCTTCATAACAACTTCTGAACCAAGTATCTTAGTCACTCGCTTGATGTTATATGCAAGAACATGCAAGCTCATTTCCGTACTTACCCGCTCAATGGTTCGAGTCAGGAAATGAGTGGCTCCCATCCATGCCTTGATCGTGCCAAACGGGTGCTCGACGGTCTGTCGCCGGATCCGCATCATCTCAGGCGCATGATCGAGTCGCGTCTGCATATCCTCAAGAACGGCTTCGTGTTCCCAACGAGCCACGCGACGTTGAGGACTAGGAGTGCAGCTCTCCTTCAACGGACATTGTTGGCAATTCGAACTCCAGTACTTACTGATCTTCAAGCCGCGCTCAATGGTCGAGAATCGCCAAATGAGTCTCTCCCCAGCCGGGCATCGATATTCGTTCGTCTTCGCGTTGTAAATGAAGTCATCCTTCCCGAAGCGGCCATCAGCAGTGGCCATCGAGGTCACCGACTTCGGAACAAACACCGTTATTCCAGCCTCGTGGCATGCGAGTATCTCTTCACTCTTGTAATAGCCACGATCCGCAACAGCAGTGATTTTGTCGACGCCCATTTCAGCACGAGCAAGCTTGGCCGTCGATGTCAACTGATCGCGATCAATACCATCGTTAGTGACGACGTGCGCGACGATTAGATGGTGCTTCGTGTCGACGGCCGTTTGTACGTTGTAGCCGACGACTCCCGTTCCTCGCGTCTTCATCGAACGCGCATCCGGATCGGTGAGCGATATCTGTCCGTCGGGTGCCACCTTGAGTTGGACCTCGATCTCCCGGAAATTTTCAAGGTAGTTGTCGCCTCAACGATTAGATTTCAGGCAGCCTCTCTGTCTTGATGTCGGTGTTGTGGGGCGTCGCTCCGGTTATCGATTCGATCCGGGTTCAGGTGCACAGCATCGACCGTTGCCAGTTGCGCGTACGGCCTTTCCATCGAAGCGGATTGCATTGGCGGGCGTGCTCGTAGAGCGCCGCGCGTCGATCCAGTATGTCCTGATCGAGGTTGGCATGACGCTGCGCGGGCGTGACGAACCGGATCGCGCTGTGACGATGCTCCTCGTTGTACCAGCGCACCAGTGCGCCGACCCACGTGCGCGCGGCAAACAGGGTATCGAATGCCTTGAGCGGATAAGCAGGTCGGTACTTCAGGGTCTTGAACAACGACTCGGAGTAAGGGTTGTCGTTGCTCACGCTCGGGCGGCTCAACGACGGCATGACGCCCAGCGCCTGAAGGGTGGCGAGCATCGTCGCGCCTTTCATCGGGCCTCCGTTGTCTGAATGCAGAATCACCTGGGCGGGCCGTATCGCTTCGCGCGCGCAGAGATCCCTGAGAACTTCGCTGGCCAGCACGCTGCTTTCCTCGGCATAGACCTGCCAGCCGACAATCTTGCGGCTGAACACATCCAGAAACAGATACAAGTAGAAATACTGCCCACGAACCGTGGTCGGCAGGTGTGTGATGTCCCAGCTATACAACTGGTTCGGTGCATCGGCGCAAACTGAACGGGGTTTGCTGCGTGCCTGTGCCGGCCGTTCGCTGCGCCGATGGGCGAGTTGCTTCTCGGCCTTCAGGACCCGGTAGAACGTCGATTCCGAGGCGAAATAGCGTTGCTGATCTGCCAGTCGAGGCACGATCTGGCTTGGCGGCAGATGACCGAATTCGGGCGAGTTCGCGATCGCCAGAAGCTCGGCGCGTTCGTCGGCAGAGAGCTTGTGACGCGGCTCATGGTGCCGTAACGAGCGCCCGTCCACCGCATCAGGTTCGCCGCGCTGCCAGCGCTGAACCGTTCGGGCACTGAGCCCCAGAATGTTGCACGCACGGGCCTGGCGAGCCCCGGCCAGAGTCGCCTCGCTGATCAGGCCGATCAATGCCTTGCGCTCTTCAGGGACCGTCATTCGGCCTCGCCCCCGAACAGCGCACGGTGCTTTTTTTGCAGCACCAATAGCGCCGCAGCTTCAGCCAGCGCTTTCTCTTTGCGTTTGAGTTCGCGCTGCAACTCGAGATTGGCCTGCTTCAGATCACGCACTTCCTGGGCGCTCTCGCGCCGGATCCCAGTCCCACCGACGCTGCAAAAATCCGCTCGCCACTGCGCGAGATGATGCGCGAACAGGCCGCGCTCGCGACACCAGCCGTTCAACGCTTCGTCGACCAACCCGTGGCTCTCCTGCAAGGCCATCAGCCGTTCTTCCAGCGACCAATCTTCCGGACGTCTTGCCTGTCCGGAGCTCGAGTTCCGGTTTGTGGCGGCGGCCCCTCTCATCCATTTCCTCAATGTCAGTACGTTCACGTTCAATTCGTCGGCCACCGCTCCAACTGTTCGGTCACCGCGCTGCAGGACCTTCGACAGTGCCAACTCTTTGAACTCAACAGAATACGTTTGTTTCGCCTTCAACTTGTACCTCTGACTCTTCTTGACAAGAAAGTTCAGAGGCGACAACTACTATGACGCCGGGGGTCTCCTTGAGACGTTGCATCTGCTCCTTCAACGCTGCAATCTTGTCCTGCAGTCGCTCTATCCTGGCCTTCGCGATTGCAGGTTCCTGACGATCGGCTGTGTCCATCGCCTGAAGATACCGAGCAATACTTGATTCGATGTCGCGCATGCGCCGTTCGAGCTTGGCGCTCGTGAAGTTGCGATCGCGATGGTTCACCGCCTTGAACTTGCTGCCGTCGATCGCGACGATTGCATCAGCGAAAAGGTCCAGACGTTGGCATAGCATCACAAACTGACGGCAGACGTTGCGGATAGCTTTGCCGTTGTCTTTACGGAACCGAGCTATGGTTTTAAAGTCCGGTGCCAGCCGACCAGTGAGCCACATCAGCTCGATGTTTCGCTGCGCTTCGCGTTCAAGACGACGACTGGACTGGATGCGATTGAGATACCCGTAGATATAGATCTTAAGCATCACCTCAGGATGATAAGCCGGTCTTCCAGTCAAGGCAGGCTGTACTCACCTCATTACACATAAGTCGTGACAGTGGCGCGCCGCGAAAAGTCGTTTACGGTCAATGACATAGCGGATGGGGTTGTAAACTCTTTCGGACTGGCGTTAACTCTTGCATTTTGGGCGGCACATGACGCAAGAGAAATCGAGCTGGGCGGCGGCAGAACTCAAGGGCATCGATTTGGGCGACGAACGCCTGAACAAGCGCGCCGTGCTACTGGCTGAGCGGCTGGCGGAGAAGCCGACGGCAAGCATCCCCAACGCATGCGGCGGCTGGGCGGAAACGGCGGCAGCGTATCGCTTCCTGGCGCAAGAGGAGCTGGATTGGCGCGACATCATGGCGCCACATTGGCAGAATTCGACCGAACGGATGCGGGCGTGCGAAGTAGTGCTATGTATTCAGGACACCACGCAGTTGGACTTTAACGGCCAGACCATCGCAGGCTTGGGTCCGCTGTCGTATGAAGCGCAACGCGGGCTGTATCTGCACCCGACTTACGCGGTGACGCCATCGCGCGAACCGCTGGGGGTGCTTGACGCGTACATGTGGGCGCGCGAGTCCAAGGGGGCGGATGGCGTGCGCCCCGGCATCAAGGAAAGCACCCGCTGGACCGAAGGATATGAGCGGGTTGCCGAACAAGCGGCCGCACTGCCTGCCACGCGACTGGTCTATGTGGCTGACCGGGAATCGGACATCATGGCGCTGATGGTCAAAGCAAAGGAGTTGGGCCACCCGGCGGATTGGTTACTGCGCTCGCAGCACAATCGCACCTTGCCTGACGGCGGCAAGCTGTGGGACCAAGTGACTTCGGGTGAGCCAGCGGGCAGGATTCACTTTACGCTGGCAGCCCGTCAGGCTCAGCCAGCGCGCGCGGTACGGCAGCAGGTGTGGGCGCAACGCGTCGCGTTGTCTGACGCTGCAGGCGGCGTGGTGAGCGCCACTTGCATCGTCGCCCGCGAGGTCGACCCGCCGGCAGGCGTCAAGCCGATTGAATGGCGACTGCTGAGTAATCGCGAGGTGAACGACCTTGACGCGGCCGCGCAGCTTATCGACTGGTACCGCGCGCGCTGGGAGGTGGAACTATTCTTTCATGTGCTCAAGAACGGCTGTCGGGTCGAGGCGTTGCAACTCGCATCGATGGCACGGCTTGAGCGTGCCTTGGCGCTGTTCATGGTGGTGGCATGGCGCATCGCTCGGTTGATGCGACTGGGTCGAACTTGCCCCGACCTGGATGCAGCACTGCTGTTCGAGCACGATGAATGGCGAGCGGCATTCATTCTCAACAAGAAGAAACCACCGAAGAGCTCACCGCGTCTGAATGAGGTCGTGCGCTTGGTCGCCATGCTCGGCGGCTTCTTGGCGCGCAAAGGCGACGGCGAACCTGGAGTCAAGACTATCTGGCAAGGCCTGCAGCGAGTGACAGATTTCGCCGCCGGCCTCAGATACGCCCGAGAACTGGGCGACTGACTTATGTGTAATCAAATGGGCTGTACTCCCTCGAACCCGAGATCATTAAGATCAAGTTCTTCTACAAAGACATCGATAACGCGGACCGGATTTGTGTCCGTCACGTAGTCATCAAGCGCTTCGGGAAGGAGAAAGCTCTGGTTACGATCGTCGCCTCGAACGAAACGCTTCATTTTGCGCATCCCCCACCGTTGGATAGCGAAATTCTAGCGCTCCAAAAATGCGTTTTGACACAATCTGGGCCAGTAAGAGACCGTCGTCCGGAGCCTAGCTCGGACATGCAGACGGCAACTCGGCCTCAGCAACCGGTCATTCGAACGTTGAGAGCTGGAGTCGATTTCGGCTGTACTGACGTTGGGGCGGCGCCTATCCTAAGCTGCCTCAAGGTTGTTGTTCTGCACATCCATACCTCTGCGACCGCCAATCTCAGGTCATTATTGTCGCGCGCTTGCGATCGTTCTCAACTGCTCGACACTCGCTATATCCGAAGTTTCTTCCTGAGTACATTGTCGTTTGCACGTTGGCTTCGCGCGCTGGTCCAAGGATTGTTGTTGGAAGGCACCGGGTCCGCGATGCGCATGTTATTTACGCCCTTAACTATTGCCGAGCAACATCGCGCTGGGGACGCTGGCGGGCAAAGCACGCACAGGTCGACTAGATGAGTTGACGGCACTCGAGCTACTGCACAAAGCAGTATTGCTCTGACGCGGTCGCGCGTCGATTTCAACGCAGCCGCCCATTCGTCGGGGCCGCAGCGCCTAGGTCAGGCCAGTTGTGTTGCGAGCACCTTCGCGATTAACGAGGAAGATCCTCCGACGAGTTGTTGCACGCGAGCCTGCACGTCCGTCGCCGAAACGCCCGCTGCCGTCGCGGCCTTGACCGTCGCATCGTAGGCGTCGAGCACGTCGATAGGCGCTATCTCGTAACCGTAGCCGGCATCCATCCATCGCAAAGCGCACAGTCCGCAGGCCATTGCGAATGGCGGCTGCTTCATCGCAAAATCGCGCGCCGCGCGCGTGAGCGTTTTCGGATCCGTCGGGTGATCGTTCGCAAGCGAAAGCGCGATATCCAGCAAGCCCGCGTCTTTCGCTGCGGCGAACCATTTGCCTTGCGAGCCAGGCTCCGAATCAATGAGATCGGCAAGAATGCTTTGCGGCGCACGATCGGGATACTTCTTCGCAATTGCCCGAAAGGTCGCAAGGTAGGTCCCTGCCCGATGGGCGGCGAGCGCGTATCGCTGATAAGCCTCCTCGGCCATCCCACAGTCGAGAAGAATCGCCTCGCAACGCCGTGCGATGTCGCCTTCTGGAGCGTTGAGTCCACGGCTCGATTCCGCCAGACTGACCGCGTCGCCTGGGCGACCGAGCGAAACGAGGGACTCGACCGCCCACCGACGATACCACCAGAATTTGAGTCGATCGCATGCGACAAGCTCCAGCACCTCATCGAAGCGGCCGGCCGCGTGTAATGCGCTCAGACAAGGTATCGTCCCGACGAAAAATCCATGCTCGTCCGCCTGAACAACATGCCGGGTGAGCGGCAGCAATTGATCTGCCCATCGAGAAGCGAGCTCGGGAGTGACACATAAAGTGCCCCAATGTTCGCCCAAACTCTCGATGTACGGCATCTGGTCCTCTTGTAATGCTTCGAACAGACGTTCCAACCAGCGCTCCCGCACCGCACGCGGCACGTCGGCCGCGGCGATCACCGGCACCAGCGCATCGATTGCGCGATTGACGGCGCTACCCAAAGCGCCCGAGGAACTGTCCACCTGCTCGAGTGCCGGCGACAATTTTTCGAGCAGCAGGACCGCGCCCTCGGCGCCCAGCACCGGGTTAATGCGGGCAGCAGAGCGAATTTCAGATATCGCTTCCTTGATGCGCTGGATCGGCAGCGCCGATCGCCACCCGAACGCCGATCGTCTGAAGCGAGAAGCGAAAGTCCATTTATGTGCTGGCATGCGACTTGACCACACTAAGAACAGCATTGAGAGGACAGCGATGCGGATAACAAATCTCGACGCCGATGACGAACATTGCAAAGTGCGATGCCGCTTCGCTTCCGCTTTGACGATCCCAAACTGATTTGCCGCTTCCTGCCGCGGCGTTCCAATCAGCCGCCAGTATGTATCCTATTTAAAGCGCCAACATGGTGCCCCGGCACCGTGCCGCGCCGCGCCGCACCGACAGGCGTAGAGCCTTTTCAGCGCTAAGGTCTTGCGGCCTTACACGAAGAGCCGATAGTCGACGAACAGCTCCTCGCCCGGTTCGATATCTTGAAGCGCTTGAAAAAAGACGCGACTGCCCTGTTGCTCAGCTTCACAGTTTGGTTCACAGCTATGGTTCACCCAACGCGCCGAGTTGCCGCCCTGCGCCCCGTCGATCACGCGCCCGTCATCAAGCTCGAAGAAGAACGTATGGCCGTCTTCCGCCGCCGAGCGTTCATAGCGACGCTGGGCCGCTGCCCACGAGATGAGCTTGCCCTTGTATTCAAGGAGTGTCTCGCCCGCGCTGATTCGGGCCACTGCAAACACGCCGCGTCCGTGAACAGGCGAGCGACGAACGAAGAAGCGACGCATAGAGATAGGGAGTGCCTAGTTGTCGGTGTGCCGGTGTACGTCAACGGATACGCGCGGCAGGCGAAAAGCTTGGCATAATCGAAGCGACACCTGCTACCGCTCGCTTATGCCCTCATCGACTCGCCGTCGCACGAAGCGAAAATCGTCACGCGGCACGCTGGCGCGTGACCGCGATCGCATCGTCGAGATTTTAGGTGAAGCGCGCGGTCAGCGCGTCATGATCCGCTCGATTCATCCCGATGGGCGTGAGCGCCTGACGGCCGTCAAGCTGGCCAATCTACTTCCGCTCGAAAGCCAGTTGTTCTGATCCGGCCGCGGGCATTCGCGCACGCCTGAAGCCTCGAGGCGTCAAGAAGCGTTGACCGCGTCTTGAAGGCCTTGCCGGCGGTGAACTTGACCGTCTTCGCAGCAGCAATCTCGACAGCCTCGCCGGTCTGCGGGTTGCGACCGGTGCGTGCCGCGCGCTCGCCGGGGCCGAAGCTACCGAACCCGACCAACTGCACCGCGCGCCCCGCGCTCACCTCTTTCGTGATCGTCGCCAACACTGCGGTGAGCGTCTCGTCGACCGCCACCTTGGTGTTTCCGGTTTGCGACGCCACCGCGTCGAGCAGGTCCTGCTTGTTCATTGCATTCTCCTATTCTGGACTGACCGCCATCTTACCGAACGAAAGCGGCGGCCGAGTGCCGAAAACCGTATCGAGCGATATGCGCTGCCGTGACGTCGGGAGGCCGCGCGTTAGTGGCTGGCCGATGACCGACATCGATGCAACAGATGGCGCTGTTCGGGTCGCGCGCGCTCCAGGCGCTGTCGCTCCTGCGGTGTATCGGGGTCGATCGCCTTGGCTGACACATCGCCTGCGCCTTGTCAGCATAGCGACCAACCATTGCGGACCAGTTTCTGCTTCTGTTCTGAAGTCGCCGCGCCCCGGCACCTCCGGCAACGGTCCTTCCGTCGATCTTGGGTCGGCGTCGTCCCCGGAAGTCACTGCCGCTGCGATCGAGGCGGCAATCATGGGTACATGAAATCTGAAGGCGATGCGCCCGGCGACGCCGGCTGCAAATATGCAATCAGCATCTTGACTTGCATCTCAGTCACCCCCTCGATAGCCGACGCTTCGGTGTAGTCCCGTCCGATGAACGCTCTCAGGGTGAACCGATTGGAAACCAAGTAGTAGCCCATTGCGGCCAGCGTCACGTAGAAATCCAGCGCGTCCACATCGGCCCGGAAATCCCCCGTGGCGGCCCCGCGCGCCAACGTCGCGCGCAACAAGTCGATCACGGGCGAAATTGCCTCGGTCAGTTTCGGCGACCGCTCGAGGTATCGCCCTTCATGCAGATTTTCGTTGTTGACGAGATTCAACCATCTTGGGTTCGCCCGGAAGTAATCCCAGATGGAAAGCGCAAGCGTTCGAATCGCGGCGGCAGGCTGCAGTCCCGCAAGGTCAAGGCTCACCTCATGACGCGCAAATTCCGCATACATCGCCTCGAGGACCGCGACATACAGGCCTTCCTTGCTTTGGAAGTAGTAATAGAGCATCCGCTCGTTGGTATCTGCGGCCGTTGCGATGGCGTCGACGCGGGCTCCGGAAAGTCCGTAGGTCGAAAACTGTTGTGTCGCGGCCTCCAGAATGCGTCGACGCGTGCCCTCGGGGTCTCTTTTGGTTCTCGGTTCGGTCATGGTCGCAGCCTCCGCGATGCAGCTGACACCGGGATTATGCGCTAAGCGCTTCACGGCTGGCCCCCGGCGCGTCCGGCGCGTTTCGTTTTGCGTCGACGAGGTCGTTTCAATGGTGATAATTCGTATTTAGCACGCTTGAGTTTAATGGTGGTGGCTTGCCATTGGCGACAAGCGTCGCCGGAGCGAGTCCATTCGGTCGGCCGGCGGTTCTACTCATAAGTACTGCATACAGATTTCCGTTCGATAGATCAATGGGCGCCGCGAATCTACGCCACGCGGCGCGCGTGGTTCGGGCGGATCTCCCTTTTTGCTTGTTCGATATCGTCGACACAAAACTTGAGCAGACAGCAGAGAAAGCTGTACGGGAAGCAATGCGTAGCCGATACGCAGATCACGGAGGCGTGCCCTCCAGTAGCAAGCGCTTATGGGCAACGCAGCTGTCTTTGATGCCCTCACTGCCCGCACTACTGCCTGTATATGAGCAAGTTCACGATCGGCTTCGGGGGAAGTCCGTTTCCGCGCCTCGGGCGACGGCGGGCGGATTCGACGGATGGGATTTGCAACATTTGCCTTCATACGTAGGGCCTTTCGCTGATTTCCTTGCAATCAGCGTACGCAGGCTCACGGAAAGCCAAGGGCGAGTACCAAGCCTGTAGCCGAGGAAATCCTGTTCATGCGGTTCGCAAGCCGACCGGCCCCGCCGATGGCCATTGGCAGCCGTTCGATTTTCAGTCCGTTCGCGTCGAGAACAACGACGTGTCGGCGCAGAATCCGTCGATCATCGACAGTCTGGTCCAGCAATGGAACAACGCTGAAGGACAGCGCGGGCCTGCATCCGACGCTCGCGGACATCGCGTGGCAATCGCTTCAAATTGAAAGTTCGCCGTATCGATCAAGCAAAGCTCTACGATGCGCTCGACACGGCGAGCTTCGTCGCGATGAGCGCCGGGGACGCCGCGCGTTTCTGGCTGCGGGATTACCCCTCGGCCGGACGCTGTCCCGCGCTCGCGGACGACGGCTTGTGCAGCCTGCATTCGACAGGCAAGCCGGACCAATGCGCGGCGGTGCCGCTCGATCCGCTCGTGCCCGATCATCTCCAGCATGCGGTGCTCGAGTAGCGGTCACGCGGAACCGGTTGGATCGGTGCAGGCTGTATCGGCCGGACCAGCACTTGGAAGCGGTCCTCGTGCGCCGTGCCGAAATCGTTGACGAGTCAGCGGCGGCGGTGCAGCGCAGGCGAGAGGCGTTGCGCATCGAGCAGGACCTGTGGAGCGCAGCCGTGCTCGACGGCCTGATGCGCAATTTTGCGGACCCGCGTCAGGCGCTCACGATGATGCCACCGGACAGCTCCCGCACCATCGGGCGCGACAACTTACGCCGGCTTGATGTTCGAAGCCTGCTTGCCCTTCGGGCCCATTTTCTCGTCGTAAGTCACCTTCTGCCCTTCGGCGAGCGACTTGAATCCGTTCGACTGGATTTCCGAGAAGTGTGCGAACAGGTCTTCGCCGCCTGCATCCGGAGTGATGAAACCAAAACCCTTTGCGTCGTTGAACCACTTAACCGTACCAGTTGCCATTTTCAGTTTGACCTTAAAAGTAAAAACACGGCGTCGCCCTCGCGAACGCCGCCGCTATCTTGGCCGCGCATGGACGCGAAGGCAATCAGCAATTCGGGCTAAAAGGAAAATAACGTTATAGACGATGTGTAACATCTATCAGATTCGACATATATTAGCGTCACTTTATCGGAGCGAAGGGAGAGGTGGCGCAATTTTGCTCATGCTTTGAAAGCGGGTCACCCTATTCGGAAATAACGACAGGCAGGATCGAAGTATGCGAAACATCCCTGAGGTAGCAACGTGTTGAGCAACCAGCGGGTAAAAGGTCCTCTGTGTCATTCAGACAGAAAACGAACTTTGCTGTCGAGAGGTAAGGCGCGTGCCGCGAATCTGCTATCGGCGCGAACTGCAACACATCGTGCGATGTGTCAGCAGGCCATTACCGACAAGACCTGCAAGGCCCAACGCGAGCAGCGCTCCCGCCGGGCTCAGTACTTCCGCAATGAGGCCCGCCAGCAGCGTTCCGATCGGCCAGCATCCGATACCGACCGTCACCAGCCCAAACACGCGGCTACGCATTGCGCTGGGCACAGACTCAATCACGATAGTCGTCTGGTGAATGTTATAAGCCGCCGATTGAGACTTTGAGAAAGCCAGCGGCCCCGGCGATCGCTATCGCAGCGAAAAACAAGGCCGATCCGGCTATCAACCAGTTGAGGGGGCGTCCGTCCATGCGAACGCTTCCGATGATCGCTCCGGCGACGAGCGACCCCGCCGGTTCCGCCGATGACAGCACACCGATCATCAGCGCAGACATGGTGAACGTCTCCCTTCCCAGCGGCGTCAACAATACGTTATAGCTGTATCCGCACAGGTTCGTGACGATCGTCACGAGGAGCAGCGTCATGATCATGCCGTTGCCGCGCGCGTACTGCGACGCTTCGACGAGGTCTTTGCGAATCCTTGCCAAGGAGAGCCGTCCTGACGGCATCTCGACCGACGATAGTCACGCGATGAACGCGGCAGCGCAAAACGATGCCGCTGCGGAAAGTAGATACAACGTGGAGACGCCGAGCGTTCCGTAGATCCAGCCACCGAACACAGGACCGACGCATCGTGTCGCGTAGCTGGTCATACTGTCGATGGCGACGGCGCGCGAGGCCATCGCGGCGCCCGCCGCTTCCGCGATCATGCGCCGACGCGCGGGCATCTCGGTCGCGTACACCACGCCGCTCACGAGCGCGGCGACGCAGAGGTGCCACGTCGACAGCACCTCGAGAATTGACAAAACAGCGACGCTTCCCGACGAAGCGCCCGCGAGCAGCAGACCGAAGAGCACGATTTTCCTGCGGTCCAATGCATCGGCCACCACGCCCATGACCGCGCCGCTCAGCAGAAGCGGAACGCTCCGGCAGGCGGAAACCACCGCGACGTCGACGGACGAATGCGTCGCCCTGAACGTGAACAAGGCAGCCGCGAGCATTTCGAGCCACATCATCGAGGTTGAGTCCGCGCCCGCCGTCCAGAGCGGCACGAAGCCTTTCGCGCGCATCACGCCGAGTTCAAGCGTCGGGCGTTTCACGGGGTTCACATCGTTTTCCATGTTTGCGAGCATGCGCTTTTTTCGCGGCTGTGCAGGAATCGCTCCTGAGCTTGAGCTGAGGAAACAGGCGCGATGGCTGATCGCTCGCGCAACGCTTCAACTGCGGCACGCCGTTTGCGGCGTCGTGGCCGGACGGTCGGAGCAAACATGGCTGACAACGAACACGCACCCGAGACTGTCAATTCGCTCAAGACCGAACGGTCCGATCATGCCTACGAATTCCCGACAAGCGAGAACGTTGCTGCGAGTCAAGGCGACAACACGTCAGCGGCGAAATCCGGATACGGCCATTTTCGCGAGGCGTCGCGGTCCTGGGACGCGAATGGCAACGCATCATCGTCAAGCGATGCGAGCGCCAACGTGAAAAACAAGTTCGCGGACGTACAGGATGCGGTCGTCAGACAGTACCGAGTCGCCTCCGACTCGACAGACGATTTCGTGCACGAGCATCCGTGGAAGGCAATCACGATGGCCGCGCTGGCCGGCCTCGTGGTCGGAATGCTGGTCTCGCGTTGACCGAACGGCAGTGAACTCATGCTTGGACGAGAAGCACATGAATGTTTCGGCGACGGAAGAGCAGATCCGCACGCTCGCCTATCGGCTGCGGGAGGAAGCCGGTAGTCCGGAAGGCCGCTCTTCCGACTCTGGATGAAGACGCAGGAGCAGCTCCGCGAGCGAGCCGAGAATGGGCGCCAACGCTTCCGCAGTGCAGCCGCCGGTCTCCGTAATTTAGCGACGCAGCGACGCGCGCGGCCGGTGCCGTGATACCGCCACGGAGCGGCTGCGCTTCCCGTGTCTCTTACTCGGACGCGACAACACGGCGACGTACAGAACGACCGACCGGCGCCGAGCTCGCCGCGGTCCGGGCCCGCCGGTTCGAACATCGCGCGGAAACGGTAGTTACCGCTTCCTGGGCGCGCGATGGTTTCCCTTTGTCAAAACGAAGAGCCCCGCGCCTGCAGCCGCGATGGCGACACGGCTCGGATTTACCTTCGCAGCACTTATGCCCTTCGCCAGAAGGCGAGTCCATGTCGTACCGCCGGGTTCAAGCGCGTGGCGCGCGACCGGCGCAGGCGCACGCTCGGGCGTGCTCGCAGTCACGTGCGGCCGTGCGGACGCGCTGCCATCGTTGGCCGCGAGAATGGCGTGGAGCGGCGCGGGCGTCCGTTGCGTCGGTTGCGTCGGTTGCGAAGCGTCCGGCGCGCGGTCGGTGGCGCCCTCTCGTTGTTCCAGTCGCGACGCAGCCGCCTCCGCGCCCAGTAACAGGACGGCGGTGGCAAAATACAGCCACATCAACAGCACGGCCAACGAGCCTGCGGCGCCGAAGGCATTTGCCGTTCCGGCATGGGTGAGATACAACGCGAAGAGCTTCTTCCCCACCGAAAACAGCACCGCCGAAATGGCGCCGCCGACGAGCGCATCGCCCCACGGCACGTGACCATCGGGCAAATACTTCATCAGTGCATCAGTGCGGCAAAAGCGCAGGAGAGAATCACGAGCCCCAGCACCAACTGCACGATGTCGCCAATGATCACGAGCGGCGAGCCATTAGAAGAAATGCCACGCCCATGACGAGGCCGAACGAGATCAGTCGCACCTTCACGAGCATGGCGACGCTCGATGCCTTCTTGTCGTCCTTGGGCCAGATCACCGAAAGCACAACGGGAATGCCTCGCGTCTAGCTAGTCCTCCTGGAAGACCGCAACGAGGCCGGGAAAGTACACGTCACAGCGTTCGGCGTGCGAGCTTTCGGCACGGTTGGGGCAGTCTGCCAGCTCCGCGCCGAGGTCTGTCATAGCGAAGTTCGGCCCGAGGCGAGCTACGAGGCGCGGGAGGTTACCTTTGCCCCGCCGTCCGCAGCGGGTACACGCCATAACAAGGTGAGTCGCTTTCGCGGCCGTCCCCGAGGGCGACACTTCCGGGCGTTCTCATTCCTCTATGAACGTGCGGTCCGGGTACAGGCCGGTATCTGCGGCGGCCTGCTCGACTTCCTTTGTGGACTGAAAGGCCCCTAGCTCGCCTATGACCTCCTCGCCCGTTGTAAGCCGCCCGCCCCATAGGCCGCCCGGTACCGGGTAGATGTGCAAGATAACGGGTTCGTCTTGGTCTTGTTCCATCATTCCTCCCGGATAGCCGCGCTAAGTGCTTTCCATCGCGTTAGATCATGCTCCAAGGCGGCAACGACGTTAGACGCAGCTACAAAATCACCGAAAGACAGCCCCGCGGTGCCGAGGTACAGGCGGACACAGACAATCTCCGCCGTCCTTTCGGCTACGCGGTGGTTAATCACTGCCAGAGAGAGTGCTGCAGAGTCGTAGGGCATCACTGGGTCAAAGCAAGGCGACTTGCTTTCGCGGTCACGCGACCGGCGCTCTAATTTTCGGGGTAAATCTCAACGTGGTCGGGGTACACGCCCGTTTCCCGTGCGGCCCGTTCCACGGCCTCCGGGCTGTCGCAATAGCCTACGCGCCCAATCTCCGCTTCGCCGACGACCAAGCGCCCCCACCACTGGCCTGAGGCCGCTCGGTAGATACGCAGTTTGACCTGCTGATCTTTGTCGTCCCCGAGCATGACACGTCCTCGTGATTTATTAGATTCAGCGTATCACAGACCACAACCGACCACCTGCTGAAATTGCCCACGCCGGAGACAATCTCGTGATATTTCCGCAGGTCGGTCAACTCCGAAGAATGGTTAATGCTCTGCACAGCATGTTGGGCCCCGTCCACTCATCCGAGAATTGATATGTACTGCCCGTGCAAACGCCCCGAAGGTACCATATCGACCACTCGATGACATACACCTTCAGAACTAATCGTCCATGCCCGTCGTACACAGCGAGCCTGCTCTGATACGGGCGGTTAAGAGCCGTCTACGCGAGGACTTGCATGCGCGGTGACCTTGTCGACGCTCGCTCCGACGTTGACGTCACTCCGTTCGTGCTGCTCCGCGCCTTTGTTCGCGAGGCGGGACTGAGCCAACATGCCTTTCAGCAGCGAGAGCGCGTACGCAATGCGATGCCGGTGCTCCGCGAAGCCAGATCCATTCCCGAGGTCGGCGCGCGAACCGGATTTGCGGACCAGTCGCACTTCACACGCCTGTTCAAGCAACAAAACGGCGTGACACCGAAAGTCTGTCAGGCCGCCTTTTTTATAAACCATTCAGCGAACGTCTGTGACCGCTACTCAACATTCCTAACTGTTATCGACGTCCGTGAAAGGCGCACGACTATGGTTCGCGCTCACCCCTTTATGTAGACAGGCGGACGGGATGGGTAACCGATGAACGGTGAGCGGTGAGCGGTGAGCGGTGAGCCGTGTCCGGCCGAGCAAGTTCTCAGGTCCAGCGCCACGAGCCCATGGTTCGCTAATCTGCTTGCGTAACGACCGGCGGTGCCGACCGGTGCCCACCGACGATGTGCGACGCTCCGTCAGCACGGATACCCGCGGTCGATGCAACGCTTCCGGGGCCGGCAGCGCCCATGACGCGCGGTAGCGCTTGCCGCGCCTGCTATTACATCGGCGCTCCTGAGGTTACACGAGATTTGGTCGCGTATGAGCCGTCCGCAGCGGCGCTTTTCGTCGAACCTTGCGAAGCTTCCATGCCTGATAACTCGTATCAGCAGGCATGATTCTAATGGCGGTGGCTTGCCATCGGCGACAAGCGTCGCCGGAGCAAGTTCATTCGGTCGGCCGGCGGTGTCAATCCTTGGGATTGCATACAGATTTACGTTCAATAGATCAATGAGGGCCGCAAACCTACGCGACGCGGCGCGCGTCCTTCGGTCGGATTTCCCTTGTTGCTTGTTCCGATATCGTCGACACAAAGTTCGAGCGCGGACAGCAGAGCAAGTTGTACGGGAAGCAATGCGCAGCCGATACGCAGATCGCGCAGGCGTGTCCTCCAGTAACAAGCGCTTATGGGCAACGCACCTGTCGTTGATGCGCTAACCGCCTGCACCACTGTCTGCATATAAGCAAGCTCACGATCGGCTTCGAGGGAGGTCCGCTTCCGCACCTCTGGCGACGGAGGGAGGACTTGACGATTGCGATTTGCAACGTTTGACTTCATACGTTGAGCCTTTCGCTGATCTCGTTGCAATCAGCGTATGCAGGCTCTCAGTGTACTCAACTCCAGACATCACTTGATCAGCCGCATTCCCGCAGTCTTCGCCGCAGCTTGGGTCGAAAGTGGCACGATCCAGATAGCTCCGTCCCGTCGATGGCGAGTAGGTGAACAAACAGTGTTGCGCACGACGGAGTGGACAGTGACGCTCCGGAGATCGTCTGAACGGCATTGCGTCGTTATACGGCTTCGTCCGCGATTTCGCAGACTGTCTGATGAGTGCTCCCATGAGATGCAGTGCGATTACACATATGTAGCGTTGGAGGCGTCCGAGCGTTGCAAAAAAACATAGCGGTCGCGTCGCAGCGGGACAGTGCGGTAGTTGGTTCAAATTCTGCGCGTCCGTGGATCAACGGTCGATATATTGGCGCAACTTTCCTGCATGCGTCGGGTGCTTCAGTTTTCGCATCGCATTGCTCTCGATCTGCCGGATTCGCTCGCGACTCACGTTGAACTGCTGGCCAACCTCATCGAGCGTGTAGTCCGACGCGGTATCAATCCCGAATCGCATTCGCAAGACCTTGGCTTCGCGCGACGATAGCGTGCTCAACGCCTCTTCGACTGCGGCGCAAAGATCGGCATTCACTGCGGCCTCGTCGGGTAACAACGCTGAGACATCTTCGATTAGGTCCCCGAGTGTCGCATCAGGATGCTCGCCCGTGGGCGTCTCCAGAGACAACGGCTGCTTGGCAAGCTTCAAAATTTCAAGAACCTTGTCCATCGGCAGCTCCATGCGATCCGCCAGCATCGCTGGATGCGCTTCCTGCCCGGTCCTCTGTCTGATTTCACGCGATATCCGACTAAGCTTGTTGCTCAAGTCGAACATATGAACCGGAACGCGGATCGTGCGCGCCTGGTCGGCAAGCGAACGCGTCACAGCCTGCCGCACCCACCATGTCGCGTAGGTGGAGAATTTCCAGCCACGTCGATATTCGAATTTGTCGACTGCCTTCATCAACCCTATATTGCCCTCCTGAACAAGGTCCAGGAAGGGCAGTCCACGGTTTACGTACTTCTTCGCAATGGAAATCACGAGGCGCAGGTTGGCTTCAACTAGTTCACGCTTCGCTTGTCGAATTTTCGATTCGGCCACCGTCATCTGCCGATTCGCGTGCTTCAAGTCCTGCAATGGCAGCACGAAATTGATTTCGATGTCGATAAGCTTGCGCTGCTCGGCTTGGATGGCTGGCAGACTCCGCTCGAATGCGGCACGGAGCGAGGGGACTGCGGCTGCCGTCTTCTCGACCCAGCCAAGGTCGGTCTCATTTCCCACGAACGATTCGACGAATTGCTCGCGCGGCATACCGCACCTGTCGACAGCGATCTGCAAAATACGCCGTTCAGACGCACGAACCCTCCCGACTTGCTGCTGAACGTCGGCGGCCAGGCGGTCGATAGTTCGAGCCGTAAATCGGATATGCCCCAATTCGCGCTGGATTTCTGCACGCACGCCGGAAGAGACGATCGAACCGGCGACGTCTGCAGGGTCGACTGTCAACAATTCCTTCGACAAATCCCGAACTCGCGCAAAGATGGCAAGACTATCGCTTGCCAGCTGCTGCAGACGCGCTTCATTCCCTGCAGCAGCATCCACCTCTGCGACCGCGCTTCCTTCATCGCTCACCGTGGCGTCGTCGTTGGCGCTTTCCGAGTCGACGTCCTCGAAAATCGGTGCGTCCGGAGCTGGCAGGTCGTCCGCTGTCGAAACCGCGTTGAGCCCGTCGACCAATTCGTCGATCAAGAGTTCGCCGACCTTCACCCGGTCGGCGATTGCGAGGAGCGTTGAAACCGTCGCCGGGCACGCGGCGATCGCCTGGATCATTTCGTGAAGGCCGTCCTCGATTCGCTTTCCAATCTCGGCCTCGCCTGCGCGGGTCAGCAATTCGGTCGCACCAATTTCACGCATGTACATCCGAGTCGGATCGATGGTTCGTCCGAATTCGGAATCGACTCCCGAAAGTATGGCCTCGGCTTCGTCGTCGGTCTGGTCGCCGGAGACGGCCGCTCGCGCTGCCTCGTTTAAGAGCAGGGTCTGCGCATTGGGCGCCTGCTCGTAGACCGCCACCCCCATCTCGTCGAAGGTGCTGACGATTCGCTCGATCGCAGCGTCCTGTAGGAAGTCGTTCGGCAAGAAGTCGGTGATTTCCGCATAGGTGAGGTAGCCGCGCTCCTTGCCAAGCTGGATGAGTGCGCGCATTTGGCGTTGACAATCCTCCTCGTGCAACGCGCCAGACGCACCCGTCACGAAGACCGCTGCGGCAGTCTTGTCTTTTGATGCGCGGCGGTTCGATTTTTCCCGTGCGGACGCGACCTCCGCGACCCCGGTGCCTGTTCGATCAATACTTGCCATACCCTGTCTCCCGTACTCTCACTCGGCAAAGACGAGACCAAGCTTCAAAGGCATCGGCTATGAGATCGCAGTGGAGTTGACACAAACAGCCACGGCTGCAAGTGCCCCGACTAGAAGGATCAAGAACCCGAATAGGATCCCGTGCACGGGCTTGCAGAATTCAAGAGTCTACTCTTGGATGACATATCAACCCGCGCCGCGTGCACTCGCGCAAGCCGACGCCAGCGGTTGAGTTCGACGAGCGCGGCGCGGATCGCTTGGGAAGCATCGTTGCCCTCAGGCGAAATAGTGAACCCGGTGCACTTCCTACTTGATGATGCGCGACATAGGGGCTCCAAGTCTCTGCGATTGGCAGCATGCCATTGTCCACTCATTTGGCGTTGAAAACGGAGAAGCGAGGTGATGGGCACGCAGAGTGATGAATATCAACGTACGATCCCCATCTCACGGTCTGAGGGCCTCGACCCAAAGCGGAACGCAATAGTCACGTTGCCTTTCTCTAGCCCATTTGAAGATCCAGCGCGGCCACTGGCTGCGTTACTGTATCGAGGCTGATGCAGTCTTTTTCGGTGAGAGATCTTCGGAGTAACGTCGTAGCTTGTCGCGACATCGCGCGGTTTAAAACACTCACGGAGATGTCCGGCGCGACCTCCTGTCAACTGAGCAGGTATTGGCGCATGGATGAACTCGCAGCGCACCAGGGATCAACGACGATGTACCATCGGTCTTGCCGTGGTCGTGCTAGTTCTTGTACCAGCTTGCCTCTGGATTGCCCTGACACCGCGCGAGCACGCTTGCGCTGTTCCTTCCACAAGTCCGCTCAGGGCCGTCCATGGAGCGCTCGATTTCGAAGTTGTTCTCGCATCGCTGCGCCCGGACTGTCAAAGACGGGGGACGCGCGCGCAGCTATTCGGCGGTCCCGGCAGTCATGAGAAAGCTGATATGACTTCGTGTTGTCAATTGGGATCGGTTTGTTTCATTCGATTAACTGAATCTTGGTTGAATTTCCTGAGGGCGACGTAGCAGTAAGTCTCGACGGTGGATCACGCTGATATCCGCGGGTTGGCTACCGCATTACAGAGGTCTACATGAACGCCCCCCGTTTGCGACGGCTTTCTCCTGCGTTGAGTGACAGGTTAGGTTGCAGCTCTACATT
>NZ_FCOM02000222.1 GCF_001544695.2 Caballeronia arvi
CGCAATCCGTGGTCGTTGTACAGCATTTGCACAGAACGAGGAGTCGTGATGGCCGACACCGTAGGAGATTTCCTGATAGACCGTCTTTACGCCTGGGGCGTGCGCCGCATTTTCGGATATCCGGGGGATGGCATCAACGGCGTGCTCGGTGCGCTACAACGCGCAGAAGGTAAGATCGATTTCGTACAGGTTCGCCATGAAGAAATGGCGGCCTTTATGGCTTCAGCTCATGCGAAGTTCACGGGCGAACTCGGCGTGTGCATGGCGACGTCGGGACCAGGGGCCTCGCACCTCATCACGGGTCTCTACGATGCGCGCATGGATCACATGCCGGTGCTCGCCATCTGCGGTCAGCAGGCCCGCGCCGCACTTGGTGGCCACTATCAGCAAGAGCTTGATCTGCCTGCCTTATACAAGGATGTCGCGGGGGCGTTTGCGCAACAGGCGAGTGTACCCGCGCAAGTTCGGCACATCGTCGATCGTGCCGTCAGAATCGCGGTTTCCGAGCGGAAGGTGACGGCAATCATCTTGCCGAACGACCTTCAAGACCTTGAATATCAACCCCCTGGGCGCAAGCATGGCACGCTGCATTCTGGCGTCGGGTACACCCCGCCAAGGCTTGTCCCTTATCCAGACGACTTGCAGCGCGCGGCCGACGTGCTCAATGCCGGCAAAAAAGTCGCAATCCTCGTAGGCGCCGGTGCGCTCGCTGCGACCGACGAAGTCATCTCGGTAGCGGAGAAGCTCGGCGCAGGTGTCGCAAAGGCGCTTCTAGGTAAGGCCGCATTGCCTGACGATCTTCCCTGGGTCACGGGATCCATTGGTCTTTTAGGCACGAAGCCAAGCTACGAACTCATGATGGGATGCGACACGCTGCTCATGATCGGTTCAGGCTTCCCATACTCGGAATTCCTACCCAAGGAAGGCGACGCGCGGGGCGTGCAAATCGACCTAAAGGCGGACATGCTAAGTCTGCGCTATCCGATGGAAGTGAATCTGGTCGGCGACAGCGCAGAGACGCTGCGTGCCTTGCTTCCCCTGCTCGAACAAAAATCCGACCGCTCGTGGCGCAAGCGCATTGAAGGCTGGATGGACGATTGGTGGAAGACGCTGGAAAAACGTGCACTAGCAACGAGCGTCGCGGGCGTGAATCCGCAGCGCACCGTCTGGGAGTTGTCGACACGTGTGCCCGCAAACGCCATCGTGACAAGCGATTCCGGGTCGGTGGCCAACTGGTACGCGCGGGACTTGAAAGTGAAGCGTGGCATGCACTGCTCGCTCTCAGGTGGACTGGCGTCGATGGGCGCAGCGGTGCCGTACGCGATCGCGGCGAAGTTCGCGTTTCCCGAGCGGCCTGTCATCGCGCTGGTCGGCGACGGCGCCATGCAGATGAACAACATGGCGGAGCTCATTACGGTCGCGAAATACTGGAAGGAGTGGACCAGTCCCCACTGGATTTGCATGGTCCTGAACAATCAGGACCTCAATCAGGTGACATGGGAGCA
>NZ_FCOM02000191.1 GCF_001544695.2 Caballeronia arvi
ACATAAAGCCGGGTGACCGGCCTCTCACTGACCACCAGCGTCGGACCGTAGCCCCTACCGCGCGAGCGGTTTAGTCCATCGGCCCATGACGAGTCATTCGTGCGCACTGCCTCTCAGACATTCGGGCGTCGGCTCCGCTCAGGAACCGGTCATTCCGGGGAGGTGGTGGCCGAAGGGTGGTTGTGACACCATGGAACGATAGTCCACGATGAGCGCAGCGATTGCGTTAGTACCATGCGTAATGTTCATACATTGCTGGTCGTTCTGGCGCTCTGGATGACCATAACCGGCTACCAGACTGGCTGCCTTGCCGCCCAGGGCACGCCAGCGCAGCCGGTTGCCGCACAGACAGCAGCGACATCGCCAGCTCCCGCCGCCTCAGCCGCCCCAGCCGCCCCAGCCGCCAAAGCTGTCGAATCTCGCCGACTCGGACTCAGCAACCAGCCCCGGATCGGCGATTTCGACGCCATGCTGGACCGCCGTCTGATCCGGGTACCTGTACCGTATAGCCGCACGCTCTATTACAACGAACTCGGCCACGAGCGTGGCCTGACTGCTGGTCTCATGCGGGACTTCGAGCAGTACTTGAACAAGAGTTACAAGGACAAGCTCGGAAAGCGGCCACTCACCGTCGTGATCGTTCCGACCACACGTGACCTGCTGCTCCCCGGCCTGCTAGCGGGAAAAGGCGATATCGCGGCCGGAAATCTGACTGCCACCGAAACGCGCTTGAAACACGTCGATTTTGTTGCTCCACGTGACCGCACTCCCGTGCGCGAGCTCGTCGTCACTGGGCCCAAGTCACCAGCCCTCACATCGATCAACGACCTAAGTGGAAAGACAGTCCACGTGCGCCCGAGCAGCAGTTACTACGAAAGCCTGAATGCATTGAACGCGCGCTTTAGCAAGGAAGGAAAAGCGCCGGTGAAGCTGGTGCCGCTACCCGATGCGCTCGAAGACAAGGACGCCATGGAGATGCTGAACGTCGGTCTCGTCCAGATCCTTGTCATCGACGACTGGAAAGCGAAGGTGTGGGCGCAGATCCTGCCGAATATCGTGGTCCACAACGAGATTGCGGTTCGCGACGCCGGTTATATCGGGTGGGCAATCCGCAAGCAAAGCCCGAAGCTCCAACAGGCAATCAATGACTTCTACGTTAACTTTGTAAAGAAGCAAAGCGTGGCGGAAGTCCGGCTGAAGCAGGAGATGCAGCGCATCAAGCAGATCTCGAACAATACCGAGGCCGCGGAATTGAAGCGGTTCAACCAGACAGTCAGTCTCTTCGAGAAGTATGGCGCGCAGTACCACTTCGATCCGCTGATGCTCGCCGCCCAGGGATTTCAGGAATCTCAGCTCGACCAGAACGCCCACAGCCACGTCGGAGCGATCGGCGTCATGCAACTCATGCCCGCTACCGGCAAGGAACTCGCCGTAGGCGACATCCGTGTGACGGATGCCAATATCCATGCCGGCGCGAAATATCTCGATCAGCTAATGACCCGCTACTTCCCGGATGCCCACTTCTCTGATACCGACCGCGCACTCTTTGCCTTCGCGAGCTACAACGCTGGTCCAGCAAAAATCGCGAAGATGCGCAAGGAAGCGGCTGCCCGGGGCCTCTCGCCCGACAAGTGGTTCAACAACGTCGAAATCGTGGTGGCGGAAAATTGGCATCGAGACGACAACGTACGTGCGCAACATCTACAAGTATTACGCGGCCTACCGGCTCATCGAGCAGGCCCGGGCGGAGCGCGAACGCGCCATTGGCCAGGTGCGCAAACAAGGTTGATGCCTTGTCGCTACGCCGCCGGTCGAGAATGCGTTGTCCGATCCGCGTGATCTGCTCGTCGGGCAAACCCTGTAGTGGGACGTTGACGTTTTGGCCGGGCGCTACCCTTCGCCACACCATTGTGTGCGACCGCTTGACCCAAGAAGCCGCCGCTTGGGTCGCCCTGTGCCCAAGGTCCGCATCGGGTCCGCATCCGGCCGCAGCCGTTAAGGGTTATTCGATGCCTGCCATCGATCACAGGAATGTGACGGTGCCGCTGCGCGTGTTGGCAGGCGTCGAAT
>NZ_FCOM02000326.1 GCF_001544695.2 Caballeronia arvi
GTTCACCGGCGCTGCCGATTGGCAACGCCCGGCCGCTGTCGAGCGTCTCGTAGAACTCAGCCAAGGGCGCCTCCCTCTTCGTGAACAGGGTAAGGTTCTCGCTGCACGAGTTTGCGCTCGGGCCAGCGCCAAACAATCAGCACGACCGCGCACGCGATACCCGCGGCGCCGGTCAGCCACCATGAATGCAGCGCCATACCCGCAAAGACAAGAGCAGAGAACAGCCCGAGCAAGAACGGCGCATACGAGTCTTCCGGCATCTTGAGAATGATGTCGGGTTCCGCGTCGAGCGCCGTGGTGCCGAGCGCCTCGCGCCCATGATCCAGGATGTAGCCCTCGTCGAGAACCGATCTCAGACGCGTTTTCGATGCTTCGGGCAGCCGGTCTTCCCAGAGCGGATGGCGGCTCGCTACAAACGGCAGCGTTGAGAAATTGTAGGGCGGCGGCGGCGACGCCACGGACCATTCGAGCGTTGGGGCGTCCCATGGATTCTTGCCAGCGAGCGGGCCACGATGATAGCTCCAGACGACGTCAATGAGAAAAATCAGCACGCCGAGTGCAAACACGAACGACCCCAGCGACGTGATCTGATTGACAGTGGTCCAGCCCATATCGGGCGCGTAGGTATAGATGCGCCGTGGCATGCCGAG
>NZ_FCOM02000067.1 GCF_001544695.2 Caballeronia arvi
GGGTTCGCGCTCCAGGCCTCGGCGTTGAAGCGCCGGTCGCCGCGCTCGGGCTGGACCGCCGGCTCCGATTTCTGCCCCGTTGCATTCGCAATCATTCCAGCGTATAACGCAATCTGCTGCTGCCAGTAATGCGCCTGTGCCTGCGCCAGCGCGAGCACCGGCATACTGGAGGAACTCGAAGGCGCTTCGCCGATCTTGCCGGACGCGCCGGTGTAGGCCTGCAGTAGCGTTTGTCCCGATTTGAAGAAGCCCTGAATAAACTCGTCCGGCATGTTGAAGGGCGCGGCCATTGTGTCTCCCGAAAGTCATGATTCAACGTCCTCGCCGTTCCCGTCGCGACAAGGGTCTGCTCGCGTGACGGGCGCAGGGTTGTCGGCTATTTGCGCTGAAGCATCTGCTGGATCTCCGCCGCGCGCTCATTCGCGCGCTTTGTGAGACTCGCCATTGCCTCGACTTGCGACTTGCGTGCAATTTCCGCCAGATCCTTGATGTCTTCGACCGCCTTCTGACACGCATTGCGCGCCACTTCGGCATGTTTGCCAGGGTCCGTCGCCCCGACCTGGGCGGCCGCCTGAATGTCCTGCATTGTCTGCGTCAGCATCTCAGTCTGCTTACGGGCGAACGCCTGCATCGCGTCGTATGCGGACTTGTTCGCCTCGACGATCGCCTCGATGTCCTTCTTGCGCGACTCGACCAACGCGGACATATCAACGCCCGGCACCTTGAACTGCTCGAGCACCTTCGTCAGATCACCAAAGGGATTTGTTTGTTCAGCCATGACCGACTCCTAGATTTTCACGAGAACGACATCCCGCGAGCTTGCACTCAATAGGCACGACGTTGGCATCATGCGCGCATCGCAATCAACCGCCACGTTCCATTGCTCTGTACTTACGAATTTGCAATTTGAACGCCGTCTTTCCGAGATTGGAACCGAGCGAGTCCAGTCGCAACTTCACTTAGGATAAAGTAACGGTGACCTGCTGCGATGCTCCCTCAGAGCGCCGATACTTCGGCAGCGACCAGCGCGCTCAGACGTTCCCGAAGCAGACATACTTTGCCTCCAGATATTCCTCGATGCCGGAATGCGCGCCTTCGCGGCCCATGCCGGACTCTTTGGTACCCCCAAACGGTGCGACTTCATTGAAGACGAGGCTGTCGTTTATGCCAACCACACCGCATTCGAGCGACTCCATTACCCTGAAGGCGCGGTTGATATCCTTCGTGTAGAAGTACGCGGCGAGGCCGGTGCGTGTGTTGTTGGCCAGCGCAACAACGTCATCTTCATTCATGAAACGCAATATGCTCGCGATAGGACCGAGAATCTCGTCGCCGCACAGACTCATGTGCGGTTCGACGTCGATGAGGACGGTCGGTTTGAAGAAGTTCGCGCCTGGTGCGAGGCGCTCCCCACCTGTCGCGATGATAGCGCCGGCACGCACCGCGTCATCGACGATTTGCTCGATCCGCGCGACAGCGGCATCGTTGATGAGCGGGCCAATCTGCGCCCCGTCCGCCATACCATCGCTCACTTTCATCATGGCGACCGTCGACACAAGCTTCTTGACGAAGCCATCGTAGACCTCCTCGTGCACGAAGAAGCGGTTCGCGCACATCGCGGCTTGGCCCGAATGGCGAAAGCGCGCGTCGATCGCGCCCTTCACGGCCAGATCGACGTCCGCGTCTTCGAACACTATGAAGGGACAATTCGCCCCCAGTTCGAGCGACACTTTCTTGAGGGTTTCCGAGGAAAGCGCCATCAGCCGCTTACCTTCTTCGATGGAACCCGTGAAGGCGATTTTCGCATGCGCTCGTCCGACACCATCGTAGGCCTGATCGTTTCGCCGTTCCCCGTCAACACCGACAGCACGCCGCGAAGCAAGCCGGCGTTCTCGCCGAGCACGCAGAGCGCGAGCGCTGAGAAGGGAGTCTGTGGATCGGGATGATGCACGACCGTGCAGCCCGCGGCGAGCGCCGCGCCCACACGCCGCGCGACCATCGACAAAGGGAACGTCCAAGAGGTGATCGCGCCGCATACGCCGACGGGCTGATGCAGCACGCGGATACGCTGATTACGGCGTGGCGCGGCAATGTTGTCGCCGTGGATGCGGCGTGCTTCCTCGGCGAACCATTCAAGGTAATTCGCCGCCTGGGTGACCTCCCCCCCGCGCTTCATGCAGCGGCTTGCCTTGCTCGCTGCACAGCAGGATCGCCAGGTCCTCGCGGTGGCGTTCGACCAGATGCGCCCACTCGCGCAACACCGATGCACGCTCGCGGCTGCTCCATCCGCGCCAGTCAGACAGCGCCGCGTGCGCGCGGTCGATCGCTTCGCACACCTGTTGCGCCGTCACCTGCGGCACGGATCCGACGATCTCGCCGGTCGACGGATTGGTCACAGACACGCGCGGTAGCGGGGTGGTGTCAACCCAGCTTCCACCGATATATGCCGCCTGTTCGAAAAGACCCGGGCACTGCAGTTGCATAAGCCACCTCCTTCTCAGTGGACGCTTCGACATAGTGCGCACCATAAATTTGTCGAACCTTGGCTATGCCCAGGTTCTCGCTCAATGCGGTCCGCACAGAGGTTTCGAGGGGCCATTCCACAAAATTCGCAGCCTCGCCGGTTTCTAACGACACGTCGACGAACTTCTCACCCAGCGATTCAATCTGCTTTTTGACGGCCGGCCGCACATCCGAGGCCTCGACTACAGCGCCGGGACGCTTTGCCGTCGCAATGGCCTGCAGGCCCGCGACGCCTGCACCGAGATCAGCACGCGCGCGGCTTTGACTGCGCCGGCCGCGGTCATCAGCATCGGCATGAATCGCTGATACAGATTGCACGCGACCAGCCCGGGATGTTCTCTTAAGAGGAGAGCACATCGAGGCTTTGCACGCGCGTCGTGCGGGGCGCCGCTTCGAGCGCGCATGCGGTAAATCATCATGAGGTTTGCCTTGGTTGCAATTGCGCGATCCTCGAAAGCCTATAGACTCTCTATGCATGGTCGTGAAACAGCGCCTTACGCTCAGCATCCGAGAAGTCGAGCGTGATCGCCGCCGTCGGCAAAAGCGCCAGCCACGCTGGCGGCACCTGGCTCTATCTCACGCCGTTACATACGATGACGCAGACCGTCCGTGTGCTGGTCGGCGATATCCGCAAGGCACTGGAGTACATCAGACAGCTCGTATTGCAATCGCCGAAACTCAATCGCTGGCGCGCGCTGTTGCGCCTCGTCTGCACACAGATCACCCCTTCTAATCTGCCTCGGAATACCCGTGATCTGCTGGTTGCACTGGAGTGATTGCGGCTTCTTGATTTATGGGCAGGCAGTTCCAGGTATAGTCGCGTTTTTGACCGTTTGAACGTCGCGCGCAATCAGCATGACCAGTGTCTCGGCGATCAGTGCCGGCTTGGATTCACCTTCGATCTGCAATTCGTTGGCGATCTTCAGAATAAGGCGGCCCCCGGATTTTCTTTCGATCTCCAGCAACACTAGCCGGCTACGCACCCGTACGCCGGCTTTCACAGGCGCGACGAAGCGCACTTTGTCCAGTCCGTAGTTCAGGCCCGCCGCTGCGTCTGCAGGAATCATCCCGATGTCGATCGCCAGCGCCGCCAGCAGCGACAGCGTCAAGTAGCCGTGCGCGATCGTGCCGCCGTAAGGGCTCTCGCGTGACGCGCGTTCGACGTCCACATGAATCCACTGCTTGTCGCCAGTGCAGTCGGCAAACGTATCGATGCGCGCCTGATCGACGACGACCCAATCTGATACCCCCAATTCACGACCGACGAAGTCGTCGAGCGTAGCCATGCTGTAATCAATGATGCTCATGCTGTTGTCTCCCTCAGTTGATCGGTCGATGCAAGTCGGCCCGTCATTCACACATTCGGTAGCTCGAACCGCCGCTGCCTGCCGGCGTGACCCACACGACGAATGCGTCGGGTCTCACGTCGCAGGTCTTGCAGTGCGCCTCAGTTCTGCGCGTTGACGATGAGTGGGTCGGCCAGGTCCAAGCTTTTGACGAACTACAGCATCGAATGCTGCGTCCTCAGCAAGCGTGCCGGACTCGATCGCGCCGTGACTGCCCTTGACCCGCGTTGCGTTCAGAAGTCCCGCGTTGTCGCCGGTGGGCAAACCTCTGCATAGCGACGGGTTACCGGGCGCGTTGTGAGTTTGCCCGGAGCAACAACTCACGCCGTCGCGTTCAATCAGTGCGCCGAATCCAGCGGTGCAGGGATGCAGCGCCCGAGTGACACGACGGAGGCGCGGCTCGATCTAAGTCCATCACGTATCATCGATAGAAGGAAGGTTTGAGTCCATCCAGTCGTATTGGCTCGGGGACGCCCATGCCCAACTTGAAAAGGTGTGGATGCGAAGGTTCCGAGCAGTTGTGAGATTGTCCTGGACACGGCTGGCATCCGTTTTCTCCACGTCTCCAGGCACTCTCAAATCATTCCGAGCATCCATCACGATTCACGCTCCTGAGTATTAAAGAAAATCATTTCCCAATGAGCGACTGATGAGCTAGCAACCCGTTAATCCGTTTTTCGGACCGACTCAATCCGCAAGGAGATACCACTCGGCGCTTTGATCGCTCTCTGAAGCGATCAGCTACTCCGCCTCCTGCATTTTCTTTGTTCACGTATCGCCAGCGCCTAGATGCCTTCGACGAGTTCCGGCACGATCGCAAACAAGTCGCCAACGAGGCCATAGTCTGCAACACTAAAAATCGGCGCCTCGTCGTCCTTGTTGATTGCGACGATGACCTTCGAGTCCTTCATGCCGGCGAGATGCTGGATGGCACCCGAGATGCCCACTGCGATGTAAAGTTGTGGCGCAACGATCTTGCCGGTTTGACCGACCTGAAAGTCGTTGGGGACGTAACCCGCGTCGACTGCGGCGCGCGAGGCGCCAAGTGCGGCGTTGAGCTTGTCGGCGAGCGGCTCGAGAATCTTCGTGTAGTTTTCGCCACTGCCGAGCCCCCGTCCACCCGAGACGATGATCTTAGCGCTCGTCAGTTCGGGACGGTCAAGCTTCGTGATCTCGCGGCTTACGAACTTCGAAAGACCACTGTCTCTTGCGGCTTCGACCTCCTCGACTGGTGCGCTGCCGCCTTCGGACGCGACGGCATCAAACGCTGTTGTGCGGACGGTGATGACCTTGATCGGGTCTTGCGATTGCACCGTCGCAATGGCGTTGCCTGCAAAGATCGGACGCTCAAATATGTCGACACTAACAACAGCGGTAACGTCGCTGATCTGCGCGACATCGAGCTTCGCAGCAATACGTGGTGAAATGTTTTTACCGTAAGCCGTGGCCGGCGCAAGGATGTGTGAGTAGTCTTTTGAGATGCCCAGCACGGTGCCCTCGACGTTTTCCGCGAGACCTTCCGCAAGTTGCGGCGCGTCTGCAAGCAGCACCCTGTCGACGCCTACGATCTTCGCTGCCGCAACAGCCGCAGCGCGTACGTTGTGACCCGCGACCAGCACGTGAATATCCCCGCCGATTTTCTGTGCTGCGGCGATTGTGTGCAGCGTCGCGGCCTTAATCGAGGCGTTGTCGTGTTCTGCAATTACCAAATTCGTCATTTGCTCTGTCTCCGTGTCTACTTAAAGTACCTTCGCTTCGGTCTTCAGTTTCTCGACCAGCGTTTTCACATCCGGCACCTTCACCCCAGCGGAACGCTTCGGCGGCTCGGCGACTTTCAGCGTTCTAAGGCGCGGCGCGACATCGACGCCGAGATCTACGGGTTTGATCGTTTCCAGCGGCTTTTTCTTCGCCTTCATGATGTTGGGGAGCGTCACGTAGCGCGGCTCGTTCAGACGCAGATCGGTCGTGATCACGGCCGGCAGCTTCAGCGCAAGCGTTTCGGCGCCGCCATCTACTTCACGAGAAACATTAGCTATCCCATCAGCTACAACGACCTTGGACGCGAACGTCGCTTGCGGCAGATTCGACAAAGCACCGAGCATCTGACCCGTTTGATTCGAGTCGTCGTCGATGGCCTGCTTGCCGAGGATCACGAGTTGCGGCTGCTCCTTGTCGACTAGCGCTTTAAGGAGCTTGGCGACAGCGAGTGGCTGCAACTCTTCATTCGTCTCGATAAGAACTGCGCGGTCCGCCCCGATCGCCAACGCCGTGCGAAGCGTTTCCTGTGCCTGCGCAACCCCTGCCGACACGACAATCACTTCGGTCGCAACGCCGGCCTCTTTCAGGCGCACCGCCTCTTCCACCGCAATTTCATCGAAGGGGTTCATAGACATTTTCACGTTCGTTAGATCGACCCCCGAGTTGTCCGACTTCACCCGGACCTTCACGTTGTAGTCAATCACACGTTTCACTGAAACAAGTATTTTCATTTCCAGCTCCCATCAAGCGCTCCTGCGCCAATAGTCGTCCAATGACGGCTCGACCAACGATTTGCGACGATTCCGCCTATGACACAGGACAAGTGCCTACGGCCGCGCCTATATATAGCCGGTCGTTAGCGCGTAACACTCGCGCTTACGCATTAATTCGTTCGAATATCGCCGCGATGCCCTGCCCGCCGCCGATGCACATCGTCACCAGCGCATAACGCCCACCAATACGCTGCAATTCGTACAGCGCTTTCACGGTGACGATCGCGCCCGTCGCGCCGATCGGATGCCCGAGCGAGATACCCGAGCCGTTCGGATTAACCTTGGCAGGATCGAGCTTCAATTCCTGCGCCACGGCGCACGCTTGCGCGGCGAACGCTTCGTTGGCTTCGATCACGTCGAGATCGGCGACCGTCAGGCCCGCGCGTTCGAGCACTTTCTGCGTGGCCGGAACCGGGCCGATACCCATGATTCTCGGATCGACGCCCGCGTGCGCGTACGCGACGAGGCGCGCGAGAGGCTTTATGCCGCGCTTTTCGGCGACGCTGCGCTCCATCAGCACAACGGCGGCTGCCGCGTCGTTCAGACCGGACGCGTTGCCCGCCGTGACCGTGCCGTTTTCCTTCGCGAACACAGGCTTCAGCTTGGCGAAATCTTCCGCCGTGGCTTTCATGCGCACGTGCTCGTCGGTATCGAACACGGTGTCGCCCTTCTTCGATGCCAGCGTGATCGGCAGAATCTGTTCCCTGAAATACCCGGCTTCGATGGCTTGCGCCGCGCGCCGGTGGGATTCGAGCGCGAGCGCGTCCTGCGCCTCGCGCGTAACGCCGAACTTCGCCGCGACGTTTTCCGCGGTCACGCCCATGTGAATCTTGTCGAACGGATCGTTGAGCGCGCCGACCACCATATCGACGATACGCGCGTCGCCCATGCGCTGACCGAAGCGCGCCGCGGGCATCGAATACGGCGCGCGGCTCATGCTTTCCGCGCCGCCACCGACCGCAACATCTGTGTCGCCTAACAGAATGCATTGCGCGGCCGAGACGATCGCCTGCAACCCCGAACCACACAGACGGTTCACTGTCACGGCCGGTGCGTGCTGTGCGACGCCGCCGTTGATCGCGGCGACGCGCGCGAGGTACATGTCGCGCGGCTCCGTGTGGATGACGTTGCCAAACACAACGTGCCCCACTTCGTCGCCCGACACCGACGCGCGTGACAGCGCCTCGCGCACCACACGCGCGCCGAGATCGGTCGGTGGAAAGCTCGCCAGGCTGCCTCCGAACTCGCCGATGGCGGTCCGTACACCGCTCACAACTACCACATCTCTGCTCAATTTTCACTCCATTCGACAACATATCGGAAGCCCGCTTCAATCCAGGCTATTCCGGTACTAGTTCACATCAACTCGATGTCGATGCCCTGCGCAAGTTCGATCCGGTCTGGCCGATATCCGCTGGCGATGTTTTTGAAAACCTATGTAAGCGCGCGGCTCAGATCCATCGGGTGAAGCTCTCCACCGCCTCTCGTGGCGTTCTGTAGGTGTTCACGTCCGCGGTCTCATCGGCATAACCGAGCGCCATGCCGCAAACCAGCATTTCATTCGAACCCGCGTCGATGAAAGGCATGACGATCTTCGCGCAGTTGTTCCACGCCGCCTGGGGGCAGGTGTGCAGGCCGAGGGCGCGCGCCGCCAGCATCAACGTTTGTAGGAACATGCCGTAGTCGATCAGTGAGCCGCGGCCCATGACGCGGTCGATGGTGAACATGAGGCCGACTGGCGCGTCGAAAAAACGGTAGTTTCGCTGCGCCTGCGCATGCATCTTGTCCTTCTCCCCTTTTCCGATTCCGAGGTGACCATACAGAGTCAAGCCGTTGTGACGTCGCCGGTCGATGTAAGGCGAGACCCACTCCGCAGGGTAGTAGCCGTCCACCTCGCCGTACTCGGCGGTCAGGGAAGAATTGACACGGGTCGCATCATGTGCCGCACACACTTTCGCAACCAATGCATCGCGACGTTCGCCCTGCAGCACATACACCTTCCACGGCTGGGTGTTAGTGCTGGACGCCGCGCAACTCGCGATCCTCAGAATTTCGTCGACTTGCTCGCGCAAGACCGGTTTGTCGGGCGAGAACGCACGGCACGAGAACCGGCTCTCGATCGCCGATATCACGCTAGCCGGGTCGCAAACGACTGCATTGACTTGGGACGTCGTCATTGAAGTACCTCCATGGTTTGCCACCTCAGACCGTGCCCGCGTGGCGCAGCTCGGCAATCTGCTCGCTGGACAGCCCCGCGAGTTCGCGGAGGACCTCATCGGTATGTGCACCCAGGGCCGGCGCCGGCCTGATCTCCGGCGACGGTGTCCCGCTGAAGCGGGGCTGCACAGCCGGCATCTTCAGTTGGCCGATTTGCGGGTGTTCGACGGTGGCGATGCTGCCGCGGGCCTGGTAATGCGGGTCCGCGACGATGTCCTTGATCGAGTAGATCAATGAATAAGCGAGGCCTTTTTCTTCGAGAATCCGGCACACCTCCAGAACCGGCAGCGACTTGATCCATTCGGCGACGATGTCGTTGACTTCCTCGACGTTCTCGGTGCGTTTCGCGTGGCTGGAAAAGCGCTCGTCGCCGACAAGGACCGGAATGACTTCGCACAGGCGACCGAACATGCGATCGTTGGATACGGTCAGGACGATGTAGCGTCCATCGCACGTTTCGAAATGATCACCCGGGGCGGCCGCGAAGTGAAGGTTGCCCGTCCGCTCGCGCGGCAGTCCCAGCTTCTCGTACGCCGTAACCATCACGTCCGTGAAACGGAACACTGTTTCGTACAGCGAGAGATCAATTTGCTGACCTGCGCCGCCACGCACATCACGGTGGTAAAGCGCCACCATGGTTCCGAAAGCGCCAAGGACCGCTGTTGAATAGTCGGCCATTGCCGTGCCGAGCTTCACTGGAGCGCGATCCGGATAGCCCGTGGCGTTTAGCGTGCCACCCATTGCGAGGGCAATGCGGTCATATCCTGCCCGGTTTGCGTACGGTCCGGTCTGGCCGTAACCAGAAACACTGAGCATCACAAGCCTAGGATTCACTTTCTTCAGGTGCTCCCAAGACAGGTTCCATTTATCCAGGATGCCAGGGCGGAAGTTCTCCACGAACACATCGGCGTGCTTCACCATCTCCCTTAGAATCCTCTGGCCTTCGGGGTGGTGCAGATCGAGCGTCATGGACTTCTTGTTTCGCCCTTCGACATTCCACCAAAGGCTTTCCCCTTCCACCATCGGCCCGATATGGCGCAACGAGTCTCCGCGGCCCGGCTGCTCGATCTTGATCACGTCCGCGCCCAAGTCTGCAAGCAGCGTCGCGGCAACGGGGCCTGCCACCATGGTGCCGATGTCGATCACCCGCACGCCGGACAACGGCCCTTTGTCTTTCGTTTCCATAGATGCATCCTTCAAATTGTCGATATCAGCCGAACTGCCTTAGGTCAGGGCGATCGGCGAACACTGCGCTAATTCAGTCGCCTCGAGACAACGCGACCCACTTCGCCTGCTCCTGACTCTAAAAGCGGACCGCGTCAGCGGGGGATCCAGGAAGCGGCTCAAGCCCTTTATTGCGCAAGTCGCAGGCGTGCTTCGGGTCCCGCGGGGTATTCGTTGACTGCCAGCACGACCAGGCTGATCAGGCCGCGCGCCGAGTGGGGTTCCAGTGAATGCTCACGGTTGTCTCTTTTGATGTTGATGTCGCGCGGCGGGCAGGACTAGTTGCCCTTGAACTGCGGGGCGCGCTTTTCCTTGAACGCCGCAAGCCCTTCGACCCGGTCGGCAGAAAAGTGGTGCAAGTTGCTCAAGGCTCGTTCATAGCGCAGTCCGATGGACAGCGGCTGATCCAGCGAATCATTAAGCGCCTGCTTCATGCGACCGAGGACCAGTGGGCTCTTGGTCGCGAGCTTCTTGGCAAGCGCCTCCACTGCGCTAATGAAGCCGTCATCAGCGACCACCTGGTTGACGAGGCCAAGCGCCTTCCATTCGCTAGCCGGATGCATGTTGCCCGTGAACATGAGGAGTTTGGCGTTATTCAATCCCACCTTCCTCGGCAGGCGGACCGTGGCGCCCGCGCCCGGGAACAGCGCGTAGTTCGAGTGGGCATCGCCAAGACGTGCAGACTCGGTGGCGATGACGAGGTCACAGGCAAGCACCAGTTCCAGTCCGCCGGCGACGGCAATCCCATTGATCGCGGCGATAACCGGCATGGAGCAAGCTTCGATCAACTCCGTCAGCGCCCCAATGGCTTTGACAAACTCAGCGCCGCTTTCCGGCCGGCTCCTAGCAGGATCCTTTAAATCGGCACCCGCGCAGAAGGCGCGGCCCTCGCCTGTCAGAACGATGACGCGGACTTCCGAGTTGCACTGCGCGTCGGTGATCGCCGTTGTCAAACCGTTGACAAGCGAGAGCGTCAGCGAATTCAAGGCCTGCGGTCGATTTAGCTTCAGCCATAAAACGCCGTCGCTCTGCTGTCGCTGAAGTTCTTCAGTGTCCTTGACTGTTTCCATTTGTGACTCCTATTGGCTTGCGCCGCATGTGTTGAATGAGATGGCTTACTACCGCAGACCAAGCGACTTCGCGACGATGCCGCGCAGCACTTCTTTAGTCCCGCCGCGGATCGTGCAGGAGGGTGCGTGCAGGATGACGTTGGCTAGCGCCGCGCTGTACGCGTCGGAGGCGCCCGGCTCCGGCTCGGTCTGCAGGACAAGCCGGAGAGTCTCGGGAATTTCCTGTTCGAAGCAGGTGCCGAGGTCCTTGACCAGCGCCGCATGCAACGAGGCGTCCTGTTCGTCGGTAATCATCGCGGCGATCGAGCGCGACATCCTCCTTAGCGTCGACAAGTGAGCGACCAGGCGCCCGACCGTCCGGGCGCCCTCAGCCGACGGCTGCGTCTTGAGTACGGCGACAAACTCCTCGACCGCGCCCATGTGAGACATGAACCGGTCCGGCCCGCTTCGCTCGAACGTGAGCTCGCTCGTGACCTGTTGCCAACCTTGGCCTTCCACGCCAATGAGGGCATCGTCAGCGAGAAAGACGTCCTGGAAATGGACTTCGTTGAAGTCGTGGTCTCCGGCGATGTTGACGATGGGCCGGCATGTGATGCCGGGCGTCTTCATGTCGACCAGAAATTGGCTCAAGCCGGCCTGCCGCACTTCACTCGCAGGCGCCGTGCGGCACAGCAGGATCATGTAGTGTGTGCGGTGCGCGCTCGAGGTCCAGATCTTGGCACCATTCACCCGCCAGCCGCCGTCCACCTTCGTGGCGCGCGTGCGCACCGATGCGAGATCCGAGCCCGAGTCAGGCTCGCTCAAGCCGATGCAGAAATAGCACGTTCCGGCGGCGATCCGGGGAAGGATCTCTTCGCGCTGCCGTTCTGTGCCGAAGCGCAGCAACAGCGGCCCGCTCTGGCGCTCGGCTACCGCATGCGCAAAGATCGGTGCACGAACGGCGAGCAGTTCCTCCAGAACGACCAGACGTTCCATCAGTCCGTACCCACCGCCGCGATAACGCGTGGGAAAGCCCATGCCGATCCAGCCGCGCTTGCCAAGGGCCTCGCTAAACTCGGGATCAAAACCGCTGAAAGAAGCGGCGTTGTGCCGATTGCCGTGCCAGCCGTCGACGAACTCGCGCACTTCAGCTCGAAGCCCCTCAGCGATCTCTGACTGACGGGGGCGGGGAAAGGAAAGGTTGTTCATCGTGCTGCTCCTGCTTCTGCTGCGCCACTTGCGGTCGTCGCCGTCGGCACCACTGCGCGCCAGAGGGACTGTCCGGGGTCACCGGCCAGGATGCGTTCGCCAAGCTCGCGAGACCAGAAAGCCTCGTTGCCGCACTCGTCTCGCCAGGACCACAGCCGCTTCGTGAATCGGTGCAATTCGTGTTCCTCGGTGAAGCCGATGGCCCCGAACACCTGGTGCGCGATCGCGCAAGCCTGCCCCGCTGCTTCGCCGGTTCGGATCTTCGCGCTGGCGGCGGCAATGCTTTGCGTGAGGGGCTCGCCCACCCCATCCAGCCACTCGTCGATCGCTTCGCTGCCAGCCTCGGCAGCCGCACGCGCGGCTGCCGCCTGCGTCGCGAGAAAGGCAATGCTCTGCTGCACCGCCTGGAACTTGCCGATCGGTCGGCCGAACTGCACGCGAAGGTTGGCGTACTCAACGGCAAGAGCGAGGCACCGTTCGATCGCTCCGGCCATGAGAGCACTGCGCAGAATCGCCGCAAGCGAGAACAGCTCACGCGCGTCAAGAGGCGCGGAAACCACCGCCTGCGGCACAACGCCTTCGAGCACCAGCGTGTCGCGCGGCTCGCCGGCGAGATTGCGGCCTGACGTGATGGAGACGCCCGCCGCATCCCGGGCCAGGACGATCAGTTGAGCGGCTGTGCCGGAACCCACGATGAACGCGACGTGCGTGCATGCGTCGCCCCATGGGACGCGGGGGAGCGTGCCATCGACACGCCAGCCGTCGCGGGCGGAACCCAGCCGGATCTGCTCGGAGTGCGCCGACGGCGCAATGGTCGGCAAGGTTGCGCCCTCGACGCCTGCGTGGTCTAAAAGCCAGTGTCCGACCATCGCTTCCGCCAGCGGAGCGGCCGCGGCATGCTCACCGGCCAGGACCAGAAGCCCGCAGGCATCCGCCCAGCTCACGCCGGCGCCATCCTTGCTCTCAGGAAGCAAAGCCTTGTCGAATCCGGACTCTTGCAGGACTGCCCACAGGTCCTCGGGCTTGTCCTCGAATATCCGGAGGGCCGCTTCATGCAGCATGTCACGCGTCTCCTCACTCATCGCTTGCTCCTGCCTCTCTTCACTCATCGCTTGCTCCTGGTGGTTGTCTTCGCCCCGTCAGACGGGATCCCAACTGAAGATGTCGCGCGACTTGTCCAGCGGGAAGAACGAGGGCTTCATCATGGGCAGCGCCACTTCAAGGCACGTATCGACGGTCCAGCCCTCGCTGCGGTGCGCGGTACGGATCGGCCGCGGTTGAGAGAACAAGTAGATCTCGTTGCTGCGAACGCCGAAGATCTGACCGGTCACGCCAAGGGCTTCGTCGGTGAGCAACGCGCAGGTGAACGGCGCAATCTTGGCAACCTCCATGCGCTGGTTGACCAACGTGCGGGCCAGCCCTTCCGGAGTGTCGGTCGGGATCGAGCTCACCATGCGGGTGAATGCAAATGGCGCAATACAGTTCGACCGCACCTTGAAGCGCTCCATGTCGAGCGCAATCGATTTCGACAGGCCGACGATGCCCATCTTTGCAGCAGCGTAGTTGGCCTGCGCGCCATTACCGATCAGCCCTGAGGTCGAAGTCATGTGCACGATAGCGCCGGACTCCTGGTTCCTGAAGTGCGGCGCGACGGCACGGGCCATGTTGAAGCAGCCCTTCAGGTGCACCTTCACTACCGCGTCGAAGTCCTCTTCCGACATCTTGTGGAAATAGCCATCGCGCAGGTTGCCCGCGTTGTTCACCAACCCATCGACGCGCCCGTACGTGTCGAGCGCATGCTGGATGATTCGCTGGGCGGAGCTCCACTCGGCCACGCTGTCGGTGTTTGCGCTGGCCTCTCCGCCGGCTTGGCGAATCTGGTCGACGGTCTGCTGGGCAGGTCCCTCACTGCCCCCCGCGCCGTCCATGCTCACGCCCAGGTCATTCACGATCACGCGCGCGCCCTGGCGCGCTGCCTCGAGTGCGATCTCCTTGCCCACGCCGGCGCCTGCGCCGGTCACCACGATCACTTTGCCTTGCAGTCGTTGCGTCATCGCTGACTCCTTCATGCCGTGAGAATGGACACAACCGCTACCGCGGACTCGTGACCGACTTGGCCGCCCGAGTTTTGCGCCAGAGCGACTTTGGCGGAATGGCGTTGCCGTTCCCCTGCTTCACCGCGCAACTGCTGAACCAACTCGGCGATCTGCGCCGCACCGGTGGCACCGATCGGATGACCTCGGCTGAGTAGACCGCCGCTCGGGTTGACGGAGATTCGCCCGCCGATGTCCGTGGCACCGCTTCGCAGCAACTCAACGCCCTGTCCTTCGGGACAGAACTGCACGACCTCGTAGTTGATGAGCTCACCGGGAGCCGATGCGTCGTGAACCTCAGCAACGTGGACCTCGTCCGGCCCGATCGAGGCTTCTTTGTAGGCGGCCTTCGCGGCGCTGACCGAAGCGCTCGGCTTGGTGGGATCCGCCATCCCGGACAAAAGGACGGAGCTTGCAACCCACACAGGCCTGCATCCCGTCAATTGCGCCGCGACGCGGCTCGAGACGAGAACGATCGCGGCCGCACCGTCGCCGATCGACGAGCACATCGGAAGCGTGAGCGGGTCGCTGATCATGCGCGCGGCCAGGACCTCCTCGACCGTCGTCTCCTTGCGAAACTGTGCGTACGGGTTCATGGCGCCTGCACGACGGCTTTTGACGGTGATCCGCGCGAAGTCCGCTGGCGTTGTTCCGGTCGCTTTCATGTAGCGCCGCGTGCGTTCCGCGTAGATGTCCATGAAGATGGATCCGCTGCCGGAACCGATGTGCGACGGCATGACATCTTCCTTGTCCACCGCTCCTCCGAACGCCCCGAACGACACCGCTTTGTCGGGGTGGCTCAGCTTCTCCGCACCGACAGCCATTGCCACGTCCGACTGGCCGCTGGCAACTGAATGCCAAGCAAGATGGAAAGCCGTGCTGCCGGTCGCGCAGGCATTCTCGACGCTGACCATCGGCTTTCCCAACAGGCCGGTATATCTCAGTGCGGCTTGCGCGCGCACCATCTCCTGGCCCGTGATGAGTCCGGCTGCTGCGTTGCCGAAAAAGACGCGGTCCACGCGCTCGGCACCGATGCCGGCATCAGCCAGCGCGTTGCGTACGGCCTCTTCCGCGGACGTCCTGACCGAGCGGTCCATAAATTTTCCGAAGGAGGTCATTCCAATGCCGACGACTGCGACGCGAGTGTTCATGGTTTATCCAATCAAGTTATGAGAAAGTCAAAAAGGGACGCCGGCAGATGCAGCGGTGTCAAAAGTTGGTGCAATCAGATCGCGCTGGGGCTGTCGTTTTTGCGTCGGGCGGGGCCGTCGTATTCAACCTGGTCAAGCGTGATCTGGCGCCAGCCGGGCTCGCGCACGGACTCCTCGAATGCGTGGGCGAACAGGCCCGCGGTGCGCGGAACGACGATGAAGGCGCGAGCCAGCCGCCAGTCGAATCCCATGTCCGAGATGATTGCTCCAACCGCCGCATCGATGTTCGCCAGCAGTGGTCGGTTTTTCTTCTTGATCAGCGCCTTTTCCAGCTCGCGAGTCATCCGGATGTGGTCGCCTGCCAGCCCGTACTCCTCGGCGAGCGCGAACAGCCTCTTTCCGCGAGGATCGCCCTCGGGATGCTGCGGATGCCCGAAGCCATCGAGCCGCTTGTGGTTGCCAACGTACTCAGTCGCCACATCCTCATAGCTGCGTCCGCTCGAGGCTGCCTCGGACACCAGCTCCTGGATGTAGCGTGCGAACTCTTCACCGGCACCCCCATGAACGTCGCCAAACATCATGGCGCCGGCAGCCACCGAGCATTGGATCGGTACGCCAGCGGCTTGCACGAATCGGGTGACTGTCGAAGACGGAGAAATACCGTGGTCGGCCACCGAGATGAACATCGCATTGATGATCTTCGACTCGTTGCCCTTGGGAAGCTCTCCCTTGTAGAGCAGGTACACCATCGCTCCGAAGTCGATCTTGCCGACGAGATCCGTGAGGACGTCGTAGCCCCTGACCAAAGTACCTTCATGGGGAGAAGGGTCAGCGATGGCGGTTCGCCAGTATTTGCGGTCTGCAGTTGTGGTCATGTGTGCTCCATTCTGGTAGGGCGGTGAAGGCTCGAGGCGATCTCGAACTGTCAGGGCGAATCGAAAATTCCTAGGGCGCAAAGGATCAAACGCACCGTCGGCGTGTTGAAGCAAGTTGTGCCCATATCAAGGGTTGGTAGTGTCCGAACTCGTGATCTTCAGCGGGTTCGAGCGACCAACCGTGCATGCATAGTCCAGGCTCTGTAAAGATAATAAGTTTTGCTGAATTAAACTACGTATCAAAACTTATGGCGGATAGCAACACGCGCCGTGAACTGATTCTGGTTCGAAGAAGGCGTCAGAAGGTTGATGCTAGCCGTCGCCGCGACCGGCGCGCCCGCTGCGTTGACCGTCTCGCCCAGAGCATGTTGGTACACGCCGACGACGTACACGTCCGTTCGCTTGGACAGGAAGTAGTCCACACCAACCGCGCCTTGGTGGTACTGAGCACGCGAGTTGCCGTTGATTTCCGCGCCGCGCGTGTAGTCATACGCTGCGGCGATTAGCAATGCTGGAGTGAACTGATACTTGAAGTTTAGTTCTGCGTTGTTAAACGTAACCGACTGACCCTTGAACGGCGATGCGTACGATGCGCCCAGGTTGGCGAACCGGATGTTCGAGTACGTTGCGCCGATGGTTGCTGCGCCGAACGTGTATGCGCCGCCTGCACCGATGTCCTGGTACGTGTTAGCCGATGCGAAGCCAGCGTAGACCGGCGACGTCACTGCCGCGGCCGGTGCGGCGATCGTACCGCTGCTGTTGAACAAACCTCCCGAAGCTGCCGGCGTGCGTGCATTCAAGTAACCGACGCCGAGCACGAGAGGACCGTTGTTGTAGCCAGCGCCCAACGACCAAATCTGGTTGCCGGTAAAGTTGCCTGCTTGGCCGCCGAAGCTATACGTGCCGCCGAATGTCAGGCCGCCGTAGTTTGCGCTCCTGTACTTGACGGTGTTGTTGGTGCGGTACGAGTTGATGAAGTTGTCGATGTCGCCCGGATGAGCAGCGATGTAGCCGCCCCATTGGGTACCGGCTGCCAGCGGGCCAACATAGTCAACCACGGAGTCATACTGACGACCCAGCGTGGCGGTGCCGGCTTGACTCGACAGGCCGACGTAAGCCTGACGACCGAACATCAGGCCGCCTTGACCCAGCCTGCCGTTGTTCACGTCAAAGCCGTTCTCCAACACGAAGATTGCCTTCAGACCTCCGCCCAGGTCTTCCGCGCCACGCAAGCCGAAACGCGAACCTTGCAGAACGCCGCTGGACAGGTTGTACAGGTGTTTGCCACCCGAGTTGGTGTTGATGTTGAAGCCTTCGTCAATGATACCGTACAGGGTTACGCTGCTCTGAGCATGAGCGACGCCTGCAAATGCGCCCAGAACTGCGAGAGCGAAAAGCGACTTCTTCATTTTTGATCGTCTCCAAGGACTACTTATAGTTCGTAAAAGTTGAATTTTTTATCTTGCGTTCGGGACTTCTCGGAGTAACTGCAACGTACGTACAACCAGCGCCGTCATCTTCCACGCTGGGCTGAGGACGACGGAAGTTTTCACCAAAACTTCGCTTCCAGCAGATATGCGCGGTGAGTTCGACAAGAGTTTTCAAACGCCGCTGCTCCCGCGGAGGTGGGCGCAGCGCACTGTCGCCCGTAGACGCGCAATTCCGCGGGAATCCTCTTGCCGGCCACGATCGTCTTAACGACTAATCCGGCCAAGTACGACTGCAACCGTCAATTTGCACGGAGACAAATGCGTTGCGTCATCCGATGGCGACTTGCATTTCAATACTCAACGTCTGCTAGACCTTATTCCGTTAGACCTCGCGCTGGCGCAGATTTGCCACATTGCGAGTCGCCCCGGCATACAAAAGGCCGCCCGCTGCGAACAGGGCTCCGAATATATAGATCCCGATGCTCATGCTGCCCGTGTGCGTTTTCAACCATCCGATCGAGGCTGGGCTGACGACTCCACCCAGAAGGCCGATGGTCGCGACTGCCGCGATAGCGTTCGCGACGCCTGGACCGGGCAAGCAAGCAGGCACGCTGGCCCAGAAGAGCGGAATGAACGTAAGCGTTGCTGCCATAGCGACCGACAGCAAAACGAGTGAAACCACCAGCGAACCCGAGGCGAATGGCAGCAAGCAAAGTGTGCCGCCGCCGACCAATGCCATCGCAACAATGCTTTCGCGTAAGCGCCGCGTGCGGTCGGCACGCGCGCCAATCGTGATCATCGCGACCAGCGAGATTACGCTGGGGACGGCGGAGTAGAGGCCGATCGTGGCGATGTCGGTCACGCCGAGCGAGCGAATGATGGTCGGCGTCCAAAAGTGGACCACCGCGACAGCGCCAGCAAACGCAAAATATACGGCCATCAGCGCATACAGGCGAGGATGACGGAGAACCTGTGCGAACGTCTGGCCCTCGCTAGCCGGTGCCCCCGCTTCGAGAGAAGCGGCGATCATGGTCTTTTCGTCGGTTGACAGCCAGTCGGCACGTTCGGGCGACTCATCGAGCAGCGCCGGAACCAGCAGGCCGAGCACGACGCACGGCAAACCTTCAAGCGGGAACATCCACTGCCAGCCGTGCAACCCCCCTACGTCATGCATGTGTTTAAGGATCGCTCCGGATAACGGGTAGGCCAGAATTCCAGATATCACGATTCCCGACGAGAACAGCGCAAACGCCTTGGCGCGGCGTTGCAGCGGAAACCAGCGCGACAAGTAGTAGACGACGATCGGATAGAACCCCGCCTCGAACACCCCCAGCAAAAAGCGCAGCGCATAAAACGAGGTCGGAGTGCGGACAAACATCGTGAGCGACGAGACGCAGCCCCAACCAACTGTCAATAGCATGATCGTCTTAAGCGCGCCGATTCGCGACATCACGTAGGTGTTCGGCAATTCGAACAGCGCATACGACACGAAGAAGATGCCCGCGCCCATACCATAAATGGCGTCGGTGAAACCAAGGTCGGATTTCATCTGGAGCTGCGCAATGCCGACGTTGACGCGGTCTATGTTAGCCATCAAGTAAATGATGAATAACAACGGGATGAGACGGCGAGCGATCTTTTTGAACGTTTTGTCGGCATCGAGAAACTGCGCGGCACTCGCGGCGCTTTCCTCGGGATACTTTGCTAGCGAAACCATAGTTGTCTCCGGCTGATTGTTCTGGATAGTCTGTATAGTCGTCATTCAAGACGAACAGGGGCGCCCATTCTCTTGACCTCAAGCTGAAGTACGCCCGGCGAAACGTCCGCTGTCCTCCATGTCCTATTCAAACGCCGATGCCGACGATCAACAACATAAAGTCGCGGCGTTGTTCACAATGTGCACTCGGGGAAACCAGAGCCGCCTGACATCGGTTCCCCGATGCCTCGGATCACCAACGACATGGAAAACGCATTGTGCATTTGAGGTTCAAGTCGAGCGGTAAGCAGTTAAGGGGGATGATTACATCTAACGAGCGGTCGCTGAGGACGAGCCCTCCTTTGAAATGAGATCGACCAGATGCTCGCGCATCATCGAGGCGACGGCAGGTGCACGGGACAAAGGCAGTTCTGAGGTACGGGCAATTACATTCAGGCCAGCAAGGCCGCACGAGTCTGTTTCGAAGGAGATTCCTACCCCCGCCATCTGGCGCGGATGGACGTACGCGAAGTCGTTCGATCGTGTCCGCTCGAGTAAGCCGCACAACTTGTTCTCCGTCATCCGGTGCTTGTGGTATTCGACACGGCGCCGCGTATAGTGCTCGCGGATGTACTGATCTGATTGACGGGCGAGCAAGGCTACGCCGGAAATTCCAATGCCGAGCAAGCGCATCATCCCGAGATACGAACTAATCTCTGGCATCTGCGGCTCTGCCGACTCCATGTGCAAGCAATGTGCGTAGTCACCCGACTGAATGCATAGCAGCACATGTCCACCCGATTGTCGCGCGAGCCGCTTCATCATCGGCGCGCAGCGATCGATCAGCGGCGGCCGCTGCATCGCCGTCATGCCTAGCGCCATTGTTTCGATGCCGAGCCGGTATTCCTTCTCCGGGCCACGTGACGCCATGCCGGATTCAACTAACGATGAGGCAATCCGGTAGGCCGTAGTACGGTCAAGCCCCGTTTTAGCGACGACTGAGGCAAGTGAGACACCCGTCACGTGATGTTTGGCCAGCAGGCGCAGGACGACGATCGCTCGTTCAAGCGACTGCACGCCGCGCGAGTGGGCGACCGTTTCCGGCGCCCGGACGCTTGCGCGCTCGCTATTGTTTGCACAATGGGTGCTCATCGGATCCACCTATTAGCTCTGAAAACATGACTATCGTTCAACTTCTCAAGCGCTACTTTTCAAGACCGTCCTAGACTAAGTCAGGGTCATTTTTTCTTAGAACCACCACATTTTCTTGATCGGGCTATTGGGCGCTCCGTGGGGATCGGCATGGCAGCGCGCATCAAAGGCGACCGCAATTCGGCGGTGACACTTAATGCCCCCATTGCTTTCCAGGCAAGCCGGGCTTTCCCCCCGCGCCTTTTGGCATTACGACACTGCCACACTCATCAAAATAGTCGGGAATCAGAGCCCCTCGAAGCGCGGCGCGCGCTTCTCCTTAAACGCGGCAACGCCTTCCGCGTGATCCGGCGACGCACCGAGTTCGCGTTGCAAGTCTCGTTCGAGGTTGAGTTGTTGATCGAGTGTGTTGTTGCCGCTCGCACGCATCGCCCTCTTGATGGCGGCCACCGCGCGCGCAGGCCGTTCTGCGAGTTGCGCCGCAAGTGCGTGGGCGGAGGCATGCACTTCGCTATCGGCCACTACACGCCAGACAATGCCCCACTCTTCGGCCTTTTCGGCGCTGAGCTTATCGCCGGTTAGCGCGAGACCGAGCGCACGCGCGTCGCCGACGCGCCGCGGCAGAAACCAAGTTCCTCCCGCGTCCGGCACAAGTGCGACCTTGACAAAGGCCTGGATGAAGCTGGCCGAACGCGCGGCAACAATGAGGTCGCAGGCCATCGCCAGGCTCGCGCCCGCGCCCGCCGCCGTACCGTTCACGGCCGCGATCACCGGCAGCGCCAACGCCTGAAGTCGACGAATCAACGGATTGAAATGCAGTTCAATGATCTCGCCCAGGTCAGGCGGCCTGCCCGGCGTGAAGTCGAGATCAGCCAGATCCTGACCGGCGCAAAAAGCCGGCCCAGCGCCGGTAATGACGAGCGCCCTGGCATTACTTTTCTCAACCAGAGAGAGCGCGTCATTCAACTCGTCGTGCATCTGGCGCGTGAAACTGTTCAACTTGTTGGGCCGATTGAGCGTAAGCGTTGCGAGGCGCGTATCGCCGTCGATGCCCAACAATACGGATTTTTCAGACATGGCAACGTCCTTTGACCATCGATCTGGGAGCATCAGTAGAAAAATCGCCGTTCGGCTTGACGGCTATATCCGATTAATCAAGGAAGCGAACACCAACAACTATAACACTTGTTGGTCGTTTAACAAGTCATATCAGCTACGTGATTTCCCTAGGAAATTGTATGAAAGGAACGGGATCGCACTGGCTAGTGCCCGGCCCGCGCGGCAGAGCGTGACTGCAAGCCCAGAGCATGCGAGAGCGCAATGAAAACAGGGGACCGCAGCGTAGTACGCGATATTGCCACCGCCAAGTCCATGCGCCGTGCGAGTGCCGCAACTGAGCAAAAACGACTGGTGACGCCAAAATAGGGTGCGGGTCAAACTCAGCATCTGCCCCTCTCGACCGTCTCCCCGCGGCGTATGCAATGTGTTCAACAGTGCCGATTTGTCGCATAGCATTTTTTAGCGACCTGCCCGAACGGGCAATTCGTCGGCACCGGCGCCGATGAACGCAAGGGTGATCTTCGTGTATAGGTTCCACGCGGCCTGTGAGTGTGCAGGCCACGCGCCCGCGCCGCGAGCACCATGTTTTGCCTAAACTTGCCGCAGGCAAGCAGGGAGCCGCGGCCCGTGGCGCGATTGACCGTGAACATCGCGCGCGGCCGCGTCAACGAAGCCATAATTGCGGTGTACCTCCGCGTGCATCAAGTCCTTCTCGCCCTTCCCGATGCCTAAAAATGCGATACAAACTTCAGCCCTTTCACACCGCCGGTCGATTTACGGCAGTTTGGTACGCGACGATTGAAAAAAATCAACGATTTGTAGCGCTAAACCGAGGGTGCTCAGCAACGTAGCGCTCAAGAAAGGTTAAGAGCTCAGCCGTCGTAGGACGTGTTCCCCAACTGTCGTTGCGCTTCAATGATGCCAGCGCTACCCAGGAATCGGGGGGGCGCAGTTCTTCAATGATTTCAGCCGCCTCGGCAACGATCAAGCGGCCGGAGGACGTCCGAAAATCCGCAGATATTTCGCGTTCGCCGACTCGTATGACAGCAAGCACAATGTCCAACTTCATTGTCGCCCTCTCCAGACTTTCAATGATGCAGTGCCGCCCTGATCGGCATCCAATAGATTCGGTCGACTCCTTTCACAGACTCGGCGCCGTTCATGGCTGCGTTCGCACGGTCTTTCAAAGATCTACCCGGCCAAAAAAACTAAGCCATTAGCAGGGACCCCATTCAACGCGATTCTATCATTTGTTGGTCGATCAACAAGCAAATAACCTGTAAACTGCATCAAATTTAAGCGATCGAGCAAGAAGGCGCGATCCGGCCCATCATTGCATCTCGTTGCCACCGGCAATTGCCGTAGCGACGCCGGCGATCCAGGCTTTTTACGAGCTCGTCTTCCACTGTCCGCGCTATTGCATCATGGGTGCGCGCATCTACGGGCGGTCGCGGATTGCAAGGTTACGGGCAATTGGATACGTCCGACATTGGTGGCACGCAATCATCCCAAGATGACGAGTCACCATGCGCGATGCGAACATAAGTGGTAGCGAGAATATGAAGACCAGCGAAAGATACAGCGACGAAATCCAAAAACTGCGAGAGGCTCGTGCGCTGGCTGCCGCGGGCGCGAACTACGAAGACGCCTCCGTCTGGCGGTGGTTCTCCGCAATGTTCGAGGCCGGAAAGATTCGCTGGTGCTTATCGCACGACGGATGGCTTGTGAGCGTGAACCATCGCCATGTGGCCACTTCCCCGTCGTTCGATGAAGCCATTCGAACGGCAATGGCCCAATCAAGCGTCTCGCTGACCTAACCGCTGTACTGCGGTCTCATCAAGGCGATGACATGACATCCGTTGGGACAAGGAGTTGCGGTTTCAGCACTGCGATCTTGCGGGGATCGTGTTCGATCCGCAGTATTCGTCCTGTTCCGTGAAGTGCTTGAGGGTTGGCGGATTCAACCGGTCGTCGCAACACCTCATACTGTTTTACATGTGGACACGCAAGCCCAAGGGTGCGGACGGCGTGCACTCCGGCATCAAGGAAAGTACCCGCTGGACCGAAGGATATGAGCGGGTTGCTGAACAAGCGGCTGCACTGCCTGCCACGAGACTGGTCTATATGGCTGACCGAGAATCGGACATCATGCCGCTAAAGGTCAAAGAAAACGAGCTGCGCCACCTGGTGGATTCATTACTGCGTTCGCAGCATAATCGCACCTTGGCTGACGACGGCAAGTTGTGGGACAAAGTGACATCGTGCCAGGGCAACGGCGCGAGACTCGCAAGCCGCTATTCCAGAAGCGGATCAGGTTGCTATTGCTTAATTTCCTCAATGGCTCGAAAGCTCTTGCCCACCGACTCCCGCCGCGCAGGCAGCCTGGTATTCGCGGACGAGCCGCGCGACCAGTGTGGCGACTTCGGGAACATCGTCGATGAGATCGATGCCTTGCCCGGCGCTCCAGATGTCCCGCCACGGCCGGATGTCGTTCGGCAGATGATCGAAGCGCCCGGCCCCTGGCTTCGCGAGCGTCTCGATATCGATCCCGCAGCGCTGCAGCGACGGCTTCAACCAGTTCGCCGCCACGCCGGTGATGTCGGGCGTGTAGACCAGGTCTTCCGAGGTCAATTCGACGAGCATCTGCTTGTACTCGGCAGGCGCATTGGCTTCCTTCGTGGCAATGAAGCGCGTCCCCATGTACGCATAGTCGGCGCCTAAAACCTCCGCAGCCCGCACGCCGGCGCCCGTCGAGATTCCCCCCGCCATCACTAGGGGACCCTTGAATGTAGTGCGGATTTTTTCAATCAGCGTGAGATGAGACAGCAGCCCGGAATGGCCGCCGCCTCCCAAGCCGATGGCGATGAGGCCGTCGACTCCCTGGCCGATTGCCTTCTTCGCGAACTCCAGACTGATGACGTCATGGAGCACTCCCATGCTTTTCGAATGCGCGACGCGCACGACCTCGCGCGGCCCGCCGCCGACACTGATGACAGTCTCGACCCCGTAGCTACCTGCAAGCTGCAAAGTGTCCGTGATGTCGGACGCCGACAGCTTCGCGCCCACGTTGACCACAAGAGGGCCCACCTTGACGGAACGGGCCAGCGCTTCTTTTCGCGCGGTCTGGATCGCTTCCAGCCAGCCTTCGAACTGCTCGAGGTTTCTCGCGTTGTGGCGCGGGATCACACCCACCAGTCCAGCGAGGCAAGCCTCGCGCACCAGGTCGGGCCCGGTGACGAGGAACATAGGGGCGCAAATGACGGGAAGCGAGAGGCTGGAGCGGTCGAACATGCTAGGTGGCTCTTTTAGGAAAGTGAATGGGTAAGAGGCTATTTCGGCTGCGTCGGCTTGCGCCAGTTTTGCACGCTGAAGCCCGTGAACAACAGAGGCGACTTTCCAACGAAGCGCTGGACAGCATCAGCGTGGTAGTCGGTGCCAATGGCGATGCTCTGGGCGAGCGCCTCGGCCTGCGCCATCGCCGTCTGGCTCGACTCGAACGTCTGATTGAGCAGCTGCTTTGTGAGTGCGACAGCGGCAACGGACGCCAGCTTCATCTTGCGAGCGAGCTCGGTGGCCGCTTCGATGGCTTCGCCTTCGGGCACCAGGTCGTAGACGATGCCCATTGCTTTGGCCTCGTCGGCACCCAGCACCCGCGCCGAGAAGATCAACTCCTTGGCCCGCTGCAACCCCACGATGCGAGGCAGCATGAAGAGAATGGACGTGTCCGGCACCAGTCCCATGCGGCCAAACGCTGCGCAAAAGCTTGACCTAGGCGTCGCGATGATGAAGTCGGCCGCGAGCGCAATGCTAAATCCCGCACCGAAAGCTGGCCCGTCGACAGCCGCGATGACGGGCATCTCGAGCTTGATGAGGTCGCGAAACCAATCCTGAACGTCCGTCATGCGGCTGTGCATCATCAGGCCGGTCTTTTTCGTGGCCATGCCCTTCACGTCACCGCCGCCGCAGAAGGCACCGCCGCGCCCGCCGATCACCAGGGCTCTGACATCGAGCTCCTTGTGGTCGAGCCCTTTGCGCAAGCGTCTGATGACGTCAGCGATTTCTCCGCGCATGACGTCATCAAGCGCGTTCTTGGCCGCTGGCCGGTTCAAGTAAAGGAACGCGATGCCGTCTTCGATGTTGAAATCGACCGCTTTATAAGTCATGCACTCATCCCCGAAAAATGGGCATTGCTGCCATCCAGCGGCCTCACCCTGCGCGATTTGACGACGCTCCGAAAATACAGGTCTTCGCCGTGACGCTGAATTTCGGCGTCCTTCTGCCATCTGCTCATACTCGCCAAAGCATTTCCTTGCCAAGCGGCCTTCCAGTGCATGCGGTGCGGGCTATCCGAGCGGCATAGAAGCTCAACAGGCCACCCGGTATTGATTCTTGCGTCCGGCACATGGGCAGCCTAAACGGCCCCACCCATGACGGGCCGGCGTGGCGCCGGAGGAAAGACACACCACGAGCCGTCGGCATGGCGGAAGAATACGATGGCCAGCGTGCCCTCTTGGTGCGCGGCTTCCACGAGCACATAACGGCACAGTTTCCTACGCGTCCGGCTAGAGCGGGTAACGCGAAGATGCTCGGCGTCGTGCGCGCCAAGCCACGATTCGACGACGCGACGCAACGACCTTTGCTGTCCAATCACTATTCACTCCTGCGACTATGAGCTTGACTCGCTTCCGAAGCGTCGAGCGCTCAGACGATTTCGGTCAATTCCGGAACGACCACGGAGAGGTCCACGACGAGACCGTAACAAGGTGGGCTCGAAGAGTGCACCTTGGTCCTATAACAACTTGCCTGGCCTCGATGCCAATCATGCGCAAGCGGGAAACGTAGGTCACTGGTGTCTCCTGTCCATTGGCTATTCGTAATTGGCAGAAGGAGGTCCCGAGCGGCAGGGTCAACATTCACTGATTCTACGAACTTGTTGGTCCGATAGCAAGTACACGGATGAGAAAAGATGGGGTTATGCGGATTTATGGACGCGCAGGTACACGCGAGCGCTTGCTTGGGAATACATTTGGCGGCGAACTCAATCAGCACGTTATACACGTCCTCGCGATGCAGGTTCAGGCTTACGAAGGGCTCGCAGCATACCCGCGAACATTCATGAATAGCTACGAGACGGGTTCGAGCTCTGCTCTCACGGTAAGGTTGACGGCTTGCGCAATGAGCTGCTGGCTGCGCTCATGCTAGGTGCGGCTAACGCCCGCTCGATCATTTGCACGAGCCGGTCTTTGTCTCGGCATAAGTCTGCCACGTGACCTTGCGAAAGACGCTGCTGCGCAAGCCCCCGTAGAGCGCCCACCACAAACTCCGCACCAAAAGCGGGATCAACATCGCGGCGCACCTCGCCCTGTGCAATGCCCAGCCGTAAATTTTCCTCTAGCCACATGAACATTTCATGGTTATACCTAGCCACGACTTCCGCAGTGTCGGAAGTCTCAAGCAAAGCCTCAGCGAGAAGCAGAAGAAGCGCCCGCGTATCGGTCCACGTCGGATCGCTGCGCCCGAAGTACACCCGTACAAAGCTTAGCACTGCCTGCAGACCAGGCAGCGACGGCGGCGCGGCATGCATTTCTTGCGCAAACGAATGGTTGATATGGGAGGTCAGAGCGCGCAACAGCGCACCTTTGCTACCAAAATGATGCGTAGCGTGTCCTCGACTGTAACCGGCGGTCTCGCCGACCTCCGCCAAGGTCATTCCCACCCACCCTTTACGGGAGAGTAAACCGAGAGCGGCGGCTATAAGCCGCGCCTCCGACTCCGCCCGACGTTCGTGCTGCAAGCGGCGCGCCGACCCTAATAGCCGTCGCGGTGCGGCTCGCGCCGCTTGTCCTTTTGCCACAGCCCCGCTCCTTGAAAGTTCGGCGAATCCTATCATCTGTAGTTGTGTTCGATCGATTTAGTGTGAGTTGAAAAACAGTCTTGCGTCCAATCGATTTACGTAGGATCGAGGGAAGAAAGCTCGAATGTGCAACTACGGCTTCGCCCGACTTGCTCGCGCGACTGGCGGTCCTGGCGCGCTGATTTGCATCCAGGCAGGGGGCTGGTTGGGGGCGTGTCCCTGGCGGCTCCGCAGCGGCCTGGCTGAAGGGACGCTGCGCTTGCTTTTACCGAAGCGCTAGAATCACGCAACCCGTTGTGACGCGCCCCTGATCCTCCTTACGTCAACAAGCACGCCAACTAGCAGCGCACAGATCTGCCATTCGAATCATGGACAAAGCCTCGCCGATTTTTGAGGCGTCCAACGATATCGAATGTGGGGCGTACAGCGCGCGTATCGTTCGCTGCAGGCAGCGGAAATCACTTAGGCAGTTGCGCGTTGCGTTTGCCCACTACTGTTCTCCCGATTCGTAGAGATGCGGCCAATATAGCCGTATGATCTCGCGGTCTCGCGCAAACGCGTAGCAGCTATCAAGTTTCACGTCCGTCTGGCTCGCATCAACCGAGGTTTGTCCTTCCCTGCGCAACCCTTTGATGCCCTGTATAGCTGCCGTCGCTAACGGGATGAGCAATTCACGTAAATGCGTACAAGTTGAAGAGTCCTGGAGCCGCTGCCTAACGATGGATGACCATCCTGCAGCAATGCGCTCACCGATCAACGGCGATAGACTCGATTGCGCTTCCCTACATACGTCAAAAGGCGTCCGGTCCGATGAGGCTTCGATATTTTTCACAACGTAGTCTTCGCTAACCGTGACCCTCAGTGAGAGATCGTGTAGAGGTGCTCTCGCCGGCAGAGCTTTGGAGTGGCCGACAACCGGAAATGCGAATGGCTTAATGTCGACCAGTCGTGCTTCGATATCGTACAACCCGTCATCACGAGCGAAAACCTTCATGTCGATTGAGCGGTTATGTATCTCTCGTCGTCGAACTGCCGCGGAAAAAGTCATTTATCGCCCTCAAAGAGCTACTGCCGGAGTGGCCGAACGCAAAGGTATGAGCGCCTCGGGAAAAGCGCGCGAGTGCGAATGCACCGGGCCGCCGTTATTGGCACCACCGCACCTCGGCGTCGCGCAACCATCGCGGTTAGACGACAGTTGCAACTTGGCGCGGTGATATTGCGGATCAGACCCAGCGCGCGAAACTCTCCACCGTTTCGCGCGGCGTGTGCAAAGTATTCTCGGGCGCCGACTCATCCGCATACCCTAAGGCCATGCCGCAAACCAGCTTTTCATCAGCACTAGCGCCCATAAACGGAAGGATGATCTTCCCATAATAACTCCACGCGGCCTGCGGGCAGGTGTGCAGCCCGTGTGCCCTCGCACTGCTTCACTCTGCCGGTGATGGAGCTCTTCCGTTTCGTCTGATGGTTTCACGTGCTTCCGCCTATCTCAATGACCGGTCAAGAGACGTCACCATTATAGTCACTTGTTTGTTGTATAACAAGGAAATGGGAAGCCGGCTAGTGCGTTTTTGCGGCCCCAGCACGCGTGGCACCTGGATCGGGCTCGGTCTGCAGCAACGTTCGAACGCGATTTCGCTCGAGACCTGCTGCCAACCTTAACCTTCGGTGTCGATGAGCGCGTCGGCTGGAAGGACGACGTCTTGCAGGTGCACTTCGTTGAAATCGTGCTATCCGGCGGTGTTGACAATCGGCTCGCTTACGATTCCGGGCATCTTCATGTCGACCAGAAATTGGCTCAGGCCAGCGCTGTGTCTCACCGACCGGCGACGTACAACACAACAGAGCCATGTAATGGCTACGGCGCGCCGCGGACGGCGTGCCGCTTGCAGATAGAATCGCGCATCCAGAACGAACTCACGCGCGTGCATATGCGTCCTCAAGGCACTCGTTGCATCGAGCCATGGACGCGTCAGCTGTCCCCATCGCGACTGAGTCGGATTTCAGAATGCGGCGGCAACGCGATCGTCGGTAAGCCGAGGTCTTTAATGTCAGCGCGATCTGCAAGCCGATGGCCAATCGTAGGTTCGGCAATGGCACGGCCGCGGCGTGCTCGCCAGCGATCGCCAAGAGTCCGCGTGCGTCGGGCCGACTCACGCCAGCACCGCCTTTTGCTTTCAGGGAGTAACGCCTTGTCGAATCCGGCGCTTTGCAGAACTGCCCATAAGTCCGAGAGGCGAGCCGGCGAAAATACGCTGGGTCGCTTGATTGAGAATGTCACCCATTTCATCGCTCATTGCGTGCCTCAGTTGACGCGCGGTCGCCGGACGCCGCGAACATCTGCTCGATCATTTTCACCACCTGTTCTTTGTTTCGGCGGATGTTCGCCACTCGGCCCTGCGAAAGTCGCTGTTGCGCCAGCCCGCGCAGAGCGCCCACAACAAACTCAGCGCCTAAAGCGGGATCTACGTCGCGGCGCACCTCGCCCTGCACAATGCCGATCCGCAGGTTCTCCTCAATCCACTCGAACATCTCACGGTTGCACTCAGCCACAACATGGACCGTATCGGAGTTCTCCAACAGTGTCTCCGCGAGGAGCAGCAAAAGAGCGCGTGTATTCGTCCACTGCGCATCACTGCGCCCCAAATACACACGCGCATAGCCGAGTACCGCCTGCAGGCCAGCAGGCGATGGCTGCACGGATTGCATTTCCTCCGCGAAAGAGCGATACATATTCGCGGTTAAGGTGCGTAGTAGCTCACCTTTGTTGCCGAAGTGATGCGTCGCCAGCCCCCTGCTGTAGCCGGCCGCCTCGCCGACCTCTGCCAGCGTCATTCCTACCCAACCTTTGCGTGAGAGCAAGTCAAGTGCGGCGGCGAGAAGCCGCGCTTCCGCTTCCGAACGCCGCTCTTCCTGTGACCGGCGCCGCGACATCGATCCGGGCGCTTTCGAGGTCGGGGCCGTCGCTCCTTTCGCTGATCCGAGCTCTGCAGGCAGCTCAGCGTTTCGTTCACCGACAGCTTCGCGCGATCGTGCCCGCACCGCGCCTTGCACCGCTTGTCCCTTAGTCACCGTCTAGCTCCTTGATTACCGACGATCTATTCTACCGCTTACTGGTCGGTCATCAAGATTGTTGACCGGTGACTGTCAAGCGTCGTGGACTTCTCCCTATTAACGCTGCGCATCTGAGCGACGGCCAGATTGCTCCGGGACGGTCTCGTCACACCGCGCTCGAAGAGCAGTTCATCGATGTCTCGCAAGCTCAACTGAGCGGAAGCCCAGCGCGCAGCGCAACTGATGGCCTCGGCTGGGAAACGATGACCGTGATAGGGCGATTCCGTCATCGCGCCGTCTTACGTGATCGACCTATTAACCTGACATTACGCCGGGCGGCGACGCCGACCGTGCCAAATATGCGGCAATCGGCGAAGGGGACTGGATGACCTTTCGCTTGGTGAAGCCAAAGTAAGGGGTACGGATACGGATACGGTCGGATCGTACGGCGCTTGACGCGATCCCAACAATGTGTTCCTATCGCATGCTATGTACCGCGCCCAGACCATCCTATCCCAACTACTAGCCCGCTCTACCGGGCTAGGTCTGCTGCTGCGCGCTTCCGCCTGACTCCGAAGCAACGCTTGATTCCCCAGTAACTGACCCAGCCCCGGTTTCCGACCGGCGGCCATGCTTTTGCCTTTTCGTCGTCCGGTCGACTACCCGCTTGTCGAACCTACGGATGATGAAAATGTTGAAGAACCCTGCTACCAAATACCGATCGTTCAAACCTGTCAATTTGACGGAGCGTCAGTGGCCGTCGCGCACCATTACGCGCGCGCCGATCTGGATGAGCACCGACTTGCGCGACGGAAACCAGTCGCTGTTCGAACCGATGAACGCCGAGCGCAAGATGCGCATGTTCAAGACCCTCGTGCAGATAGGGTTCGAGGAAATCGAAGTCGGGTTTCCGTCCGCTTCACAGACCGACTTCAATTTCGTGCGTGAGTTGATCGAAGGCGGCCATATCCCCGACGACGTCACCATCGAAGTCTTGACGCAAGCCCGCGACGATCTGATCGAGCGCACGTTCGAATCGCTGCGTGGTGTGCCGCGCGCCATCGTTCACCTGTACAACGCGACTGCGCCGGAATTTCGGCGCATTGTGTTCGGTCTGGAGAAAAGCGGCGTGAAGGAACTCGCGCAAAGCGCCGCACGCACCATGCAACGTCTCGTCGATGCCACGCCCGAAACGCACATCACACTGCAATACAGCCCCGAAGCGTTCAGCAGCACCGAACTCGAATTCGCCAAGGAAGTCTGCGACGCCGTATTCGACATCTGGCAACCGACGCCCGAGCACAAGGCCATCGTCAATCTGCCCGCCACCGTCGAAATGTCGACGCCGAACGTCTACGCTGACCAAGTCGAATGGATGCACCGCAATCTCGCGCGCCGCGATTCGTTGATCGTGTCCGTGCATCCGCATAACGACCGGGGCACTGCGGTGGCGGCCGCCGAACTCGCGGTGATGGCCGGGGCCGATCGTATTGAGGGTTGCCTGTTCGGCAATGGCGAACGCACCGGCAATGTCGATCTCGTCACGCTTGCGTTGAATCTCTACACGCAAGGCGTCGATCCTGGGCTCGATTTTTCGAACATCAACGAAGTCGCACGGACCGCTGAAGAATGCACACAGTTGCCGGTACATCCGCGTCATCCGTACGTCGGCGATCTGGTGTTCACCGCGTTTTCCGGTACGCATCAGGACGCGATCAAGAAAGGCCTCGCCGTGCAAAAGCCGGATGCTATCTGGGAAGTGCCGTATATGCCGATCGATCCGAGCGATCTCGGCCGTACTTACGATTCTGTCATTCGTGTGAATAGCCAGTCCGGCAAGGGCGGGATTGCGTACCTGCTCGAGCAGGGTTATGGCGTTGTGTTGCCACGACGGTTGCAGGTGGATTTCAGCTCCGCTGTGCAGCGCTATACCGATGATAGTGGGCAGGAAGTCACGCCCTCGCAGATCTGGGAGTTGTTCCAGCAGGAATATGTGCACAGCGTGGCCCCTGTGCGTTATATCGGTCACCACTTGTCCGAGCAGGGGGACGGCGCGAGGATCAATCTCACTGTCGAGATTAATGGCTCGCGACGCGTTTTGAGCGGCGCAGGCAATGGGCCGATTGATGCGTTGATGCACGCGATGGGGGTACCGGTGCGGATTCAGCACTATGAAGAGCGGGCTTTAACGCAGGGGGCCGATGCTCAGGCTGTGGCTGTTGCTGAGATGGCCGGGGCTGATGTGGCTGGTAGCGCGTTTGGAGTTGGTATTGATGCCAACCTGGTTACTGCTTCTATTCGGGCTGTTATTAGTGGCGTTAATCGCGCTTATGCAAGGGTTGGTGCCGCTGCGCAGGGTGGTTTTTTTGATTTGGCTATGAAGGACGAGGATGAGCAAGTTGGGGTTTGAGGGATTGGGCCTTTCTTCCTTTGTATGCCGATGGCCTTTTTCTATTGTTAATGCCTTATTAGCGCCCCCTGTGCTCCTGTGCGTGGGCACTCGCTTTCTTTACCGCCACAAAGAAAGCAACTGTATTGAGAGTCAAGTGCTGAGTTGGAGGGGATCAAACTTTCGGCGGGATCCCAGTCTTCGCCATCGCGCATCATGGCGTTGAGCTGAGCGAGCAGCTTACGCATGGCGGCGACCAAGGCGACCTTGGTTCTTTTGCCTCGGGCGCGTAGCTGATCGCAGAACGCCTTGATGTAGGGATTGGCGCGTTGCGCGGCGACACAGCCCATGTAGAGGGCGCGCCGTACGAAATGACGGCCGCCTTTGGTGTGACTCCGTCTGCAATGGATTCCGCTGTCGGATTGAATGGAGCGAGGCCGACGACCGAGGCGATCTGTCGGTGGTTGAGGGTACCCAATTCCGGCAGGAAGCCGATGAGCGTAGCTGCCGTGCCTTTTTCGATGCCTGGCGCGGAGGGCAGCTGGGATTCGGTTTTACGCCAGAGTTTGTTGGCGTGCAAGAAGGCGTCGATGTGTCGATGTCGCCATCGATGTCCTTGATACGTTGAGTGATGAACTGGATGAACTCATCGATACTGGCAAGGTGGCTTTGTGAGCGCGCTTGCGGCGATTTCGCTCGGCGGTGAGCATATCGATGAGTTGCGCGCGGCTACTGCCCTAGGCGGATCTAGCCACTTGTTGCTTGCTCAACAAGTGATATACGCTATAAATCCGTCGATTTATCGATCGGGCGGGAAGACGTCCGATTTACCCGCACCTATACAGGCGCTTAATGAAAGTCATCAGCTCCATCCATGAATTGCGCGACCAGTTGCGCGGCCAAAATCGCACCGCCCTCGTGCCCACCATGGGCAATCTGCACGAAGGGCATCTATCGCTGATGCGCCTCGCGCGCCAGCACGGCGATCCGGTGGTGGCGAGCATCTTCGTCAATCGTCTGCAGTTCGGGCCGAACGAGGATTTCGACAAATACCCGCGCACGCTCGAAGCCGATATCGAGAAGCTGCGGAAAGAAGACGTCTACGTGCTGTTCGCGCCGAGAGAGCGCGATCTGTACCCGGAGCCGCAGGAGTATCGCGTGCATCCGCCGCACGATCTGGGCGACATTCTCGAGGGCGAATTCCGCCCCGGTTTTTTCCAGGGCGTGTGCACTGTAGTGATGAAACTGATGTCGTGCGTGCAACCGCGCGCCGCGGTGTTCGGCAAAAAGGATTATCAGCAGTTGATGATCGTGCGCCGCATGTGCAACCAATTCTCGCTGCCCACCGACATCATCGCGGCCGAAACCGTGCGCGATACCGACGGTCTTGCGCTCAGCTCGCGCAACCGCTATTTGCGGCCGGCCGAGCGCACCGCGGCGCCGATGCTGGCCGCCGAGCTCAACCGTGTGCGCGACGCGGTGCTCGCGGGCGGGCGCGACTTCCCGGCGCTGGAGCGCGCGGCAATGGCGTCGCTCACGGCTCGTGGCTGGCAGCCCGACTACGTCGCGGTGCGCAGGCGTTCGAATCTGCTGCCGCCGGGTCCGCAAGACGCGAACTCGGAACTGGTGGTGCTCGCCGCAGCCAAGCTCGGCGCCACGCGTCTTTTCGACAGCCTCGAGATCTAAAGCCGTCTGGAACGGCGGAGACACGCATAAGAAGTTAAAAGGACGGATTGGTTATGCAACGCAAATGCTGAAGTCGAAGATTCACCGCGTCGCGGTCACGCACTGCGAGTTGCACTACGAAGGATAGTGCGCGATCGACGAAGACCTGCTCGAAGCGGCGAATATCGTCGAAAACGAACGGAGCAGTCGCGACCACGTTCCCACGCAGCCCTGGTCCTAGACAAGTTCGACAAGCAGGGAGGCTAGTCGAGCCCGCAACTAGCGCCCCGTCGAAACGACCAAGCCGACGTATATGACCGCGGCGCAGATGTGTGCGTGGCGCCGAGTGCAAGCCCAATCCTTTTTCGCCGGCGACACCGGCTACGCGGCATTGTCAGCGGAACTGCCCGGCGGTGGCTGGCCGCTATAAGCCGCCGCGAGTGTGTGATTCATTCTGCGCAGCCTTTGCCTTCGCTCGATCATCAACATTCAATAATTACCCAGTACTCCCTGTCAAAGCAAAATTGAAATGTCGTACCGCCGGCTAAATACAGATGTCGTGTTTTTGATGTGTGATTGGCGCTGTTTTCAACGGTTTGAAACCACGTAGTGTTGAAGGACGGCCTTGATCGGACCGGGGCGTTTCATACTGTTCAGCGAGTGCGAACAGACCGTTGGCCAGGTGTTGAAGGCGTCTTAGACTGCTGCGCGACCTGCACGATTGCTTGATCCAGATCGGCTCGGGTGAATGCGCGCGACTTCTTCGTGCCGGGCAAGGGCTTGTGAGTGCGCACCGCAGCACCTCGGTTTGTGCGAGACGGCGAGCCTGAGATCCGACGGTTATCCCGCTGCGCCTGTAACGCTTGCGCGACCTGTAACGCATGACCAAGACGCTTGTTCTCGATGATCGCGCCTTGGTCGACGTCTGCGAGCTTGTCGTACGGCACAGCATGCAGCACGCTGCCGTCAGCGCGGATTTCGAGGCGCCCATCTGGGTATTCCCACACGTCGATGTAGCGGCCGATCAGCCTGCGGTTCGCTGCCGTGTCATCGAGCAGCCAGAGTACGCGATCGTTCAGCAA
>NZ_FCOM02000023.1 GCF_001544695.2 Caballeronia arvi
GGCAATATACAAGTAACCAAAGAAAGCAGCTTCTCCCAGCCTAAGCACTTCATACCGGCCGCGGCACAGGCGATTGGGTGAATGGAACCCGGAGTAGCGAGTGATCCCGTTTTTGAGCCGGGCGTGGACCGCGCACGGTCTGACAAGCCAGAACGTCTAGGGCGCTGGTTCAGCACGAAAGAGTTCCGGCACAGCGCTACGCGCTGCCGCGGGGTCTGCATGTGAAACCAACGGTGAGCGTAGCAAATACGCGGGCACCCGCAAACCCGATTGACCGGTCGGCCGCGAAGCGGGCTGGAGCTGAATGGTGCTGAACCAGTGTGCTATGCGGTGCGAGGTGACAGACCGTGCGCGATCCAAGCCCGGTAAGGCCTTCGAGGGCACTCGCTACTCTGGGGGCCATTAGGTCGATCGCCTGTGCCGCGGCCGGCGTGAAGTGCTTAGGCTGGGGAAAGCTGCTTTCTTTGGTGACTTTCTTTGCAGCAGCAAAGAAAGTTACCCCCGCCCCGGGGAGGGGCGGTGCCAACAGACCGACATGAAATCAGGATTCCATAGAAGCCCAGGCGAACCAACCAAACCCCACAGCAAACACCCGTGAATTTCATCCGTTCCCTGACCCTGCGCCAGCTACAAATCTTCGTGATAGCGAGCCGCTGTCCGAGCTTTGCCCGCGCGGCCGAGGAACTTCACCTGACGCAACCAGCGGTATCGATGCAAATTCGCCAGTTGGAAGACGCAATAGGCCTTCCACTTTTCGAACGTGTAGCGCGACGTCTCGCGCTGACAGAAGCCGGCGAACGCCTATCGCACCACGCAAGCCGCATACTCGGCGAAATCAAAGACGCCGAAGACGCGATGATGTCCCTCACACAAGCCGACAGCGGCTCGATAGCCGTAAGCATCGTCAGCTCGGCGACGTACTTCGCGCCAAAACTCCTCGCGCTCTACTCGCAACAGTTCCCGAAAGTCGATGTGCATTTCTCCGTCGGCAATCGCGAGACGCTCCTGCGATTACTTCAAGACAACGCAACCGATCTCGCCATCATGGGCCGGCCGCCGCCCGAACTCGGCACGACGGCCGAGCCGCTTGCCTATCATCCGCATGTGATCGTCGCGCCGCTGTCGCATCCATTGCGTCACGCGCGAGGCTTCGATCTGCAGGAACTCGCCAGCGATACATTCCTCCTGCGCGAGCCAGGTTCCGGCACGCGCGCCGTCGCGGAACATGTCTTTCGGCAAAACCTCTTCGTGCCCGCGCGCAGTGTCACGCTCGGCAGCAACGAAACGATCAAGCAAGCGGTCATGGCAGGCATGGGCGTCAGCCTCATTTCGCTGCACACGCTTTCGCTCGAATTGCGCACCGGCGAAATCGCCGTGCTCGACGTGAACGGCACGCCCGTCGAGCGAACCTGGCAACTCGTGCATTCGCGCTCGAAACAACTCTCGCCAACGTGTCTCGCATTTCGACGTTTCCTTCTCGAAAACGCCGAGCCATTCCTCGAACGCGAGTACGCGCCGTTCGGACTGCGCAGACCCAGGCGGCTCGCCGAAGCAGGCAGCGGCCGATGACCGCCGCCCCGGCGTGGCGTCTTGCGGCGTTCGTCATACTGTTTGCATGCGCGGCCATCGCGTGTGGCGAGACCGCGCTTTCGATGACGCAAGTCGCGCCGGGCAATTACGCGCATCGCGGTCACGATGACGTCGCGACGCGCGAGAACGGCGGCGATATCGCGAATGTGGGCTTCATCGTCGGCACGCGTTGCGTCGCGGTGATCGATACGGGCGGCACGCTCGCCGAAGGCCGCGCGTTGCGCGCCGCAATACGCGCGGTCACAGCGTTGCCGGTTTGCTATGTCATCAACACGCACATGCATCCGGATCATATCTTCGGCAATGCAGCATTCAAGGACGATCATCCTCGATTCGTCGGCAGCAAGGCGCTTGCGCAGGCGGAAGCGGCGCGCGCGGATAACTACATGCGCGCGCTGAAGCGCGAATTGGGCGATGTGGCCGCAGGCAGCGAGATCGTTCCGCCGACCATGACGATCGACGGCAGCGGCAGCATCCATCTGGGCGGACGCACGCTCACGCTGCGCACATGGAAAACCGCGCATACCAACAACGATTTGACGGTATACGATGAGAAGAGCGGCACGTTATGGACGGGCGATCTTTTATTCGCAGGCTGCATTCCTGTCGTCGATGGCAGCGTGGTCGGCTGGCTCGACGACATCGCACGCATTCGGCAGATGAATCCGCGTCATGTCGTGCCGGGGCACGGTCCGCTCGATCCGCCCTGGCCGCAATCGCTCGATGCCGAGGAACGTTATCTCGCCAATCTGGCGCGCGATGTGCGTGCGGCCATCAAGAAGGGCGAGACCATCCGGCAGGCCGTCGATAACATCGGCCTCGACGAGAAGGACAAGTGGCTCCTGTACGACATCTATCACCGTCGCAACGTGACGGCCGCTTATGCGGAACTCGAGTGGGAGCAGTAGCGCAGCATCGGAGGGCATCATGAAGACAGCATGGTCCGGCGTTCGCGTGACGACGATCGCGTGCCTCACGGCCGCGGCGCTCGCGCCTCATGTCGCGCAGGCGGCGCATCCCGAGGACGATCCCGACAAGGTGGCGCGCTGGCTCGACTTCAAGGAAGGCACGTTCAAGGGCCGCGCCATCGACACGCAAGGCGATGCGGTCATCAAGTTCGATGCGCCCGCGCGCGCAGCGGATGCCGCCGTCGTGCCGATCGCCATCAATGCGCAATTTCCGCAGACGCCCGCGCATTACATCAAAAAGATCTATCTCTTCATCGATGAAAATCCCGAGCCTTATGCGGGCTCGTTCGAGTTCACGCCGGAGTCGGGACTCGCGACGATCGAAACGCGCGTGCGCGTCGAAGACTACACGTTCATGCGCGTAATCGCGGAAACCAATGACGGCAAGCTCTATAGCGCGACTCGCTTCGTGAAGGCGTCGGGTGGCTGTTCCGCGCCCGCCGACAAGGACGAGGATGCAGCCGAACGCGCGGCGGGTCAGGTCAAGCTTCAGGCCGAAGGGAAGGCGGTCGCGGGCAAGCCCGAACTCGCGCAATTGATGGTGCGTCATCCGAATCGCACCGGCATGGCGATGAATCAGGTCACGCGTAACTACGCGACGGCGTACTTCATTCGCAAGGTATCGGTTACGTATGACGGCAAGCCGGTGATGACCGCGAACGTCAATTTCTCGATCAGCGAGAACCCGAATTTCCGCTTCTATTTCGTGCCGGGCGCAAACGGTGAGCTGAAGGCGCATGTCGAGGACACGAAGAACAAGCAGTGGGGCGGCGCGGTGGCGGTCAGTGCCCAGCCGGGCGGCGGGCAAACGTCGGCGATGAAATGACGCGGCGCTGTCTGCGACTGCTTTTCTGTGCGCTGATTCTCGCGATAGGCGGACTCGCGCATGCGGCGATGAGCGGCATGCCCGCGCCTGTCGCGATCGCGCCGGGCGTGTATGTGTTCATCGGCGATAACGATGCGGTCGCACCGAAGAATCACGGCATCGTCGCGAACAATGGCTTCGTCGTCGGGCCGGATGGCGTGACGGTGATCGACAGCGGATCGTCCTATCGCTACGGCCGCGCGATGATCGAAGCGATCCGCAAGATCACGCCCTTGCCGGTAAAGCGCGTCATCATCACGCATCAGGCGCCCGAGTTCGTGTTCGGCGCCGCCGCGTTTCGCGACGACGGCGTGCCGATCCTCGCCCACGCGCGCGCCGCGCAACTGATCCGCGAGCGCTGTTCGATCTGCCTCGCGAATTTGCGCAAGACGCTCGGCGAAGATGAAATGGCCGGCTCGCGCGTGACCGTGCCCGATGAAACAGTGGACGGCACCACGGAGATCGAGAGCGGCGGACGCAAGCTGCAATTGCTGTACTTCGGACCGGCAAGCACGCCAGGCGATCTCGCCGTGCTCGATACGCAAACCGGCGTGCTCTTTGCGGGCGGACTCGTATCGAACGGACGCATTCCCGAACTGCGCAACGAGCAGATTCCCGGCTGGCTCGCTGCGCTGGAACATCTTCGCGCGCTCGACCTGAAAACGGTGGTGCCCGGTTTCGGCGCACCGCTGCACGGCGACGGCATCATGCAGACGGGCGTCTATCTGCGCGAGCTGGATGCGTCGGTGAAGCGCGCTTATGAGAAAGGCATCGGCCTCACGGAAGCGATGCACACCGTTCAGGTGCCCGCATTCAGAAATTACAAGCTTTATGCGATCGCGCAGCCGCAGAACGTGCAGCGCATCTATCTGCAACTGGAAAAGCAGTGACGTGTTGACGAACGATCCTTCTAAACGCCGTACAACCACCAGGAGACACCACGATGGCCCAGATCGTAGCGCTATACAAAAATCCGCCCGACACGAAGGCATTCGACGATTACTACGCGTCGACGCATGTACCGCTCGCGAAGACGCTGCCGGGCCTGCGGCGCTATGAGATCAGCACGGGGCCTGTGGCTGCGGCGTCGGGCGATTCGCCGTATCACCTCGTCGCGCTGCTGGAATTCGATTCGCTCGAAGCGATCCAGACGGCGCTCGGTTCGCCCGAAGGACAGAAGACCGCCGCCGATCTCGCCAACTTCGCGCAAGCGGGCGTCGAACTGCTGATGTTCGATACGAAAGACGCCTGACCGCTTTCCACGCCTTCGGGGATGCCCGCGCCTCCCCGAAAGCACAAAACCCGCATCGTCGAAGGGAGATGCCGTGCGGTTTTGTATCCATCGATATAGAATACGTTTTGTATCAGCCGATATAGAACGTCGGCGCACACTATCGATGGAGTTCGATCATGGCGCGACCGCGCAATTTCGACGAATACAGCGTGCTGGACGCCGTTGCCGACGCATTCTGGATGCACGGCTACGACGGCACGTCCACACGCGATCTCGTGCAATGCACGGGCCTCACACAGCCGAGCCTCTATAACGCTTTCGGCGACAAGCGTGCGCTCTTTCTGCGCGCACTCGATCACTATCTCGAGAACACATTGCGCGAGCGCATACAGCGGCTCGAATCGTCGATGATGCCGTCTCGCGCAATCACCGCGTTCTTTCGCGAGATCGTCGAGCGCTCGGTGTCCGACGAGCATCGGCGCGGCTGCATGCTGGTGAACGCGGCGCTTGGCGCATCGCCGGAAGACGAAGAATTCCGGGGGCTCATCGCCGAGGAAGTGTCGCTGATGCGCGCGTTCTTCGAGCGCTGCATGAAAGCCGGCCTGAAAAGCGGCGACATCGAGCGCGTGATGCCCGCCGAGGCCGCTGCGACCAGTCTTCTCGCCGTGCTTCTGGGCGTGCGCGTGCTCGCGCGCGTCGATCCGAAGCCCGCGTTGCTGACCGGCGCGGTTGCACCCACGCTTGCCATGCTGAAACTTCCGCCGCTCTCGGGCTGAGCGCCGGCAAACGCTAAGTCCTTCACACCCTTCACGTCACGTCGTCCGGCCGCGTGCTGCTGCGCACGGCCGCGGGAGCTTTCATCATGTCGGATCAAACGATATCGGCCACACGCGCCGATCAGCACGCTTCACTCGATGCCCGCACGATCTTCGCCATGCTCGCGGGCTTTTGCGCGAGCCTCGTTGCGATAGGTCTCGCGCGCTTTGCTTATACGCCGCTCATTCCGCCGCTCATCGAAGCGCACTGGTTCACGTCGTCGCAAGCGGTGACGCTCGGCGCGGCGAATTTCGCAGGCTATTTCGCGGGTGCGCTCTTCGGGCGCTCCATCGCCAACGCGCTCACGAACCGCCACGCACTGCGCCTTCTCATGGCGATGGCGACGGCTGCATTCTTCGCCTGTGCGTTTCCCTTGTCGATAGCATGGTTCTTCGCGTGGCGCTTTCTGTCGGGGCTTTCGGGCGGCGCGATCATGGTGCTCGTCGCGACGACGATCCTGCCGCATATCCCACCCGCGCGGCGGGGCTTCGCGAGCGGCATGATCTTTCTCGGGTTGGGCTTCGGCATTGCGGCATCGGGCACGCTGATTCCGAAGCTCATGCATTACGGCTTGCACACTACGTGGATGGGTCTCGGCGTGTTCTCGCTCGTGCTCACGGCGATGTCGTGGTTCGGCTGGCCCGCGTCGCATCCTCCCGCTGCGGCCCCGCAACACGCGTCGGCGCACGCGGGCGCGCATCACGGCATGCGGCTACGCCTTCTCTATGCGCAATACGCGGCGAATGCGCTCGGCCTCGTGCCCGTGATGATCCTGCTCGTCGATTGCATCGCGCGCGGCTATGGGCGTGGCGCGGCCGTGGGCGCGAGCTACTGGGTGCTGTATGGGGTCGCGGCGATCTTCGGGCCGCTCATCTGCGGCAACGCTGGCGATCGCATCGGCTTCGGCATGGCGTACCGCTTCGCACTGCTGTTGCAGGCATGCGCGGCGGCGCTGCTGGCGCTATCGGCGAATCCGTATGCGATCGCCGTCGCGACGGTCGCGCTCGGCGTCTCGACGACGGGCATCGTCCCGCTTGCGCTCGGGCGCGTGCATGAGCTGCTCCCGCACGATCACACCGGGCAGCGCGCCGCATGGAGTCGGGCGACGTCGGCGTTCGCGCTATGTCAGGCGCTTGCGGGATACGGCTATTCGTTTCTGTTCTCGCACACGCATAACAATTACGCGTTGATCTTCGCGTGCGGCGCGTGCGCGCTCGCGGCCGCCTTTATCGCGGATCTCGTCGTGAATCGCGAGCGCGTAAAGGCCTAGTCGATGCGTCCGGACGAAGAATCGCGCGATTCGACCTCCGGATCGGCGACGCTCAAATCCTCGCGTCGATGATTGATCACGAGAAACACGCTCATCAACACGACAAATGCAATGACGAGCATTGCGGCATTGACGAGCACGCGCTCATAACCCAGTTCCGTAACGTTGATGAACGGATAGGGATAGAAGTCGGACAGCCTGCCGCGCCATAGCGTGATGGAAAGATAAGTGAGCGGATAGACGAGCCAGAATGCGCATCGCCGCCATGACAGATGAAAGCGCGGCACGAAAAGGAACCAGTACAACGCGGCAAGCGCGGGCACGACCGTATGCAGCGATTCATTGACCAGCGCTCGATAACCCGACGGCGTCCACAGATAGCGCAGCAATGCGTTATAGGCGATCCCGACGAACACGATATAGACGACTACCGCGGTTATGACGGTCGGCTTGCGAAAGAAGCGCGCGAGCGGGAATTGCGCGCGCGTCGCGACGCAGGTGAAACAGAACGCCGTGAGCAGCACCGTCACGTTCGTCAGATAGCTGCTCATGCGCGCGAGGCCATCGAACACGGTGTAGCCGCGATTGACGAGGCGCGCGACGGTGATATCCGTTTGCGCGGCGAACGCGAGCCACGCGATCATCGCGATGGCGGCAGCGACGGCGAGTGACGCGGTGCTCGGTGTATGAAGCGGCAATTCAGACTCTTGCCGCGCGTGTGGGAGAGGTGCATTCGACATCTCGCCATTTTAGCGATCATCGCTAAAGCGAAAGCGCCCGCATCGAATGCGGGCGCTTTCATTGCCGAACCAGGCGCGTATGTCAGGCAGCCGCCAGCAAGCTGCCATGCGGATCGATGACGAATTTCTTCGGCACGCCCGAATCGAATTCGGCGTAGCCGCCGGGCGCGTGATCGAGTTTGATGACCGTCACGTTGACCACTTCAGCAATATTCAGCCGGTCCCAGAGAATGGCTTGCATCAGATTCCGGTTGTACTTCATCACGGGCGTTTGTCCGGTGAAGAACGAATGCGACTTCGCCCAGCCAAGGCCGAAACGCACCGAGAGACTGCCGTGTTTCGCGGCCGCATCGGTGGCGCCGGGATCATCGGTCACATAGAGGCCCGGAATGCCGATCTTGCCTGCGGCCCGCGTGACTTCCATCAGCGAGTTGAGCACGGTGGCCGGCGCTTCGGCCTGCGAGCCCGAGTGACCATGACCGCGCGCTTCGAAGCCGACGCAATCGATCGCGCAATCGACTTCGGGCTCGCCGAGCAGTTCGGCGATCTGTTCGGCAAGCGATGCATCCTTGGAAAGATCGACGGTCTCGAAGCCGACGTTGCGGGCGTGCTCAAGACGCGTCGGATTCACGTCGCCGACGATGGTGACGGCCGCGCCGAGCAGTCTTGCTGACGCGGCCGCCGCGAGACCCACAGGGCCCGCGCCCGCGATATAAACGGTCGAGCCCGGTCCGACGCCAGCCGTCACCGCGCCGTGATAACCAGTCGGCAGAATGTCGGAGAGGCACGTGAGATCGCGAATCTTCGCCATCGCACGATCGCGGTCGGGAAATTTCAGCAGATTGAAGTCGGCATACGGCACCATGACGTATTCGGCCTGACCTCCGATCCAGCCGCCCATGTCGACATAGCCATACGCGCCACCAGCGCGCGCCGGATTCACGTTCAGACAGACGCCGGTGTTCTGCGCCTTGCACATCGGACAACGGCCGCACGCCACGTTGAACGGCACGGACACGAGATCACCCTTTTGCAGCGTCGTCACGTCGGTGCCGACTTCGATCACTTCGCCGGTGATTTCATGCCCGAGCACGAGTCCCGAGGGCGCGGTCGTTCTGCCTCGGACCATATGCTGATCCGAGCCGCAGATATTCGTGGCGACCACTTTCAGTATCACGCCATGATTGGCCTTGCGGCCGGCAGGGTCCACCAGTTCCGGAAACGCGATGCTGCGCACTTCGACCTTTCCGGGACCTACATAAACGACTCCACGATTGCCTGACATTCTGTCTCCCGATGTAATGCGATATTGGACAAGCAGGTGTTGCGATAACGCTTACAGCCAGTCGTTTTCGAAACTGCAATCGGTCAGCGCGATGCAGCCGCTTTCGGTGAGCACGACCTGCTGTTCGAGCTTGACGCCCTGCGCGCCGCCTTCAGCGCCGATATAACTTTCGACGCACACCGTCATGCCCACTTCGAAGCGTCCGTCATAACCCGAGCTTTCCCAATCGACCTGATGCGCGATGGAAGGATATTCATCGACCATGCCGATGCCATGCGCAAGACAGCAGTACCGGTTCTTCACGAACTGGTCCGGAATCTTCCACGCCTTCTCCGAATACTCCTTGAAGGTCATGCCCGGGCGCAGAAGATCCATGTTGTAGTGGACCTGTGCGTACGCATATTCATAAAGCTTGCGTTGCTCGTCCGATGGACGGCCGTCGCCGACGAGCCATGTTCTCGAGATATCGGAGCAATAGCCGTTCGGTCCGACCATGTCGGTGTCGAACGCGAGCAGATCGCCGTTTTGCAGCACACGCGATGAACACTCGTGCATCCACGGATTCGTCCGGTCGCCCGAAGCAAGCAGTCGCGTTTCGATCCACTCGCCGCCATTGCGGATATTTTCGAAATGCAGATGCGCCCAGATGTCGTTCTCGGTGAGTCCCGGACGAAGCTCGCGTCGCATGCGTTCGATACCTTTCTCCGCGGTGCGCAGCGATTCGCCGATAAGAACGAGTTCGCCCGAAGACTTGATGAGGCGCGCGGTTTCCATCAGCGCCTGGCCATTGAGAAGGGTGATGCCTTGCTTTTCCAGATACGCCGCGCCGAACGGATCGAGCCGGTCGACGGCGAGCACGCCGCCATCGGGCGCATGCTTGCGAAATACATCGACTATTTCGGCGCCCCAGGTTTGCGCGCGGCGCTCCGCTTCGTGGCCCGCATTGAAGAACGTCCAACTGAGCGCGCCGCGCAGTTCGACATCGAGGTTCAGGCCGTCCCATACATGCTCGCTGCTGTGGAATTCCCACGCGACGATGCGGCCATCGGCGAAGACCATCACATAGCGCGCGGGATTGCGGCCCGCCCATACCTGCATGTTGGATGTGTCGGTGGCATAGCGAATGTTCACCGGGTCGTACAACAAAACCGCGGGGCATTCGTTCTTGCGCAATTGCTCTTGCACACGAGCGAGCCGATACGCCCGAACATCGTGCAGAAGTTTGTCTCTCTCACTCGGTTGGACCGCATGAAGCTCGTTGTCCGCCATTCCTGTTTGCTCCAGGCACGTTTGTGGATGTGTCGAGCTATTCGCTCGCTCTTCTTGTATTGCTTTTCAGGTTCAGACTGCCTCTGTTGAGCGCTGAGTATTGATGCCGCCGAAATCAGCGTCAATGGGCTTTATTTTCCCGGCCGCATTACATTAAGTTATGCGCGTTCGCCGCTTTTAGCCGCAGGATAGCCGCGCGTATCGGGAAATTCCCTGATTAGACACATTGAAGTCTTGACGAATACAAATTGAAGACACAGGATTCGGTCAACAGGAGAAGACATGAAGCCGAACGTCGTTGAACTCGATCGGGACGATGCACAAGCCCCGTCGCAAGACCGCAAGGCGACACTGGCGCAAGCGTTGCGGCACCGGATTCTGAGCATGGAACTCGCGCCGGGCGCGAGCCTCGATGAAGTGGCGCTGGCCGAGGAGTTCGGTCTGTCGCGCCCGCCAGTGCGTGAACTGATGCGGCAGATGGCGGCCGAGGGATATATCGAACTCGAAGCGAATCGCGCGGCGCGCGTCGCGTCGATGAACTACGACTCACTGCGCAATTACTTTCTTGCCGCGCCGCTGATCTACGTCGCGACGACCAAGCTGGCGGCCGTGCATGCGACGCAGGCGGAAATCGATGGACTCAAACGTATACAGGAACGCTTTCGCGCGGCCGTCGAAGGCCATGCCGTGGATGAGCGTGTGCTCGAAAACGACCACTTTCACTTCGCAATCGGGAAGATGGCGCACAACCCTTATCTGCTGCCGAGCCTTTGCCGTTTGCTGATCGATCACGCAAGGCTGGGAAAGACCTTTTATCAGCCACGCGACGAGCGCATGGACGCGGAACTCGCGGAAGCCATGCAGCAACACGAAGACATCATCGATGCAATTCAGCGTCGCGATGCCGATGCAGCCGGCGATATCGTGCGCGAGCATGTCTATCTGGCGCGACGCAACATGGCTTCGTATGTGGCGCCCGAAGGCGTCGCGGTGCCGATCGACTTTTAACTTCCGTATCGATGAGAGATTGATATGACTGATTTGTTGTCCACGAGCCAGTATCAGGACATCGCTCGCGAATTGAAGCTGCCGCGCTTTGCCGTCATCGATGGCAAGGCTTGCGGCGCGGTGTCGGGCGAGACGTTCGCAACGCTCAATCCCGCAACGGGCGCACGTCTGGCCGACGTGCCCGCGTGCTCGAAGCAAGATGTCGACGCGGCCGTTGCGAGCGCGCGCGCCGCGTTCAACGACGGGCGCTGGTCGAAGCTGCATCCCGCCGCGCGCAAGCAGGCCATTCTCCGGCTGGCCGATCTGATCGAACAGCACTCGCTCGAACTCGCAGTGATGGAAAGCCTCGATGCGGGCAAGACCATCTTCGATTGTCAGACAGTGGACGTTCCTGAAACCATCAACGTGCTGCGCTGGCATGCCGAAGCCATCGACAAGATTTACGATCAGGTCTCGCCCGCGTCCGAGAACCATATTTCGATGATCGTGCGCGAGCCGGTCGGCGTCGTGGGCCTCGTGTTGCCGTGGAACTTCCCGTTGCTGATGCTCGCATGGAAGATCGGCCCATCACTCGCCGCCGGCTGTTCGCTCGTCGTGAAGCCCGCTGAAGAAACGTCGCTGACGACGATGCGCGTCGCGGAGCTCGCGATCGAAGCAGGCATTCCGCCCGGCGTCTTCAATGTCGTGACGGGCACGGGCCCCGCGGTCGGTGAACCCATCGGCCGACATCCGGATATCGACATGGTGTCGTTCACCGGCTCGACCGACACCGGACGCCGCTTTCTCTCGTATTCGGCGGAGAGCAATCTCAAGGAAATCGTGCTCGAAATGGGCGGCAAGAACCCGTGCATCGTGATGTCCGACGCAACGGACCTCGACGCGGTGGCCGGTCATATCGTCAATGGCGCGCTGTGGAACATGGGCGAGAACTGCTCGGCGATATCGCGGCTCATCGTTCATCGCGACATCAAGGCGCGGCTGCTCGACAGAATCATGAAGCTCGCCGACGAATGGAAAGTGGGTGATCCGCTCGATCCGTCGAACCGGATCGGACCGCTGGTTTCGCGACAGCACTACGAGAAAGTCGCGTCGTATCTGTCCGGCGACATCAACGTGCTGCATGGCGGCCAGACCAGCGAGGGACGGTACGTTCATCCGACCATCATCGATGTCGAAAGCAACGATGCGAAGCATGCGCGCGAGGAAATCTTCGGGCCGGTGCTCGCGGTCATCACGGTCGACAGCCTCCAACAGGCCATCGATATCGCCAACGACACCGACTACGGCCTCGCCGCTTCCGTGTTTGCTGGCAACGGCAAACGCGCATTGCGCGCGGCGCGAGCCATCCGCGCGGGCACCGTCACGGTGAACTCGTTCGGCGAAGGCGACATTACGACGCCATTCGGCGGATTCAGGCAATCCGGTTTCGGCGGGCGCGATAACTCGCTCCATGCACACGATCAATACACGCAACTGAAGACCATCTGGCTCGACCTCAACGATAGCGACACGGACGAAGAGTAAAGACATGAAAGAATTCCTTTTTCCCGGCATCAATCTGGCAATTAGCACTCCTTTTGATGAGAACGGCAAACCGGATCACGCACGACTGGAAGCGCTGATCGAGCGTTATCTTGCCGCGGGCATTCGCGGCTTCGTGCTGAGCTCGGGCACGGGCATGCACGTCTACCTTTCGCAGGAAGAGTCGAAGGCGCTCGTCGCGTTCGGCGCGAAAGTGATCGGCGGCCGCGCCAAAATCATCGCGCAGACGTCCGCTTTGCTCGTCGACGATGTCGTCGAGCGCACGCGCCATGCCGCCGACTGCGGCGCCGACGGCGTGATGGTGCTGCCACCGTTCTTCGAAGGCCCGACAGACGACGATGGCGTCTTCGAGTTCTATGCGTCCGTCGCGCGCGGTGGGCTGCCGATCATCGGATACAACGTGCCGCAAGCCGTCGGCGTGGAGATCACGCCTTCGCTACTGCGCCGTCTCTGCGCAATACCCGAATTCCTCGCGGTAAAGGACAGTAGCGGCGATCTCGCGAAGCAGGCGGCCTTGATTCGCACCGGTCTGCCGATGATGAACGGCGCAGACGCGCTCGTGCCCTACGCGATGTACGCGGGCGTGAAAGGGCTGATCTGGGGCGGCGCCAACTTTGCACCGAAGACATGCCTTCAGTTCGTCGCCGCCGCTCAGGAACATCGATGGGATGACGCGCGCGAGATCTGGCGATTGCTCGAACCGGCCATGTCGCTGATCTGGGAAGGCGACTACGTTCAGTCGGTTTATGCGGCGGCGGAAATGACGGGTTATGGCGCAGGCAATCCGCGCCGTCCCTTGTCTCGTCTCTCATCGAAGAAGGTCGATGTCCTGCGCAGCGCGTTGGGCGAACTTGTCGAGCGCGAAAGCGCGGTCTAAGGAATCGGGCGAAACATCATGTTCGTAGCGAACAAACTGCCTCAGCATCTCGGCGAGTCCGGCTGGGTGACGATGCTGCCTCGCCGCACGCCGCGTCCATCGCTCGATGGCGCGGTGAAAGCCGATATCGTCGTGATCGGCGGCGGCTTCGCCGGCCTTTCGGCGGCGCGGCGTCTTTCGCAACTAGATCCGAAGCTCAAGGTCGTCATTTTGGAAGCGGGCGAAATTGCGGAGGGCGCGACCGGGCGCAACTCGGGCTTCATCATCGATCTGCCTCACGAAGTTTCATCAGAGGACTATGGCGGCTCCGATAGCGACGCACGGCGGCACGATATCAAGGTGCATCGCATCGCCATCGCGCTCGCACAGCAACTCGCGAAAGAGAAGGGCTGGGGCAAGGATATCTTCGATCCGTGCGGCAAGTACAACGTCGCATTGGGTCCGCAGGGCGACAAGCATGTCGTGTCCTATGCGAAGCAACTGGAGAAGGTTGGCGAACCATATCGGCTGCTCGATGGGAGAGAGATCGCGGGCGTCACCGGCACGAGCTCGTTCACGTCGGCTATCTATACGCCGGGCACGGTCATCATTCAGCCCGCCGCCTATATTCGCGGGCTGGCCGATTCATTCAGCGGCGCGGTGAAGCTCTACGAAAACACGCCCGCACTTTCTTTTGAACGACAAGGCGTGGCATGGCGAATCAAAACGCCGAAGGGAGAGATCAACGCAGCGAAGATCATCCTCGCGAATAACGGGCAGGCTCAGAGCTTCGGTCTTTTCCGTGGTCAGCTTCTGCATGTCTATACGTATGCGTCGATGACCGAAGCATTCGATCCTTCCCTCCTCGGCGGTGATCGTTCCTGGGCGGCCACGCCCGCTTTTCCGATGGGAACGACGGTGCGAAGAGTGCGGGGCGACGACGGCGATCGCATCCTGATTCGCTCGCGCTACACCTATAACCCGCGCATGCAGGTGAGCAAAACGGCGATCGCACGCGCCGGGCGCGTTCACGACCGCAAGTTCGAAGCGCGCTTCCCGATGCTGAAAGCGTTACCCATGCAGTACCGATGGGCGGGCGCGATGGCGCTCACATGGAACGGCGTACCGGCGTTCGGCGAGATCGAGCCCGGCATCTTCGCGGCTATCGCGTGCAATGGCGTCGGTGCGACGAAAGCGACGGCTTCGGGCATCGCGGCCGCCGAGGCCGCGCTCGGAATGGATTCATGGCTGGTTCAGGTGTTCCGGGGCTTTGCCGCGCCGAAACGGCTTCCGCCTCAACCCTTCCTGACGATAGGCGCGACGGCGAATCTCAGCATGAAGGAATGGTCTGCGGGACTGGAATGATCAATGGATCTTTACGTTCGCAATTCGACAGCGAGTTTCGGCGCGCAAAGGAATGACGGAGGAACACATGGACTGGTTAAGCAAATTCCCTCACATGCAGGACGAGTCGCTTCTGCACATGAAGCGTTCGATCGATGACGGCTTTCGCGCTTTCACCTCGGCATATGGCGATGCCGTCGACAGCTTCTTTCAACCGCTTCAGCAATTCCTGATGGCGGCCGAGCGTTTCATGACGCAAACACCGTGGCCCGTCATCATGCTGCTCGTCGTCGCCGTGGCGTGGGCGGCGAGCCGCAACTGGAAAGTCGTCGCGGGCTGCTTCGTGACGCTCGCCCTGATCGGCTATCTCGACATGTGGCAGGACACGATGCGAACGGTGTCGATGATTTTCGTCTGCACCGTGCTTTCGATTCTCATCGGACTGCCCATCGGCATCGTCATGGCGAAGTCGGATCGCGTGCGCCGGATCGTGGACCCCGTGCTCGATGTCATGCAGACCATGCCGAGCTTCGTCTATCTGATTCCGGTGGTGATGCTGCTCGGCATCGGCCGCGTGCCGGGCCTGATCGCCGTGGTCATCTATGCGATTCCGCCGATGATTCGCCTGACCAACCTCGGCATCCGGCTCGTCGATCGCGACATCCTCGAAGCGGCGGATGCGTTCGGTTCGTCGCAGTGGCAACGGCTCATCAAGGTGCAACTGCCGCTCGCGCTGCCCACCATCATGGCCGGCGTCAATCAGACCATCATGATGGCGCTCGCGATGGTCGTGGTCGCCGCGATGATCGGCGTGCAAGGACTCGGACAACCCGTGCTGAAGGCTATCGCAAACCAGTACTTCACGCTCGGTATCTTCAACGGTCTCGCTATCGTGGGCATCGCGGTCATTTTCGACCGGGTCAGTCAGGCCTATGGCAAGCGGCTCCAAAAGCATCAGGAGGTGGTTCATGGCTGACATCAACGCAGGCGGCATCAAGATCCAGAATCTCTACAAGATTTTCGGACCCAAGGCCGCGTCACACGTTGCAGCTGTCAAAAGCGGCATGTCAAAGACCGACTTGTTGCAACAGACCGGTCATGTTCTTGGCCTGAGAGATATCAACCTCGATATTCCCGCAGGTTCCATTCAGGTCATCATGGGTCTTTCGGGGTCCGGAAAATCGACGCTCATCCGGCACATCAATCGACTCATCGATCCGACTGCGGGTGAAGTGCTGATCGGCGGCGTCGATGTGTGCAAGATGAAGTTCCGCGACCTGCGCGAGTTTCGCCGCCGGCAAACGGCGATGGTGTTCCAAAAGTTCGCGCTGCTGCCGCATCGCAATGTGCTGGACAACGTCATTTACGGTCTCGAAGTGTGCAGTGTGGCGCGCAAGGATTGCGTCGATACCGCGATGAGATGGATCGAGCGCGTCGGTCTCAAGGGTTTCGAAACGCGCTATCCCAATCAGTTGTCCGGCGGCATGCAGCAACGCGTCGGCCTCGCCCGCGCGCTGGCAATGGACGCGCCCGTTCTTCTGATGGACGAAGCGTATTCGGCACTGGACCCGCTCATCCGCATGGATATGCAGACCGTGCTGCTGGATCTTCAGAAGGAGATTCGCAAGACCATCGTATTCATCACGCACGACCTCGACGAAGCGCTTCGACTCGGCGATCAGATTGCGATCCTGCGCGACGGCTGCATGGTTCAGCAAGGTACGAAGCAGGACATCGTTCTGCGGCCGGCCGACGAATACGTAACCAACTTCGTCAGGCAGGTGAATCGCGGACGCGTCGTCTCCGTGGACGGCGTGATGACGCCCATGCGCTCAGGTCTTGCCGCGGTCGGGAAGCACGTCGCGGCCGATACGACCATCGAGCATGCGATCTCGGCGCTGACCCGAGAGCCGGAGATCGAACAACTGATCGTGGTGGGCGAGAGCAATCAGCCGTTGGGCACGGTGAATCTGCGCCAGCTCGCAAGCGCGCTGATTACTCCGGACGAAGCGGACGACGCGGTTTGCACAGGCGTCATCGAACGCAAGCATGCCGAAGTCCCGGCGGAAGTCTCTCGCGGATGAACGACATCATCGAATACTGCAAACCTTAGAGGAACTGCAATGAACCTGAAATTTCTAGGCGTGCTCGTCACTGTGGGCATGTTGTGTGGAAGTCCGCAAGCCAATGCCGCGCGTTGCGGGAACGTGACGATCGCGAGCATGAACTGGCAGAGCGCGGAGCTGGAAGCCGCCGTTGATAAGTACATTCTCAGCGAAGGTTATGGCTGTCAGGTGAACTCGGTCATCGGCGACACGGTTCCGACGATTACCTCGATGGTGGAAAAGAGCCAGCCCGATATCGTGTCCGAAGGCGCCATCGATCTGCTTCCCGCGATTGCCAAGCAGGGCATCGATTCGAAGAAGATCGTGGTGGCCGCCAACGTCATCAAGGAAGGCGCGGTCTATGGCTGGTTCATTCCGAAATACCTGGCGGACGCACATCCCGAGATCAAGACGATCTCCGATGCGCTGAAGCATCCGGAGCTCTTCCCCGATCCCGAGAACCCGAAGAAAGGCGCCATTTATAACGGCCCTCAGGGTTGGGGGATAACGGTCAATACCGCGCAGTTATACAAGGCATTCAAGGCCGAACAGGCGGGCTTCCGTCTCGTGGATACGGGTTCGGCAGCAGGCCTCGACGGATCGTTGACGAAGGCGTATGAGAGAAAGCAAGGCTGGCTCGGCGTCTACTGGTCTCCCACTTCGCTCCTCGGCAAGTACAAGATGGTGAAGCTCGAAGAGGGCGTACCCATCGATCAGGCTGAATGGAAACGCTGCACGACCGTGGCGAGCTGTCCCGACCCGAAACCGACGGGATGGCCTGGAAGCCGGCTGCTTACGCTGGTCGCGAAACCATTCGCCGACAAAGCGAGTCCGGACGTCATGAAGTATCTGAACACGCGCACCTTCACGACCGCCGATGTTCAACAGGCGATGTCCTGGATGACCGATAACCAGGCGACGGGCGACGACGCCGCGAAGCACTTCCTGAAACAGAAGCCGGATATCTGGACGAAGTGGGTGACGCCCGATGCGGCGGACAAGATCAAGGCATCGCTGTAAATGTCGTTCACTCGCCGCGTGCTTTTGCGCGGCGCGTTTCCGCAGCAATGAATCGATCTCCCCACTGAACCAAGATGAAAGTAGCTATGGATGGCGCGAAGGGTTATCGACGGCTCATACCTTCGCTGACCGCGCTGGTCGAATTCGAAGCAGTCGCGCGCTTGCGCAGTTTCACGAATGCCGCGGCCGAACTGGGCGTGACGCAAGCGGCCGTCAGCCGGCAAATCCGTCTTCTGGAGGAGTTGCTGGGCGTCCGCCTGCTCGACCGGCTGCATCGCGCGACGACGTTGACGAACGAAGGCCAGGCGCTCTACACGGTCGTCGCCGAGGCGATGGGAAAGATCGCGGGCCTGTTCGATCGTTTATCGACAGGCATCGAGGAAGAAGAGCTCGTACTGGCGACGACCGCCGCGTTCTCGCACTTCCGGCTCATGCCGAGTCTCGCCAAGCTCAAGCGTCTTCAGCCGAACCTGAGACTTCGATTGACCACGACGATGTTCACCGCAGACCTGCGGCACAACGAGCTTCACGCGGCCGTGCGTTGGGGAAACGGCAAGTGGAGCGACGGCACGTCGCATTTGCTGTTCGACGAGGAAGTGTTTCCTGTCTGCTCGCCCGCATGGCTGGACGAATACGGCGCACCCGGTTCACTCGAAGAGCTGGCGAACCTGACGCTCATCTCGTACGACCCTACATCCGAGGGCTGGCTGACATGGGAAGAATGGTTCCGGGCGATGGGCCTGCGGCCGACGAAGCTCAAGTATGGGCTTCGAACATGCCTGTACAACGATGCCGTTCAGGCGGCACGTTACGGCCAAGGCATAGCGCTCGGCTGGGGCAGGCTGCTTCACGAGCATCTCGCGTCGGGCGAACTGGTCCGTCTCACGAGTGCGTCGCTTCCGCTGGAAGACGCGTATTACGTCGTGGTGCCTCATGGCCGAACCGTCACGCCGACGATTCAAATGCTCGTGGAGCTTCTCCGCAACGCCGCCGGCGTGAGCAGCACATAATCTGGAGTTATGCGTGCGGGAAAATAAAGCGCATTGACGACGTTTTCCAGCGATCCAATACTGATCAATGACTGAAGCAGGACTCTTGAACCCACCATCGAGCATGCCACTTACCCGAATCGCGTTTGTCTTCCTCGGTATCGTTTGGGGCTCCAACTTCATCTACATGAAGTGGGCCACGGCGTTGATCAGCCCGATGCAGGTCGCGTTTCTTCGCGTGCTGTTCGGCTTCCTGCCGCTCGTGTTCTTCGCGTGGCGCAGGCGGGTCATCACGCGAGAGCAACTGCGGCTGCTGCCGCACTTCGTCGTCATGGCGGGGGCTGCCACTGCGTTCTACTATGTCGCGATCATCAGAGGAACGGCCCTGCTGCCATCGGGCATTGCCGGCGTTCTGGCGGGCGCCATCGCGCTGTTCACCGCCGTGTTCTCGCTGCTGTTCCTGCGCAGCGAGAAGTTCAACTGGATGATGGGCGTCGGTGTCGTGCTCGGGTTTGCCGGGATCGTGCTCATTGCACGACCGTGGGAAGGCGCGGACAGCGACATCGATCTGACAGGCGTCTGCTGGTTGCTGGCGAGCTCGATGACGCTCGGGCTCTCCTACATCTACGTGCGGCGATTCCTGACACCGGCAAATCTTCCGCCGCTTGCCCTGGCAACGTGGCAAATGGGCCTCGCCTTGCTCATGCTCGGAGCAGTCACCGATTTCTCCGGGATGAACCGCTTGCTCGAAGACTGGCACGCGACGGCCGGCGTCGTCATCGGGCTCGGCATTCTCGGAACGGGCGCGGCATTCCTGATTTACTACTATTTGCTCGACAAGCTCGGCGCCGTTGCATCGTCGAGTTCCAACTATCTTGCACCCGCTGTTGCGCTGCTGATCGGATGGGCTGTCGGCGAGCGATTCGGCATTCTCGAAGTCGTCGCGATCGTGCTCATCTTCATCAGTATCGCGTTGCTTCAGATTGGCCAGCAACGTTCTCTACGTATCGGAGCGAGAAAAGATGATGTCACAAGCACTGCCTGCCACGATGCACGCCGTTCGGCTCACCGGATTGGGCGGCTTCGATAAGCTCGAATACCGCACCGATGTACCCGTGCCTCAGCCGAAAGAGGGCGAGGTGCTCGTTCAGGTACGCGCGTCCGCGGTCAATAACACCGATATCAACACGCGCATCGGCTGGTATTCGAAATCCATCGACAGCGATACCGGATCGGGTGGCGCGCAAGGATTCGAACAGGTGAATGGGGCCGATGCATCGTGGTCAGGCGCATCGCTGGATTTTCCGCGAATTCAGGGCGCCGATTGCTGCGGCTATATCGTCGCGGTGGGTGACGGCGTTTCGCCCTCGCGCATCGGCGAGCGTGTGCTGGTCGGCAATATGCTTCGCACCTATGTCGACTATCGACCGTTCGAGTGCTGGACCTTCGGGAGCGAATGCGACGGTGGCTTCGGGCAGTTCGCGGTGGCACCGTCCAGAGAAACGTACAAAGTGGTGTGCGATTGGTCGGACGCGGAACTCGCGTCGATTCCTTGCTCTTATTCCACGGCCGAGAACTTGCTGCATCGAGTAAAGCTCGGTGCCGAAGTCGTGTTGATAACCGGCGCGTCGGGCGGCGTGGGATCGGCCGCGGTCCAACTGGCGAAGCGTCGCGGCGCGACTGTCATCGCGCAGAGTTCTGCGAGCAAGGCGTCGGCGCTTCGCGATCTCGGCGCTGACCGGGTCATCGATCGGAACGCGGATCTCATTTCGGTTCTCGGCGAAAACTCCGTCGATGTCGTCATCGATGTCGTCGGTGGCGAGCAGTGGCCCGATCTGCTCAAAGTCCTGCGTCTGGGCGGCCGCTATGCGATCGCGGGGGCGATTGCCGGGCCGATAGCGAAGATCGATTTGCGCACGCTGTATCTCAAGGATTTGACGCTGATGGGTTGCACGTTTCAGGAGGAAGAGGTTTTCTCAAACCTCATCTCGTACATCGAGAAGGGCGAGATCAAGCCGCTCGTGGCCAAGATTTTCCCGTTGGAGAACATCCGCGAGGCTCAAGAGGAGTTCTTGAGCAAGGGGCATCTCGGCAAGCTCGTGCTGACCATTCCAGAGGTAAAGGCATGAAGATCAAACAGGTTCATCTCTATCAGTGCGAGCTTCCCGTAGTCGGTGGCCCATACAGAATGGCTCGGGCAGACGTCTATTCACTGACGACGACCTTGGTCAAGCTCGTCGCGGACAATGGTCTCGATGGCTGGGGCGAAACCTGCCCCGTCGGTCCGACGTACGCCGAGTCGCATCCTGCCGGCGCGCTTGCCGCACTGTCCCAGATGGCGCCCGGCATCATCGGCGTCGAGGCATTGCCGGTGCCCCTGCACGATCGGATGGACGGCTTGCTCAACGGTCACACGTACGCCAAGGCTGCCGTCGATATCGCCATGCATGACTTGTTGGGCAAGCACTACGGCGTGAGCGTGTCCGATCTTCTCGGCGGCGCATTGGCCGACCGCTTGCCGTCTTATTACGCTGTCACCATTGGCGCGCCTGACGAAGTGGCGCGCGTGGCGGCAGAAAAGCGCGCCGAAGGTTATCCGCGTCTTCAGTTGAAAGTCGGCGGCAGAGCGATCGAGGAAGACGTCGAATCGGTGATCAAGGTGTGGGAAGCGATTCGAGGTTCGGGCATACGTCTGGCCGTCGATGGAAACCGTAGCCTGACTACGCGCGACGCGATCCGTCTCAGCCAGCAGTGCGCGCATATACCTTTCATCCTCGAACAGCCGTGCAATACGATCGAAGACCTGCAAGCGATCCGCAACCGGATCAATCATGGCTTGTATATGGACGAAAGTTGTACGAGCCTGAGCACGGCTATCACGGCAGCAGGCACGGGGCTCGTCGATGGATTCGGCATGAAGGTTACGCGGCTCGGTGGCCTGCATCCGATGCGCGGCTTTCGCGATCTCTGCGTCGCACGCAATTTGCCCCATACATGCGATGACGCGTGGGGCGGCGACCTCATCGCGGCAGCATGCGCGCATATCGGCGCGACGGCGCCGCCCGCATTGCTCGATGGTGTCTGGATCGCCGCGCCGATGATCGAAGCGCACTTCGACTCGAAGAATGGTGTTCGCGTCGAGGGTGGTCATGTCAGGCCGCCGAAGGGCCCGGGCCTTGGCATCGTTCCTGAAGAAGGCGTCTTCGGAGCGCCTCTGGCGTCGTTCTGACGAACGGATGTCGTGCGCCGCCTGACTATCGACAGTTCAGGCGGCGCGATCTTTCAGCGCGAATCAGCGATTACTGTTGCAGCCATGCCTGAACCTTGTCGGGATGCGCGTCGACGAACTTCTTCGCGGCGGCATTCCAGTCGTTCGTCGTATTGCCGGTGAGTTCGATTTCCTCGACATCGGCCAAGGTCAGCTTGAAGTGGCGAATGAAGACATCCGCGCGAGGATATTTGCCCGCAAATTGCTTCGACGCGAATCCGTGAATCTGCTCGTCGCCGCCCAGCGTGGCCTTGGGATCTTTCAGATAGCGCATCTTCCATTTCTGCCACAACCAGTGCGGGCTCCATACGGTTGCGACGATCCACTGTTTCGACTGATAGGCACGCGACACCGCGGTCAGCATGCCGGCCTCGCTCGCACGGATCAGGTTGTAACCCGCAAGGTCATAGTCCTTCAACGCCTTTTCGGATGCGACCATTTCGCCAGCACCCGGCTCGATGCCTTGAATCGTGCTGTTCAGCTTGGTTTTGACATCGGGTTTGTTGAGATCGGCAATCGAAGAGACCTCGCTTTCCGGCACATAGTCAGGAACCGCCCAACCGATCTTCGCCCCTGTGTAGATGATGCCCATGTCCACCATGTCGTTCTTGTAGCGGGCAAGGTAGGCCGCGTGCGTCACCGGAAGCCACGCGCCCAGCATCAGATCGACGTCTCCGCGAGAAATGCCCTGAAACTGGATGCCGAGATCCGCATTCACGAGGGTTACGGGTTGCTGTAGCTTCGTTTCGAGAACGTACTTGGCGGTGTACACCACGGCTTGTGTGTCGGCCCAATTGGCCAGCGTGATCTTGATCGGCTCGGCGGACTGCGCGTGCATCGTGAACGTGACGGCTGAGACTGCTACTGCGGCCTTCATGACGAAACGTGCGAGTAAGGCATTCTTCATGTCGCGTTCCCTGTTCTCTTTGTGGCCCGAAGAAGGAGTACCGGCTAATCGTCCGATCGATGAGGACAAGAAGATGCGGGCGGCGCCCCGAGGAGGCCCTAGTATTCGAGGGCATAAAAGCACCGTCAATGTTATTTCTTTTCCGCGCATCATTACATTGGTTTATGTGTGCGGCTTTGCTCGGGGATTTCCCTGATCTCGACGATGTCGATCAGGGCGTCCATGCATCGTCGTAGAGATGTGTCCAATCTCTCTGAAAGGTGAACACACCATGACTACCGGAACCGTCCGTCTTCACCGTGTCTTGCGCGCGACGCCCGAACGCGTCTATCGCGCCTTCCTCGAACCCGATGCCATGTCGAAGTGGCTGCCGCCCTACGGATTTACCTGTCAGGTCCACCACATGGATGCGCGTGAGGGCGGCGCGCACAAGATGTCGTTCCGCAACTTCAGTACCGGCCATAGCCACTCGTTTGGCGGCGAGTATCTCGAACTCGTGCCGTTCGAAAAGATCCGCTACACGGACCGTTTCGACGATGCGAACCTGCCGGGCGAGATGCACGTCACCGTTACCTTGCGTCAGGTATCGTGTGGAACGGAGCTCAACATCGTGCAGGAGGGCGTGCCCGAAGTTATCCCCGTTGAGATGTGCTATCTCGGCTGGCAGGAGTCGCTGGTCCAGCTGGCAAGACTGGTGGAGCCCGACATTCCCGATTGATGAACGATCACGTCGGTCATGCAAGCTTGACCGCAGCATCCCGCAACGCAGTCCGCAATCCTTCTTCGACGACCGGATGATAAAACGGCATCCGCAGCATTTCATCGACCGTGAGTTTCATCTGCAAGGCCCACGCGAGCAGATGCGCGATATGCTCCGCATCCGGTCCGATCCATTCCGCGCCCACGAAGCGGCGGCTCGTCTTGTCGACATACACATGCATGAGTCCGCGATTCCTGAGCATCACGCGGCTGCGTCCCTGATCCTCGAAGCTCACTTCGCCCGTCACGAACGATTCGGGCGCGAGATCCGCGTGACGCGCACCGACCATCGCAATGCCCGGATCGGTGAACGCAATCGCGATCGGCGCACGACGCTCGACCGGCACGACATGCGGATAGCGCGCCGCATTCGTGCCCGCCGCGCGTCCTTCATCGGCGGCTTCGTGCAATAAGGGCAGCACGCCATTCGCATCGCCCGCGATGAACAACGGATGCGCGCCCGCTTGCAACGTCAGCGCATCGTAGATGGGCAAGCCATTGTCATCGAGCGCGAGTGACGTGTTCTGCAAACCGAGCGACGCGACATTGGGCTTGCGCCCGGCCGCGACCAGCACATAGTCGAACGTGTCTTCGACGGACTCGCCCGCGCTGGACAGATAGCGCAAGCGCACCGCATCGCCATCGCGCACGGCGGATTCGACTTGCGCGCGCGGCTCGAAGTGAAGAGCTTCGCTGAACACACGCTGCGCATAGCCGCGAATCTCCGGATCGCTCAACGGTCCGACGCGACCGCGCGCACCCAGCACCGACACGCGCACGCCGAGCCGCGCCAGCGCCTGTCCGAGTTCCAGCCCGATGACACCCGCGCCGATCACCGCGACGCGCTTCGGCAGATCGTCCCACGCGAACACATCGTCGTTGATGATCGCGCGATCCCCTAGCGCGCGATACATCGCCGGCATGACCGGACTCGATCCCGTCGCGATCACGACGCTCTTCGCATGCACCTTCGTATCCTCGCCCACTTGCAGCAGGTTATCGTCGATGAAACGCGCGTAACCGGTGAGCTTGTCCTCCGCGGGCATCGCATCGACACCCGCGACGACGAAGCCCACGAAGCGATCGCGCTCGCGCTTCACGCGCGCCATGACCTCGCGTCCATCGATACGCACGTTGCCGTCGATATGCACGCCGAAAGCACTTGCATGCGTCGCGTGATGCGCGGCCTCGGCTGCCGCGATCAAAAGCTTCGACGGCATACAGCCGACGCGCGCACAGGTCGTTCCGTGCGCGCCGCCTTCGATCAGAATTGCCGAAGCGCCTGCCGCCTTCGCCGCGCGATACGCCGAAAGTCCCGCACTGCCCGCGCCGATGATGGCGACGTCCGTATGGATGATGTTCATGATGGTGTCCCGAATGGTTGTTGCATTTGCGGTCCATCATGCGGCCCGAGGCCCAAAACGTGAATGCTCGTGCGGATCGAAAATCTGCTCGATCGTCTCAAACGAGCGCGCACCCAAGTCATATATTCATCTAGACGTCTCATCCGCGTCACTGTCTCGTCATGTTCGCTTCCTAGAATCTCCCGAACGTTTCAGCGCGCCGCTTTGAGCGCGCCCATCGAGGGAAGCTATGGACGCAATTCGCATCGAGCGTCTCACCAAGACGTTCAGGAACGGCCGCAAGGCGCTCGACTCCGTCGATCTGCGCGTGGAGGAGGGCGAAATGGTCGCGCTCATCGGCGCGTCGGGATCGGGAAAATCGACGTTATTGCGGCATATCGCGGGCTTTACGGCTTCCGACCCCGCGCCGTCGCACGTGACGCTGCTCGGCCGCCCGATTCAGCAGAACGGCAGGATCGTGCGCGAAGTGCGCTCGATTCGCCGCGACGTGGCCTTCGTGTTTCAGCAGTTCAATCTCGTCGGCCGGCTATCGGTGCTGACCAATGTGCTGATCGGCGCACTGTCGCGGGTGTCGCTATGGCGTCGTCTCGCGGGACGTTTTCCGCGCGGCGAAAAAGCGCTCGCGATGGATTCGCTCAGCGCGATGGGCATCGGCGAACACGCATTCGAACGCGCGAGCAATTTGTCGGGCGGTCAGCAGCAGCGCGCCGCACTGGCTCGCGCACTCGTGCAGCGCGCGCGCATCGTGCTCGCCGATGAACCGATCGCATCGCTCGACCCCGAGTCCGCGCGGCGCGTGATGGAGCTGATGCAATCGCTCAATCGCGAGCACAGGCTGACGGTCGTCGTATCGCTGCATCAGATCGATGTCGCGATGAAGTACTGCGCGCGCACGGTCGCATTGCGCGATGGCCGCGTCGTATTCGATGGCGCGTCCGAGCGCCTCACGCCCGCCGTGCTGCGCGAGCTGTACGGCTCGTCGGCGGATGAATTGCTCACGCATCACGGCGAGCAGGAGCGTGGTGAAATCCCGGTCCGCGCTCAAGCGTCGCCGTCGTTCGCAACGTCATAAAACCCACCTTCAACCCTGGATAGCAACATGAAAGCAGCCCGTTTCTTCCTGGCTGGCGCAACGCTCGCGTCGTGCCTGCTGACGCAGACCGTTTCGGCCGAAACGCTCAGCTTCGGCATCATCTCGACGGATTCGTCCGCCGCGCTCAAACAGCGCTGGCAACCGCTCATCGACGATCTGAACAAGCAGACCGGTCTCGACGTGAAGGCGTATTTCGCGACCGACTACGCGGGGATCATCGAAGCGATGCGCTTCAACAAGGTGCAGATCGGCTTCTTCGGCAACGCATCGGCGATCGAGGCCGTGGACCGCTCGAATGGCGAAGTCTTCGCGAAGGTGAAGTACAAGAACGGCGAAGCGGGCTATTACTCGCTGCTCATCACGAACACGAACAGCGAGTGGAAATCGCTCGATCAGGTGCTGAAGAACACGAAGCAAATCAATCTCGGCTACGGCGATCCGAACTCGACCTCGGGCACGCTCGTGCCTTCGTACTATCTCTTCGCGAAGAACGGCATCAACGTGAAGACCGCGTTCAAGACCGTGCTGCCGTCGAGCCACGAAGCGAACATGCTCGCCGTGGTGAACGACAAGGTCGATATCGCCACCAACAACACCGACATGCTCGATACGCTCAAGGCGAAGCATCCCGAGCTGTATCCGAAGGTGCGGGTGCTGTGGAAGTCGCCGCTGATTCCATCGGACCCGCTCGTCTGGCGCCGCGATCTGCCGCAGGCGACCAAGGACAAGCTGCGCAATTTCTTCGATCACTACGCCGAAAAGGATGCGCGCGAGCAGTCCGTGATGAACGGAATCTCCGGCTATTCGGGCTTCGCGGATTCGTCGAATGCGCAACTCGTGCCGATTCGTCAGATGGCGCTCTTCCAGAAGAAGCAGCAGATCCAGAACGACGCGCATATCGAGGACGCCGACAAGAAAGCGCAGATCGCCGCGCTCGATCAAAAGATCGCCGCGCTCGACACGGCGGCGAAGTAAATGAAGCCGCTGAACGTAAGCACGTTCGAAGCGGGCATCGTGCGGCCCGCGCAAGTGAGTGCGCCGAAGCGAAGCTGGACATCGACCATCGGCTGGATCGTGTTGATCGCAGTGCTCGGCCTTTCGTGGAAGAGCGCGGACATGCGCCCGCTCGACCTGCTCGGCGCATCGGGCAACATGAGCCAGTTCGCGCGCGACTTCTTTCCGCCCGACTTCGCGGAATGGCGCACGTATGTGCACGAAATGATCGTGACGTTCGCGGTCGCGGTGTGGGGCACGGCGCTCGCGCTGATCTGCGCGGTGCCGTGCGGTTTGCTGTCGGCGCAGAACATCGCGCCGGTGTGGATCGCACAGCCCGTGCGCCGCCTGATGGACGCGTGCCGTGCGATCAACGAGATGGTCTTCGCGATGCTCTTCATCGTCGCAGTCGGGCTCGGTCCGTTCGCGGGCGTGCTGGCGTTGTGGGTCCATACCACGGGCGTGCTCGCGAAGCTCTTCGCCGAAGCGGTCGAAGCCGTCGATGCCCGTCCCGCCGAAGGCGTGCGCGCGACCGGCGCGAGCAGTCTCGATGAGATCGTCTATGGCGTGCTGCCGCAGGTCTTGCCGCTGTGGATTTCGTTCGCGCTGTATCGCTTCGAATCGAACGTGCGCTCGGCGATGGTCGTCGGCATGGTGGGCGCGGGCGGCATCGGCGTCGTGCTGTACGAGGCGATCCGCTCGTTCAACTATGCACAGACGGCGGCGGTGATGATCATCGTCATCGTGATCGTGTCGCTGATCGATCTCGCATCGGGCTGGGTGCGCGAGCGCGTGATCTGAACGGCTTCATGAGGCACGTCATGACATTTCGATATCGAGCGACGTGATGAGCTTTTCGCGTCGCTCGAGCGCGTGCAGCGCACGCTCGCCGAGTTGCGCCGCGACGAGATTCAGCAGGCCTTCGCAGAACACGAGATAGGCGCCCATGCTGTTGCTGAAGAAGCTGCTCTCGTGCGGAATGAGGAACGCGTGACACGCGGGCGGCACGAGCGGCGAAGCGAGCGTATCCGTGATCGCGATGACATCGAGCCCCGCATCTTTCGCGGCGATCGCTGCATCGGCGACGCTGCGCGTATAGGGCGCCACGCTCGTGACGATCACGACATCGCCGGGCTGCAACTGCGCGAGCCCTTCCGCGACGCCGAGCCCTTGCGCATCGAGCAGCGCGACATCCGTGCGGATCATGCCGAGGCCATAGCACACGAAACTCGCGAGCGCGCTGAACTGGCGCAGGCCGTGAACGCGCACACGCTTCGCATCGGCAAGAAGGCGCGCGGCGCCGCGCAAGTCCGCGGGCGAGAGTTGCGCGATGAAACCTTCCACATTGCCGATCGATTCGCGCGCGAGCTTCACGACCATGTCGACTTCGGGCGCGGCATCGTGTGCATGCGTCTTGCTGCTCGCAACGAGCCGCTCCGCCTGCTGGCTATAGAAGTGCCGATGCCGCTCCGCGAGGCTGTCGCGGAACACGCTCTGGAAATCGGCGAAACCCGCATAGCCGAGCTTCGTCGAAAGACGCGTGAGCGTGGACGCATTGACATCGAGCGATGCCGCCAGATCGGTGATCGTGCGCACCGCCACTTCCTCGGGACGTTCCAGCAGCTTCGCGAGGACGGTATGCGCCTTGCCGCCGAGCGAGAGATTCGCCTCGTCGCGGCCAATGCGTATCACGAGCTCGCGCAGCCCGTCCACGCTGCGTGGCGGCGTCTGCGCGCTCGCTTCAGCCTCGCTCGCGCGACGTCCCTTCTGTTTGCCTGTGTCCATTGATCATCCGATACCGGGCCGGTTGCCCGGGATGTTCGTGAACCTCCCATTCTATGTGAGACGCACGAATGGCAATGTCGGCGGTGGCGAGGGTGTTCTCATCGTCGGGATCGTCGGGATGCGTGCGATGAATCGGCAACGCGGCATCTTCGCGGTCGGCGAGAATCACAAGCGGATCGATCGTGTGTGCCGATGAGATCAGCGCATCGCCGCGTGCCTGCCGATGACGCGACGAATCCGTGATGATCTGCGAGAAGCCGTGCATCGACGGATGGATCGCGTGATTCGCGTGCAGCGAAGGCGCAGTCACTTCGACGACCGAGCAGTCATGCGCGCTGAATTCGACGCTCAGCAGCGCGGGATTCGCAGAAGCGCCGAGCGTCAGATGAAAGCCGCCCGCGCGCGGATTGTCACGCACGATGGACACGGCCTCATCGAGCGTGCGCGCATCGAGCATCGCGCGCGTTATTACCATGCGCGGCACGCCCGCGACGACTTCGCGCTGACGCAGGTTGTTCACGGTCATCGCGATGCCGTCGTTCGTCACGGCGAACGTATGCCCCGGCAGCGAGCCGGGATAGACGAACGACGCGAATCCCGCGGCGCCTTCGATGCGACATTCCGCAATCGCGCAATGTCCGTCGAAGCCGGGCATGCCGTCCTCGTTGTGGCTGATGCGCCGCGTATCCGCGCCGGGAAGCTGCACGGTGGTGCAGCCATCGGGCGACATCGCCCAGACATCGCCGCGGCAGTTCCAGAGAAAGATATCTTCGAAGGGCACGGCGAGACCGGCCGCCAGGCCCTGAAGCTCGTCCCACACGCGCGGAAAGCGTTCGCGCACGAGCGCGGCCATCGCGCGCGATGTCTCGCTGCCGCGCCATTGCATGACCGTCTGCCATGCGCGCGTGTTCAGCAAATGCGCGTGAACCGCATCCGCGCCGAAGCGGCCGAGCGCTTCGCCCGCATCGCGCGGTGAACCGGAAATTTCGATAAAGCCGAGTGCTGCCATAGATTCGAAGTGATTCGCTAAAGTTATTCGACGTGTTGCAGGAAATCGCGCAAACGCTGATTAGGCGGATTATCGATCAATTCGGCGGGCGGCCCGTCGACGGTGATGTGGCCGTGTTCCATGAAGATCAGCCGCGTGCCGACCTTGCGTGCGAACGCCATCTCGTGCGTGACCACGACCATCGTCATGCCTTCTTCCGCGAGCGCCTGCATCACGCGCAGCACTTCCTGACGCAACTCGGGATCGAGCGCGGACGTGGGCTCGTCGAAGAGCATGAGCTTGGGTTTCACCGCGAGCGCCCGCGCAATCGCGACGCGCTGCTGCTGTCCGCCCGACAACTCGCTCGCATAGTGCCCGACGCGCTCGCCGAGCCCGACCTTCGTCAGCAGATCGCGCGCGAGCGACTCGGCATCGGGCTTGCTCATGCCGCGCACCTGGCGCGGCCCAAACGCGACGTTCTCGAGCGCCGTCATCTGCGGGAACAGGTTGAACTGCTGAAACACCATGCCCGCTTCCTGACGGATCTCGCGTACCTTCTTAGCGCCGCCGAGCACGCTGATGCCATCGACGACGAGATCGCCGCCATCGATTTGTTCCAGCGCGTTGATGCAGCGCAGAAGCGTCGACTTGCCCGAGCCGGACGGTCCGATCAGCACGACGACTTCGCCCGCGCCGATGTTCAGATCGACTTCATCGAGCACGACCGTCTTGCCGAAGCGCTTGGTCACGCCCTTGAACTGCACCATGTGGCCGTTCATGTGATCCTGGTGGTTCATCGTAGTCATAGGATGCGCATCCGACGTTCCATCGTGCGCAGGCCGAAGGTCAGCGCGCCGATCATGCAGAGATAGATGAGCGCGACGGCCGTCCAGATTTCCACCGCGCGAAAGTTCGACGCCATGATCTCCTGACCCTGACGTGTGAGCTCGCCCACGCCGATCACGATGAACAGCGACGTGTCCTTCAGGCTCACGATGAACTGATTGCCGAGCGCGGGCGTCATGCGCCGCAACGCGACCGGGCCGACCACGAACGCGAGCACGCGCCAGCCCGGCATGCCGAGCGCGAGGCCGGCTTCCTTGAGACCGCGCGGCACCGAGAGAAACGCGCCGCGCACGATTTCAGCGATATACGCGCCCGAGTTGATGATGATCGACACGATGGCCGCGCTCATCGCATCGACGCGCACATGCAGCAGCAAGGGCAGCGCGAAGTAGATAAACATGACCTGCACGACGATCGGCGTGCCGCGCACGAACTCGATATACGTGAACGCGATCTTCTGGCACAGCGTGTTGCCGTAGGCGCGCATCAGGCCGAACAACAAGCCGACGGCCATGCCGCCTGCGAGCCCTGCGATGGTGATCAGCACCGTGAGACGCGCGCCGTGCATGAGCGCGGGCACGGCGTCGACGATGACCGAGAGATCGAACTGCATCGTTATTCTCCGTATCGTGCGATCAGGACTTCGCCGGTTCGACGCCGAACCACTTCTTGTAGATCGCCGCATAGCGGCCATCGGCCTTGATCTTCACGAGCTCGGCGTTGACCTTCGCGACGAGCGGGCTGCCCTTCGGAAACGCGATGCCGTATTGCTGCGCCATCATCTGCGGGCCGACGGCCTTCACGCGCGACTTGCCCGCGGTGTGGATGTAGTAGAGGACGTTCGGCGTGTCGTGCATCGCGGCATCGACGCGGCCGGTCGCGAGTTCGAGATACGCGTTGTCGATGTTCGGGAACGCGCGCAGATCCGTGTTCTTGAAGTTCGCCTTCGCGTAATCGGCGGACGACGTGCCGGTCTTGATCGCGAGCGACTTGCCCTTCAGGTCGTCCGGTCCCTTGATCGTGCTGTCGACCGGCACCATCAGCGTGAAGCCGCTGTCGTAGTAGCCGTCGGAGAAATCGATCACTTTCTTGCGCTCTTCCTTGATCGTGATGCCCGCCAGCGCGACATCGACGTTATGCGTCTGCAGCGCAGGCAGGATGCCGCTGAAGTCCATCGGTTGCAGCTTGTAGTCGATCTTCAGATCCTTCGCGATCTCCTTCCACAGATCGATGTCGAAACCGACGTATTCGTTGCCCTGCTTGAACTCGAACGGCACGAACGCGGTGTCGCACGCGACGAGCAGCGTCTCTGCGCGCGCCGCGCCGCTGACGAGGGAAAGCGCGGCGACGGCGGCCACGGCGAATTTTGCGGCGAGTTTCATGATCGACCCCTTGTCGAAGTGATTGCAAACAGATTTGCATATTTCAATTTAACGCAAATCTATTTGCGAAGTGTCGACGAATGAAATTCCACTTGCAACCGGGGGTATACGCGGAGAAGAAGCCGAAACCGCGCCGCCAGGCGTTGCATCGATCGGTTGAACGCGTCTGTACGTTGGTGGTGATCCGCGACAACGAGATCGATGTGAGCGACGTGGGCGGGCACGGCGACGTGGCGCTGCCCGCGCGCTCGCACGGCTCGACACTGCAATCCCGCCTGTTTCCTCCGCTACGCTCTCCCTAACTGCCGTAGCTGCGCCCTAAAATCATCTGTCACGCCGTCGCGTATCCCGTAGCCGCCTATAACTTGGATCCCCAAGGTCAGCAGATAGAACACGACGACGCCCCAAAACCAGGCGTTGCCGATTTTTTCCGATTCGATAAAGACAAGCATCAGAATGATCGGGCCGAGCGTTCCGAATGTCGTTGACGCTGCAAGAGGCGAAATCGATGGGGGAAATGCGGACGCTACGGGCGCGGGCTGCGCGCCGACCAGATTGAGCGCCACGCCTTGCTGAGCGGGCGCGGCGATCAGTTGCGCGCCTTGTCCGTGCTGCACCATTTCGGCGGCCAGCGCTTGCAGCAGGAGCGAGTTGATCGGCCCCGGCTTTCCTATCGCGTGATCCACGTCGTGGATTCCGACATCCAACTTGACGTCCTTCACCGCTGCGAGCGTGGCGTTACGGTCGTGCGCAGGCATGCCGCTTAGCCATAGGTGCTTGATGCGCTCGATCGGTGTCGGGGCTGCCGCTAACAGCGTCTTCAACGCGTCATAGACTGCATCGGACGCGGCGTGGATCGAGCGGAACATGCGCGCCTGTGGCTTGATCTTGTTGCGGATCAGCGAAGAAGGCGACGCGAGCAACAAGGCCGCTCCCGCTTCGGACCATAGCGGTTCGCTGTCTTCGGTGTGCAACTGCCATCCGAGCATCAGGCAGAAATCAGGAACCGTCGAAGCCTTCGACAGTACCTCGCCTAGCGCCGCCTCCTTGGACGGCTCGATGCGCGACACCTTCACCAAGTCCATGTTGCGAATGTTGAGCGCCTTAAGCGCCGCGCGAAGCTCTGTCAATTGGCCTTCGACCTCCGACACCAAGACAATGCTGAAGTCCCGCGAGCCGGCAAAACGTGTCAGATAGCCCGCGAAGGGCGTGACCAACCGTTCGATGACTTGCTCGCTGCGTGACTGGCCGCGCGCGGCTTCGTCTTGCGGCAACGGTTTAGTCTGGTTCGCGTTGTTCGGTGCGCTCCCTTTCAGACCGAGTAGGCGCTGCGCCAGATCGCTCTCGGGCGTCACAGCCACACTGTCGACAACGCCCCAGTGCGCTTGAGTCCAGTAGCGCCACTCCGCGTGTTCGCGATCACACAGGTAGTTCCACCAGTCAACGCGCTTTATCCACTCCTCCTGGCCGTTGTAAATCAATCCACACACGGCGCACCATAGCAGCGAAGGTACGCCGAGCGCCCGGAAAAAGAATTTCGCCGAGGCAATAGACTCACCTTGTTTCCAGTTGAGAACCGTAATGATGATTCCCGCCGCGAGCATAAGGACGAACGCAGCAATGGGAATCCAGAGTGGCGGAGCCTCGCCATATTCATGTTTAGGGACGTCCGGGACGATCCAGCCGGGATTCATGCGACGTCCATCCCCGTTGAGGTTGCTCTTACGACACTGCCACATTGCGAGCGGCAACCGTCAACGATCCACTTCCGGCCGCCTTCGTCGTAACCTTCCCCCGATTCGATGATCGGGTTATCGCCGTGCTCTGGACACGAAACGATGTCGCGCAGCAGTGCGACTCTTCGGCCGTCAAGATCGAACGTGGACGAGGCTGTGATGACGTTTCCGCCGTGCGACGTGGGATCATCCAAGCATACAAGTTTGGTCATGTTCGCCTTCTACTTGAGCGGTGCGTCGGGGTTGGTCGGGCGGATCGAGGCGTCACATGAATAGCGGTCTTGACCAGAAGGGGTGCGCAGGCCAACAGGAAGAGCAACGCCCCGCTCAATCTTGCGCCCTTCCGGCAACGGCCCGCCTTCACCATAGCGATACCCCGGAATCAGTGGGTGTTTGTCCACTGACATCTTTCCAGTGGTGTCACTGATCTTCTCCCCGACATACAGAGCATCCTCGCTAACGATAATGGTGAAGTCCTTAGAGTCTGAAAATGGATCAAAGCTTCTCATATACCGGATGCTTTGGACCGTCCTTCCGCCGTCTGTGGACACCGCAATATACATAGTGCATCCACGATCATTGCAGGCTGTATGTGGGGGTAGCGACGCGGGAAATGCCAAGTTCTTCCCAGTTGAATCCGCGATAATCAACCTACCTTGATAGTTCTCCCGGAAGCCTCTACCAAAGCTCTTTCTGATGCCTTGCAAGGTGTCGTTATAGAAGGTCTCGCCGTGTTGGCAGTCTCTATAACGTTCAAGCGAGATGAAGCGGTGGTCATCGATTCGATAGATAACCTGAGGCGGTGAATCATAGGGCAACTCCTTTGCCGAAACGAAGTCTGCATAGACAAAGGGGGCAGGTTGAGCCTGCTGTCCGGCACAACCTGGCAGAGCGAGTAGTAGCGCGCCATAAATTGCTGTTTTCTTCATTCTTTTCTTGCCTTGTTAATCGTTTTGTATTTTCCTCTGCTATGCCGTCCGTTGCTTTACGGCCTCGAATACTGCTTCGCTTGCCATTCTCGCGCATCCGCTGCACTGACTTCCTCATTGACTGTCTTCCAGTCGATCAACGAGGGCTTGTCAACCGATTCGAACAGGCCCGTTTCGAAATAGGCGTCGTAGCCCTGTGTCCAGTCAGCACGCTTCATCAGTCTGGTCCAGAACTCGACATCCTCATAGGCGTCACAGAAGCCCACGGGCAAGTCATAAGCAACGACGCGCTTCATGAATTCGGTATCGCCCGGAACCGTACTGTGGTTTGTTGGCTCAGGTCGGTAGTTATTCAGAAACTCATTCATCTCTTCCGTTGTTTCGCGCCTAAAGCTCCGTCCTGTCGTATATGGATCATTGTCGACTTCAACAGTCCGGTGCGGGTCTTGCGTCGACGCGAGATATGGATTGGAGGGATCGAGGAGACGACCTTCTGAGTCTGTGTCGCCCATTTTAGGTTCGACGTTCCTTGATTTCTCGAAGAGGCGCATGTCCTCAGCAGTCAGAGGATTCGGCACGGCTTCGGCGTTGATCTTGACGGTCTGATCGAGCGGCGGTATAGCCCAAAGCTTCAACGGAAAGCCTCGATTGCCGTTCCAAAACTCGTACGGCAAGACACCCTTAACCGGGTCCTGAATTGGCGGCAGTTTGCCGAACGATTTCGTGCTCGGCTCGTCGCCTACAGGAGTAACGCGCGCGAGCATTCGTTGCTTGACGGTATCGTTCAGTTCATCGAGTAGCTCGGTAGGAATGCCTTGCCAACCGATGCTCCGAAGCGGAGCGGTCCCCATTACGCGATCGTGAGGCGTGAAGTACACGTACAGCCGCCCGTGGTTGTCGCGTTCGGGACGGTCGCGCACACGCACATTCGGCCGCCAGAAATTCATGTCGGGCGTTGCACCGACATGAAGTTTTTCCATCAGGTTATCGTCGAAGGTGAACTTGTCTTGTTTGATGCGTCCCGCAATCATGCGGAAGGTATTCAAGCGCGCCTCGTGCGTCGGGCGTTCCGTGCTACAAGTCAAAGCATCGGTCAGCTTGTCATCAAGGGCAAAAGGCGAGTTCATGACAAACAGCGCATCGGGCGCGCGTGTCTTGCAAAGCGTAGTCGCTGCCAAGGCGATCATCGTCCCCTGACTGTGAGACATGAGCGTGATGGTGTCGCGCGGTGAGTTTATTCGGATGTCATCGATCAGATCGGCGAGGCGCTTAGCGGCGTGCGAGTAGTAGTCGCGCGGCGGTGCGTCTTGTAGGTATCGATCGGCCTCGGTATTCAGCTTTTGAAGATCGACGCCGAAGACACAGCGTTTGAAACCTTCACCGCTCCATAGTTGCTGAAGGTTATTCGTGCCGTTCTGGAACGGACCGCCGCCCCAGTACCATGGTCCTTTGTCTTGCTTCGGGTGGGACTTCCAGACATCAACGCCTGCGTCATTTCGCAGCGCAACGCGCCATTTCTTTTCCTGGCCATCTTTGGCTCGATAGCCCCAGTAGAAGCGGATGACGGGTGAGCGCCCGGCCTTTTTTATATAGCGAGTTCGGGGCTTGTCGTTTGAATCGCGGTCATCGTACGTGTTCGTTGTGAGCGACATTTCTTCGGAAAGATTTAGCCGTTCATTCAGACCTTCACATATAGATTTTTCAGCCCTGTCATACCATTCCCCCTCCGAATTCACTCCATGCACAAAGATAATGACGCCCGGTAGGTGCGGCATGACTTGAGCCTCGGCGCGTACCTCATAGCTTGTAGGCGACAGATAAGACTCCCAAAACGGGCGTCCGAGATGATCGTATTGGCGCGGCACGACGCGTGTCGCGAACGGATGCTCATAGCGTTGCGGTTCTGCGTTCTCGGTTCGTGCGTCGGTCGTCGCTTGCGTCGCCTGATTGGCTTCGTTGTTTTGCGTTGTCATTGCTTCCTCGCCCTCTTAAGTACCATCCTGATGCCTTGCGCGGCTTGTTCCTTCGTAACGGACGTCTCGCCGGCTGCGTTGGTCATGCCTTCAACCACTTCGCCGTTGGCGAGCGTGATCTTGTAGGGCTTCTGACTGAGCGGACGGCCCGTCAATTGATCGCTCAGGACGTAGCGTTCATCGTTGCTGATGTCGATCTGATCGAAGTGGGGTTTAGGCAGCGTCAGCGCGCCGGGACCGTCCTTCTTGATGTCGATGATCTTCAGGATCAAACGACCCGTGCCACCTATCTCAACGTTGTCGCCCTGAATCTTGATGTAGGCTGATCCGCCGCCACTCAGTACCACGCCGTTCGACGCATTCGCAGTCAGCGTGCCGTTGACGCTGCATAGCTGCATGTTCTTTTCTGCAACCAACTCCATGACGTCGGATTGCGCCTGAATCCGCACTGGTCCGCGAGCGGCAAACAGCTTGACGCCAAGCTTATGAGCGAAGATCGACACCGCCTCACTTGCCGCCAGAGCAATGCCTTTCATCGCGTTGACGCTGAAGCGCCCGGATGCTGTGTTGGTGATGTCCTTGTTGGCCGCGATCATTACGCGGTCGGGTGTGGCAATGGCGACACCGGCCGGCGCGGAGACCGCGACGACAGGCTTTTTCAGTCCCGCGAGCTCGCTCTTGAGCCATTCGATTTCAGCGCGCAGGTCGGGGGAGTCCGCTTTTGCGAGCGAAGCGGCTTGCGCCAAGCCTTGGGCTTGCTGCTCGGTGACGTTCAGAACCTGCTCAGCGCGGGTCATGTCGATCGTCTTGCCGGTTGCCTTCACTTGCGCCTCTGCGGTCAACAGCAGCCCGTCTCCGGCGCGGACGACGCCTTTCATGTCGCTTCGGAGCTCATATCCGAATCCGCGTGGCTCGCCCTTACTGTCTACGACATGACCAAGATTGAGTTGGGACTTGCCGTATTCCGTCGAGAGCTTGACATGCTCCTGATTGATACGATCCTCGAACTGGAGCGTGTTGTTTCGCTCCGTATGAATGACATTGCGCGTTCGCCATTTATGCTCTGAGTTGACGGCGTCCGTATCTTTAGAGTTATGCAGGGCGTGCAGGATATAAGGCAAGTCGGGATTGCCCATGAAGAAGGCAACCGCCACCTCAGACCCCGGTAGCAACCCGAAGTGAAAGCCAGTTTGATACTTCCCCGCGAAAGGCTTGGCGAGCCTCAGCAAGCAACTATTCAAACCCGCTAGGCGTGGGTCTCGATTGGCGTGGAATTCGACAACGTATTCGCCGTGCTGATCGAGGAACGGGCCGCTATAACCTTCCGTCGAGGCGATTGTTCCCGTTATTGTTCCGCCGATTTTCGGCCAAGAATATTCTTGCAGCGGCATGCGATAAAGCCGATCGCACGGGATCGCGGTAAAACGAACTTCGTATCCCTTCGCTCGCGACGCACTGCATATCGTTTTCGTGATGAGCAGACCATATTTGGCATCTGTCAGACGATGATTGCTGAACTGATATACGCGGCCCGGCGCCATGTCCAGCGCATCGCTTTTGCCTTGATACTCAATCTGCTGTGCGAGCGCTTCTTCCTGTCGCAAAAGCGCCTGACGTCCGGCATCTTCCTTGTTCTGAACTGGTAGGCCAAAGATATATTGTTCGCCGTACATCGTAGAGTCACCAGACTTCGGATGAAACTCTTCCGTCGCTTCGATGGGGTACGGCGCTTGACGATAGTTGTAGCTGCGGACGTGATAGGACGACGGAATGCTCCGGGCGCGCATCTCCAGCGACTTGACGGACTCGATGCCGCGGGTGTTCATGCCCGCTTCAGGCTGAAATAGGATCGGGAACTGGTGGTTTTCGTGGCTGGCGTCGCGTCGATAGTGGGTCAGATCGTCGCCGAAGCGTACCACCTCACAATGCTCGCCTTCTTCGCTGACGAACCAAATCCCCGTCCTTCGGCACAAGCGTTGAACAAACGCGAAATCGTCTTCTTCCCACTGCGTGATAATGTCGCGCTTCGAATAAGAGCGATAGAGCGAAATTTCGAAGCGCGCCCAAATCTGATTGAAATTGTGTTCCTTGAGAATCTGACGGATCACTTCCGGCTCACTCATGTGATGGAAGAAGCGAACTTTCTTCGCATTTCTCAGAATTGAGAGGCGGCTCTCTAAAACTGCTTCGTAAGTGCTCTGATCCTTTGATGTGGAGAGCTTCGCGAATGCCGTTACCACGCCGTACTTGCGCCGCGGAGACTCCGGCTTCCCCCATTTTAGAGTTGGCGGTTGAATCAGGAATGAACCCATCTTGCCGATGTATTCACGCGGCGAAAGTTCATGCGAAGAGTGAGTCCAGCGGATTGTATAGCGCGTTACATCGCCAATGGCCTCAGTCCCTTCGAACTCGAAAACGTCGGCCGTTGCCGAACTCGGTGCATCGAGCACGTCCAGATAATAGAGCTGGTGCTGTCCAATGAATTCCTTCTCTCTCGCAGCGAGAAAGGCGTCTCTTGCTTTCAACTTAATCATCCTAAACAGGTTGTAGATTGATAGGTTTGCTAATTGGCGTGAATCAGACAACGATATTCAAACAGACGCGCGCACAAACAAAGTCGAGACTCTTCATTTAGGCGCGGGAAACCTATCACACAACCATTTCGAGAGGTAGCGATAAATCAAACGTCGATTTACGTGATGGCAAGCAATGTTAAGAATGGGAATTCTCTTAAAATGCGCAATGCCGGCGAAACGTTAGTCCGTCGATCCGTTTGATGGACTTCACCCCGTACACGTCTGAGTAGATGTGGTACGGCGCTGCTGCTCGCCTGTGGGCGGGCCGTGGCGGGGGAGCCGAAAGTCTCGCCGGCGGTAATGGTTATCTGCCCCGGCCTGGAATCGAGGTTTATCCACAGGGACTAGAAGCGGCGCGGAGGCAGAAGAGCCTTAGACGCGGCTCGCGAACGCGAGCAAGTCGAGGAATTGCGTGCCGGCGTCGGCAAGCATGCCGGAGTTGTCGATCTTCACGACACGCGCATGCGAGGGCAGTTCGAACGCCGGGCGGCGTGCGAGACGGGCTTCGATCTGGCGGGCGTTCTCGCGTCCGCGTCGCGCGAGACGTGCGGCCAGCACTGAAGGCGCCGCATCGATATGCACGAAGCGCGCGTCCGGATAACGCTCGAGCGCCAGTTCCGCATGCTGTCGCGAGCCATTCACGACGACGGGCATGCCGCGCGCGAGCCACGCGTCCAGCTCGATGCCGATGCCGTAGCGCAGTCCGAGGCTTTCCCAATGCATCGCGAAGAGGCCATACGACAGCCGCGATGCGAATTCGTCATGCGAGAGCGCGATGTGGTTCTCGCCGTCCGCGACCGCACGCGTGATGTAGCGGTGCGCGAACATCACGCGCGCGCCCACCCGTTCGCGCGCAAAGCCGAGCAGCGAGTCCTTGCCCGCGCCCGAGGGTCCCATCACGTAGATCAGCCTGGCGCTGTCGACTCGGGTCATGCCACGACATCCTGTGCGTTGTTGAACGGAAGGCGCTGCCATAGCGTGAAAGGCGCGCCCGGCTCGGGCTCGATGAAGAGCGCCGCGCCATGCATCGGCAACGGGCCGAGCGTATCGATGCGGCGCGTCCATTCCGACACGATCGATGCCCGCGCGTTGGCGTCGTCGAGCGAATCGGAGAGTGTCATGTGGAAGCGATATTCGTCGAGGACATACGGATAGCCCCATTCACGCACGAGCGCGGTCTGCCGTGCGCTCAAGCCATCGGCGATGCGCTTTTCGACGCTTTCCCACGATGGCGCCGCACGCAGCGAGCAAAGCGACTGCAATGCGCTGCCCGCGAGCGTGCGCATCCACTCTTCGTCGTAGGAATGCTCGGGACGCAGCGCGACGAAACGGCCTAGTTCCGCCGCTTGCACGGGCATCTCGAAGCGGGGCACCGAGCTCGCCCAGATGCGCGCGCAGGCGAGCACATCTTCGAGTTCGATGCCCGCCTCCAAATGAAACGGCGCGATGAGCGTCGCATGCCAGCCGTAGCGGCGCGGCGCGTGGGTAAGTGCATATGCGGGAGTCGCGGTTTCGAGCCCGCTCTCGGGATCGCGGCCGAGCCATTCGCAGCCTTCGCGCCACCATGCGGAGGCGGCGGGCGGCGCGTAGTAGAGCGCGACCCGCGGGTTATCGGTCTTCGTATGCGTCGCTTTCATAGATCGTGCTCGACCATCAATTGCACGCGGTCTGCCGCGAAATGCGTGATGCCGTATTTGATCGGCACGCCGGTCTCATCGACATCGACGTTCTCGACCCACAGCACCGGCTGCTGGCGATTGATCTGCAAGCGCCGCGCCACATCCGACGAGGGCAGCACGCTGCCGATACGGCTCCACTTGCGCGTGTAATCCTTCACGCCGAAGGTTTCGAGCGCGGCACTCACGCCGCCCGCCGCTTCGATGGCCGCGGGCAGTTCGTTGAAGCGCGCGGCCGGATACCAGTTGCGTGCATAGGTCATCGGAACGCCGTCGGAATCGTGGCGCGTTTCGATCTGATAGACGAGCGTGCCGGCGCGCACGCCGAGCGCCTTCGCGACGGTCGGATCGGCCTTCACGCGCTCGGACGTCAGCACAACACCCGCCGACGCATGTTTTTGCCGGCGCAGGTTCTCGGTGAAGCGCGTGCGACGGCCGATCTGATAGTCGATCGCGCCCGGTTGCACGAAGGTGCCGCGCCCCTGCTCGACGCTCACGAGGCCGGTCGCCGCGAGCCGCAGCATCGCGCGGCGCACGGTATGGCGATTCACGTCGAAACGTTTGGCGAGCTCCGCCTCGCTCGGCAGGCGTCCTTCCTCGCCGAAGCTCTTCGCGGCGATCTCGGCGGCGAGAATCTGCTCGATCTGCCGCCAGACCGCGACCCCTGCGCCGCGCTCGACCGCATGAGGCGCCGCATTTTCGTTCGATGTCATTGCGCTGTCATTCCTGTCGGTTTGAATATCGTTCTCCCGGATTGTAGTGCGCAACTCGTGATGGAAATGTGAAAGATCCATCACATGACCAAACGTCTAGACGACTAGATGAGACAACGAGTAGCATAGCGATGACCGGTATCTTCCAGACATAGGGAAAGCGATGAGTACTTCGATGGAGCCGCAAGCGCAGGGTCGCCGCGAATGGATGGCGGTGCTCGCCCGCACGCCGCGCGATGCGCTGCAACAGGCGCTGGATTCCGCGCTCGACGGCGAGCGCTTGCCCGCCTACGAATGGCTGCGCGCGCCGGATATCGGGCTTGCGATGGTGCGCGCCCGCATCGGTGGCACGGGCGATGCGTTCAATCTCGGCGAAACGACCGTCACGCGCGCCACGCTGCGATTGCGTACCGACGACGGCAGCGCGCCGGTCGGCGTTGCGGTGCACATGGGCCGCGACAAGGAGCGCGCGACGCTCGCCGCGCTCGCCGATGCGCTGTTGCAGATGCCGCGTTACGCGGACAAGTTGCAGACGCGATTGATCGAACCGCTTGCCGCGTGCATCGCCGATGAACGGCAGCGCAAGCAAGCCGAAGCGGCCGCAACGAAGGTCGAATTCTTCACGATGGTGAGAGGCGAATGATGCAGATCGACATGACCACGCTCGTGCCCGGCTTCAACGACACGGTGCACGACGCGCAGCGTGTGTTCCGTGCGCTGCTCGATGCGCTGTCGCGCCCCGGTGGCATCGTCGCGATCGATGCCGCGTTGCCCGACAACCACGCAATGCGCGACGCGCTCGCGGGCCGCGTGCCGCTCGCTGCGTTCGCGTCGCTGCTGGCGATCACGGATTATTCGACGCCCGTGCATATCGAACGTGAAGACAAGGTGCTCGGCGATGCGCTGCGCTTTCATGCGAGCGCGCCGTTGACGAGCGATCGCCACGAGGCCGCGTTCGCCTATATCGACGATGCGCGCACCATGCCTGCGTTCGATGCGTTCTCGCATGGCGAGCCGGAGTCGCCCGAAGATGCGGCGACGCTGTTCATCCGCGTGCCGTCGCTGACCGAAGGCGAGCCGCTCGTGTGGCGCGGCCCCGGCATCGCCGGATCGCGCACGGTGGCTATCGCGGGATTGACGCGTGAATTCTGGCAGCAGCGCGCGGCGCTCACGGCGCTCTTTCCGTGCGGCATCGATTGCTACTTCGTCGCGGGCGGCGCGCTCGTCGGCCTGCCGCGCACGACGCATGTGGAGGTGAACTGATGTACGTCGCGGTCAAGGGTGGCGAACGCGCCATCGAACGTTCATGGGACGTGCTCGCGAAAAAGCGCCGCGGCGATGTTTCGGTGCCCGAGTTGTCCGTCGCGCAGATTCGCGAGCAGATGCGCCTCGCCGTCGCGCGGGTGATGACCGAAGGCTCCGTCTACGACGAAGACCTCGCCGCGCTCGCGATCAAGCAGGCCGCGGGCGATCTCGTCGAAGCGATTTTTCTATTGCGTGCCTATCGCACGACGTTGCCGCGCTTCGGCTACACACTGCCGATCGATACCGAAGCGATGTGCGTCGAGCGTCGTATTTCGGCGGCGTTCAAGGACATTCCCGGCGGACAGATGCTGGGGGGTACGTACGACTACACGCAACGTCTGCTGGATTTCACGCTGCTCGCAGAAGGCGGACACGCTGACGATGCGGCTATAGAAGCGAAGAAGGCGGAAGCGGACGCGATGCCGCGCGTGCTCTCCATGCTCGACAGAGAAGGCCTGATCGAACAGGAACGCACGCATGAAAACGCGCCGGAACCGGGCGATTTGTCGCGCGAGCCGCTGTCGTTTCCCGTCGATCGATCGACGCGTTTGCAGAATCTCGCGCGCGGCGACGAAGGCTTTCTGCTCGCGGTCGGTTATGCGACGCAGCGCGGCTATGCGCATAGCCATCCGTTTGCCGGCGAGATTCGTCACGGAGAAGTGGCGGTGGAAATGCATATCGATGAACTGGGCTTTGCGGTCGAGATCGGCGAAATCGACATCACCGAATGTCAGATGATCAATCAGTTCGCGGGTAGCGGTGACGTGCCGCCGACGTTCACGCAAGGTTATGGCCTCGCCTTCGGTCATTCGGAACGCAAGGCAATGGCGATGGCGCTGGTCGATCGCGCATTACGTGCGGAAGAGTTGGGTGAAACCGTTGGCTCGCCCACGCAGGACCCGGAGTTCGTGCTGTATCACAGCGATAACGTGGAAGCGTCCGGTTTCGTGCAGCATCTGAAGCTGCCGCATTACGTGGACTTCCAATCGGAACTGGAATTGCTGCGCCGTTTGCGCGCGGCGCATGGTGCGGACAGCAACGAGGAGAACGCGGCATGAACGCACTCACCGAAGGCTATAACTTCGCGTATCTCGACGAACAGACGAAGCGCATGATCCGCCGCGCACTGCTCAAGGCCGTGGCGGTGCCGGGCTATCAGGTGCCGTTCGCGTCGCGCGAAATGCCGCTGCCGTATGGATGGGGCACGGGCGGCTTGCAGGTGACGTCGGCGATCATCGGCGAGCGCGATACGCTGAAGGTCATCGATCAGGGCTCCGATGAAACCACGAACGCGGTGAACATTCGCCGCTTCTTCGCGCGCACCGCGGGTGTGGCGACCACTACGCGCACCGCCGATGCGACCATCGTGCAGACGCGTCACCGCATTCCCGAGACGCCATTGACGGATAAACAGATCATCGTCTATCAGGTGCCGATGCCCGAGCCTTTGTTTCGTCTCGAGCCGCGCGTGACGGAGTGCAGGAAGCTCCACGCGCTCGCGGATTACGGCCTCATCAACGTGAAATACTATGAGGATATCGTGCAGCACGGCAGCATCGCGACGACCTACGATTATCCGGTGATGGTGAACGAGCGCTATCTCACATCGCCATCGCCGATACCGAAATTCGATAATCCGAAGATGCACATGAACCCCGCATTGCAGTTGTTCGGAGCGGGACGCGAACGGCGCATCTATGCCATACCGCCTTATACGAAAGTGAAGAGCCTGGACTTCGAGGATCATCCGTTCAGCGTGCAGAAGTGGGAGCACGCGTGCGCGCTGTGCGGCTCGCGCGATAGCTTTCTCGACGAGATGATCGTCGACGATCAGGGCAAGCGCATGTTCGTCTGTTCCGACAGCGACTACTGCCACAGCCGCCGCGATGACGACGAGGTGACACGATGAACGCACTGCTCAAGGCGACAGGCCTCACGAAGCGTTATGACGGACGCGGCGGCTGCGTCGATATCGATCTCGATGTCTATCCGGGCGAAGTGCTGTGCATCGTCGGTGAATCGGGATCGGGCAAATCGACCTTGCTGAATGCGCTCGCGTTGCGCAGCGAGATCAATGGCGGCGCGCTCACGTACACGACGCGCGAAGGCGAAGCGCTCGATCTTCTGACACTTGCGGAACCGCGCAAACGTCTCTTGTCGCGTACCGAATGGGGCTTCGTGCATCAGAACGCGCGCGATGGATTGCGGCGTAACGTATCGGCTGGCGCGAACATCGGCGAGCCGCTGATGGCGATCGGGGCACGTCACTATGGCCGTCTGCGCGAGACCGCCGCCGACTGGATGAACCGCGTCGAACTCGATGCCGCGCGCATCGACGAACTGCCTTCGGCGTTTTCGGGCGGCATGCAGCAACGCCTGCAGATCGCGCGTAATCTGGTCACGGGTCCGCGCCTCGTGTTCATGGACGAGCCCACCGCCGGCCTCGATGTTTCCGTGCAGGCGCGTCTGCTCGATCTTCTGCGCACGCTCACGAGCAAGCTGCATCTCGCCGCGGTGATCGTCACGCACGATATCGGCGTGGCGCGGCTGCTTGCGCATCGGCTGATGGTGATGAGGGACGGGCGCGTCGTCGAAAGCGGACTCACGGACCAGGTGCTCGACGATCCGCAACATCCTTATACGCAGACGCTCGTTGCGTCCGTGCTGCCGGTTTGAGGTGATGATGACATTCGGTAATCAATTCGTCGCGAATGATGCGCTGATGCTGAGCGCGCGCGATATCGAAAAAACCTTCACGCTGCATCAGCAGGGCGGGACGCGCATCGCGGCGCTGTCGGGCGTATCGCTCGATGTGGAGCGCGGCGAATGCGTCGTGCTCGCGGGCGCATCGGGCGCGGGCAAGAGCACGTTTTTGCGCTGCATGTACGGCAACTATCTCGCGACGCGCGGCAGTATCGCCATTCGCGACGATAGCAAGGCGTCACGTCATACCGTGCTGACCGAAGCCGCGCCGCACGACATCATCCGCCTGCGCAACACGACGATGGGCTACGTGAGCCAGTTTCTGCGCGCGATTCCGCGTGTGTCGTCGCTCGATCTCGTCGCCGAGCCGCTCGTGTCGCGCGGCGTGAACGAAGACGAAGCGCATGAACGCGCAAGCGCCTTGCTCGAACGCCTCAACGTGCCGCGCCGCTTGTGGACGCTCGCGCCCGCGACGTTCTCGGGCGGCGAGCAGCAGCGCGTGAACATCGCGCGCGGGCTGATCGCGGCGCATCCGCTTTTATTGCTCGATGAACCCACCGCATCGCTCGATGCCGAGAACCGCGACGTGGTCGCCGATCTGATCGTCGAAGCGCGCGAGAAGGGCGCGGCGATCGTCGGCATCTTTCACGACGAAGACACGCGCGCGCGCGTCGCGACGCGCATCGTGCGGCTCGCCAGCGCCGCAGTACAGGACGCCGTTCAAACCGATTCCGGAGTGTTGCAGACATGCTGATCAAGAATGCGCGCATCGTGACGCGCGACGAGGACTTCGTGGGCACCGTGCGTGTCGAGGACGGACGCATCGCGGAGATCGCGCCGGGCCATACCGCCGTGCGCGAGGCCGAAGACTGGGACGGCGATTATCTGTTGCCGGGCTTCGTCGAACTGCATACGGACAACATCGAAAAGCATCTCGCGCCGCGTCCGGGCGTGCTGTGGAATCACGAAGCGGCGATCATCGTTCACGACGCGCAAGTGGCGGCCGCGGGCATCACGACCGTGTTCGATGCACTGGGCGTCGGTTCGCGTCCCGAAGACGGCGTGCGTGGCCGCGAGTTGCAGATTTCCTGCGCCAGGTCGATCGGCAAGTTCGTCGAACGCGATCTGCTGCGCGCGGATCACTTCCTGCATCTGCGTTGCGAAGTGGGCACGACGGATGTCGTCGAAGTGTTCGATTCGTTGTCGACTCACCCGCTTTTCAAGCTCGCTTCGGTGATGGATCACACGCCGGGACAGCGTCAATGGCAGGATCACGAGAAGTGGCGCAAGTATCAGGAGCGACACGGCAAGTGGAGCGACGAGCACGCGAACAAGATTCTCGCCGAGCTCGCCGAGCATCAGCAGCGCTATGCGGCGAAGCATCGCGCGGATATCGTCGCGCGTTGCAAGGGTTTGAACATCTCGCTCGCCAGTCACGACGACACGCTCGTCGAGCACGTCGAAGAAGCGGCGCGCGACGGTATCGCGCTGGCCGAATTCCCGACGACGCTCGAAGCCGCCCGAGCCGCGCGCGATCACGGCATCGCGACGATCATGGGCGCGCCCAACGTCGTGCGCGGCGGCTCGCATTCGGGCAACGTGTCGGCGCTGGAGCTGGCGAACGAAGGGCTGCTCGATATATTGTCGTCGGACTATGTGCCTTCGAGCCTGCTGATCGCGGTGTTCGATCTCGTCGCCAAGGCGGGCTGGTCGCTGCCGCGCGCGGTCGCCACGGTTTCGTGGGCGCCGGCGCATGCGGCGGGCCTCGCGGACCGCGGCGCCGTCGCGACCGGCCTGCGTGCGGATTTCGTGCGTGTGGCGGCGATCGACAACGTGCAGGTGCCGCGTGAAACCTGGCGCGCCGGACGCCGCGTGGCCTGACTCATTACCTTACCCTCGCGCTTCATTCCCGGCGCTTTGTCATACGCGGGTAAGCCCGCGTTGACGAAGCGCAAGCTTCTTCAGTACCCTCAGCGCGAGTTCGCTATGTGAATCGCTGTTCGTCCAGCGAACATTTTGGGTCCGGGGTGCGCGTTTCGCCGGTTGCGCGCCCATCATCGAAAAGGGAATGAAGTGAGTAGAAGTCCTGCCGTGAACGTACAGACGTTCATCAACGAGCATCCGTTCTCGCCGTTTCAGTGGCTCATCTTCGGGATGTGCTTCGTCATCGTCCTGCTGGATGGTTTCGACACCGCCGCGATCGGCTTCATCGCGCCATCGCTCGTGACCGAATGGGGCATCAGCCGTCCGGCGCTCGCGCCCGTTTTGAGTGCGGCGCTCTTCGGCCTCGCCGCGGGCGCGCTGCTGTCCGGGCCGCTGTCGGACCGGCTCGGCCGCCGCGCGATGCTGCTTTCGTCGGTGTTGATCTTCGGCGTCGCGTGTCTCGCGTCGGCGTTTTCGGCCGACATCACGCAACTGACGGCGCTGCGCTTCGTCACGGGCATCGGCCTCGGCGCTGCGATGCCGAACGCCGTCACGATGATGAGCGAGTTCTGCCCCGACAACCGCCGCGCGACGCTCATCAATCTGATGTTCTGCGGCTTTCCGCTGGGCGCTGCATTCGGCGGCTTTCTCGCGGCCTGGATGATTCCGCATTTCGGCTGGCGCAGCGTGCTGATGCTGGGCGGCATCGCGCCGCTGGTGCTGTCGGTGCTGCTGATCGCGACGCTGCCGGAATCGGTGCGCTACATGGTGGCGAAGGCGAAGCCCGTCGAGAAGATTCGTGCGACGCTCGCGCGCATTTCCTCCGACGCGATGCAGGCCGGCTCGTTCTTCATGACCGAAGCCGCGCCCGCAGCGGCCGGGCAGAGCGGCATGGGCGTGGTGCTGTCGCGCTCGTACATCGTCGGCTCGGTCATGCTGTGGCTCACGTATTTCATGGGCCTCGTGATCTTCTATGCGTCGATCAACTGGATGCCGATCCTGCTCAGGGAATCGGGTCTGCCGCCGCAAAAGGCGACGCTGATTTCCGCGCTGTTCCCGTTGGGCGGCGTCGGCGCGGTGCTGTGCGGCGTGCTGATGGACAAGTTCAACGCGAACCGCATCATCGCGGCGTGCTATGCGCTCACCGCCGTGAGCGTGTATCTGATCGGCCAGGCGGCGGGCAACGTGGGCATGCTGGTGCTCGTCGTGTTCCTCGCGGGCGTGCTGATGAATACCGCGCAATCGTCGATGCCCGCGCTCGCCGCAGCGTTCTATCCGACGCAAGGGCGCGGCACGGGCGTCGCGTGGATGCTGGGCATCGGACGCTTCGGCGGCATCGCGGGGTCGTTCCTCGTCGCCGAACTGACGCGCCAGCACTTCAGCTTCGGTGCCATCTTCGCGACGATCGCGGTCGCGGGAATCATTGCGGCGGTCGCGTTGCTGATCAAGCAGGCCGCGCATCCGCAGACGGCCCTGACGAGCGACCTGAAATCGACGGAGCCGGTCGGGCATTGATTCGACGGGTTCGCTAGTGGTCGAACGCCCCGCATGACTACGGTCATGCGGGGCGCTTTTTTCTCTGGTTTAAAACCCAACGTCTCAAGACATTGAGAATTTACTCATGTCGATAGTCAGTCGAATCTGACATATTCCTGCCTCTCTCGGCAGCCTCATGGCCCACCGCCGATCCATCCGGCGCGCAGTACCTCGCGGCCCATCCAGAAACGAATAAAAAGTGCAGAAGAAGTTGATTCGACGCGGCGCGACCTTGTCGTTTGCCGCTCTGTTGTCGTTTTCCGTTTACTCCGTCGACGCGCAGCAATCCCTCACGCCCAACGACGCAGTCGCAGCCGCAGCCGCCCGGGCCAACGCGCTCCAGGACCAGCAAGTCCAGCAGCAGCGCGACGCGCAGCAACGCGAATCCGCGGTCGAAGCGCCTGCGGTCCGCTCCGACATCCCCGATGCCAAAGGCTTCCCGTCCCTCCCGACGGAAAGCCCGTGTTTCCGCATCTCCGGCTTCGCACTCGACGTCCCGCCGACCCTGCCCGATGCCGCTCGCCAGCAAGGCGCATCGTCGCTGCCGCTCGATCGCTTCGCGTTCGCGCGCGAATGGCTGGAGCACTACCGTGGGCAATGTGTCGGCAAGGACGGCGTGAATCTGCTCGCGAAGGGACTGCAACAACTCATCCTCAGCCGGGGCATGGTGACCACGCGCGTGCTCTTGCCGGAGCAGGACCTGTCCAAAGGCACGCTCGCATTCGCGCTCATTCCCGGCTTGATCCACGAGTTGCGTTTCGCCGATCCCGACACGACCGGCAGTTGGAAATCCGCGTTCCCCGCCCGTTCCGGCGATGTGCTGAACGTGCGCGATCTCGAACAGGGCCTCGAGCAGATGAAGCGCGTCGCGAGCCAGGACGCCGACATGAAAATCGAGCCGACGAACACGCCGGGCGAAAGCGATGTCGTCATCAGCGTGAAGCGTGCGAAACCCTGGAGCGTGGTCGCATCCGTCGATAACTCGGGCAGCCGCTCGACCGGCAAGCTGCAGGGCAACCTGAGCGTGGGCATCGACAATCTGTTCGGCCTCAACGACGTCTTCAGCGCGGGCGTGAATCAGGATCTGTATCTGCGCGACAAGCAGTTCGGCTCTCACGGCTTCAACGGTTCCTACTCGATTCCCTGGGGTTACTGGACCGCCTCGCTCTTCGGCTATACGAACACCTACTATCAGTCGATCGCGGGTGCGAATCAGACTTTCGTGTCGAGCGGGAATTCGCAGTCGGCGGGATTCAAGCTGCAGCGCGTCCTGTCGCGCGGGCAGAGCGACGTGCTCGCAAGCTACTTGCAATTGTCGAAGCGCTTCGGCGCGAGCTTCATCGACGATACGGAAATCGAAGTCCAGCACCGCAACAACACGTTCCTCGAATTGGGGCTGACCGATCGTCACTACTTCGGCGGCGCGCAGTTCGACGGCACACTGGCGTACCGGCAAGGCATCGGCGCATTCGGCGCGCAGCCGGGCCCCGTGTTCGAACCGAATCCGAACATTGCGCCGACTGAGCCGACCAAGCCCTACGATCCGACCTATCGCTTCCGCATGGCAGTGCTCGATCTGAACCTGTCGGTGCCGTTCGCGATCGGCAAGCAGAATTTCCGCTACGTGGGCACGATGCACGGTCAGTACACGAACGACACGCTCTTCTATGTCGACGATCTGACCATCGGCAGCCGCTACACGGTGCGCGGCTTCGACGGCGAACAGATGCTCGCGGCCGAAAAGGGCTTTTACTGGCGCAACGAGTTGCAGGCGCCGCTCGGACAGACGGGGCAGTCGCTCTACGCGGGCATCGACTATGGCCGCGTGTACGGACCGAATACGGCGTTTCTCGCGGGCACGCAGCTCGCGGGCGCGGTCATCGGTTTGCGCGGCGGCGTGCCGTCGAAATTCGCCGGATTCAGCTACGACCTCTTCGCCGGTACGCCCATCTACAAGCCTTCCGGGTTGACGACCGCGCGCGTCACGTTCGGCTTCCAGTTGATGGCGCGTTTCTGAGCATGGCGATGACCGGCGGCGCCGCGCCTAAAGATCCCGCACCCCTTGCCGTTAAATTGCACGCTGCTTTCGAAATCGTGGCCGCGTCGCATTCCCGCGCGCAAACGTAAAACGCCTCACGATCGAAAGCCGCACGACGAGCGCCGCCCGGCGCTTCCATTGGCAATTCGACCCGATCGTGAAAAAACTTTCTTTCAAAACCAAGCTCATGAGCATCGTGGGCTTCGTATGGCTCAGCCTGATTCTTCTGTGCACGCTCAACGCGATCTCCACGAAACAATCGCTGATGCAAAACCGTCAGGACGGACTCGCCGAGCAGGTTCAGTCGGCGACGAGTGTCGTCAGGTTCTATGTGAAGCAGGCGCAAAGCGGCGCGTTGCCCGAGGATGAAGCGAAGAAGCTCGCCGTCGCCAGCGTGCGCGCGATCCGCTACGGCACGAGCGGTTATATCGGCATCCTCGATTCGAAGATGTTCCAGATCCTGAACCCCGTGCGCCCCGACACGGAAAACAAGATCAACGATTTCGTCGACAGCACCGGCAAGCACTTCACCGGCGAGATCGTCAAGCACGGTCTCGACGGCTCGCACATCACGACGTACTTCTATCCGAAGCCCGGCGAACAGGAGCCGCTGCCGAAGATCACGTACGGCGACTACGTGCGCGAATGGGACTGGCATGTCTACTCGGGCGCTTATGTCGACGATATCGACGCGGCTTTTCGCGCGACCGTGCTGAAGTCGCTCTTGCTTATCGGCGCGATTGGCGCGGCGCTGACGCTCGCGATGACGTTCATCATCCGCGGCGTGCTGAAGAGCATCGGCGGCGATCCGCAGGATGTGGCGATCGTCTGCCAGCGCATCGCGGCGGGCGACCTCGCGCAACCCGTGCAAGTGAAGCACGGCGACGATTCGAGCCTCATGCATTCGATGCACACGATGCAGTCGCGTCTCACGCAGACGATCGCGCAGATCAAGCTCGTCGCGGACGGCATCACGGCGGCTTCACGCGAGATCGCGGACGGTCATCACGATTTGTCGTCGCGCACGGAAGAGCAGGCGGCTTCGCTCGCGGAAACGGCGTCGAGCATGGAAGAACTCACGTCGACCGTGCGCCTCAATTCCGATAACGCGGGTCAGGCGACCCAGCTCGCGGCGAGCGCATCGTCGACGGTGGAAAGCGGCAGCGGCGTCGTGCTCGGCGTCGTCGCGACGATGGACAAGATCGCGGGCAGCTCGGAGAAGATCGTCGACATCATCGGCGTGATCGAAGGCATCGCGTTTCAGACCAACATCCTCGCGTTGAACGCAGCCGTCGAAGCGGCGCGCGCGGGCGAGCATGGCCGCGGCTTCGCAGTGGTCGCATCGGAAGTGCGCGCGCTCGCGCAGCGCTGCGCCGCCGCCGCGAAGGACGTGAAGACGCTCATCGACGAATCGGTGACGAACGTCACGGCAGGGCAAGACCTCGCGCAGCAATCCGGCGACACGATGCAGCAGATCCTCACGTCCGTCACGCGCGTCGCCGACATCATGAACGAGATTTCGTCGGCGTCGTCGCAGCAGACGCAGGGCATCGAGCAGGTCGGCGTCGCGATCACGCAGATGGACGCCGTCACGCAGCAGAACGCCGCGCTCGTCGAACAGGCGACGGCCGCCGCTTCCGCGCTCGCGGTGCAGGCGGAAGAGCTGAAGCAGGCGGTCGCGGTGTTCAAGACCTGAAGACGTTCATCGGAGACTTCGTCCCGTTCGCTTTGATTCAGCGCACGAAAGTGCCGAGTCCGTCTTCGTCGTAATACTCGAGCGTCACGCGATCGCTCAGGAACGATGCCTTCGATATCGTGCCGGGATTGGCGTTCTCGTTGACGAACGTGAACGTGAAGACATCGCCATCCCAGTGCGAGAGCGGCAGCGTCATCGGACGCGGACCGATCACGACGGCGAGCGTGCCACCCTGATCGACGACCTGAATCGGCCCGAAGTAATCGTTCTTATACGTGCCGATGTAAGTCGACAGCGCCCGCGCGGGCAGCGGCGATGCGGGCGGCGTCGCGCCGACGAGCGAGCCCGACGGCTTCGACAGCGGCAACAGCGCTTCGTTGTAGCGCTGAAACCAGTCGTGCTGGACGGAGCCGAATTGCACGATATCGAAGAACTGCTGGTTGAGCGCTTCGGGCACGCCGATCGGATAGCCGTTCGTCAGCGCGACGATCGCGAGATTCGTCGATGGCACCACCAGGAAGTTCGTCGCCGCGCCCACGCCGAACGCGCCCGAATGGCTGTACGACGGGCGCCCCGTTTCCGTTTGTCCCACGTTGAAGCCGTAGCCGTAGAAACCCGCGGGCCTGCCGTCGCCGGGCGGCGAGCTTTGCACCTGCGCGGTCGTCGTGGCGGCGAGGGCGCTCCCATCGACGATGCGGCGGCCGTCGGACACGCCCGCGCCGAGCATCATCGCGAGCCACTTCGCCATGTCGTTGACCGATGAACTCACGCCGCCCGCGGGCGATTGCGCATCGGGCATCGTGCCCTGGCCCTGCACCCACTGACCGCCGCGCTTGACGTGCCCGAGCGCGCGATTCGGCCGTGCGGCGAAATCGGCATAGCGCGAGCTCGTGCTCGTCATGCCGAGCGGCGTATAGAGCACGTTGTCGGAAAGCGTGGCCCAGTCGATGCCGGCCGCCGTCGCCACCGATTCCGCCGCCGCCGTCAGTCCGAAATTCGTGTAGAAGTACGAATGACGGAACGGATGAAGCGGCAGATAGCGCAGGCGCTGCAAGACTTCCGTTTGTCCGTAGCCCATGTCTTCGAGCGTATCGCCCGCATGATCGGGCAGGCCGGACTGATGCGAGTAAAGATCGCCGATGGTGACAGCCGCGCTCACCTCTTCATCGGACAAGGTGAACCACGGCAGATGCGCGCGCACCGGCGTATTCCACGCGATGCCGCCCGCGCCGACCTGATGCGCGACCACCGACGCACCCACCGACTTCGATACCGACGCGAGCTGAAACACGGTATCGGCATCGACCTTCTGGCCGGAGCCGACGAGCCGCGTGCCGAAGCCCTTCGCATAGACGGTCTGCGTGCCGCGCACGACCGCGACGGCCATGCCGGGCACGCCGGTGCTGCTCAGGAGATTGTTGGCGAGGGCGTCGAGCTGGGAGAGGGCGGCGTTGACGTTCGCGTCGGGCACGGGGCCGGTTTGCGAACCGCCGGATGAAGTCGATGCATTGGCATCGTCGGAATCCGAACCGCCGCCGCATGCGGCGATCGTGCTGCACAGCGCCGCGCCCAGAAAGCGGCGGCGTCCCTCAGAAGGTCTCATTCCCGTCTCCCCGTTTTTGCGCATGGCGCGCTCGACGGATTCTATAGGGGAAACGATCCGTCAGGCGTGCGTGGCGCGAACGAAAGGAGACGTTGGTGTGGGCGCGTTACTTCGCGAACAGCGACGACATATCGGCGAAGGCCTTGATCTCGACGGCGTTGCCCGACGGATCGAGGAAGAACATCGTCGCCTGCTCGCCGACTTCGCCCTTGAAGCGCACATGCGGCTCGATGATGAAGCGCGTGCCGGCGGCGCGCAGTTTGTCGGCGAGTTCTTCCCATTGCGGAATCGACAACACCGCGCCGAAGTGGCGCACCGGCACGGCGTCGCCATCGACGGCGCTCGTCGAGCGATGCCCGACTTCCTCCGGCGCGAGATGCGCGACGATCTGATGCCCGTAGAAATTGAAATCGACCCATGCGTCTGAGCTGCGGCCTTCCGGGCAGCCGAGCAGCTCGCCATAGAACTCACGCGCGGCGGCGAGGCTGTGAACGGGGAACGCGAGGTGAAACGGCGGCATGGCGTGCTGAGTCGTGCTCATGGCGTGAAGTCCTTGATCGGCATGTGGAGAGACGAAGACCACAGTGTATTGATAAATATTCGTGTTGAAAAACGATATATTGCGGGAGTCAGCCCCATTATTTTCGATGAATCGACATGCTGCGAGAACTTCAGACTTTCATCGCGGTGGCGCGCCACGGCACGTTCGCGGGCGCGGGCGCGCGGATCGGCCTCACGCAATCCGCCGTCAGCGCGCAGATGCAGCGCCTCGAAGCGCATCTCGGCGTCGAGCTGTTCGACCGCACGGGCCGCTCTGCGACACTCAACCAGGCCGGAAGGCGCACGCTCGAACTCGCCGACGAACTGCTCGCGCTCTACGCGCGTCTGTCGGAGCCGGGTGTTGGGGACGGGCGCGGCGGCTCGCTTTCGGTCGGCGCGATCGCGTCGGCACATGCGGCGCTTTTGCCCGATGCCATCGGCGCGTTCAGGCGAGTGCTGCCCGCCTGGCGCATCCGGCTCGTGCCGGGCGTGTCGCTCAATCTGCTCGCGAGCGTCGATGCGGGCGAGATGGACATGGCCGTGCTCATCCGTCCGCCGTTCTCGTTGCCGGCGGAGCTGCAATGGCGCACGCTCGTTGCGGAGCCTTTCGTGCTGCTTGCGCTCGCCGCGAAGAAGGGCGCGCACTGGCGCGAGCTGATCGAGTCGGAGCCGTTCATCCGCTACGACCGGCGCTCGTTCGGCGGCAGGCAGGTCGACATGTTCCTGCGTGAGCGCCGCATCGCGGTACGCGATTCGCTCGAAGTCGACGAGCTGCCGGGCATCGCGCAACTCGTCGCGCGTGGTCTGGGCGTGGCGCTTGTGCCGGTGTCCGATGGCATCGGCGCGTGGCCGCGCGGCGCGGTGGCGCTCCCTCTCGGCGACGATACGTTTCATCGCGAGATCGGTCTCGTCGAGCGTGCGCGGCGCATGCGCGCGGACGAGCCGGATGCGGCGACGCGGCTCGCGGACTGCATCGTCGAGGCGGCGCGGCCGCGTGCACGGCCGCTGAAAGCCAGGCGCGGCATCGCCTAGAATGCGTGCAGGCACGTTTCCTACGGTGATATCGATGGATGACGAGCAGCATATCGGCGACGCGAAAGCGCGTCTCGCGGATTCGGCGGCGACGCTCGCGCGCTCGGGCGCGGATCGCGTGCAGGCGGCGCTTGCGTGGATCGATCGTGTCGATCCGGGCACGCATCGGCGCATCAAGGGTTTGCGGCTCGTCACCGCGTACGGGCTCGCGGCGGCGCTCGGTGCGTTGCAGGACGTGACGCAGCGCGTACCGGTGGGGGTGTCCGTCGGCGCGCTCGCGGGCGGATTTGCGCTGTGGGCGAGCGTGTCGGAGGCGCGTACGACACGTTATGAGTCGAGCCGCGATCTCGCCATTCTTTGCATTGCCGCGGCCTTCGGCGCGCTCACGTTCACTTTGTTCGCGCCGGTTTTTCGTGAAATGGGACGCGGCGGCGCCGAGCTCTTACTCGTGACGGGCGCGTTCTTCGCCGGTTATCTGAAGCGTTTCGGGCTGACCGGGGCGGGCATTGGCTCGCAGCTTTATATCGGACAGCTTCTCGCTTATGGAATGGATCTCACGCCCGGCGATTCATGGGCAATTCTGATTGCGCTTCCGATCGGGATGCTCGCGGCCATCGTCCCGCGTGTGTTGAGCGGGCCTGCGGAGCATCCGGCCGTGTTGCCTGCGCTGGCGTCGGAGCCTGCGTACGGCGGGCACGCGATATCGCCCGCGACGGCGATGGGTTTGCAGGCGGCGTGCGGTGCGCTCGTTGTCGTGCTTGTTAACCGGCTCGTTGGGCTCGCGGAATCGGCGTGGGCGATCACGGCTTGCGTGTATGTCGTTGCAACATCGGCGGTGGGGACGGCGGAGCGCGTCAGGCGGCGGATCTACGGGACGCTCGTCGGGGTGCCGATCGGGCTCGTGTGTTTGCCGCTCGCGGAGCATTGGCCGCTGGTGGTGTGGGCTCTTTCCGCGTTCGCGATGATCGTTTATGCGATGGCGCTGCCGGAGCGGTATGACATCGCGTGTGGCGCGTTCGCGTTTGTTTTGGTTGTGACGCTGGCTGCGAGTGGGGTGCATTCGGTTTCGTTGCTCGCGGCGCGGGCTTGGGAGACTCTGCTCGGCGGCGCGTTGGGGTTGGTGGCTTCCAGGGTTGTATTTCCGTTGCGGGTTGTTCGGGAGTGAAGGTTCTTTTTTCGCCGGATCCCGCAGTCGTGTTGGTTTATTAGCTTCGCCCCTATGCGGGGCGGCAGTCACTTTCTTTGCTGCTGCAAAGAAAGTAACCAAAGAAACAGCTATCCCCAGCCTAAGCACTTCATACCGGCCGCGGCACAGAACTACTCTCGTGGTCCGGCAATAGCGAGTGCCCTCGTAGGTCTCACCGGGCTTGGATCGCGCACGGTCTGACTCATCGCACCGCTTACAATTTGGTACAGCCCTTGCAAGCTCCAGCCCGCTTCGCGGCCGACCGGTCAAGCGGGTCTGCGCGTACCTCTTTACTAACCTGGCTATCTCACTGCATCGCCAGTCCGTTGATTTCCCTTGCAGACCCAACGGCAGCGCGTAGCGCTGTGCCGAAGTTATTTCGTGCTGAACCAGCGCGCTTAAAGTAATGGCTAGTCAGACCGTGCGCGATCCAAGCCGCGTGAATTTTGTGAGGGCACTCGCTACTGCCGGACCACGAGAGTAGTTCTGTGCCGCGGCCGGCTGGAAGTGCTTAGGCTGGGGATAGCTGTTTCTTTGGTTACTTTCTTTGCAGCAGCAAAGAAAGTGACTGCTGCCCCGCATAGGGGCGAAGCAAATAAACCGACACGAATCCGGGATCCGGCGAAGACCCAAGCCAACCAATCCTTCAGCCCCGCGCCATCCTCTCCAACAATCGATCCAAAACCTCAAAATCCACCGGCTTGACCAGATGCGCATCAAACCCGGCCTGCGCGGAGCGCTCCTTGTCGCTGTCCTGCCCGAACCCGGTCATCGCAACAACCACAGCCCGCCCGATCAGCCGTTGCGAACGCAACGTCCTCAGCACCGCATAACCATCGATATCCGGCAGCGCAAGATCGAGCAAGACAAGCTCCGGCGGAAAATGCCGCACCACATCGAGCCCTTCCTTGCCGTGATAAGCGATACGCACATCATGCCCCTTCATCTGCAACAGCATCGCGAGGCTGTCGGCGGAATCCTGGTTATCGTCGATCACGACGATACGCAAACCGCTGCTCACCGCTTGCGTCGCGGTCTGCCCGAGCACGCGATGCGGCCGCGGCGCATCATCGGCGGAGGCATAGGGCAGGCGCACCGTGAAGGTGCTGCCGTGATTCAACCCGCCGCTCGCAGCGCTGATCGATCCGCCATGCATCTCGACGATCGACCGGCATAGCGTCAGTCCGATGCCGAGACCCGCTTCGCCAGGATTGAGGTAGTGATCCTCCTGCACGAAAAGATCGAAGATGGAACTCAGGCCCTTCTGCGAAATGCCGCGCCCGCTGTCGATCACCTTGAGTAGCAGCGCGCTCGCCTCACGCTCGACTTCGACCTTCACCGTGCTCGCGCGCGGCGAGAACTTCGACGCGTTGTTCAACAGGTTCTGCACGACCTGCACGAGCCGCGTGCCGTCGCCCGTGACGTAGACGGGCTCCGAGGGCAGTTTCGTCACGACGCTCTGCGCGCGCTCATCCATCAACGGATGCACGAGCTCGATGCTGCGCGCGACGATATCGCTCACATCCACGCGCGCCATGCGCAAATCGATCTTGCCTGTGGTGATGCGGCCCATGTCCAGCAGATCGTCGACGAGCCGGCCAAGATGCGAAGTCTGCCTGTCGATGATGTCGCGGCACCAGGCGATGCGCGGCGGCATGTCCGTCTCCATCTGCATCACGCCGATCGCATTGCGCACCGGGGCGAGCGGATTGCGCAGCTCATGTGCGAGCGTCGCGAGAAATTCGCTGATGCGTCGCGACGACACTTCGAGTTGTTCGAGACGCTTGCGCTCGCTCATGTCGCGCGTGACCTTCGCGAAGCCGCGCAACACGCGATGCTCGTCGTACACCGCCGTGATGACGACATTCGCCCAGAACAGCGAACCGTCCTTGCGCACGCGCCAGCCTTCGTTCTCCACGCGGCCCGTGCGGATCGCGGTCTGAAGCTCGATCTCGGGAAGACTGGCAGCGAGATCTTCGGGGCAATAGAACGTGGAGAAATGCTTGCCGAGAATCTCCGACGGCTGATAACCCTTGATGCGCATCGCGCCCGTGTTCCAGCTCGCGATATGACCGCCCGGATCGAGCATGAAGATCGCGTAGTCGCTCACGCTCTCCACGAGCAAGCGGAAGCGCTCTTCCGAAAGACGCAGCTTCTCTTGTTCGGCGCGCTTCGCGGTGAGATCGCGCGTGCATTTCGCATAGCCGATGATCTCACCCTCTACATTGCGCGCCGCCGTGATGACGACGTTCGCCCAGAACAGCGTGCCGTCCTTGCGCACGCGCCAGCCTTCGTCCTCGAAGCGGCCGGTCGCATAAGCCTGCTTCAGCTCGTACTCGGGCCAGCCGCGCGCCACCGATTCCGCCGGATAGAAGCGCGAGAGATGCTCGCCGATGATCTCGTGCGCCTCATAGCCCTTGATCTTGCGCGCGCCCGTGTTCCAGCTCGTGATGCAGCCGTTCAGATCGAGCATGAAGATGGCGCAGTCTTCGATCGCATCGACGAGCGCGTGATATTGCGCATCGCTCATCGCGCGGGGTTCGTGCGGCTTGCGCGCGGCGTCGAGTTGGGGAACGGCAGCTCTCGAACGGATCATGTTTATAGAAAGTTGAATCAAGTTTCGATGTGAAGGGCGCGCACATGCGGACAATGTCTGGACAACGCCGCTCACCGCAGTTTAACTGTTGAAGCTATCCGCATGCCGTCGCGCAAACATCGCTTGACAGCGTGCGGCGTGATTTATAGCGTTCAATAGTTTTCAGTTCCGAAGAGAGCCGCGCGCATCCGTCGAATTTACCGCTCGACGCATCAGCGAACTCCTGCCCGCTCCCGATTTTTCCGCATACGGAGGCTCTCATGGACCGTCGACGTTTCCTCTCGCTGTCCGCGTTCTATACGGTGGCAGCGGCTTCCGGCACGCTCGCGGCATGCCACTCCGGTCATGACGACGACAACGGCAATACAGGCAGCGGCGGAACGACACCGCCGCCGCCCGCGGGCGCATTCGCGTTCCCGCAAGGCGTCGCGAGCGGCGATCCGCGCGACGTCTCTGCGGTCTTCTGGACGCGCTGTGTCGCGAATACAAGCAGCGCGACATCTTCCGTCGCGATGACCTTGCAGGTATCGACGCAGCAGAACTTCGCGCAACTGACGGCGAGCGTGCCGTTGAATGCCGTGCCCGACTACGACTTCACCGTGCGCGCCAAGGTCACGGGCCTCGCTGCGAAGACGACGTACTACTACCGCTTCGTCGCGGGCAGCGACGTCAGCGTGACGGGCACGATGCGCACCGCCGCCGCTGTGAACGATGCGATTCCGCAACTGCGCTTCGCGTGGTTCGTATGCCAGAACTGGAGCGCGAACCATTGGCAGGCGCTGACGCTGCTGGCCGCCGAAACCGATCTCGACTTCGTCGTGCATCTGGGGGATTACATCTACGAGGCGAACTTCGTCGCGCCGGCGGGAGGGGTCGAGGCCGCGCATCCGACCATCACGCTGCCGAGCGGCGGCCCCTATGCGAACACGCTCGACGACTACCGCACGCTGTATCGCACGTATCGCGGCGATGCGCGCCTTCAGAACGTGCATGCGCGTTTTCCGGTCATCGCGATCTGGGACGATCACGAATTCTCCGACGACTGCTGGCAGGATCACCAGACCTATACGAACGCGAATCTCCAGCAGACCGCGCGTCGCCGCAGCGCGAATCAGGCGTGGGCGGAGTATCTGCCGGTCGATTGGGGCGACGTGTCATTCGATCTCAACAACGCGGCATACGACAACATCCGCATCTATCGCGACTTTCACTTCGGCTCGCTGATGCATCTCGTGATGACCGACGAGCGGCTCTATCGCGACGATCACGTCGTCAGCGAAGCGGCGATCGCGCAGGCGCTCGGGCATGATCCGGTCAACGGTAACGATCTCGTTGGCTCGCGCTATTTCGTGCCGCGCGCCGTGCTCGCGCAGTTCGAGGCGGCCGATACGCAACGCCTTGGCCGCGTGCCCTCGATCTTCGGCCCGACGCAGACGCAATGGTGGAAGGACACGCTGAAGGCATCGACATCGATATGGAAGGTGTGGGGCAACGAAGTGATGATGAACCGCATGTGGCTCGATCTTTCCGCGATCGCGCCCGCGCCCGCCAACACCGTCTTCGTGCTCGATTGCGACGCATGGGACGGCTATCCGTCGCACAAGGCGGATCTGCTGTCGTTCGTGAAGACGCAGGGCATCACGAATCTCGTCGCGATCACGGGCGATCTTCATGCGTTCCAGGCGGGCATCGTGCGCGACGTGCCCGATCCCGCGACCGGCACGCCGGTGATGATCGATCTGATGTCGGCGGGCATCAGCAGCCAGCCGTTCTTCGAGGACATCAAGACGTATGCGGCGGGCATGTCGCTCGCGTCGCTCATCAGTTCGTCGTCGCTGTTCGATGCGCTCATCCGCCAGAACAATCCGGACATGCTCTATGCGGATCATGACGGTATCGGCTATGCATCGGCGACGCTCACGCCGACGCAGTTCATCGCGATCTTCAACAAGGTGAAGTTCCTCGATGCCGATGGCAGCGCGCCGCAAGCGCCGCTCGCCAAGCGCACGCGTCTCACGATCAACGCGGGCGCGGTGTCGGTGTCCGTCCAGGACAACGTATGAACGCCGAATGTGCTCAGGCGGCGCTTCATACATGATGCGCTGACCCATCCATTTTTATCCTTGCTTTTGAGGGGATTTCAACGCCGACTCGTCGACGTAGACTGCGTGCACATTTCAGAAGGTCGGTTGCTGGCAGGCAGTGCAATGGGGCCGATTGAAGTGATTACGTGAAACCCTCAGGAGCACTATCATGATCGGCAATCTCAAAGGCATCATCTTCGTCGCGGCGCTCGCGGGCGCTTCCTATGCGCTCGCGAGCGGCTACGGTCCTTCGCCGTATTACGCACCGATGGACGGCGCACCTGCGTCGCAGCAAGGCATGAACATGCAGACGATGGCGCAGGACGGTCAATCGAGCAATGACGCGAGCGTCGACAAATCCAAGCAGGACAGCCCGCTTATTCAGGCGCAGGATTGAGCGTTTCGTTCAGCGTCCCGCCGGTGATATCGGCGGGACGCGTTCAGCGCTCGTTGTCGAAAAGCGCGCGCAACATGCGTTCGGGGTTCGCAAGAAACGCGCGCGTCACCTTGAAGTGCTCGGTGTCTTCATACGCGATCCGCGCGATGCCGTTTTCATCGAACTGATAGATCCACGCATCGGGATACGCCATGAGAATCGGCGAATGCGTGGCGATGATGAATTGCGAGTCGTCGCTCACGAGATCGTGGATGCGCGCGAGCGCGGCGAGCTGGCGTTGCGGAGACAGTGCAGCTTCGGGTTCGTCGAGAAGATACAGCCCTTGTCCGCCGAAGCGTTCCATCAGCAACGTGAGAAACGACTCGCCGTGCGACTGCTCATGCAGCGACTTGCCGCCATATGACGCGATGACGGGCGGCCCGAAACCCGGTTCGTCGTCGAGCTGCTCGATTTCCGTCGCCACGTTGAAGAAGCTTTCCGCGCGCAGAAAGAAGCCGTCGCGCGGACGTTTGAATCCCTTCGCGATGCGCAGATATTCATGCAGCGGCGAATGCGATGCGCGCGTGCCGAAGCGAAAGTTCTTCGTGCCGCCTTCAGCATTGAAGCCCATCGAGACGGCGATCGCTTCGAGCAGCGTCGACTTGCCCGAGCCGTTCTCGCCGACGAGAAACGTCACCTTCGGATGCGGCTCCAGCGTGTCGAGCGCACGCACGGCGGGCAGCGAAAACGGATAGACGTCGAACGACGGCGCCTTGTCGCGCAGAAGCGTGATGCGGCTGATGTATTGCGTCGAGATCATCGCGCGGATGTCAGTGGAACGCCTGGTTCGCGGCGTCCTTTGCGGCGTTTTTTGCAGCGGCTTTTGCATCGCCCGTGCCGGTTTTTCCGACGCTTTCCCGCGCGCGGCCGATATCGATCTTCGGCATGAACAGCATCGAGACGACGGTCCCGAGCGCGATCACGAACATCGCCGTGAACGTCATGTGCAGCGAATGATGCAACACGAGGCGAATCTCGTTGTTGATCGCGAAGTCGCCCGGCACGGCCGACAGCAATTGCTTGAGCTGATCCGCATGTACGGGCGGCAGGCCGTCCGTGTGCGTGAGGCCGTAGTTCTGCACCGCGCCGAACACCGCCGCGCCGAGCGTGTTGCCGAGATTGCGCGAAAACAAATTCGACGCTGTCGCGCTGCCGCGCTCGAGCGGCTGCACGATTTCCTGAATCAGGATCAGGCACGACACGCTCGTGATGCCCATGCCGAAACCGAGCACCGCGGAGCCGACGCCTGCCCACACCGGGCTCGATTGCGGGCCGAGCAGCACGAACGGCAACGCGCCCAGCGGGATGAACACCGGGCCGATCATCAAGAGACGCCGCAAGCCGATGCGGTGGAACGTGCGCGACGTGAACGTGGCGCCGCTCGGCCAGCCGATCATCATCATCGTGAGCGCGAGCCCCGCTTCGACCGGCGTGCGATGCATCACGCCCTGCACGTACATCGGCAGGAAGGTGGTGAGGCCCATCATCGCCATGCCGGCGAGCAGGGTCGCGGCGTTGCTCGCCGCGATCGGCCGATGCGACCACAGTTTGAACGAGATCATCGGATCGGCGGCGCGGCGCTCCTGCACCACGAAGCACACGATGGCGAGCACGAGCACCACGATCTCCGTGGCGACGCGCGCGTTGCTCGCGTGACCGGCATCGGTGAGCGCCATCATCAGCGCGGCGACCGCGGTGTTGAAGAAGAACGCGCCCGCGAGATCGATCGCGGGGCGGTCGTGGCGTTTTTCCTCGTGCAGAAAGAGCGTGAAGAGCAGCGCGGCCAGAATGCCGATCGGCACGTTGATCCAGAAGATCCACGCCCACGACAGCTCGCGGATCAGAAGGCCGCCGACCATCGGCCCGAGCACGGCGGACACGGCCCACACGCTCGCCAGATAACCCTGCACCTTGCCGCGTTCGCGCGCCGGATAGAGATCGCCGACGACCGTCAGCGCGACCGGCAAGATCGCGCCCGCGCCGACGCCCTGAAGCAGCCGGAACACGATCATCGCGGGCATCGACCACGCAAAGCCCGCGAGGATCGAGCCGACGAGAAAGATTGCGATGCCGACGAGAATCGCGGGCTTGCGGCCATACAGGTCCGCGAGCTTGCCGAACACGACGGTCAGCGCGGTCTGCGTGAGCAGGAACGACGAGAACACCCAGCTATACAGATTGAGGCCGCCGAGCTGCGTCGCGATTTGCGGCATGGCGGTGGAGACGATGGTGGCTTCGATCGCGACCATCGCCATCGAGGCCATGACTGCGCCAATGACGAGGGGACGGGCGGTTTTCTTGGTCTGTGACATGCGGGTTTCGAATGACATATCGCCCCCGCGCAAATACGGCATGCGCGCGAGCGGGCAATACGCGATGAATGGAAATGTCGCGGCGACGACGCTCAGCCTTGCGAAATCCTTGCAGCCGGAGCGAGGTCGTCAATTAAATGAGCGCCGAATGCAATGTTATCCCGACATGCCGAAGGCCGCTCGCGCGTCCGCATGAATCGCTAATAAATCGCTAATTATTCGCGGCTAGGCTGTTTGTATGGATGGATGGCGTGCTTACTTCAGCGCCGGACGATCCGCCCCAACGTCACTACTCACTACAGGCGTCCGCGCGACGCTTTCAACGCCGCAACGGACAGCCCCAACTGTCACGCATATGTCGTCTTTCATAACGAAATCCACGCGAATGTCGCCTAAAATCGAACCGGAAATTGCTTTGCGTTCCGGTTCGTCCGTGTCCCCTTCGAGGCGGCAGACTCGCATGCTCAAATCACTGAAGAATCAGCTGGTCGTCGCGCTGTGTTTGCTCGTGACTGTAATCGGCGTCGTGCAGGGCGTCAGTTCGTATCAGTTGAGCAAGACCGGTATGAGCGCGCTGCTCGACATGCGTCTGGTGCAGGTCGCGGCGCGGCTGCGCGATGGCCTCGCCGAAAGCCTGCCGAAAAATCCGGCGCGCGGAACGCAGGACGAAGGCGATGTCGTCGCCGTCGTGTGGAAGCCGGGTGAAGCGCTCCCGTTCCGCACGACCGATCCTTCCTTGCATTTTCCGCGCGACGCGCAGCCGGGCTTTACCGGCGTCGAAGTCAACGACGAGCACTGGCGCCTTTTCACGCGACAAGAGCCGACCATGACGATCCAGGTCGCGCAACGCTCGTCCGTGCGCCGCGAGCTCACTACGGAAACCGCCGCGGTCACGCTCTGGCCGATCGCCGTGCTGCTGCCGCTCGTGTGGATCGCGGTGGCGCTCATCGTGCGCCGTTCGCTGAGCCAGTTGAATCAGCTCGGCAAGGAAGTGCAGTGCATCGACATGAGTCATCTGCAACCGCTGCAGACGGTCGGCGTGCCCACGGAGATCAAGCCCTTCATTCATTCGATCAATACGATGATCGAGCGCCTCGCGGACTCGATCGACAAGGAGCGCAAGTTCATCGCCGACGCCGCGCACGAACTGCGCACGCCGCTCACCGCGCTTCAGCTCCAGGCCGACAATCTCGCGCCGCACATTTATCCGGGCAATCAGGAGCGCTTTCAGGAGTTGCGTAAGGGCATCGCGCGCGCGGGCGGTCTCATCACGCAACTGTTGCGGCTCGCGCGCGCCGATGCGCCCATGAACGGCACGCCGCTTTCGCGCGTGGATCTCTCCGCGGTGGTGACGGGCGCGGTCTCCGACGTGCTGCCGATCGCGATCTCGCGCGGCCTCGATATCGGCGCGGAGGAAATGGTGAATGCCCACGTGCGCGCGATCGAGACGGATATCGGCATGGCGGTGAAGAATCTCGTGTCGAACGCGGTGCGTTATACGCCCGATGGCGGGACCATCGATCTGCGCATGCGGCGCGATGGCGACATGGTCTGGATCGATGTCGTCGATACGGGGCCGGGCATCGACGAAGCGCTGCTGCCGCGCGTGTTCGACCGCTTTTTCCGCGCGAACCCGGACATCGAGGGCAGCGGGCTCGGCCTGTCGATCGTGAAGGCGATCGCCGCGCGCTATGGCGGCGACGTCACGCTGGCGAATCGCAAGGACGGACGCTCGGGCATCGTCGCGTCGATTGGCTTTCCCGTCGAGGAAGTCACGGAAAGCGCTGCGGCCGTGACCGATTGCGCATGAAACACATAGGGATTTGCGCGCCGATTTACGCCGATTACAATGCATTCGCTGCGTGGTGCGAAGTGAATATCGCCGGTCAAGAATGAAATAGAACGACCGGTCGCATGTCGATTCCTTCGCGCCGCTTTCCGGGCGCGTGGCGCGCGCCATTCTCGCGGGAGCGGGGTGGGAACATGCGAATTCTTCTGATCGAAGACGATGTGCAGATCGGCACGAGCCTCATGCGTGCGCTCAAGGATGCCGACTACGCCGTCGACTGGGTGCGCGATGGCAATGCGGGCCGCGAGGCGCTCGACGCCGCCGAATACACCGTGGTGCTGCTCGATCTCGGCTTGCCGGGCATGACGGGCATCGAGCTCTTGCGGCAGGCGCGCACGGCGGGCAATGCGACGCCGGTGCTGATCCTCACTGCCCGCGACGATCTCGATACGCGTGTGCAAGGCCTCGACCTCGGCGCAGACGACTATCTGCTCAAACCCTTCGACATGCCCGAGCTGCTCGCGCGCATTCGCGCGGTGCTGCGGCGCAAGGCGGGCTATGCGGTCTCGCGTCTCGGCGACGATTCCATCAGCCTCAATCTCGACCAACGCACGCTCACGTGCGGTGAAACTTCCGGCGTGCTGTCCGCGCGCGAATTCGCATTGATGCACGCGCTGCTCGAACGTCCCGGCACGATCTTCTCGCGCGATCAGTTGGAAGACCGGCTCTACGGCTGGGGCAAGGAAGTGGAAAGCAACGCGGTGGACGTGCTTATCCATTCGGTGCGCAAGAAATTCGGCGCGAGCGTGATTCGCAACGTGCGCGGGCTCGGCTGGACCGTGATGCTGGGCCAGGCGGGCCGCGAAGAAACGAAGTAGCGCATTGCATGAATGGCGCGGGTCATCGCGCATCGTAATGTCGGCCGAGCGCGCCGCAGAAATGCATGCTGTAGTCGTGATCCTCCGTTTCGACCTGACGCATGCGGCGCTCGAGATCGGCGAGATCGCTCGATGAGGAGAGATAGTCGTCGTGGGTATCGTGCATCGAGAAGAAGCTGCCGAGGGATTTCGAAAAACGTTCGAACATGATGTGCTCCTGTCATTGGAAGGCCTGCGTGTGAGGCCGACGAATGCAGGTTATGCCGCACGAATTAGCGTTAAATGAGAGCGGCGAATGAAGGGTTTTATGGCCGCCATGACGAAGCGTTCGCCAGCGCACCGTGCAGCGGAACGTGCCGCGTGAAAGGCACTGCCGCGCCGCACCATCCCGTGCTATCTTTGTTTTATAGGGATTTCATACGGAACGCCGCGCGTAATCCGCATTCGTCGATCGTCTTCGTGAAGGCCGCCATGAACGATGTGTCTCGTACCCTCAGTGCCCGCGACCGCGTCGAGTTACTCTGCTGGCTCACGTGCGGCAGTCTCGGCGCGTATTACTTGAATGGCGACTGGCCCGCGCCCTCGTTTCACGTGCAGGCCGCGCATAAATGGCTGGACCGGCATCAGCGGTTCGCGGACTGGCTCACGATCGCGAAGCTCGCAGCCATCGCCCGGGATATCGCCACGCAGCATTGCGCGATGCTCGAAGCGGACTGGGCGCGCGCTGCCGTCGAAGAAATTCTCGACAGCGAAGATCTCAACTATCAATCGGATGTCGTGCGGCAGGTTTTCGACGATTGCCGCCGCGCGCTCGCGGAAAAGCGCACGCCGGAGTGAAGCGGCTACGCGCGCGAGGAAAGGCGCTAGCGCGAATACCTGTATGGATGTACAGTAAGCCATTTTCTTTCCACGACGGCGCCGCGCAACGCGGCGCCGTGAATCGCCACCGCATGTTCCGCGCGTTCGTCCATTCTTCGTTTTGCGTTGCGGCGTTCTGAGCGCCCGATGGACGCGCCTTCTCCCGCACTCGCCCCGCGCCGCATCGCGCATCTGGACATGGATGCGTTCTTCGCGTCCGTCGAACTGCTGCGCTATCCCGAGTTGCGCGGCATGCCGGTCGTGGTCGGAGGCGGCCGCAGCGCCACGCCGGAAACGCTCTCCGATGGCACGCGCCGCTTCAAACGCTTGCGCGATTACGCGGGCCGCGGCGTCGTGACCACTTCCACGTACGAGGCGCGCAAGTTCGGCGTGTTCTCTGCGATGGGCATGATGAAAGCCGCGCAGCTCGCGCCCGACGCCATCCTTCTGCCGACCGATTTCGAGTCTTATCGCCATTACTCGCGGGTTTTCAAGGCGGCCGTCGCTGGCTTCACGACGCAAATCGAGAATCGCGGCATCGACGAGATTTATATCGATGTGAGCGATCTGGCCGGCGAGTCCGCGGAGATCGGCCAAAGCATGAAGGACGCCGTGCGAGACGCGACCGGGCTGAGCTGCTCGATCTGCATCGCGCCGAACAAGCTGCTCGCGAAGATCGGTTCCGAGCTCGACAAGCCCGACGGTCTCACCATCCTCACGATGAACGACCTGCCGACGCGCATCTGGCCGCTCGCCGCGCGCAAGGTCAACGGCATCGGACCGAAGGCGAGCGAAAAGCTCGCGGCGCTCGGCATCGTGACCGTGGGCGATATCGCCGCCGCCGATCCTGGTCTGCTGCAGACGCACTTCGGCCACACGTATGCGGCCTGGCTTGCGCGTATCGCGCAGGGACAGGACGAGCGGCCCGTCGTCGTCAGCTCGACACCGAAGTCGATGAGCCGCGAGACGACCTTCGAGCGCGACTTTCATCCGAAGCACGATCGCGCGACGCTCTCGGCGGAGTTCACGGGACTGTGCACGCGCGTCGCCGAAGACTTGCAGCGCAAAGGCTATGTCGGGCGCACGGTCGGCATCAAGCTGCGTTTCGACGACTTCCGCACCGTGACGCGCGATCTGACCATTCCCGTCGCGACGGCCGATCCGGCCGAGATTCGCCGCGCGGCGACCGAATGCCTGAAACGCATCGTGCTCGATCGCAGGATCAGGTTGCTCGGCGTAAGAGTCAGCGCGCTGGCCGGGCGCGACGAGAGCGGTTTCATCGAACCGGTGCAGGTCGAATTGCCGTTCGATATTGCGGGCGAATGAAGCGGACGAATGAAGCGCGCACCTTATTTCATCGGCGCATAAAGAAATCGCAGATGCTTCGTTGCGGCCCGAATCACCGCGCGTTAGATTGGTCGCTTCCCCGAAGTCATCGATTGCTATAAGTTCTAACGTGACGATTCAGACCGCCCCCCAATCCGAGCGCGCTGCCCAAGACGCCGCTGATCAGCCCATCGAAATCCGCAAGTTCGATGCGCCGCTCGGCGCCGAAGTCATCGGGCTCGATCTCTCGAAGCCCCTTTCGCAAGCCGATTTCGCGCGCATTCACCGCGCGCATCTGGATCATCACGTGCTCGTGTTTCGCGATCAGCACATCACGCCGGATGAGCAGATCGCGTTCAGCAAGCGCTTCGGTCCGTTGCAGATTCACGTGCTGCATCAGTTCGGGCTCGCGGGGTATCCGGAAGTGCTGATCGTGTCGAATATCGTCGAGAACGGCCAGCCGATCGGCCTCGGCGATGCCGGCTACTTCTGGCATTCCGATCTCTCGTACAAGGACAAACCGAGCCTCGGATCGATGCTGCACGCGCAGGAATTGCCGGCTATCGGCGGCGACACGCTGTTTGCGAATCAGCATCTCGCGTGGGACACGTTGCCCGCGCATCTGAAAGAGGCCGTGGAAGGGCGCGTCGCCGAGCACACGTACCTCGCCAAATACGCGGAGCTGCAAAAGCGCAGTCCGTGGCGCCCCAATCTCTCGGCCGAGCAGATCGCGCAAGTGAAGCCCGTGACGCATCCGATCGTGCGCACGCATCCCGAAACGAAGCGCCGTGTGCTCTTCGTCAGCGAGCATTTCACGACGCGCGTGATCGGCTTGCCCGACGACGAAAGCCGCGCCTTGCTCGCGGAACTGTTCGCGCACAGCACGCAGCCCGAGTTCGTCTATCGCCATGAGTGGCGTGAGCGCGATATGGTGTTCTGGGACAACCGCTCGGTCATGCATCTCGCGGCGGGCACGCCCGACGATCAGCGTCGCAAGCTGTATCGCACGACCATCGAAGGCGACGCGCCCTTCTAACAATATTCCTTAAATTACGGGGTTTTCTCGATGCATTCTCGGACAGGGAAGGGCGCCGCACGCGCGCTCGTCGCCGCGCTGGCGGTGTCGCTCGGCATCACGTCGGCGAGTGTGCGTGCCGAAGGCACGCTGCGCGTCGCCGAGCAATTCGGCGTCGTGTATCTGTTGCTCAACGTCGCACGCGATCAAAAGTTCATCGAGCAGGAAGGCAAGAAGGAAGGGCTCGATATCAAGGTCGACTGGGCCAAGCTCTCGGGCGGTTCGAGCGTCAACGATGCGCTGCTGTCAGGCTCGGTCGATATCGCGGCGGCGGGCGTCGGTCCCTTGCTGACGATCTGGGACCGCACGCACGGACGGAAGAACGTGAAGGGCGTCGCGTCGCTCGGAAATTTTCCGTATTACCTCGTGTCGAACGATCCGCGCGTGAAGACCATCGCCGATTTCAGCGATAAGGATCGCATCGCGGTGCCTGCCGTCGGCGTCTCCGTGCAGTCGCGCATCCTGCAATACGCGGCCGCGAAGCAATGGGGCGACAAGCATTTCGATCGACTCGACAAGCTCACGCAAGCGGTGCCGCATCCCGATGCAACGGCGGCGGTCATCGCGGGCGGCACGGAAATCAACGCGCATTTCGGCAATCCGCCGTTTCAGCAGCAGGAACTCGCGGGCAATCCGAAGGCGCATATCGTGCTCAATTCATACGACGTGCTCGGCGGGCCCAGCTCCGCGACCGTGCTCTACGCGACCGAGAAATTCCGCAACGAGAATCCAAAGACATATCGCGCGTTCGTCGCCGGTCTCGCCGATGCCGCACGCTATGTCACGCAACATCCCGAACAGTCCGCCGATATCTATCTGCGCGTGAACAACGCGAAGATCGATCGCGATCTGCTCATCAAGGTCATCAAGGATCCTTCAGTGCAGTTCAAGGTCGCGCCGCAGAACACGCTCGCGCTCGCGCAGTTCATGCATCGCGTGGGCGCGATCAGGAACGAGCCGAAGTCGTGGCAGGACTACTTCTTCAGCGATCCCGCGACGAAGGAAGGAAGCTGACGCAGCGCTTATCGACGATCACGGATTGAATATGCGCAATGATTGGTTCGTCGCGCGCGTGTGCGCCGTTATCGTGAGCGTTTGCAATCCAGCACATCGAACATGGCCGCTAATCCTCAAGCGCTGTACTCAAGGGACGCCGATGCCGACGCTTCCATCAGCGGCAAGCTGCTCAGCGCGAAGAACGTCACGCTCGAATACCGCACGCCGGAGCGGCTCGTGCGCGCGACGCACGACGTCAGCTTCGATGTCTATGGCGCCGACCGCTTCGTGCTGCTCGGGCCTTCGGGCTGCGGCAAGTCGACTCTGTTGAAGGCTGTCGCCGGTTTCATCGAACCGGTTGCGGGCAGCATCGAGATCGGCGGCGAACGCGTGCGCGGGCCGGGCGCGGATCGCATCGTCGTGTTCCAGGAGTTCGATCAACTGCCGCCGTGGAAGACCGTCGTGCAGAACGTGGCCTTTCCGTTGCGCGCCGCGCGCAAGCTCGGCCGCGCGGAAGCACGCGAGCGCGCGCTGCATTATCTCGACAAGGTCGGCCTCGCCAAATTCGCGGATGCCTATCCGCACACGCTTTCCGGCGGCATGAAGCAACGCGTCGCCATAGCCCGCGCGCTTGCAATGCAGCCGCGCGTGCTGCTGATGGACGAACCATTCGCCGCACTCGATGCGCTCACGCGCCGCCGCATGCAGGAGGAGCTTTTGCGGCTCTGGAGCGACGAGCGCTTCACGCTGTTGTTCGTCACGCATTCGATCGAGGAAGCGCTCATCGTCGGCAATCGCATTCTGCTGTTGACACCGCATCCGGGACGCGTGCGCGCTGAACTGAACAGTCATCAATACACGCAGGAAAGCCTGGGCCGCGGCGAGTTTCAGCAGAGCGTCGCGCGCATTCATCGATTGCTGTTCGAAGAGGAGGCCGCGCTGTGAGCACGCCGCATCTGATCGCGCCGCCCGTGCGGCCCGAATATGAAGTCACGCCCACGGCGCCCATCGGCATCGAACACGACGCGCCGCTGCCGCTTGCGAAGCGTCTCGCGGACCGCTCGTGGCTGCGCAAGACGATCATCGCGCTCGTTCTGATCGCGCTGTGGGAAATCGCCGCGCGCGCCGTCGACAACGATCTGCTGCTGCCGACTTTCAGCGCGACCTTCGTTGCATTCGTGCAGGGCATCGCGTCGGGTGAACTCATCGCGAAGATCGGCATTTCGATGTCGGTACTGTTGCGCGGCTATGTACTCGGCGCAGCGCTCGCGTTCGCGCTGACATCGCTTGCGGTTTCGACGCGCATCGGACGCGACATTCTCTCGATGCTCACGGCGATGTTCAATCCGCTGCCGTCCATCGCGCTCTTGCCGCTCGCGTTGCTGTGGTTCGGTCTCGGTACCGGCAGTCTTCTCTTCGTGCTCGTGCATTCGGTGTTGTGGCCGCTCGCGCTCAACACCTACGCGGGATTTCAGGCGGTGCCTTCGACTTTGCGCATGACGGGCCGAAACTATGGACTGAACGGCATGCGTCACGTCATGCTGATTCTCGTACCCGCCGCGTTGCCTTCGATACTCGCGGGATTGCGCGTGGGCTGGGCGTTCGCGTGGCGCACGCTGATCGCGGCCGAGCTCGTGTTCGGGGCGAGTTCTGGCAAGGGCGGTCTCGGCTGGTACATCTTCCAGAACCGCAACGAACTCTATACGGATCGCGTATTCGCGGGGCTGGCTGCGGTCATCGTGATCGGGCTGGCGGTCGAACATCTCGTGTTCGATACCGTCGAGCGCGTGACCGTGCGCCGCTGGGGCGTGCAGCAATGAGTCCGGCGATCAGGCTTCGGCGCGAATGAAGTCGATGAACGCGCGCAACGGCCCCGGCACGTGCGCGCGGCTCGGATAGTAAAGACGCGGTCCGGTGAAGCTTTGCCACCACGGTTTGAGTACCGGCACGAGCGCGCCGCTGTCGATGGCTTCGCGCACGAATTCATCGAACGTATAAACGAGGCCCAGGCCCGCGATGGCGCACGCGCGGCTCACCTCGATCGACGACGTGACGAGCGGCCCTTGCGGCACGATGCGGATCACGTCCTTGCCGCGCATGAACTCCCACACCGCCAGCACGCCGCTTTCGAAGCGATGGCCGATGCACGCGTGATTCACCAGATCGCGCGGATGCTTCGGCTCGCCGTGCGCGTCGAGATAAGCAGGCGCGGCCACCGCGACGAAGCGCTGCGTGCGCGGCCCGATGGGAACCGCGATCATGTCGCGTTCGATGCGTTCGTCATAGCGGATGCCCGCATCGAAACCCGCCGCGAGCACGTCGATGAAGTTATCGCTTGCGCTCAGTTCGAGCGTGATGCCCGGATGCGCCGCAAGAAAGCGCGCGACGATGGGCGGCAATACTTCGCGTGACACGATGGTCGGCACGTTCAGGCGCAGCGTGCCGGTCGGGCTGTCGCGAAAGCCGTTGACGGCATCGAGCGCGCTGGCGATCTCCGCGAACGCGGGCGCGAGGCGCTCGATCAGGCGCCCGCCCGCTTCGGTCGGCGTCACGCTGCGCGTCGTGCGATTCAGAAGCCGCACGCCCAGACGCGTTTCGAGCCTGCGTATCGCCTCGCTCAAAGACGACGCCGACACGCCGCGCAACAGCGCCGCCTGCCGGAAGCCGCGCGAACGCGCGACGGCCATAAACGCGTGGAGATCCGACAGGTCGGGTTCGGTCATTGTTCGCCTCGGCGCACAGCCCATTCGTATTGAGGCGGATTATCGCACGGGGTTTTTGCTCACATAATGCTCTCCATCGCCGGTATGCGCGGCGCAAGTCCTTCAGGAGAGAATCAACATGGAACAACGCAAACTCGGCAAGACCGGGCCGCAATCGGCCGCCATCGGACTGGGATGCATGGGCATGTCGGGCATGTACGGGCCGTCGGATCGCGCGGAAAGCATCGCGACGATTCACGCCGCGCTCGAAGCAGGCGTCACGCTGCTCGACACCGGCGACTTCTACGGCATGGGCCACAACGAAATGCTGATCGGCGAGGCCCTGCGAAGCGCGCCGCCGTCGCGCCGCGATGCGGCGATTCTCAGCGTGAAGTTCGGCGGCATGCGCGATCCGGCGGGCAATTTCATTGCCTTCGATGGCCGGCCTGTCGCCGTGAAGAGCGCGCTCGCGTACACGCTGCAGCGGCTCGGCGTCGATCATATCGACATCTATCGCCCCGCCCGGCTCGATGCGAACGTGCCCATCGAGGATACCGTCGGCGCGATCGCCGACATGATCGACGCGGGTTATGTGCGTCATGTGGGGCTGTCGGAAGTGGGTGCAGAGACGCTTCGCAAGGCCGCCGCCGTGCATCCCGTGTGCGACTTGCAGATCGAGTATTCGCTGATCTCGCGCGGCATCGAGGATGCGATCCTGCCGGCGTGCCGCGAGCTCGGCATCGGTGTCACGGCGTATGGCGTGCTGTCGCGCGGATTGATCAGCGGGCACTGGAGCCGTGACGCCGCGCAATCGGGCGACTGGCGCGCGAACAGTCCGCGCTTTCAGCAGGGCAATGTCGAACGCAATCTCGCGCTCGTCGATGCACTGCGCAAGATCGCCGATACGAAGCGCGTGAGCGTGGCGCAGATCGCGATTGCGTGGGTGCTCGCGCAGGGCGATGACATCGTGCCGGTCATCGGCGCGCGTCGGCGCGATCGGCTGACGGAATCGCTCGGCGCGCTCGACGTCGTGCTGACGAACGACGAACTCGCCGCGATCGAAGCGGCGGTGCCGAAGGGCGCGGCGTCGGGCGATCGTTACGAAGCCGTGCAGATGGCGCATCTCGACAGCGAGAAGCGCTGAGCGTCGGGCGTTAAGCGCCGGTCTCGCGGGCGCGTTGCTTTCGCAGAAAGACCCACGCATTGAACGCCGCGCCCGCGAACATCAGCACGCTCGTCATCACGAACACGGAGCGCATGCCCGAATGCGCGGCGATGAAACCGCCCGCGAGCGGTCCCGTCACTTGTCCGATGTATTGCGCGGACGTCGCATAGCCGAGGATGTAGCCCGCCGCATGGTCCGGCACGTTATGACGCACGACGCTCGTGATCGCGGGCAGGAGGCCGCCCAATGCGAGGCCCATCAGGAAGCGCAGCACGACGAGCTGCGTGCCGTTGGTGACGAAGATCTGCGGTATCAGCAGCACGCCGCATAGGGCGAGACATCCGACGATGACCTTCGGCGCGCCGACGCGGTCCGCGAGCCGTCCGATGCGCGGCGCGGCGAGCACGCTGCCGAGCGCGGCGGCCGACATCACGACGCCCGCGACGAGCGTGATCTTCTTCGGGTCGTCGACGAGCTGCGCTACATAGACCGTGATGATTGGCTCGATCGACATGTTCGCGAACATGAGCAGCATTGCGCTCGCGAGCATCGCGAACACGGGCGCGAGCAGCGGCACGTCGCGCCATCCGCCGCGTGGCGTCGTTCTCGCGCTGTCCGGCGTGCGGCGCTCTTCCTTCACGAGCAGCGTCGTCATGATGAACGAGCAGAAGATGAGGCCGCCCGCGAGAAAGAAGGTCGCGCGGATGCCGATGAGACCCGGCAACAAGCCGCCAACGAGCGGGCCGACGAGATTGCCCGCCATCATGCCCGCCGCGTGCGTGCCGAGCGCCCAGGCGGTGCGATGCCGGGGCGTTTGCGTCGCGATCATCACGATGGCGCCGCTCGCATAGCCGCCGACGAGTCCCGCTAGAAAGCGCATCGCGACGAGCTGCCAGACCGTTTGCACGAGGCCGAGCAGCGACATCGTGATCGCCATGCCGAGGCTCGCGCGGATCAGGATCGGCTTTCTGCCGTAGCGATCGGCGAGGCGTCCCCAGAGCGGCGCGACGAGGCCCGCCGCGAGAAAGGTCGCGCCGAACGCGACGCCCGACCACTGCACGGCTGCGTCCACCGATGTCGCGCCCAACTGCTGCACATAGATCGGCAGGAAGGGGAGCAGCAGCGTCATCGCCATGAGGGTCGTGAACGAGCCGAACACGCACACGTAGAGATTGCGTTGCCAGTGAACGGAGCCTTCGGACATGGATGTGGGTCGTGGTCGATTCTGCGTGACTGTCGCAGATTTTCGGCCTGCGCGCTCGCGTTCGATGCGGCACGCAATCTGCGACGCGTGTACGATCGATTCCGATCCACCGATGGAGAGACGCCGAGTGAAAATCGCGACCTTCAACATCAACGGCATCCGTCCGCGGCTCGACGCCTTGTTGAAATGGCTCGAGCGCGAATCGCCCGATATCGTCTGCCTGCAGGAACTGAAAGCGACGGACGCGCAGTTTCCCGCCGATGCGATCGCCAACGCGGGCTATGGTGCGTTATGGCACGGACAGCAATCGTGGAATGGCGTGGCGATTCTCGCGAAAGGCGCCGATCCGGTGCTCAGCCGCCGCGGGCTGCCCGGTTTCGAGGACGATACGCATAGCCGTTATATCGAAGCGGCGGTGGGCGGCGTGGTGATCGGCTGTCTGTATCTTCCGAACGGCAATCCGCAGCCCGGCCCGAAGTTCGATTACAAGCTTGCCTGGTTCGAGCGTTTCAACGCGCATGCGAAGGCGTTGTTCGATAGCGGTCATCCCGTGGTGCTCGCGGGCGATTACAACGTCGTGCCCACCGACGAGGACATCTACAACACGCGCTCATGGCTCAAGGATGCGCTGTTGCAGCCCGAGAGCCGCGCGGCCTATGCGGATTTGCTCGCGCAGGGCTGGACGGATGCGTTGCGCAAGAAGTTTCCCGATGAGCGCATCTATACGTTCTGGGATTACTTTCGCAATCACTGGCAGACGAATTCGGGTTTGCGTATCGATCACATTCTGCTCAGCAAGGATCTCGCGAAGAAGCTGGAAGATGCGGGCGTCGATAAATGGGTGCGTGGCGAGCCGCATGCGAGCGATCATGCGCCGACGTGGATCACGCTCAAGCAAGGACGTGCGCGCAAGAAAACGGCGGACGCTTAGGCTTGCATCGCGTGGCGTGCCGATTCGAGCGATGCGAGAAATTGCATGACCTGCTCGCGGCCGCCCATCGACCAGACATCGAGATGATCGGCATCTTCGATGAGTGCGAGACGCTTGTCGCCGCGGGCGGCATCGAAGAGGCGTTGAAAGTGCTCGGGCGGGATCACGCCGTCTTTCGTTCCGCCGTAGATCAGGATGGGCGCGTCGACGGAAGCGATTTTCGACAGACTCGCATAGCGGTCGCGCGCGAAAAGGCGCACGGGAAAGAGCCAGAAGCGCTTCGCCGCGACATCGACGATGCTGGTGAACGGCGCCTCGAGTATCAGCGCATCGATTTTGGCTTCGCTCGCGAGTTGCACGGCGACGCCTGAGCCGAGCGAATAGCCGTGCAGCACGATGTGTTTCGAACGTGCAGAAGCGTAGGCGTAGGCGTAGGCGGCGCGGGCATCGGCATAGAGGCCGGCTTCGTGAGGCTTGCCGGGGTTGCCGCCGTAGCCGCGGTATTCGGCGAGGAGCACGCCGTAGCCGGCTTCGATCATCTCCAGCGCGATATGGGCGCGTTGGGTGAGGTCTTCGCCGTTGCCGTGGAAGAGGATTATTGTGGGGGCGGTTTTGCCTGGCGGCGCTTTGTAGCGGGCTGTCAGGGTCAGGTTGTCTGCGGTTTTTATGCTGATGGCTTCGGTTTGTTGCTCTAACGCGGCGTTCTTGAGGGCCTCTATCTGCTCTAGCGGGTAGACCAATCTTCCCTGTAGCCAATATAGGCCCGCCAAGGCTATGGCGTAGGTTAGGGCTATTGCTGTCAGCAGGATCCAGAGGGCTTCGAGCATGGGTTCTTCTGGCGGGGTTGGCGGTTCTTCACATGGTAGTGGGTTTGGTTTTGCTTTTGGTTTTTTTCGCTGGATCCCGATTTCGTATTGGTTTATTAGCTTCGCCCCTATGCGGGGCGGCAGTCACTTTCTTTGCTGCTGCAAAGAAAGTAACCAAAGAAAGCAGCTATCCCCAGCCTAAGCACTTCACACCGGCCGCGGCACAGGCGATTGACCTAATGGCCCCAGAGTAGCGAGTGTTCTCGTAGGTCTCGTCGGGCGTGGATTGCGCACGGTCTGCCGCCCGATAGCTTTAAGCGTGCTGGTTCAGCACAAAAGAGTTCCGGCACAGCGCTACGCGCTGCCGAAGGGTCTGCAAGGGAAACCAGCTAACCGCGAATGAAAAAGGTCAGCAAGGAAGCGCGTGCGGACCCGATTGACCGGTCGGCCGCGAAGCGGGCTGGAGCTTGCAAGGGCTGCACCAGTTCGTTAAACGGCGGTACGCCGCAGTGGGTCCGCGATCCAAGCCGCGTGAGTTCTGTGAGGGCACTCGCTATAGCCGGGCCATTAGGTCAATCGCCTGTGCCGCGGCCGGCGTGAGGCACTTTGGATGGGGAGAGCTGCTTTCTTTGGTTACTTGTATAACGTTATTAGCGCCCCGAAGTTGATCCCTTCGGTTCGCTGGAAGCGGTAGCCCGTTTAGGTTACAAGGGCCTCGCAGCCCGAAAGAAAGCTTGTGGCGCCGCTTCCTTCTTTACCGCTCTGAACCCGGACAGTTGACTGAGCCTCGAGCTCGTATCTTTACAAGTATGGGTGCTGTGGTGAACCAAATCCAATCTTCTTGCGTTTCTCCCTTGTTCGTCGGCATCGATGTCGGTGGTGAGTTTCTCGACGTCGCCTTCCACGATTCCAACGAATACTTTCGCGTCGCTAATTCTCCCGATGGCATCGCCTCCCTGCTCGACAAGTTGCGTCCGATCAAGCCGCAGCTTATCGTGCTTGAAGCCACCGGCAAGCTCGAGCGCGCTGTCCTCGAAGCCTGCTGTCAGGCCGGTCTGCCTGCCGTCGCCGTCAATTCCAAACGGGTGCGCGACTTTGCCCGATCCACCGGCAAGCAGGCCAAGACCGATCGGATCGATGCGCGCGTGATCGCGCATTACGCTGCCGTCATCAAACCTGAAGTGCGGCCTCTGAGCGACGAACAAACTCAGGAACTGCAGGCGCTGATTCTGCGTCGCACTCAGCTCATCGACATGCTCACGGGCGAGCAGCATCGCCGCAAACGCGCTCATAAATCTTCCTGGCCCAGCATCGACGAACTGATCCAGTTTCTCAAGCAGCGCATCAAGGACACCGATCGCGACATCGACGTCTTCCTGCACGCCAACGAACTCTGGTGCAAAAGCGAAACCCTGCTGCGCTCCATGCCCGGCGTGGGTCGCACGACGGCCGCCGCGCTTATTGCCTTTCTGCCTGAACTGGGCAAACTCGACAGGCGCGAAATCGCCTCGCTTGTCGGACTGGCGCCCTTCAATGTCGACAGCGGAAAACAGAAAGGCCAGCGCCATATCATGGGAGGCCGATGCACCGTGCGGCGTGCGCTGTACATGGCCTGCGTGGCCGCTCAACGGGCCAATCCCGACATCAAGGCGTTTTGCGATCGGCTGCGCGCCAACGGCAAGAAAACCAAGGTCGCCTTCATTGCCGGCATGCGCAAGCTACTCACTCAACTCAACGCCATGATGCGCGATGAAACGCCCTGGAGCCCGCCTAAAATCTGATTTCTACCGCGTCTCCGCTTGACTCTCAATACAGTTGCTTTCTTTGCAGCAGCAAAGAAAGTGACTGCCGCCCCGCACAGGGGCGAAGCTAATAAACCAACACCAATACGGGATCCGGCGAAACCAAAAAAAACAAAACCTTCATTCCCGCGCATCCGCATCGCCATGCAACCTCAACGGTATATCCGCAGCAATCTCCCTCTCGACCTCTTCAGAATCCTTCCCGCGATTAAACAACGCATTAAGCAAGATAGCGAACACCGCGGCAAGCGTAATGCCGCTATGCGTCAGCGGCCCCATCCACCCTGGCATATGCGCAAAGAACGTCGGCGCAGCAAGCGGAATCACCCCCGCTCCCAAACTGATCGCGATGATAAGCAGGTTATTCTTGCTATCGAAATCGACCTTGCTCAAGATCTTCACCCCGGTCGCCGCGACCATGCCAAACATCGCGATCCCCGCGCCGCCCAGCACGACAACCGGTATCGAAGCAATCAAATTCGATAACTTCGGCAACAGCCCCAGCAGAATCAAAACCACACCCGACACCGCCACGACCCACCGGCTCTTCACGCCGGTAATCCCCACGAGGCCGATATTCTGCGAAAACGACGAATGCGGAAACGTATTGAAGATGCCGCCGATCACCGTGCCGAGTCCATCGGTGCGTAAGCCGCGGGTCGCATCGATACGCGAAACGGGCCGCATCGCGAGATCGCCGAGCGCGAGAAACATGCCGAGCGATTCCACCATGATGACCACCATCACGAGACACAGCGATGCGATCGCCGCGATATCGAACGTAGGCATGCCGAAGGCAAACGGCCGCACCGGCGCAAACCACGCCGCTCGTCCAATGCCCGAAAAATCGACGAACCCGAGCGGCAACGCAATGACAAATCCGATCGCCATGCCGAGCAAAACAGAAATGTTCGCGATAAAGCCTTTCGAGTACTTATTGATGAGCAAGATCGCAAGCAGCACGATAGCCGCAATCATGAGATTCCTCGGCTCGCCGAAATTCGCCGCGCCGCGCCCGCCGCCCGCCCAGTTGATCGCCACCGGGAATAACGTCATGCCGATCGTCAGAATTATCGTGCCCGTCACGATCGGCGGAAAGAATCGCATCAGCCGCCCGAAGAACGGTGCAATCAGAATCGCAAACAGGCCCGCCGCGATCGTCGCGCCGAAGATCGCCGTGAGGCCGGCGCCGGACGAAGCCATCGCGACCATCGGACCGACCGGCGCGAAACTCACGCCCATGATCACCGGCAACCGTATGCCGAATTTCCACACGCCGATGCATTGCACCAGCGTCACGAGCCCGCACGCAAACAGATCCGAGCTGATCAGAAACGCAATCTGATCCTTCGGCAACCTCAACGCCGCGCCGATGATGAGCGGCACCGCGATCGCGCCCGCATACATCACGAGGACGTGCTGAATGCCGACTGCGAGCATCTGACCAATGGGCAGCACCTCGTCGACGGGGTGGATCGTTTCAGCCATGTGCGCTCCGGCGGTCGAATGATTCAGTCATCCGAGTATTGCACCGCGCGCCAGCCGAAAAAATATTCGCGCTGCTATACACGGCATCGCACGCAACCTAGGGCAACGCGGACAAAGCCTCGCCGCTGACAGAATGTAAGCGCGAACGTCATCGGCGATGCACTACACTGTCCGACGCGCGTCACTCATACTCGTCATACCGTCGAAAGGGAGTCACTCACGATGAACCTGCTTTTCGTCGACGACAATCACGCCTGCATCGAGACCCTCGTCGACATCGCAAGCGGACTGGGCCATACCGCAGCCGTCGCACACGACGGCGCAGGCTGCCTCGCGCTCACAGCGAGCGAGCAGTTCGACAGCATCTTTCTCGACATCACGCTTCCCGACGCCGATGGCCGCGAAATCTGCACCGCGATCCGCGCACGCGGACCGAGCAGCCGGGCGCGCATCATCGCGATGACAGGACATACCGATTTCGTCGCCGACAGCGGCGAAACCAGCTTCGACGGCTATCTGCTCAAACCGATCAGCCTTCAGGCGCTCGAACTCTTTCTACTCTCGCGGTAGAAAAAGCGCACGGGCGTCAGGAGATTTGACCGGTCGTTATTCTCGTGTCTTGCCGCGGCCGGCAGCAATTGCCGGGTCGCCCGAAAGTGATGTGCAACAAGGCATAGCGGACTGTCGAATTTTGGGATGGCATGCTACATTCCGAGCGCCTTGCGTCGCTTAATTTCGATTGTTATCGCGGCGGCGCAACAAAAGCTATGTCCGGGCGCGCAGCCCGAAAAACATCTATCGCACGGGGAATCGGCATGGAAATGGTCGGCGGAACGCGGCTTGCTCAATTGTTCAACAACAATCAGGAGCAACTGCTCGCGGAGTGGTTCGCCCAGCAGCATGCCATCGCGTCGCGGCGCGGGCTCGTCGGCGAAGCGGAACTGCGCAACCAGTTCACGCAATTCATCGCGCTTCTGACGACGGCCTTCAGCGCGTCCGAACGCATCGATTTCAAATCGCCCGCGTGGCAGGAAGTGCGCTCGTTTCTCGCGGAAATGTCCGCGCAGCGCGCGCGTCAGGGTTTTACGCCGGTCGATACCGCGTTGTTCGTGTTCTCGTTGAAGCAGCCGCTCTTCACGCGTCTGCGCGAATCAGTCGGCAACGATTCCGCGACGCTCGCCGATCTTACGTGGACGATCAGCACGCTCTTCGACGAACTCGGCCTCTATACGACCGAAGTGTTTCAGGCGAGCCGCGAGCAGGTCATCGTGCGTCAGCAACAGGAGTTGCTCGAACTGTCGACGCCCGTCGTGCAACTGTGGGACGGCATTCTCGCGCTGCCTTTGATTGGCACGCTCGATTCCGCGCGCACTCAGGTGGTGATGGAGAACCTGCTGCAGAAGATCGTCGAGACGGGCGCGGCCATTTCGATCATCGACATTACCGGTGTGCCGACCGTCGATACGCTCGTCGCGCAGCACTTGCTCAAAACCGTCGCGGCGGCGCGGCTGATGGGCGCGGACTGCATCATCAGCGGCATTCGTCCGCAGATCGCGCAGACCATCGTGCATCTCGGCGTGAATCTGTCGAACGTCACGACCAAGGCGACGCTCGCGGCGGCTTTCGTCGTCGCGCTGCAGCGCACGGGCAAGTCGGTGACGGGAGCGCTCGCGCACGACGCATCGCGCGCGGTCCGTCAGGGCGACGCATTCGATCCGCTGCAACCGGAATGACGCCACATCTCGCCATTCGCAGCACGCATCGAACGAAACGCGACTGAACGGGGCCTCAAAGCGATGGAACGCATTCCGATTCTCACGATGGGCAAGCTGTTGCTCGTCACCATTCAGGTCGACATGCACGACCGGCTCGCGCTCGCGCTGCAGGACGATCTGACGAACCGCATCGTGAAGGACGGCGCGCGCGGCGTGCTGATCGACATTTCATCGCTCGATGTGGTCGATTCGTTCATCGGGCGCATGATCGGCAACACCGCCGCGATGGCGCGCGTGCTCGACGCCGAGACGGTCGTCGTCGGCATGCAGCCGTCGGTTGCGATCACGCTCGTGGAACTCGGGCTCGCGCTCACGGGCGTGCGCACCGCGCTCAACGTGGAAAAGGGCATGGCGCTGCTCGCGAGGGGCGGAACGGTCTGACGGCCGCATGCGAACGACTCCATGACGACCTTCAATTCCATACCCGCGCCGGGCGCATCGTCGCCGCCCGATACGCTGCCGGTCCGCTCCGACGAGCAGATCGTGCGGCTGCGTCAGTTCGTGCGCGAGAAGGCGGTCGCGCAAGGCCTGTCTCTCATCGATCAGACCAAGTTCGTGACGGCGGCGAGCGAGCTGGCACGCAACACGCTCATCTATGGCGGCGGCGGCGACGTGCATTGCACGCTCGTCGAGCGCAACGGCCGCCGCGGCCTGAAACTCGAATTCATCGACAACGGTCCCGGCATTCCCGATATTCAGCGCGCGCTTTCCGATGGCTTCACGTCGGGCAGCGGCCTCGGCCTCGGTCTCGGCGGCGCGAAGCGCCTGTGCGACGAGTTCGATATCCGCTCGGCGCCAGGCGAGGGCACGCACGTTTCGATCACCAAATGGAAACCGTTCTGAAGGAATCGATGGCCGCGCAGCAGCGCTACGAAATCGCCGATGCGAGCCAGATCGCTCATGCACGGCGATCGATCGGCGAGCTTGCGCGCGGGCTGCGTTTCAACGAGACGACCGCGGGCGAACTCGCGATCGTCGTGACGGAATGCGGCACGAATCTGCTCAAGCATGCGCGGCACGGCGAACTGCTGGTGCGGCCGCTCGTCGATGGTGACGGGGCGTCCCTTCGCTACGGCATCGAAGTGCTGTGCATCGACAACGGCCCGGGCATCCACGATCTGCATCGCTGCTTCGAGGACGGCTACACGACCGCCGGCAGTCCCGGCAACGGCATGGGCGCGATCGAACGTCTGTCGGACGAGCTCGATATCTGGAGCGCGCCGGAACGCGGCACGGTGCTGCGCGTCGTGTTCTGGAATGCGCCGGGCGCGGCGAACGCGGTTGCCGCGCCACTCGCCTATGGCGTCGTGAACCTGCCGCTCGCCACCGAAACCGTCAGCGGCGACGCCTGGTCGTGCCATCTGAATCAGGGCGAATTCACCGTGCTGGTTGCCGATGGTCTCGGCCACGGTCCGCTCGCGAATGTCGCCGCGATCGAAGCCGCGAAGGTGCTGGCCGCGAACGGCGATCAGACGCTCGAACGCATCATGGACGCCGCCAACGATGCGCTGCGCCCGACGCGCGGCGCGGCGGTCGGCATCGCGCGCATGCCGGCGTTCGCGTCGATGTCGGGCATGCAGGTTTCGTTCGCGGGCATCGGCAATATCTCGGCGAGCGTGTGGACCGAAGGCGCGCATAAGCATCTCGTGTCGCACAGCGGCATCGTCGGGCATTCGGCGCGGCGCGCGCAGCAGTTCGACGCGCCGTATCCGCCGAACGCGCTCGTCGTGCTCGCGTCGGACGGGCTCACGTCGCGCTGGGATCTCGCGCGTTATCCGGGGCTCGCGATGCGCCATCCGTCGCTCGTCGCGGCCATCTTGTACCGCGACTTCGCGCGCGGACGCGACGACATCACCGTGTTCGTCGCGCGCACGACCGGGAGCGCATGATGACGCGAGCGCTCTACGCGATGCGGATCGACGGCGAGCGCGATATCGTCGCGGCCCGCGTGAAGGCGCGCGACGCGAGCGCGGCGCTCGGCTTTTCGCCGCAGGATCAGACGCGCATCGCCACGTCCGTGCTCGAAGCAGCGCGCACGGTGCTGATCGCAGGCGGCGAAGCACGCGCCGATTTTTTCGTCGATGACGCCACGCATCCGCCGCGCTTCGTCGTGCGTTTTCTGGCCGGCAAGGGCGCGGGCGAACGGTTGCGCGCCATGCGCAACGACGGCAGCGACGCGCAGGCGGCGCTCGGCCTGCTCGCGGCGCAGCGTCTGATGGATCAGTGCGCGATCGCCGACGAAGCCGATGGCGACACATCGATCTCGCTCGCGAAGGCATTGCCCGATAACGCGCCGTCCGACGTGCAAGCGGTCATCGACGTGCTGTCGCGTCAGTCGGGCAACGACACCGCCGCCGAGCTGCAACGTCAGAACCGCGAGCTGATCGCCGCGCTCGCCGATCTGCGTGAGCGTCAGGAAGAGCTGACACGCCTGACGCGCGAGCTGGAAGACACGAATCGCGGTGTCGTCGCGCTGTATGCGGAGCTCGATGCGCGCGCCGATCATCTGCGCCGCGCGGACGAATCGAAGTCGCGCTTCCTGTCGAACATGAGTCACGAGTTCCGCACGCCGCTCTCGTCGATCCGCGCGCTCTCGAAGCTGCTGCTCGAACGCATCGACGGCGATCTCACGGAAGAGCAGGAAAAGCAGGTGCGTTTCATCCGCAAGGCGGCGGAAGACCTGTCGGAAACGGTCGACGATCTGCTCGATCTCGCGAAGATCGAAGCGGGCAAGATCGAAGTGCGGCCTGCCGAGTTCGAAGTCGATACCTTGTTTTCGGCGCTGCGCGGGATGTTGCGGCCACTGTCGCCGGGCGGCGCGGTGGAACTCGTGTTCGATTCGTGCGAAGGGCTGCCGCCCATCTGCACCGACGAAGCGAAGGTCGCGCAGGTGGTGCGCAACTTCGTGTCGAACGCGCTCAAGTTCACGGAGCGCGGCGACGTGCGCGTGAGTGCGAGTTATGACGACGTGCGCCGGCTCATCACGTTTTCCGTCAGCGATACGGGCATCGGCATTGCGCCGGAGCATCAGCAGGTCGTGTTCGAAGAGTTCGGGCAAGTCGAGAATCGCTTGCAGCAGTACGTGAAGGGCACGGGTCTCGGTTTGCCGTTGTGCCGCAAGCTCTGCAAGCTGCTCGGCGGCGATGTGTCGTTGACGAGCGTGCTCGGGCGCGGCTCGGTTTTCAGCGCGACGATTCCCGCGTACTACGGCGCCGATTTCGATGCGGCGCATCACGCCGCGAGCGACACGCGGCCCGCTGTGCTGATCGTCGCGAGCAATCCGATCGAGCGGCTCGACTGCGAAGCGGCGCTGCGCGATTCGCCATATCGCGCGATGAGTGCCGCGACGCTCGACGAAGCCGGCCGCCTGCTCGCGCGCACGCAGCCTGCCGCGTTGCTGCTCGCGGTGCGGCCCGCGCCATCGGAAGCATGGATCTGGCTGGCCGCGTTGCGCGCGCAGGCGGCCACGCGCAGCATTCCGGTCGTCGTGCTCGGCGAGGCGGAAGATCGCGCCGAAGCACAAGCGCTGGGCGCGACCGTGTTCATCGAGAAGCCAGCGGGCGGCGATGCGCTAGCGGGCGTGCTGGATGCGGTGACGGGCAAGGGACGACCATCATGAGAAGCGACTGGAACGAGGTGCTCATCCTCAACGTCGATGACAACGACGGCGCGCGCTATGCGAAAACGCGCATCCTGTCGCGTGCGGGCTTCAACGTGATCGAAGCGGCGACGGGCACCGCCGCGCTCGAAAGCGTGCGCGCCCAGGCACCCGATCTCGTGCTGCTCGACGTGAAGCTGCCCGACATCAACGGGCTCGAAGTGTGCCGGCAGATCAAGGCGTCGCCGGAGACGGCGGGCACGCTCGTGCTACAGACATCGGCGGCGGCGGTGCATAGCCTCGATCGCATTCGCGGACTCGAAGGCGGCGCGGACAGTTATCTGACCGAGCCTGTCGAGCCGGCCGAACTGATCGCGCACGTGCGCGCGCTGTTGCGCGTGCGGCTCGCGGAAAACGCGCTGCGTGAAAGCGAAGAGCGCTTTCGCCAGCTCGCCGAGAATATCGACGATGTGTTCTGGATGCTCGATCCCGCATCCAACGAACTGCTCTATGTGAGCCCGGCTTACGCGCGTCTCTTCGATACGGGCGGCGGCGCGCCTGCGCCCGTGCCGGGACCGGATCACTGGTCCGGCGACATTCTTCCGCTCGACCGCGATCATGTCGCCGATGCGTATCGGCAATTGCTCGCGAACGGCACGCCTTATCAGGTGGAATATCGCATCGTGCATGCGCATGGCGGGCCGCGCTGGGTCGCGGAGCGCGCGTTCCAGGTGCGCGGCGCGGCGCGGCATCCGGCGCGTCCGTATCGCATCGCAGGCATCGTCAACGATATCTCCGAGCGCAAGGCCGCCGAGTTGTTGCTGCGCGAAGCCGACCGCCGCAAGGACGAGTTCCTCGCGATGCTCGCGCACGAACTGCGCAACCCGCTCGCGCCGATTCGCAATGCGGTCGATCTGCTCGATCCCGATCGCGAGCCGTCGGCGCAGCACTTCACGACGGTGCGCGCGATCATCGACAGACAAGTGCGGCATCTGAGCCGTCTCGTCGACGATCTGCTCGATGTCGCGCGCATCACGCAGGGCAAGATCACGTTGCGTGAAGAAACGGTCGACCTCGCGGCGGCGATCGCGGCGGCCATCGAGACCGTGCAGCCCGCGCTCGAAAGAAAGCGTCATGCGTTGTCGGTGAAGCTGGCGGACGGGCCGCTCTATATCGTCGGCGACAACGTGCGGCTCGCGCAGGTGTTCGGCAATCTCTTGTCGAATGCGTCGAAGTACAGTCTCGAAGAGGGCGAAATCGCGATCGAGACCGAGCAGTTCGGCGATGAAGTGCGCATCGTCGTGCGCGACAAGGGCATCGGCATCGCGCCCGACATGCTGCCGCATATCTTCGATCTCTTCGTGCAGTCGGAGACGTCGCTCGAACGCTCCGAAGGCGGGCTCGGCATCGGCTTGCCGCTCGCGAAGACTCTGGTCGAATTGCAGGGCGGACGCATCGAGGCGTTTTCGGCGGGACCGCAAACGGGCAGCGAGTTCACCGTGTGGCTGCCGCTCGCGAAAGATGCGCAAGTGGCCGCGCAAGGTGTCGGCGAAACGCTCGCGAACGTGGCGAGCGGCAAGCGCGTGCTGCTCGTCGATGACAGCGTGGACGCGGCCACCGCGATGGCGCTCCTGCTCGAAGCCGATGGCTTCGATGTGCGAACGGCGCACGACGCGACCGAAGCGCTCGCACTTTCGGATACGTTCGCGCCGCAGATCGTGCTGCTCGATATCGGCTTGCCGGGAATGGACGGTTATCGGCTCGCGGCCGAGATGCGCGCGCGGCCCGCGACGGCGGATGCGTTGCTGATCGCGGTGACGGGCTACGGTCAGGCGCATGACCGGCAGCGTTCGAAGGAAGCAGGCTTCGATCATCATCTCGTGAAGCCGGTTGCGTTCGCGGAGATTCAGAGAGCGGTGCAGGAAAGGTTCGCATAACGCCTTCTCCGCGTTTTCACCTAGTAATCCGAGGTTGACTCACGCGCGCGCGCGGCCGACACTTCATTGATCAATGTGTGATCACAGGTCACATCAAACGACAGCATCGCAGCAGCCGAACGAAAGAACGGAGGCAAAGTGGCGACACGCTCGACGACGGATTTACCCGCGCTCGAATTAGTGGCACGCGAAACTATGTCCGGCCGCGTTTATGCGCAGTTGAGGCAGGCGATCATGACGGGCCGCTTCGCACCCGGACAATTGCTGAGCCTCCGCAGCGTCGCGGAAGCCGTTGGTTCATCGACGATGCCGGTGCGCGCCGCGCTCACGCGTCTGCAAGCGGAAGGCGCGTTGATCGACGGACCCGGCCGCGCGCTGATGGTCCCGCCGATGACGCTAGAGTTGCTCGAAGAATTGCGCGACGTGCGCATCGCGCTCGAAGGCGCCGTTGCGAAGCGCGCGGCATCGCGTATGACGCGCGCGCATCTCGACGCGCTACAGGCCATCTTCGATACGATGGACGCGCATGTCGAAGCCGGCGACGCGCCCGCGTATCTGCGCAGCAACTTCAACTTTCACATCGCCATTTACGCGCACGGTGCGAGCGACCTCACGCTCGCGACGATCCAGAACCTCTGGATGCGCATCGGTCCGTTCCTCAATCTCGTCGCACCCGACATTCCGCACATGCGGCGATCGATGGCGGCGCATCGGCATATCGTCGAAGCGCTCTGGCGTGGCGACGGCGAAGGTGCGCGCGCCGGCATCGAGGAAGACATCGGCGATGCGGCCGCCGATCTGCAAGAGCGTTTGCAAAGCGGCGATTTCGGCAACGAAGCGAGCGCCTGAACACGACTAAAAAGAGAGGAGACACGGCATGACGGTTCTTCAGATGCTGAAACCGCACGCGGGCTTGCGCGTGCTCGTGACGGGCGGCGCATCGGGCATCGGGCTCGTGATCGCGCGCGCGTTCGTCGATGCAGGCGCGCGCGTGCATGTCTGCGATTCGAGTCCCGAAGCCATCGATGCACTGGCGCAGGCCGAAGCGAGCACGGAGTGCAATGCAATCACGTCGACGCTCGCGGATGTGTCGGACAAGGACGCGGTCGAGCGCGTATTCGTCGACGTGCAGCGCGAGCTCGGCGGACTCGATGTGCTCGTGAACAACGCGGGCATCGCGGGCCCGACCGGCGGCATCGACGAACTCGACGCGAACGAGTGGGAGCAAACCGTCGACGTCAATCTGAACGCGCAGTTCTACTTCGCGCGCCGCGCGGTGCCGCTGCTGCGCGACGCGCATGGCGGCGGGACGATCATCGCGCTGTCGTCGGTGGCGGGACGGCTCGGCTATGCGTTTCGCACGCCGTATGCCGCGACGAAATGGGCGGTCGTCGGCATGACCAAGAGCCTCGCGATCGAGCTGGGGCCGTCGAATATCCGCGTCAATGCGATTCAGCCGGGCATCGTGAAAGGGCCACGCATCGAGCGCGTGATCGCCGCGCGCGCGAAGCAACTCGATCTCTCATATGAAGAGATGGAGAAGCAGTATCTCGCGAAGATTTCGCTGCGCCGCATGACCACGCCCGAGGAAGTCGCGGCCACCGCGCTCTTTCTGTGCTCGCCCGCGGGCAGCGGTATCTCGGGGCAGGCGATCTCCGTCTGCGGCAACGTGGAAGTCCTTTAAAACAACGAGGATCACATGGCAACGAAACGCAAGGTCATCATCACGTGTGCGCCGACGGGCGCGATCCATACGCCTTCGATGTCGCCTCATCTTCCTCTCACGCCGCAGCAGATCGGCGATGCCGCGCTCGCGGCCGCGCAGGAAGGCGCCGCGATTCTGCATCTGCATGCGCGCGATCCGAACGATGGTCACCCGACGCAAGATCCCGCCGTGTTCGAGCAATTTCTGCCGCGCATCAAGGCGGAAACGGATGCGGTCATCAACATCACGACGGGCGGCAGTCCGCACATGACGGTGGCCGAGCGTCTGAAGCCCGCACATCAGTTCAGGCCGGAAGTGGCATCGCTCAACATGGGCTCGATGAACTTCGGTCTCTATCCGATGCTGGAGCGCTTCAAGGAACTTAAGTACGAGTGGGAGCGCAAGCATCTGGAGAACAGCCGCGATCTCGTGTTCAAGAACACCTTTGCGGATATCGAATACATCCTCACATCGTGCGGCGCAAACGGCACGCGCTTCGAGTACGAGTGCTACGACATCTCGCATCTGTACAACCTCGCGCACTTCGTTGATCGCGGACTCGCGAAGCCGCCGTTTTTCGTGCAGAGCGTCTTTGGTCTGCTCGGCGGCATCGGGCCGCATCCCGAGGATCTCGCGCACATGAAGCGCACCGCCGACCGGCTCTTCGGCAAGGACTATGTGTGGTCGATCCTCGGCGCGGGCCGCAATCAGATTCCGCTCGGTTCGATCGGCGTCGCGCAGGGATCGAACGTGCGTGTGGGTCTCGAAGATTCGCTATGGATCGAGCCGGGCAAGCTCGCCGAATCGAGTGCGGCGCAAGTGCGCAAGATTCGTCAGGTGATCGAAGGACTTTCGCTCGATATCGCCACGCCCGCCGAAGCGCGCGAGATGCTGCAACTGAAGGGCGCCGCCGACACCAACTTCTGAGCGTGGAGGAGAACTTGAACGCCAAGCTGAAAGTAGTCGCGATGCCGACGGGCTGGCTCACCGTCGATCGCTCGTCGCAGGTGTATGGCCGCTACTTCGGCCAGCAAATGAAGGTGCCCGTCTGGTCGACGGCGATCGTCGGCGCGTCGAAGAAGATCGTCGTCGATACGGGTATTCACGATCCGGGCTGGGTCTCGAACTTCGTGTGCCCGTGCGATCAGGCACCCGAAGAGAAGCTCGAACGCGCGTTGAAGGAATACGTGGGCTGGAGCGCGGACGATGTCGATATCGTCATCAACACGCATCTGCATTACGACCATTCGGGCGGCAATACGCTGTTCAAGAACGCGCGCTTCATCGTACAGGCGGCCGAGTGGGAATACGCGGGCCATCCGCTGCCGACGCAGGCCACGTATTACCAGGAGTTTCTGATCGGACGCGAACCGCTCGCGTATTTTCGCTGGCAGTTCGTGAACGGCGTGACCGATATCGTGCCCGGCGTGCGCGTCGTGCCCACGCCCGGTCACACGCCGGGGCATCAGTCTGTCGCGGTGGATACGGAAGAAGGCGTCGTGCTCATCGCGGGCGATTGCGCGAACTGCATGGAGAACATCGTCGATCTCGTGCCGGTGGGCATCGTTCATGAGACGCTCGCGGAGATCGGCTCGCTGTCGCGCATTCGTCAGATCGCGGATTTCGTCATACCCGGACACGATCCGAACGTCGTGCCCGGCAGCGCGGGCATCGCATTGCCAGCCAGTGCGCGGCTGCCTCATGTAAGAACGTGAAGCGCATCGTCGAAGACTAATAACGAAGGATTGGAGGATGACATGAAAGCATGGACGCAATCGATTCGTCATGCGGGCCGGGCCGCGCTCGGCCTCGCGTTCGCGGCGGCGCTCGCCGTATCGGGACAGGCGCACGCGGCGGGCAAGTACAAGATCTTTCTGTCGATGAGCTATGTCGGCAACGACTGGCAGACGGAAGCCGCGAACATGGTCAAGGCGATGGCCAATACGCCCGGCCTCAAGGACAAGGTCGATCTCGAAGTGCAGGTCGCGGGCACCGACGCGCAGAAGCAGATCCAGCAGATCAACTCGATGGTGCAGGCAGGCGCGAAGGCCATCGTCATCTATCCGATCTCGCCGACAGCATTGAATCGCGCGATCAAGAACGCATGCTCGAAGGGCGTCGTCGTCGCTGCATACGATGGCGAAGTGACCGAGCCGTGCGCGCATAACGTGACCATCGATCAGCATCAGGCCGGCACCGTCACTGCGGAGTGGCTCGCGAAGACACTCAACGGCAAGGGCAATGTCGTGATGATCACCGGCGTGCCGGGCACGTCCGTCGATCGCGCGCGCACCGAAGCGGCGAAGGCCGTGTTCGCGAAGTTTCCGGGCATCAAGATCGTCGCGGAAGGCACGGGCATGTGGAGCCAGGCGACCGCGAAGACCGAGCTCTCGAAGATTCTCGCGACGAACAGCTGGGACAAGATCGATGGCCTGTGGATGCAGGTGGGCTGCTTCACGGCGGCATCGATGCAACTCGAGGCGGGCATCGCCGACGACAAGATCAAGCCTTGCGCGGGCGAATCGTCGAACGGGCATCGCGTGCAGATGTTGCCGCCGGGCGAAGTGAAAGGGCAAGGCGGCTATCGCTCCATCGGCTATCGCTCGATCTCTTATGGCGCGCCACCGTACTCCGGCGCGATGGCGCTGAAGATGGCCGTGAAGAAGCTCGATGGCGGCGATTTCCCGGCGCGCGTGACGTTGAAGCTGCCGCTCGTATTGACCGCTGAATCGAAGCTCTGCAAGACCGGCAGCATCGATGAACTGAAGGCGGGCTGCACGGCGTTCCCGCCGGACAAGGTGCCGCCGGGCTGGTTCGCGGACATCTACTCGGACGACACGAAGGAAGTCGGCTTCAACGCTGCGTTGACGGGCAATCAGGACTGAGGCGCGATGATGAACGACTCGTCTCTCGCCATCGATCTGTCGAAGGTGACGAAGCGCTTCGGCGCGACCGTCGCGCTCGATGGCGCGTCGTTCTCGGTGAAACGCGGCGCGGTGCACGCACTGCTCGGCGAGAACGGCGCGGGCAAGTCCACCACGGTCAAGCTGCTGTCCGGATTGATGCAGCCCGATTCGGGCAGCATCCGCGTGATGGGCCACGACGTGACAATGCGCCAGCCGAGAGACGCGCATCGCGCGGGCGTGCAGACGGCGTTTCAGGAGATGACGCTAGTGCGCGATCTGACGGTCGCACAGAACCTGTTGATGTCGTATGAACCAACGGGCTTTCTCGGACGCATCAGGAAGCGCGAAGCGCAGCGGCAGGCGGCCGAATGGCTCGACAGGCTCGAACTCTCGGATGTGCGTCCCGGCGCGTATATCCGCGATCTTTCGTTGCCGGTGCGGCAAAAGATCGAGATTGCGAAGGCGATCGTGCGCCAGCCGAAAGTGCTGCTGCTCGATGAACCGACGTCCGCGCTCTCGGGCCGCGATGTCACGTGGCTCGCGCGGCGCATCGACGAGTTGAAGGCGGGCGGCGTGACCTTCGTGTTCATCACGCATCGCATGCAGGAAGTGCGCGAGTTCTGCGACAGCCTCACGGTGTATCGGAATGGCCGCGACGTGGGCGCGTTCGATGCCGCAGATATATCGGATGACGAAGTAATTCGTCTGGTTATTGGGCGCTCGATGGAGGCGAAGTATCCGCCGAAGATCGCATCGGCAATCAGCGACGTGACGCCGGCCATCGAGACGCGCAACGTTCGCGTCGATGGCGTCGTCTCAGACTTCGATCTTGCCGTAAAGCCCGGCGAAGTGCACGGCATCGCGGCATTGCAGGGCATGGGACAGCGCGAGTTGTTCGAGGCGCTGTTCGGCGCGAGTTATATCGACGATGGCGAGATCCGCATCGACGGCAAGCCGGTCACGTTGACCTCCACGGCGGATTCGTTGAAAGCCGGTGTATCGACAAGTTTTCTGCCCGAGGACCGCAAGACCGAAGGCCTCTTCCTGCGCTTGCCCGGCGGCGAGAACGTGTCCTTGCCCGTGATCGGGCGTTACTCGCGCTTCGGGCTCATCGACCGCAAGCGCGAGCAGGCTGCGATACGCAAATCGCTCGCGCAGATGGAAGTCAATCCGCGCGCGCTGTACAAGCCGTGCTTGTCATTTTCAGGCGGCAATCAGCAGAAGATCGCGATGGCGAAATGGCTGCTCACGCAAAGCCGCGTGTGGCTCATGTTCGATCCGACGCGCGGCATCGATGTCGGCACCAAGCATCAGATCTTCGTGCTGATGCGCGCGTTCGCTGCGGCGGGCGGCGCCGTGCTGTTCTATTCGACCGACGTGCCCGAGCTCGTCAACGTGTGCGATCGCGTCTCGGTGATGTATCGCGGACGCAATGCCGGCGACCTGTCGGGCGATGCGCTCACCGAAGAGAACGTGATGCGCAGGATGCTTTCCAGTTGAGAGGTGCTTCATGAAGATAGCGGTTGCCTCGCCCGATAGCGAGATCGTACGGCCGGGTGCGCGCGTGGGATGGGGCGCGCGCATCGATCATCATCGCGGGTTGATCATTGCCGTTTCGGCCTTGCTCGCGATGCTCGCCGGATGGATCGCATTGTCCGCGACGCCCGTCGGGCTGTACGACATCGGCTCGGTGATATCGAGCGCGACGACGCTCGCGCTCGCGGCGATCGGGCAGACCATCGTCGTGTTGTCGGGCGGGTTCGATCTGTCGGCATCGGCGGTGGTGTCGCTCGCGAACGTGCTCGCGGTGCGCTTCGTGCAGGGTTCGCCCGTCGAGCAATGGGCGGGCGCCGCGCTGATACTCGCGATCGGCGGCGGCATCGGGCTCGTGAACGGCGCGCTGATCGCATGGTTTCGCCTCCAATCGATCGTCGTCACGCTCGCGACGATGTTCATGGTGCAAGGCCTCACGCTGCTGATTCAGAACAAGCCCGGCGGCAGCGTCGGCGATCAGTTCGGCGCCGTGCTCACGGCCGATCTCATTCCCGACAAGATGCCGATGTCGGCGGGGCTCCTGATTCTCGCGCTGCTGATCTGGGCGTTCGTCAAGCGCACGCGCTTCGGCGTCGGGCTCTATGCGCTCGGCAGCGACCCGGACGGCGCATATGCGAACGGCATGCCGGTCACGCGCTATCGCATCGCGACGTATGCGCTCGCGGGCGTGTTCTACGCGGCGGCGGGCCTGTATGTATCGGCGCAGACGGGTTCCGCCGATCCGCTCGTCGGCCGTCCGTTGCTGCTCTCGATGTTCACGGCCGTCGTGCTCGGCGGCACGCTGCTCGGCGGCGGGCGCGGCGGCTGCGTCGGCACCGTGTTCGCCGCGATGACGCTGATGATCACCGTGAACATATTGCTCGTGCTGAACGTATCGGCGTTCTTCACGACGATCGCGGAGGCGGTGATCCTGATTCTCGCGGTGCTCGGTTCGTCGATCGGCAAGCAATCGGCCGCGCACGAATGCGCGCGTCACGCGGCGCAATGGTTCAAGGCGATGCGAACGGGGACCCGCGCACGCGACGACCGGCATGCACGCCGTGTCACGTTCGAGGTCGATGACTTTCGTCCCGTCGAGAATACAGAGTTGAAGGGCCGCGCCATTGCAGACTGGATCGAGCGCAATCGCGAATGGGCGAAGTATGTCGTGCCGGCTTATACGCTGTTCTTCGCGGTCGTCATCATCACGGGATTCGTGTATGGGCCCGGCGTGCTCGCGAGCGCGAACTTCTATAGCAGCCTGCTCACGCTGACGCTGTTTCTCGCGATCCTGGGTCTCGGCCAGGGCGCGGTGATCCTGACTGGCGGACTCGATCTGTCGATGCCTTGGCTCATCACACTGTCCGGCGTGCTGTTGACGGGGCTCACGCATGGTGTGAACGGCGCGGCTGCGTGGGCGGTGCCGCTCGTGCTCGTCGTCGGCCTGCTCGTCGGCGTGTTCAACGGCGTCGGCGTGGTGATGCTCGGCTTGCCGCCCATCGTCGTGACGCTCGCGGCGAACGGCCTGCTGCAAGGCCTGACGCTGATCTATTGCAACGGCTCGCCGCAAGGATGGTCGCCCTCGTCGATCAGCGAATTCACGAATGGACACCTCGGTCCGCTATCGCTCGCGGCCTGGAGCGTGCCGGTGTTTCTCGTCATCGCGCTGTTGCTGCTGCATCGCACACCGTTCGGGCGGCGCGTGTATGCGGTCGGCAACTCGCAGGTCGCGGCGAAGCTGTCCGGCGTGCGCGTCGGCACGACGTTGATCGCCGTGTATTGCCTCTCGGGATTGTGCTCGGCGCTCGTCGGCTTGCTGCTCGCTGGCTTCAGCTCGCAAGCGTTTCTCGGCATGGGCGATCCGTATCTGCTGCCTTCGATTGCCGTGGTGGTCGTCGGCGGCGCGCTGATCACCGGCGGACGCGGACACTATCTCGGCGTGTTCGGCGGCGCGCTCCTGCTCACCGCGCTTGGCACGCTGCTCGCGGGTACCACCGTCCCGCCCGCGGTGCGCGACATCATCAACGGGCTCGTCGTGCTCGCGGCGGTCATCACGTTGCGGGACAAGAAGGGCTAGATCAACTCGAATGAGGACGGGAGACAGATGCAAGCGAAAAACATCGCGGTGATCGGTTCGGGACGCATCGGACGCGCGTGGGCGATCGTCTTTGCGAAAAGCGGCTTCAATGTGAAGCTGCACGACGCATCGCAGGACATGCTCTCAGGCGCGATTCCCGCGATCCGCGAAAGCGTGCAGGATCTCGCGTCGTTCGATCTGATCGATGAACCCGTCGACGTAATCGTGTCTCGCATCGCGACATGCGAAAGGCTCGCCGATGCCGTCGCCGATGCGCATCTCGTGCAGGAGAACATCGCGGAAGTGGTGGACGCGAAGCGCGCGTTGTTCATCGAGCTCGATCGGCTGACGAAGCCCGATGCATTGCTCGCGAGTTCGACGTCCGGATTGCCGGCATCGACATTTACGGAGGGCATCGAAGGCCGCGCGCGTTGTCTCGTCGCGCATCCGGTGAATCCGCCGTCGCTCGTTCCGCTCGTCGAGTTATGCGGCGCGCCGTGGACATCGCAAGACACGATCGAACGCGCAAGCGCCATCTACGAAGAAGCGGGGCAGAAACCGGTGAACGTGAATCGTGAAATCTCGGGCTTTCTGCTGAATCGTCTGCAAGGCGCTTTGCTCGATGAAGCGCTGAGTCTCTACGAGCAAGGCTATGCGAGCGCCGCCGATCTCGACACCGTGATACGCGATGGACTCGCGATGCGCTGGTCGTTCATGGGCCCGTTCGAAACGATCGACCTCAACGCGCCCGGCGGCGTCGCGGACTACGCGGCGCGTTATGGCGGCACGTATCGAGCGATCGCGTCGACGCGGGAATCGTTCGACTGGTCCGACGATACGTTGAACAGACTCGATGCCGAGCGCCGCGCCGTGCTGCCGCGCGAGCGTATCGAGGAACGCAGCCGCTGGCGCGATCGCAGACTGATGGCGTTGCTCGCGCATCGCCGTCAGGTGAAGGACGATGAAGCCTGAACACAGGAGACAACGATGCCCGAAGTACGCTTGCTGGTCGATGCGAACAATCACCTCGGCGAAGGACCGCTCTGGGACGTGAAGGAGGAACGGCTGTACTGGATCGACAGCACGGCCGCGGAAATCTATAGCTGCCGCGCGGATGGCAGCGACGCGAAGCGCTATTTCGTGCCGCGCCACATCGGTTCGATGGCATTGCGCGAGCAGGGCGGCGCGGTCGTCGCGCTCGCCAGCGGCCTGCATTTCTACGACTTCGATGCGCAGACCGTGCAGCTCATCGGCGATCCGGAGAGCGACGATCCCGAGACACGTTTCAACGATGGCAAGGTCGATCGCCGTGGCCGCTTCGTCGCGGGCACCATGTCCTATGACTTCGACCGCTACGACGCCGATCGCGGCCAGCGCTCGACGCGCAGCGGTGGCCTGTACCGGCTCGATACGGACGGAAAGATCGCGCGTCTGGACAGCGGCATCAGTTGCTCGAACGGCCCATGCTGGAGCCCCGACAACAAGACGTTCTATTTCACCGATACATACAGCAAAGAGATGTACGCCTACGACTACGACATCGAAACGGGCGCCGCGACGAACAAGCGGCTGTTCGTGTCCGCGCACGATATGGCAGGCACGTTCGATGGCGCGACCGTCGATGAAGAAAGCTACATCTGGTCCGCGCTCGTGTTTGGCGGACGCATTCTGCGCTTCGCGCCCGATGGCAGGCTCGATCGCGTCGTGCCGTTTCCGGTGCGCAATCTGACGAGCGTGATGTTCGGCGGGCCGAATCTCGACATCCTCTATGTGACGACGATGGGCCGCCCGATGTGGGGCATTCCGCAAAAGGAACGCGACAAGGGCGGCCTGTTCGCGGTGACGGGGCTCGGCGTGCGAGGCATTCCCGAACCGCGATTCGCGGGTTGATTTCAGCGTTGTCGCAAGGATGCGGTCTGAGTGTCTTCGCCGGCGCCGCCTAGCGACTGAAAGAGGGCAGCCGTGTCGGAGAGACGGTTCGCCTGCGCGAGCGCATAGTCGAGTTGCGTCTGCAATGCCTGGCGTTGTGTATCGAGCAGATCGAAGCGGCTGACGCCGCCCGCCGTGTAGCGCGCGCCTGCCGTATCGAGATTCGCTCGCGCTTCGTTCGCGGCCACTTCGCGCGACTGCAATGCGCTTGCGTCGTTTTGCAGCGCGGTCAGGCTGTCGACGACTTGCTGCAATGCGTCCAGCACGGTCTGTCGGTACGCCGAGAGCGCTGCATCATAAGCCGCTTCCGACGAACGCTTCTTCGCGCGCAATTCGCCGCCATGAAAGAGCGGCTGCGTCAGATTCAAGCCGACGTTCCACACGTTCACGCTGTTCAGCACGTCGTGGATGCTCGTGCGTTGACTGCCCGCGCCGGCTGTCAGTGAGAACGTCGGATAGAGATCGGCCGTGGCCACGCCGACATTCGCGCTCGCCTGATGCAGCAACGCTTCCGACGCGCGGATGTCGGGGCGCTCGCGTGCGAGCGTCGATGGCAGCGTGAGCGGCACGCTGTCGGGAATATGCAGCGAGTCGAGCGTGATCGCATCGAAGTCGGCTTTCGACGGCTCGATGCCGAGCAATACCGCAAGCCGATGATCCGCCGCGTCACGCTGCGCGACGAGCGAAGGCAGCGTCGCGCGCGTTTGCTCGACGAGCGTGCGCTGGCTGCGTACATCGAACGTTGCGACACCGCCTGCTTTCAGACGTCCTTCCATGATGCCGAGTTGATGAGCCTGCGCATCGACGAGACGCTCGGTCAACGTGATCTGCTGCTGCAACGATGCGCGACGGATAGCCGTCGATACGACATTGCCCGCGATCGAAAGGCGCGCCGCATCGAGCTCGAAGGACTCGTAATCCACTTGCGCACGCAGTGCTTCGAGCGCGCGGCGGTCGCCGCCGAAGATGTCGAGCGTATAGGACACGCTGACCGATGCATCGAAGAGGGTGAAAGGCCCTGGACTCGGCACGGGCACGCCGAACGCCGCAGGATCGACCTTTTGACGCGATGTCGAAAGCGATGCATCGACGGCCGGGAAGTACGTCGCGCCCGCTTGCGCCTGATAGTCTTCGCGCGCCTGCACGAGCTTCGCGCGGGCTTGCGCGAGTGTCGGACTGTCGTTCAATGCGCGATCGACGAGATCGTTCAGCGCTTCTGAACCGAACTGCTTCCACCAGAGCGGCAAAGCATGGTCGGTGGCGGGAAACTCTTGCGTTGACGTTTTGACATAGCTCTGCGTATCCGGCGGCGCGGGCGTATGAAAGTCGGGACCGACGGTGCAGCCGCACAGCACGAGCGCGCAGAGAGTAAGTGTGGGTTTCATCGACATCTCCCTAGTCGAGCGTGCGCCGATAGAAGCGCAGCGCGATGCCCATGACGATGACCGTGAAGAGCGCCATCGGCCAGACGGAAGGCCACAGGTCCGCCCAGCCATTGCCCTTGAGCAAAATGCCGCGGATCAGGCGATTGAAATAAGTCAGAGGCAGCAGATTGCCGATGAACTGCGCCCACGCGGGCATGCCCGCGAAAGGAAACATGAAGCCCGACAGGAGGATGTTCGGCAGGAAATAGAACATGGTGAGCTGCATGGCCTGAAGCTGATTCTGCGCAAGCGACGACAACGTGATGCCCACGGTCAGGTTCGCTGCGATGAAGAGCAGCGCGGCGAGATAGATCGCGAACGGATTGCCGACGAACGGCACATGAAACACGAAGCGCGTGGCCACCAGAATGATCGACGCCTGAATGAGACCGATGAACACGTAAGGCACGATCTTGCCGGTCATCACTTCGACCGGGCGCACGGGTGTCGCGAGCAGGTTTTCCATCGTGCCGCGCTCGCGTTCGCGCGTCATCGCGAGGCCTGTCATCATGACGAGCGTCATCGTGAGGATCACGCCCATCAAGCCAGGCACGACGTTGTATTGCGTGATGCCTTCGGGGTTATAGAGGTTATGGACTTGTACGTCGAACGCAGCGGGCTTGCTGTTCAACGATGCAAGCGGGCCGGTGATGTCCTTGTTTGCGACGGACTGAATCAGCCCGGGCAGCGCGTTGCTCGCCTTGCTCACCGCGTTCGGATCCGTGGCGTCTGCTTCGACGAGCAGCGCCGGCCGCTCGCCGCGCAACAGCTTGCGCGAGAAATCGGCGGGGATGTTGAGCACGAAAAGCACGCGCCCTTGCGCGAGCGCGCGGCGGCCGCTTGCGTCGTCGGGCAGCGTTTCGACGATATCGAAGTAATCGGAATGCTTCATCGCCTCGACGAAGCTGCGCGTGAAGGGACTTTGATCGCCGACGATGACGGCGGTCGGCAGATGCTTCGGGTCCGTGTTGATCGCATAGCCGAAGAGCGCGAGCTGCACGATCGGCAACCCGACGATCATGCCGAACGTGATGCGGTCGCGCCGCAATTGCAGAAACTCCTTGGTCACGATGCTCCACCAGCGCGTGACGGAGAAGCCGCCGAAAATCGCAAAAGGGCCGCGCGCGTTCATGACGTCACCTTGAAGTTATCGGTGGATCGGCTCATCAAGTAGATGAACACGTCTTCGAGCCCGGTTTCGATGGGTTCCGCGCGCATTGCGCCGTCTTTGGTCGCATCGCGCACGGCCCGTTCGACCGCAGCGTGATCGCTGCCGCTCACGTGCAGCGCCGCGCCGAACACGACGGTCTGATCGATACCGGGCGTCTTGCGCAAGCGTTCAGAAAGCGCAATCAGATGATCGCCGTGGATGCTCCATGTCGCGAGATTCTGCGAGGCGATCACTTCACTCGCGGTGCCCTGCGCAAGCAGCCTCCCATAGGCGATATACGCGAGCTTGTGGCAGCGCTCGGCTTCGTCCATGTAATGCGTGCTGACGAGCACGGAGATGCCTTTCGCCGCAAGACGATGCAGCTCTTCCCAGAAGTCGCGGCGCGCGGTGGGATCGACGCCCGCGGTCGGTTCATCGAGCAGGAGGAGCTTTGGCTCGTGCAGCATGCAGGCCGCGAGCGCGAGCCGTTGCTTCCATCCGCCCGAGAGCGAACCGGTGAGTTGATTCGCGCGGCTCTGCAAACCGAGCGTTTCGAGTGCGCGATCGACGGCTTCGCGGCGCTTCGTCATCTGATAGATGCGCGCGACGAAGTCGAGATTCTCGCGGATGGTCAGGTCTTCCCAGTACGAAAAGCGCTGTGTCATATAGCCGACGTTGCGCTTGATCTCTTCGCTTTCTCGAACGATGTCATAGCCGAGACACGTGCCGCTGCCCGAATCGGGTGTGAGCAGTCCGCACATCAGGCGAATGGATGTGGTCTTGCCGCTGCCGTTCGGACCTAGAAAGCCGAAGATTTCGCCGCGCGCGACTTGCAAGGTCACATCGTTCACGACGTGTTTGTCGCCGAAGTGCTTGTTGAGATTGTGGACGTCGATGACGTAGGGCGTGTCCTGCGCGTTCATTGCAGCCTCACCGCGACGGGTTGACCGGGATGAAGCTTCGATGCATCGCTGGCCTGAGGATGCGCCTCGACCATGAACACGAGCTTCGCGCGGTTTTCGTTGCTGTAGATGACGGGCGGCGTGTATTCCGCCTGATTGGAAACATAGGTGATCGTCGCGGGCACGTCTTCGGCGCAGCCGTCGCAATGAATCGACACCGCGCGGCCCGCGGCGAGGCTGCCCACCACGTTTTCCTGCACGAAGAAGCGCACTTTCACGTTTTGCGGCGGCAGCATCTGAACGACGGGACTTCCAGCCTGCACCCATTCTCCGACGCGAAAGAGCGTGTCGTACACGAGGCCATCCGCGGGCGCGGTGACGCGCTTCTGATCGACTTTCCATTGCGCCTGTGCGACGAACGCCTGCGCGGCGGCCACTTGGGCGCGCTGCGCGGCGATCTGCTGAGGCCGGCCCGGCAAGCGCGCGATGTCGACCTGCTCGGCGAGATCGCGCACCTGTGCGGCGGTTGCATCGGCGTTGGCGCGCGAATCGTCGAGTTGTCCTTTTGCGATGCCGCCAGCGCTGAACTGCGCCTCGTCGCGGCTCAGTTGCAATGCGGCCTTGCGGCCGTTCGCGCGCGCCTGCGCGAGTTGTGCGCGCACCGAAGCGACTTCCGGCGCGCGCTTGCCTGTCAGGATGTCTTCGAGCTGCGACTGCGCAGCCGTGAGTTGACGCTGAGCCTGATCGAGCGCGGCGGTTTCATCGACGGATTCGAGCGTGAACGCACTGGCGCCTGCTTTGACGGATTGCCCGCGCGCGACCGACAACGCGGTGAGCTTTCCCGATTGCGAAGAGCCCAGATAGACGAACTCCCCTTCGACATAGCCCTGGTAACTATCGCGTTCCTGATGAGAGCATGCCGCCAGCGTCGCGGCGATGAACAGGCAGACAGGAATGGCGGCTACGCGGCTCATGGAGAATTCCATTTTCTTGGTTGGTCTACCAAACAATACGCGAGGCTGAACGTCGGTGTCAAGCGGAGCGCATGTCGTGCAATCGTCTACCAGTCAAGAGAAGGATAGGAAAAAGGAAGCGCTGGCGGCTTCTTGTCTGACAAAAAGAGGTCGAGCGAGCTGGTTTGTATCGGTAAATATGACAGGTTGGGGCAAAGTGCGACTCGAGGCGAATACACGCACTGAGGCGCCGTAATAATATGGATGGCGAAGCAATCAGATGCCACTACCTTCGGGCGCTTCATGAGGGATCATCCAGCCGAAGAAGACTTGCGCTTCGACGAGCTGTCCCTCTCTGACGGTGAGGATCTCCGTGTTGCGAAATGCGCTGCCATCTTTCATGCGCAAGTCGTAGGTCACGAACACGTGATCGCCATCTGGAACGAGATGGACGAATGTGAACTCATCCGTGACATGCGAGTTCGGCCAGCAACGCGAGAAGTACGTCGCGCGATCGAGACGATTGTCGCGCGGACTCGTGAAGTGGAAATCGTCGGCGATTAGGGCTTCGATCGCATCGCGGTCTTTCGTGACATATGCCTCATAGACGCGTTTGGCGATGGATATCGGATCGATGCTTCGGGCAATGGCGGACATCAGGTATCTCCTTTGCAAGGGCGCGTTGTTTCCAATGATTCGACGTTCGAGCGCGCAATGAATCGACTGCTGACGCATCGGCTGATGTATCCAAATGTAACCCTGATTTTCGAAGCGGCCTTTGCGCGTGCGTCCCAATCCAATTACATTGCAGTATCCGCGTGACCCGAATCAACACCGATAACAAAAGGAGACGCTCAGATGAAGGGAAAGAAGAGGCAACGCTTGCTCGCGCTCACGCTTGGCGCGGCGCTATTCGGCCCGCTCGCGACGACAACAACTTTCGCCGATGCGCCGAACGTCGAAACCATTGCCGTTGCGGGACTTTCGCAGCCATCGGATATTCTGATCGACCACTGGGGCGTGCCGCACATCTTCGCGGCGAATGACAGCGACGCGTTCTTCGTGCAGGGCTTCAACGCGGCGCGCGACCGGCTGTTCCAGATCGATCTATGGCGCCGGCGCGGCCTCGGCGAGCTCTCGGAAGTGTTCGGCCCGGCGTATGTGGAGCAGGACAAGGCCACGCGGCTCTTTCTCTATCGCGGCGACATGACGACCGAGTGGCAACGCTACGGTCCCGATGCAAAGCCTGCGGCGACGCGCTTCGCGGCGGGCGTGAATGCGTACGTCGACTGGCTTGCCGCGCATCCGGACCGTATGCCGTATGAATTTCGCAAGATCGGCTATTGGCCGGCGAAGTGGAGCGCCGATGATATCGTGCGCATTCGCAGCCACGGCCTCACGAGGAATTTGACGAGCGAAGTGGCGCGTGCGCGCGTGACGTGCAAGAGCTCGCTCGATGCGGATACCGTGCGCTTCGGCTTGCAGCCGCCGTGGAAAGCGCAGATGCCCGCGGGCCTCGATCCCTGTCTGCCCGACGACGTGCTCAAGGTCTTCACGCTCGCAACGCAAGGCGTGCGCGTGACGAAGGAATCGATGAAGAGCGCGGATGCATCGACGACAGTCATTGCCGCCGCCGACAATCCCGAAGAAGTCACCGAAGGCAGCAACAACTGGGCCATCGCGCCATCGAAGTCGGCCACGGGCCGCGCGATCATGGCTAACGATCCGCATCGTGCGTATGCCGCGCCGAGCCTGCGCTATATCCAGCAGATCAGCACGCCGACGCTCGACATCATCGGCGGCGGCGAGCCTTCCGCGCCGGGTATTTCCATCGGGCATAACGGCTCGATCGCTTACGGTCTCACGATATTCAATATCGATCAGGAAGATCTCTATGTGTACGAGCTGAACCCGGCGAACCCGCGGCAGTATCGCTATAAAGGCAAATGGGAGCCGATGCGCGTCGTGCGCGAGCAGATCGCCGTGCGCAATGGTTCGCCCGTCACCGCGGATCTGCTGTTCACAAGACATGGTCCGGTGATCTATACGGAAGAAGGCAAGCATCGCGCATTCGCGGTGCGCACGGCGTGGCTCTCGCCGGGCATGTCGCCTTACTTCGATTCGATGCGTTACATGCGCGCCAAGAACTACGCGCAATTCAAGGCCGCGCTTGCGACGTGGGGCGCACCGACCGTCAATCAGGTCTTCGCGGACAAGGACGGCAACATCGGCTGGGTGCCGAGCGGCCTCGCGCCGATTCGCCCGAACTGGGACGGTCTCATGCCAGTGCCCGGCGATGGGCGCTATGAATGGGCGGGCTTCTGGCCGCGCGATGCAATGCCATCGGTGTATAACCCGGCGCAAGGTTATTTCACCACATCGAATGAAATGAACCTGCCCGCAGGTTATCCGTATGCGGAACGCAAACTCGGTTTCGAATGGACCAACGGTTCGCGGCATCAACGTATCGACGAGGTATTGAAGTCGCTGCCCAAGGTGTCGATCGAAGACTCGGAGCATTTGCAGAACGATATCGTTTCGATCCCGGCACGCAGGCTCGTCGCATTGCTCGGTCCGCTTTCGAGCGATGACGACGACACGCGCGCAGCACTCGCCATGCTCAAGGGCTGGGACGCGCACATGGGCGCGGATTCATCGCAAGCGGCGCTCGAAGAAGTATGGCTATCGCGGCATCTCGGACGAGCCTTCAAAGAAGCGGTGTTGCCGAAGAACGCGGCGTCGGCGTTCGGCGCTCCGGACACGGCCGTGATGCTCGACGCGCTCGAGCATCCCGAGACTCGCTTCGGCGATGGTGCGCAAGCCAAACGCGATGCCGTGCTGATTTCGAGTCTGCACGATGCGTATGTGGAGATGCGGCAACTGCAAGGCGCCGATGCGAGCCAGTGGCGATGGGGCAAGCTGCAGACGAACCTGAACGCGCATCCGCTCGCCGATGTCGTCGATGCGGACATGCGCGCGAAACTCAACGTCGGGCCGATCGGCAAAGGCGGCAGCGCATACACGCCGAATCAGTCGACATATCGCGCAAGCGATTTCCGCGAGACCAATGGTCCTTCGTTTCGCGTTGTCGTGGATGTCGGCAACTGGGACGCCTCGCGCGCGGTGAATCTGCCCGGAGAGTCGGGTGATCCGGATAACCCGCACTATCGCGATCTCGCGCAGATGTGGCTCGACGGGCAATACTTTCCGCTGCTGTATTCACGCTCGGCTGTCGAAGCGGCGACGGAAAAGCGCGTGCATCTCGTGCCGGACACGCATTGAGCATCGCTGTCGCGAATAGCATTGTTGCGGGATCGGCAAGGCATCTTCAACGCAAGCGGCGATGATCTTCGCGCCGCCTCGCGTCACAATCGAATCGCGGTGGACGGGTGCTGGCTGGCGCCTTACCGGACTCCTCATCCGGTTTCGTCCTCCGCGCCTCCCTCTTCTCCCCTCTGATAGTCCCGTTCGAAGCCGATGCGATGTCATGCGCTCTCGGCGGGAAATCTCGTCTTGTCGCGGGAATAGATGTCCACGTGCCCGGGTTAACTAATCGAAGCCTCAACGCTTGAAACCCAGGTGTCGATCGGAGTTAGCGCTTTACTCCGGTCCCATGCACCGCTCGAGTGAGTGTCGAAGCCGCGCAAGGGCCCTGTGCGTTCGATGAGGTTCGTGGATCGCCTGCGATCCGGTCAGCCTTTTCCTGTGGAGTGTGAACATCATGAACGCTATCGCCAAAGTTATCGTGTCCGTCGCTGTCATCGCTGCGCCTGCATTCGCTTTCGCACAGAGCCAGAACGCACCGCTGACTCGCGCACAAGTGAAAGCCGAGCTCGTGCAGTTGGAGCAAGCCGGCTATTCGCCTGCGATGGGCGAGCAAGCCAACTACCCCGCCGACATCCAGGCTGCGGAAGCGAAGGTGGCTGAACAACAGAAGGCGAACGAAACCAATGAGGCCTATGGTGGCGCGCATTCTGGCGATGCGGCGTCGGGCCCCGGCTCGACACGTATGCCCATGTCGATGCGGCATGGGTCGTCATCGGCGTCGGATTGCGTCGGGCCTGCGGGATTCTGCACGCCTTTCTTTGGAAGCTGAGGGTCGGGCGATCTTTAGGCGTGAGGAGATCAGCCACCGATGATTCTCGCGTTCGAAGTCTCAAATCGGGGAATCTGGATTTCGGACGTGTCATTCGGGTGTAGAAAAATAATTTGCGAAAGGGACTTGCGATGAGTTCATCGGCCCGTCATAATCTCGTTTCTCTGCTGCAGACAACGCAGCGACGCAAGACGGTGGTGAGGTTTGACGGTCTTGCGCAATGCTCTTTAAAAACTAACAGCCGATAAGTGTGGGCGCTTGATGGCGAGTGCGGTTTCAGTCTTTCGGGGCTGGAGCAATAGCAAAAGTAATCAAGAGTCTCACACGAAGTATCAGAGGAAGGTTTTTCCATCTTTGGATGGAACAAATCATCGTCAGTACGTTGAGTGAGCGACCGGTTCTACGGAACCGAAAACAGTAACAGGCATTGAACTGAAGAGTTTGATCCTGGCTCAGATTGAACGCTGGCGGCATGCCTTACACATGCAAGTCGAACGGCAGCAC
>NZ_FCOM02000066.1 GCF_001544695.2 Caballeronia arvi
CGCCGCCCCAACCCCAAAAACTAAAGAAAGCTAGCAAAACATCCGTTCAAAACCCGACATCTCTATTTAGCCGGCGGCACGACATTTGAACTTAGCGGGGACATTGTATGTCGCAGCAAAGTTGTAGTGTCGTACTTGAGCAAAGTACAGATGTCGCACCTTGGGTATTTTGAGGGCAAGCTGAACTGGTTTTCGCCCGTTTGCGGAGGCCAGCCATGAGCGAGATCGAGACGATCACCATGAGCATGCGTGAAGTCGATCGTGTGAAGGTCATCGAAGCCGTGGTCGATGGGCGGCTGATGACCTGGCGTGCTGCCGAGCGCTTGGGCATGAGCCGGCGGCAAGTCGAGCGCCTAGCCAGTCGCTATCGCGCCGAGGGCGCGGCGGGCCTGGTCTCGAAGCGTCGCGGCAAGCCCAGCAATCACCAGTTGCCCGAGGACACGATCTGCCGCGCGTTGGCCCTGATCCACGAACGCTACGCCGATTTCGGCCCGACGCTGGCGTGCGAGAAACTCGTGGAGTGCCACGGTATCGGGCTGGCGAAGGAAACGGTGCGCCAGTTGATGATTGACGCGGGACTGTGGGTGCCCCAACGCGATACGCTCGAGAATCGCAAGCTGATTGGTCGATACATCGAAGTGTGGGAATACCCGGATGGGCGCAAGGAGATCCGCGCCAATGGCAAGCTGATCGCGTCGCGTGCGTATGACCGGCTGGCTGAAGTCGACCAGGGCGCCATCGTCGAACATAAGCGCCTTGCGCACGTGCTTGAAATCTCGCAGGCGATTCAGGCCGAGCGCGACAACCGGCGCATCGGCAAAGCGCCTTCTCGCGCGCATCGGGGCGCCGGGGTCAAAACGCATGAGCGTGTGCCTGGCACGAAGAAGCAGCGCGAGCTCACGCAAGCCGATGTTGAACAAGTCATCGTGCAAATGTCGTCGCACAAGAACATGAAATCGACCGCCGAGAACCCAAGTGATCGGTCGGTACAGGCCAGTGACATCAACGCAGGCGCCCTGCCCGATCACATGCAATCCTTCGACACGACGTTGCTTCAACCCCGTAAGAAACGCAATCGAAGCCCTCGTAACCGGGACATTTCAACTTAGCTAACGGTCGGACATTTCAATCTGGCCGTAACACGGTCCGGCTAGGCCGCGAACGAAAAGTCCTCATCAGTAATCAGACGATGCAACGCAGGTCGGCTTATTTCAAAACGCTCGCTTACTGTACATGTCAAGGCCATGTACGTCTGAGGCTGAGCGCGGGCACTTCGTCCACGCGCAAGCCCGACATCGTCGGCGACCGACAGCGCCATCTAGAGTGCTTCACGATAACGGCGAGACGGTGTCGAAAATAGACGAGTCCCGTGTCGGAAGCATACTAGCCTCAGTAACGCTATTGAACTAAGGTGATGGACCTCTTATCCCATCGTTTGGAACTGACATGTCCGACTTCATAACCGTTTTGCGCGAAACCTGCCCCATTCCGGTCCTTGATGCCACCAAGTGGAAGCGCATCGGCGGCGATCCGCACACCGTGAACCTCAACGCTTACCTCTCAAAGGACGGCAGCAAGATCATGGGTACCTGGATCTGCACACCGGGCAAGTTCGAGGTGAACTACGAGAAATGGGAGTTCTGCCACTTTCTCGACGGCTACTGCATCATCACGCCGGAAGGCGAGGAGTCGGTGCACCTAAAGGCCGGCGATGTGTTCGTGATTGAACCCGGAATGAAAGGGACCTGGGAGGTGGTGGAGACGGTGCGCAAGTACTTCGTTTTTGCCTGAGCAGGCTTATAGATTCGATTCAGGCATATCGTTGTCGTCTGGATACCCTTCCGGTCCGCAGCCTATCTCATCTTGGCCCTTGCATGTCGCAAGGGCGCAGCATGCATCAAACGATTCAATGGCTTCACCAATTTGAGTCGCTCCGGGTTTTGGTAGAGGCACAAAATGTCGAGTGAATCGCCATGTGCTTCTTTTTCGAAGGCTGCAGTCGATCATCAGGTAACTTCCCCGCCGGCTTGGCCGCCCCCGATGTGATATCGAAGTCAGGTTCAAAATAAAGTGCGCGAGATATCATCGGCTTTAAGGATCGGTCAGTTTCGCTATGTAAATTCATAGATGGACTGCGTTGTCTTTTGCTTTCATCAACGAGTAGCACAGTTACTTCGTTGGTGACCGAGCCTGCTCTGACGATCTGCGCGCTGCCATCGGACCGAAGACCTGCGCGCGCTCGCCGATGTCCCGCTCGAACACGAACATGTGCTCGTGATGGCCGACGACATCTACGAACACACGCGCTACGGCGGGCCGTTCTATACGCCCTTTGCAGGTCGAACCGCGTCTGCGCGAGTGCACGCTGACGGTCAACGGCGTATCGAAGGTGTATTCGATGACGGGCTGGCGGATCGGCTATGCGGGCGGTCCGGCGTGGCTAATCCGCGCGATGCAGACGCTGCAATCGCAGAGCACGTCGAATTCGAGCACGATCTTGCAAGCGCCGACGCTCGCGGCGCTGGAAGGCGGCACGGATTTCCTGATCGAATGGATCGATGAGTTGCGCACCTGCCGCGATCTCGTGGTCGATACCGTGGCACGCTGCCCCGGCCTGCGTTGCGATGCACTCGATGGCGCGTTCCACGCCTTCGTGGACTGCTCGGGCGCGATAGGTGCTGCTACGCCTTCGGGCGATGTCATCGCTAACGATCTCGACTTCGCCAACTATCTGCTGGAGGCGGCGCATGTCGGCGTGGTGCGCGGCAGCGCGTTCGGCGTGGAGAACCATGTGCGGATCGCGTATGCTGTTGCGATGCGATGCCCACGCTGCGCGACGCGTGCCGGCGCATCGAGACCGCGTGTGCGGCGTTGACACCTGCTGTCGCCGCGGTCTGAAGCGCCTAAGCACCAGACGCCATGCCCGCGACTCGTGTGCCGTGCGCGGGTTTTTCTTTTTATCGGATGGCCTTCCATGCTCTATCTCATCGAAGACGCTACCCCCGAGCCGGCGCAATTCGGCGCCCTTCCCGCGCTGTTCGCCCGGACTTTGAATGCCGAACTCCGCTGCGCAGGCGTGCATTTCGACGAACAGCGGTTTCCCGATGCGCATCAGCACGTCACAGCGGATGGCCGGTTAGTCGCGAGCGGTCTGATCTGGCGCACGCGCACGGGCCTGCCCGACACTGCCGAACCATGCCATGAGATTTTTGCGCTGGCGCACACGCGCGATATCGTGCTTCTCGTACGATCGTTCAAAGCGTTTCCTACGCAATGCGCCGAAGACGTGGAGATGTTGCGCGTCGTTCATCAAGCCGATAGCGCACAGCTCGTCGAAGATGGTTCGGGCGTGGTTTTGCAAGCGCATCGGGATCGCTATGGAAGATGGCGCTCCACGGAAGAAGCCGCATCGCGCGCGGGCGGGCCGTCCATGACGATTGCGCTGATAGGTCGTGAGTGCGACCAGCATCAGCAATACCCCGCGACGCTCGCCGCCCTCGGTGACGCCGCCGATGCGCTCGGCCTCGATCTCGACGTGCGCTTCATCGCGGCGCAGGACATCGATCGCGACAACGCAGAAACTCTGCTCGCCGATGCACACGGCATTCTTTTGCCGGGCAGCGCGGACATGGCGCACGTGGCGGGACAGATCGAGGCCGCGCGTTTCGGCTGGCTGGCGTCGATTCCGGTCGTGGGTTTGTCTCTCGGCATGCAGTCAATGGCGACGGCCATCGCGCGGCTCGCGTTGAAGAGCGATGAGATCGGCATGAAGGAAGCGCAGCCCGATGCGCGCGTCGCCAGCTTCGAGCCGATTCATGTTGGCGAGGATGGCGTGTTGTTGCATCGCTCAGGCTTGCGGCCGATAAGCCTGGTGCCGGGATCGCGTATCGCGGCCATGCTCGGCGCGCAGGCGAACATTCTCTGCAATCATCGCTACAGGCTCAATCCGGCGCTCGAAGCGCCGCTCGCGACGCTCGGCGTGACCGTCAGCGCGCACGACGAGAGCGGCTCGATCGCCGATGCCATCGAGGCCGATAAGCATCCGTTCTTTGTGGGTATGCAGGGGCATCCCGAACTGTCGTCGCGCGATGGCGCGCCGCATCCGTTGCTGATTGCGTTTCTGGAAGCGGCGGCGCGCCGTTCATAAGCGTATGCGTCCGCTTCGAAAGCGGGCGCTTACGCAAAAGCTCAAACTTAGCTGATCGCCGACGCGAACAACGCGGCATCGACATTCCCGCCCGATGCTACGATCAACACACGGGACGTTCTTGATTCCCGTGCAGATTTTGGATGACGGGATCAGCGATCGGTGTGGTGGGACCGTCGGTCTGTCACGGCACAAAGCCTCACCGGACAAAGGCAATGCTCGTCGCGCTCGGGACATTCGCCGCATGGCCGGTGTTCTTCAGCAACCCGGATGCGGGACTGATTGCCAGGACACTCACCGTACCGCTTTCCTGGTTTGCAACCACGAGCCACCTGCCAGACGGATCGATGCAAAAGCTCCACGGCTTCACGCCATCCGAGGGCGCTCGTTGAATTTCCGACAACATGCCGCTCGCGGCATCGACACGATAGACGACAATCGCGTTCTTGCCGCGATCGGCCACATAGACGAAACGCCCGTCGGCGCTCGTCGCGATTTCGGCGCCGCTTTTGGCACCCGCCATGCCAGCGGCGGACAACGACAATGACTGTCTGACCGTCAGGCGCCCTTGCGATGCGTCCCATCGGAACACCATCACATCGGCGGACAATTCGGTGACAAGGTAGGCGAAGCGTCCGTCGACACCGAACACGATATGACGTGGCCCGCTCCCGAATGGCGCGACGAAGTCACGCGACGGATTCGAATCGTCCTTCGACAGCGTGCGCGTTGCGCGATCGAAGCGATAAACGAACACGCGATCCGCGCCGAGGTCGGGCACCAGCACATAGCGTCCGGAAGGATCGACGACCGCGTCATGCGCATGCGCACTTGTCTGACGCTTGCCCGGACCGGACCCGCGTTCGCTGACCGTCGATGACAGTGCGTCCAGCTTCCCGTCACGAACCCTGACGCTCGACACGGAACCGCTGTTGTAGTTGGCGGCGAGAATCGTTTCCGAGGGCGCATCGAAGCTCAGATGAGTCGTGCCGACGCCATGCGTTGCGACCGCGCCGAGTCTGCTCAGCTCGCCCGTCTCGCGGTTCACGCCGAAGGCGGTCACGCTGCCTGCCTTGTTGCTCTCGTCATCGACCGCGTAGAGCACGGGCAAGCGCGGATGCGCCATGAGCCATGTAGGCCGGATATCGCCGCTGATCGATGCAACGGACACAAGCTCGCCATTCGATGTATCGAGGCGCAGTGCTTCGATACGATTAGCCTGCGTGCCCACATAGACCCATTCGTGCGACGCGTCCTGCGCCGGCATCGCGGCGCCGGCATACATGGCAGCCGCGAGCAGCAGCACGAGAACCGGCAAGGTGCTTCGGAAGAACTGCATCATGGGCGAATGGCGAATGGCGAATGGGGTTATGACAAGCGTATTCGATCCATCACCGCGAGTCCTTGCAAAAAAAGCCGATTCGCCGGGACTTTTTTCACCGGCATGCGACAACGCCCCGCTATTGCGAGGATGCCTTCTTCTGTGGCTGCTGCTGCCGCGCCGCCGCGCGAAACTGGCTCGGCGCCTGCCCTACTTCGCGACGGAAAAAACGCGTGAAATATGCGGCATCCGCGAAGCCGAGTCCGAAGGCGATCTGTTCCACCGACATGTCGCCGAAGATGAGGTTGCGCTTGGCCTCGGTGATGATGCGCGCGTGAATCATCTTGGTCGGGCTCTGCTCAGCCGCCGATGTGCACGCCGCCCGCAACTGCACGAGCGAGATCGCCATCATCGACGCATAGTCCTGCAAGGGCAGATTCTCGCGGAAATGCTCGTCGATCAGCTTGCGAAAGCGCTCGACCACGCGGACATCGTGCCGCGAGCCGGTTTCGTTCCCGGTCTCGTCGAGGCTCGTTTCGCGCAGCAGCTTGAGCAGCAACAGGGTGAGCAGTGCTTCGGTTCCCGTGACGTGGCCGATCGCATCGGATTCAACTTCCAGCGCGAGACTTCGGATGATGTTGTACACGTCGATGCCGGTCGCGTCCGAATCGCTCAGCGCGATCACGCGCGGCGACGCCCACAGCGCGATGAATTCGTGCAGCCTGGCATTGACCTGCGCGAGATACGACACCTCGATCGTCACGACCCAGCGGTCGGCGTCGTACTCGTAATCCAGTCCGTGGACACATTCGGTCGGCAGCAGCAGCGCGCACGGTCCTTCGAAGGGCACGCTGCTGCCCTCGAGATTCATCACGCCACGCCCGCTGCGCACGAAAATGAGCTGACCGTATTCGGGATGCGCGTGCGGCTCGGTACGCCAGCGCCCGCGTTCGGTGACGTGGCCAACATGCACGAACCACTGCTTTTCCTCGGGCTGTTCGACATAGAGGCGAACCTTCGGAACCGTGGTTAGCTGAGATTTGGCGCCCGTCCGGGCCGGATGTTTTGCCGAGGCACCTTGAGTCATTGCGTCTCCCTGACGGTTGGCCCGTATGGCCCGTATGGCCGCCGTCTTCTTTCAAAGCATGTGCGGCAGCTCATGACGCGGCCTCCGCGAAGTCCCGAGGCGAAGCGGGACACATCGAACAGGAGATCATAACTCCGGTGAAGGGGCGCGGAAACGACAGAAATTTTTCCACATATTTCCACGCGATGCGTCTGCTACTTACCCCGAGACGCCGATCAAAAGCGATGCACCATGCCGACGATCACTCCGCGCGAATCGGTTCCCGGCGCCACCGCAAGCCCCGTGTAACCCGTGCCGTTGAGCGTGAATTTCGCCTGATTGCGGTTCTGAATGAAACCCGCCGAACCGTACAGCGTGGTTCGCTTCGACAGCGAGTACGAATACGTCACGCCGATCTGCTGCGCGTTGTTCCCCTGCCCGAGCCGGTCGTGCGCGTAGCCGTACATGAGCGAGAGCTGGTCGGCCGGCGTGAAGGAGTAAGCGCCGGACACTTCGTACACGTCGCGCTTGACGCTGTCGTCCGTCTGTCGCTCCGTGTGATAGGCGATATAAAAGCGAGCCGCTCCGACCCCGACCGATCCACCCGCGTTGAAGACCTTGAGGATCGACGTGCCCGTTGCATTGGCGGCCTGTTCGTAGCCGGCGGCGAGTCGAAACGGCCCGTTCACATAGCGCAAGGCCGCGTTGTAGAACTGGATGCCGTTGGCGGGTTGGGTCGTGGCATCGCGCAGGGCGACCATGAATTGCGCGCTCAGGCCATAGAGCGTCGGCGTGAAGTAGGAGATCGCATTGTTCTCGCGAATCGTGAGGCTGTTGAAGCTGTTCATCGGCGAGCCGATGCTCATCACCGACACCGGATCCAGCTCGGGGTTCATGAAGATGTACTGCGGTGTGTTCTGCAGACCGAAGCGCGCCTCGCCGAATGCGCCGGAGACGCCGACCCACGCTTGCCGGTTGAAGGCTGCGGCGGCATTCGCGGCGGCGCCTGTCATACCCGAAAACCCCTGTTCGAGCTGGAAATTGATCGACAATCCGCCGCCGATATCCTCGCTGCCCTTGAAGCCATAACGGCTCGCGAACATGCCTCCCGATACGGCGCGTGCGACCGAACCGCCCGTCGTGTTTCGATATTCGATGCCGTCATCGACGATCCCGTAAAGCGTGACCGCCGATTGAGCATGCGCGAGATCGAGCACGCAGGCGCACGCGACACCCCCTAGCGCGAATAGCAGCTTCTTCACTTTGTCTCCGGTTTCTTTTTCAGGCAGCGCGAAGCCGCACGCCGGCTTGCGCGCCTAGGTAATCGAGGCCGCGTCTTCGACGTGTTCGGATCGAACGCTCGATGCGTCGCAGACCGCCCGCGCGAGGTCGATTACCTCGGCGTTCATGAGTCGCTCAGAAGTGAATTTCGGCCATGACCATCGGCGCGGACGTGATGGTGCCGGGCGCCGCACTCGACGGCGTGCCGTACATGTGATGCCAGTATTCGTACCCCGCGCCTGCATAGACCGTTCGCGGATGCCCCGCGAACGAACCGAGATCCGCAAGCAGCGAGACGCGCGTGAGGAACTCTGTCTGCGTATCGACGCCGAAGCCGTCCTTGCCTTTCGGCCCTGTCACGCTCGCGAAGCCCCGCAGAATGAACGGCACGGGGCCCGCTCTGAAGGGAAACAGCCACGAACTCTCGATGTGCCACGCCGTATTGAAATGCACGTCCCTGCCGGTGATGCCGTTGTGATTGCTTTCCGTTCGCAGCCCTGCCGTGATGTTCCAGAAGCCGTGCGGCACGGTGAATTCGATGGTCGGCCCGAGCACCAGCATGCGCGCGCGCTCGGCATACGCGTCGTTCTTACTGCCGAACTCGTATCCCAATGTCAGGCCATAGTCACGAATGAAGCCGAAGCCCACGGACCGGCCGAGTATCTTTCCGGTACTCAGCTCGACGCGCCCCACGCTATAGATTTCCTGTGCGCCGCCCGACGACGGGCCGCCCGCCTCCGGGTTGGCGGAATTCGACACGAGGTAATCGACGTTGAACGCATAGCTGCCGAAGCGAAAACCGCCCGTCGTCGTGAGATAACCGATGTTCTGCGTCACCTTGTCCGCAATGCCCGGATAGTGGAAGTCGCTGCCGTATCGATAGCCGATGTATGTGTCGTTCCACGTGACCGGCGGCTCGCCCAGCTCTTCGCCCGACTTGAGGCTGGGCGCGGACAGCGGCGCGTTGGGGTTCACCTGAGTCTGTTTCGCCTGAGGCGGTTCGGAGCCGTTCGGCGCCGTATAGACTTCTGCACGGGCGTATTCGCTCAGGCAACACAGCAGTGCCGCACCGATCAGCGGCCTCCTCAAGGTGGTCGATATCTTCTTCATGTCTCCGTCCATTTTTTTAATCCACCCCGTTCGATTCGCGTGACGCAGGGGCATCGAAGTGAATCCGGCGTGTGCTTGTTTTTGCTACGGGTCTGGCTGCGCCCTTCTGCTTGATTTTTTAATCGAGGCACCAAGTCATGGTATTGAAATCGGACGCTCGAGCCTTTACACAAAAGTGAGATTCGCTGGCATTTTTGTTAGCAGCGCGCATGAATTTTCTTGAGGTGATGCTCAAGAAAAAAGGCGTCGTGCCTGAGCACGACGCCTTCATTGGTCGAAGCAAGCCGGCGCTTCAGCGATTCGGCACGTAGAGCGGCATGGCCTCTTCCCAGAGCGTGTCGGTGACGGCGTGCTGGTCGCCGCCATCGGCGTTCATCACCCAGTTCTGGCCGTCCGGCTGAAAGCTGTTGTCGTAGAGTGCAAGCTCGTCGCGAAAGCCGTAGCTTCCCGAGCTGTAGGCGATGCGCCCGTCATATGTCCATACCGCATGACCCTGGTTCGAGCCGTCCGACGTGAGGCGTTCGAGACCGGTGCCGTCAGGCCGGATCGTGAACACGTCGTAGTTGAACTTGTTCGGATCGTCCGGATTCACCTGCTTGCGCGTGAAGACGATCTTCGTGCCGTCCGGCGACCATCCCGGCAAATTGTCCTGCTCACTGGTCAGCACGGTGGTCGTGCGCGTATCCAGATCCAGAATGCGCAAGCCCTGAAGCGTCTTGTTCGACACGCGATAGACGATCTTCTTGCCATCGGGCGAGTAACTCGGGAAGCCCGCGTTCATCGAGCCATCGGTGAGAATCTCCGGATGCCCGTTCATGCTGCCATCGGTCTTGATGCGCGCAATGCGCCCAGGCCCTGCCCCTCGCGTGAAGAACCAGTCACCGATGCCGAACGCGACCCACTGACGGTCCGGCGACCAGGTCGGCTGAAACGCGCCCGCCAGCCCCTTTTTGATCATGTCCGCATCGAGGCCGCTCCCTGACGAATCGTAGATGCGCCGGTAGCCGGAAAAGCCGGTATTGATGACCGCGATCGACGATCCGGTCGCCTTTTCTGTGTACACGAGCTGGCTACGATCCGGAGAAAGCTGCGGGAACACGTCGATGTATCGGTACGTCCATGCGGGATCGAAGCTGAAGAGCGGCGTGCCGTTCGGGTGCGCGGGGCGAAACGTCACTTTCTCGTAGACCATCTTCTTGCCGTCCGCCGAATAGTGCGGCGAGCGAATGCCCGTGTTGACCGTCGAGCGGAACGTGCCGGCCGTCGTATAGAGACCCTCGGTGTCGCCGCCTTTGACGTGATACGCGACATTGGCGGCATCGAGATAATGCGGGAACACTTTGAAGCCGGGCGTCGACGTCAGCGTGGTCTTCGAAAGATCGGACAGCGCGACCGATACGATCTGCGAGCTGACCGAGTTGATGCCTTCCGGCCGGTGCGCGCCCCACGTCGATTCCACCGGCGTTTCATAGAACACGACATGCGTGCCGTCCGGGGACCACGCGGGCGAGCCGTCGTCGAAGCCCGGATGACTCGCGATCTTCTTCCATCCGGAGCCATCGGGCCGGATGACGTAGATGCTGCTTTCCTGCGTGCGCTCCCAACCGACCGGCAGGTTATGCCCGCGCCATTCCGAGCCGATATCCGACGACAATGCGAGCCACTTGCCGTCCGGCGACCACGACGGCCGGAAGTAGCTATGCGGCTTCGACGCGTCGAACGGAATGGCGCCGGTGACATTCTTCAGCGCACCGGTCGCGATGTTCAGCGTCCACACGTTGGTCGTGCCGAAGCCTGCGTCACCCTTGCGCGACGAAACGAACGCGATCACGTCAGGATCGGCGGGAGAAAATTCGGCGGCGTCGTCCACGGCGACGTGATCCGTGAGCCGCTGGAGTGCCGTGCCGTCGATCTTCACGCGATACAGGTTGGATTCGCCCAGCCCGTCGCGCTCGGACGTGAAGACGATCCATTGGCCGTCTTTCGAGAACGACGCGTGGTAATCGAAGCCGGTCGTCGGCAGGAGCTTGTGCTCGTTGCTGCCATCCGCATCGGCGATATAGAGCTCGGAGGTGACCGGCCCGACGCGGTTGAGCAGCATCGTGCCGCTTACACCGCTGGATGCCTCGCTCGCGACTCCCTGACCCGCGACACATGCGCCGATGACGAAGCCCGCGACGAGCCTCCCTGAACAAATACTCGAATACACAGCATGCCTCCAGTCGTTTTACGCAGATGAGCGAGCGGCTCACTGCTTTATGTGATCGTTCTAGCCCAATGTGGCCGTTATATCGTCGAACAACTCGTCCACCGAGAGCCGGTGCGGAATGATCTTCTGATCGAGCGCCCAGTCGATCGCGAGCTGAATGCCCTTGCGATTCGCCTCGAGACCGATGGGCGGAAACTCGGCGGGAACGTTTTCAGCGAGCGCGCGGCTCTCGACGATCATGCGATACAACTCGCGCACGATATCCGGCCGCCGCTTCGGCAGGTCCTGATGCACGACGAACATGTGATTGATCGGCACCACGCCTTCGCGCGAGAACCAGTCCTTCGCGGCTGCGTGCGCATCCGGCACGAGCGTATGCACGCGCGGGTCCATCGGCATGTCCTCGTCGAGCAGCGCGGCACTCAGCTGGCCTGCCAGCATCATTTGCGCAATGTTCGAGCCGGCAGGCAAACGCCGACAGTTCTCCGGGTCGCGATACTCGGCGAGATGACCTTCGCCGAGCGTCATCCACGTGACCTTGTCCAGATCGACGCGGTACTCGTGCCGCAGAATGCCGCGTATCCACAGGGCGGTGGTCTGCGTGTAAGTGCGCACGCCGACCTTCATCCCTTCGATGTCTTTCGGATCGAGCGGTCCGAAATCGATGTTGTAGCCCGCGCAGTGATGCTGGAAGCGCCCCGAGATCGGCGTGGGCAACAGCACGTAAGGCTTGCCGTAGGCCTTCGCCTGAAGAAACGTGACGATCGCGAGTTCGCCCGCATCGAACGCATTCTCGCGCACCATCGCCTTGAATCCGTCATGCGCGCGCGTTGGACCGCAATAGTCGAGATCGATGATGTCCGACATCACGCGTTTGTCTCTGAGCGCTTGGGTCACGCCGTATTCGGCCAGATTGACGCGCAGGGTCGGCGCCGCGGATCGCGTCGTTGCCATGGTTCGATTTCCTGGTGCGTGGATGCGGTTTGGTGCCGCCGTTTCGTGGCGGTCGCCTATTCGGCTTTCCAGTACATGAAGCCCATGCCTTCGCCGGTGCCGGCGGGCGTGCGCCAGCACGGCACGTAGTCCACCAGGGTCATGTGCGCGCGGGTTTCCTGCAGCGCTTTCATCACGCTCACATAGAGCTTGATTTCCGAGGTGCCGGATTGATACGAGCGGTCGTCCACCGCAGCCAGGCCGTCGTAGTCGTAATTGGCCAGCATCGTCATGATGCGATGATCGAATTCCTCGTCGTTCACGAAGTGCGACAGCCCGCCAGATGCGAAGATGCCCACGCGCACGTCTTCCGGCCACGCGGCGATGGCGTCGCGCAACACGCGGCCGAACTCGATGCATCGCGACATCGACGGCTGCGTCGGCGGATAGAAGCAGTTCATGATGACCGGCACATGCGGCGGCGGCGCATCGCCCATGATCTGGTGATAGACGAAGCTGTATGCGTGCGGCACCACGGGATACTCCGGCAGCGGCTTCATCCACACGTTGTCGGGCCACGCGAAAAGATCGGTCAGATCGAAGTGCTCGCGCTGAAAATATTCGATGAGATAGGTCGCCAGCACCGGATGGCAGTCGTGCACCACATGATGGTCCGGCGCATACACCGAACGCTGGGGCGGCCCGTTGTGCACTTGCGCGCCGCTATAGATGGCGATGGATGGCGAGAAGTCGGTGAAGATCTCCTTCTGATCCTTGCCGAGAATGATCGCCACGTCGATGTCCGCTTCGCGATAGGCGGCAGCCATCTTGTCCAGCGCGGCGCGGCAGCGCGCGGCGCGCGCAGTGCGCTCTTCGATCGTCAGAAACTTCTCGAACGCCGCCTCGCGATGCGCTTCCAGTTCGGGGTAGGTCCACGTCCGGTTGCGAAACCACAGTTCCTTGTTGTTGCGGTCGCGCTCGCCGTTGATGAGCCAGTCCTCCGGAGCCTGACCCAGCATGCCGCTGTGCGGCACCGCCATCCCGAATACGATCTTCGCCATGTTTCGTGTTTCTCTTTGAATGTGATAGGTCCAGTGACGCCGCGTGTTCAGGCGCGTCGTAGTGCGCCTTGCTGTTCCGTGACCTGGGGCGCCCATTCGGGGCGATAAAGAACGATGGTCGCCAGCGCTCCCACCACCAGAAAGCCGAGGATGACCATCATCGGCAGGTCGTAGCTTCCGCTCACGTGCAGGAGCCAGCCGGACAGACTCGCCGCGACCCCGCCCGCGAGACTCGTCGCAACCTGCTGCACGCCGGTCACGAGACCGATCGCCTGCCTGGGAATCAGCGTGAGGCGCGACAGCACGAGATTGTTCGCCGTGACGAGGCCGAGCAGCGAAAGCGACAGCACGTTCCAGAACAGCGCCATGTCGAGGGAGTTCGCATACGCGCCGAGCAGCACCGTGCAGCCGCCCGCGAAGCCCGTCACGGTGAAGGCCTTGCGCACGAGGATCGGATCTCGCCCGCTCGCGATGATGCGATCCGCCGCCCATCCCGCCAAGGCTGCGACCATGGCGATGCCCGCGAAACTGAAGAACGTGAAGAGCCCCGAGCGCGATATCGACAGGTTGCGCTGTTCGACCAGGTACGCGGGCATCCACGTCATGCAGTAAAACGTGAAATAGCCGTAGCAGAAGTTGGTGATCATGCCGCCCCACACCACCGGACTGGTCATGATGCTGCCGAGACTCACCGAGCGCGCGCTGCGATCCGACATCGCGATCTGCGCCTTCGACGGAAAGTCACTGCGGACTATCGAGAGCCAGGGCACGAGCCAGAGGAGGCCGGCGAGGCCGGTGGCGACGAACATCGTCTGCCACGAGTAATGCACGATGAACCACGCACCGACCGGCGCACCCAGCGCGGGGCCGAACTTGTTGCCCATCGCGAGAATGCCGACGGCGAGACCGTTCTGGCGTTCGTCGAAGTTGTTGCGGATCCACCGGTAGCTCGCGGGAATCACGATCGCTTCCGCCATGCCGATGATGAGCCGCATCACGACGAGACTCGCGAGCGCGGTGACCGCGCCCATCAGGGCCGTGGCGACGCACCACAGCGCGAAGCTGATCGCATAGGGCCATTTCACGCCGTAGCGGTCGGCGACCCAGCCCATCGGCACCTGAAACACGCCGTACGACCAGAAGAACGCCGCGTTGATCCAGCCGCGATCGATATCGGACAGCGCGAAGTGGCGGATGAAGTCCGCGTCGGCGAGCGTGGACGAGATGCTCGTACGATCGACGAAAGAAATCAGCACGCCGAGCGCGAGCAGCGCGAGCACCGCCCAGCGCTGCGTCATGGCGGGTTTGCTTGTCTCCATATGCTTTGTCTCTTATGTTCGATTGAGTCTTTGTGCGCGGATACCTGTGACGCCTGATTCGCGCTCGGCTAAACGGGCCGCGGGTCGGCCTCCGGAACACGATGCTCGGTGATCACGATCTTGAGCCGAATTTTCCTGATCAACTTCATCCCCTTGTCCTGATACGTCTCGCATCGCTTTCGAAGGCTTCGGCGGCGGCGGATGCATCGTCTCGATGGAAGCAAAGAATATGAAAAGGCGTCGCCCAAGTCCCTACACAAAACTGAGTTTCGATGGCACTTTTTTCGTATGCACGCGTGAAATCGCCCTGATGTCCTGACGCGCGTCACGACCGGTCTGAAAAATCCCGGCGAATCTTGCTTTTGTACAGGGACGCATCCGATGCGATCCCCTATTCTGCTTTCACTTCCCAACGCGACGGCCGATAACGTTTCGTGTCGCCGACGACTAGAAAACGCATGGAGACACGCTTCAACCGCAAGCGCCCTTCGGCAGTCATCGCCTGAGGCGCTCCGTGTGAGCAGCCTGGCTTCCCGACGGGCGCATGCATCGCAATCGCTCCACTGAAACAAAATCGCGCACGCGCCGTCCAGGCGTGTTGGCCAATCGCGTCCCGTGCAAACGTCCGCATTCTTGCCGCGTATTCGATGATCAGAAAACAAACCGGAGACACAATGAAGAAGCGGGTTCTTTTGCCGTTGGCCATTCTATTTTCAGGCGCTTTCGATCACGCCCACGCGCAATCGTCCGTGACGCTTTATGGCATCGTGGATAACGGCATCGAGTATCAGAACGGCGGTCAGGGGTCGGCGGTGCGCGCGGTATCGAGCGGACTCTTTGCGAGCGTTTATGGGCTGAGAGGCCGCGAGGATATCGGCGGCGGATATCACGTCAATTTCCAGCTCGAACAGGGTTTTTCTGGCGTGACGGGCGCGGCGACGGATCCGACCGCCGCATGGAACCGGCTCGCATGGGTAAGCATGAAAGGACCGTTCGGCGAGCTGCGCATCGGGCGTCAGAAAAAGCCCGAATATCTGTTCCTGAACGGCGAGATGGATCCGACAGCGGTGAAAAGTATCGCTTCGCCCATCAATAATTTTCAGAGTGTGACCGTGCGCGCGAGTAACGCCATCACCTACCTGGCGCCTTCGATTGACGGCTTCACGGTGCAAGCGATGATCTCATTGCGCGACCAGACGATGAAACCCAGCGACGGGCTGCACTTCTATAACGTGGTCGCCCGGTACGTGAACGGGCCGTTTCGCCTGTCCGCCGGTTATGAGTCGCAAGGCAATACGACGGGCACATCGGTTCAAAAGGTGTGGCGCGCGGCGGCCGGATATCGCGTGGGCGACCTGCGTCTGTATCTGGCGTATCAGTCGGAACGACAAACGGACAACAGTGAGAAACTCGATATTTACGAGGCGTCCACTTCGTACCTGCTGAATCCGTTCAATCTCCTTTCCGTCATGTACGGATATGCGCACGATCGCTCCGGGCAAGGGAAAAATGCGCAGCAGATCGGCCTCACGTACGAGTACTTTCTTTCGAAGGCGACGAACCTCTATGTCGCGGCGGGTCTGATCGACAATCACGATCACGCGAACTACACGCTCAACGGAACGCAATACACCGGCATTCCCACGTCGCCCGGCGCATATGCGCGAGGCGTCGTGCTGGGCATGACGCACAAGTTCTGAATTCAACGCGATCGAGGTCTGATAAGCGAGCAGGCCGGCTTTCACCGATTCGCCGATACAGGCAAATCGCGCGGCCTGAACCTCTCGCGCTCGCGCAGCGTCGCGTCAGATGAACGCTATCTGGCGATATCGCCGGACCGGGAGACGCCGTTCGGCATGGCGCCGTCGCCGATACGGCCGTTTGCCGCACGACGCGCCGCTACCCGATACTCTGCAGCCTGGACTTCGCCGTAAGGAAAATCCGCCCAGGCGGTCGGGCTGTAGCCGGCATTTTCGGCGCGGACGAGATCGGCACGGACCTGTGCGCGAGTGAGAGGCTGCTCGTTTCCTTGCGCGAAAGAAAGAATGGGCAAAGCGAGCGTCAATCCTGCGACTGCCTTGACGAGCGGTTTCATGCAACACCTCCCAGCATTGCTTGGCGACACTACGACAGGGTTCTGCGCGTAGTTCACTCCAGGCAGTCTAGCAGGGTTTGCAACTAGGGGTTGATACTAGCTTTCAGCTCGATTTTGCTATGTGTCGCAGCAGCCGCCCGGCTTGCGCAAGGCGACGGCCGCGTTACGACAGTACCGAATTCATCGCCGGCGAAGCGCAAGTGGGCGGATAGACGCACCACGAGCCATCGCCGTGGCGAAAGAAAATGATGGCGAAGACCGACGAAGAAAGATCGACCTCGATCCGAACCGCGCGCCACGGCATGGTCCGCGAACGGGCGGCTCTGCTGATTCGAATATTCCCGGCCTTTCCCAGCCAGTCATGCACGAGAAACCGAAGCGATGTGTTGTGCTCGTTCATTCCAGACTCTCAGCAAAATCACGTTGAAGGCTTAACGCGAAGGCAGCGTCGTGCACCGCTAATGCAGCGCGTCGCGCCTGGCCAGCGGCTTGAACAGGCGACTCCACGCGGCGCTGATCAGCACGGTCGCGAAGCCGCCGACGACGACCGAGCCCACGACACCCAGGGCCGTGGCACTCACTCCGGACTCGAACTCTCCAAGCTGATTGCTCGCACCGATGAAAAGCGTATTCACCGCTGCCACGCGGCCCCGCATGCGATCAGGCGTTTCGAGTTGAATCAGCGTTTGCCGAACGATGACGCTGATCGTGTCGGCGCCTCCGGAAACCGCGAGCAAGAGCAGCGACACGGGAAACCATCGGGAGAGGCCGAACGCGACGATGGAAACGCCGTAGATGGCCACCGCGATCAACAGCTTTTTGCCGACCCCGCTGACGATGGCGCGTCTGGAAAGATAGAGCCCGACGCACAACGCACCCATCGCAGGCGCGGAGCGCAGCAAACCAAGGCCTTGTGGCCCGACATGCAGAATCTGCTTCGCATAGACGGGCAGGAGCGCCGTTGCGCCTCCGAACAGCACCGCGAAGAGGTCGAGCGATATGGCGCCCAGTAGCAACGGACTGCTCCAGATGAAACGCAGGCCCGCGAGTATCGTGTCCGCCGTCACCGGCTCGCGCGGCGGTGGCGTGTAGTCGTAGCGAACGAACGCATACATCACGGCGCTGATGCAACAGAGCACCGCGCTTGTCAGATACACCGTGCCGACGCTGACAGCGAAGAGCACGCCGCCCAGCGCCGGCCCCGCGATCACGGAAATTTGCTGAACCACCGTGCTGAGCGCCATCGATCGTGCAAGGAGCCGGGGCGGAACGAGCATGGGCAAGAGCGCTTGCTGGCCTGCCATCTGGAACGGTCTGATTGCACCGAGCATGAGCGACAGCCCAAGCAGCGTATCGCGAGTCACGCTGTGAGTGGCCGTGGACACGATGAGCAGCGTCGCTGCGACCGCCTGCAACGCAAGGCAGCCCGCAACCATCCGCCCACGATGCAGCCGGTCGGCGCAATGACCGGCGATGAGCGTCGTGGCAAGACCCGGGACGAACTGAAAAAGCCCGACGAGGCCGAGATCCCAGGCACTCGATGTCAGGTCGTACATATGCCAGCTGATCGCCAGCATCAGCATTTGCTGAGCGCTGATCGAGGCGATGCGCGCGACCAGAAAACGCATGAGCGATGCGTGACGCAACAGGGAGGTCACGTCGTCCGAACAGGTTGGCATAGACGGCGATGGGGTGTCGCGAGAAGCTGTCATGGCACGGCGCGCGCGAGAGCGTTGATCATCGCGACTCCCCTGCCCGGGTACGTGCTACCGTGGGCGACGTCTCGCACAGAACGCATTCGGGCTGCACTTGCGTCGCCGTGACGTCGCTGCTCGAGTCCTCGTCCGGACCTGCATTGACCCTCGGCGCCCACTTCCGTCGTAGCAGCACGATGGTACTGGTCGCCCCGAGCAGCAGGAACGCGAAGATCGCGAGCATCGGCCACGTGTAGCTGTGTCCGACATGAAGCAGCCATCCCGACAGGCTGGCCGACACACCGCCCGCGAGACTCGTCGCCACTTGCTGCAGGCCCGTGTTGAGCCCAACCGCCTGTTTCGGAATCAGCGTGAGTTTGACGAGGGCGAGATTGTTCGCGGTGACGAGCCCCAGCAAGGAAAGCGAAACGACATTCCACAGCAGTGCCATGTGCGGCGAACGGGCATACGCGCCGAGCAGCACCGTGGTGCCACCGACGAAGCCGGCTACGATGAACGACTTGCGAACGATCACGGCGTCATATCCACGCGCGATCAGGCGGTCGGCGGCCCAACCGGCAAGCGCCGCCACGACCGCGATGCCCGCGAAGCTGAAGAACGTGTAGAGGCCCGACTGCGTGAGCGAGAGGCCGCGCTGTTCGACCAGATACGCCGGCATCCACGTCATGCAATAGAACGCGAAATAGCTGTAGCAGAAATTGGTGATCAGGCCGCCCCACACCACCGGACTCGACAGCAGGTTCGCCAGCGGCACCGAGGCCGCGCGCTTTTTCGCTACGGCAAGCTGCGCACGGGAGGGAAAGTCGTTCGTGAGCGTCAGCAGCCACGGCACCAGCCAGAGCAATCCGGCGAGACCCGTGACGATGAACATCGCCTTCCACGAGCTCACCGAGATGAGCCAGGCTGCGATCGGTGCGCCGAGCGCCGGTCCCATCTTTCCCCCGATGGAATAGATGCCGAGCGCCGTGCCTTTTTGCGTTTCATCGAAATGATCGGCGAGATAGCGATACGTTGCCGGCACCACGACCGATTCCGCGACGCCGATCATGAGACGTACGACGATCAGCGCGGAAAGCGAGGTCACGATGCCCGTCGCCGCAGACGCGAGACACCAGAGCAGAAAGCAGATCGCATAAGGCCACTTCACGCCGTAGCGATCGACCAGCCAGCCCATCGGCATTTGAAGCAGGCCGTAGGACCAGAACATCGCAGAGCCGAGCCAGCCGCGCTGGACATGCGTCAACGCGAATTCCTGCACGAAGTGATGATCCGCGAACGCAGCGGACATGCTCGTGCGATCGACGTGCGAGATCATCAACCCGAGCGCGAGCAGCACGAGAATGACCCAGCGGTTGCCGCGTTCATGTCCGGTGATCGCCACGATGTTCAGTCTCCGCTTTAACCCAGGCTGCCGGTCACATCGTCGAACAGCTCGTCGACGGACAAGCGGCGCGGAATGATCTTCTGATCGAGCGCCCAATCGACGGCCAGTTGCAGGCCTTTGCGGTTCGCTTCCAGCCCGATCGGAGGAAACACGGCCGGAACGCTCTCAGCAGCCTCGCGGCTCTCGACGACCATGCGATACAACTCGCGCACGATATCCGGCCGCTCCTTCGACACCTGCTCGTGCACCACGAACATGTGGTTGATCGGCACGACACCGCTTCGCGCGAACCAGTCTTTCGCGGCAGCCTGCGCGTCGGGCACGAGCGTGCGCACGCGTTCGTCCTTCGGCATGTCCTCGCCGAGCAATGCCGCCGCGAGTTCGCCGTCGAGCATCATTTGCGGAATCGATGAACCCGCCGGCAGACGCTGGCAATTCGACGGATCGCTGTACTCGGCGAGGTGGCCGTCGCCGAGCGTCATCCACGTGACGCGGTCGAGATCGACGCCGTATTCGTGGCGCAGAATGCCGCGAATCCACAGCGCGGTCGTCTGCGTGTACGTGCGCACGCCGACCTTCTTGCCTTCGATATCCTTCGGATCGAGATGACCGAAGTCGATGTTGTATCCCGCGCAGTGATGCTGAAAGCGGCCCGAGATCGGCGCGGGCAGCAAGACATAAGGCTTGCCGTAGGCCTTCGCCTGCAGGAAGGTGACGATCGCCAGCTCGCCCGCGTCGAACCCGCTCTCGCGCACCATCGCCTTGAAGCCGTTGTGCGCAGGCGTCGGTCCGCAGAAGTCGAGGTTCACGAGGTCCGATTTCACGCGGCCGTCGCGCATCGCCTTCGTCACGGCATATTCGGCAAGATTGACGCGCAGCGTCGTGGTCATGTGTGTGCTCCTGTTGCTCGTATCGTTGGAAGTCAAAGCCGTACTTCGATCAGGCAAGGGCCGGTTTCACGCGTCGAGTCGATCAACGCCTTGTGGAAGCCTTCGGCAGTCTCGACGGCCACTGACGGCACGCCCATGCTCTTCGCCATCGCGAGCCAGTCGATGCGCGGCTTGTCGATGTCGATCATCGACAACGCGCGCTCGTTTGGCGCGCCCGCGCCCATGTTCGCGTATTCGGCCTTCAGGATTGCGTAACTGTTGTTGGCGAAGATGATCGTCGTGACGTTCAGGCCTTCGCGCGCCTGCGTCCACAGCGACTGGATGGTGTACATCGCGCTGCCGTCGCCGACCATGCAGAACACGCGCCGGTCCGGGCACGCGAGCGCAGCGCCAGTTGCGACAGGTGTTGCATAACCGATCGAACCGCCCATGTTGTTGATGAGATCGTGCGGCCGCGCGCCCATCGTGAGGCTCATGGACTCGCGCCCCGTCGTCAGCGATTCATCGACGACGATGCAGTGCTCCGGCAACGCCGCCGCCAGCGCATGCGCGATGCTCGCCGGATTGAGCGCGCCCGTCGGAACCGCCGTCTCGATGCGCTGTTGAAGAACGGCCGCCGTGTGCGATGCGCCGAGCGCCTGCAATAGCATGTCGAACGCGAGTTCGCTGTTTTCATCGGCCTCGACCAGCGGATGCACGAGCGTGCCTTCGGCCTTGAGCAGACTCGGCTTGTCCGGATAAGCGAAGAACGCGACGGGTTCGCGCGTCTCGACGGTGATGATGTGCCTGAAGTCCCTGAGAAACGCCGTGGCCTGCGCGACTGCATACGGAATGCGCGCGAGCGGCACGCGGCCCGCGCCACGCTCGATGCGCGCCGTGAAGAACTGCGAACCGAGCAGCGCGCCGGTTGCGGCAGCGACGCGGCCCGCCTTTTCGAGCGCCGCGCCGCGCGTCGCCTTGTTTGCGAGCACGATCAGCGCTGGCTCGCCCGAGCGAAGCACGCGCGCGACGTGCTCGATGCGTTCTGCGCTCGGCGCCTTGCGTGCCTGCACACGAGTTGGCAAAGACGCGGGCGCTGCATCGACTTGCTGCCATGACGTATCGCCGGGAAGAATCAGCGTGGCGATCTGGCCCGGATGCCCGCTCGCCTTCGCGACGGCCTGAGCCGCATCCCACGCAATCGTGTTCGATGATTCCGCACGGCGCACCCAATGACTCAGCGGCCGCGCGAGACCTTCGATATCCGACGTCAGCGGCGGGTCGTACTTGAGATGCGACACCGAATGCTCGCCGACGACGTTGATCATGCCCGACGACGCGCGCTTCGCGTTATGGATGTTCGCGAGACCGTTCGCCAATCCCGGTCCCAGATGCAGCAGCGTGGACGCGGGCGTGTCCTTCATGCGATACCATCCGTCGGCCGCGCCGGTGGCGACGCCTTCGAACAGACACAGCACGCTGCGCATCTTCGGGTTGTTGCCGAGCGCGGCGAGAAAATGCATCTCTGACGTGCCCGGATTCGCGAAGCAGATATCGACGCCCTGCCCGACCAGCGTCGCGACGAGACTTTCGGCGCCGTTCATCAGTAGCCTGCCAGTTCGCGTGCGAGACCGACGACGCCATACGTGCGTGCCGGCGCGGACATCAGGAAGCGATACCCCTCTTCCTGCAGCCGCCGATGATTCTTCGCCGTCACATGCGGATTGCCGACGACGACATTGTGCTTGCGGCACGTGTCGACGATCTGACGCATCGCGGCGACCACTTCGGGATGTTCATACTGACGCGGCAGCCCGAGCTCCTGACTCAGATCGCCCTCGCCGATCAGAATGAAACCGATGCCCGGCACATTGGCGAGCATGTCGTCGAGGTTCTCGATTGCCTGCGTGCTTTCGCACATCAGGCCCACGAGAATCTCGCCTTGCGGTGCGAGCGGCCAGACGTCGGCCTTCTCGTAGTATTCCTGCATCGACAGGCCCCAGTAGCGCGCGGCATTGGCGGGGCCGTCGCCGCGCACGCCTTTCGGTTCGTACAGCGGCGCGTTCTTCGGACGCGCATAGCGGCATGACGCAACGGCGTTGTACGCCTGTTCGACGGTCGCGACGTGCGGCCAGATCACGCCGTAAGCGCCGCGATCGAGCACCTGCTTGGCGAAGCTCTGATTCATCTCCGCGCCATTGGCGGGAATGCGCGCGATCGGCGTCACTTTCGGCGCGACCGATCCGGAATCGGCGATCTGCTTGCGGCTCAACATGTACTGGAGCGCATCGCCGAGCGCGGACACGTCGTACGGGTTGTGCTCCATCTCGAAGACGATGCCGTCATAAGGCGCATCGCTCATTTCGATGGCGGTCTGCTTGTCGAGCTTCGCGAACGCTGCGTGCGCGGCCTTGCCCGATTCGAAGGCGCGGATGATGCTGTTCAGGCGGGTGTCTGACATGATGTTCTTCCTTATTTGCTCAAGGCCGGATAGAGCTTCTGCGCGGTCTTGCCGAAGATCCATGCGCGATCTTCTTCGCTCAGGCAAGCGAGCCCTTGTTCCGCGGTCGCGAGAATCTCGCTCAACGTGCCGGTCGATGTCGGGAAATTCGAACCCCACGCGAGACGTTGCGCGCCGAAGGCTTCGACTACGCGCGGAAAGAACGTCTCCGCACTGGCCTTCTCCTTCTTCACGTCGCCGAAGATGCGCGGCGTGAGCTTCATGTAGACGTTCGGCAGATCGCCCAGCTCGAACAAGCTGGCCGCGTTCGCATACGGAGGGCCGTCGAGCACATCGGGACGCGCCAGATGATCGAGGATGATGTTCACCGTCGGAAACTTTTCTGCGAGCATGCGCACTTGCGGCAGGCCGACCGGTCCGGTCTGGATGCACATCGGCAGCTTCAGTTCCGCGAGCATCTCCCACGCCTTGAAGGACTTGGGGTTATCGAGTTCGCTCGGGTCGAAATCCTTGGTGGACCCCCCCGTGAAGATGCGCAAGCCGGCCAGCCCTTTGTCCGCCCATCCTTTGATGACGGCGGCCACGTCGCCGGCCAGCATGTCCACGGAACCCACGGCGATGAGCCGGTTTTTATACCGATTGCAGCCGTCCACCACGTAGCTGTTATCGAAGCCGTAGGTCGTCGACGAATGCACCACCGCTGCCTTCGCGACGCCCGCTTCGTCCATCGCCGCGATCAGCGCTTCGACGGTGTTCGGGCGTTCCTGCGACCAGTCCGAGCGCTTGCCGAACAACGGCGCGGGCGGATAGCGCTTCTCGTCGTCGGAGATGATGTGAGGATGAATGTCGATGATGTTCATCACAGTCCTTTCGCCTTGAGGTGCTGGTCCAGACGCGGATACACGCGTCGCGCGTTGCCCTCGAAGATTGCCTGGCGGTCCGCATCGCTGAGCGCTTCGCACGCGTCGATGTAGCGCTTCGTATCGTCGAAATACTCGCCGGTATTCGGATCGCGGCCGCGCACCGCGCCGATCATTTCCGAGCCGAACAGCACATTGCTCGTCGGCACGACCTTGGTCAGCAGTTCCACGCCCGGATGGTGATAGACGCAGGTATCGAAGAAAATGTTGTTCAACAGGCCTTCGAGCGGACGCTTGGCCATCTCGAGCGACATGCCGCGATAACGTCCCCAGTGATACGGCACGGCACCGCCGCCATGCGGAATCACGAGACGCAGCGTCGGGAAGTCCTTGAACAGATCGCCTTGCAGCAGTTGCATGAACACCGACGTATCCGCATTCAGATAGTGCGCGCCCGTGCCGTGATGACACGGATTGCACGATGCCGCGACGTGGATCATCGCGGGCACGTCGAGATCGCACAGCGCTTCGTAGACGGGATACCACTCGCGATCCGTCATCGGCTTGCCGGTCCAGTAACCGCCGCTCGGGTCCGGATTCAGATTGCAGCCGACGAAACCCATCTCCTCGACACAACGGCGCAACTCGGGCACCGAGTTCTTCGGCGGGGCCAGCGGCGATTGCGGCAACTGACAAACCGGCACGAAGTTGTCCGGATAAAGATCGCAGACGCGGCGCACGAGATCGTTCGACACTTCGGCCCATTCCAGGCTCGTGCGCTCGTTGCCGAGGTGGTGACTCATGAGGCCGGCGATCGGCGAGAACAGCGTGAGGTCGCCGCCGCGTTCCTGTTGCAGACGCAGTTGACCGTTGCCGACACCTTCGCGGATATCGTCATCGGTGACGTACGCGCCGGAGAGCGGCGGCGCGTTGGCCGGATCGTCGGCGGACGCGATCTGCTTCGCGCGCCAGTCGCGGAAAGAAGCGGGGACGGTCGTGAAGTGACCGTGGCAATCGATGATCATGTTCTTTTGCTTCCGTACGGATTAGACGCGGGGATCGACGAACAGCTCGTTCATCGACATGCGCTTCGGCGTGAGGCCTTGCTTGAACGCGGTCTGCTCGAGCGCTTCGATGGTCTTGCGGTTTTCCTCGATGCCGTACGGCAGCGGATCGTTACCGACGATCTTTTGCAGCTCGATGTACTTCTTGTTCTTCTTGTCGTTCAGTTCACCCGCATTGAGCTTCGCGAGCCAGTCCTTCTTGGCCTTGTCGAACGCGTCGTAGATCGACTTCGCGACCCACGGATGCTCGGCCAGCACTGAATCCTTCACGACGATGGTGCCGTGCATCGGATACACGCCGGTCCGTGCGTAGTACTCCGCTTCCAGTTCCTCGGCGTTCGGGAACATATCCGGGTAATCCGCTTCGACCTCCTTCCAGCCGCCGGTCGGATCGCCGGTGCGGCCGATGCCCGCGTTGCCGTGAAAGCCCGCGACGAGTTCGCCATTCGCCATCATGTCCGCGAGCGACGCCCTTGGGGGCGTGGATCACGTTCGGCGGAAGTTCGAGCTGCGTGACGTGTTCTTCGTCATCGACGACCCAGGTTACCTTCGACGGATCGAGGCCGAATTCATCGATCAGAACCTGACGCGTCCATGCACCCGTCGTTACTGAATAGGCACGCACGCCGACTTTCTTGCCTTCCAGATCCTTGGGCGTCTTGATGCCCGCGTCCGGGCGCACCAGCAAGCCGGAGTGATGGAAGCGGCGCACGACGAAGATCGGCAGCGCGACGAACGGCGCGCCATATGCGCGAGCGATGATGTAAGTGGTCGGTGCAAGCTCGCACACGTCGAATTCGACATCGCGAACCATGCGGCGGAACGCGCCGATCTGCGGCTGAACGGTGATGAACTCCGCGTCGACGCCCTCGATGGGAATCGAGCCGTCGCGAATGGCCGATGTATGCGGATGCTCGGCGATCGCGAGCTTGAGATGGACTTTCTTGGTCACGTGACTGTCTCCTTGGAGGGATGATCGTGCAGCTACACGAGTTCGTTTCGTTGACGACATGATCTTTCGAGTCGTCCCGTGTCGTCTATTGAATTAATTTGCCGGCGCCTTAACCGTTCGGTAAAGGCACTGCTTCCATCTTGATATGGATATCTAACTATTTGGATCGTGCGAAAAAGCGAATCGCACATTCTTGAATTTTCAGGTCGTACCGTTCTGCAACTGCTGGGCAGCCTCTTCCAGACAGGCAACCATGAGTTGCGCACTCGGCGTCAGACCGCGGTTGCGGTTCCAGAGCACGCCCGACGGGCGCAACAGCCGGGGCAAGGTCAATGGAAGCGCATGCAAGGGTTGCGCAGCATCGTTCGCGGGCGTGCCGACCATGACGGCGATGGAATCCGAAATCTGCAAATGAGCGCGGGTGACGTGAACGGAAAGCGTCTCGATGTAGTTGTTCGTCAGCGGTACATCGTGTGCTCTGAGCGTGCGCTCCAGCGAATCCCTCAGGATCGAGCCTTGCGGCGGCAGTATCCACGGATACGGATGAAGATCCGACCAGTCGAGATTCTTGCGCCGCGCCAATGGATGTTGCCGTCCGGTCATCAGGGTCACGGGTTCTTCGAGCAGCGCTTTTTCCTCGAAGCTGCCGAGCGTGTCCGGCGCGGGCAAGCGCCCGACGATCAGGTCGAGACGTCCTTGCCACAGCTCGGGAAGCAATGCGCCGCGCGTGCCTTCGACCACGCGCACGTTCGTTCCCGGCGATCTGATCTTCAACAGATTCAGCCCCAGCGGCAGCAGCGCCGAGGCCGAAGCGGGCAACATGCCGATGTGCACCTTTCCCTCCGTGCCCGAGCTCAGCGCTTTCATTTCATCGCGCGCCTGATGCAGGATCGTCAGCATTTCGCGCGCGTGACGAATGAGGCATTCGCCGTGCGGCGTGGGCACGAGTCCTTGCGCCGTGCGCGTAAAAAGCGTGAGTCCGAGTCCACGCTCGAGCTCTGCCAGTGACTTCGATACCGCCGGCATCGTGACATGGGTGACTTCCGCCACCTGCGTCAGATTGCGATAGGTATCGATGGTCACGATCAGGCGAAGATGCCTCGCCTTCAGGTTCACCTGCATGTAGCCGTCAAGTCCCGTCACGATACGTCTCCTGCGTTCAGTCCTTCGGCTTCAGCGCGTGCAAGGTCATGCCGAGCGAGATCGAAGTGAAATAGCCGATCGTGACGAGCAGTTCCGCGATGACCGCTCGGCCCAGCCCGGCATCGTACCTGGCGAAGCGCGCATCGTCGATCGATCCGCCCGCGAGGATATCGCTCACCGCGTCGCACACGACGCCGAATCGTCCATGTTCACCCTCGGGCCTGCGCTTGTCCAGAATCGCGGCGACGAGCGCCTCGGGAACGCCGGCCTTCAACGCATGCCGGCGATGGTTCGCGATCACGTACGGCGCATTCCAGAACACCGCCGTCGAGAGAATCGCGACCTCGGTTTCCGCTTCGCTGAGCACGGGCGAATGATCGACGTGCGTGCCGATGATTTCCATCCCTTCGGCGAGCCGCGGGTTATGCAGCCAGATGTTGAACGGAGTCGGAATGCGCCCGCGTCCTTCACCCAGTTGCGAGATCACTCGCTTCTGCTCTTCCGTTGCGTGCTGCGCGTCGATACGCGCCAGTCGATCTTGCGTCATTCGTCACATCCTTGCGTTGAAGAATCAATTTCCGCCGAGTCCGGGCAACCACTTTCCGAGGAAGCTGTCCGGCCAGGGGATATGGAGAATCTGATCGAAGACGATGTAAAGAAACGCGGTCACGCACACAGCGAGGATCAGGCTGAGCTTCCATGACTCGCGTCCTTCGATGCGCATGTAGGCGGCGATCATCAACGGCACCGTCGGCAACATGCCGATTACCGACATGCAGGCCAGAAACGCGAGGAACCAGCCGAAGAAACGTGCGGCGCGCGACAGCACGGTCTTGTTGGGCAGCTTCTCGTCGTGATCGCTCGACACGTCCATATGCACGCCGCTGCTGGCACGCGCCGAGCCGTGAGCCGGAATCACGAAGACCTTGTACGCGAGACTGACCGTTCCCGCGATGACGAGAATGCTCGCCACGACCGTCGGCCCGATTCTCGCCATGAGGAGCCAGCTTTGCGAACTCATCAGCATATACAGCCCGACGCTGATGAAGAACACATGGACGAGGTCTTCGCGCCTGAAGTGAACCGAGCCGCTCGGTTTGAACTGCGCGATGCCGCCACTGCGCAACGCAGTGAAGAGCGGCTTGAAAAAGACCAGCGCGGCGAGACTCAACAGCACGATGACGACCGGGCGCGACAGCCAGTCGGTGCCGTAGCGCACGAACGAAATCGACATATAACGCTCCATCAGCACGCCGAGCACGAGGCCGAGAATCAGCGGCGGACGCGCCCATTTGAGCCGCTTCATCGTCCATCCGATGACACCGGCGATCAGCAGCACGAAGAGGTCGCCCCAGCTCCGCGATCCCTGGAACGCGCCGACAAAAATGACGGGCATGATCACCGGCAGGATGAGCGTATAGCGCAGCGTCGAAACCTTCGCGAATTGTCCGCTCAAAAGAAAGCACAAGCCCGCGCCGAAGATGTTGGCGAGCGCGATCGACCAGACCATCGAGTAAGTGAAGTCGAGATGCTTGGTCAGCATGTCGGGACCGGGGATGAAACCGTGCACCATCATCGCGCCGAGCAGAATGGCCTGCGCTGCGCCGCCGGCACACCGAACGACAGCATCGGCACGAGGCTGCCGCCCTCTCGCGCGTTGTTGGCCGCTTCCGGCGCGATCACGCCGCGCACGTCGCCCTTGGTGAACGACTGCTTCGCGCCTTTGGCCGTCTGCAACGCGTGGCCGTACGCGATCCAGTCCGTCACCGCGCCGGTGATGCCGGGCACCGCGCCGAGAATCGCGCCGAGGCCGCCGCAACGCAGCACCAGAAACCAGTTGCGAAAGCTGTCGACGACACCCTGACGCATGCCTTCCCGCGACGTGAACTGCACGTTCTGCGCGATGGCCGTGCGTCGAATCGCCAGCTCGCACAACTCGGGCAAGGCGAAGATGCCGAGGATGATCGGCACGAGCGGAATACCGTCCTGCAGGTACAGAATGTCGCCGGTCCAGCGCATTTGTCCGGTTGCGACGTTCGTTCCGATCATGCCGACGAGAATGCCGAAGCAGGCCGCGACCACGCCACGCAGCGGCGCGTTGCCCGACAGCGCCGACACCATCGACACGCCGAACACGGTAAGCGACAACATCTCCGGCGTGCCGATCGACAGCACGAACGGGCGCACCAGCGGCAGCGACACGGCAAGGATGACCGCGCCGATCAGTCCGCCCATCAGCGACGACATGTAGCATGCGCTCAACGCTCTCGATGCCTCGCCGCGTTTGGTCATCGGCAGGCCATCGAGCACGGTCGCCTGAGATGCCGCGTGTCCGGGAACGCCGAAGAGCACGGCCGGAATCACATCCGATGTCGTGATGACCGATGCCATGCCGAGCAGCATCGCGAACGCGGCATACGGGTCCATCGTGTATGTGAACGGGACCAGCAGCGCAAAGCCCGTCAGCCCGCCGATTCCCGGCAGCAATCCGATCGCGAGTCCGACCGTCACGCCGAAGACGAGAAAGATGATCCGGTTGAACTGCAGGAGCGTCGACAGCGCATGTCCGGCCGCCATCAACGTTGCATCATTGAAGAACTCCATGTCTCATCCTGATGGAATGGCGAGCTTCGCAGGCTCACCTGTTTTAAGTTCGACGCTCAGCCAGCCAGCATCGGATAGAGCGCCTTTGCAGTGCGTCCCCAGACCCAGGCGCGCTCTTCGTCGCTCAAGGCTGCGAAGCAGGCATTGCCTTGTTCGACGAGCGTCTTCAACGGCCCCGCCGACGCCGGATAATTCGAGCCGAACGCGAGATGATCCGCGCCGAACACTTCCACGAGCCTGGCGAAGAAAGGCTCCGCGCCGCCCGGCGCTGCCTGCGCGAGATCGAAGGTGCGCGGCGTGATCTTCATATAGACGTTGTCGAACTTCGCGAGCGAGAACAGCCCCGCGCAACTCGCATACGGCGGGCCTTCTTCCAGATTCGGCCGGCCGCAGTGATCGAGCACGATCTTCACCGACGGAAAGCGCTCGGCCAGCTCCGCCACCATCGACAGACCATCCGGCGTCGTCTGAACCGCCATCGTCATGCCGAGCTCGGCGCAGCGTTCCCAGATCGGAAACGTCGCGGGATTGACGAGCCAGCTTCCATCGCTTTGATGCGTGGCGCCGCCGGTGAAGAGCCGGATTCCGCCCATGCCGCGCGCGAGCCAGGCATCGAAAGTCGTGAGCGCGTCCGGCGCGAGCAGGTCGAACGAATAGACGCCCGTGAAGCGGTCCGGATGCTGCGCCACGCTGTCGGCGACGTATGAATTGTTGGTGCCGTAGGTCGTCGACGAATGCACGATCGCGGCCTTCGATACGCCGGCTTCATCCATCTCGGCGACCAGTTGTTCGAACGTGATGGGCCGCGTCGCCGACCACTTGGACCGATGCCCGTGCTGAGGCGCGATCGGATAGCGCTGCGTGTCGGTCGAGATGATGTGCGGGTGAATGTCGATGATTTCGGGCGTCATGTTGGCTTTACCGTTTGGTGATGATGTTCTGTCCTGCGCTGCTCAATGCGCACCGAAGATGAGCTTGCGCGCATCCGCGATCTGCGGTTCGGGCGTGGCATACAGCTTCGCGATGATCTGCTCGACCGCGTTTCCATCGATGGCATCGAGCGGATAACCCGACTGCTTCATCGCGTCGATGAAGTCCGGATCAGCGATGGTCTTCGCGAACGCATCGCGCAGCGCATTCAGACGATCCTGTGGCACGTCCTTCGGCACGGCGATGGGCCGTCCTGCCTGAAACGGCAGAATGAACAGATTGAAGAGCGCCTTCACATCCGGCTGCGTGATGTAGGAAGAGAGATTCGGGACATCGGCGTAACCGGCGGGGCTGTTCCAGCCGAGATGCAGCAGCACCTTCATCTTGCCGCTCTTCAGGAGCCGCACCGGCTCGCCTTGTTGAAGGCCATCGATAGTGGACGCCCAGCCATCGACCTCACCGCGCTGCATCGCCAGATAGACTTCGCCGCGGCCCGTGTAACCCGGCACGATGCTCATCTTCGCGCCGATGTATTCGTCGAGCAGCGCCGGCAAGGTGCGATCCTCGTTGGCGAATCCGGTCGCGCCGATATACATCTTCTTCTTGCTCAGATCGTCCGCCGTGGTCACGCCGGATCGCGTCATGGAAACCAGACAGTATTCGACCTTGTTGAGGCTGCCGATCCATCGGACCTCGCGCGGATCGAAGCGGTGTTGCCTTTCGTCGAGCAGCGGAATGTAGAGGTTGTTTCGCTGAAGGAAGCCGATGACGGTGCCATCGCTCGGCTGCCGCGACTGGAGCGATGCCGCCGCCACCATGCCGCCCGCGCCCACCACGTTCATCACGATGGCTTTGGGATGTCCCGGCACATACTTGACGAAGTAGCGCGAGAACTGCCGCGCGACGATGTCCGTCACCGTTCCCGCGTCCGCGCTGACCAGGAGCGTCAACGCCTTGCCGCGATAGAACTCTTCGACGGATTGACCGGACGCAGGGGCCGCACAGGCCGTCGCGGCGAAACCGAACAGCGCGGCGCAAGCGCAGATCGCGGTCCTGAAATTCATCATCGTGCTTGTCTCCGTGTAGATGCGCGGAACCGTTCGTGTAGTTCGCGTCGTCGCTCGCTATTGATGAAGTGGTGAGCGCGATTTGATTGTGCCAGCGCGTCGCACACGTCGGATTGAGAAAATCCGCGGCCGGGTTGACTGAATGGTTAAGGTGCGCGCAGGCGGTTCGAACGTGACGTCAGCGCTTTTTCTGTGCTTCTTGCGCGAGACGCAGGGCCGTCTCTTCGAGGCAGGAGATCATGAGTTGCGCGCTCGGCGTGAGTGTGCGAACGCGATTCCAGAGCACGCCGGCGGGCCGCAGCAGGCGCGGCAGGCTCAGAGGCAGCGTATGGAGCGGCTGTGGATGGCTGGTCTCGCGCGCGGAGGTATCGGCCATGACGGCGATGCAGTCGGACACCTGCAAATGCGCGCGGATGACGTGCAGCGACAGCGTTTCGATGTAATTATTCGTCAGCGGCACGCCATGCACCTCGAGCGCGCGTTCCAGCGGATCGCGCAGGATCGAGCCGAGCGGCGGCAGTATCCACGGATAAGGCAACAGGTCCGACCATTCCACGGCTTTCTTGCGCGCCAGCGGATGTTGCCGGCCGGTCACGAGCATCACGGGTTCTTCGAGCAGTTCCTTCTCTTCGAAGCTTCCGAGCGCATCCAGCGGCGGCAGGCGGCCGACGACGAGATCGAGTTGACCTTGCCACAGCTCGGGCAGCAGCGACGCCGTCGATCCTTCGACGATCTTCACGTTGGTGCCCGGCGAGCGCTGCTTGAGCAGCTTCAGCGCGTGAGTCAGAAGGATCGATGCAGAAACGGGCAGCACGCCGATTTCGACCTTGCCTTCGGTGCCAGCGCTCAGCGCTTTCAACTCGTCGAGCGCCTGATGCAGCACGTGCAGCATCGCTCGCGCATGACGCGTCAGGCATTCGCCGTAAGGCGTGGGAACCAGCCCCTGCGCCGTGCGCGTGAAAAGCGTGAGGCCAAGTCCGCGCTCCAGTTCCGCCAGCGACTTCGAGACGGCGGGCAAGGTGACGTGCGTGACTTCCGCGACCTGGCTCAGATTGCGATACGTGTCGATGGTCACCAGCAATCGCAAGTGCCGGGCCTTGAGGTTGATCTGCAGATACCAGTCGAGTTCCGCCGACACGCCGCACCCTCCCCGGTATGAGTGAATGGTTAAGTCATCGGCCATTTTACTCAATCGACCGGTTTCGGATGCATAGGCACAATTTGCTGATGCCTAGGCTCGATGAGTCCGACCACAAGGCGTGCATTTCACTTTCCCCTTGAGCCAGAACATCAACGATTATCAGCCGGCTCGACCGGCGTTCGGAGACATGCAGATGACGTACGACTCGACCCGCCGCGGCTTCCTGCGCAGAGCGGGAGCCCTCGGTATGGGATTGGCGATGAACGGACTCGCCGCGCCTCAAGTTGCAAGAGCCGCCTCGACCGAAATCCGCATCGTCAGCAATCCAGGCCTGGAGAACGCGACGCTCAACGCGTTGATGGATGAACTCGGCTACTTCAGGACCTTCGACGTGAACGCGCGCATCATCCAGGTGCCCGGCCCGACCGGCCCGTTCGATGCCATCGCACGCGGCGCGGCGGACGTCTGCATGGTGTCCGGCTATAACCTCGTGCTCACGCGCATCGAGCAGGGCGCGCCGGTGAAGATCATCGGCGCCGGCATGAAGAAGTGCGCGCTGACGATTTTCGCCCGGCCCGGCGGCGCAACGACACTCGCCGATCTGCGGGGAAAGACCGTCGCGGTGGGGCCGAAACTCGGCTTGCTGCATACCCTCATGCTTCAACTGTTAAAGGAAAGAGGTATCGACGCTTCAACGATCGACTTCGTCGATCACGGCAGCAACGACCAGTGCTTCGACGCCGTCGTGAGCGGCGCCGCCGATGCCTGCTGCGCCAGCATCTCGCATCTCAACGATGAGGCGGGGCCGAACGTCATCAGCGAAGGGAATCTGTGGCAGGCGCTGCCGAACTGTGTGTTCCAGACGGCGTACGCATCGGATGCGGCACTCGGCGCGAAGCACGAAGGAATGGTCGCCGTCATGGCCGCTTACGGCGCGCTCTACGACTATCTGATGTCGCCCGCGTCGCATGGCGCTTTCTTCGATGCACGCAAGCGCGCCCAGAAGAACTTCGACGTTGCATCAGCGAAAGCGATCTGGGACTTCAATCAGACGCAGCGCCCGTACTCAAGGGATTTATCGCTGACCGAGAGCGATATCGGCTATCTGCAGGACATGGATATCGGCGTGGGATGCCTGAAGCGGAAGCAGGCGTTCGGCGCAGTGGCCGATATGTCGGCAGCGCGCGCCGCCGCGAAAATGGTTCGATAAATGATTCGCGGGGAAACTTGCGCTCCCCCGCTGCTTTAATCAGAACGTGTGGCGGATGCCCGCGATGACGGAGATTTGCGCTCCACCGGCGGGAGGCGTCGGCACCGGAGAAAGCGTCGTCGCCGCGAGCGCCAGATTGCCGAAATTCTGGATGTGCTCGCCGGTCACATAAAGCAACGTGCGCTTGGAAAGCAGGTATTCGCCGCGCAGGACTTCGATCAGCGCCTTGTTGGACGAATGCTCGTATTTGAGTTGCGCCACCATGCCGTCGATGTGGAAGAACGGCGTCACCGGGACCGTTCCCGTGAACCACACCAGGTTGCTTCGCGGCGTCGCGATGCCTTCGTTCACGCGCCTGATCCAGCCTACGCCGAACTTCGCCTTGTGGATCATGAAGTATCCGCCCAGCGTGAAGCGGCTGTCCGTGAGATCCGGCGAAGTCAGGCCGCCCCATGTCGCGGACGTGCCGCCGTAATTGCGCTCGTAGGAAGTCGCCAGACCCCACGTGTGTCCTTCGTATTTGAGCAGCGCCGAATACTCCCGGCACTGATTCGAAGGCGACGTCTGGCCCGGGCAATTCGTGGCGACGCTGCTGTTGCCCGCGACGGCATCGCGGCCGAAGCTGTAGTTGACGCCGCCTTCGAAATCGCCGAGGAAGTAGCGATAGCTGACGGCGTTATCGGCGCGCGCGTTGGCGATGCCGTTGTCGAGCGTCGTGAGGCCTTGCGCGCCCGTTCCGAACGGGTTGATGAACGAGATACCGTAGAAGCGCATCGTGTACTGGCGGCCGAACGTCAATCGGCCGTATTTGCCATCGAGACCGACATACGACTGCCGTCCGAAGAGGCGACCGCCCTGCCTCGCTGCGCCGGTCGTCGGACTGAATCCGTTTTGCAGATCGAAGATTGCCTTCACTCCGCCGCCCAGGTCTTCGCTGCCTCTGATGCCGAAGTACGACGTGGCGGTTCCGTCGCCTGTGCGCCATCCGTTGGCGGTCGTGTTCTTCCCGGTGGCGACGTTGTTGACGAACTCGACGCCCTGATCGATCAGGCCGTACAGCGTGACTGAACTGGCGCCGAGGGGCTTCGGGGGCGGTGCGTCCTCTTCTATGTCCTGCGCCCATGCGGACGAGGCGCCAAGGAGTGCAGCGCAGACGCACATCGCGGTGCGGTATTTCATTTCTCGTGTCTCCGTCATATTGCGCACTTGGCCGAGAAAGCGGTGTTGAGATCGCCGCGCCCGTGAGCTTTTTTGGATTTGTTACTGCAGTGTTTGAATTCTGCCAGCGCGATGTCATCTGCAAGTTGAGAAAAAGCGCGTATCGATTGAGGAAATGGTTAATGTCGCTGCGAACACGGTATGGCTCGATTGACCGAAAACTAAGCATTGCCGGGATTACGCGCCCTTACAATCGTGATCTCGAGAGGGAGGCCGACGCAGACGGACTCGCCAATAGTCGGCACCCCGTGGCAGATGAAGTCATTCAAATGTAGTGATGCGGTCAAACACGATTTTCAAATGCGCCAGCTCGAATGGAGACATCGAAATCAACAGCGCGGGCATTTGAGTAAAGATGTTCGACTCGCCGTCCGCGACCAGAGAGAACGCCCAAACCAATGTCGAAGCGAACGCGCGACCAGGTGCGCGGCGCGGATGTGTTTTCTAACTTCGGTTTGCAGTGAGCGAAATATGTTTGTGCTCATCGCGGATCAGCGCGACTCCGCTGGCCGCGATGGCCGCTCGCACCAACTGCACTCCTGACCGACGGCAGAGATCGTATTCACGTTGGCCTGAGCGTCTGCGCGACGATGCTCACCCCGTTCGAACGGGTATTTGCTCGATGCGTTGCGCGCGCCGGCCGGCGCGGCGGTGGTGGTGGTCCTCGCTTGCGGACGTGGGCATGGTTCGAAAGGGAATGCTTAACAGGATAGTTGTCCCGTGAAGAACCGCCTTCTCTTCGCTTCCCGCTGAGTTACTGGCGTAGCCGGGTCGTGCACATTCTAGAAACCAGACACTTGTTTCCGGCACAACTGGCCATCGCATCGGCTTTTGATGCACTTGATTGAATGTGCTGACGGCGTTCGACCGCTTGCATTAGAGAGTTGACTGATGGAGTCGAGTCCTCCGCCCGTTATCAAACCTGCGTGGGCAGCGCATTTCAACTCCCGTTACAACCGAGTCTCAGTCGGCGCATCTGGCCCTCGAACGGGCCGTTCCGCCGCGTTGCCCGGCTTGACTTCGGTGCCGCTGCTGCCGCCCGGAGGGGTGTCGCCGGACGGCGGCGGCATGTTCTTCGGCGGACGCGGCGGACGATCCGCCATGATGTCGCTGATCTGGTCCGC
>NZ_FCOM02000065.1 GCF_001544695.2 Caballeronia arvi
GCAGCTTTCGGTTTGCGTGGCATACATGCTCCTTTTCGCACATGTTATGCCTTGAACACGAAATTTATGACAGGCTCCGCGGCACAGGCGATTGGCTGAATGGCCCCCAGAGTAGCGAGTGCCCTCGAAGGTCTTATCGGGCTTGGACCGCGCACGGTCTGTCTCATCGCGTCGCACTACTGACTGGATCAGCACCTGCAAGCTCCTGCCCGCTTCGCGGCCGACCGGTCAATCGGGTCTGCGCGTGCTTCCTTGCTGATGGTTCTACCTCGCTGCCTGTGATTTTCGTCGGTTTCCCTTGCATACCCAACGGCAGCGCGTAGCGCTGTGCCGGCGCTATTTCGTGCTGAACCAGCGCCCTTCGCGTACTAGCTTGTCAGACCGTGCGCGATCCATGCCCGGCACAACCGTGGGAACACTCGCTACTCTGGGTTCCATTCAGCCAATCGCCTGTGCCGCGGCCGGCGTGAAGCACTCTGGGTCGAAAAGCTGCTTTCTTTGGTGACTTTCTTTGCAGCAGCAAAGAAAGTTACCCCCGCCCCGGGGAGGGGCAATGCTAATAGACCACCACGATCACGGGACCGAGCAAGAAGCAAACCATCACCTCATCGGCTTCAACCCCTCAAGCAAAGTAGGAATCAACTCACTCACAGTAGGATGAATATGCATAGCCCGCTGCAGCGTAATAAAAGGCGCATCCGCATTAATGATATCGATGAAAGTATGAATCACTTCATCCCCTTCGATGCCATAAATCGCCGCCCCTAAAAACCGCTGCGACCGCGCATCGACCAGCGCCTTCATGAACCCATCCGTCTCACCGCGCTCCCGAGCGCGCCCCACCCGCGACATCGGCATCGTCGCGATGAGCGCCTCGCGGCCATCTTTGCGTACTTCCTCCTCACTCATCCCCACCCGCGCGAACGGCGGGTCCACGAACACCGCATAAGCCATGATGCGCGTATCGACGCTGCGCGACTCTCCATCGATCACATTCGAAGCGATGATCTCGTAGTCGTTCCACGACGTATGCGTGAACGCGCCGCGCCCGTTCACATCGCCCAGCGCATAGACGCCTTCCACTTGCGTGCGCAACTGGCCATCCACGTCGATCATGCCGTGCCTGTTCACCTCGATGCCCGCGCGCGCGAGGCCCAGATCATCGGTGTTCGGCGTGCGGCCCGTCGCGAAGAGCAAGTGCGACGCATCGATGGTTTCATCGCCGACAAAAACGCGCACCCCGCCCGCCGAACGCTCCACTTTCCCGATCTGCGCACCGAAGCGAAACTCGACGCCCTCGCGCACGAACACGTCCTGCATCGCGCGGGCGACGTCCTCGTCCTCGCGCGTCAAAATGCGCTCGCCACGCACGAGTACGGTCACGCGGCTGCCAAAACGCCGGAACATCTGCCCGAATTCGAGCGCGATATAACTCGCCCCGACGATCACGAGATGCTTCGGCACCTCCGTCAACTCGAGAATCGAAGAATTGGTGAGGTAGGGAACGTGTTCGAGGCCGTCGAGGTCTGGCACCACCGCGCGCGTGCCCGTGTTGATGAAAACGAGATCGGCATCGATGTCCTGCGTCGAGCCATCGCCCGCTTCGATCGAAAGCGCATGCGGCCCCGTGAAGCGCCCGTGGCCCCTGAACACCGTGAGGTTCTCCGTGCCGCGCAGCCACTTCTCGATGCCCGTGCGCGAGCCGCCGATGATCTCGTCCTTGCGCGCCTTCACACGCGCCATGTCGATGGCGATATCGCCGCCGATCATCACGCCGTACTGCGCCGCCGTGCGCGCCACATGCGCCGCGCGCGCACTCGCGACATAAGTCTTGGTCGGCGTGCAGCCGACGTTCACGCAGGTGCCACCGAACAAATGCCGCTCGATCACGGCCGTGCGCCTGCCGCTTTGCGCGAGCCGCACGGCGAGCGGCGAGCCGCCCTGACCCGTGCCGATGACGACGGCATCGAAATGCTGTGACATGGTGGGTTCTCCCTGGTCCTTTGCATGCGTAACGCAAAAAACCATGCGAATGAAGCGGATGACGAATGCAGAAGCGGGATTCCGAAATGCATCTTACGCGCAAGTCGATGAGCGGGCAGACACGCTGCCCAAAGCGCGCGCCGCGGACACGGGCATGGCTCGTGCTGCGTTCTGTCCGACGAGCCGCGCGTTGCGGCGCGCGGTCTTTCGCAACCAGCGACAACCCGCACACGAAGCCCAAAGGCATTCATGACCGAGACGATCTGGTTTCTCGTCGTCGGCGGCGTGCTCATCTTCATGGGCCTCGCCAGCTCGACATTCAAGCGCCTGCCGATCAGCACCGCGATGTGCTATCTCGCGATCGGCTTCGCAATGGGCCCGGCCGCGGCCAACCTGCTGACGCTCGATCTCGCGAGCGACACGACCGTCCTGCGGCGCATCACCGAAGTCGCGATGCTGGTGTCGCTCTTTGCGATCGGCCTGCGACTGCGCGTGCCGCCCACCGACCGCATCTGGCTTCTGCCGATCCGCCTGGGCTTCGTCGCGATGGTGCTCACCGTCGCCGTGCTCACGCTATTTGGCGCCTACGTGCTCGGACTCGGCTGGGGCCCGGCGCTGCTGCTCGCGGCAATGCTCGCGCCGACCGATCCGGTGCTCGCCCACGATGTGCAAGTCGAAACGCCCGGCGACATCGATTTGCTGCGTTTCTCGCTGTCGGGCGAAGGCGGTCTGAACGACGGCATCGCGCTGCCCTTCGCGCTGCTCGGCATCGCGGTGTGCCGCATGCAGGCGACGCCCGGCGAAGCGCTGCACTGGAGTTTCGCGTTGCAGGCCACGTGGGGCATCGCGGGCGCGCTAGTGAGCGGCTGGCTGCTCGGCGCGTTGTCGGTACGGCTCGTGGCCTATCTGCGCACGCGTCACGGCGCGGCGCTGGGGCCAGAAGGCTTTTATGCGCTCGGGCTGATCGCGCTGTCGTACGGTGTCGCCGAATTGCTGCACACGTACGCGTTTCTCGCAGTGTTCGCGGCCGGTCTCGCGATGCGCCGCGTCGAGCAGAAGGAAAGCGGCGGCAAGTCCGCGCGTGAGGCGGTCGGCAAAATCGATGCGGACGATGTCGGCGCCGCCGCCGCCGATCCCGAGCGCGCCCACGCTTTCATGGCCGAGCGCGTGCACGGTTTCACGATCGAGCTGGAACGCATCGCCGAAGTGGCGATCATGCTGATCGTCGGCGCCGTGCTCGCGACGATATGGCGCGAGCTTTTCACCTGGCAGGCGGCCGCGCTCATCGTCGCGCTCTTTCTCGTGCTGCGGCCCGCGGCGGTCGAGGCGTCGCTCATCGGCTCGCATGCGGTGGGCGCGCAACGGCGGCTCATGAGCTGGTTCGGCATACGCGGCGTCGGCTCGTTTTACTATCTGCTGTATGCGCTCGAGCACGCGCCACGTGACGTCGCCGCGCCGCTCGTGCCGCTCGTCATCGCGACGATCACGGCATCGATCATCGTGCATGGCATCACCGCGACGCCGCTCATGAAGCGATATCAGCGCGCACGGACCGACGAATGAACTCGAGGATCGACTCACACGTGAAGCATCTGATTTTCTTCTGTGGACATGCGGGCACCGGCAAGACCACGCTCGCGAAACGGCTCTTCGCACCGCTCATGCAGGCGGCCGGCGAGCCTTTCTGCCTGCTCGACAAGGACACGCTCTACGGCGCCTATAGCGCGGCCGCGATCGGCGCACTGACCGGCGATCCGCACGATCGCGACAGTCCGCTTTTCATCGAACATTTCCGCGATCCGGAATACCGTTGTCTCGTCGATACCGCCGCCGAAAATCTCGCGCTCGGCGTGAGCGTCGTGGTGGTCGCGCCGCTCACGCGTGAAGTGCGCAGCTCACGTCTTTTCGATCGCGCATGGCTCGGCATCGGCGAGGATGTCGTCATTCGCGTCGTGTGGGTGCACGTGGATGAGGCTGTGGCGCGCGAGCGCATCGTCGCGCGTGGCGATCCGAACGATGCGTACAAGCTCGCGCATTGGGACGAATATCGGCAGCGGCTTTTTCAGCCGGACGCAGCGCTCGCGCAAACGCTCGTCATGTTCGACAACACCGCGCCGAACGATGCAGCGCGCGATGCGTTGATCGCGCGCTTGCTGGCTTAAGCGACCGCCAGTTGCCGCGCCGTCGCCACCGCGTTGGCGCCTTCGTACAGCTTGCCGAAGCGGTTGTTGAGGAAGGCATTGAGCGGCACCTGCTCCTGACGGACGAAGCCGCTCTGCGGAAGCACGCCTTCGCGGAAGAGATCCAGCTCCGCGCAGATCGCGCCGGCGGTCGTGATCTGGATCGCGCTCATCGGCGCGCCGCACACGTCCTTCGCGAAAATCTTGCGCGTGAACACGTCCTGCACGAGCTGGCCGCGGCGCATGCCGGTCACAGTGACGAAGATCAATACGACATCCTGCGCTGTCGATGGCACCGCGCGCTTCAACATCGTCTTGAGACCGTCGCGGTCGGTGGACATGCGCAGATCGTCGAGCAGGAACTTCATCAGCTCGCGATGACCCGGATAGCGCACCGACTTGTAATCGAGCGTCTCGACCTTACCCGCGAGCGTTTCGCAAAGCGTGCCCAGGCCGCCCGACGTGTTGAACGCCTCGTACTCGATGCCGTCGAGCGAAAAATGCTCGACGCCTTCGAGCGGCTGCACCCATTGCGTGCGGCCTTCGCGGATCGCCTCGCACGGCTGGCAATACTCGTTGATAAGCCCGTCGATGCTCCACGTGAGGTTGTACTTCAGCGCGTTGGTCGGAAACTCGGGCAGCGCGCCGACGCGCATCTTCACTTCGCGCACGTCGTCGAGACGCTTTGCCAGATCGTGCGCGACGATGCCGATAAAGCCCGGCGCGAGACCGCATTGCGGCATGAACGCGAGCTCGGAGTCGTCGGCGATGGCGCGGATCGCGTGCGTCGCGCGCACGTCCTCGGTCAGGTCGAAGTAATGCACGCCCGCCGCTTTCGCCGCCGATGCGACATTGATCGCAAGGTAATAAGGCAGCGCGTTGACGAGCGCATCGAAGCCGATAAGCGCCTGGCGCAACGCGGGCGTATCGGCAGAATCGACGCGGCGCGTCGGGATGCCCTGCGCATCGAGGAGCGCGAGCGCGTGCTCGTCGCGATCGAACGCGACGACATCGAAGTCCCCCGTTTCACGCAGCAAATGGGCAATGCTCTGACCGATCAATCCGGCGCCGACGAGGGCCACTTTCATATTCATCTCCTTTATGTGCGGTTTGGCCAATACACCTCTTCACACAGTTTAGGAGCGCGCGAATACTGATCCTAGACACAAAATGATGCGCTTCGACGATGAATTTCGTCATTTCGACGATCAAATACGACGATTCGTATCGCGTCACCCCGCGCGGTCGATCTTTCGCGCCAGGATGATCGACGTCGTGGTCCGCTCGACGCCTTCCAGCGCGCCGATTTCATCGAGCAGATCGTTCAGGCGATCGGGCGAATCGGCGCGCAGCCATGCGACGTAATCGAACTCGCCGCTCACCGCACAGAGCAACTGGATCTCCGGCATGCGCGCGAAGCGCTTCTGCAGATCGCGCCCGTACTTCGGCATGAGCTTGATGCCGACATACGCCTGGATGCTCGCATCGAGCACGTCCTGCCCGAGCCGCACGCCATAGCCCGCGATCACGTTGTTCTTTTCCAGCCGCGCGATGCGCGCGATGACAGTCGTGCGCGCGACGTCCAGTTGCCGCGCGAGATTCGCGACACTTTCCCGCGCGTTCATTTGCAGGAGCGCGACGAGGTTGCGATCGATATCGTCGAGCTGATCGAGGCGCGGCGGTCTCATGCGGGCGTCGTCCTTGGCATTTTGTGTTTTGCCTTATGCGTTTTGAATGCCATCGGGCATCCGGTGTTTTGTGTTTTGCATTATCGCTGACGGAAACGGCTGTCGGACGCCCGTCAGACGCCGAGCCGGGCGACCATGAAATCGACAAAGCTCGCGAGCTTGGGCGTCGTGCGCGTATCGCGCGGATAGACGAGATGCACGGGCGAAGGCTTCGGCAGAAAGTCCTGCAGCACCGCGACGAGCGCGCCGGCTGCCAGTTCATCCTCGACGAGCGCATGCGGCTGGAGCACGAGACCGAAGCCTGCGAGCGCGGCCTTCTTCAGCGCCTGCCCGTTGTTTGCCCGAAAACGCGAGGACTGCGCGCGGCGCAGAAGCGTAGCGTCGTCCTCGCCTTCGAGCCGCCAGCCTGCTTCGCGTCCCTGATGCACGAAGCCGAGGCACTCGTGACCGGCGAGATCGGCGGGTGTCAAAGGCGTGCCGGCGCGCGCGAGATAGTCGGGCGAGGCACAGACGGTCATCGCATAGGCTTTGAGCGGACGCGCGACGAAACTCGAATCGGCGAGCGGTCCGATGCGCACGGCCGCATCGAAGCCTTCCTCGACGATATCGACCATGCGATTGGTGAGATCGAGTTCGACGCTGATCTGCTCGAACGCCGCGAGAAACTCCGTCACGGCGGGCGTCACGAACTGCACGCCGTAAGTGAGCGGCACTGTCACGCGCAGCACGCCGCGCGGCGTCGCGCCCATCGCTTCGGCGAGCGAATCGGCGGCGTCGACATCCGCGAGAATGCGACGGCATCGCTCGTAATACGCACGGCCGATCTCGGTGAGACTCTGACGGCGCGTCGTGCGCACGATGAGCCGCGCGTCGAGCCGCGCCTCCAGCGCCTGAAGATGCTTGCCGGCCATCGGCGCGGAGATGGAAAAGCGTTCGGCCGCGGCGCTCAGGCTGCCCGCCTCGACGATGGCCACGAAGACCCGCATGCTCAACAAGGTATCCACTGCGCTATTTTTCCAAAGACGTTTCGAATGTAAGCAGTTGTGGCAATGCGGGCGAATCCGCATGCAATCGTGATACTAATATCCGTCGATGGCGCGCTCACTCTGCCTTTCAGCCCGGCTTACGACGCGCGCCGCTCTTCCATATCGATCGAAGGTAAATCCCGAATGAAAAGAACACTCGTTGCATTGGCCGCATTTTGCGCATTGAGCCCGGTATTTGCGCAGACGGCGGCGCCCGCCGCGGCATCGGCGCCCGCGGTGCAGGCCGCGGCATCCGCACCGGCCGCGAACAAGCGCGAGGCGCGCGTCGAAGAGCGTATCGCGGAACTGCATTCGAGCCTCAAGATCACGCCGCAGCAGGAAGAGCAGTGGTCGAAGTTCGCCGACGTGATGCGCGAGAACGGCCGCACGATGGCCGATCTCTATCGTCAGCGCATCGCACAGCGCAACACCATGTCCGCGCTCGACGACATGAAGCAATACGAGCAGATCACGCAGGCGAACGCAGATGGCACGAAGCGTCTCGTCGAAGCTTTCGAGCCGCTTTACACGAGCCTTTCGCCGGAGCAGAAGAAGCTGGCCGATACCAACTTCCGCGACGAGCACGGCAAGGGGCGGCAGCATCGCGCGCATCATCGTCCGCATGCGGCAGGCGCCGACGCCGCTTCCACGACGAAGCCCTGAGCGAGCGCGCATCGTAGAGAAACCCGCATCGTGCGATGCGGGTTTTTTTCGTCCGCCGGGTGCAAAATGGCGCGAATGCCGTTACGATCCCGCACCGCCCCCGCACCCTCCCTCTCCGATCGCACCATGCTCCATCTTTCCCAGCTCGATCTCGCCGCCGATCCCGCCGCACGCCGCGTCGTGAAAAACGAAGCCGTAGCCGTCGAATTCGCCGTGTCGGCAGGCGAACTGATGAGTCTCGAAGGGCCGAACCGCTATGCGGCCGGCGATGCGATCGTCACCGGCAGCGGCGGCGAACGCTGGGTCGTGTCGCGCGAGCGCTTCGACCCGAAGTACGTGCCCGAAGGCGGCATCGCGCACGGTGAAGCGGGCACGTATCGCAATCGGCCGAGCATCGTACTTGCGAAGGAAATGCACGAGCCCTTCTCGATCGCGCGATCCGCCGCGGGCGACATCCTCACCGGCGACGCCGGCGACTGGGTCATGCAATATGCGCCCGGCGATTACGGCGTCGTCAAGGCGGCGCGCTTCGCGAAGGTTTACCAAGACGCCTAAGCGAAGTCCTCGCCCATCTCGATCTCCACTTCGCGCGGCACTGCTTCGCCGTTCGCGTACGTCTCTTCGAGCGATCCGAGCGTCGCTTCCACATATGCGCGTAGTACCGCGTAACTGCGCGCGTGCATGCGCGGCGGCAGCGCGCGATAACGCGCGAGCGCGGCCGGATCGAAGCGCACGTCGATCGTGATGCGCCGCGCCGTCGAGCCGAAGCGCATCGCCACATAGTGAATCACGAGCGACGTGCGGCCCGCATCGTCCTGACGTTCGGCGAATTGCGTCTGCTCGGGAAAGAGATCGCAGATGACGTGCGCGAGCATGTCGATGTCCGCGCTCGGGCAGTCGTATTGATAGTCGTCCATTCGATCTCGATAGTCGATTGAAACGCCGCCTCAGGCGCGCTCAGGCGCCCTGCGCGGCGGCACGGCGATAGTAGAGCACGAGCGCCACCGCGACGATAACGCCGAGCACGAGATACACGGCATCGGCGAAGATCAGCGGCAGGAGGCCCGCCTGAAACATCGCGGCAGGCACGCCGACGAGCGCATGCACGGCAATGAGAATGGCGAGTGCATGCCGTGAACGCCGGCGCAGCATCTGCCACATCAGCGCGGAGAAGCCGAGTTGCAGCGCGAACGCGCTTGCGCGCTCGACGAGAAAGATGCCCGCAGATATGGGCGAAAGCGTCATCAGCACCAGATGGATGCGCGCGACAGCTTCGAGCGGCGCGTTCGCGAAATGCGCGTCGAGCGTGCCGCGATTGGCGAGCACCGCGTAGATGATCCATTGCACCTGTACGAGCACGCCGACGATCCACGCTTCCGCCCCGCCATGCCCGATGCCGTAGCCGAGCCCCGGGCCGTGCCGGTCGAGCGCGCCGGGCTCGCGCGAAATGAGCCATTTCATCGCGAGAAAGCGCCCGACTTCTTCGCACAGGCCTGCCGCGATCGCGCCGTAGATGACGTACACCGCGGGATACCTGAGCCACACCGACGTAGCCGGATTGCCTTGCATGAAGCCGTGCAGCGCGCGCTCGATGATCATCGCAAAGAGCGCGAACACCGCGATGCCGAGGATCGCCTCACGCGGCGCGATGGAAAAACGCGGCCGCAGCTTCCGGTACAGCACGATAGGCAATGCGGCGATGATGAGCGTCGCGAGCACGAGGCTCAGCAACGTCGAAATACTGACCATTCAAGTTCCTTGTGATGCCTGTTGCGCGTCGCTTTCGAGCGCGCGTGTCGTCGATGCGCGCACGACGAGTTCGCCCGGCAGCAGACACTCGCGCGCGGGCATCGTGGCGCCGCCGAGTCGTTCGTGGAGAAACTCGACCGCGCGCCGGCCGATATCGTACGTCGGCTGGCGCACCGTTGTCATGCCGGCGAGCTGCGCCCATTCGGAATCGTCGATCGACATCAATGCGACGCTCGCCTGCCAGTCCACGCCGTGCTGCTCCTTCAGATGCACCGCGACGCGCAGCGCCACAGGACCGTTCGCAGCAAAGAGCGCGACGCGCCGGCCCGCCGCCTGCGCCGCTGCGACGCGCGTATCGAGCTCGGCGAGCGCGGGCGTCGCATCGGCGAGATCGATCACGAGCGTCGAGCCGCTTGCGCCGAGCGTTGCGACGGTCTCGCGAAACGCGGCTTCGCGCAGGCGCCGCGAGCTCACGTGCGTGACGGGCTGCACGATGAACAGCAGCTCGTCGAAACCTTCGTCGATGAGATGTTTTGTTGCGAGTTGCACGGCGTCGGGATTGTCGAGCCCGACCATGTCGGTGATGAAGCCTTCCACGGAGCGGTCCACGAGCACGACCGGAATGCCGCCTTGCGCGAAGCCTTGCAGCAGCTCTTCTTTCACGCCGAGCGCGTTGACGATCACGCCTTCGACGCGATACGTCGTGAGCAGTTGTAGATAGCGCCGCTCCATGTCGATCTCATTGGCCGCGTGACAGATGAGCGGCATATAGCCGAGCGCGTGGCACGCGGCTTCGACGCCTTGCAGCACTTCGACGGAATACGGATTGGTCAGATCGGCGAGCAGCATGCCGATCAGACGATTGCGGCCGCGTTTGAGGCCGCGCGCCATCTGATTCGGCCGATAGTCGAGCTTCGCGATGGCCGCCTCGATGCGCTCGCGCAGATCGGGCGACAAAACGCTCATCTCGCCGTTCAGATAGCGCGAGATGCTGGTTTTGCCGGTGCCGGCTTCGCGCGCGACGTCGGTGATCGTTGCACGGCGCGCAGCGAATGCGGCCGGGCGGTTGGTCAATGTGGGATCGTCGGACATAGTGGTCGTGGGCATGCGCTTTGCCGCGAAGCGCGACGCGATGCCGTCATTATCGTTCTCCTCGCATCGCGCATGTTAGCGCATGCGCGCGCCCGACCTTTTGCTTTTAGCGCGGGAGCACGTCGCGATTGACGATGTTCTGCGTGAGCGTGCCGTCTAGTGCGCCGATGAGATTTTCGGCAGCGTTGCGCGCCATCGCGTGACGCGTTTCGTGCGTCGCCGAGCCGATATGCGGCAGCGCGACGACGTTCTTCATCGCGAGCAGCGGCGAATCGGCGGGCAGCGGTTCCTGCTCGAAGACGTCGAGGCCTGCGCCGCGAATCGTGCCGTTTTTCAGCGCTTCGATAAGCGCGGGTTCGTCGACGGTCGGGCCACGCGATGCGTTGATGAGAATCGCGCTTTTCTTCATCTTTCTGAACTCGTTCGCGCCGATGAGGCCGCGCGTTTCCGGCGTGAGCGGCACTTGCAGGCATACGAAGTCGGATTGTGCGAGAAGATCATCGAGCTCCACGCGCTTCGCGCCGTATTCCTTTTCCGCCTGTTCGTTCGCGCTGCGGTTCGTGTAAAGCACGTTCATGCGAAAGCCGAGCGCAGCGCGGCGCGCGACCGCTCCGCCGATGCGCCCGAGACCAATGATGCCGAGCGTCTTGCCTTGCACGTCCACGCCGAAATTCGCTTCGCCGATGCTCGCCTTCCAGTTGCCTTCCTTCACCCATTCGGCGAGTTCGACGACGCGGCGCGCGCTTGCCAGAATCAGCGCGAAGACGGTATCGGCGGTGGATTCGGTGAGCACGTCGGGCGTGTGCGTGAGCACGATGCCGCGGCGCGTGAGGTCTTCCACGTCGAACTGATCGAAGCCGACGGATATCGTCGATAGCGCTTTCAGGTTTTTTGCGCCTTCGAGCATGTCGGGGGAGATTTTTACGCTAGCGCCGATGGCACCGTGGGCTTGTTTTAGCGCTTCTACGAAGGCTGTCTTGTCGTTTGGATCGACGTTTTGCACTTCGGCGTGGGCGCGGAGGTAGGCTTCTACATCGCTCGGCAATGCCTTGTAGGCTACGATTTTTTTCGTCATGGTTTTGGCTTTTTGGGGTTGGTCGGCGAGGGCTTCTGTGGAATCCTGATTTCGCGTCGGTCTATTTGCATTGCCCCTCCCCGGGGCGGGGGTAACTTTCTTTGCTGCTGCAAAGAAAGTCACCAAAGAAAGCAGCTCTCCCCAGCCTAAGCACTTCACACCGGCCGCGGCACACGCGATCACCTAATGGCCCCCAGAGTAGCGAGTGCCCTCGAAGGCCTCACCGGGCTTGGATCGCGCACGGTCTGACTCGTCGCATCGCTTAGCTCTCTGGCGCAGCCCTTGCAAGCTCCAGCCCGCTTCGCGGCCGACCGGTCAATCGGGTTTGCGTGAGCCCGCGCATTTGCTCGCCCACCGTTGTTTTCCCTTGCAAACCCGGCGGCAGCGCGTAGCGCTGTGCCGGAGCTATTTTGTGCTGAACCAGTGCGCTTTGTGTTATCGGGCGGCAGACCGTGCGCGATCCACGCCCGGCACAACAATGGGAACACTCGCTACTCCGGGTTCCATTCAGCCAATTGCCTGTGCCGCGGCCGGCGTGAAACACTCTGGGTCGAAAAGCTGCTTTCTTTGGTGACTTTCTTTGCAGCAGCAAAGAAAGTTACCCCCGCCCCGGGGAGGGGCAACGCCAATAAACCAACGCGAAAATGGGATCCGGCGAAAGCAGAACCATCACGACCTGACAGCCACCCCCGACCGAACCGCAGCCTGCGGCTTGACCGCCAAGGTAAACCATACAGCCAGCAACAAAGCCACACTCATGAACACATAAGACGCAGCCGGCGAGCCAGTCGCCCCATTGAGATATCCAACAAAGTAAGACCCGACGAACGACCCCAACGCCCCCATGCTATTGATAAGGGCCATCGCGCCCCCCGCGACATTCTTCGGCAACAACTCCGGCACGATCGCAAAGAACGGCCCATACGGCGCATACATCGCTGCGCCCGCAATCACGAGCAACGTATACGAAGCCCAGAAGTTCGTCGATCCAAGCAAATACGACCCGGCAAACGCCACCGCACCGATCAGCAGAAACGGCCACACGAATGCCTTGCGCGCCTGGAGCTTGTCGGACGCCCACGAAGCCAGCAGCATCGCGATGGTCGCAGCCAGATACGGCACCGCCGAAAGCCAGCCCGTCTCGACCATGCCGAGCGTCGAACCGCTCTTCAGAATCGACGGCAGCCACAGCACGAATCCATACACGCCGATGCTCCAGCAGAAATACTGCGCGCACAGCTTGATCACGGCCGGCGACTTGAACGCCTCACGATAATTCTTCACCGGCTTGATCGCGGCCTGCTCGGCGCGCAGCGTCGCATCGAGATCGCTCTTTTCCTGATCCGACAGCCAGCTCACCTGCGCCGGCTTGTCCTTCACGATGAACCACCAGATCACCGCCCACACGACCGCGGGCGCACCCTCCGCGATGAACATGTGACGCCAGCCGAACGAGTTCACGAGATAGCCCGACACGACCGACATCCACAAAACCGTCACCGGATTGCCGAGAATGAGGAACGTGTTCGCTCGCGAACGCTCGGACTTCGTGAACCAGTTCGCGATGAACACGAGCATAGCCGGCATCACCGCCGCCTCGACGACGCCAAGCACGAAACGGATCGCCATCAACGAAGGAATGTTGCTCACCATGCCCGTGAGCGTCGCGCAGCCGCCCCACAGGATCAGGCTCCAGAACACGAGCTTTTTCACGCTGCGACGTTCGGCATAGATCGCACCCGGAATCTGGAAAAAGAAGTAGCCGAGAAAGAACAGCGCGCCGATCAGCGACGACAGCCCCTTGCTGATGCCCAGATCCTGGTTGATGCCCGCGGCCGCGGCAAAGCCGTAGTTGGCGCGGTCGAGGTACGCGAGGCTGTACGTGATGAAGACGATCGGCATGATCGCCCACCAGCGGCGCACCGCGAGCTTGGGAGTTGAAGATTGCATGGTTGTCTCCGAAGACATTTCGGTTGATCTCTCAGGTTCCGCCCCTCGAAGGGCTGTCAATTCTTTATTCGTCAGGCCACATCGAGCGCGGTTTTGGCCGTCTTGTCGTTGGAATCCTTCGCTTCGAGCAGATCGAGCGCGGCGCGTGTCGGCAGCCCTTCGCTGTCGCCGATCACCTGAATCGCCAGCGCGCCGATCCTGTTGCCGCGTGCGATCGCATGACGCACATCGCGCCCTTCGAGCAGCGCGCTCACGACGCCGACCGCGAAACCATCGCCCGCACCGACCGTATCGACGACGTTTTCGACCGGCACGCCCGGCACGATGCCTTCGTCTCCGTCGATGGTACGGAAATACGCGCCGTGCGCGCCCAGCTTCACGACGACGCCCTTCGCGCCCCGATCGAGATAGAACGCGGCGATGTCCTCGGGCTTCGCGTAACCGGTGAGCGTCAGGCCCTCGGACACGCCCGGCAATACCCAGTCGGCCAGCGCGGCAAGCGCGTTGAGCGATTCGGCCATCGCCTCGCGCGACGGCCAGAGCGTCGGGCGCAGGTTCGGATCGAACGAGATCGTCTTGCCTGCCGCACGCATTTCGCGGGCCATGTGGAACGCGAGCTCACGTGAGCTCGCCGAAATCGCGGGCGCGACGCCCGTCAGATGCAGATGACGCGCGCCGAGCACGTAATCCGCGGCGTAATCGTCGAGCGACAGATGGCTCGCGGCCGAGCCACGGCGGAAGTATTCGACCGCCGGATCGCTGCCGTCATCGCACTTGCCCTTTAGCTGAAAGCCGGTCGGATAGCGCTCGTCGATGGCGACGCGGCGCGCGTCGATGCCCTCGGCGGCAAGCACATCGAGCACGTAGCGGCCAAACGAATCGTTGCCGACGCGGCTCATCCAGCCCACCTTGAAGCCCAGACGCGACAGGCCGATCGCGACGTTCAGGTCCGCGCCCGCGACGCGCTTCGTAAATTGAGCGGCCTTCGCGAGATCGCCGGTCTCGGCAGCGACGAACATCGTCATTGCTTCGCCGTAGGTGACGATGTCGAGGGCTTCAGGCTTGGCTTGCATGTCGGGTCCTTTGCAGATGAATGCTGAATGCAAAATGCGTTGTGCGTCGCTTGAATGCGTAATTCAAAATGCGGCGATACGCGCGACCTGGCGCGCCGCGTCGGCGTCGAGCGAAACGTCCGCGCCGGCAATGAACGGATATTCGATGCCGCGCGGCACATCGCCCGGCAATTGCGCGAGCAGCGTCGCGAAACGCGCGTCGCCGTTCGCGGGCGCGGCGGCGAAACGGCGCGCGCCCTCGCCCATCACGGCCTTGCAATGCACATACGCGACGTGCGGCGCGAGACGCTTCGCCGCGTCGAGCGGGTCTTGCTCCGCCCAATGCCAGTTGCCGGTGTCGAAGGTCATCGCGAGGCCGCGTGCTTCGGGCAGCGCGGCGAACAACGCTTCGAACGCACCGATCGTGCCGCCCGCCTTCAGTTGCCCGTTTTCGACCACGACGCGCGCTTTCGATGCGGCGATACCCGTCATCAGCCGATCGAGCGTCGCGGGATCGGTCGCAACAGTGCTTTCGGTACCGCCGAGTTGCAGCTTCACGATGCGCGCGCCCAGCGCCGCCGCTTCGCCGATGGCGAGTCGCAGCGCGTCGGCATCGAGCGAGCCGTCGTCGCGAAACAGTGTCGCGGGCGTCGAATAGACGGCCCACAAGCCGTGCGCGCGAATCTGCGCGCCGAGCTGCGCGAGCGCTTCTGGCCGCGCATCGGCTTCGTCCGCGAACAGCTCACGGCGCACTTCGAAGCCATCGGCGCCAGCGCGTGCGGCGGCTTCGGCCCAGGCCGCGTGGCCGTCGCGCCGGATCGCATCCGCGCCGAACGCGCTTGCGACGATCACGACTTCGGTGCGCTTTGCTTCGCTGGGAGAAAGTGACATCTGATTTGCTCGCATTTCGCTGCTGTTCCGGCCCCGAACGACACATGGAACCGGTTCCATAATCGATTTTCAAAAAGGACGCCGCAGCGCCCGTGTTGAGACCGAATGTTGCGCCAGGGCAGCATTCGCGCGCCATAGTGGAATTCCCTAGCCGAGCAGACCCGGCTCCTCGCACAGTTCGAGAAAACGCGCCGCCACGCGCGATGGCGTCGCAGCATGCGGCAGCAGGATAGAAAAACGGCGCGTGAGCGGTTTCGGCGCGATGCGTACGCGCCTGAGCGCGCTGTCGTCGTGACGGATCGACATCGCCGAGACGAAGCCGATGCCCATGCCTGCGCGCACCGCTTCCTTCACACCTTCGACGCCCGCGATTTCGAGCGCCACGCGCATCGGCACATCGCGCTCCGCGAACGCGCGCTCGACGATCTGCCGCACGCCCGAACCCGGTTCGCGCAGCACGAGCTTGTGTTCGCCGAGTTCTTCGAGCGTGACGGCCTTTCGGCCCGCAGCAAGCGGATGGCCGTTCGGAAGGATCGCGACGATCTCGTCTTCGCGCCACGACGTAACCGTCGTGCCGAGCGGCAGATCCTGGCCGGGCGAGCCTTCGACGAGCGCGATATCGAGCGAACCGAGCGCGGCGACGATATCGGCGGTATTGCCGTCGATGGTCGTCACGAGCACGTCTGGAAACAGCCGGTGAAACGCCGCGATCAGATACGGCAGCAGATAGCTCGCAGGCGTCGTGCTCGCGCCGATGCGCAGCGTGCCGCGCTCGAGGCCGCGCAGCGCGTCGCGCAGCGCATGCGCCTGACGGAAGTTTTCGCGCAGGCGCTCCGCGTGCCCGAGCAACTGTTCACCAGCGGCCGTCAGCCGCACGCCGCGGCCATCGCGCTGATAGAGCGGCTCGCCGAATTCCTCCTGCAAAAGCCGCAACTGCCCCGAGACGGCGGGCTGCGACAAGTGCAATGCCACAGCCGCGCGGCTGATGTTGCCGTGCTCAGCGACCGTTGCAAAAGTTATCAGTTGTTCCGGGGTCATAATTCGCAAATATCAGTTTTTCCGATATTACACATTCTAAATCACGATTTTTCATATTCATATATCGAGAATAGGATTAGCCCATCGATCATCCAACTTACCAACGGGTTCTTCCATGTCTACGGTTCAGTCCGCCCATTCCCTGGCGCCCGCCGCGTCCTCCACACGGGGACAGCTCAACGGCATTCTTTTCGTCGCATTGTTCGCGGCGGCGGTGACGAGGCTCGCCTCCGTGCCTGCCATCGCCGGCCTGGGGATCAGTCCGCTGATCGTCGGCATCGTCGCGGGTGCGATCTATGGCAACGCGCTGCGTCACGGCATGCCCGATAGCTGGGCCGCCGGCGTCAACTTCTCCGCGCGCAAGCTGCTGCGCATCGCGGTCGCGTTCTTCGGGCTGCGCGTGAGCCTTCAGGAAATCGCGCAAGTCGGCGTGTCGGGATTCACGGTGTCGGTGCTGGTCGTCGTGAGCACGCTCGTGATCGGCACGTGGGCCGGCATGAAGCTGATGAAGCTCGATCGCGACACCGCGCTCCTCACGGCGGCCGGCAGCGCGATCTGCGGCGCGGCGGCCGTGCTCGCGTTCGAATCGACCCTGCAATCGAAGCCGCACAAGAGCGCGATGGCGGTCGGCAGCGTCGTGCTCTTCGGCACGCTCTCGATGTTCCTCTACCCGCTCGCGCTCAACGCCGGTTGGCTGCATCTCGATACGCTCGGCGCGGGCCTCTTCTTCGGCGGCACCATTCACGAAGTGGCGCAGGTCGTCGGTGCGGCGAGCAACGTGAGTCCGGAAGCGACCCACATCGCCACGATCGTGAAGATGACGCGCGTGATGCTGCTCGTGCCCGTGCTGCTCGTGGTCGGCTTCTGGATCAGCCGTTCGCGTAGCGGCGACGCGTCGCAAGGCAAAGGCAAGGTCGCGGTGCCCTGGTTCGCGCTCGGCTTTCTCGCGCTGGTCATCGTGAACTCGCTGCATGTGCTGCCCGATGCCGCGACCAGCACGATCAACATGCTCGACACCTTCGCGCTCACGATGGCCATGACCGCGCTCGGCATGGAAACGCGCATCGCGCAGATTCGTCAGGCTGGACCGCGTGCACTTGCCACCGGCGCGATCCTGTATGCGTGGCTCGTCGGCGGCGGCCTGGCGATCACGCTCGGCGTAGAAAAGCTGTTCGGCTGATCGACACAGCAGTACAAATCGCGCGAGTGTCCCCCTCGCGCGATAACGCTTTTGAAGGAGCAGTCATGGAACACGGCGCTCGCACCCAGAACGAGAAGCTCGAGGTCAAGACCACGACGTGCTACATGTGCGCATGCCGCTGCGGCATCCGCGTGCATCTGCGCGACGGCGAAGTCCGATACATCGACGGCAATCCTAACCATCCGCTCAATCAAGGCGTGATCTGCGCGAAAGGCGCGTCGGGCATCATGAAGCAATACTCGCCCGCGCGTCTCACACAGCCGCTCATGCGCAAGGCCGACGCGCTGCGCGGCGAGGCGCAGTTCGAGCCGGTGTCGTGGGACGTCGCGCTCGACACGCTCGAAAAACGGCTCGCGCATCTGCGCGCCACCGACCCGAAGAAGTTCGCGCTTTTCACGGGCCGCGACCAGATGCAGGCGCTGACCGGCCTCTTCGCAAAAAATTTCGGCACGCCCAACTATGCCGCGCACGGCGGCTTCTGCTCGGCGAACATGGCCGCGGGCATGATCTATACGATCGGCGGTTCGTTCTGGGAATTCGGCGGCCCCGATCTCGACAGCGCGAAGCTCTTCTTCATGATCGGCACGGCGGAAGATCATCACTCGAATCCGCTCAAGATCGCCCTTTCGAAGTTCAAGCGCGCGGGCGGACGCTTCATCGCGATCAATCCGGTCCGCACGGGCTACGCCGCCATCGCCGATGAATGGGTGCCGATTCGCCCCGGCACCGACGGTGCGCTCTTCATGGCGCTGCTCCACGAACTCATCGCCGCCGATGCGTACGATCACGAGTTCGTCACGCGCTACACGAATGCGGCCGAACTGCTAGACATGAACGAATCGAGCGATACGTTCGGGCTTTTCGTCAAGGACGGCGACGCGCCCGAAGGCAATGCGCTCTTTCCGCAGAATCATCTGTGGTGGGACACGAAGACGAATCGCGCGGTCGCGCATCATGCTGACGATGCCGAGCCCGCGCTCGACGGACGCTACACACTCGACGACGGCACGCCCGTCGCGCCCTCGTTCGCTCTGCTGCGCGAGCAAGTGGCGACATGCACGCCCGAATGGGCCGCGGAGATCACGGGCATTCCCGCCGCGACCATCCAGCGCCTCGCCGCCGAAATGATCCAGGTGAGCCGCGATCACAAGATCACGCTGCCGATCGAGTGGACCGACGCATGGGGCAAAAAGCACGCGACGGTCACGGGCAACCCCATCGCCTTTCACGCGATGCGCGGACTCGCCGCGCATTCGAACGGCTTCCAGTCGATCCGCGCGCTCGCGGTGCTGATGTCGCTGCTCGGCACGATCGACCGGCCGGGCGGCTTCCGCCACAAGTCGCCGTTTCCGCGCGCGGTGCCGCCGTCGGCGAAACCGCCGAATCATCCCGATCAGGTGAAGCCGAACACGCCGCTCGCGTCCGGCCCGCTCGGCTGGCCCGCCGCGCCCGAGGATCTCTTCATCCACGACGACGGCACGCCCGTGCGCATCGACAAGGCGTTCTCGTGGGAATATCCGCTCGCGGTGCACGGCGTGATGCACAGCGTCATCACGAACGCATGGCGCGGCGATCCGTACACCATCGACACGTTGATGATCTTCATGGCCAATATGGCCTGGAACTCGTCGATGAACACGATGGAAGTGCGCAAGATGCTCGCCGATAGACACGATAACGGCGAGTACAAGATTCCGTTCATCGTCGTGTGCGATGCATTTCAGTCGGAAATGACCGCATTCGCCGATCTCATCCTGCCCGACACGACGTATCTCGAACGCCACGACGCAATGTCGATGCTCGATCGCCCGATCTCCGAGTTCGATGGCCCCGTCGATTCGGTGCGCGTGCCGGTCGTGCCGCGCACGGGCGAATGCCGGCCGTTTCAGGAAGTGCTCGTCGAGCTCGGCAGTCGCCTGAAGCTGCCTGCGTTCACCACGCCCGACGGCGCGCGCAAGTATCGCGACTATCCGGATTTCATCGTCAATCATCAGACCGCGCCGGGCTCGGGCGTCGGCTTTCTGATCGGCTGGCGCGGCAAGGACGGCAAGGATGCGCTCGTCGGCGAGCCGAATCCGAATCAGTGGGAAGAGTACGCGAAGCACGACTGCGTCTATCACTACACGCTGCCTGAAGAGCTGCAATATATGCGCGGCCAGAACGGTCCGTATCTGCAATTCGCCGTCGACAAGGGCTTTCGCAAGTTCAACGAGCCGATCCTGATTCAGCTCTACTCCGACGTGATGCAGAAGTTTCGCCTTGCAGCACAAGGGCGCACGAAAGGCAGGCAGCCGCCCGATCATCTGCGTGCGCGCATCGGGCAGTATTTCGATCCGCTGCCGTTCTGGTATGCGCCGCTCGAACTCGATGCGACCGATCTCGCGCAGTACCCGCTCGCGGCCGTCACGCAGCGCCCGATGGCGATGTATCACTCGTGGGATTCGCAAAACGCATGGCTGCGGCAGATTCACGGCGAGAACCTGCTGTATATGAATCCGCGCATGGCGAAGGCGAACGGCATCGAGGATGGCGGCTGGATCTACGTTGAATCGCAATGGGGCAAGGTGCGCTGCATGGCGCGTTACAGCGAAGCGGTCGAGCCGGGCACGGTCTGGACGTGGAATGCGATAGGCAAGGCCGCGGGCGCGTGGAGCCTCGGCCCCGATGCCAACGAATCGCAGCGCGGCTTTCTGCTCAATCACCTCATCACGGATGAGCTTCCGGTTTCCGCGCGCGAAGGCATGCGCTTCTCGAACTCCGATCCGATCACCGGACAGGCCGCGTGGTACGACGTGCGCGTGCGCGTCTACCCCGCCGAAGCCGATGCAAACCACACGCTGCCGCAATTCGCACCGATGCCGCCATCGCCCGGCATGACCGGTACGATCCAGCGCGTCGTGCAGACCTACTTCGCGGGGCGCGGCGAGTTTGCGGCGCGGCTGCGCAATGCCGTCAAGCGAAACACGAACGACTGAAGGAGACCGACATGACCCAGATGGCCCTCGTGATCGATTTGAACGTCTGCGTCGGATGCCACGCCTGCGTGACGAGCTGCAAGGAGTGGAACACGTCGGGCGAAGCCGGCAGCCTCGCGGATCTGCGCCCCTACGACGGTGATCCGTCCGGCACGTTCTTCAACCGCGTGCAGACGTATGAAGCGGGCGAGTTTCCGCTCGCCGATACGATCCACTTTCCGAAGTCATGCCTGCACTGCGAAGATCCGCCGTGCGTGCCCGTCTGTCCGACCGGCGCGAGCTACAAGCGCAAGGAAGACGGACTCGTGCTCGTGGATTTCGACAAGTGCATCGGCTGCAAGTACTGCGCGTGGGCGTGTCCCTACGGCGCGCGCGAGCTCGATGAAGAGCGCAAGGAAATGACGAAGTGCACGCTGTGCGCCGATCGCATCTACAACGAAGCGCTGCCCGAGCGTGACCGCAAGCCCGCGTGCGTGCTCGCGTGTCCGACATCGGCGCGGCTCTTCGGCGATATCCACGATCCGGAGTCGGTCGTGTCGAAAGCGATCAAGGAACGCGGCGGTTATCAGTTGATGCCCGAATGGGAGACGCGACCAGCGAATCATTATCTGCCGCGGCGGCCCGTGAATTCGTGCGGCAGCGGCGGTTCGTGCGGCTGCGGTTCGAACGCCGCCGAAGCGCCCGAAGCACACGGCGACCTCAATCTCGCGGCGATGGCCGTGCGCGTCTGAACTTTCATCGGAGCTCGAACATGAAACCCGCGTTTTCCGTCGTGTTTCTCACGACATTGAGCGGCGCCGCGCAAGGCTTGCTGATCGCGCTCGTCGGCGTCGAGGCGCTCGCTAGGCTCGGTCTGATCGTCGCGCCTTCGCAGATGTTCTTCATCGTCGGCGCTGCGTTGTGCGTCGCGCTCGGCGGCCTTGGGCTCGTCGCTTCGTTTTTCCATCTCGGGCATCCGGAGCGTGCGTGGCGCGCCATCGCGATGTGGCGCACGTCGTGGCTTTCGCGCGAATGCCTGTGCCTGCCCGCGTTTCTCGGCTGCGCCGCGCTTTATGGCATCGCGCATTGGCTGGGAGCGCCGTGGGCGCTTCTCATCGGCGTGATCGGCGTGCTTGCGTCGGCGGCGCTCTTCGTCTGCACCGCGATGATCTACGCGTGCCTGCGCTTCCTCCAGGAATGGGCGACGCCACTCACGATGGTCAACTTCGTGCTGCTCGGCTGCGCGTCCGGGTTCACGCTCGCGACGGCATGCGCCGCGTGGCTGGCGCCGTCGCTCGCAGCCGGTCTTGCGGCTTGCGCATGCACGTTGACGCTCGCTGGCTGCATATCGCGTGTGGCTTCGCTACGGCGCAACGCGCGCTTGCGCCCCAAGTCGACCGTGCAGAGCGCGACAGGTATCAAAGGGCCGAACGTCGTGCAGAAATCGCGCGGCTTCACGGCGGGCGCGTTCAATCTGCGCGAGTTCTTTCACGGACGTTCCGCCGAAGCGATCGCGCGCATCAAGTGGGCGTTTCTCGTCGGCGCGTTCGGTGTGCCGTTCGTGCTGATGGTGCTCGGGATCGGCGCGCAGTCGATCGCGCTGTTCTGTCTTGCGTGCGTCACGCAATACCTGGGGCTCATCGCCGAGCGATGGTTCTTCTTCGCGGAAGCGCGGCACCCGCAGAATATTTATTACGCGCGAGCGTCGTGACGTGAAAGACAACGCGTGCCGGGCGGCACGCGTTTTTTTTGTCGTCAGACGGCGAGTTTGAGCGCCTGATCGAAATCGGCGATGATATCGTCGATATCCTCGATGCCCGCGGATAACCGCAGCATGCCGTCGGAAATGCCCATCGACTTGCGGACTTCAGGTCCGGCTTCGAAGAAGATCGTCGGCGCAACGGGAATGATCAGCGTGCGTGTGTCGCCCAGGCCCGTCGCCTTTACCGGCAACTGCAGCGCGTTCACGACTTCGATCATGCGTTCGGCATTGCGCAATTCGAACGACAGCAGCCACGACGCGCCCTTGAACAGCGCCTGCGCAATCTCGTACTGCGGATGACTCTTCAAGCCCGGATAAAACACACGGCCGATAGCCTCGTGCTTCTCAAGAAACTGTGCGAGCGCGAGCGCGTTTTCGCTGCACTTCGCGACGCGCAGCGCGAGCGTTTCCGCGCCCATCGCGATGGAATGCGCCTGCTCCGACGACAGCGACGCGCCCATGTCGCGCAGTCCTTTCTTGCGAATCTGCAGAAGCCCCTGCTCTTTCGAAGCGGAGCGGCGGTAATCATCGGCGATATTCGGATACGCGCTCCAGTCGAAGAGACCAGTGTCCGTCACCGCGCCGCCGAGCGCCGCGCCATGACCCGCGATGGTCTTCGTCAGCGAATTGACGACGAGACTCGCGCCGACCGCCTTCGGCTTGAACAGAGCGGGCGACGTGATCGTGTTGTCGACGACATACGCGAGACCGCGATCACGGCACAGTTCGCCGATACCTTTGAGATCGGGAATCTGCGTGCCCGGATTCGCGATGGTCTCGACGAACACCATGCGCGTGTTCGGCTTGATCGCGTTCGCGACGTTGTCGGCGGAAGTGGCATCGACCATCGTCACTTCGATGCCGAGCGTGCGCAGCGTGCCGAACAGGCTATTCGTGTTGCCGAAGACATAGCGGCTCGACACGAGATGATCGCCCGCGCGCAGCAAGGTCAGGAAAATCGCCGTGATGCCCGCCATGCCCGTGCTGAAGCAGATCGATCCGACGCCCTCTTCGAGGCTCGTGATCTTGCGCTCGAGTGCGGCGGTGGTCGGCGTGCCTTGGCGCGCGTAGTTGAAACCGCCCTTTTTCGTGCCCTGAAACACGCCGATCAGATCTTCGACGCGCTCGAATCCGTATTGCACCGACGTATGTATGGCCTGGCGCACGCCGCCGTGCTCCACGCCCGTGATCCGGTCGCCATGAACGATGCCTGTGGTAAAGCCTTGCTTGTCCATCCCATCTCCGCTACGAGTCGAAACGCAAAACACCGATTTTGCCCGATTCGCGCCATCATGCGTCGATACCATGCGGGAATGCGTGTTGCTCGCCCTGCTCTTCGTCCGCGCCATTTCGCAGGGTTTCGCTGTATCAGTGAAAAGCGCACTCTTTCGAGGACCCCTTTCTCATGGCTTACGAACTCCATTACTGGGACGGATTACAGGGCCGCGGCGAATTCGTGCGGCTCGCGCTGGAAGATGCCGGCGCGCAATATATCGACGTCGCGCGCGAACCGAAGAAAAGCGGCTACGGCACGGACGCGATGATGAAAGTGCTGAACAGCAAGACCGAGCCGCACATTCCCTTCGCGCCGCCGTTCCTGAAGGATGGCGAGCTGATCGTGCCGCATGTCGCGAACATCCTGCTGTATCTCGGGCCGAAGCTCGAACTCGCGCCAAAGGACGAAGGCCTGCGCTACGTCGCGCATGGATTGCAGTTGACCATCGCGGATTTCGTCGCCGAAGTGCATGACACGCATCATCCGCTCGCGACCGATCTCTACTACGAAGATCAGAAGGATGCGGCGAAGATCCGCACGCAGAATTTCCTCGACAAGCGCGTGCCCAAATTCATGCATTACTTCGAACGCGTGCTGAAGCAGAATCCGCATGGCCCGGCGCAGATGGTGGGCGATGCAACGACCTACGTCGATCTTTCGATCTTTCAGATCGTCGAAGGCCTGTCGTACGCTTTTCCACGCGCGACGAAGAAATTCGGCAAGCAATATCCGCATGTAAGCGCGCTGCACGATGCGGTGCTGCAAAGGCCGAACATCGCGGCTTATATCGATTCGGAACGGCGTATCCCGTTCAACGAATCGGGCATTTTCAGGCACTATCCCGAACTCGATCAGGACGCCTGAGGTGTCCACGAAAACAGGAGCCAGCATGGTAGAAGCGATTCCTTCCTTCGGTCTCGGCACGTTCCGCGTCGATGCCGCGAAGACCACGAACGCCGTAAAGAGCGCATTGCAGGGCGGCTATCGGCATATCGACACCGCGCAGTTCTACAACAACGAAGCCGCCGTCGGCCAGGGCGTGCGCGACTCGGGCGTGCCGCGCGACGAGGTCTGGGTCACGACGAAAGTCTGGTGGGATCGGCTCTCGCGCGATGCGCTCATCGCGAGCCTGAAGGACAGCCACGCGAAGCTCGATATCGGTACGATCGATCTCGCGCTCGTGCACTGGCCGTCGCCCGATCGCGCGGTGCCGATCGCCGAAACGCTCGTAGCCATGCAGGAAGCGCAGAAGCTCGGCCTGATCCGTCATTACGGCGTGTCGAATTTCACTGCGCCGCTGCTCGAAGAAGCGCTGAAAGCGCCGGGCGGCAAGGAGATCGTCACGAATCAGATCGAAGTGAGCCCGTTTCTTGCGAACCGCAAGCTCGTCGATGCGACGCAGCGTCTCGGCGTCAGGGTGACCGCGTACATGCCGCTCGGCGAAGGCCGCGCGCACACGGACCCGACGTTGAAGGCGATTGCCGACAAGCACGGCGCGACGCCCGCGCAGGTGACGTTCGCGTGGCTGCTGTCGCGCGATATCGTGGTGCTGTCGGCATCGACGAATCCGCAGCATCAGCAAAGCAACCGCGACGCGCAAAAGCTCAAGCTCGACGCCGACGACATCGCGAGAATCGACGCGCTCGACGAAGGCAAGCGCAACGCGAATCCGCCGTTCGCGCCGAAGTGGTGACGCACGACGCGTCCTGCAACGCAACGCACGCAGCCCGGCCGCTCGCGCCGGGTTTTTTTCGTCTGCACAGCCGCCGCGCAATGCTATCCTTGGCCACCCCCTTATTCCATTTGCTTCTAAGCTTTCCACGATTTCGCAAAAGTGCTCTCTTTCCTGCTCAAGCTCCGTACACGCGCCCAACGGCTTTTCCGTCTCTCCGACTCGCATACGATGCTCGTCTGGGCGGTCGTCGTCGGCGTGGCCGGGGCCTTCGCGACGTCCGTCTTTCGCGAAGGCATCGAGATACTGCAACGACTCTTGGGCAACCACTCGGAAGGCCTCGTTGCGCTCGCGCACAGCCTGCCCTGGCCCGCGCGCATCGCGCTGCCCGCGGTGGGCGGGCTCATCGCGGGCTGCTGCCTGCTGATCGCGCGCAAACGCGCCAGCAAGAACGCGAGCACGGACTATATGGAAGCCGTCACCATCGGCGATGGCGTCGTGCCCGTCTGGCAAAGCTTCTGGCGCAGTTTATCCTCGCTCATCACGATTTCGAGCGGAGGCTCCATCGGCCGCGAAGGCTCGATGGTGCAGCTCGCCGCGCTCGCTTCGTCGCTCATCGGACGCTGGGTGCATTTCGATCCGCCGCGCCTGCGGCTGCTCGTCGCGTGCGGCGCGGCGGCCGGGATCACGTCGGCGTACAACGCGCCGATCGCGGGCGCGTTCTTCGTCACGGAACTCGTGCTCGGTTCGATGGCGATGGAAAGCTTCGGGCCGATCGTGGTCTCGTCGGTCGTTGCCAATATCACGATGCGCGAGTTCGCCGGCTACAAGCCGCCGTACGAGATGCCTGTGTTTCCGGCCGTCACGGGCATCGAAGTGCTGCTCTTCGTCGTGCTCGGCCTCTTGTGCGGCGTGCTCGCGCCGCAGTTTCTGCGGCTCCTGGCGGCGTCGAAGAAACGCTTCTCGACGCTGCCCCTGCCCTTGCCGGTGCGCCTCGCGCTCGGCGGCCTGATCGTCGGCGTGATTTCGGTCTGGTGGCCCGAAGTCTGGGGCAACGGCTACGAAGTCGTGAACTCGCTGCTGCACGAGCCGTGGGCGTGGACCACGCTGCTCGTCGTGCTCGTCTTCAAGATCATCGCGACAGCGGCAACCGCGGGCTCGGGCGCCGTCGGCGGTATCTTCACGCCGACGCTCTTCGTCGGCGCGGTGCTCGGCTGCCTCTTCGGCATCGCCGTGCATGCGATCTTCCCGCAATACACGTCGGCGCCCTTCGCCTACGCGATGGTCGGCATGGGCGCGTTTCTCGCCGCCGCCACGCACGCGCCGCTCATGGCGATCCTGATGATCTTCGAGATGACGCTCTCATATCAGGTCATGCTGCCGCTGATGCTTTCGTGCGTGATCGCGTATTTCATCGCGCGCACGTCTGAACAAACGTCGATGTACGAAGTCACGCTGCGCCGCAATCGTGAGGAGAAAGAGCGCATGCGGCTTGCCGCGACGCAGATGCGCGAGCTCGTCAAACCGGCCGATACCGTCGTGCCGCTCACGGCGGACATCAAGGACATGACGCGCGTGTTCCTCGAGTATCCGGTGAAGTATCTCTATGTCGTCGATGAAGCCGAGCGCTTCCGCGGCGTCGTCGCGCTGAAGGACATCACTTCCGATCTCCTCGATGAGCACGACACGAAAACGAAGACGGCGGAGGATTATCTCCAGCCGCAATTCGACGTGCTCACACCCGACATGTCGCTCGGCGAAGCGCTGCAGCACTTCCTCGCGTTTCAGGGCGAGCGGCTGCCGGTGATCGAGAAAAAGACGCAGCCGCTGCTGCTCGGCGTCGTGTACAAAACCTCCCTTCTGGACGCATACTTCCGTTTGAATCCGACATCGCGCTGAAACTGCGCGGCCGTGCAATTTCGCGGCGCGCGCGCTGCTTGCGCCCGCCTTTCATCGCGTGTTCGGCTGACTTCACAATTCACTCGAAGTACGTTCGCGCGACGCCCACTCGTCGCGCCCGTGCGTGCATCGTCCTAACGGACCGTGCGCACGGCGGGCAGCGCAGAGGTTCATCGGCATAGGCTTTGCTTGATGACCTTCGCTGCTTACGTGAGGAGGGGTTGCCCGATGAAGACCTCAACGTTGTTGTCGATGGCTCTGGTTTCGGTATCGTGCTATGCCGCACCGCTGCATACCGGTTCGACCGATGAATCCACCGCCGGCGCCGCCGCGATTCGCGCTGCGCTGCGCGTGAACGCCGCGCCCGTTGCGCCGCCCGCGCCGGAAGTATCGGCGCAGGATCTCGATCACGCGCGCTGGCGTCATGTGCCGCTGCCGAAGTCGCGCGCGCCGAGTCACGGTATGGTGAGCCAGCCGATCCAGGTCAGGACCTGACGACCTCCTCTTTCGCACTTTGACACGGGACCTCCGAATGACCGACACGCACGCAAAACACGCCTTGAACGACGAGCCGATCGACGACGAGATCGCGCAGGTCCTACGCACCGTGAAGTACCCCGCCAACAAGGATGCGATCGTCGACGCGGCGCGCGCGGCAGGCGTGTCCAACGACGTCATCACGCTCTTCGACGGCTTGCCCGAGCAGGACTACACCGACCCGGATTCGGTCGAGCAACTGCTGGGCAGTAACGGCGGATCGGGGATATCGATCTAGCGGTCGGCGCGCAGCATCGGTCACGTCAGACAAAACCTTACTCATCAAAGACTTAACGCGACTGCCCGACGCTTTTCAACATTGCTGTCCACAGAAATTGTGGATAACTCGAGGGTCGAAGCGATCCGTCACAGAAGAGGGGAAAAGTGGCGCGAACCGCATCGCGCGGGGATTTCGGCGCGGAATCAAGAAATTAGATGAGTCACCAAGCGGTTTTCCACAGCCCTTTCCCCGTTCGCTGGGGATAAGTTATGCAAGGTTGGGCGCGGGTTGATCGCGCTCGTACGGCGTGATCGACTGAACGATGACTTCCTCGCAAGTCACCACAAGGTCGAGGCCGATGTTGGGGTTCAGGTCAAACTTGACCAGCCCGTTTTCTTCCTTCGACAACGTGATGTCCCTGATCCACGCTTCCTCAATCATCGCGCTTGCATCGATCTCGCCGGCACGGACCGATCTGAGTTGAACCGCTACGGCATAGTCCGGCTGTCCTGCTTCCGGTCGAGGCCCGGCACAGTTGTGAAGAATCTCCAAATCGATATCTACAAGCTCCCTTATCGTGCCCGGAAACAGCGGCTCGCCATTTTCATTAACGGTGGAACGGCGTGCGCGACGTATGGTAAGGGCTCTTACGATTGCATCGTGGAACGATGGATAGTCGCCGAGCACCTTGAGTAGCAAGCCACCGTATTTTGCATGTTCCCAACCGAATGTATTCAAACAAAGTCCGTTCGCCTGAATGCTCACTGGGCGGGTTGTGTTGCAATCGTCACGCTGTCGAATTCAACGGCAATCTCTGCTCCCACGGTCGAGTATAGATACGCGACATATCGCCCACTGTGCTTGCCGTGTGCTGATTCGCTAAGCAGACTCTGCGCTAAAGCAAAGCCATCAGTGTTCGGTTCGACAATTTCCAGACAGTTCACGATGTTCAAGGCACCGCCACCTTTGAATCCTGCCCGGCTCATACCATCGAAGGTGACGCTCACACACTTTTGATCATCAAACAACCCGAGAACAAGCGTGTCAGGACGCCTTGGATTGGTACTGCCACGAACGATGATAGTTTCCAGGAACCAATCATGGAAATTCCCATATAGTTCCGAAATCTCGGCCATATGAACCTCAACGAAAAATAGATACGGGCCAGCCGTGATCGCGCACACCATCGTCCCAATTGTGCGCGTGCGGATTCGGCTGGCCGTGATGGTCATCAAAATCGATGTCTACCACCGGGGCCCGGTCGGATCCGTACATGCGCCATTGTTTTTTCTGCCTGGGTCCAGACTCGACCCACCCCGGACCGCCATTGAAGGGTATCCCCGCAAGATCAAAGCTGTCGCCGTCCGGTAGTCCCGATTCGAATGCAAACGGCTCCGCATCCGACAGCGCCGTATCACCGTCCGTGAAACTCTTGAGCAACGGGTTGTCGTCGCTGGCACTGTCAAGCATCCCTCCAGCGACCGCACCGGCCACTTCGATCGCCAAGCCGAGCCAGTTAGATCCAGCCGAGCGGAGATCACCAATGGTGGCGCCGAAGGCATCGGAAGCGGAGGCCGCACGCTCCAGCCCCATCGCCTTCGACGACAGGTCGAACGCGCCGCCGTCGGCCAAGGCGTTTCCGAGTTCGCCATTGGCCTGCTTCGCCGAATAGAACTCCGTCAATGACGGTGGCTTGCTCGATGCGACAGAACCGCCACCGGAGGTGGGCCAATACTGCGGCGCATAGTGACGAAAAACGCTTCGATTGCCAGACCAGTCGCGATTGACCGCCGGAATGAGCCGATTGTCACGCACGGACTGTTTCAGAATGCGCGTGATCCCTGCACCGTCGACCGGCATGTCAAACGTTGAAACGCGCAGATGCTCCTGAATGTAACTCACACATTGTGTGAAGTCGTGAGACATATAGGCTTCACGCCGATCGATTCGAATATCGAGCATCTGGAGGAAGTCGTTGCGATCACGCGTGATACGTCTTCCATTTCCTCCTCAACGTCGTCGTCGTCATCATCCTCCCACCATCGGTGATCAGACCAACTACTTCGACTATGTTTTTGACGTAGCCTATCGCTGGATGACCATGACCGGTTCCATGTCTGAAGCGGGCTTCTAACTTCACTTGCCGGCATCAAACAACAATGCCAATTGCTGCTGCCCAGCGGCACATACAGTGCGTTGTACGAGAAGCCCCATGCAGGAAACCCCCACTTCGGAAACAAAGTGACACCTCTTGTCAGACGGAGAACTAAATATCCTAGAGGATTCCGAATTATATTCGGTGTGAAAGACGACAAAATTTGATGCGATTCAATCTGACGATCTCCCGCGCCATCGCCATCAAAAAAAAGTGACGCGAACCGCGCCGCACGCGGATTTCGCCACGAAATCAAGAAACTAGATCAGTCGCCAAGCGGTTTTCCACAGCCCTTTCCCCGTTCGCTGGGGATAACTCATGCAAGCCGGGACGCGTGCCGACGCGCAATGAAGCGCGCATGACTTCTCCTTGCGCGTCAATCACTTGGCAGACTTCCAGGCGCGTTTTCAACAGGGTGCTCCCCAGTTCATGGGGATAACTGTGCGAAAGGCCGAGCGGCGGTTCAGCTTCCCCGATACTGCGCCGCACTGGCCGGCGCAGGCGCCGCCGGCTTCTTCGCCCCTTTGTCGGCGGCCCCGCCCGCCGCCGCATCCGACGACATATAGGCCGGCGCGGCCTTCGCCTTCTGCTTCTGGCCGGCCGGCGGCGCGGTCGGCGGACGGCTCATGTCGGCGAGCATCTGCTGGCAAGGCAGCGGCTTGTTGTTGCTCGGCGCGATGAGCGGAATCAGCGCCGCGAACGGGTTGACGAAACCGAGCCCCACCGCCGCCGCGCCGCGCAGCGCCAGCACCGGGCTCACGCCGACGTGCGGGTCCTTGAACGTGCCCTTCACATACAGCGGCGAGCGCAGCGAGAAGATGCGCAAGCCCTTCGTATGCGGATGGACGCCCAGATCCATGTCCTCCGTCTTCAGATTGATCGTGCCATCGACGTTGATGACGGCATCGTCGGTATCGAGCGCGAAGACGCGTGAATCGAGCACGCCATCGGTCACGACGAAATCCGCCGCCGCGCAGTTGATGTTCACGTCGCGCTTGCCGAACAGCTTCTCGTACACGACGTTCGCCACGTTCAGCCCCGCCGCCTCCATGTACAGGCGGCTCACGGTGCCCTCGGTGATGAGTGCCTTCACCTCGCCGTTGGAGGTCGCCGCGAGCGCCGCGGGCGAATTGCCGGTCGCGGACAGCGCGGCGTCGCCGTTGATTTCGCCGAGCGCGGATTGCATCGTCTTCACGGTCGGGAAAAGCTGCTTGAGCTTCAGATGCCGCGCCTGCGCCGATACGCGGCCCTTGAGCGGCGCGGCGCTGCCGTCGAGATGAATGTTCGACGCCATCGTGCCGCCCGCCACGCCGAACTTGAGCGGCTCGAACGACAGCACGCCGTCTTTCATGATGACGTGCGTGTACAGATCGGTGATCGGCAGATCCGGGTCCTTGACGATGCGCTGCCCGGTGAACTTCACGTCCGCGTCGATGGCCTTCCAGCGGTCGGTCTTGAACTCCTCGGTCGGCAGCGCCTTCGACGACGGCTGCTTCTCCTTCTCACCGCGCTTCGCCTTGCTCGCGTTCGAATCGGCTCCGATGACAGGCGCGAGATCCTTGAACTGCAGCAGATGCGACACGAGCTCGCCCTGCAGCAGCGGACGCGGCTTCCTGCCCGCATAGACCAGCGAGCCGTTGATGTCGCTGCCGCCCACGCGACCGGTGAAGTTCTCGTAATGGAACACGTTGCCGTCCTCGCGGAACTGGCCGGTCAGGCGCCCTTCGGTCGCGAACGGCGGCGTCTCGGGCAGCGTCACGCCGGTGAACGGATAGAGATGCGCCATGCTCACGGCCTGAACCCACAGGCGCAGATCGAGCGCGGCGAGATGCGCGGGATCGGTCACGGTGCCGACGAACGCGATATGCGTGTCGCCGAGGCGCACATCGGCCTGCACGGGGAACGGGCGCTGCGCGTCGCGCACGGCGAGCACGCCGCCGAGCTTGCCGTCGCCGGACACCTTGCCGCCGTTGTACGTGCCTTTCACGGTCCAGCCGAACGCGTAAGGCGGAACGGGCGGCTTCGGCCCTTCCTTCGTGGTGATGCTCGTATTCGCCGACGTGCTCGCCGGATTCGGCGACGACGCATTCGCCGCAGCCGCAGCCGATGCAGCGGACGCCGCCGACGCTTCCGATGCCGCGGCTGCATCGGCCTGCTTGTTGAGCTTCGCCGCGCCGCTTTTGCCGACCATCTCCGCCGACGATTTCGCCGACGCTTCCTGCTGCTGCTTCATCGCTTCGCCGATCGGCACGGGCTGGCCGAGCGTATCGATGACGACCTGCATTTCGGCCTTGGTCAATTCATCGTGGACACCGACGGTGCCTTTCGCGAGCGAAATATCGCCGAGCTTCAGGTTCCAGGTGGACGGTTCCGTCGATTGCTTGAACTTGAAGGTCCAGTTGTTGCGATTGTCCTTGAGCCGCTCGATATCGATCGACGGGTTCACGAGGTTGATCGTCGGAATCACGATGTCGTGCGCGAGCAGCGGCAGCACCTGCACCTGGAAGTCGATTTCGTCGAGCGTGGCGAAATTCTTCTGCCGCGCCCAGTCCGGATTCGCGATGGTGATTTTTTCAGCGGAGAAGCGCGGCCACGGCACCCAGCGCTTCCAGCCCGTTTCATTGGGCGGACGCTGCCAGCCGACTTTCAGGTCACCCGTGATTTCGAAGCGGCGGCCGATCGCTTCCGATACTTTGTCGTCGACCCAGGGCCGCAGCCGGTTCCAGTCGAAAGTCAGAAAGATCACGACCAGTATTGCAATCAGAACCGCCAGAACGGCAAAAAACCATACGACGATCCTTCCGATTTTTCCGGGCGTTCGGGCCTGCGCCATGATGCTCCATCCATTTTTTCTGATTATGTGTTCGCCAGCACATGGTGTGCCCGTATGAAACCGCGCAGCGACGCGGCCGATGCGACGTAAGATGTGCGCTCGAAGAACAATACCCCACTTAAAACGATGCTCAACGCGACATCGCTGGTATCCGCGCACGGCGTCACGCGCCGCGACGCGGTGCGCGGCACGATGCTTTTGCATCCAACGGATTTCACACTTTACGCCGGCGAGCGCGCGGCGATCACCGGGCCTTCGGGTTCGGGCAAGAGCGTCTTCTTGCGCACGCTCGCCCTGCTCGATGCCTGCGACGCGGGCCATGTCGCGTGGCGCGGCGAGCGCATCGCGCGCTCGGAGATTCCCGCGTATCGGCGCCGCGTCGCGTATATCGCGCAGCGGCCCGCGATGCTCGACGGCGCCGTCGAAGACAATCTGCGCTATCCGTTCACGCTGAAAACCTATCGCGATGCACATTTCGATCGCGATATCGCAATGAAGCTGGCACTTGCGGCCGGACGCGGAGCGGACTTTCTCGACAAGCTCGCGAGCGATTTGTCGGGCGGCGAGGCGCAGATCGCCGCGCTCGTGCGCGTCCTGCAACTCGCGCCGGACGTGCTGTTGCTCGACGAGCCGACCGCATCGCTCGATCCAGCTTCGGCGCGCTCGATTGAAGCGCTCGTCTCCGCCTGGTTCGACGCCGGAGCGGGCCGCGCCTGCATCTGGGTCTCGCACAATCCGGAACAGGCGCGCCGCGTCGCCACGCGTCATCTGACGATGAACGCCGGCGTGCTCGGAGACGACCCGCGATGAATGGCTATCAGAATCTCTCGCTCATCGATATCGGCCTGGCGGCGGCGCTGATCGTTGTGAACGGCGCGCTGTCGGTTGCGCTGAACCTCGGGCTCGAGCGCAAGTTGTTCGTCGCGGCGGTGCGCACCATCGTGCAACTGCTGCTGATCGGTTACGTGCTCGGCTGGGTGTTCGCGTTCAACCGCTGGTATGTCGTGCTGCCGCTGATGGCGCTGATGACGGTCATCGCCGGCCTCGCCGCCTCCGACCGCGGGCGGCGCACCTATGCCGGACAGCGCGCGGACAGCATTCTCTCGATCTGGGGCAGTTCGTGGATCATCGGCGCGTTCGGGCTGTTCGTCGTGATCCGCATACATCCGTGGTACGAGCCGCAATATGCGATACCGATTCTCGGCATGATCCTCGGCAATTGCCTGACGGGCGTGTCGCTCGGCATCGAGCGCATGACGGAGGAACTGACCGCCGGGCGCGCGACGGTGGAGATGTCGCTCGCGCTCGGCGCCTCGCGCTGGGAAGCGGCGCAGAGACCCGCGCGCCAGGCCGTGCGCGCGGGCATGATTCCCACTCTGAACGCGATGGCGGTGGTCGGTCTCGTCAGCCTGCCCGGCATGATGACCGGTCAGGTGCTCGCCGGGCAGTCGCCGTTGCAGGCCGTGCGTTATCAGATCGTCATCATGTTTCTGATCGCGGCGGGGTCGGGGCTTGGCGTGGTCGGGGCCGTCCTGCTGACTTACCGGCGATTGTTCTCGCCGGATCATCGATTCATGGCGTCGAAGCTCGTCGAACGGAAAGCCCGCAAACGCGCCGCTTGAGCGCGCTTACTCGCCGTTGTACGCCCGCTCGAGCGTCGGCAGATCGAGCTTGATCATCTCGCGCATCGCCTTCATGGTGCGATCGGCTTTCACCGGGTCCGGGTCCTGCAGCATGCCGAGCAAACGCGTCGGCGCGATCTGCCACGTCACGCCGAAGCGGTCGGTGAGCCAGCCGCACGCCATCGACTGGCCGCCGTCCAGCAGCTTGTCCCAGTAATGGTCGATTTCCTCTTGCGTCTCGCATTTGATGAACATCGAAAGCGCAGGCGAGAACTTGAATTCCGGATTGCCGTTGAGCGCCAGGAACGCCTCGCCTTCGAGCTCGAACATCACGGCGATGACGCTGCCGACCGGGCTCGGCCCCGACTCGGTGCTGCGCATGATGTCCTTGATGCGCGCGTTCCTGAAAGTATCGACATAAAAGTTCGCCGCCTCTTCGGCGTTGCCGCCTTCGAACCATAGACAGGGCGAAATCTTGTGCATGTGCGTGTCTCCGTTCGTGGATTCGTGCGTCACTGGCCGCACGGCTGCTGTGCCATTGCCTGCTTCATTTCTTCCGGCGTGACGTCGCGCGTGTGCGTCGCGACCGACCATTGATGGCCGAACGGATCTTCGAGACGTCCGTAGCGGTCGCCCCAGAACATATCGGCGACGGGCATCGTCACTTTCGCGCCGGCGCCTTCGGCCTGCTTCACGGTGGCATCGACATCTTTGACATACAGGTGGATCGTGACCGGCGAGCCCTTCAGCGCCTTCGGTCCGACCGAGCCGAACTGCGGAAATTCATCGACGAGCATCAGCGTCGAATCGCCGATCTTCACGATCGCGTGCATCAGCTTGCCGTCCGGTCCGGGCATGCGGCCCAGTTCGATGGCGTCGAACGCGCGCTTGTAGAACTCGATGGCTTCGGCCGCGCCCGCGCAGACGAGATGCGGGGTCAGCGAGTGCATGCCTTGGGGAATGGGATCGACGGCGGAATTGGACATATCGGCTCCGTTTGGTGAGTGAAGCGCGCCGGGTTCGGCGCGGCTCTCTACCCTACAACGAACGGGCATGGCGACGATCGACATAGCGCGTGTCGAATGTCAAATTTTTTGGGTTTTTTACTTGTGATCGTGGAATCCTGATTTCGTGCCGGTCTATTTGCGTTGCCCCTGTGCGGGGCGGCACCTACTTTCTTTGCTGCTGCAAAGAAAGTAGGCAAAGAAACAGCTATCCCCAGCCTAAGCACTTCATACCGGCCGCGGCACAGAACGTGCCTCGTGGTCCGCCAGTAGCAAGTGCCCCCACAAAACTCACGGGGCTTGGATCGCACACGGTCTGCCGCCCGATGACGTGAAGCACGCTGGTTCAGCCCTTGCAAGTTCCGGCACAGCGCTACGCGCTGCCGAAGGGCATGCAAGGGAAAACAACGGAAGACGAACGCGCTCGCAAACCCGATTGACTCGTCGGCCGCGAAGCGGGCTGGAACTTGATATGGCTGCACCAGTTCGTTAAACGGCGGTACGCCACAGTGGGTCCGCGATCCAAGCTGCGCGAGTTTTGTGAGGGCACTCGCTATTGCCGGACCACGAGACATCTTCTGTGCCGCGGCCGGTATGAAGTGCTCAGGCTGGGGATAGCTGTTTCTTTGCCTACTTTCTTTGCAGCAGTGTATAGACCGGGGACATAGTTGACAGATTTGGCGGGGACATGGTTGACACTTTTGGGCATCGAAATGCCTGGACTGACCATGCCTTGGAACCCGCAAAACACCATGCAACTTCGCCTCGAATTCGTCA
>NZ_FCOM02000062.1 GCF_001544695.2 Caballeronia arvi
ACATAAAGCCGGGTGACCGGCCTCTCACTGACCACCAGCGTCGGACCGTAGCCCCTACCGCGCGAGCGGTTTAGTCCATCGTCAAATGCCCGACCTGCGGCAAGGATGTCCGTTGGGTATCCGAAAACCGTTTTCGTCCGTTCTGCTCGGAGCGCTGCAAGCAGATCGATCTCGGCGCGTGGGCGGCCGAAAAATACAAGATCTCGGGAAATTCGCAGGAAACGCCGCCGGACGACGATTCGCACGGCGGCCTGAACTGAGCGCGCGCGTTTATTCGCGCTCTTCCTCTTCGAGCCATTCGAGGATCGGAATGGCCGCGGGCAGCAACGGCGCGACGTCGACCGGAAGCGTCTGCCAGGTGATCGCCTGACCTTCGCGCCCGCGCGGCGCACCCGTCCAGTCCGTCACCTTGCAGAAAAAGAGACGCACGTACGCGTGCGGATAGTCGTGCTCGAGCGTGCGCCAGAGCTGGCACGCGGTGACGTCGATGCCCAGTTCCTCGTGCAATTCGCGCCCGAGCGCGGCCTCGACGCTCTCGCCCGCTTCCAGCTTGCCGCCGGGAAATTCCCAGTAGCCTTCGTACGGTTTGCCTTCGGGCCGCTGAGCGAGGAGATAACGTCCGTCGTGCTGCACCATCACGCCGACCGCGACTTCGGTCACCTTACGGCCATCGGGCGCGATATCGCTCGTCGAGCCGGTCGTCGAATCGGTCATTGCTTGCGTCCCGACCAGTCGCGCGCGAACTGCCATGCCACACGGCCCGAGCGCGATCCGCGTTCGAGCGCCCAGACGAGCGCATCGCCGCGCGCGTTTTCGATTTCGGTCGCATCGCAGCCGAAATGCTTCAGCCAGTGGCCGACTATCGAAAGATAGTCGTCCTGCTTGAACGGATAGAAGCTGACCCACAGCCCGAAGCGCTCGGACAGCGAGATCTTCTCCTCGACGACTTCGCCGGGGTGAATTTCACCATCGGACGTATGCTTGTACGTCTCGTTGTCGCTCATGTATTCGGGCAGCAAGTGGCGCCGGTTCGACGTTGCGTAGATCAGCACGTTGTCGGATTGCGCCGCGACCGATCCGTCCAGCGCGACCTTCAGCGCCTTGTAGCCCGATTCGCCTTCTTCGAAGGAAAGATCGTCGCAGAACACGATGAAGCGCTCGGGCCGCGCAGAGATCAGATCGACGATATCGCCGAGATCGTGCAGATCGTCCTTGTCGACTTCGATCAGACGCAGGCCGTCCTTCGAGTACGCGTTCAGGCACGCCTTGATCAGCGACGACTTGCCCGTGCCGCGCGCGCCGGTCAGCAGCACATTGTTCGCGGGCAACTTCTTCACGAATTGCTGCGTGTTCTGCTGGATCAGACCTTTTTGTCGATCGATGTTCTGAAGGTCATCGAGCGAGATATCCGAAATGGCCGTCACGGGCTGCAGAAAACCGCGTCCCTGACGCTTGCGCCAGCGAAACGCCATGGCGGACGACCAGTCGATATCGGGCGTCGCCGGCGGCAACATGCCTTCGATGCGCGCCAGCACGGCCTCGGCGCGGCTAAGGAATTGTTCGAGTTTGTCCATGCTTACGAGCGGTAGTCGGCGTTGATGCTCACGTAATCGTGCGAAAGATCGCAAGTCCAGACGGTCGCCGTCGCGTTGCCGCGACCGAGCACGACGCGAATCAGAATCTCGCTCTTTTTCATCACGCGCTGGCCGTCTTCTTCCTTGTACGCGGGATTGCGGCCGCCCGCTTTCGCGACGAGTACGTCATCGAGATAGAGATCGATCTTACCGACATCGAGATCCGTCACGCCCGCATAGCCGATCGCCGCAAGAATGCGGCCGAGGTTCGGGTCCGACGCGTAGAACGCGGTCTTCACGAGCGGCGAATGGCCGATCGCGTACGCGATCTGACGGCATTCCGCCGCGTCCTTGCCGCCTTCGACCGTGACGGTCATGAATTTAGTTGCGCCCTCGCCGTCGCGCACGATGAGCTGCGCGAGATCCTGCGCGACTTCCGTCACCGCGTCGCGCAGCGCGACGTAGGCGGGCGAATCCGTCGACGTGATCGCCGGCAGCGACGATTTACCCGATGCGATCAGGATGAACGAATCGTTGGTCGACGTATCGCCGTCGATCGTGATGCAGTTGAACGAACGATCGGCGACATGCTTCACGAGTTCGTCGAGCACCGGCTGCGCGACCTTGGCATCGAAGGCGAGGAAGCCGAGCATCGTCGCCATGTTCGGGCGGATCATGCCGGCGCCCTTGCTGATGCCCGACAATGTGACCACGTGCCCGTCGATCGTCACCTGACGCGACGACGCCTTCGGCAGCGTGTCCGTCGTCATGATGGCTTGTGCAGCGTCGAACCAGTGCGCGGCCTGTTGATTGGCGAGCGCGGCGGGCAGGCCGGCCTTCAGGCGATCGATCGGCAGCGGCTCAAGAATCACGCCGGTTGAGAACGGCAGAATCTGTTGCGCATCGAAACCCGCGAGGCGCGCGAGCTCCGCGCAGGTCTCGCGCGCGTGCGCCATGCCCGGCTCGCCCGTGCCCGCGTTCGCGTTGCCCGTATTCACGACGAGCGCACGGATGCCCTTGGCCGCCGCGAGATGCTCGCGACAGACCGTCACCGGCGCTGCGCAAAAGCGGTTCTGCGTGAACACGCCCGCGACGCTCGCGCCTTCATCGACGCGAATGACCAGCACGTCCTTGCGATTGGGCTTGCGAATGTTCGCCTCGGCCCAGCCTAGCGTGACGCCGGCGACGGGATGAAGCGCTGCGGGATCGATCGAGGGGAAATTGACGGCCATGTTCGCGTCTCGCTGAGGGTGGCGAGTGCCGGCAAGGACCACCGGCACGCTATGAAAGACTGACGCCGTTTCGCTGCATGAAACCGGCGCCGTGAATGTTGGGTTCTGCAAAGACAAACGACGCATCGCTGCGTCGTTTGGGTGCGGTCACCAGCCGATTACGCCAGCTTACCGTGACAGTTTTTGTACTTCTTGCCGCTGCCGCACGGGCAGGGGTCGTTGCGGCCGACCTTCGGCACTTCGTCCGACGGGTGCGTCGCCACGCTGATGTCGTCGCCAGTGGCCATCGCCTGGCTGACCATCTGCGCGGTGGCGCTCGCCGCGGCCGCTGCGGGCGTCGGGTCCGCCGCCGGCGCGTTGAACTCCGCGTGCGTGAACGACACGTTCTCCAGATGGCTGCCCATCTCTTCGTACTGCTCGGCGGCTTCTTCGAGTTGCTCCGGCGACTGGATCTGCACGTTCATCACGACGCGCGTGACTTCCTGCTTCACGGCGTCGAGCATCGCGGCGAAGAGCTCGAACGCCTCGCGCTTGTATTCCTGCTTCGGGTTCTTCTGCGCATAGCCGCGCAAATGGATGCCCTGACGCAGATGATCGAGCGCGGCGAGATGCTCGCGCCAGCGGCTGTCGAGCGTCTGCAGCATGATCGAGCGCTCGAACGCGCTGAACGATTCGCGGCCCACCATCGCGACCTTCGCCTCGTAGGCTTCGTCGGCGGCGGCGAGCACCGCTTCGCAGATTTCCTCGGCATCGATCGAGTTCGACTCGTTGATCATCTCCTGGACGGCGAGATCGAGCGACCAGTCGTTGCGCAGCACTTCTTCCAGCTCGGGCGCTTCCCACTGCTCTTCGATGCTGCCCGCCGGCACGAACGTACGCACCACGTCGCCGATCACGCTCTGACGCATCGCGGCGATGGTTTCCTGCACATCGTTCGCTTCGAGCAGCTCGTTGCGCTGCTGATAGATCACCTTGCGCTGATCGTTCGAGACGTCGTCGTATTCGAGCAGTTGCTTGCGGATGTCGAAGTTGCGCGCTTCGACCTTGCGTTGCGCGCCTTCGATGGAGCGCGTGACCATGCCCGCTTCGATCGGCTCGCCCTCGGGCATCTTCAGGCGATCCATGATCGCGCGCACGCGGTCGCCCGCGAAAATGCGCAGGAGCGGATCATCCAGCGACAGATAGAAACGCGACGAGCCCGGATCGCCCTGACGGCCCGCGCGGCCGCGCAGCTGGTTGTCGATACGGCGGGACTCGTGACGCTCGGTGCCGATGATATGCAGACCGCCCGCGGACTTCACGTGATCGTGCAGCGCCTGCCATTCGTCGTGCAGCTTCTGGATGCGCGCGGCTTTCTCGTTCTCGGGAATCGACAGATCCGCTTCGATGAACGACGCCTGCTTCTCGACATTTCCGCCGAGCACGATGTCCGTTCCGCGGCCGGCCATGTTCGTCGCGATCGTGACGACGCCCGGACGGCCCGCTTCGGCGACGATCGCCGCTTCGCGCGCGTGCTGCTTCGCGTTGAGCACTTCGTGCTTCACGCTCTGCTGGCTCAACAGACCGGACAGCAGCTCGGACGCTTCGATCGACGTGGTGCCGACGAGCGTCGGCTGACCGCGCTCGACGCAATCGCGAATGTCGCGAATCACGGCGTCGTAGCGCTCCTTCGACGTCTTGTAGATCTGGTCCTGCTTGTCGGCGCGCTTCGGCGGACGGTTCGTAGGAATCACGACCGTTTCGAGGCCGTAGATTTCCTGGAATTCATACGCTTCCGTATCGGCTGTGCCGGTCATGCCCGACAGCTTCGAGTACATGCGGAAGTAGTTCTGCAACGTGATGGACGCAAGCGTCTGGTTCTCGGCCTGAATCTGGACGTGTTCCTTCGCTTCGACGGCCTGATGCAAACCGTCGGACCAGCGGCGGCCGTTCATCATGCGGCCCGTGAATTCGTCGACGATCACGACTTCGCCGTTCTGCACCACGTAATGCTGGTCGCGCAGGAAGAGCGTATGCGCGCGCAACGCGGCATAGATGTGGTGCATCAGCGTGATGTTCTGCGGCGCGTAGAGGCTCTCGCCTTCGCCGATCAGGCCCCACTCGGCGAGCAGGCGCTCGGCCTTCTCGTGGCCCGATTCGGTGAGGAACACCTGACGCGCTTTTTCGTCGAGCGTATAGTCGCCCGGCTTCTCGACGCCCGTGCCGTCCGCCTTCTCTTCGCCGATCTGCTGTTCGAGCAGCGGCGGCAGCGCATTCATGCGCACGTAGAGATCCGTGTGATCTTCCGCCTGGCCGGAGATGATGAGCGGCGTGCGCGCCTCGTCGATGAGAATCGAGTCCACTTCATCGACGATCGCGAAATTGAGCGGCCGCTGCACGCGCGAATTGGTCTCGTAGACCATGTTGTCGCGCAGATAGTCGAAGCCGAACTCGTTGTTCGTGCCGTATGTGATGTCCGCCGAGTAGGCTTCCTGCTTCTGCGAATGCTCCATCTGCGACAGATTCACGCCGCATGAGAGCCCGAGGAAGTTGTAGAGGCGCGCCATCCATTCGGCGTCGCGCTGGGCGAGGTAATCGTTCACCGTGACGACATGCACGCCGCGGCCCGACAGCGCGTTGAGATACGCGGCGAGCGTCGCGACGAGCGTCTTGCCCTCGCCGGTGCGCATTTCCGCGATCTTGCCGTAGTGCAGGACCATGCCGCCGATGAGCTGGACGTCGAAGTGGCGCATCTTCAGGATGCGCTTGCTCGCCTCGCGGCAGACGGCGAACGCCTCGGGCAGGATCACGTCGAGCGACTCGCCGCCCGCGACGCGCTGGCGGAACTCATCGGTCTTGGCGCGCAGCTGGTCGTCCGAGTATTTCTCGACGGTCGGCTCGAGGGCATTGATCGCCGCAACGGTCTTTTGATATTGCTTGACCAGCCGCTGATTGCGGCTGCCAAAAATCTTCTGAAGGAAACCGGTCGTCATCGGATCAGTGTCTGCGTCGCGGCTTCGGACGGGCCGCAGCACCAAGCTGCGTCCGGGCTCGGAGAACCTCGGCGACTTAAGTCCATAGGGTGAAATCGAATCGGGAATTTTAGCACGCGAGTTTGTCAGACCTTGCGTCGGCTGCCCGTCCGCGCGTCGGTGCTGCGCGACAGTCAACGGGTTGAAAGCTTGGCTACAGGCGGACTCCGGACAGACCTGCGCCACCGGGACTGTGGCCTGCCTCGCGTACAATCGAACCGTTCCATCGGGCGTCCGCCTCGACAAAAATGAGCCGCTTTTCTACAAATTCAAGATCACGTTTCGATCCGCGCCGGCCGCAAGCCGTTTCCGACGTGCTCGATCGTACCGATGCCTTCCGCGCCTTGCGCGCGGGCGTCGAACAGGTGGCGGCGCTGCAGCGCGACCTGAGCACGCTCCTGCCGGATTATCTGGCGTCGAACGTGGAGCCGGGCTTCATCAAGGACGGCGTGCTCGCGCTGTTCGCCGCGCACAATGCGCTGGCGGCGCGCCTGCGGCATCTGGAACCGCGTCTGCTCTCGGATCTCCAGCAGCGCGGCTGGGCCGTCGATGCACTGAAAATCCGCGTGCGCCCCCAGTCGATGAAAGAGCCCACGCCGCCGAAGCAAGCGCGGATGTCACCCGCGGGCGCGTCGGCCCTTCAGGAGTTGGCCGAAACGCTCGAACCGTCGCCGCTGCAGGAAGCGCTGGCACGCATGGCGGCGCGCCATCGGGCGGGGAAATAAACAAAGTGACATTGCGCGCATTCGGGCGCCGACGAATTGAAAATCCTTCGAACGGTCAATAACGATTATCCAGCCGCCTGAGTGTTCATCACTTGCTCGCAAAACTGCAAAAAAAATAATCAGCGAGACAACCCCGCCATTCATTGACAAATGATTACACGCGGACGGTTTTTATCACATTAGATATCCGCGCATTGCTAGAATCCGGCGCAATTTCGTTCGCTCAGCCGCCCGTTCGCTGCACGCGTCAGTCGATCGTAAATAGCTTCTCAGCATGCCATCTCGGCCATTCCCGCTGGCGGGAGGCAAACGCACGCTCGGACGTCGCGTCGCGCATTCGCTTTCCGGCTGAACGAACTCAGTATCAACACCTCGGGATTTTTCCGGCCGAGCAATGACTGGCTCCGCAATGTTAAGTATTGTCGCAATCGACGCCCTTATATTTTGTTTCGTTTTTATCGCCGCGGCTTATTCGATTGCCGCCGCAATGGCGATGCCGCGATTCGAACGTCGCATTGCAAAGCAGCCTGAAAACGAAATCGATGAACAAAGCGTGAGCGTGCTCAAGCCCCTTTGCGGCGCCGAACCGCGTCTGTTCGAAAATCTCGCGACTTTCTGCGAACAATCGCATCGCGAGTTCGAGCTGATTTGCAGCGTCGCTTCATCGAGCGATGCGGCGATCGGAACGGTTCGCCGCCTGCAGGCTACCTATACGAAGTGCGCGATTCGCCTCGTGGTCGATTCCCGCGTGCACGGCCGCAATCTCAAGGTGAGCAATCTCATCAACGCGGCGCAGCATGCGCGCCATGACATCATCGTGGTGGCGGACAGCGACATCGCCGTAACGCCCCACTATCTGCGCACCGTGACCGCGCCGCTCGCCGATCCAACGGCCGGCGTCGTCACGTGTCTTTACCGCGCGGCCCCGGTTGCTGGGTTTTGGTCCCGCGTCGGTTCGCTCTTCATCAACGAGTGGTTCGCACCTTCCGTGCGTGTCGCGCATGGCGGCGGCTCGCGGCGCTATGGTTTCGGCGCGACGCTCGCGCTCACCCGCGCGACGCTCGATGCGATCGGCGGATTCCACGCGCTCAAAGACTGCCTCGCCGACGACTATTATCTGGCTGAATATCCGCGCCGCCTCGGACTGCGCACGGTGCTCGCGCCGATGATCGTCGGCACCGACGTGGCCGAACCGAGCCTCTCCGCCCTGTGGCAGCGGGAGACGCGCTGGCTGCGCACGATCCGCTCGATCAACCCTGCGGGCTTCGCGTTTCTGTTCATCACGTTCACCTTGCCGTGGATGGCTGCCGGCGCTGCGATCGCGTTATCGAACTGGCCTTCGCCGCTGGCCGTGCCGTTGCTCGTCGCGTCATGCGCCGGTCTCGCGGCCCGGATCGCGCTCCATGCGCGCGAGTCACGCCACGCGCGTTCGTTCTGGCGCGACCTGGCTCTCGTCCCGCTGCGCGACGCGCTTCTCGCACTCGAATGGCTCGCGGCCGTGTTCGGTTCGCGCGTCGTCTGGCGGGGCGTGCATTTGTCCGTCGAGCGTGGCGTGCTGCCCAGGACCGCGGGCTCGATGCCGTCGCGACGCTGAACCCACAACCTTCATACACGCCGCGACCGTCCAGTGCGCAGCGTTCGATCCATCTTTCATCGCAACATAAGTTGCCGGAACTTTCATGAAGACGCTCTTTCTTCAGGCGCCGTCGTTCGACGGCTTCGACGGCGGCGCCGGTTCACGCTATCAGGCGAAGCGCGAGATCCGCTCGTTCTGGTATCCGACTTGGCTCGCGCAACCTGCCGCGCTCATTCCCGATAGCCGCGTGCTCGATGCCCCCGCCGATGGCCTTTCCGTCGATGCCACGCTCGATATCGCCGCGCAGTACGAGCTCGTCATCATCCATACGAGCACGCCTTCGTTTCCGTCCGATGCGCTCTTCGCCGAACATCTGAAAAAGCGCGCGCCTTCGATCCTGATCGGCATGGTCGGCGCGAAGGTCGCCGTCGATCCGCACAACTCGCTGGCCGCAAGCGATGCGATCGATTTCGTGTGCCGCGAGGAATTCGACTACACGTGCAAGGAGATTGCCGAGGGCCGCGCGTTGGCCTCCATTCGCGGCTTGAGCTATCGCTTGCCCGATGGCGCGATCGAGCACAACGAAGCGCGTCCGATCCTCGAAAACATGGACGAACTGCCGTTCGTCGCGCCGGTCTACAAGCGCGATCTGAACGTGAAGAACTATTTCATCGGCTATCTGAATTACCCGTACGTGTCGATCTATACGGGGCGCGGCTGCCGTTCGCGCTGCACGTTCTGTCTGTGGCCGCAGACGGTGGGCGGACATCGTTATCGCACGCGCTCGGTCGAGAATGTGCTCGAAGAAGTAAAGTGGATTCGCGACAACATGCCCGAAGTGAACGAGATCATGTTCGACGACGACACCTTCACCGACTTCAAGCCGCGCGTCGAGGAAATCGCGCGCGGGCTCGGCAAGCTTGGCGTCACGTGGTCGTGCAACGCGAAAGCCAACGTGCCTTACTCAACGCTCAAGATCATGAAGGAAAACGGCCTGCGGCTTCTGCTCGTCGGCTATGAATCCGGTGACGATCAAATCCTTCTGAACATCAAGAAAGGCCTGCGCACGGATATCGCGCGACGCTTCGCCGATGATTGCCGCAAGCTCGGCATCAAGGTGCATGGCACATTCATTCTCGGTCTGCCGGGCGAAACGAAAGAGACGATCGAGAAGACGATTCAGTACGCGAAGGAAATCAATCCGCATACGATTCAGGTGTCGCTCGCCGCGCCCTATCCCGGCACGACGCTCTATAACCAGGCCGTCGAAAACGGCTGGCTCGAAGAGAACAAAACGATCAATCTCGTCAGCAAGGAAGGCGTGCAACTGGCCGCGATCGGCTATCCGCATCTGTCGCGCGAGGAGATCTATCATGGGCTGGAGCGCTTTTATAAGCGCTTCTATTTCCGTCCGTCGAAGATCTGGGAAATCGTTCGCGAGATGCTCACGAGCTGGGAGATGATGACGCGGCGTCTGCGCGAAGGCGTCGAGTTTTTCCGGTTCCTGCGCGCGCACGAGGCGTGATGCGGTGCGCGGTCTGATCGTTACCGCTGACGACTTCGGCCTGCACGAGCGCGTGAATGCCGCGGTCGCGCGAGCGCATCGCGATGGCGTGCTCACGTGCGCGAGCCTGATGGTCGGTGCGAGCGCCGCCCACGACGCCGTGAAGATCGCGCGCGACTTGCCGGACTTGCGCGTCGGGCTGCATATCGTGCTCGCGGACGGTCCTGCGGTCCTGCCGTACGCCAGCATTCCCGCGCTCGTCGATGAAAACGGCCGCTTCGCGGATCGCATGGTGCGCGACGGCTTTCGCTTCTTCTTTCTACCGGAAGTGCGCCGCCAACTGGCGCGGGAGATCCGCGCCCAATTCGAAGCCTTCGCCGCGACCGGGCTCGCGCTCGATCACGTCAACACGCACAAGCATTTCCATCCGCACCCGACGGTGCTGTCGATGATTCTGGATATCGGACGGGAATTCGACATGCGCGCGATACGCCTGCCGTTCGATACCGGCGCGCCGCTCGCGCTGCGCCCGTGGATCGCGCTGATGCGTGCGCGGCTCGCTCGCGCAGGCATTGCCCATAACGATCGCGTGTACGGCATGACGGCGAGCGGCGCGATGGACACCGCCACGATGCTTCAGGCGCTCACGCATCTGCCGCCCGGCGTCACGGAAATCTACTGCCATCCCGCGACGCCCGCCGATGCGCCGATCACCGCGTCGATGCGCGACTACCGCCACGCCGACGAACTCGATGCGTTGCTGTCGCCACGCGTCGCGGCGGCGATCGCGTCGGCAAATCTGGTATGCGGCGGATTCGCGGACCTCTTCCCTTCCCCGACATGAAACGCCTGCTGCGCTGGGCGATGCTTCCCGCAGGTATCGTCGCGCTGATTGCGTTCGTGCTGCATCAGGGCGTGCACGACGTCGTCGCGGCCATCGATCAAGCCGGATGGGCGCTCCTGTGGCTCGTGCCGTTCCACGCGCTGCCGCTGCTGCTCGACGCGCAAGGCTGGCGCGTGCTGCTTGGCGGCCGCGCTTCGCTCGGCTTCCTGTGGTGGGTCGCGGCCGTGCGCGAAGCGGTGAGCCGGTTGCTGCCCGTCGCGAGCATCGGCGGAGAAGTGGTCGGCATGCGGCTCGCCCGATGGCGCGTGCGGGACGCGACGGCCGTGAGCGCGTCGGTGATCGTCGAAGTGCTGGTCACGATCGGCGTTCAGTATGCCTTTTCGGCGCTCGGCATCGTACTGGCGCTGACGTCGCGGCGCGGCGCCGGCATCGAATCGATTGCGCTCGGTCTGTTGTTGTCGCTGCCGCTGCCCGTGCTCGTCTTCGCACTCGTCAAGAAGGGCGGATGGTTTCAGGCGTTCGAGCGTTTCGCGGCGCGGATGTTCGGCGCGTCGCATCCTTTGACGCAAGGCATTGGCGGCGCGAACCTCGATGCCGCGCTCGATGCCCTGATGCGCCAGCCCGGCACGCTGCTGCGCGCGTTGGCCTGGCAACTTGCCGGTTATATGCTGGGAGCGCTCGAGGTGTACTGGGCGCTGGCGTTGCTCGGCCAGCCCGTGACGATCGGCGAAGCGCTTGCCATCGAAGCCCTGACGCAGGCGGTTCGGCACGCTGCGTTCATGGTGCCTGCGGGACTGGTCGTTCAGGAAGCGGCCGTGATGGCGTTCGCGAGCATGTTCGGCGTCGGCATGGACGCCGCGATTGCGCTTCCGCTCATCAAGCGCATGCGGGAAACGATCTTCGGATGTATTGCGCTGGCTAGCTGGCAGATCGCCGAAATGACCAGGCGTCAGCGAGAGCGCTGCTCATCGGCGAATGCAGCAGGCGACATCTGATATACGACGCGCAAAAAAATGAGCGGTGCTTTCGCTACCGCTCATTCCTCACTGCTCGATCAAGGCCTGATATCAGGCAAACGCCGTTTGCGTGTCGAATCCGAATCCGCGCGGCGCCTTCTGCGTGTCCTCGAAGGTGACGATCTCGTAGGCGTCTTCGTTCGCGAGCAACTCACGCAGCAGCATGTTGTTCATCGCATGGCCGCCCTTGTACGCCTTGTACGACGCCAGCAACGGATGACCCACCACATACAGGTCGCCGATCGCATCGAGCATCTTGTGCTTTACGAATTCGTCGTCGTAACGCAGGCCGTCGTTGTTCAGGATGCGGTATTCGTCCAGCACGATCGCGTTGTCCATGCTGCCGCCGCGCGCCAGGCCGAGCTCGCGCATCATTTCGACTTCGTGCGCGAAGCCGAACGTGCGCGCGCGGGCGATTTCGCGCACATATGACGTCGTGGCGAAATCCACTTCCAGGGCCTGACCGGTTTTGTCGACGGCCGGATGGCGGAAATCGATGGTAAAGCTCAGCTTGAAGCCGAAATACGGTTCGAGACGCGCGAATTTGTCGCCGTCACGCACTTCGACCGGCTTCGTCACCTTGATGAATTTCTTCGGTGCGTTCTGCTCTTCGACACCCGCCGACTGAATCAGAAACACGAACGAAGCCGCGCTGCCGTCCATGATCGGGATTTCCTCGGCGGTGACATCGACATACAGATTGTCGATGCCGAGGCCCGCACATGCCGACATCAAGTGCTCGATAGTCGACACGCGCGCGCCGTCCTTTTGCAGCACGGACGCGAGACGAGTGTCGCCGATCGCCATCGCGGACGCGGGGATATCGACCGGCTCGGGCAGGTCGACACGCGAAAACACGATGCCCGTGCCAATCGGCGCGGGACGCAGGGTCAAGTCGACCTTGCGGCCGGAATGGAGCCCGATACCCACGGTTTTGACGACGGTCTTGATTGTTCGCTGCTTCAACATGATGTTCTTCCGATGTGTTTTTCCTATAAAGGAAATCAATCGCCCATTAGACACTAATAGCTCGAATTATACTCCATCCATTTCGCGCCGTCGTGATCCGGGAAGTATCAACTGTTTCCCTGTGTTACGCCGAATCGGCAGCAAAGTGAAGTAGAACGGGCCGATGCCCGGAATGGAGGCATTTCCGGTCATCGGCCCCAAGTTGCGGCTCAGTGCGAGGGCGCTTCGAGCGTTGCGCGCAGGCAACGCAGCGCCACTGCAATCAGCGCAACGTCGCCAGGATGCTTTGAGCGTCGCTGACTTCGAACTTGCCGGGCGCTTCGACGGACAGCGTCTTGACCACGCCGTCGTCGACCACCATCGCGTAACGCTGGGAACGGATTCCCATGCCACGCGCGGACAAATCCTGATCCAGTCCGAGTGCCTGAGTGAAACGCGCACTGCCGTCCGCAATCATCCTCACCTTGCCCGAGGTTTGGAGATCGCGTCCCCACGCGCTCATCACGAACGCGTCGTTGACGGAAACGCACCAGACTTCGTCGATACCGGCCGCGGACAGGTCCGCCGCTGCATAGACATAGCCAGGCACGTGTCTGGCGGAGCACGTCGGCGTGAACGCGCCCGGCAATCCGAAGATCACCACGCGCTTAGCCGCGCTCCGCTCGCGCACCGGGAACGCATTCGGTCCCACGGCACAGCCTTCGGTCGCCTCCTCGATGAACTCGAAGAGACTGACATCGGGCAACGTGTCACCCACTTTGATCATGCTCGGTCCTTCCCTCATCAGTGCTCGCGACACCCTTGCGATCGCATCGTCCCGCGGCGTTACCGAACTCCATTGCGGCGATCCCGGCTTCAATCTGCCTTCCTCGACGTCAGGGGCAAATTCGTGGGGGTCGGCTGGCCACGGCCAGGCGTCCATTTCGAAACAGGACGCGGCCTTGGACAGTCGCCCCACGCGAAGCCCGCATCATCCGCGCCGGTCGTTCAGCGCGTGCACGCGGTGTGCTGCATCGTCATGACGAAACCAGCAGCAAATACCGTGCGTGCGCTTAGTCCGCTTGCTTGCGCAGGAACGCCGGAATGTCGTACGTATCGACGCCCTTCTCTTGCAGCGCCTGCACGTGCGATGCCGCCGTTTCACGCGTCGAACGCCACACCGCCGGGGTGTCGAGCTGACCGTAGTCCGTCGTGCCCTGACCATGCTGCGTGCCGTACGAGTTGTGCGCGGTGTGATGCGCATGCGCGACCGGCTGGTTGTCGGTGCCCGTGCGCAGGAGCGTCATCGGCGCTTGCTGCTGTTTCTTCGCCGCGCGGCCCAGACCCGTCGCCACCACCGTCACGCGCAGCGCGTCGCCCATCGCGTCGTCGTACACGGCGCCGAAGATCACCGTGGCGTCATCGGCAGCATACGACTTGATCGTGTTCATCACTTCACGCGTTTCCGACAGACGCAGCGAACGGCTCGACGTGATGTTCACCAGCACGCCACGCGCACCCGACAGATCCACGCCTTCGAGCAGCGGGCTCGCGACGGCCTGTTCCGCAGCGAGACGCGCGCGATCGACGCCGGCGACCGTCGCCGTGCCCATCATCGCCTTGCCCTGCTCGCCCATCACCGTTTTCACGTCTTCGAAGTCGACGTTCACGAGACCATCGACGTTGATGATTTCCGCGATACCGGCCACAGCGTTGTTCAGCACGTCGTCCGCGCACTGGAAGCACTTGTCCATCTCGGCGTCATCGCCCATCACCTCGAACAGCTTGTCGTTCAGCACGACGATCAGCGAGTCGACGTGATCCTCCAGCTGCTGCGAACCTGCTTCCGCCACGCGCATGCGACGGCCGCCTTCGAACTCGAACGGCTTGCTCACGACGCCGACGGTCAGAATGCCCATTTCCTTCGCGATCTGCGCCACGACCGGCGCCGCGCCCGTGCCCGTGCCGCCGCCCATGCCAGCGGTGATGAACACCATGTGCGCGCCGCGCAGCGCATCGGCGATACGCTCACGCGCGTCTTCTGCCGCTTCCTTGCCCTTGTCCGGCTTCGCGCCCGCGCCGAGACCGGTCATGCCGAGCTGCAGCACCGTCGGCGCGCGCGAACGAGCGAGCGCTTGCGCGTCGGTGTTCATCACGATGAAATCCACGCCCTGCACGCCACGCGTGATCATGTGCTGCACCGCGTTGCCGCCCGCACCACCAACGCCGACGACCTTGATGATCGTTCCGTTGGTTTCCGTTTCCAGCATTTCGAAATCCATGTTGCCTCCGTCAAGAATGAAGATCGGCGTTATTCGATGAGAGATCGGGCAACCTCACATCGCGCGCCAGCCGCCGGTACCAGCGCGTAGTTCTTTTGATGCTTCTTCTTTAAAAATTCCCGAGAAACCAGTCCTTCATCCTCGAGAACACTTGTCCCATCGAGCCGTTCTGCACCGCGACCTTGCGGCCGCGCATGCGTTGCGAGCGTCCTTCGGCGAGCAGACCCATTGCGGTGGAGTAGCGCGGATTGCGCACGACATCAGCAAGACCGCCCGCGTATTCCGGCACGCCGATTCGCACCGGCTTCAGGAAGATGTCTTCGCCGAGCTCGACCATGCCGGGCATCATCGCCGCGCCGCCGGTCAGCACGACGCCACTCGACAGCAGCTCTTCGTAACCCGACTCGCGCACGACCTGCTGGACCAGCGAGAACAACTCTTCGACGCGCGGCTCCACGACCGCCGCCAGCGCCTGACGCGACAGCGTGCGCGGACCGCGCTCGCCGAGGCCCGGCACTTCGATCATTTCGTCCGGATCGGCGAGCGCTTGCTTCGCGATGCCGTAGCTCACCTTGATGTCTTCCGCATCGGGCGTCGGCGTGCGCAGCGCCATCGCGACGTCGCTCGTGATCTGATCGCCCGCGATAGGAATGACCGCGGTATGACGGATCGCGCCTTCGCTGAAGATGGCGATGTCGGTCGTGCCGCCACCGATATCGACGAGCACCACGCCCAGTTCCTTCTCGTCCTCAGTCAGCACCGCAAGCGACGACGCCAGCGGTTGCAGAATGAGGTCGTTCACTTCGAGCCCGCAGCGGCGCACGCACTTCACGATGTTCTGCGCCGCGCTCACCGCGCCCGTGACGATATGCACCTTCACTTCGAGGCGGATGCCGCTCATGCCGATCGGCTCGCGCACGTCCTCCTGCCCGTCGATGATGAATTCCTGCGTCAGGATGTGCAGCACTTGCTGATCGGTCGGGATGTTGATCGCCTTGGCCGTCTCGATCACGCGCGCGACATCCGCCTGCGTGACTTCCTTGTCCTTGATCGCGACCATGCCGCTCGAATTGAAGCTGCGGATATGGCTGCCCGCAATGCCGGTAAACACGTTTGTGATCTTGCAATCCGCCATCAGCTCGGCTTCTTCGAGCGCGCGCTGGATGGATTGCACCGTGGCCTCGATATTGACCACGACGCCCTTCTTCAACCCCTTCGAGTCGCTCTGACCGAGTCCGATCACCTCGTAGTGGCCTTCGCCCTTCAATTCGGCGACGATCGCGACCACCTTCGACGTTCCAATGTCGAGGGAAACCAGCAGGTCTTTGTAGTCTTTGCTCATAGCGTGCTCATTGCCTGTGATGTCTGCTTACTTCTTGGCCTTGTCGGTGTCGTTGATGAAACGCATGTTCGCTGCGCGTATCGCGAAGCCGTTCGGGTAACGCAAATCCGCATATTCGATGTCCTTCCCCCATCTTCCCGTCACGGACGGCCACGACGCGACGAAACGCTTGCAGCGCTCGTTCAGCGTGTCCTGATTGCGCTCGCGGCCCAGCTCGATCTGCGTGCCGTTCGAAAGCTTGACCGTCCACGCGAAACGCGGCGACAGCGTCACTTCGTCCGGCTGCGCATCGAGCGGCGCGAACCACTTCTGAAAATCGTGATACCTCGCGACCACTTCCTTTGCCGTGCCCTCGGGGCCGTCGAACGCGGGCAGGTCGTCGTCGAGCTCGCCCTGATTCGCGGTGAACAGCTCGCCGTCGACGCTCACCAATTGATCCGTGCCCCACGTGCCGAGCGGCTTGTATTCCTCGAGCGTCACCGCGAGCGCGTTCGGCCATACGCGGCGCACGCTTGCATGACGTACCCACGGCACCTGCTCGAACGCAGCGCGCGCCGCGTCCAGATCGACGGTGAAAAAGTTGCCCTTCAAATGACCGACCACGCTTGCGCGCACGACCGGCGAACTGATGTGCGACGTGTCGCCGTCGATCTGAAGTTCGCGCAGTCGAAACTCGGGACGCTGGATCGCCCAGTAACCCGCGGCGGCCAGCAGCAGCAGCACGAGCACGACGTGCAGCGCATTGGCGGCGAGGTTGAGTTGGCGAACGTTGTTCCACATGGTTTCGCTTGTTCGTGTCCGGTGTGTGATCGACCTGATTGAGCGACCTAATTCTTCAGCGTGAGCGAGAGCACTTTCACGACGAGATCCTTGTAGCTGATGCCGACCGCGCGCGCGGCCTTCGGCGGCAGCGAGTGATCCGTCATGCCGGGCGCCGTGTTCACTTCGAGGAAATACGGGTTGCCGTTCGAATCGAGCATGAAGTCGGCGCGGCCCCAGTCGGTGCAGCCGAGAATCTCGAACGCGCGCCGGGTCAGCTCCTTCATGCGCGTTTCCTCGGCTTCGCTCAGGCCGCACGGAATCAGGTATTGCGTGTCGTCGGCGACGTACTTCGCGTGATAGTCGTAGAACTCGCCGGCCGGCACGATCTTGATGACCGGCAAGTCGAGATCGCCCGCGATACAGCACGTGAACTCGCCGCCGCCTTCGATGCTCTTCTCGACGATCACGATCTTGTCGTACTGCACCGCTTCTTCGAGCGCCGGCACGAGGGTTTCCGCGCTCTTCACCTTGATGACGGCGACGCTCGAGCCTTCGCTCGCCGGCTTCACGAAGAGCGGCAGCCCGAGCTTCGCGACGATGTCCTGCGCGCGCGCCGCGTAGTCTTCGCCGCGGAAAACGGTTTCGAACGGCGGCGTCGGAATGCCGGTCTGCTGCCACACGAGCTTCGTGCGCAGCTTGTCCATGCCGAGCGCCGAGCCGAGCACGCCGCTGCCCGTGTAACGGATGCCGTAGAAATCGAGCGCGCCTTGCAGTTGCCCGTTCTCGCCGTAACCGCCATGCAGCGCGATGAACGCGCGCACGAAACCTTCGGCCTTCAGATCCGAGAGCGGATGCCGCGCCGGATCGAACGCGTGCGCGTCGATGCCGGCTTCGCACAGGCCTTCGAGCACGAGGCGCCCCGAATTGAGCGAGACCTCGCGCTCGGCGGAATTTCCACCCAGCAGCACCGCGACTTTGCCAAAGACTTTCGGATCGATTTGATTCACTTGATTGCTCATGGTCTTGCTCTTACTGAGGCTGGGGGTTAGCCAGCTTTCCGCATACGCCGCCGATGGAACCCGCGCCCATCGCGATCACGACATCACCGTTGCGCGCGATCGTCGTCACCGCGTCGGGCACTTCGTCCACCGTTTCGACGAACACCGGCTCGACCTTGCCCGCGACGCGAATCGCACGCGCGAGCGCACGGCCATCCGCCGCGACGATGGGCGCTTCGCCTGCCGCGTAGACATCGGTGAGCACGAGCGCATCGACGGTCGACAGCACTTTCACGAAATCCTCGAAGCAGTCGCGCGTGCGCGTGTAGCGATGCGGCTGGAACGCGAGCACGAGCCGGCGATCCGGAAACGCGCCGCGCGCCGCCGCGATCGTCGCGGCCATTTCCACCGGGTGATGACCGTAGTCGTCGATCAGCGTGTACGCGCCTTCGCCGCTGCTCGCGTTCACTTCGCCGTAACGCTGGAAGCGCCGGCCGACGCCGTTGAATTCGGCGAGCGCACGTTGGATATCGGCATCGGCGACTTCGAGTTCAGTCGCGATCGCGATTGCGGCCAGCGCGTTCTGCACGTTGTGCGTGCCCGGCAGATTCAGCACGATGTCGAGCGACGGCGCATCTTCGCGCAGCGTCGTGAAGTGCATGCGGCCGTCGCGCGGCTCGACGTTCACGGCGCGCACCTGCGCTTCCGCGCCGAGACCATAACGGATGATCGGCTTCGACACGAACGGCAGGATTTCGCGCACGTTCGGATCGTCGACGCACAGCACGGCGATGCCATAGAACGGCAACCGATGCGTGAACTCGATGAACGCCTGCTTCAGCCGCGCGAAGTCGTGGCCGTAGGTGTCCATGTGATCGGCGTCGATGTTCGTGATGACTTCGATCACCGGGAAGAGATTGAGGAACGACGCGTCGGATTCATCGGCTTCCGCGACGATGAAGTCGCCCGTGCCGAGCCGCGCATTCGCGCCCGCGCTGTTCAGGCGGCCGCCGATGACGAAGGTCGGATCGAGCCCGCCCGCGGCCAGCACGCTCGCGACGAGCGACGTGGTCGTGGTCTTGCCGTGCGTGCCGGCAATCGCGATGCCCTGCTTCAGCCGCATGAGTTCCGCGAGCATCACGGCGCGCGGCACGATCGGCACGCGGCGATGACGCGCGGCGAGCACCTCGGGATTGTCGGGACGCACGGCCGTCGATACGACGACCGCATTCGCGCCTTCGATGTTCTGCTCGTGATGTCCGATATCGACGCGCGCGCCCAGCGCTCGCAGTCGCTCGGTGACGGCGCCGTTCGAGAGATCCGAACCGCTCACGTGATAGCCGAGATTCAGCAGCACTTCGGCGATGCCGCTCATGCCCGCGCCGCCGATCCCGACGAAATGAATATGTTTGACGATGTGCTTCATTTAATGTGCCTCCCGAGCTTGCGCGTCGAAACGCGCGCCGGCTACGTCGGCGCAAATGCTCGCGACTTTTTCGGTCGCGTCCGGTTTCGCCAGCGCGCGCGAGCGCTCGGCCATAGCCGCGAGCGTGTCGCGCGTCTGTACGCGTAACCAGTCGGCGAGCTTTTGCGCCGACAGATCGCGTTGTTGTATCAGTTCAGCCGCGCCGTTCTTCGCGAGAAACGCGCCGTTGGTCGTCTGGTGATCGTCGACGGCGAACGGGAACGGCACGAAGAGCGCAGCCACGCCGACCGCCGCAATCTCCGAGACGGTCATCGCACCCGAGCGGCAGATGACGAGATCCGCCGATGCATAGGCGCTCGCCATGTCCTCGATGAACGGCACGAGCTGCAAGTCGGCGCCCTTCGCGAAACCCGCCGCCGCATAGTTCGCTTCCAGCGCTTCGATATGCTTCGCGCCCGCCTGATGCACGATGCGCGGACGCTCTTCCGGCGACAGCATCGCGAGCGCTTTCGGCACCGTTTCGTTGAGTGCGGCCGCGCCGAGACTTCCTCCGACGACGAGCACGTTCAGGCGTCCCGAACGCGCGGCGTAGCGTTCTTTGGGTGGCAATGCGCGCGTTAGTTCCGCGCGGATCGGATTGCCGGTCCATTCTGCATTCGGCAGAGCATTGGGAAACGCGACCAGGACGCGCTTCGCGAGATGCGCGAGCACCTTGTTCGCGAGACCCGCGATGGAATTCTGTTCGTGCAGCACGAGCGGAACGCCGGCGAGCTTCGTCATGATGCCGGCCGGAAACGTGATGTATCCGCCCATGCCGAGCACGACGTCCGGCTTCACGCGACGCAGCGCGCTCAAGCTTTGCGTACATGCGCGCAGCAGATTGACCGGCAGCATCAGCTTCGTCTTGATGCCCTTGCCGCGCACGCCGCCGAAGCGCACGTATTCCATCGGAATGCCGTGCTTCGGCACGAGCGTCGCTTCCATGCCGCTCGCGTTGCCGAGCCACACTACACGCCAGCCGTGCGCCTGCATCCAGTGCGCGACCGCGAGCCCCGGGAACACGTGGCCCCCGGTTCCGCCTGCCATCACCATGAGCGTGCGGCTGCTTTGCGCGGTCATACTTTTCCTCCGCGCATCAGGACACGGTTCTCGTAATCCACGCGCAGCAACACGGCCAGCGCGACGCAGTTCAGCAGAATGCCCGAGCCGCCATAGGAAACGAGCGGCAGCGTGAGACCCTTGGTCGGCAAAAGACCGAGGTTCACGCCCATGTTGATGAACGTCTGCGCGCCGAACCAGATGCCGACGCCCTTGGCCATCAGACCGGCGAACGTGCGATCGAGCGCGAGCGCCTGACGGCCGATCTCGAACGCGCGGCGCACGATCCAGTAGAACAGCAGAATCACGCAGATCACGCCGACGAAACCGAGCTCCTCGCCGATCACCGCGAGAATGAAGTCGGTATGCGCTTCGGGCAGATAGTTGAGCTTTTCGACGCTGCCGCCGAGGCCGACGCCGAACCATTCGCCACGTCCGAACGCGATCAGCGAGTGCGTCAGCTGATACGCCTTGCCTTGCGCATAGCGGTCGTCCCACGGATCGAGGTACGCGAAGATCCGTTCGCGGCGCCACGGCGACGCCCACACGAGCAGCGCGAACGTGCCGACTGCCGTCGCGACCAGGCCACCGAACAGCTTGCCGTTCACACCGCCGAGAAACAGCACGCCCATTGCGATGGCGGCGATCACCATGAACGCGCCCATGTCCGGCTCGAGCAGCAAGAGCGCGCCGACGGCGCCGACCGCAACCGCCATCGGCAGAAAGCCCTTGCCGAAGCTGTGCATGAACTCCTGCTTGCGCACGGTGTAATTCGCGGCGTAGATCGTCACGGCGAGCTTCATGATTTCCGACGGCTGCATGTTCGTGATGCCGAGCGGAATCCAGCGGCGCGCGCCGTTCACGCCCTTGCCGATATGCGGAATCAGCACGATGACGAGCATCGCCAGCGAAACGAGGAAAAGCTTCGGCGCGTACTTCTCCCAGGTCTTGATGGGAATCTTGAACGCGATGGTCGCGCCGACGAGCGCCGTCGTGATCGAAATCAGATGGCGCACGAGGAAGTGATAGTCGCGATAGCTCGCGTACTTCGGCGAATCGGGCATGGCGATCGATGCCGAGTACACCATCACGATGCCGAGTCCGAGCAGCGCGATCATCACCCAGAGAAGCGAATAGTCGTAGTCGAGCATGCGCGAACGCGCGGGACGCACGCCGTTCACCGCGCTCGAAATGCCGCCACGCGCTCCGCCGTTCCCGCGGCCGGCGAGCGAGTCGTTCGGAACCGCGTTGCGTTGTCCGCTCAGTTTGGATCCGAAGCGTTCCGACCAGCTCATAGCATCACTCCCCGCGCGGCGGCGATATCTTCGACCGCGCCGCGAAACACGTCGGCGCGATGTGCGTAGTTCCTGAACATGTCGAGGCTCGCGCACGCGGGCGAAAGCAGCACGGCGTCGCCGGCTTCCGCGATGCGCGCAGCGGCGTTCGTCGCGGCTTCGAGCGTCGCATGATCTTCGAGCGGCACATTCGTCGCTGCGAGCGTCTCGCGGATGCGCGGCGCATCGCGGCCGATCAGCATCACGGCACGCGCCCAGCGCGCAACGGGCGCTTCGAGCGGCGAAAAGTCCTGGCCCTTGCCGTCGCCGCCGGCGATCAGCACGACACGTTGCGCGAGGCCGTCGAGCGCGGCGACGGTTGCGCCGACGTTCGTGCCCTTGCTGTCGTCGACATAATCGACGCCTTCGATCTGCGCGATCACTTCCACGCGATGCGGCTCGCCGCGGTATTCGCGCAAGGCATGCAACAGCGCCGCGAGCGGCAGATCGATCGCGCGTGCGAGCGCGAGCGCGGCGAGCGCGTTCGCCGCGTTGTGCAGACCGCGGATGCGCAGCGCGTCCGACGGCATCAGCCGCTTCGAAACGACGTTCGGCGCGGCCTCGTCCTTCTGCTTGCGACGGCGTGACGGCGCTTCATCGGAAGCGTCCTGATCGATGCCGACGACGAGCCACGGCATGCCGTTATCGCGCAGCAGACCGTAATCGCCGACATGACACGGTTCGTTCAAGCCGAACGTCACGACGCGGTCCTGCGCGACGTTCGCGGCGAGTTTCATCGTGCGGTTGTCGTCGCGGTTCAGCACGCGCGTCGTGCGCGGACCGAAGATGCGGCCTTTCGCGGCGGCGTAGGCGTCGAGGCCGCCGTGCCAGTCGAGGTGATCCTGCGTGATGTTGAGCACCGCGGCCGCATCGGGCGCGAAGCTGTGCGCGGTTTCCAGCTGAAAACTCGACAGTTCGAGCACCCAGACATCGGGCAGCGCGGTTTGATCGATGGCTTCGGTCAGCCTGTCGAGCATCGCCGGGCTGATGTTGCCCGCGACCGCGACCGTCTTGCCCGCGCGCTCGCACAAGAGTCCGGTGAGCGCGGTCGTCGTGGTCTTGCCGTTCGTGCCCGTGATCGCGATGACCTTCGGCGCGTAACCGTTCGCGCCCAGGCCAGCGAGCGCCTGCGCGAAGAGTTCGAGCTCGCCCCAGACGGGGATGCCGCGCTCCTTCGCTACGGCGATCAGCGGCGCGAGGTCGTCAGCGAGCGGAGAAAGGCCCGGGCTGATCGCGACGAGTTCGATGCTGCCATCGAGCAATGCGGGCGTGAACGCGCCGCCGACGAAATCCGCGTCGATTTTGTGGATGGCGAGTTCGGAAAGATTCGGCGGCGTCTCGCGCGTGTCGGCGATCCGCAGACGGCAACCGTGCCTGGCGCACCAACGCGCCATCGCCAGACCGGATTCACCGAGTCCCAGCACGAGCACCATCGGACTTTGCCGACCGACAAACTTCTCGCCAAACATCGCTTTACCTTTTCCAAAAACCTGAAGAACCGTGCAAGTGCAAAAAGATCAACGCAGCTTGAGCGTCGACAAACCGAACAGGCACAACATCAACGTGATGATCCAGAAGCGCACGACCACTTGCGTCTCGGTCCAGCCGGAGAGTTCGTAGTGGTGATGCAGCGGCGCCATCTTGAAGAAGCGGCGGCCTTCGCCGTAACGGCGTTTCGTGAACTTGAACCAGAAGACCTGCAACATCACGGAAAGCGTTTCCGCGACGAACACGCCGCCCATGATGAAGAGCACCACTTCTTGACGGACGATCACCGCGATCGTGCCGAGCGCGCCGCCGAGCGCGAGCGCGCCGACATCGCCCATGAAGACTTGCGCGGGGTGCGTGTTGTACCAGAGAAACGCGAGGCCGGCGCCGCCCATCGCGGAGCAGAAGATCAGCAGTTCCCCCGCGCCGGGAATGTGCGGGAACAGCAAATACTTCGAATACACCGACGAGCCCATCACGTAGGCGAACGCGCCAAGCGACGCGCCCACGAGCACGACGGGCATGATGACGAGACCATCGAGGCCGTCGGTGAGATTCACTGCGTTACTCGAGCCGACGATCACGAAGTAGGTCATCGCGATGAAGCCCCACACACCGAGCGGATACGTGATCGACTTGAGGAACGGCAGCATCAGGTCGGCGCGTGCGGGCAGGCCCATCGACAGGCCGCTGCGCACCCACGCCATGAAGAGATCGAACACGCGCGTATTGCTGGCTTCGGACACGCTGAACGCGAGATACACCGCCGCGAACAGGCCGATGACCGACTGCCAGAAATACTTCTCGCGCGAGGACATGCCGCGCGGGTCCTTGTGCACGACCTTGCGATAGTCGTCCACCCAGCCGATCACGCCGTAGCCGAAGGTGACGAGCATCACGATCCACACGAAACGGTTCGTGAGATCGGCCCACAGCAACGTGGACACGGCAATGCCGATGAGAATGAGCACGCCGCCCATCGTCGGCGTGCCGGACTTGACGAGGTGCGTCTGCGGGCCGTCCTTGCGCACGGCCTGGCCGACCTTGAGCAAGGTCAGCTTGCGGATGACCCACGGGCCGCAGACGAGGCCGATCAGCATGGCCGTCGCCGTGGCGCCGACCGCGCGGAACGTGATGTAGGTAAACACGCGCATGAAGCTGGCGTCATTCTGGAGCCATTGCGCGAGTGCGAGTAGCATGCTGGTCCTTCTCTTCAGTGAATCAGTGTGCCGCGGGCGTGCTGCCCGCGGCGGATTGTTGGGGGCTCGTCAAGGCATCCACCACGCGCTCCATCTTCATGAAGCGCGAGCCTTTCGCGAGATAGGTGGCTTTGTCGCCGTAACCGGCGTGTTCAAGTGCGGCGACCATTTTGTTGACGTCATCAAAATGGTCCGCGGTCTGCTTCGATGCCTTCGCGTTGAATGCGTTCACGGAATCGCGGCTCGCGTCGCCGAGCGCGAAGAGCGCATCGATGCCGCGCTCGGCCGCATAGGCGCCGACTTCGCGATGAAACGCCGGGCCTTCCTCGCCGACTTCGCCCATGTCGCCCATCACGAGCACGCGCGGTGAAGCCTGCGATGCGAGCACGTCGATGGCCGCGCGCATCGAATCGGGATTCGAGTTGTACGTGTCGTCGATAACGGTCGCGCCCGCGAGCGCGCCGAGCACGGCGCGCTTCACTTGCAGACGGCCCTTCACCGGCTGGAACGCTTCGAGTCCGCGCCTGATCGCATCCAGCGACACACCCGCCGCGAGCGCCGCCGATGCTGCCGCGAGCGCGTTGCGCGCGTTGTGCTCGCCGAGCACGTTGAGCGCGACATCGATCTCGCCCTGCGGCGTGCGCATATGAACCGTCGTGCCCTTCAGCGTGCCGGTGACGGCGGCTTTCGATGCATCGTCGGTAAGCGCGAAGTCGATGATCGCGTTGTCCGTCGCGGCCGTGCGCCAGAAGACGGCGTATTGATCGTCGGCCGGGAACACGGCGGTGCCCGTTTCGCCCAGCGCGTGAATCACGGTGGCATGTTCGAGCGCGACAGCTTCGACCGTCGCCATGAATTCCTGATGCTCACGCTGCGCGTTATTGACGACAGCGACATCGGGCGCGGCGATCTTGCCGAGCACTTCCGTTTCGCCCGGATGGTTCATCCCGAGCTCGACGACCGCGAGCTTGTGCGACGCGTTCAGACGGAACAACGTGAGCGGCAAGCCGATGTCGTTGTTGAAGTTGCCTGCGGTCGCAAGCCGCGCTTCTTCGCCTACGACAACCGCGAAAATCGACGCGATCATCTCCTTGACGGTCGTCTTGCCATTGCTGCCCGTCACGGCGACGAGCGGCATCGTGAAGCGCTTGCGCCAGCCGTGCGCCAGCGCACCGAGCGCGGCGCGCGTGTCCTTTACCTTGATGACAGGAAGAGGCCAGGCACCGGAGTTGCTCGGTTCGCGTGACACGAGCGCCGCAGCCGCGCCGCTCTTCGCAACCTGATCAAGGAAGTCATGCGCATCGAAGCGATCGCCCTTCACCGCGACAAAAAGGTCACCGGCCTGGATGCCGCGGCTGTCCGTCACGACGCGCTCGATCGCTACGTTTTCATCGCCCTTCAGCACGGCGCCGGGAATCATTGCGGCGGCTTCGCGCAGCGTGAACATCTTCATTCGCCACCTCCGCGCTGTTGCGTGGCGCGTGCGGCGAGCGCGAGGCGCGCGTGATCCTGATCCGAGAACGCGCGTTTCTTCCCCATGATTTCCTGCGTGGCCTCGTGTCCTTTTCCCGCGAGCACGATGACGTCTTCACGTGCGGCGCTTCGGATTGCTTGCAGAATCGCGCTCGCCCGGTCTTCGATGCGGCGCGCCTTCGCGGCGTCGTTCATGCCGGCCGCGATCTGATCGATGATGGATTGCGGATCTTCGCTGCGCGGATTGTCGCTCGTGATGACGACCTGATCGGCGAGACGCTCGGCGATCGCGCCCATCAGCGGACGCTTGGTCGCGTCGCGGTCGCCGCCGCATCCGAACATGCAGACGAGTTCGCCGCCGCGCGCCTGAGCGATCGGGCGCAGCGCGGCGAGCGTTTTGTCGAGCGCGTCGGGCGTGTGAGCGTAATCGATCACGACGAGCGGCTCGTCGCTCTGCATGCGCCCGCCGAGACGTTCCATGCGGCCGTTGACCGATTCGAGCTTTCCGATATGCGCGATCGCGGCATCGAACGGCACACCGACTTCGAGCAGCACACCGAGCACGGAAAGCAGATTGCTGACGTTGAACGCGCCAAGCGTGCCGACTTCGACATCGGCCTCGCCCCAGTCGCACGACAGATGAAATGCGGTGCCGGTCGCCGTGGCGCGGACTTGCGTTGCGAGCAGCATGGCGTCGGCGCTCGGAGCGGCGTCGACGGGCATTTCGACGCCGTACGCGATCGTGCGCACCTTGCCGCGCAGCGATTCGATCAGCCGCTGGCCGGCCGCGTCGTCGCGATTGACGATCGCCGTTTTCAGCGAAGGCCACGCGAAGAGGCGCGCCTTCGCGGCTTCGTAGGCGTCGAACGTGCCGTGGTAATCGAGATGATCCTGCGTGAGATTCGTGAAGATGGCGATGTCGAAATCGACGCCATTCACGCGGCCCTGATGCAGCGCGTGCGACGACACTTCCATCGCGACGCCTTCCGCGCCCTGGGCCTTCAGTTGCGCGAGGCTGCGCTGAAGCTGCGGAGCGTCGGGCGTGGTGAAGCCGCTATGCACGAGCTTGCCCGGCATGCCGATGCCGAGCGTCCCGACGATCGCGCACGGACGGCCGAGCGCCGTCAACGCGGTGGCGATCCACTGACTGCACGAGGTCTTGCCGTTCGTGCCCGTCACGCCGACGGTGAGCATCGACGCGGTCGGCTCGCCGTACCATGCAGACGCGATCGGGCCCGCCAGCTCGTTGAGCGCCTTCACGGCGAGCGCCTTCGATACATCCGGCTTGCCCGCGAAATTTTCCGGCTGATAAAGCGCCGCGGCCGCGCCCGCGGCGAGCGCGGCGTCGAGATACGGACGGTTGTCCGCGCCCTCGACCGCATAGGCGAGAAACACGTCGCCGCTTTTCAGCGAGCGCGTGTCCGCGTGCAATTGCGCCTCGGGCTGCGCATGCGCGCGCAGCCATTGAACGGCATGTGATACGTCCTTCTGCATCTTGCTCTGACGGGCTTGCGCGCTCATCGCACGACTCCCGGGTGCGTCTTCATATTGCTCGATACCGCGACTTTCTTCGCGGTATTCGCGTTGTTCGTGTTCGCCGGCTGTTGCGCGGCGGCTTGCGTGGCGGAGTTCGAATCGTCCGTCACGACCATTTGCTTGACCGGCATGTCGGGCGGCACGTTGAGTGCGCGCAGCGTATCGCCGACGATGCCCGAAAACACCGGCCCCGACACCTGGCCGCCGAAGTGGCTGCCGACCGTCGGCTCGTCGACCGATACGGCCACGACGATCCGCGGATTCGGCATCGGCGCCATGCCGACGAACGAAGCGCGGTACTTCGAATGGTCGTAGCCGCGGCCCGCGTGCTTGTACGCCGTGCCCGACTTCCCGCCGACGCGATAGCCCGGCACCGCCGCATCCGGCGACGTGCCGCCCTTCGCCGTCACGGTTTCGAGCATCGCGCGCACTTGACGCGCGGTGGTCGGCGAGAAAACCTGCTGTCCGACGACCGGTTGATCGCCCGGTGTCCGGAAAATCGACACCGGCAGAACCTGGCCGTCGTGCGCGATCGCGGTGTACGCGCGCGCAAGCTGGAACAGCGATGCCGAGAGGCCGTAGCCGTAGGACATCGTCGCCTGCTCGATGCGCCTCCAGCTCTTCCACGGCCGCAGACGCCCCGTCACCGCACCCGGGAAGCCGACTTTCGGCGCCTGCCCGAGTCCGAGTCCCGTGTACATATTCCACATTTCCTCAGCACGCAATTGCATCGCAATTTTGGTCGCGCCGATATTGCTCGACTTCTGAATCACGCCGCCGACGGTGAGCGTGCCGAAACCGGCATCGTCCGTGATGCGCGCGCCGTCGAGGACGAACACGCCGCCGCCGGTTTCCACGAGCGTATTCGGCGTCACGCGATGCAGGTCGAGCGCGAGCGACACGGTGAACGGCTTCATGATCGAGCCCGGCTCGAACGTGTCCGTGAGAATGCGGTTGCGCAACTGCTCGCCGGTCATGCGCGAGCGGTCGTTCGGGTTGTAGGTGGGATAGTTGACGAGCGCGAGCACCTCGCCCGTCTTCGTGTCGATCACGATCGCCGCGCCTGCCTTCGCCTTGGACTTCTCGACGGCGGCCTTCAGGTTCGTGTACGCGATGTACTGAATCTTGCTGTCGATCGAGAGTTCGACGTCGGTGCCATTGTGCGGCACGACCTGCTCGTCGACGTCCTCGACGATATGGCCCATGCGGTCCTTGATGACGCGGCGCATGCCCGGCGTGCCGGCGAGGACGTGCTGGTCGCCGAGCTCGACGCCTTCCTGTCCCTTGTCTTCAATATTAGTAAAGCCGATCAGGTGCGCGGTGATTTCGCCTTCCGGATAGAAGCGCTTGTATTCGCCACGCGAATAAATGCCCGGAATGTCCAGCGCGGCGACCTTCTGCGCGGTTTCGAGCGATACCTGGCGCTTCACGTAGACGAACGTCTTGTCCATCGAAAGCTTCGCCCGAAGCTCTTTTTCCGGCATCTCGAGCAGCTTGGACAATTGCGCGAACTTGTCCGCGCCGAGATCGTTCGGCACGGCTTCGGGGATCGCCCAGATGGCCTTCACCGGCAGGCTGGTTGCGAGTACAAGGCCGTTACGGTCGCGGATCTGGCCGCGCGTCGCCGGCAGTTCGAGCGTGCGCTGATAGCGGCTTTCGCCCTGCTTCTTGAAAAATGCGTTGCCAGGACCCTGGATCCAGAACGCTCGTGCGGCAAGCGCGACGAACGCCATGAACAACAGGAATACGACGAACTTCGAGCGCCACATCGGCAGGCGCACGGCGAGGAGCGGATTCGGCGTATGAGCGATGTCTTTCTGCTTCGCGGATTTTTTCATCGCTTGGCTCCGCGTGCAGGCGGTGCCGACGCCGGAAGCGGCGGCGGCATGGGTGCGTCGGCGGCCTTGTTGGCGGCCGTGTCGTAGGTGAGATATTGGGTGCGGCCGGTCGACACGGGCTGCATCTTCAGCGAGTTGGTGGCCAACTGCTCGATGCGCGAGGTCTTCGACAGCGCGCTCTGCTGATACTGCAACTGCGCGTAATCCTGTTGAAGCTGGCGCTCCTGCGATTGCGCCCGCTGCAAGTCGATGAAAATTTCCCGCTGCTGGTTGGTCGAGCTGACGACCGACAGCGCGCATCCGAGCACGATGATCAGCAGGAAAATATTGAGACGGTTCATGGCGCAATCCGCTCTGCGATACGCATCACCGCGGATCGCGCACGCGGGTTGGCGGACACTTCGGCTTCGCTCGGAAACACGCGGCCGACCACGCGCAGCGGGGGGCTGGGCAGATCGACCGCGCGGATCGGCAAGCGACGGTCCACCGCCGGCGCGCTCGCGTGCGCCTGCATGAACCGCTTGACGATCCGGTCTTCGAGTGAATGAAAGCTGATCACGACCAGCCGCCCTCCTTGCTCCAACAATGCCAATGCCGACTCAAGAACTACTTGCAGCTCCGCAAGCTCTTGATTGACGTGAATCCGTATAGCCTGAAAGGTGCGAGTTGCCGGGTCCTTGCCCTTTTCACGGGTTTTGACGACGTTACCCACGATTTCGGCAAGCTCGCGCGTGCTGTCGAGAGGCCCAAGACGGTCGGACTCTGCCCTGCGAGCAACAAGCGCCTTTGCAATCTGAAAAGCAAACCGTTCTTCCCCATAATCTCTGATCACCTCCGTCAGTTCCTGCACCGTGGCCCGTGCGAGCCACTCGGCTGCCGACTCGCCGCGAGTCGGGTCCATCCTCATGTCGAGCGGACCTTGCGCGCGGAAGCTGAAGCCGCGCTCCGGGTCGTCCACCTGCGGCGACGACACGCCAAGGTCGAGCAATACGCCCGACACCCGCTCTACCCCACGCTCGCTCGTCGCATCGCGCAATACCGCGAAGCTGTCGTGCACGATCGAAAAACGCGAGTCCTGAATCTGTTGCGCCGTGGCGATTGCAAGAGGATCCTTGTCGAAAGCGATGAGCCGCCCCGCCTCACCGATCCGCTGCAAAATCGCCCGGCTGTGACCGCCACGCCCGAACGTGCCATCTATATAGATGCCGTCCGTACGCGTGATCAGTCCGTCTACTGCTTCCTGCAGCAGCACCGTGCGATGCTGCAGCTCGTTTCCCGACGACTTCGCCATGTTCTTCAGCGCCGCGTCAGAAAGTGAAATTCTTCAGCGCTTCGGGCATGCCCTGCGCCATCGCCGCGGCTTCCTTCGCCGCGTAGGTCTGCGAATCCCACAGCTCGAAGTGCGCGCCCATGCCGAGCAGCGTCACCTCTTTTTCCAGCGACGCGGCAGCGCGCAGCTCGGGCGAAACCAGTACGCGCCCGGCGCTGTCGAGGTCGAGATCCATTGCATTACCGAGAAAGATGCGCCGCCACCACATGGCATCCATAGGAAGCGCGGCGACTTTGGCGCGAAAGACTTCCCACTCCGGGCGAGGAAAGAGCAACAGGCATCCATCCGGGCTCTTCGTGAGCGTCACCCGGCCTTCCGCCTGCCCTTGCAGCGCTTCTCGATAGCGCGACGGAACCGACATCCGTCCTTTCGCATCGAGCGTCAGCGCCGACGCCCCTTGGAACACTCGCCCTCTCCCCGTTTCAGACGCCCACCCTGACGTCTGTCCCCACTCCGTTTTGCTCGAAAATGGCTTGTGAATCACACAAAAGACCACTTTCTCACACTGTCTCCCACTTTAGAGGAACGCATTTCCTCGGTCAAGACGCGTACCTTTTTTTCGAGTGCTTTTTATTCGCTAGAACAAGGACTTAGCGCAGGAGCTTGAAGTGATGACAAAAGAGAAAACCGTTATGAATTAGAGAGCTACTGCGGGATGTGAAGGTAGTACGTGAAATCAGCTGCCGAAATGAGGGAAATGTAACGGTCTTTTTGCCCGATTTGTGGGCCACAGGTGAGATGCGGCCGCGAGGTTACCGGCCGAACCGCTATGGGATCGGCCGGACGATCGGCACGCTATATGTAATACGCAGTGCGGGTCATTACTTTCGAGGCCGCGCGCATCAGCGCACGGACCGGAAACGGGACTTCGCCTCCACCCGCACCGATGGCGGCGGCTGCGTGCGCGCTCTCGTCGAGACGCATTTGCTCGACGATCGCGCGCGATGCGTGATCGTTCGCCGGCAGCGTCTTCATATGACCATCGAGGTGCTGCTCGACCTGACGCTCCGTCTCCGCCATGAAGCCGAGACTCGCGCGGTCGCCAAAACGTCCCGCGACGAAACCCATCGCAAGTGCGCCCGCGTACCAGAACGGATTCAGGAGACTCGGCCGGGCATCGAGGTCTTTCAGGCGCTTCGTCGTCCACGCGAGATGATCTTCCTCTTCGCGAGCCGCCTGCTCGAAGCTCGCCTTCAGTTCGGGTGAATGCGTGGCGAGCTTTTGCGCCTGATAAAGCGCCTGCGCGCAGACCTCGCCGACGTGGTTCACGCGCATCAGACCGGCCGAGTGGGCGCGCTCTTTCTCCGTGAGTTGCGATTCCTCGGAGAGGACGTCGCTTTGGAGATCGGAACCGGATAGCGTCGATTCGGGAATCGGACGCGACATGCGGCTCACGCCCGTCATGGAGCGCAAGCCCCGATCGAACTCGTTGATGACTTCATCGAGCGTCATGTTGTCACCTCTCTTCGTGGTCGCCGGCACAACGCGGGTTGTTGCAGCAATTCGCAATCTCTGGCGAGTCGGCGCTGGGCGAAACGCGGATTTTAGCGCACATCGACACCCGCCGATGGTCGCGCTGGTTGGTCCGAACGAACCCGACGAAGCCCGGTTGTCAGGACCGAAAACGACCTTTCCTAAGCATCCGCTTTGGTAATTAGGGCAAACACGGGTCGCAAAAATCCTGCAAAACCAACATTTTAGCGCCTGTTGCGTAAACGTCACATGGGTCGAGCGGACCGCTCCCTTTTCCTTTGTCCGTCAAAGGCTCTTTGTTACATTACGTGTCAACTTCGTTAAGAAGTCCGGCAGGGACCGTCAACACACTGGCGCTAGAACAGTGACCTTGCCAAACAGTCGCAAACACTCCCTGGAGATCTAATCAATGAAAAAGTCGCTTCTCGCTCTCGCTGCATTGGGCGTTTTCGCTGGCGCCGCACATGCGCAGAGCAGCGTGACGCTGTACGGCATCATCGACGCAGGCTTCGTCTACAACAACAATAGCAATGGTCAGAAGCTGTACGCCATGAACAGCGGCAACCTGCAGGGCAGCCGCTGGGGCCTGCGTGGCACGGAAGATCTCGGTGGCGGTCTGAAGGCCATCTTCGTGTTGGAAAACGGCTTCAACGTGTTCAACGGCCAGCTGGGTCAAGGCGGCGCTGAATTCGGCCGTCAAGCGTATGTCGGTCTGTCGACGGCGCAATTCGGCACGGTCACCCTCGGTCGTCAATACGACTCCGTGGTCGACTACACCGGCGCATTCGAAGTCGGTAGCCAGTGGGCATCGTACTTCGGCGCGCACCCGGGCGACCTCGACAACATGAACAACTCGAATCGCGTGAACAACGCGATCAAGTTCACGAGCGCGAATTACGCAGGCTTCACGTTCGGCGGCTTGTACAGCCTCGGCGGCAACGCTGGCCAGTTCAACCGCAACCAGATCTGGTCGCTTGGTCTCGGCTACTCGCAAGGCCCCCTGCAGTTGGGCGCGGGCTATTTGAACGTCAAGGACCCGAACTACTCGTTCTTCGGCAACACGCCGTCGAGCCGCACGGCGACCTCGACGCCTTCGTCTTCGAACATGACGAGCCGCGTGTACTCGGGCTACGCTTCGGCGCGCACGCAGCAAGTGATCTCGGCTGGCGGTGCTTACACGTTCGGCGCAGCGACCGTAGGCGCGACGTATAGCAACACGCAATTCAAGGATCTCGGTTCGGAGCCGGGCACGGGCCTGACGCCGACGGGTGGCTTCACGGGCGGCACGGGTAAGTTCCACAACGCCGAAATCAACTTCAAGTATCAGTTGACCCCGGCTCTGCTGTTGGGCGTGGCGTACGACTACACGAAGGGCTACGGTCTGGGTGACGCCAAGTACCATCAGGCGATGCTCGGCGCGGACTACTTCCTGTCCAAGCGCACCGACGTGTACATCGACGGCGTGTACCAGCACGCGACTGGCACGGACTCGACGAACCGTTCGGCTGTCGCCAGCATCAACGGCCTGTCGCCGTCGTCGACGTCGAACCAGGTCGCCGCTGTCGTCGGTATCCGTCACAAGTTCTAATAAGGTTGTAACAAAGCGGTATGCACTGAAAGGCGCCTTCGGGCGCCTTTTTTCGTGCGTGCTGCGCGCCAGCCGCATGCGAAAAAGCCCTCGCGTCTCATGACACGAGGGCTTTCCCGTTTCCAGCGATATCGATGTTACGCGCGGCCGTCGCGCAGTTCGCGCCGCAGGATCTTGCCGACATTGCTCTTCGGAAGATCGTTGCGGAATTCGATGATCCGCGGACGCTTGTAGCCGGTGAGCCGCTCCTTGCAATAGGCCATGACGTCGGCTTCGGTCAGGCCCTGATCCTTGCGCACGATAAAAAGCTTCACCGCCTCGCCGGAGGTCTGATCCTTCACGCCGACCGCGGCCACCTCGAATACGCCCGGCAACATGGCGACGACGTCCTCGATCTCGTTCGGATACACGTTGAAACCCGACACGAGGATCATGTCCTTTTTGCGATCGACGATCTTCACGTAGCCGCGATCGTCCAGCACGCCGACGTCGCCCGAGCGGAAAAAGCCGTCGAGCGTCATCACCTTCGCGGTTTCATCGGGCCGGTTCCAGTAGCCCGCCATCACCTGCGGTCCACGAATGCAGATCTCGCCGGGCTGTCCGAGCGACACTTCGTTGTCGTTGTCGTCGCGGATGGAGATTTCCGTCGACGGCAGCGGCAAGCCGATCGTGCCGGTGTATTCGGTGGCCGTCACCGGATTGCATGTCACGCACGGCGAGGTCTCGGACAAGCCGTAGCCTTCCACGATCGGCACGCCGGTCGCGGCGAACCACCGTTTCGCCACGGCTTCCTGGACCGCCATGCCGCCGCCGTTGGCCGCGATCAGCTTGGAAAAATCGAGCTTGCCGAAGTCCGGATGATTCAACAGCGCGTTGTAGAGCGTGTTGACCGCCGGAAACGTGTTGATAGGGACGTCCTTCAGTTCCTTGATGGTTCCCGCGATATCGCGCGGATTCGGAATCAGCACGCCCAGGCCGCCGGTTCGTATCGTCAGCATTCCGCACACCGTCAGCGCAAAGATGTGATACAGCGGCAGCGCGACCACGCAGACGAACTGGTCGATATCCGGGCGGCGTTTGCGGGCCGGGTCGAGCCAGACTTCGGACTGCAGCGTGTTCGCGATCACATTGCGATGCGTGAGCGTCGCGCCCTTGGCGACGCCCGTCGTGCCGCCGGTGTACTGCAGGAACGCGACGTCGTCCGGGGTTTGGGCGATCCGCTGCAACGTGCTCCGGGCGCCTTCGGTGAGCGCGTCGTTGAAACGGACGCTGCCAGGCACGCTCCATTCGGGCACCATCTTTTTCACGCGGCGCACGACGAAGTTGACCAACAGCCCTTTCAGGCCCATGAGATCGCCCATCGACGCGACGATCACATGCTTGATCGCCGTATTTCCGACGACGGCCTGGAGCGTGACCGCGAAATTCTCGAGAATGACGATCGCTTCCGCGCCGCTGTCCTTGAGCTGATGCTCTAGCTCGCGCGGCGTATAGAGCGGATTAACGTTGACGACGATATAACCGGCACGCAGCACGGCCGCGATCGCCACGGGATATTGCAGAACGTTGGGCATCATCAGCGCGACGCGCGCGCCGGGCTTCATGCCTCGCTTCTGGAACCACGTGGCCAGCTTTATCGACATCGCGTCGAGCTCTGCATACGTGATCGACTGGCCCATGCACACGAACGCGCGTCGATCGCGGTTCGCGCGGAAGCTGTCCTCGAGCAACTCGGAAACGGACCGATACGCGGAAACATCGATTTCCGCGGGCACGCCGGCCGGATAGGACTTCAGCCAGGGTTTCTCCATACGGCGTCTCCTTTATATGATTTTAGAATGGTCGTGCGGAAACGAGATCCTAGCTTTTCGGCAGGTCTCCGACAACTGGGTTAGACGCCATGCACCAGACTCGCCCGAGCCTGCTTTTCCGATACCTTTCAATGCATCTGCTCCACTTCGACCAGGCAATCGTAGAACGTCGCCGATCTACCGAGATCGGTCAACGCCTGGCTTGTGACCTGATTGGCATTGCAGCCATCGGGCGATAGCTTCTTCCACCAGATCGACAGACCAACGACCACGCCTTCGCGCGCTCGCGCCGTGACGCGCGCGCGGGCCTGCATCGAACCGCGATCGTTGAAGATGCGCACGAGCGCGCCGTCGGAGATGCCGCGCGTTTCGGCATCGGCGGGATGGATGTCCAGATACGGTTCGCGCTCCGCCGCGCGCAGACTCTCGATGTTTACGAAGCTGCTGTTCAGGAAATTACGCGCAGGCGGCGAGATCATCGCGAGGGGATAGCGTGCGGCGAGTTCCGGCGATCCGTCGACGGATTCGTATGGCGGCAGGTAATCCGGCAGCGGATCGAGGCCTTCGCGCTCCAGACGTTCGCTGAAGAACTCGCATTTTCCCGACGGCGTGCGGAACGCGCCTTCGGCGAGCGGCGCTTCGGCAATATTGAGCTTCAGCCAGCCGGACGCCTTTAGCTTTTCCCAGCTCTGCCCTTCCAGCGTGCGGTCGTCCCAGCGGAACGCTTTCGATGCAATCTGTTCGTCGGTCTCGAAAAGCGCCGGCTCAGTGAGTTGCATCGCACGCGCGAGACCACGGAAGATTTCAGTGTTCGGACGCGCTTCACCGACGGGTTCGATAGCCGGCAGATTCGCCATTACGTGTGTGTGTCCGTAGGACTTGTGGACGTCCAGGTGCTCGAGTTGCGTCGTTGCGGGGAAAATCAGGTCGGCATAGTCGGCCGTGTCTGTCTGGAAGTGTTCGAGCACGATCGTGAACAAATCCTCCCGTGCGAAACCCGCTGCCACCTTCGCCGAGTCCGGCGCGACCGCGACGGGGTTCGAGTTGTAGACGACCAGCGCTTCGATTTTCGGTCCGAACGTTTCGTCGCCCGGATGCAGCAGCGCGTCGCCGATCGCGTTCATGTTGATCGCGCGCGGCATTTTCGACGGCCAGCCGGGCAGCAAATCCGGACGCTCGAGCGCGTTGCCGTCGATCGGCGCCCAGCCCGACGATGAGAGCAACAGTCCACCAGCGCGCTCGCGCCACGCCCCCGTCAACGATGGCAGACAGGCGATCGCGCGAACGGCATTGCCACCGCCGCGCACGCGCTGCATACCGTAGTTGAGGCGAATCGCTGCCTTTTTCGTCGCCCCGAAAGCGCGCGCGAGCTCGACGACCACGCTCTCTTCGATGCCACAAATCTGCGCCACACGCGACGGCGGATATTGCGCGGCGCGCGCCGCGAGTCCTTCGAAGCCCACCGTATGCGCGCGCACGTAGTCATGGTCGATGAGATTTTCACGGACGAGGACCTCGATCATGCCGAGCGCAAGCGCGGCATCGGTGCCCGGGCGCAGCGCGATGTGTTGATGGCACTTTTCCGCGGTGAGCGATTTATAGGGGTCGATCGCAATCAGTTTTGCGCCGCGCCGCTTGGCTTCTTGCGCGCGGGTCCAGAAGTGCAGGCTCGAGGCGATCGGGTTCGCGCCCCAAATCAGGATCAGCTCGCTCTCGTCATAGAACTCGCTATGCATGCCGACGCTCGCGCCATACGTGTAGCGCAAGCCGGCCGCGCCCGCCGCAGCGCAAATCGTGCGCTCGAGCCGCGAGGCTCCCAACACGTTGAAAAACCGGGCAGCGATGCTTTCGCCTTGCACCAGCCCCATCGTGCCAGCGTAGCTATATGGGACGATGGCTTCCGGCGCGCGCCGGGCGACCGCATGCAAGCGTTCGGCAGCAAATTTTAAAGCCTCGTCCCAGCCGATCGGCTCGAATCGACCCTCGCCCTTTTTTCCGACCCGGCGCAGTGGCGTCAGGAGCCGATCCTTGTGATGCGTTCGCTCGGCGTATCGCGTAACCTTCGTGCAAAGAACGCCTTGCGTCGGCGGGTGGTCGGGATCGCCGCTAATCTTGACCGCTTTGCCGTCCTTTACCGTTACGCGCATTGCGCATGTGTCGGGGCAATCGTGTGGGCACACGGCTCGGGCAAACTCGGCTGGAGCGTTCATCGAAAAGTCCGGTAAATCAGAATAAAGGGCGGCAAATGATGGAATTCTATTACGGGCGCTGTGCGATCGACCGTCCGGTACGGCAAATAGTGGCGACGTAGAATGAAAGCCCATGCGCGGCCGATACGCGCCATCCGAATTCAATCGAGAGAGCGGTTCAATGAATCTGATCCCGGAAATCGAAGCTTCACACGATGAAATCAAAACGCTCCGACGAACGATCCATGCCCACCCCGAATTGCGCTACGAAGAGGTTGGCACCGCGAAGCTCGTCGCCGATAACCTCGAACGATGGGGAATCGAAGTGCATCGGGGAGTGGGCAAAACAGGTGTCGTCGGAGTGCTGAAACGCGGCTCCAGCGGCAAATCGATCGGACTGCGGGCAGATATGGACGCGTTGCCCATTCAGGAATTGAATACGTTTGGACATCGATCGACGAACGACGGCCGCATGCATGCGTGCGGCCACGATGGGCACACGGCGATGCTACTCGGCGCCGCGAAGCATCTCGCCGAGCACGGCAAGTTCGACGGGACTGTCGTTTTCATATTCCAGCCGGCGGAAGAAGGTGGTGCGGGCGCGAAAGCCATGATCGAGGATGGTCTTTTCGATCGCTTTCCGGTGGATGCAGTGTTTGGCATCCACAATTGGCCGGGCATTACCGCTGGGCATTTCGGTGTGACCGAAGGGCCGATCATGGCGTCGAGCAACGAGTTTCGCATCACGATCCACGGGACCGGTTCACACGCGGCCTTGCCCCATAACGGTCGCGACCCTGTGTTCACGGCGGTCCAGATTGCGAATGGGCTTCAGGGCATCATTACGCGAAACAAGAAGCCGATCGATACCGCAGTGCTTTCCATCACGCAGATCCACGCGGGCGAAGCCGCGAACATCGTACCGGACGTAGCCTGGCTTGGTGGAACCGTGCGCACCTTCACTGTGCAGACGCTCGATCTTATCGAAGAGCGCATGCGCAAGATCGTCCAAGCGACGGCAGCCGCCTACGATTGCGACGTCGAAATACACTTCCACAGAAATTATCCACCGACGATCAACGCCCCGGAGGAAGCACGATTTGCGGCGGAAGTTATGGCCGAGGTGGTGGGGAAGGATAGGGTCGATAGCGCCGTCGAACCGACGATGGGTGCGGAGGATTTTTCGTTCATGCTTATCGAGAAGCCTGGATGCTATGCCTTCCTCGGTAACGGCGATGGAGGACATCGCGAGCACGGGCATGGCGCCGGGCCATGCATGCTACACAACGCCAGTTATGACTTCAACGATGATTTGCTATCGATCGGATCGTCGTATTGGGTCCGTTTGGCTGAGCGATTTCTGGCGCGCTGATAACTGCAGCGGCATATATTTGCTGCTGCTTCTGTAGAAGGCGGTCGCTTTTGATTTTCTGCGCCGGAACGCAAAAACCCCACCTTTTCGGGGTGGGGTTTTTGTTTTGCTGCATGAGGAGCCTGACGATTACCTACTTTCAC
>NZ_FCOM02000145.1 GCF_001544695.2 Caballeronia arvi
GCGACGCGCACGAACGTGCCGCTGGACTGCTCGCCCGCCATGATGTCCGCGACTTTGGCCAGATCGAGCGGCGTTTCGATCAGGTAATCGGCTTCGATGAAACCCTGCGCGCTCATAGCGTGTTCAATGCAGGAAACGGCCGAACGGCATGCTTGCCGTCCCAGTTGCGCGACGCCTCGCGGATCATGTCGAACAGCTTGCCCTTCGGCCCCGCGATCTCCGAGAGCTCGATCACCGTGCCCGGATGCGTCTCGGTATCGAAGTAGACGAAACGGCCGTTTTCGCCGACCTTGCCGCTCATCGCCACCTTGAAGCCCTGCTGCGTGAGGCGTTCGAGGTCCGCATCGAAATCGGTGGTCCAGTAGGCGTTGTGCTGCAGACCGGTGTGACCCGCCGCGAGAAAATCGCGGTACATCGAAGGCGCGTCGTTGCGCGTCTGGATCAGTTCGACCTGCAGGCTGCCCGAGTTCGCGAGCGCGACCGAGTTGTGCACTTCATAGGCCTCGCCCCGATAGCGGTAGTCCTCGATCGGCACGCGCTCGTTGTAGAACCACGGCCCGACGCCCAGCACGCGGCTCCAGTAATCCATCGCGGCCTCGATGTCGCGGACCACATAACCGGCCTGCCGGATCTCGCCAAAAAAGCGGCTCATCGTCATCTTCCTTTTGTTCGTTGTGCGGCGGTGACGCGCGAACGCTCCGCCGCCGCGCGGTGCGCGTCGTCGTCGATAGTGGTTGGTTGCGGGTGAAACTCGTGCTTCAGAGAAAACCAGTGGAGATCCAGGGAACGGCAGCAATCAGGATCAGCCCGACGATCAGCGCGGCCATGTAGCCGATGATCGGACGCATGCCCTTGTCCGGATCGTCCTTCGCGACGGCGCACGCCGAGTAGTAGCCCACGCCGAATGGCGGCGAGAACAGGCCGACGCCCATCGAGAGGATCACGACGATCGCATAGTGAATCTCGTTGACGCCTGCCATACGCGCGATCGGAAACAGCAGCGGTCCGAACAGCACGATCGCCGGAATGCCTTCCAGCACGCTGCCGAGCAAAATGAACACGACGATCGAGATGCCGAGAAATGCGTAGGCGCCGCCGGGCAGGCCGCTCATCAGTTGCGCGAGGTCCTGCGAGAAGCCCGATTGCGTGAGCGCCCAGGCCATCGCCGTCGCGCAGCCGATGATGAAGATGATCGCCCCGGACAGCGTCGCCGCTTCTACGAGCATGCGCGAAAGACGCGCCCATTCGAACCGCCGGTACACGAGCAGGCCGACGATCATCGAATAGACAATGCCGATGGTCGATACTTCCGTCGCCGTCGCGACGCCTTCCACGACCGCCGCGCGAATCACGAAGGGCAACGCGAGCGCCGGCAGCGCGATCAGAAACAGCCGGCCGATCTCCCGGCGTTTAAGGCGCGGCGCATCGCCCAGACTGGTCTTGCGGTAACGGAGCCAGACGACGAAGCACAGCATGGCGGCGAGCACGGCCGCGGGCAGCAGTCCCGCCGTGAAGAGCGCGGAGATCGACAGCCCCGTGACCGAGCCGATGGTGATGAGCACGATGCTCGGCGGCACTGTCTCGGTCTGCGCGCCCGCCGTCGAAAGAAGCGCGACGAGATCGCCCTCTTTCGCGCCGCGCGCCTTCATCTCCGGGAACAGCACCGGGGCGATCGCGGCCATGTCGGCGACCTTGGATCCCGAGATGCCGGACACCAGATACATCGTGCCGATGAGCACGTACGACAGCCCGCCGCGCACGTGGCCGACGAGGCTCGCGAGGAAGTGAATCATCGCGCGGGCCATGCCGGTCATCTCGATCATCAGGCCCAGAAACACGAAGAGCGGCACCGCGAGCAGCACGAGATGCGACATGCCCTCGTCCATGCGTCCGACGATCACTTCGAGCGGCGTGAAGGTGGTCAGGCCCAGATAGCCGAGAGTCGCAAGCGCAAACGAAAAACAGATGGGCACGCCGGAGAAGATGCCGACCGCCACCACGCCCACGAAGAACACGATGAGATTCGCCCGGCCGATGCTCTCGAGCCACGGTCCGAGCCACACGAACGCGCCCGCGACGACGGCGGTCGCCGCCACCGCGATCATCACGTGACGCACGCGCGCCACGCTCGCGAGCCGGATGAAGCCGACCATCAGCATGAGCGCCGCGCCGACGGGCAGTGCGAGCGCGCGCCATGCGCCGCTGACTTCGAGCGCCGGCGTGACGATCGCCATCTCGCCGGATGCGTAGCCGTAGGCCGGCACCAGAATCAGGCCGAGGCAGCCGAGCGACAGCACGATCGCGAGCGTATCAACGAACGCGCGCCGCGCAGGCGACAGGCGGCTCACCAGCGCCGTCATCCGCATGTGCTCGCCGTGGCGCAGCGCGAGCACGGCGCCGAGCATGGACAGCCACAGGAACATCATGCCGGCGAGTTCATCGGACCAGACGAGCGGTGCGTGCAGCACATAACGGCTCGTCACGCCCGCGAGCAGCACGATGATTTCCGCCGCGAGCAGCAACGCGCACGCGCCTTCGACGAGGCCGATCAGCGCGCGGTCGAACAGGCGCAGCAGACGGCGCGCGCCGCGCGAGTCATCCGCGGATGACTCGATGCCCGCTCGCGCCGGGCTCAAGACCGGGTTTGCCATGAAATGTCCTCCGGAACGTGCGGCTTGCCGCGACCGCGTTCAGGCCAGTTTGCCCGTGTAGGTTTCGAGCAGGCTCCACGCTTCGTTGCCAAACTTGCCCTTCCATTGGCCGTAGAAGTTCGCCTGACGCAGCGCCTCGCGGAAGCTGTCGGGCGCGGGACGGTTGATGGCGAGTCCCTTCGACTGGAGATCGGCGACGGCGGCGTCGTTGAGCTTGCGCACGTCGTCGCGCTGTCTGATCGCGGCCTGATTGAAGGCGTCCGCGAGAATGCCCTGCAAATCCTTGGGCAGGCGCGCCCACGCGCGCGCGTTCAGCACGAACCAGTAGCCGTCCCACATGTGATTCGTGAGCGAGCAGTACTTCTGCACTTCATAGAGCTTCGCGACCTGGACGATGGGCAGCGGATTCTCCTGCGCATCGACGATGCGCGTCTGCAGCGACGAATACACTTCGCTGAACTGCAGACTCGTCGGCGCGGCGCCGAGGCCCTTGAACATGTCGACGGACAGCGGGCTCACCGGCACGCGGATCTTCAGGCCGCGCATGTCGGCGGCGGAGGCGATCGGACGCGCACTCGACGTCGTCTCGCGGAAGCCGTTGTCCCACATCTTTTCGAACGATTCGAGTCCGGCCTTTTGCATCGACGCGCGCACGAACGCGCCGAGCTTGCCGTCCATCGCGCCCCAGACCTGGCTGTAGTCCGCGAAAGCGAAGCCGGTTGCGTTGATCGCGGCGGCCGGTACGAGCGTCGAGACGACGAGCGCGGACGGCGTGAACATTTCGATGCCGCCGCTGCGCACCTGCGCCAGCATGTCGGTGTCGCCGCCGAGTTGGTTGTTCGGGAAGATGCGAATTTCCATGCGTCCCTTCGACGCTTCCTTCACCTGATCCGCCGCCTCCTTCGCCCGCACATTGAGCGGATGCGTGAGCGGCAGATTGTTGCCGTACTTGAAGACATATTCAGCGGAAGCGGCGCGGCCGATGGCCGGCAAACCGAGTGCGCCTGCCGCGGGGAGCGCGGCGGCGGCGCGCAGAAGCGTGCGTCGGCGGGTGTTGATCATGACGTGTCTCCTTGCTGTTATTTGATGCGATCACCCCGCACATCAGAAACCATCAAAACGCGGGCTTCTAATGATCGCCGGTGTCGTAGACTGGCGTTAGTTTCGCTACGTCTTGGAACGAAGACTACGGGCGAGGCCTGGCAACGTCAAACTCGCAAAATGATGGTTTCTGATGGTGTTTGATTGACAGTGCAATGAGGGAGACGCTTTCTTGAACATCGTAAGCACGATCTTTCCACCCCGCGCGCGCGTTGCCGATGTCGCGCAGGCGGCCGGCGTTTCCAGCGCGACCGTCGATCGCGTGCTGAACGGCCGCCCCGGCGTGCGCGCCAATACGGCGGCGCGCGTGATGCAGGCCGCGGCGCAACTCGGCTATACGCTCGACGCGCCCGAAGCCGCCGACAAAGCCGCCGCCGCGAAGCCGATGCACATCGCCTTTCTGCTGCCCTCGGGCACGAACCGCTATCTGCGCATGCTGGGCGACTACATCGAATTCGCGCACAACCAGTGGACCGCGCAGGGCATGAAGTGCCGCGTGCATTATGTGGAAAGCTTCAATCCGGAGGAACTCGCCGCGCGGCTGCTGCAATACGGACAGCGCGCCGATGGCATCGTGTTCATGGCGCTGGAGCATCCTGT
>NZ_FCOM02000096.1 GCF_001544695.2 Caballeronia arvi
TCGACCGGGTTTGACTCCCATATCCACCACGGCCTGGATCACCTTCAGACGGTCGAGTTCGCGCATGTTCAATGTCACCAACGTTGCTGGCTTCATGGACGACTCCTGCAGTGCTGCAGTGAGTCGCCAGCTTGCCAGAGGTCGCAAAACGCGACATTTGTATCTTGCTAGAACACGACATTCTCATGTTGCTCCCACAAACCTGTCGATGCTAAGACCGCGTTATGTCAAGCGGTCGGCGCGTGTCGCCGCCGACGCCTTGCCGACGCGCCGATGTTCAGGGCAATGACCTCGGAAATGCCGCTCGGTCGAGAATGGTGTCAACGTCTGACCGCTTCACTTCAGTCTTGACACCCGGATTTATACTGCGATCGGTGGCAACAGACTACCAGCGCGATAAGGGGTTGCTCAACTCAGCTACGCCGCCTTCTTGCTCTCAACCGGCTTGATGCCATCCATGAACTGAACGGAGGTGTAGCCGTTCGTGACGTTCTTCAGCTTGGCCACGATGTCAGCATCAATCTCCTTGATGCCGTTCGCGCCACGAAAATTGGCACGGAACGCAGCTTGATATCGATCGTTGAGGATATTGGTAATCTCGTTCACCCGCTCATCGGTTCCCGAGTCTGTGAACCACACCGAATGCGGGGATGACGGATCATAGAAGACGTTGTGAAGCTTGGAGGGCGTACACCCGTCCGGACATTCACCGACGACCCACAGCCGGCCAAGGACTTGCAAGTTGCCAAGCTTTCCCTCTGGCGTTTTGAACACCCAGACGCGGTCAGCGGGACGCCGTGCCAGAATCCGTTCAATATCTACGATGTCGGAACCCAATGAACCGATCCGCTTTGCACGGATGTCCGCAACATAATCCTTCCAGTAGTAAAAGAGATCCACGGTCGCTATTTCTTTGATTTCAAGGGTTAAGTCTCAGACTGTATCAAACCGCTCATCGGATGCGAAAAAAACCTAAGAATCGGAGCTTGTTGGCGGGCAGGCACCAAGCTCTAGCTCGCCGACTTACGATGCTCAGACGGCATCACTGGACGTCGTCCGTCTTGCTCGGGAAGTCGAGCGCCTCACAATCCTCAATTCCCTTGAAGAGGACCTCTGATCATGGCTCACAACGTGGTTCAACAAGCCGACCGCGATGTTCAAGGTTCACAAGGTTATAGACGGCTAGCTATAGACCGGTCTTCGGCCAACCACGTCCGGAGGCAAATTATCGCCACATCCATTCGGAATACTTATTTCCTGCTCGCCGTTGTGCTGCATTTTTGACTACATGGGGCGCGTATCGGACGTACCCACAAGGCGGCCCATACATCTCGAACGGATTCTGATACTCGCCCGCTCGTTTCGCGGCGGCCCGCTCCACCGTCTCCGGAACGGTCGCACTTGGCAACCGCGCTTGAGTCGCCACTTACCCGCGAATAAGCGGCCGCCCACTGGGTCCCAGATCAAGCTCCTTTCGTAGGATCGACACGGCGCGCAACACTGACGGATAAAAAGCCCTCCGAACCTTAGAAACGCCTCTCGACCCGACGCGAAAAACATGAACCCGTCAAGACCTCTCGCTGCACCTGATGGACTTCGCGGCTTTGCGCACTTAGTTGAGCGCCTCGTTCCACGAACGGATCGTTCGACGCCGTCCGACTCGGACGTACTGACGCCGGTGCCACAAGGCGTTATCTCCCCCGACGCCCGGCATACGACTCAGGCTAGCGTTGCAGCGCGACCGAACCCGGCCTATCGCTGACGCGCAGAATGTTCCCCTCTGGCGTGATTTGACGAGGTATATCGTTGAACGTGGGTCGCGCGTGCGGTCGTCCTGCCGCTCTCGGGGACCAACTGGCGGCTGCCGCTCGCACGTCATGCTTGCCATTGCTGCGCGGCAATGCCTTCGTATGCGCGTGCCGCTTCGCAGACGACTTATGAAACTGTGAGCTTACTCCGGGCACGCTGCTGCGCGCCTCGGGCGGATTCCAGACTTCGACGTAGTGCGTGCCTGCCGTCGCGGTCGATGTCAATGCCGCCAAAACTGCGCCAAGAATGACCTGCTTCCCCAAGTTCCCCCGCATCGTGTCGTTGGTCGATGTCGCTTTCCGCCAAATCGCCGGTAGTATTGCACGCAAAAAAATGGTCGCGACAACCAGCGCCACGGGGCGAAGGTGCTCCGAGGCAGACTACCCCGGGTTGCGAGGGCGATTCGCTGCCCGGCGCGGCCGGCCGGAGCCGACCCTCTTCTGCCGCTCGGCACTTGTTCCGCCCGTTGTGCCTTCCTGAGGTAGAGCGGTCACTGAACTGGGCGACGTTGCGGGCTGGTCGAACGCCCGAATTCCCGACCATTCTATCGTCCCGATCGATTATGTCCGATCCTGTGCGTGCTACTACGGCCACTGCCGTCTACCATCTCTGCGTGCATTAACGGTGGCTTTCTCGCCGGCTCCGCGGCGCCGATCGCGAGCGCCGTCGCGACCTTCTTGGCCGCACTATCGTATCTCTTCATCGTGAAAGCGCCGAAACAAGCAGGCGCCGACGCGACGGAAAGTCGAACTGAAAGTCGAATCGGCGACTTCCAATTTGACCGCCTGGACTCTTCAAGGATCCGGTCTGCATACTCCTGAAAGCTGCTCGAACAGGCGACATCGGACGGGTTTCATCTCCGCCGCTTTTCACGATAGACGAAGGCAAAGCGAAAGATACAGCGATCAATGCCGCGCCCATGAGACGAGCACACGGCTCCGATACCCGACGCCACCGTAGTCTCGGATGACGCCCGGCGTGTTTGTGTGCCCCGCCGCGCTTCTCTGATGGGTGTGCGCGCACACTTTCATACTTACCCTTTTTTCAAAAGATTGCCTACACTTCCCTTCGCTACCTGGCTGCACACAACAATCAAACGTAATGCTGGCGAAAGAATAAATCACTATTCGGATCCTCGACCGTCATAAAGCTGCTGAGATAACGGTTCTATCTCGAGTCACACACGATTGAGCAGGCGCCCTGAAACAGATACCTCTGCCACATTCGTTTCGTATTCCTAAGTTGATTTTAGCCTACCAGTTCATGGTTCTGTACGTCCGTCCATATTCCGGAGGCGCCTCGCGTCCGGCCTTCTTTCGTTGGGAGAATTGCCATGCGCATCATCGAATGCCGTTCATTGCTTCCCGCCCTTCCAGCACTGCTGGCCGCTGCGCTTTTGGCACCCGCGCATGCCAACGACAACGACGACGGCCCGACCGGGCGCTGCATGCTACCGCAGGGAACGATCTCGCTCGTAGAGAAGCAGTTGGCTGCCGTGGTGCAGAGTGGCAACGGCGGCATCTTCACCCCAAACCGCATGTGGGCGGCCATCGTGGACAGGCAGGGTCATCTCTGCTCGGTGATCAAGACCGGCGATGCTTGGCCGGGAAGCCGCGCGATCGCAATCGCAAAGGCCTACACGGCAAATGGATTCAGCAACGATGGTCTCGCCCTTTCGACTGCCAACCTTTACGCAGCGACGCAGCCGGGCGGCTCGCTCTATGGCCTGAACAATTCGAATCCATTCGACCCGCGCTTTCTCGAGCAGGGAACCGGCATCGGCCGCGTGCTCGGCGGCGTGATCACCTTCGGCGGCGGCGTCGCGCTCTATGCAGGCGGGAGAGTGATCGGCGGCCTAGGCGTGAGCGGCGACTCCGCGTGCGCCGATCACGCGATCGCTTACCGCATGCGTAAGCTCGCGGGACTCGGCGCGGTGCCCAAAGGCGTGGGCCCGAACAATACCGACAACATTCTCTATTCGACGGGCGCATCGCCCATGGGCTTCGAGCATCCGCACTGTCTGCCGACTGATCTGAGCGCGAGCCAGATCGAGGGCAACTAGCGACGCGGAGTCAGCAATGGATCGCCATCGGAATGCCAGCCATCATGGGCTTCGATGGCGACAGAAATGCGACGCGCTTCGCCTGACGCGATAGGCGCGCGCTTCACAGCACGGCGAAAGCGCCGAGGACGTCGTGTTGTGGCGCTTGCGCCGGCCTCAGCGCGGCAACTCCCACGTCGATCGCGCTGCATGGGCTCATAGAAATGAATTCGCGGCGTTTGAATTTCTATCGGCGATGAATAACGATGGATCACGCCACCGTAGCGACCCCCGCGCGCCGGTTCGCCGAGAACCCCCATCGGCGGTGCGGCGGCCGGTGCCGTGCCCGATACCCACGGGGCACAGGCTTGTGCCAGACGCGATGTACGACTGCCAATACACCATTTTTCCTTGCCAGGTCGCGTCATGCGCCTCTAGATTATCGGCTTGCCACCCGTCACTGCGATGGTTGCACCGGACACGTAGCTCGCCTCATCGGATGCAAGCAGGACATAAGCGGCGGCAAGCTCTGCGGGTTGCCCCGCACGCTTCATCGGTACTTGCGAACCAAAGCTCTTAACTTTCTCCGGCGGCATCGTCGATGGAATGAGCGGCGTCCAGATCGGACCAGGCGCGACGCAGTTCACGCGAATCCCGCGCTCGGCGAGTAACTGCGCGAGGCCACCGGTGAAGTTCTGGATTGCCCCCTTCGTGCTCGCGTAGGCGATCAGCCCCGGACTCGGACTGTCGGCGTTGATGGAAGTCGTATTGACGATGGCGCCGCCTTCCTTCATGTGCGGAAGTGCAGCCTTGGTTATACGGAACATCGCGCCCACGTTCGTGGAATACGTTTTGTCCCACTCATCGTCGGAGATGTCTTCAAGGCTGTCATACGTCATCTGGTAGGCGGCGTTGTTCACCAGAACATCGATCCGGCCAAAGGCCTCGGTAGTTCTAGTCACCAGGTCTTTACAGTGCTGACGATCCGTAATGTCACCCGGCAACAATAGAGCCTTACGTCCGGCCTGCTCAACCCAGCGCGCCGTTTCCTTTGCGTCGTCGTGTTCGTCCAGATAGGAGATCGCGACGTCGGCGCCCTCGCGCGCATAAGCAATCGCGACCGCGCGACCGATCCCGCTGTCGGCGCCCGTGATCAGAGCCACCTTTCCGGCCAACCTGCCGCTCCCCTTGTACGAGTGTTCGCCGTAATCCGGCGTCGGACTCATCGGGGCAGTCAGACCCGGCGTTCGGTGTTGCTGTTGTTCGCCGAACGGAGATCCCGGATTCGATTTCTCGGTCATGGTGGCCTCATTGGAGCAAGTTGATTTTCCACGGATCGAGCAAGCGTCGGACCTAACGCATACCGTGATTGCTCAAGCGGTGCGTCGCCATAAGCGGCGGCGAGGCCCGCGCGCAAAACGCGGCATCTCTGTTGCCGGCGCAGTTGGCAATTGCCTCCGCCTTGATCGAAGAAATGGACGCCGCCGATGACAACGAGTTACCGTTAGCACGTTTCGCGTTAGACCTATGCGAACTCTGAACAAGCGCGCCGGATTGACGGGTCAAGGCCTTGCGCACTTCGGAGGTCACCTACCATCCTCCCGGTCCCGGCCACTTTTGTGAAGCGAGAAGCGCCAGCGACCCGCGATGTCTTTTACCGCAAGCGCACCGTGATCGCACATCACAGCGATCGCGACATCGTGCGGCATCGTGTCGGCCAACTTGGCAACCAATAAGGTCCGCTCACGCGGTTTAGCGTGTCCTTGCCCGACGGCAAATTCGGCAGTGGTGAGTTGCCAGTTCGGTCCGCTAAACCGTCGCGCCCCGCTCACGACTCCAAGGTGTTCACCGTGCGCCACTTACTCTGCCCGGTCCCGGGCGCGCATCTCGGGAAGCGGTCCAACGCGCCTGGCATCCGTGCGGCGGTGAGCTGCCCGCGCACACAGTTGCCCGTCGTCGCATCGAAGACCTCGCGCGTGAAGCTCACGAAGGGCTTCGTCTGCTTCATCGTATGAAGAAAACAGCGCGGCAATGGCGTTCGCGTCTTTCATTTGCTGGTCACGCAGGTTCATGGAGCGATCGACCGCGTAACACCCTCTCTCAGATACACGATGCAACCCGAGCGCTCGTCTGCAGAAGCCCTGTTTCCAGCATACGTCAATGAACGGCTCGCTGCGCGCAGCGACGCGCCGAAAACCCATGCAGGGTCCGCGCTGTCGCTTCACCTTCGCGGCTGGCCTAGCCACCGACACGCCTCATCGTGCAGCGATTGCGTCGCCGCCGCAATGATGTCGCCTTGGAAGGCTGCGTCGATAGCATGGCCAGCCCATGTCGTGACGATGCCACCCGCGCCCTCGATGATTGGAACGATCGCCATGACGTCGTGAACCTGCAGACCGTCTTCGACGATGAGATCGACGTGACCTGAAGCGAGCATCGCGTAGCCATAGCAATCCGTGCCGAACCGCGTGACGCGCACTTCGCGCGCAAGCGTCGCGAATGACCGTGCGGCCTCACCTGAAAACATCCTCGGGTCTGTCGAGCACAGCCGCGCGTCGCGCACATGCGCGCACGCACTCACCACGCACGGGTCGGCGTTGCACGACGTTCGGTCGGCTACACCGATCCATCGCTCGCGCATGACTGGCACCTCAACCATGCCGCAGATGGGCCGTCGATCCTCAAGAATTGCGACAAGCGTTCCAAACAGCGGCAAGCCGGTTACAAAGCTCTTGGTTCCATCGATCGGATCGATGACCCAGCTTATGCCGTCTGCAATGCGCCCGCCCTCTTCCTCGCCGACCAGGACATGCGTTGGATAGCGCGATGCGATCATTTCCCGCAACCGTCGCTCAATGGCGCGATCCGCCTTCGTGACGGGCGTCGCGTCGGACTTCGTTTCGACGCCGATTTCTGTGCGGAAGTGTTGCATCGCGACCGCGCGGGCTTCGTCGCCCAGTTGATCTAGAAATCGTTCGATGTCAGTCAGCATCCCTCGTTCTCCCTCTGCTGTGCAAACGGGTGCGCAAAATCCTCGCCCACGCCATTCTGAAGCGACCGATGTAAGTCGGCGGTCGCGGAAATCTCATGGCCCCACCAACGCGCGCTGACGCCACCTCGGCGCCATTGACTCGCCCGCGCGACTGCGACGCGTGGCTTGGATGAAAGGTCGGTACGGCCGATGCTGATCTCCCTGCAGGCGGCGCACGGTCCGCCGGACTTTCAAGGAGTCGGAGATGAGAACCACTACTGTGATCGCTGGCACCCTCCTAGCATTCGCCAGCACTGTCGCCATGTCGCAGGACATCCCGCGCGATCAGTCGACGCAGCTCCAGCAGCAAATGCAGCCGATGCAGCCGAAGGGGAACGGACCCGCACCGGTGCCGCGCACGGGGGATTCGTCGGAAGGCGGCGTTCAGTCTGGATCCTCAGGAAGCGGCGCTACGCTCATGCAGAACCGAGAGCAAGGGATGTCACCGGAATCGTCACCCGCACCGACGCAGGGCTCCCAATCAACGGGCCCGATCAAGCAGTAGCGCGGTCTTTCCAATCGGCCGGGCCAGGATTGCAGGGAATCGTCCGAAGAAAAGTTAGAACTTTTGTGCCGCCGTCCATCGCATCAACGCCCCGGCCGAACGACGCGGCAAGGCCAGGCCCGCTTTCACGGTGGGCCGTTCGCATGTCTTCAGGCAGCCGGGGGGGTTATTCGTCGGCCCGATCCGTGGCGTCCTTGAGTTACCCTTCGCCCGAGTCCTTGCGCGCTTCACTCTCAATTTACTGCGCGTCACCCTTGGCTTCTTGCATCGGATCGCCCGTGACCTTTCCGACGCCCTGATTGTCTCGCTTTTAACCTTTTCACCTAGCCCTTCACTTGATCTTTGTTCATCGCCGCTCTCCGCGGGCGGATGGAAATCGGTTGCCTTGTCGGCAAGCGTCACGGGCGAGCCCACTCTGGTCGTTGCGCGATCGCTCGACGCTTTTCGACCGAGAGGAGTCGATCACGATGCTTAATGCGACGTGCGCTCGAACTCTGCTGCATTGCCCGAAACGCTCAGGGCGACCGGCATGAGCGTTGCGTAGACCAAACGGCACTTTCTGCCATGTGTACCGCCATGCCTCGTAACGCCACTTCGATGCCAGGCCTTTGGGCCACGCGCGACTTCGACTCCGTCATGCCCCCGGTTGCAGTGCTGATCGTCGACGACGACGACGCCATGGCAAACGCGCTGGCTGCCGCTATGATGGCCTATGGATGTCGTGCTCGGGTCGCCGCCGGCGGCAGGGCAGCCTTTGCGATTCCAGAATCGTGGGTGCCCCATGTCGTCATTCTTGACATTGAAATGCCGGAGTGGGACGGCTTCAGCGTGGCGAAGTCCATGCGCGGCTCGATCCGATTTGCGAGGGTACCGATTCTTGCACACACCTCGCTTGCAGAAGCGGAAATTATGGAGCGCGGCATAGAGGCGGAGATCGACGCCTATTACCGAAAAGGCGAACCGCTGCACGGCTTGTTTCGGATGATCGAATATCTGGCGCCGGTGCGGTACTTGTAAGCGCGGTCTCATGTGTGGGCAGCAGACTGAGACACTACGCCGAGCGAAAGTCGCCTTCTCGAATGTTGGACGCGGACGCGCCTTTATCGATTTCAGCCATGCCGTATCGAAGAGCAAAGCGCAATGCTTCGACAGGGCAAGGAAAATCCCGAGGACGCCGGTTGTACGTTGAGAGCCTTCGGGCGAGCGAACGACGAGCTTAACGGCATACATTCCACCGTCCTCGTTTATGTCAGGTGTGAGGATCCGTTCCTTGTATCTGACCTCGGGACAAAGCATGTGCCCCCCTTCCCTGTGCCGGCATTGCTGCTTCCGCTGCTCAAATATTAGGCGACGCGACCAGCACGCGTCTAGGATCGAAGCGCATCAACCATGCAGCAAAGCTCAGAAAGCACCGAACCGCATGCTCATATCAGACATTTCGATATCGTTTATTGAATTCCCTTCTCGGAATTGACTCGTGAGGGGTATGTTTGCTTCGTTTGAGGGCGCCGAGCGCACACAAAACGCCCATATGCCGAAGCTCGGTCGACATCGACTCGCGCGCCGCGCAAGGGCCGGCGCCCAATACGCCGGCTATGCCTCAAATATGCCCGCCTATACTGCAGAGGAAATTGTGGCGGAACGGCTTTTGTCGTCGTCTAAGTTAGGAAACGGCGGAGATCGGCAGGCGCAAAGTGGAGTGGAACCTGGCCTGATGTCTCTTGGCCCTGGCGCGCGCGGCGCTCGCAAGCTCGGCCTGCGGCGGCGGCAGTCGCCACCGTCTGAGGGCAGTCACGACGATGACGGTGATGATCCCTCTGTTCGGAACGCTCGTCGCAGCCCTCGAGGAGGGACGGCCTATTGCCGCATGGTTGAAGCACCGCGGATCTCGACCGTTCCAATGCTTGAGATCGGCCGCCGCGGCTGGGCGGTGACGCTCAAGGTCACCACGTTCTTCCCGCAACTTGACTGATTAGCTGACCGCCGTTTCCGTCTCGCGCGAATAAAGGCGACGCCGCCCGTCACCGTCTCCATGCTGGCCCGAGTTCCTTAGATGGACGCGGCCCTCACCTGCCGCTTTCGGAGACCTCGGGCTCCTTTTTTGATATGCATATAAGGGGTCTGTGGGGGTCTTTTTCGCCAGGACAAAGTGTCAGAATCATGGCACCCCTGTACCCCTCAGGAGCCACATGCGCGGTCAGTGCGTACCCCTCGTCCTGCGGATTTACCGTACTTCAGGCGGCCACTGGGCTGGGCGTCTGTTCGAGGATTGTGAGGAGGTCGGCGCCATTGGAGGACGCGTCCGCCCTCAGGAAGTCGAGCAGGCAGCTAAGGACGCTGGCTTCCGCCCGGAGCGGATTGAAATCGAGTGGCAGTAAAAGAAGTTCAGAGCGCTATTGGAAACGGCTGCTCAGCGATCAAGAAAAATCGCCAAGGAATCGAGACTTAGTTAGGTCACTTTAGATCCCGCTTATGCACAGGGCTGTCCACGGTTTCTGTGGATAAGTTTTCACCGATGAACGGCGGATGCTTGGGTGGACGCGCGATTAACGCTGATCCCCTCGGCGGGCTGACGCGCGCGCGGTCGTCGCTGGACGACCCTTCGCTCCTCCATTCTCGACGAAGTGCGATTCACAGACGGTCGACACCGCGCTTTTAAACACCGTCTGGATGCCCGTCGGCGACTGCAGCGCGAGCGCGTATTTGTCGAAGGACATCAATTGGCCGGTCAATTTGATTCCATTCACCAAAAATACCCAAACGATCTTACGTTCGCGTATCACGGCGCTCAGAAAATCGCTCTGGATGTCGTTCGCGTTGCTTGACATGGTGACCAATCCAATCGTGACTCGCCAAACTGGCTCGTAGTTGCCCGCGCCGCTCGGACGACGCGACCCTATCCCTCGTCCTCGGCATAGTAGCGCGCCGCAGCCTCCAGCATGCGTCGTCGTTCGGCCCTTACATAGATAGAAGTCGTCTGCAACGACGCGTGACCGAGTATCGCCTGCATCGGTCGGCATCTCACGCGCCACGGCGCGCGTGCCGAACGTATGCCGGAAAGCATGCGCCGACGTGTTCGCCAGTTGCACCAGGTCGTCCGTGCTGAAGTGGGCGAGCGCCGCCGTTTCCTGGGTCAAACGCTGGATCGTCATGCGTACCAGTCGGCCGAGCGCGTCGACGGTGTGGGGCGCCTCATTGGCACCGGCGTCGGGCCGCACGAGCGCCGCCCGCGTGCCCGGAATCCACTGCGGCGCAATCAGCGGACCCTCGGCACGTGGAGCATCGAAGTCGCGGCCCCGGTCTTTCCAATGCGTCCGAAGTGCGGCAATAGTCGTCGCGCTCACCGGCACGGTGCGCTACTTGCGACGCTTGCCAACGATGGTCAAGGTCCACACCGCCGACCCGCGGCCGGGTTCGGTCGAGCTCGATGGCGTCAATGCGAGGCATCAGTCGAATCAGTGAGACGGCGAAGCCGATGAGGGCAGCCTACGGTGCCCGACTCCGCTGCAAACAAGAGCGGCTTACAGAAGCATTTTGATTGGGGTTGCGGAGCGGCTCTCTAGAGGCCGTAGAGAGCCGCCCTTACAGCATCTTCCCAAACCAGGTCGACGCGTTACCTTGAAAGGGCCGTCGTCTTTACTTGGCAGCAAATACAGACACTCCGCCGTTGACGAATCCGTTGGACGCGCAGCCTGGGCAACCCGCCGGAGACGTTGCCGACGAGTACGGGACGAAAATGAGTCCCGTCGCTGGGTCGACCGCGACCGAATGGGCGTTATTACCCGTGTTCAGGCGCGTGACAATGCTGCGGCTTCCCGCATCGACGATCGTCAGAACCGGCGTGCACGGGGAGGCCGACGAGCAGGCACCGTTGGTTGGCGCATTGCCGGAAGCCGTCCACCTGCTGGCAGCATTGTAGTAGCGATTGGTGGGCGCATCATATTCCAGCTGATCGCCGCCGCCTGCGTTGAGCGACGCTAGAAGTGCGCCGTTCGAACGGTCGAAGATCTGCATCAGCAAGGGCGCGTTGGTAGTCGCTTCCCTGCACCCGACCGCGATATCGTTCCCCGGGCCGAGCGCCAGACCGGTAGGATCGCAGTTGCCCTCTCCGTACATCGCGACACCGGCGAGTTTCGTATAGTTCTGCGTGCCGCCGCTCGGTATGGCGCGAATCGATGCGCCCGGCAGTTTCACCAGCTCACCATGAGGATTCGCAGTGCTGCCGTCGACGTTCACGTAGAAGTTGTCGCTGTTGGGATCATACCTGCAGGCTTCGAGTCCCGCCGTCGGCGCGCCGGCGCTATCCGTAAATGTCACCTTGGCGATGACGGTCTGCGTGGCGGTGTTGATGAAGGTCGCGAATGGAGGGTTTTCTTCCGGGCTCGAGATCATGAAGACGCCGTGCGTGGCGTCGAGACACCCTTCATCTGCGCGCACCCCCGTCGTACTGACCGTGATCTTGCTCGTCACGGTGGCCGTAGCCTGATCGACTATCTTGACGGAGTTCACATCGCCCACATAGACGAGATTGCCGACCGGGTTTGCACCATCCGGGCCGGCCTTCGAACTGGGTCCCGGGCCAAGTCCAGTGAACGCAAGCGCACCGCTCCCCTGAATGGCCTTGACGAACGTCTTCGACGGGATGTCGATTTGGTCCAAGGACGCGTTATTCCTATCGGTAAAGTAATAGCGGCTACCTGAAACCGCGCCGATGTCAAACGAGAAATTAGTACCTGCCGTGACATTCGGGACAGCTATATCCGATAGATAGCGCGGCCCGTTATCGTCGTTATCATGGCCACCGCAACCTGAAAGCAGGATAGCCACTGACGCCATCAACGCATTCGCCCACAAGTACCTCGGCATCGCACGTCTCCTCTGGCTGTTTGAGATGGAACTACGCTTTACCCATCAAAATGACGCCGCTATAGCATAAGCGCTTCGGTATGCATATGATTCTAGGGTTTTCCTAGCACGGGGACCCGATAGGCTTAAGGCTCTCTTAATCTTCTGAAGCGCACCAACTGCTGAATCCCTGCGCCGCCCTTGCTTCCTCTCGACAACGGTGACGTAACTTCGATGCGACATTAGAACCCGTTTTGGGCTCCGTTAAAAGGGCTGAAGCAGGCAGCAGTGGGGTCTGCGAAACAGTTCGGTTTCGCCTTACAACGAAAAGTCTGCGACCGGCTCGACTCGCCCGGTATCACGCTCGGTTTGTACAGGCAACATGAAAGAAGTAGTGGATGTGTGGTTCATAAACGAAAGAACCGCCAGTGACTGGGTTCTCTTCGGATTTCGATTTGATGACCGCGTGGGGGTCGGCACCCTGACCGACGCAGCCCTCGCCGAGCTATTCTTAAGGGCTGGTAGTCACGCGAGCGACAACGTCGTTAAAGATCTATTCTTGCGGGCGGTGCGCAACTACATGTGCGAACACAAAAGTCCGGCGATGCCTTCGATCGGATCGCCCCTCGATTTCTCGTGAGCCAAGATCTCGGCCAGCGCAATGATCACTGCCAGTTCGAGGCGGGACGGACTAATGGGTCGCAGCGGTACTGCGTCGCCCTGGGCGTAAGCCGCGCTGCCGCGGCCCGGCGCTTCAGCGTGATCGCCTCGTCGAGCTGCACCACCGCGCGCGCGATCGCTGCCGTCGGCGCCGCAGCGGGCCAACGCTCAAAGCCCTTAAAAGCGTCGTTTTCGAAATTCTAACCCCGCGGTTTTGACCATACAGATGGATTGCCATCTCGGTTCTGTCCCCACATGAGAGTGCACCACACCCAGTAGCTTAGGCAATGAACTGGCCCGATTCCCAGGTGCCATACCGTTGCCCCTTTGGGAAACCTGAGGCCCCTTGTCTCTCGGGACCTTTTCGCCAGGTCAAGGTGTCAGAATCGTGACACCCCTGCACCCCTCCGGAGCCACATGCGCGGGCAGTGCGTACCCCTCATCCTGCGGATTTACCGTACCCCAAGCGGCCACTGGGCTGGGCGTCTTTTCGAGGATTGTGAAGAGGTCGGCGCCATTCGAGGATGCGTCAGCCCTCAGGAAGTCGAGCAGGCAGCTAAGGATGCGGGCTTCCGCGCGGAGCGGATTGAAATCGAGTGGCAGTAAAAGAAGTTCAGTGCGGCTCTTCCATCAAGCAATCGATGTGCTGTCCGTCAATGATGTCGTGTAGCCTTGGATGTTCTGCAGCAGGGTAGACGATACGGATGGTGGATTAGGTGAAAAACGCGGTCGCGTCGGAATCGCCCCAGCTTACCGACTGCTGGGCAGTCGTGATGCGTCACATCCATCGCCATATTGGAGCCTTGTCCCGACCGTCTCTATCCCTACCTCGAGGGTTACCTCGAGGTGGCGACGCTCATCGCTCAGTTCGAGCAAGGTATTGAACCCTGAGGCCTTTGAGCAGGAGGGGTTGCAAACCGCCCGAAAACTGGAGGTCGATGGCAAGCTGAAAATCGCGTTCGCGCCCATCCGGGAAGCAGGACGACTGGTAAGCCTATCGAGCATGTACTCCATAAAATAATGCAACCAGCGCACATTCAAGAGGCCCTCCGATTGCCAACTGGGAGACTTCATGGACCTTTTCGACAAACTTCATGAGAGATCGACACAGTGCGACTGCCGCTCTTCGCCGTCACCATCACCGCTGCGGCGCACATCAACACGCCGCTGATCGTACTACTTCACTGGCACGGATTCCGGCGTGCGACGCCCCTGGTGTTGCCCGGCGTTGATATTCCGTCACGCCCCATTCCCCCATCGACGATCACGCTGAATCTTCAATGGCGCTGCTTCGAGACGGTGGATTTGCTGGTGCTTGACGCAGCCTGGCAACTGGGCGCGTGGGAGATCGAGCGCGTCGAGCAGCGCAGTTGCAACGTCATAGGCGCAAGCGCGGCCGAGGCGCTCGCCTGCCGCCAGGCGTTCGGTTTCTACGAGGCAGATGCGAGCAACAGGGCGCCGCTGGACGATGACGAAAGTGAGCGCGAAAGGTTAATGCAACTCGCTGCGCGCCGAGGCTATCTCCGCTGGATTTTTCGGCCTGTGCAGTCTGGCTTGTGGCGTACGCTGAACGAACCTGACGACACATTGAACGCTGATGGCGGGCGCCGGCCGCCGTGCCCTGCGGTGCCGATATCTCGCCGGCAAGACCAACGGGGGCGCACGGTTTATCGGCTCGGCCGAGTGCATCGTATTCTGCTGCCGCTCTGATACAAAAAGTTACAAATCGAACTTTCGCCACCCCTTGAATCAAAAAAACGCCACCCTTATTTCGCTTTTCGCCAGGCTTTGGCTCGGCTGTACGCTGACATCCAGCGTGCCGCAGTCGTGCAGCCGGATTCCCTTATTGGTGATCCTTTAATCGCTCAGGAGATGGAAATGCATATTCGTCCCCTCTACGACCGGGTTATCGTCAAGCGAATCGAAACGCAACAGACGACAGCTTCGGGCATCGTAATTCCCGATTCAGCAGCAGAAAAACCAGAACAAGGCGAAGTCGTCGCAGTTGGCAGCGGCCGGCTGCTGCAGGACGGCGCGCTGCGCCCGCTCCAGCTACAGGTCGGTGACCAGGTTCTATTCGGCAAATACGCAGGCCAGACCGTCAAGGTCGATGGCGAGGAGTTGCTCGTCATGCGCGAGGAGGATGTCATGGGCGTTCTCGAGGCGGACGCAGGTTCAGCGCGCAAGGCTGCCTGAAGACAAATAGGGTCGTCGCCGCTGGGCTGGTCGTTGCGCCGGTAATTTGCGCCGGTCAATGCATCGGTAGGCCCCGACCCGCTGGTCAACGACAAACTCCGGAGCAATAACATGAGTGCAAAAGAGGTCAAATTCCACGATACCGCCCGTGCCCGCATCGTCAAGGGCGTCAATGTGCTGGCCGATGCCGTGAAGGTGACGCTTGGGCCCAAAGGCAGAAACGTCCTGATCGAACGCAGCTTCGGCGCGCCGACCATCACGAAGGATGGGGTGTCAGTCGCCAAGG
>NZ_FCOM02000060.1 GCF_001544695.2 Caballeronia arvi
TCGATTCAAGGCGCCTCTGCGCTGGGCTCACGCCCGCCCTTGACCGCGAAACCACCCACTCGGAATTCAAAAGAGGCGTAAATCTTCGATGCGGGAATCGTTGCACCAGAGTTATAGTGCCCTACCACGCCCTTTACTCCAGCGTCAACGAGCCGTTGTGCCACCTGAGTGGCTTGACGTGGGTCGCCGGCATCGTCTTCGACTTGGAGCTCAATCTTCACCTTCTTGCCGCCGATGACCGGTGGATTGGCGTTCAAATCGTCAATCGCCATTCGTGCGCCGCGCTCGACGTCTTTCCCAAGGTTTGCATTCTGGCCCGTCAACGGACCGGCGAATCCCAGCTTAACCACGTCTTCCGCATGCGCGACCGTGAAAGCGAACGAGAGGATTGCACCGAAGACTGCAGGAGTTGGCTTCGAGAGTTTCATGACGGCACTCCATCGAGGTGGTATATAGATTTGTTCAGAGTTCTTAATTCGGCATACGAAGTACATTCAATACAGATTTCATGCAGGACATGCCTACAGCGGCCGAGCGGTCTCCCATGCGACCCCGTATTTGACTACGTCCCTCAGCGCACGTAATGGAGAGTCGAAAACTGGCGGCGATACTCGGTGACCGCGGGGCCTATCTCTTCAGGTGACTTGCGACGGAGAAGCACATCCGCGATGAACGATGCAAGGCGCTGTATATGCCGGCTCTCCATGCCCCAGCGAACGAGTTCGGGTGTACCAATTCGAAGACCGTTCACGTCACCCTCAATCTCGGGCAACGGCAATCCAATGCCGCAAGCGAGGACGTTGGCGCGTCGGAGAAGCTTGGCCATTGCTTGCCCGCCGCCGAAATCGTGCGCCTCGACGGCAAACTGGTGCGACGTCGTCATTCCGCGGTCGCGAGCGTATACGGGCAAACCTTCTTTCGCGAGCGCTACAGCGAACGCCTTTGCCGTCTTGACCATTTCGGCCGCATACGGCCGTCCGTGCGCCTGCCAATCGAGCATCGTCATTGCGATAGAGGCTGACTTGCCCGCGTCGAAGTTTGCGGTCAATCCGGGGTAAGCGACTGCATCGAGCTTCTTGGCGATATCGGCGTCGTTCGTAACAATCAAACCTCCAGCCGCGCCGGCCAAGCTCTTGTAGGTGCTCATAGTCATCAGATGAGCTCCTTCTTGGAGCGGCTGCTGCCAGGCGAGCCCGGCAATAAGTCCGCACAGATGTGCCGCGTCGAACAGGAGCAACGCGCCGACTTCATCAGCAATCGCACGGGCCTCTCTAATCGGATGCGGGAATAGGTTGAGGCTCTGTCCCAGCGTGATAACCTTCGGCCGCAAACGCAAAGCGTCCGCTCGAAGTGCATCGAGGTCCACTGTGTAGCCGTTTGCGTCAAGCTTCATCAAGTGAGGCACTACGCCGTACATGCCGGCAGCGCCGTTCGTGTGATGGCTAAAATGGCCCCCAACCGTCGCGGGCGGCACGAACACCACATCGCCGGCCTTTGCCGCAACCATGTAGGCATACAAGTTCGCCAGAGCACCCGAGGCGACCCGAATCTCGGCGTATCGGGCGCCGAAAACTTGGGCGACCAGCTCCGCTGCGAGCACTTCAATCTTTTCAACGCCTTCCAGGCCCATTTCGTATTTGTCGCCCGGATATCCGAGCGAAGGCCGCGAACCCACGCCGCAAGCCAACAAGGCCTCGGCCTTCGGATTGATAGCATTCGTAGCCGGGTTGAGATTGAAACAATCACGCTCGTGGATGACGCGATTTTCCTCGACGAAGGCGTGAAGGTCGCGCTCATTTTGCTCTGGACTCTGGGACGCAAATCGCTGCACGAGGGATTGAATATAGTTTTCTGGGCCACGCGGAACCCAGGAACGAGCTTGCAGCATAGTGTTTTCCTTGTCTAATAAGCGGCGTCGGCGGCAACACGATTGCCGTGGCAGGCGTGATGCCCGCTTCCAATTTCGGAGCGACGGCCCGAACGCCATGAACCGATGCTAGGCAATCAATTTCCACACGTATACTTATCTTTTTTTAATGGATACATTAGCCACTCTGTCGAATCGCCCGACGCCTTATTCGGGGAAAACATGGATATCGGCCGTCTGAAAGCGCTGCTTGAACTCTCACGGTGCGGCACGATTGCGGCGGCCGCAGACGCGCTCGCAGTGACCCCTTCCGCCGTCTCACAGCAGATTGCGCAATTGGAGGAGGAAACGGATGTGAAATTGACCGAGCGGGTCGGACGGGGCGTACGGCTGACACCGGCCGGTCAAGCCCTAGTCGGATACGCAGAACGCGTTATGGTTGTACTTGATGAGGCTCGCTCGGCGCTTGCTGTCCTGAAACGTGAAATCGCCGGCGAATTGCGCGTCGCCGCGTTTCCGTCGGTCGCGTCCGCTGTTCTACCAAACACCGTCAAGGCTCTTCAGCAGGTCTTTCCTCGATTGCACATCATCCTCGAGGAACTCGAGCCGGTCGACGGACTCGCTGCTCTTCGGTCTTGGCGAGCAGACATCGCTCTAATAGATAACCTCTCGACAATGGTGAGCGCCAAACAGGAGAGCATCGAGACGGTGCCGTTAGCCGAGGACGTTCTGTCTGTCGCCCTCGCCAGCGACCATCCCCTCAGTAGGAAGTCTTCGTTGAGCGTCGCACATTTGAAGCACGAGACGTGGGCGATAGACTCGAAGTCGAGCGTGTTCAGCGAGTTCATCACAAACTTGTGCCGCAGAAGCGGTTTCGAACCACGCGTGAATGCACAGTGCCGGGGATTCGAAATGGTGGGTGCCATGGTCGCGTCGGGGTGTTCGGTTTCCGTTGTCCCAGGACTATGGCTTGTACGCCCACAAGCAGGCGTCGCGTGGGTAAAGCTTCGACCAGAAGTTCGTAGAAAAATCTATGTAGCGTTTCGTCGAGGTGAGCGAAACCATCCGGCCATCAACGTGTTCCTCGAGGAAGTCGTTCGCACAGCGGGACGCCTCGTGACATAGGGAACTTGCGGCCAAGCGGACCGCACCACTATCGGCATAGTGTTCGTTAAGGAAAGGCAAGCACGAGCACCACGCAGGTGGGCTCTGGGTCGCCCCGGCTCTAGGAACCAAGGGGTACGGCCGGCTTCTGGTCCAGCAAGTCGTCGACTGGGCAAAGGGTGGCCCGTCCGCAGTCATTCAACTCTCTTGCCATATCCGCCGCGGACCGCGTTCTAAGCGAAGAACGGCTTCCACTTCCCGAACAAGTTCAGAACACACGATTCGAACGGGCGCCAGATGGTCGAGCTGTGATGGTCGCGCGCGTAGGATGCCTAGCCGATGCAGCTGCTGTTTCCGTTGAGCCTTTCAGAGCAATCACGCTCGCGTCAGGAAGCAAGCCATTCCACAAAGCGTTGTTGGCGATGCGCCGGCTGTCGCGGGTCGCGCAAGTACCTTGCATGAAGCGGCACACGGTCACCCCGGCCGCGCTGCATTTTGCGATTGCAGGTCTTTGTGTCTGCTCATTTGATGCCCCGGGCTAATCTAGCGCGAACCGACCGCAACCTTCCTCTGCCTAGGCTCGCTCTATTGCGGAAGATTTGTCCGCTCAACCCATATCTCGCAATTCACAAGACTTGGTCACGGGTATTCGTGAAGGTCAGGCAACAAAGCGCAGCCACCCGTAAAAAGGCTCCTTTCTTGTTTTTTAAGGAAGTCTCTCGAACTTTGAGAAACTCTTTTTGAAAATATAGCGAGACGCCTTTATACGATGACAATCTTGATTGGCACCTACGGTTACAGCGTCGACGCGCTGCGATGTCTCCGAGTTCAGCGGCTGGAAGCACCACTTTCCCTGACCGCGAAGCTGCTGTTCGCTGTTGAACATCGGACTTACCAATTCGACGAATTGCGGAGAAGCAGACCGAGCGCTTCATGTTGCCGCGGAAGCAATAACGCTCCGTCCGGGTCTGCATCAACTTCGACCCCGTCGCGTCGGCAATCGAGCCGACAACCCACCGTGCACGGAAACCGAGAAGAGCACCTCCTGAGGAACGCACTAAGAAGCGCTCGCCGGTTGCGTTCTCTGCTGTCAGTCTTCGCCGGCGCGCCATTCGATGCTCACGTTTCAATCCAAATCAATTGCTGCCTGCAGTCCGCTTCTCCGAAGCCGTCGTTCAACGCGCATCTGTCGGCGGCAACTGCGCCTGCTGTTGTGCTAGCGCCTGAGCGTCAGCTTGCTTGCGCTTCTCTTTTGCGAGATGCCGTCCGACAACGCAGCCGCCGACAGCGCCGACCACGGCGTGATGCCCAGCATAGTGACCAGCGACATCGCCTACTAGAGCGCCTTTCAAACAACCTTCAGCACTCGCGGTGGCGGCGGATGCAAGCAAGGCGCTTCCTAGCGCGACCAGAATTATCATTTTCTTCATTGCTTCACTCGTTTTCTTTGAAGGCGGCGAACTCTGCCGCTGTGTCCGTGTATGTGCCGTCGCAACGCCGGGAATCAAGGGGCCGCCCGACGATGGATGCGAGTGCTGGCTTCGCTGCCCGATTTGTCTGCTTGCTTGGATTTTCACACTTGTTGAGCGCCCGGTCCGCTTCTTGGCTGATATGTCCGCCATTCTCGCTGGCCATTAGACGCTCCTCACGACGCTTGTCGGGCATCACCATGCAACCGCATCGCCTCGCTGCGCGACAGCCCTTTCGCAGACTTCCTGATGGATTCGGCCGTCTTGACCAGACAGCCGATGATTGACCTCGGCGCGCCGAGGATGCGATACATCCCAGCTACTTGCAGCTCCTGCGGTTCGAACGAAGGCAGTTGACACTGACCATGCCGACCAACGACAGTCAATCTTCGTCATCGCCGTGATGGCGACGTTCCCAGCCGCGATGTCTACCATTATCGTGTCGCCAGCGCCCTTGTCCGTATCCGTCGCCGTCCCCGTATCCGTAATATACCGGCGCTGGTGCGTAGACCGCTGGTGGAGGCGCCTGATAGACCATTGGCGGAGGCGCTTGATAGACCGCTGTGGGCTGCTCGACATACAAAGGTGCCGGTGTGCCGAGGTACAGTCCGACATCCACATGCGCAAAAGCTGCGCTCGAAGCGCACGCGCTGCCGACAATAACGGCTGTTAGAACCGTGCCGCGTTTGACGATGTTCGTGCTCATTGCGAACTCCAACTGGGTGTGTCCGCATTAACGCTGCTGCAACCGATTTGGTGCACCTCGATGGAGCGATTCTTTGTAAGTTTCTGTACCGCATCTCGCTAATCGCGTGCCGAGCCCTCGGATTGCGTCGGCGTCTCCGCGCTGTCGAGCGACGGAAACATGACTTGTCAGTGCATTGCGCGATAGCCTCGACCCACGAAACGGGCGCACCCGCTGGCGCTATACGCATCGTTGCTACGCTTCGCCGTACCGGGCACTCCCAGCGAAGGACCGCCTGGGCAGCGTGTTTCAGTAGGTTCGTAGGCCCGCTCCAGTGTCCCGTTACGTGCCGGCGGATTTTGGATGCTCCGGCGGTCGCCGGTATATTCAATGATGCGCGAACGTGCTCATGAAAGTCTGTTCTCGCGCCTGCGTCTTAGTCGTAGGTGCCGGTAGCGAACGTTGCGGCAACCCGTGCCGCGATGATGCTTGCGCTACTCGAGGCCCGGACGTCATCGGCTGACGTGCCAATGGCACACGTCCGAGGCCGGTACGTTGTGCAATACCTTCAGCCGCCGACTTTTCATCGGCCGCGGCTTGAAAGGCGAACGCTCGTGAACGCTGTGCGGGCACATCTGAAGCGTTGGCTATCTCCACGACGCCCGTGGCACGAAAGACGCGGGATACGTCAACGTCCGGCGTCGCCGACACACGACCGACTATTATCGAGTGCGGATGCGGATGCGGGCGCGTAGTGAGTTCGGATTTCAGCCAGGCAGCAAGACTCGCTCCCCCACCGACGCACAACAAGAACAGCGCAGCCACACGGCCTATTCCCGTGTCGAATCTGAACTTTTCAGCGAATCCCGCCAGATGATTTCGTGGCAACCGACGCTCTTCGCGCTGTGCGGTCTCCTTCCGTCGTCTTTCTAGCGTTACCATCGAACACCCCCTGACCATGCTCCGGTGTAGCATGAACCGGGCCCCGCCACGACGGCCAGCAAATCCAGCGACTCCGCGGAGGGCCAATGGGATTGAATCTCAACTACCACATGAAGCTCGAACAACAATAGGGAGTCGGCGGCCGCGATAGCGGCCTCGATACCGGCGACCATCGCACGCGCGATAGCGGGTCGAGAGGACGTGGCTCAGTTTTTCTCGCTCGTTTCAAAACCACGACGCGCGAGTAGACTATCGGAGTGTCACGTCAATGTCGGTTCGTTATGCCACGGACAGCATCACGATAGCCGAACACAAGTCATGAGTTTCGGAACGCATCGCCCAAGCATCAGCCGGAAGAGGACGTTCGCGGACAACAACGCTAGAAAGTCGGCCCGATTCATTAAGGAATTGGCACATAGCGTCGTCTTGCGATGCAAACCGGCTTAACCAGCTTCTTATAAGAGAGCATCCGCTGAAAAAGAGAGAAAGTCCTCTTACCGAAGATACGGCCCCGACCGATTAAGCTTTTTGAGAAAAGGCGCCGGTGAAAACTTCGTTAGCGGACGTCCGGATGAGCCTGTGAATCAGAAAGGCCGTCAAGCCGCACGAGGAATTTGGAAACGCGGTTCAATTCGATGTCATCGGCCATAAATTGCGGCAACAAGCTCGCGCGGGGGCACAAGTGGAACAAACTCAGATGGCGCAAGACAACGAAATCAGCCACGAGCGAAACCATGCTGTCGAGGCCGTGAGCTTCGCTCAGGCACTGTGGTATTGGCTCAAGCTCGGCTTTATGAGCTTCGGAGGGCCGGCGGGTCAGATTGCCATCATGCATCAGGACCTGGTTGAGCGAAAACGCTGGATTTCCGAGAAGCGATTCCTGCACGCATTGAACTATTGCATGGTGCTTCCTGGACCCGAAGCGCAGCAGCTCGCTACCTACATCGGTTGGCTAATGCATCGGACGTGGGGTGGTGTAATCGCAGGCGGCTTCTTTGTACTGCCGTCGCTTTTCATACTGATAGGGCTGTCGTGGGTCTACATGGCGTTCGGCAGTGTTCCCGCCGTCGCAGGCGTCCTTTACGGCATTAAGCCGGCGGTCACGGCCATTGTCGTCTTCGCGGCGTACAGAATTGGCTCTCGCGCGTTGAAGAACGTTTGGCTGTGGTCGATTGCAGCGGCGGCATTCCTGGCCATCTTCGTAGCCAATATCCCGTTCCCTGTCATCGTCCTGCTAGCCGGCATCATCGGGCACTTTGGAGGTAAATATGCTCCGGCCAGATTCGTGGTCGGAGGCGAACACAGGTCGGGCGACAAGGGGTTTGGTCCCGCACTCCTTGACGACGACACGCCCACCCCGCGGCATGCGCTCTTCACATGGAAGCGGTTCACGGTCGTGCTTGCGGTCTTCATGCTGATTTGGCTCGCGGCCATCGCGGTGCTTTCGCTTATGTACGGCTGGACCGGAACGCTTACGCAAATGGCTTGGTTCTTTACGAAAGCCGCTTTACTCACTTTCGGGGGCGCGTATGCAGTGTTGCCGTATGTGTACCAAGGCGCTGTCGATAACTACCACTGGCTTACCGGGTTGCAAATGATAGATGGCCTGGCGCTCGGTGAGACGACGCCTGGACCACTCATCATGGTCGTTTCCTTCGTCGGGTTCGTAGGTGGCTGGACCAAGGCTGTGTTCGGAGCGGACGCAATTCTCGCCTCGGCTGTCGCCGCATCCGTCGTCGTGACGTTCTTTACGTTCCTGCCGTCTTTCCTGTTCATACTGCTCGGCGGTCCCTTCATCGAAGCGACCCACGGCAATCTCAACTTTACTGCGCCGTTGACAGCCATCACTTCCGCGGTCGTCGGCGTCATCTTGAACCTCGCCGTATTTTTTGCGCTTCACGTGTTGTGGCCACATGGTATGCAAGGCGGCTTCGAATGGCTCTCGTTGCTAATCGGTGTGGTCGCCGGTATTGCGCTGTTCCGGTTCAAGGTGAGGGTGATACCGGTCGTGCTTGCTTCCGGTGTAGTCGGACTCGCACTTAAACTGTTTGTCTCCTGAGGTACTCGCATCTGCGTCAGCCACCAATGCCGCCTACGCGGCGACACGTCAGACGGCACCGTCAGTTCCTGTGTTCGGCACGTCAATGAACTCGCTGCGGTCCTCGCCGACAATCCAAGCGCGCGCGCCCGCGTCCGCTTCACATCGAGCCGGTAGCCGGGTCACGTATTTCGCAGGAGGCTCATCTGGCTGAGTGCCGGCTTTCCGACGCATCAGTTCGTCGAGTGTAATGCCGTACTCGCGCATCTTTTGCACGATTTCAATCATCTCTGGGCTGGTTTCGCTCTCTTTAGCTTTAGCAGCCGTCTATCTAAAGCTTCCGTCTGCGCGCGCAGTTGAACAATTTCGATGCTTTGATATGCCAGACACTGGGAAAAGTATCGCCGATTTCGCGTCGAGCGACTCCAGAGGATGGTCCCATACTGACGACTCGCGTCGTATCGAGTGTCCTCGCCGCCCTACTTGGCCGCGAGAAGATGCGTCTGACATCGTTCGTAAATCTCGCGAGTCATCGCAGACGAAAAGTCCAGCCGCAGATTGCTGTCAAAGATGGACGCCAGAGCGCTGCCGTTGAGCGTAAGACCTGTCTCGGCCTCAATAGCCTCCGCAATCGAAAGCGCACGACTCGCCAACATAACTCTGGTCAGGACATCTCCATCGCGTTGCATGGACTTCGCCCAGTAGACCGACGACTAGACCGTGCTCGCGACGGACATCCAACCCCCGGTGGCGAACTTCGTCGCGAGATGGGAGATGACAATGAAGGTCAGCATTTCGGCCTGCGCCCGCAAATCGGCCCGAGCGGATAGTGTCATCTCAAAATTGCCTGGCGTTGTCACGATGAGCTTCAATGTAGGATGCGGAACGCTGTCGTACTAAGAGGGGTTCTCGAATGCGGCTCCCAACTTTTTTTTGCACCGTTCGGGTTTGCTTCTCGGTCTCTTGCCACACCTACACATCCAAATTGCGTGATGATTTCGGCTGACTTGCCTCGCCGAGCGCCCCGAACCAATTCGTTGTATCGGCCGCCTCGGACCGACCACGCACGAAGCTTCCGAGCCGAACCCAGCTACTGTCGGCCATAGCAGCAGTTAACTTGGATGTGGTGGACGTGCGCCACCCGGGATTTTGCAATGAAATTGATATCATTGGATTATCGCCCCGTATTGCAATCAACGAAGGTGGACAGGCTGGAAATGGATATCTTTTACTATTGGCAGAAGTTCGAGCAGGACTTGAAGAACGGCCAGGTCGGCTACTTCGGCTCGAATACCGCGAAGATTTCTGAACTCAAGGAGCGGTTGCCGAAGCGCCTGTGGGTGTTCAAAACGCCGAAGGGCATGAAGGGCTCTGTCCAGCTGCTCGGCTCATTGCTAATCACCGACGAGCCGAAGGTTGCGGTGAACACCGAGTATCCGAACCTGATTTACTACGACCCGTTCTCACCTGAGTCGGTTCTGTTCGCTGACGTGAATGCGCCCGGACAAGTTGAGGGCGTGACCCGCCTTCTTCAGCACCGCCTCCTCCACGCATTCAAATCGAACTTTCAAGGCGACGTGGGATTGCAGGCGCTGGAATCAAATGTCGTGCGGGAACTGGAAGCAATGTCCGCCGATTGGGACAAGGTGCAGTTGCTCGAGCGAGTAAAAGACCGGAATAAGGTGCAGCCAATCAATCCTTTTGCGCGTTCACGCTGAGCACTATGTATGCTGACGGAACATAAAGGCTTGGGCCCGAACAACGAGACGATATGAACGCAAGCGTCGGATGAGCACACACGAAACACCTCGCACTTCGCGGTGCTCATGCAGTAGCGCAGCGGAAGGGAGTAGATGATGGCAAGAGCAGAGCTAACCGACATCCCGGCCGGCGAATTGGTCGAACTTCTTGATTACGTCGTCTGGAATCTGAATCACGGCGGGCGGGCAGACGTCTTAGCATGGCGGCAAGAGCTGTTAGCGCGAGGAGACGCAACAACGCCCGATGTATCGCGTGCTATCGCCGTTTGCGATGAATATCTGGCACCTGAAGGCTCCCCGGAGGCACGGGCTGCGAGCGCTAAGGCATGGCGCAACTTGTAACGCCCCGCGTCGCTCCAGGTATAAGTGCATCCGCTTTACTGCGGATGCACAACACACTCCACTCCGCGAGCTCAAGCAGTCCGCCTGCCTTCCCCTCGTCGCCCCGGCTGTTGCAGTTGCTCGACTTCCTCTCGTCGGACGCTGCAACGGACGTTGCGGTCGTCGCGCGAGAACTCGGACTTCGCGACGAGATGGTCGCACGGCTACGCTGTGCACTCGACCGAGTCACTTGCGCTCAGGAGATTGGCGGCAATAGTCGAAGACGTGCCCGGGAGCGAGAAACCTGGAGGCCTCGCAGGAGCGGGGCATCCGCTCGGTTGCCACGATTCGAATGTCGCTGGGCGCCGTCAAGAGCGGACAAAAGCGCGCGTCCGAAGCGCTCGCGAATTGCTCACGAATCGTTGGCCGCAGAACTACCCCGACGAGGCCGTCGGTTGGCTTATCTTCGAAAGCTGAGCACGCTTCCGTTGTAAGTTCGCCATAGCTCGCGAAAATGCCTTATTTCAAGGGGTCTTCTTATTGCTAAACCCCTGAACCGTTGCTAGGCTGGCCCACAGCTTACGACGACGCATGTGCCAGGCGACCGTGCTCTGGGGTGCTTCGTCTTAAGCATCTCTCAATCTACGATGAAGAGGATGCAAATGGCAACGAAGACCGCAAGACCTGCAGCCAAGAAGGCTGTGACCAAAGTGCCAGCGAAGAAAGCAGCAGCTCCGGCGAGGAAGGTAGCCGCCACCGGCACAACGTTCAAGCCGGTGAAGGACCAGTTCACCAAAGCGTCGCTCGTCACTCACGTTGCGACACAGGCGGGTCTTGAACCAAAGCAGGTGAAAGCAGTGCTTGCCGCTCTTGAAGACACGATTCTGGGTTCTGTCCACAAAAAAGGACTGGGCGAATTTACGCTGTCCGGCCTGCTGAAAATCAACGTTCAAAAGGTGGAAGCAAAGAAGCGGCGCTTCGGTAAGGACCCGTTCACGGGGCAGGACAGGTGGTTTGATGCCAAGCCGGCGACGGTGCGCCTGAAGGTTCGTGCTCTCAAAAAGCTGAAGGACGCAGCTGCCTAAACGCCCACTTTTCGAGTTGTCCGGAAGCCCGCTTCGTGCGGGCTTCTTCGCATTGGTTGCGACATCGAGTGGTTCCGCCACGAAACTCGTTCTGCGCGGACCTCGGCGCGAGCATGAAGAACTAATGTCGGAACCTGCGCACATACGTGGAGAGGCCGAGCTGTTAAGCGGATGTTCAACGGCTTCATCAGCGACAACGGCGACCATCTCCGCTATCCCAGCAGCATCATCTCGGATGCTAAAGCTTCCCGCCCCTTCGCCGGCCAGCCATCGTACGCGAAGATGTTATCCAGCGTATCCAAGAGGCAGCCCGAAAGGTTGGGTACATGCCAAACAGCACCGCCAAGGAAACACGCTTACCTAGCTAACTTTGCTGCTTACATATTTCGTTTTTTCATGCCGCTTGGTGAAGTAGAGCCCCGCCTTATCCTGAGCGAGGCCTTCAGACATGTTTCAAGGAATGACGAACCGACAAGTGCCCGCCGATTTTCCGAAAGTACCGGACCCAGGTTCTGTAACCGGGGTTCAACCAACACATCTGGTTCGCGAAGTCAACGGGCGCTATCAAAGCAGTGTCTCGGAGCAGCTGTGGGTATGCTATGACGCGTGTGAGGACCTTGCTTGTCAGCTATCCGCGTATGCATCGAGAAAAATGGCTAGCTCGAGCCCGTCGCCAGAGGTGGCGTTGACCCGGGCCGAGGAAGGAGTGAGATTGAAGGTCGACGCTGGCGAGTGGGACCTCTCGCAACGTGAGGTGACCTGGGTCATGGCGCGCACGCGGCAACTGCTGCTGGACGGGACCGGTCTCTGTCGGTAAAGCGACAAGGCGACGTAATATCCATCACAGATTCCTTCGTCACAAACCGGTCGTACTTCGCTTGCTGACGGAGCTTCAGTTCTCGCAACCCACCAGCTTTAACACGTGCGGACGAGAGATGAATATAGAACCTGACTTCATCAGAGGGCGAGGTATCGGTGCTCCCGTCAGTGCGAACCGGTCCTATTTTGTGTGTAAAAAAGAGGCGTGCCAGCGAGCTCACAACGGTCGCTGGCCGGTACAAAAATGAAAACAGGCGCCTGGATAAGGCAATCAGCCGCGTTTGCGGCCGACGCCGATTTGCATGAGGTCTTCGCCGATAATGAGTTGGCCGGAAAAGTTGCGCTGCGCCCGCATCAGGTTCGCGCGTGGGGCGTGGCCCGGCGCGATGTGAGAAAGCACCAACGTCTTCGCACCAGCGGCTTCGGCAACCTTGCCCACATCGTCGATGGATGTATGTGAGTTGAGCAGGTGCTGCTTGAACGCGGCCTCTTTGTCTCCCACTGGTGGTGGAAATAACGCGTCGACCCACGTGGTGTCGATGACTTCGTGCACGAGAACATCGGTATTACGCGCGAGCCTGACCAGGTTCTCGCATGGCGACGTATCGCCGGAGAACGTCACAGAGCCATCGTCTGTATCAAAGCGGAACGCGAACGCAGGCCAGATTGGAAAGTGATTAACCAGCGTAGCTGTGACACGGACACGTTCGTCCTCGTGGACCAGGAATGGCTCCATCTTGGGAACCGGCGTCTCGTTGGGGTTTCTGAAGCCATTGAGTGGGGGGATGGCGATGTCGTGGACCTGCATCAAGGTGCGCAAATCGGGGCGGTGAGCATCGCGCAGGCGGTCGTTGATGTCGAGCGCATATGCCTGGTACAGGTAGTTGGTCATATCGACCGTGCCTGGCGTCGGGTTCTCCGGGTTGACAATCGGAGGAGGGGCGGAAGTGGGCTGGCCTGGGAAGTTGAAAATGGGTTCCATCTGACCGCGTCGCCCGGGACCATAAATCTGGACTGGCTGCTTTACACCTGTCAGACCGTCATACCAACCGTACAGGAAGAGGTTGAAGTAATCGATTGTGTGGTCTGAGTGAAGGTGAGTGAGGAAGATGCCACGAAGGTTTTCCATTCCCGTCATGCCAGATACGGTATTGATGGGACCGAGTTCGGCTTGCTTGTAGCGCTTGCCGACACCGTCGCCACAGTCGACGACATAGACTGCGTCGCCCACAACCAGCGCAGAGGAGATGCCCTCACGGTCACAGTTTGGCCACCAGACCGGACCTCCTGCTGTGCCTAGAAGGACCAGGCGGGTATCGTGACTTTGCGCCTTAGCACGAGATGCGGCCATCGCCTGATTACGCTGCTCTGCTTCAGTTGCGCTTGCCGGCACTCCCATTAGCAGCGGCAGCCCGGCGCCGGCCATTTTCCATCCCGCGCCCAGAAACCCGCGCCGCGACATTCCTAGCTCAAGGGCCTTGCCAATGCAATCACACATCTCTGTCTGCCTCAGATGTTCGAACGGGCGCAGTCAAACCGCGAAAGCGCGGTGAGCTGGCTTCAATTTTGGGAACAAACAGCCGGGACTGAGGTGGATGTCCCGGCTGCACTTCAATGAGCTTCGGCGTGCATGGCCTTCTTGACGCCCTCATCCCTCATCGGCTCGTTGCCGCCGGTGACGTGGATAGCACCTTCCGGGGCCTTCATGTCATAGCAACTCTTGATGAGCTCGCCGTCCTTCATGACGAGGGAAATCTTCGTCGGGTCCTGCAGCACCTTGAGGTCTTCCAGCGGGTTGCCGTCAACGAGCACGATGTCTGCATAGTAGCCTTCGGCCAGTTTCCCGATGCTCTCCGGCTGCATCATCAGTTCGCCGCCGAGCTGCGTCGCTGAGAGGAGCGCTTCCTTCGGCGTCATGCCGATGTACTTGACGAAATACTCGAGGTCGCGGGCATTCGTACCATGCGGCATCCACGCGAAGCCATAATCGCCGCCAGGCAGAATCCTGATGCCTCGCTTATGCATCTTGGTAAGCGTTTCGGAGGCAACCTCCAGCTCACGCGCATAGCCCATCTTCGTCGCGACTTCCTGCGAGATGCCCCACTTCTCAGCGTGGTATAGCGTGCTGACAAGCCAGCCGATACCCGGAGCGACGAAGTGCTTATCCTTGTTCGCTTCCAGCATATCCAGCGCTTCTTCGTCCGCGAAGCTTGCGTGGAATACCAGCTCGAGGCCATGACGCACGCACTGCTTGACCGACTCACTCGAACGGGCATGCGCTGCCACGCGATTGCCGGCACGTTTTGCCTCCGACGCCAGCATCGCGATTTCTTCCTCGGAGAACGGAGAGGCTTCTGCGGGGATGCCTGCGATGTATTCGCCAGAAAGGTTGATTTTCAGATGGTCGACACCGTATTTAATGAACATGCGAGCTGCGCGGCGGACTTCTTCCGGGCCGCTCACCACCTCGCCGAAGTTCAGCTCACGGAACGGCAGATGGGGCAGCGTGTTGTCACCGAGGCCACCGAGGGTCGTAATTTCCTGGCTGCCAGCGAGGTAACGCGGCCCGGGGAATTCGCCCGCATTGATGGCGTTGCGCAACACGACATCGAGACGAGCCTTTGCTGCTGCCGCACCGAGCGCAGACGTGAAGCCCATTTCCAGATAGCGCTTGGCCACCCTGACGCACCACAGGATGTGCTCTTCCGGTGGCATGAACTGAATTGCCGACAGCGAAGGTTGGTCATTCCATGAGAAGTGTGTATGCGCTTCGGTCATGCCCGGCATGATGAAACGTCCGCGACCGTCGATGGTATGCGCGCCACCGGTATTCACGCTTTCGCCGTTCTTCGCTACCTTTGTAATCCGGTTATCTTCGACCAGAATTTCACCGATGTACGGGTCTGCGCCAGTGCCGTCAAAAATATTGACGTTGGTAAAAGCGATTCTGTTCATGTCTCCTCCAATAGGTGGAAAACTTACTGCATTGACTTATAGAATGCCTTGAGCTCGTCGGCGCATTCAGCGGGCTTTTCAAAGGTCGTCCAGTGGCCGCAACCAGAAAGGACGGTGACTTTGCTCCCCGCGATGCGCTCGCCGATTGCCTCGACAGCAGCCGGTTGACCGACACCGTCTTCATCGCCAGTGACCAGCAGCGTCGGCACCGAAATCTTTTCGACTTCGGCCGCTTGCGCGCCAGCCAACGCTTCGCAGCTCTGCGCATAGCCTTCCGGCGACTGACGCATCACGCTTTCGCGAACGAGCGCAATAGTGACCGGACGTTGTGCCTTGGTTTCAGCGCTCGTCGCGCCCTTCAGGATGGCTTCTGCGATTTCCTGGACACCCGCAATGCCCTTCTCACGCGAAAGCGCTGCTCGCGCCTGAATGCCAGGACGGCCCTGCTCCGGGGGTGCTAGCAAAGGTCCGAAAAGTGCAAGACTCTTCACGAGTTCCCGATGCTTGATGGCCAGGTGTTGTGCGACGATGGTGCCCATCGAGTGCGCGACAACGTGCGCCTTTGTGACGCCCAGTTCGCTCAGCACTCCGGCGAGCGTGTCTACGTAGAGGTCGATAGACAACCGTTCGGTTGGGAGCGCCGAGCGGGCGCTGCCAGGCAAATCGGGACGGACAACTTTGAAGCCCTCGAAGGCCGATAGTACGGGCGTCCAGTTGTTCGACGAACCGCCAAGACCGTGGATGCAAACGACAGCTTGTCCGTCGCCTTCGACTTCAACCGCAACATTCCTGATGACTTGAGTGGTCATTCGCCCACCTCGTTTTCCAGGACGCCGACGTTCTCGATTTCGATGCGAATGACATCGCCCTTCTGGAGGAATTTCGGCGGATTGAAGCCAATACCAACCCCAGCTGGCGTGCCGGTCGCAATCACGTCGCCGGGCTGCAGTTCAATGCCGGCCGACAGCGTTTCAATGAGCGTGGGGATGTCGAAAATCAGTTGCTTGGTGTTCGAGTTTTGACGCAGCTCGCCGTTGACCCAGCATTTCACGTCGATGTTCTGGCCGTCGACTTCGTCAGCGGTAACCAGATACGGACCCATCGGGCAGAAGCCGTCGAGCGATTTGCCGATGAACCATTGACGATGGAGCTTCTGCAGGTCGCGTGCGGTGAAATCATTGATGACCGTGTAGCCGAAGACGTAGTCCATCGCATCGGCCTTTTTAATGCCGCGACCCGCTTTGCCGATAACCACACCGAGTTCTGCTTCGTAGTCGAGCTGGCTGGTCACATCGACATGGCGCGGAATTTTCACTCCCGGACCAATCACCGTGCTAGCCGGTTTCGTGAAGACCACCGGTGCTTCCGGAGCGTGTTCGCCGTCTTTCGCGCTGCTGTCGAAACCCGAGTTCTGGAATTCAGCCGCGTGCTCGTGATAGTTCTTGCCCACGCAGAAGATATTGCGTCGCGGCTGGTCGATTGGGGCCAACACCGTTGCTTCGCTCAGCGGTCGTCCTTCGCCCCGTGGGCGCAGGTCACCCTTGAATTTTACGAAAAACTGGACCAATTGGACCATGTCTCCGTCGAATTCTGAGACCAATGCGGATACTGGCCAGAACACCGCTTTGTCAGTGTCGACGACGGCCACGAGCGCGGTGCCGTCTACCCGAAGATTTGCAAGTTTCATAAATGGCTCCCGAATAAGTCCAATTGGTTTGCGTAGGACGTACTGTAGAACCAAAATGGATGGGTAGCAAGTGCGGGTTAACCAATAACGCTACCAATTGGTACTTCTCATGGTATGATTCACGTTAACGGAAACGGGAGCATGAAGATGGGCGACATGGAAACAAAGAGCCCAATACGGGCAGTCGGTGCGAAGGCGCTGGCGGCGTATCTTCAGGAAGAGATTGCGTCGGGTCGCATGCCGGACGGGGTGAAGCTTCCGGCTGAACGCCAGTTGAGCGAGCAGTTCGGTGCGTCGCGTGGTGCGGTTAGGCGTGTATTGCAGGACTTGAAGGACCGTGGCTTGATTACGCAGGCTGTCGGCAGCGGAACCTTTGTCCGTCCCGGCGCGGCGAAAACATTGCCTGCGCCGGAAATCGTCATCGACGAACTTTCTGCGACGCAGACGAGCCCTGCTGAGTTGATGGAAGCGCGGCTGCTCATCGAGCCGCTGATGCCGAGACTGATTGCACGTAACGCCACGTCATCCGACTTCGCGCGCATGACGGAGTGCGTCGAGCGGTCGGAGGCGGCACAGACAGTGGAAGAATTCGAGCATTGGGACGGCGAACTGCATCGGACCTTCGCTCTGGCCACCCACAATTCTTTCTTCCTGAAAATACTGGAACTCACCAATCGCGTTCGCGAGCAAGGCGAATGGGGTCGACTAAAGCGCCACTCGCTCACTCCGGAGCGGCGTAAGGAATATGAAGCGCAGCATCGGGCGATTGTTGAAGCATTACGCGACCGCGATGCTGAAAAAGCGGGCGAAGTTCTGACGGGGCATTTACGGCAGATTCAGCACAACCTGTTTGGGCTTTGAGTTCTAGCGTGAAAGACCACGCCGTGAGCAAGCTCTCGACCGACCAATTGCGCCAGCGGAGCCATGTCACAACTGACAGACCTGCTCGACGGCCCTGTCAATGCAGGGAAGCTCCCTGTTCATTGGTTTCGGCGGTGCCAGTCCATCAGTTGCTCAGTCTTCGGTAGGCGTTGAGGTGCCTGATTAGCCCCCGTCGGTCACCGCGCTTTTCCAGCAACATCGCGAGATTGTGATGGGCATCGGCGTAGTCGGGGTTCAGGGTGAGGCACCGCTCGTAGCTCGCCCGAGCCTCTTCGAGGCGCCCCATCGTGTCGAGCGCCACCGCTCGATTGAAGTGCAGAATTGCGTCGTCCGGAAAGTGCCGTAGTGCTTCGTCAAATACCTCGAGCGCCTTGCCGCATTGATGCTCTTGCTCGCATAGCAGAGCGCCCAAATCGACGTACGCCGCGTAGAACGGTTCTGGCGCCAGTTCGATGGCGCGCCGATAGTGGCGCTCGGCGGCATCCGCGTCGGTCTTTACCAATTGTTCGGCCAGTTCGTAGCGCTCCTGGGCTTGAGCTGCCGCAACGCTCTTGCGCTCGGGTGATGCATCTAGCAGGACGACATCGCCTTTAACCTCCGCCACTTCAAAGTCCAGCAACATCTGTCCCGTGATTGCATCCCAGCGTGAGGGACCGGTCTTGACGACAATCGCGTCGCCCTCGGCGGCGACGCGAATCCCAGACAACGGGAGTTCATCCGGGAGCTCGCGCTTCAATCGCGCAAGCGCTTCTCGCAGTTTCCGTGGAGTTGTCTTCGCCGTCCGTAGTTGCAGCGCTGTGCGCAACAAGACGACGTCCTGGAACGTGAACCGCAGCGCGTTACGCGGTCCGCGGGTGGGCGTGACCAGCCCGAGGTCAATGAGCCCGTCAACAACGCGCCGCGAAACGCCAAGCATCGATTGAAGCTTGGCGAGCGAGACGTGATGCGATACGTCGCGCTCGCTCACTTGCGGGCACGCACCTTCGCTGGAGCCTCGGTGGCGACCTTCGGCGCTCGGGCGGCAGGCTTACGCGTCTTCGGAACCACTGGCTCTTCAACCGCCTTCAATGCGGGTTTGCGCTTTTCAGACGGTTTGGCTTTCTCGCCGCTCTTTGCCAGACTTGCACGCAACGCCTCCATCAGGTCGATGACCTCGCCAGTCGGCGCAGCTTCGCCGTCCGCAGGCGCAACAATCTGTTTGCCTTCAATTTTTTGGTCTATTGCTGCGAGAATGCGCTTCTTCTCTTCGTCCTCGTATGCGGATGCGTCGTAATTGTCTTCGGCGCCCTGTTCGATTATTTGTACGGCAAGCTTCAACTCGGCGTCAGAGACCGCCACGTACTCGATGTCCAGGTCCTTCAACGACCTGACTTCGTCTGCGAAGAGTAGCTGCTGAAACACCATGCCATCGTCAGTCGGGCGTATCTGGACAATTCGGGTCTTCCCTTTGTAGGACCATTTCGCCAGCGCGCATCGGCCAGTCTCAGCAAGCGCCCGCTGTAACAGGCTGTATGGCTTTCCGCCTCGCTTGTCCGGCGCAATAAAGTAAGCTTTGTCGTAGAACAAAGGGTCCACCGCCTTCTCCGGCACGAAGGAGACAATTTCGACAACGTGACTGGCGCCTTCTTCCAGTGCCTTCAGCTCCTCGCCGGTGAAGACGACATATCGGTCCTTCTCAAACTGGTAGCCCTTTTGCATCGAAGCTCGTTCGACGACCTTTCCCGTTGACTCGGAGACATACTGCTGCTTCACGCGCGAGCCATCCGGCGCCAGCATGTTGAACCGCACCTCCGACGAGCTTTCGGTCGCTGAGTAGAGTCGGACGGGAATGGAAACCAATCCGAAAGATAGAGAAAGCGACGCAATTGAGCGAGCTGCCATGGGCTTCTCCTAGCCGGCAGTTGGGATTTGCCGGATGAAAAGGACGCAATCGTCGCCCCCGGCCGCCGGGGCGCCGTGGACAGAATAGCACCGCCCGTGCCGAGACATCCGCTGCGCCCACAGCCGCACCGCTAGCGCCCCGACACAAATGTCGGCATATCGCTTGCTTTCCTAGTCGTGCAAGATACGGAGGGAACATGGCTACGAAGACGAGAGAGCAGAACCCGAACAACGAGAAGTCCGAGGACCTGATTGATGAATCGGTCGAGGAGACTTTTCCGGCAAGCGACCCGCCCGCCACCGGCGGCATTACCCGCATCGAGACAGACGACGACAAGGAGGCCGGCGACGGCTCCGAGCGTAACGATGCTGCGTGAGCGATGGCTCCCGAGCGTAAGTTCCGACGCTATCGCGAAAGGCGTGCGACCGGCTCGCACGTCGCCTTCCTGACCACCGAACATGGTTTCGCCTCATGACGCTAAGTCACCGCCGCTTTCACGCTATCGAAAAAAGCGCGACTTCAGTATCACTCCCGAGCCGTCCGCATCTAGCGCTCAGGCGGCTGGCGATGCAGGCAGCCTGAACTTTGTCATCCAGAAGCACTGGGCGAGCCGTCTGCACTACGACTTCCGACTCGAACTGGGCGGCGTACTGCTATCGTGGGCCGTTCCCAAAGGTCCTTGCTACGACCCCAGCAGAAAGCAGATGGCTGTGCACGTCGAAGACCATCCTATCGACTATGCCGGATTCGAAGGCACGATTCCGCCAAAGCAGTACGGCGCCGGTACGGTGATTGTGTGGGACCGCGGAACGTGGGAACCGGTAGGCGACGCGGTCAAGGGTATGCGGGCCGGCAAACTCGTGTTCCGCCTGCATGGCGAGAAGCTTGCCGGCTTATGGGAGTTAGTGCGCATCTCAAAGCCGGACGACAAACAAGACCAGTGGATGCTCTTCAAGAAGCGGGACGAATGGGCGCGCCCGCTCGATGAATACGACGTCATCAAAGCACTGCCTGACAGCGTCATCACCAATCCGCTCGGGCTCGTCGAAGAACGCGAGCCGAGAGCAGCGAGACGTTCACGGGCGACAGAGGAAGACGCTGACTTCTCCGCTGCGGAAGACGCACCGTCACCTGCGAAGCTTGAGCCGCAGCTCGCAACGCTTGCCAACACTCTTCCCACGACCGGCGATTGGGTGACTGAGACAAAGCTGGACGGCTATCGGCTGCTGGCTCGTATAGACGGAAAGCGAGTCAAGCTGTTCACTCGAAATGGTCACGACTGGACCGCGAAGTTTCCGACGCTCAAAGCGGAGATACAGAGGCTCGCTGTCGCGAGCGCCTGGCTCGACGGCGAGATTGTCGTGCTGAAAGACGGCATTCCCAGTTTCTCGGCTCTCCAGGATGCAATCGACGGAGCGACCAATGCCGACATCGTCTACTTTCTCTTTGACCTGATGTACCTGGAAGGACAAGACTTGAGAAAGGTGCCGCTGTGGACCAGGCGCGCCCGGTTAGCGTCTCTGCTCGAGGGCAGCGGCGAGCACCTTATCTTCAGCCAAGACTTCGACGCTCCGCCCGTCCAGGTTTTCGAGGCCGCAGCCGGGCTCGGTCTTGAGGGCCTTGTGCTGAAGCGCAGAGATGCGCCGTACCAATCGGGTCGCACCGAGACGTGGCTGAAAGCGAAAGCGCGGTTGCGCCAGGAGTTCGTCATTTGCGGCATGACCGGTCGCGGCGGCAACGCTGGCGAAGTTGGCAGCCTGCTGCTCGGCTATTACGCCGGAAAGAAGCTGCATGACGCCGGGAGCGTCGGGACGGGCTGGAATTCGAAGACTGCACAGGAACTATGGCAACAACTAGCACCGCTTCAAGTGGATGCAGCGCCGTTCGACACGCCCGTGAGAAAGCCGGGACGATGGTCAAGACGTGTGGCCGGAAGCGAGCTATGGGTGAAGCCGACCATGGTCGCCGAAGTTGAGTTCGCAGAATGGACCGCTGAAGGTGTTGTTCGACAGGCTTCGTTTCGAGGATTACGACTCGATAAGCCCGCAAGCAGCGTCGTCCGCGAGGGCGGCAAAACTGAACTTCCTACGCCACCTCTCGAGCTCAAAATCACGCATCCCGAGCGAGTGATTGACGCGTCATCGGGAGTCACGAAGGCGGACCTTGTCCGCTACTACGCGAGCGTCGCCGAGTGGATGCTGCCTCACTTGAAGGACCGCCCGGTTGCACTGGTCCGTGCGCCGGAGGGTGTGTCCGGCCAGCTCTTCTTTCAAAAGCATGCGGAGCGAACCGCGATGCCAGGCTTAGCGGCTCACGACCGCGAACTGTGGCCGGGTCACCCGCCGTTGTTGACCGTCGACACGGCGGACGCATTACTAGCCGCTGCACAGATGAACACCATCGAGTTCCACACGTGGAACTCCGTCGTCTCTCGCTTGGACAAACCAGACCGAGTCATCTTCGACCTCGACCCCGGTGAAGGCGTGAAGTGGCCACACGTGCAAGAAGCTGCTCAACTCGTTCGAGCGTTGCTTTCGGAACTGGACCTGGAGGCTTGGCTGAAGACGAGTGGCGGGAAGGGTCTGCATGTCGTCGTTCCACTTGCTCCCCGGCTGGGCTATGCGACAGTCAAATCTTTCTCTCAGTCATTCGTCCGACACCTTGCAAAGACAATTCCAGAACGCTTCTCTGCAGTATCCGGCCCGTCGAATAGAGTCGGGAAGGTTTATGTTGACTATCTGCGTAATGGGAAGGCACAGACCACTGCTGCAGCGTTCTCTGCTCGAGCTCGACCTGGGATTGGGGTATCGATGCCGGTCGCATGGGAACAGCTGCACGAACTAAGAAGCGGAGCCCAGTGGAACGTGCAGACCGCACGCGAATATCTGAGCTTTCAATCGAGCGACCCTTGGTCCGATTTCTGGACTTCCGGGCACTCGCTATCAGCGGCCATCAAGCGTCTGCCCTAAGCGACGCTGAAGTTCAACAATGAGAGGGAATCGGCGATGCGCTCAGGCCTTGGAGTTCCGTGTCAGCAGTTCGTCCAGCGCGCCACGCGCCGTTTGCAGCTCATTTACAGCAGCGGTCAGACGAGCCAAATGTAGGGCCCGCGCGCTTCCATCGCCCGACGTCTTGACAAACGTCTCCAGCGACTCGGAGGCTGACAATACTTCGCGAGCTGCGTCTGCAATACGCGCGATGGCTCGTGCCTCGTCGCTTTCCCCGTTCATTTCGCTCTACTCGCCCACGCGGTCGCTCAGTCTTCGACACGGAAACCGACCTTGAGCGTGACCTGCCAATGGAGAATGTTGGCGCCCTCGGCGTGGCCTCGAATCTCCTTGACCTCGAACCATTCGAGATTCCGCACGGTGTCGGAGGCTTTCTTAAGTGCTATCTGTACCGCGTTATCAGATGAAATCGGCGAAGAGCCAGTGACCTCAAGAAGTTCGTAAACGTGTTCAGACATGAAAGCTCCAGACTAAATACAAGCTGCTCGGACTTACGGTGGCAAACGCCCACTGGCAAGGGCAAAGAGCCACCTGGAAGACAGGCGCAGCTGACCTTCCTCGGTCGCCCGCTGCGCCACGGGGCAATACGACGTCAGTTGCGCCCCTCTGTGCCCTTCAACGCGTCATGCTTGTGCGAATGCGTCGCAGCGTACTTCAATTCGAAATACGCTCCTTTGCCACTTCGCGTCGGCGGAAAGTGCTCGCCCTCTACACATGTCACCTCAAAGGTGTCCTTGCCATCATCATGAACGACCGAGTAGATGCCCGAAACCTTTACGATTTCGCCCGGCTTGTATGCGGTGTCGCCAGCCATATTTGCCTCCAGGTTGTGGTTCACCGAGCCACAAGCAATCGACGTTCCGCGGCTTCGACGTTGAGCTCCGAGGGCACCGACGCCGCGCCTCCCTGGCGTCCTGCCACGATTCAGCAGAAGTTACGGCTCACCGTATTCAATCCGCCGAGCAAATGAGACATGTCGACAAGCCGCTGCGCAACAAGGTGTCGGACTTCACCTTCACACTGCCAAGTGCCGTACACACCCAGTAATGCAGCACCAAGTGCTTCTCGCCGCTGACGTTCTAGCAGCGACGGCCAGATGATGACGTTCACATTCCCCGTCTCGTCTTCAATCGTTATGAACATGACGCCTTTCGCCGTACCGGGCCTCTGACGTACAGTAACCAGGCCGCAGCCACGGGCGAGCCGACCGTTCCGGTAGCTCATCAAGGTTGAGGCCGGCATTAACCGCTGCTCAAGCAAAGTTGAACGAAGCAGCGAAAGCGGGTGACGCCCGAGCGTGAGTCCTGTCGAGTTGTAATCAGCGACGATGTTCTCGGCCTCTGACGGCGCACCAAGCACCGGGGTCTCATCATCAATACGCGCTTCTGCAAGAATGTCGCGGTCCGGGGCCGCGGCAACAGATTGCCAAAGTGCCTCGCGCCGGTTTCCGGCAAGCGACGAAAGTGCATTCGCTGCGGCGAGCACTTGCAAGTCACGACGGTCTAACTGCGCACGTCTTGCGAGGTCGCTGACACTGAAGAATTGCTTCACGGCTCGTGCTGCCTCTATACGCTCTGCGGCACCGTCTTTCATGCCCTTGAGTAGCGAGAGTCCGAGGCGCACTGCGACAGAGCCGTCGACTTGCTTTTCGAGAACAGAATCCCATCCGCTAATGGTCACGTCGACAGGAACGACCTTCACGCCGTGACGAGTGGCGTCTTGCAATAGCTGCGACGGAGAATAGAAGCCCATCGGTTGACTATTGAGCATGGCAGCGAGGAAAGCGGCGGGTTCGTGACATTTCAACCAGCTGCTTGCATAAACCAAGAGCGCGAAACTCGCGGCATGGCTCTCCGGGAAACCGTATTCGCCGAAGCCGTGAATCTGCTGAAAGATGGACTCAGCGAATTCGTTGTCATAGCCTCGTTGGAGCATGCCGCCAACGATACGGTCATAGTATTTGTCCAAGCCGCCCTTGCGCTTCCACGCTGCCATCGCCCGGCGAAGTTGGTCTGCTTCGCCAGGTGTGAAGCCGGCTGCCAGGATGGCGACTTGCATGACCTGCTCTTGAAAGATGGGCACGCCGAGCGTCCGCCCAAGCGCCGTCTTCAAAGCCTCGCTTGGATAGCTTACTGGCTCGAGGCCTTGCCTACGTCGCAGATAAGGATGAACGGCGCCGCCTTGGATAGGACCTGGACGCACAATGGCCACCTCAATGACTAGGTCATAGAACTCGCGCGGCTTCATGCGAGGCAGCATGCTCATCTGAGCGCGCGACTCAATCTGGAAGACGCCAACCGTGTCAGCGCGCGAAATCATGTCGTATGTCGCTTCGTCTTCGGCCGGGATGTCCTGCATCTCGAAGCGCTCGCCGCGTTGCTCGGACACAATATCGAGCGTCCGACGGATTGCAGACAGCATGCCGAGTGCGAGCACGTCAATCTTCAACAGGCCAAGCGCCTCCAAGTCGTCCTTGTCCCATTGAATCGCGCTGCGGTCTTGCATGGCGGCATTCTCAACAGGCACGAGCCGCGTAAGTTTGCCGCGACTGATGACAAAGCCACCAGAGTGCTGCGACAGGTGGCGTGGGAAGTTCAGTATCTGCGCGGCCAGCGTCGCCCACATCGCAATCAGTGGATTGGAAGGGTCGAGGCCGGACTCCTCGAACCGCCGGAGCAGGTCCTGTGAATGGTCGAACCATTGGTGCGATTTGGCGACCTTGTCGACGATTTGCGGGTCGATGCCGAGCGCCTTTCCTGTTTCCCGCAGTGCGCCGCGCGGACGATACGTGGATACTGCAGCCGCAATCGCGGCGCGGTCTCGACCGTATTTGCGATAGATGTACTGGATGACTTCTTCGCGACGCTGGTGCTCGAAGTCCACGTCAATATCGGGTGGCTCACCTCGCTCTTTAGAGATGAAGCGTTCGAATAACATATTGCCGCGCGAAGGGTCGACCTCTGTCACGCCGAGGCAGTAGCACACTGCAGAATTGGCGGCCGACCCGCGACCTTGACAGAGGATGTGCTGACTGCGAGCGAACCGGACGATGTCGTAAACCGTGAGGAAATACGCCTCATATTGCAGTTCGCGTATGAGTTGCAGTTCATGCTCGATTTGCTCCTGTACCGCATGCGGTATGCCGGAGGGGAACCGACGATGTGCGCCGATATAGGTCTCCTGTCGCAGATAGGACTCGTGTGTGAAGCCTTCTGGCACAAGTTCGTCGGGGTATTCGTATCGAAGCTCGTCCAACGAGAAATTGCATCGCTCCAGAATGTTGAGTGTCTCAGACAGCGTATGCGGCGGATAGAGATTCGCCAGGCGCAACCGTGAGCGAAGATGCCCTTCAGCGTTTGGCGCGAGGTCGTAGCCGCACTCGGCAACGGGCTTCCCAATTCGAATCGCCGTCATGGTGTCCTGCAACGGCTTTCTCGACCGCACGTGCATGACGACGTTGCCCGTCGCGACAACCGGCACGCGATACTGGTCGGCGATGTACTCGACCACACCGCGGTGGATGTCGTCCATCGCGCGCTGGTGCAGCGTGAGACCGACCCACGCCCGCTCGGCGAAGACATCGTTCATCCACTCAAGCTGAGCAGCAAGCGCGTCTTCCTTCGCTGGAAAATCGGGTACCAGAATAGCGAGGCAGTCTTGCATGCCTCTCAGGTGCGCGTGGTCCTTCTCGGGCTTCGATATGTCATTCGGGGTGAGAAGGTACTCCCCCTTGGCTGCCCGCATTCGGCCGAGCGTGATGAGCTCAGAGAGGTTACCGTAGCCGTTGCGATTCTGAGCCAGCAAAATGAGCCCGAATGCTGGGCTCTTGTCCGCGCTCACGAGCTTGAAAAAAGAGCCGACGATGAGCGTGAGCTTCTCTTCTTTCGCCTGGACGTGAGCGCGCACTACGCCCGCGAGCGAACACTCATCCGTAATGGCGAGCCCAGAGTAACCGAGCTGTGATGCCCGCAGCACCAGCTCTTCGCCATGCGAAGCTCCGCGAAGAAATGAGAAGTTGGTGAACGCGAAAAGCTCCGCGTAGTCCGGCAACGCCGACGAGGGAAAGTCCACGACAACACCTGCTTATCCGAACAGGCCGTGTAGAAACCAGCGCACTTCTTCCGACTTCACGCTCGGGCGTTCGCGGTATATCCAGTAGCAGCTCTTGTCGCTCGCCTCGGCGACATAGTAGTCGCGTGTGACCAACTCACCATCATGCCAACCCGCTTCGATGCGTTCGCCGGTAGAGACGAGCTTGAGCGGGGAACCGTAGAACGGCCGATGATTCTTCATCATCAGGCGTAGCGGCTCGTGGAGCAGCCAGGTCGGGCGCGGCAGGCCCCCCGGCGGCACCGACAACTTCGCGTCATCCTGAACGGACACCCAGCGGTTCGCAAGCTCGGGCCGGTGGTCGGACGTTGGCGCCGGGCGCAGCACGTTCTCCGCACCCAGTCTTGCGACTAGCAGTTCAAGGAGGCGGTTATGGTCTTCCGCCGAGCCGCCCGGGTCGGGGAATAAGTCCTCCGACGGCGGCTCGGCAGGTTGGACCTTCGACGCGGTCAAGCGCACGGCGATAACCGCCGCCTGCAGTTCCGTGCGCCCAAGCCGTTCTTTCAGCAAACGAACAAGATGCTCCTCGTGCCAGGTTGGCTCCGCGAGCGCAATTTCCAGGACGGTCGGCTCGACCGCCTGTCGACCGCGCTCGTGTTCGAGCGACACCGTCGCGTGCGTGAGCGCAAGCTGTTGAGCGCTCAGCCAGCCGCAGAGTTGCACGGTGAGGCGACGTGCCGAGAACAGCACCGCTTCGGCATGCTCTACGCGGTCCGGAAGTTCGGTACGTGCGCTGAAGTTCGGCGGGACTTTAAGCCATTCATATAGCTCTGGTGACAGACCATAAGACGGTCGAGAGAATCCAACAAATCCACACCACACCTCTTGTTCAGTCCAGCGCGCGGCAGGCGCCGGATGTCACTCAACGCTCGGCAGCCGAGACCGTGAAACCAGTCAGCGAATGCGCGGACTTCCTGTAAGACCATAAGCGGCAACGAGTCGAGATGCCGCTCGAGCGAGCGCATCTTCAGTACGCGGCAACGGCCGCGCTTGGCAAGTAGCCAGGCGCCTTGCCCCGTCGGCGCGACGCTCATGCGAACCGTTACGCCTATCGATTTCACGACGCTTCGTATTTGCGAGCAGACGCTTCGAATGCCGCCGAAGAGTCGCAGGCTGGCGGTCACGTCCATGACGATGGTTTGTTCGTCGCAGAGCGCGACCTGTGGCGAGAAGCGCAGCAGGCCGAAGGCGACTGCCCGCTGCATCTCCATCTCGAGCCGGACGCTCCGGTCGTACACCGCGGCGTCCGGGGCGAGCGTCGTCACCCCGCCTCGTTTCATCCCCGGTAACACGCCTGCTTCTCGTGCCGCCGCATCCATCACAATTACCTTGTCGCGCTCAAGCACCGCACACCCGTGTTCAGTCGGAGGTAACCACCTCGGACGAAACACCTCCAGCGAAAGCCGGGGCAGGAAGATGGCGACGAACACGGCCATAAGGGCTCAATAGAATCGGCGATGGTTGCAGTGAGAGGGACAGCTGTTCGGTTTTAGTTGGGCCTCGTCGCTTCACCACATCAACGACGAGGCCGCCATCAGCGGGTCTCACTCCAAGCCGCAGCGTTGCTGGCGAGGCGTCTTGTGCGCTCGCCAACGGCCGGATGAGCACGAGCAAGGTTTCGGTCGCCTGCGCAGCCAGGTGAAGACGTCGAAGCGCTTCAGCCCGGATGTGCTGCTGCCAGAACACCAGGGCACCGCAGCTCTTGGCTTGCAGCACACGTTCCGCGCACCAGAGGGCGTCCGCCGTTTTCGGTGCCTGCAATCTCAACACCTTGTTCAACGGCAAACCGAGATACGAGAACGCTAACGCGTTCGGAACGTGCGGCGACTGCAGAAGCACGATGGGGCGTGTACTACGTTCCAGGAGAGCCGGCTTCAGTAGCCGCATCTCGCCACTCCCTGGCTGCTGGACAAGCAGCTCCACCAACGCGCCCAGCGGCCAGCCCCCGCCCGGCAACTCGGCCGACAGCGCGGCGTATCCGGTGTCGACCGTCTTGCCATACGCACGGGCGAGCTGAGACCCGCGCCAAAGGCTTATTCCCCCCGAGCTTGGATGCATAGTTCCGTCCAGCAGAGCCTCAACGGAGCGCGTGCGCTCCTCTGGGTTCCGGATTGGTAAGGGTTGGGCGGCAGTGCGGTTCATCAAGGGCGCTCGGCAAAAGCACTGTATAAATATACAGTGCCACCAAGGTACCATAACCGCTCGCAAACGGCCAGTGCTAGCGATTTCCAGCATTGCGGTATGCCATAGTCATCGCTAATGATTCAATATTTCTTGAAATATAAAAATGTTGCAGCTAAGATTTCTGCATGGACACGAACCTTGTTGTACGCGCGCTCGGCGCGCTCGCTCACGATTCACGACTCGCCATATTCCGCGCTCTGGTCGTGGCAGGGCCGAGCGGAATGGCTGCTCGCGATATTGCTCAGCGACTCGGTATCTCGCCGTCGAGCCTTTCGTTTCACCTTAAAGACCTAACCCATGCGGAGCTAGTCAGCGGCCGCCAAGAGGGCCGCTTCATCTACTACTCAGCCAACTTCGAATCAATGAATGGCCTGATTAGCTTTCTGACAGAAAACTGCTGCGCTGGCGACGCATGTGGCGTCGCGCCGGCCAATCAATGCTGTGGAGACCAGAAATGAAGCGCATGCATATCCATATCGCCGTCGAGGACCTCGACGCGAGCACTCAGTTCTACTCTGCGATGTTCGGTGGCGTCGCCCCGACTGTCGAGAAAGACGACTATCGCAAGTGGGAACTCAGCGACCCTAGAGTCAACTTCGCCATTTCGAAACGAGGTGCGAAGCCCGGCGTCGACCACTTGGGTATTCAGGTCGAAACGGACGAAGAGCTTGCCGAGATGCGGGAACGTTTCGCAAGTGCCGAATTGCCGACCATGGACCAGACGGCAACGACTTGCTGTTATGCGAAATCAGACAAGTCGTGGACCATAGACCCACAAGGGGTTGCGTGGGAAACGTTCCTAACGCTTGAGGCTGCTCCGACATATGGACAGTCGCGGCACGATGAACAATCCCAATCCGCTGCCTGCTGCGCGCCAAGCTCAACTACTGCTCAGCTCAGGAGCCGAGCGTGAGTCAAAGACCATACAACGTTCTTATCCTGTGCACCGGCAATAGCGCTCGAAGCGTCATGGCGGAAGCGCTCTTCACCGTGATGGGAAAGGGGCGTTTCAAGGCATACAGCGCAGGCAGCCATCCCACTGGGCGAGTAAATCTTCTGGCCGTTGAGCTTTGTGCTGCGGCGGGCTACGACACCACTCAACTACGCAGTAAGAGCTGGGATGAATTCGCCCAACCCAATGCACCCCAGATGGACTTGGTCATCACAGTGTGTGACCAAGCGGCTGGCGAAGCCTGCCCGTTTTGGCCGGGCACACCGATGACGGCCCATTGGGGCTTCGAGGACCCGGCTGCATTCGAAGGGTCCGAGCAGGAGAAGCGAGAGCACTTCAACAAGGTCTTTCGGCAAATCATGAATCGCGTGATTCAATTCGTGAACTTGCCGCTGGAAGTGTTGGACAGAGCCGCAAGTCAACAGGAAATGCGAACCATCGGTTCTCGTCCAGCAGAGGAATCTCATGAGCAGTAGCAATGCAACCGGCGCCGCGCACGGCGCTGCCCGGATAGGCTTTTTTGAGCGCTATCTCACGGTGTGGGTAGCACTTTGCATTGTCGCGGGTATCGCTCTAGGCCACTGGCTGCCGGCGATGTTCGAAGCCGTCGGTCGCATGGAGGTTGCGCACGTCAACATCCCGGTTGGCGTGCTTATCTGGGTGATGATTATCCCTATGCTCGTCAAAATCGACTTCGCGGCCATGGCGCAGGTTCGAGGTCACTGGCGCGGCATCGGTGTGACGCTCTTCGTGAACTGGCTCGTTAAGCCGTTTTCCATGGCTTTGCTTGGGTGGATATTCGTCCGCCACGTGTTCGCGCCGTACCTGCCGTCGAGCCAACTGGACAGCTACGTCGCAGGGCTCATCCTGCTGGCTGCCGCGCCATGCACGGCCATGGTTTTCGTGTGGTCCCAGCTCTGCAAGGGAGACCCTTACTTCACGCTCTCCCAAGTGGCCCTGAACGACGCCATTATGATTGTCGCCTTCGCTCCCATAGTGGCGCTGCTGCTCGGCTTGTCTGCGATTACGGTGCCGTGGGATACGCTTATAACGTCAGTCGGTCTCTATATCGTCATTCCCGTCGTACTCGCTCAAGGCTTACGCCGCCAACTTCTGGCGCGCGGCGAATCTGACTTTAAGCGCGTGGTCGCTCGAATGGGGCCCTATTCCATCAGCGCACTGCTTGCGACACTCGTGCTCCTGTTCGCCTTCCAGGGGGAGGCCATCGTCAAGGAGCCGTTGGTCATCGCAATGTTAACCGTGCCCATTCTCATCCAAGTCTTCCTGAACTCCGGTCTCGCCTACGTCCTGAACCGTCGACTTGGCGTCGCCCACTGCGTAGCCGGGCCGTCCAGCCTCATCGGCGCAAGCAATTTTTTTGAGTTGGCAGTCGCCACGGCCATTAGTCTGTTCGGATTCCAGTCGGGTGCCGCGCTTGCGACGGTCGTGGGCGTGCTCATTGAAGTGCCGGTGATGCTCCTTGTCGTCGGCGTGGTGAACAGGTCGCGACACTGGTACGAAGCTTAAACGCATTAAGAACGAATGATGTCCACTCTTCCAAATATTGTCCCGTCGGTCCTCGATACGCCAGACACGACGAAGCTCGAGCCGCGCGCTGTATCGACGCATGCGCCGCGAATTCTTCTACTCTACGGCTCGCTTCGACCCACCTCGTACAGCAAGCTCCTCACGCTCGAGGCGGAACGCATCCTCCAGCGTTTCGGCGCTGACACGAAGGTCTTCGACCCGCACGGCCTCCCCCTGGCAGACAGCGTCCCGCCTGACCATCCGAAGGTCGAGGAACTCCGGCAACTCTCATTTTGGTCGGAAGGTCAGGTCTGGTGCAGTCCAGAACGGCACGGCGCACTTACTGGCGTGTTCAAGAACCAGATTGACTGGCTTCCGCTCGAGACGGGCAGCATTAGACCGACCCAAGGGCGCACACTCGCGGTGATGCAAGTCTGCGGCGGTAGCCAATCATTCAACGCCGTCAACGCGCTGCGTGTTCTCGGACGATGGATGCGAATGGTGACTATCCCGAACCAGAGCTCCGTCGCTAAAGCGTTTCAGGAGTTCGACGAGAACGGGCGAATGAAGCCGTCGGCCTACTATGACCGAGTCGTAGATGTGATGGAGGAGCTTTACAAGTTCACTCTTCTCATCCGCGACCGCTCCGATTACCTGACCGACCGTTATAGCGAGCGGAAAGAGATGGTGCCGGCGGCAGTCGCTGAGCTCGCCCAAGCCGCAATGAGTCATGAGCGAGACGGAAACGCTGACACCGACGAAAGTGAAGTCGAGTAGTTTCTTGGCGCTTTCACAGGCGGTGACGTCATAAGCGCTTACCTTTCACGGTTGAGGCATGCCGTCCGCTCCTCGGCAAACGAGGGCTAGTCGGTCGAAGACGCGCTCATCGGAGATGCATCGTGAATCTAAGGCCCGCGGAGCCCGGTGACCTACACGCCATCCGAGACCTGGTGGCGCAACGAGGGTTGCCAACGTCAGATTTGCAATCGAATCTGATGGAGGGATTTCTTGTCGCCGTCAACGATGCCGAAGAGGTCGTCGGCTGCGTGGGCGTTCAACGCTTTGGGAAATCGGCACTCGTACGCTCTCTCGCCGTAAGCCCCTCGAACGAGAAACTTGGGCTCGGACGCCTGCTTCTGCTCACTCTGGAGAAGTCGTGTTTCGCGCAGGGCGTCTGTGAGCTTTGGCTCCTCACAATGAACGCAGCCGGCTTTTTCACCGCAGCGGGATACGCACCTACTGACAAAGATGCGGCTCCCGCTGCCCTGCAATTCACGGAGCAGTTCGCCTCCATCTGTCCGGCGAGCGCCCGATGCTTGATGAAACGCCTTGGCCCTTCCTGACGAAATCTGCGTCAACGGCTTCCTGTCAAGCTGGAAAGTATCTTCCGAACGGCGGTTGAAACCCCATAGCGAAGACATTGCGACCGTGAGCATTGCGAATCTCGCCATGAGAACCTTCGGACAACCCTTCACCTTGCAACATGAAGCGGAGCCAGCCTTCTCGCGAGCCTTGCGTTCAGAATCGGTCACCCTCAACTGGGGCCCCAAAACCTCGACGCCGTCGGCGGCGACAAAAAGTATGTCAAACGATGTAGCCGTACATCGAATCACGACCTTCCCAAGACCCTCACCGGTCAACGTCTCGCGGTCATCGCCTTCGAACTATCTATCCCCACGGTACAGGTTCAAAGGCGGGGGTGAATCGACTCGATGTGTTGGGAAGAGCGGCCAATTTGCCGAAATACTGTATGGATGTACAGTATCGTAACGCAAAAAGTGAAGCAGTGAATTGCCCCTTTTTAGTCGCTTCTGAGGAGTCGAATGGATATGCTCGTGCGGATGTACCCTGTGCACGAGGTCGCCGAACGCGTCCACGGTTGCTCAACGGCTTCGGCGACGGGACCTAGACGAAACTGTGGCACGCGGCAAGGCTGGTGCCGACATTCTTCGCGCAAGAGAACGGGCGCACCGTTGGTACGAGGTCGATTGACGACTACACCCGGTGGAGGGTCGATGGCAGCATCAGGGGGCGCCATCACTGCGAGGGGTGCGACGGTTCTTGCTTCGGAACGAGTCTGCGTTTGTAGTCAGCGCAGAAGATTGACGGCGCCGAACCCGTTGAACGACGCCTCTCGACCGAAGCTTGACCTACTGCACCGAAGTTCGAGCAAGGAGAACAGACGGGTCTCAGAGAATGGATAAACTTGATATAGACGAAGTGCCGGGCACGCGCGCCGATTTGCTTTGCTTCCTGGTTGCAACCGTCACTGCCTCGCACACGCTGACGCGCGAATGGCGCATTGACCATGTCGTTGAGAGCAGTCGACTTTGGCTCGCGAGAAGCGGCGTATCGATGCATTGGTTAAATCGAGTGGTGCTTGGCCAGCTTGCGATGAAGATTGCCAAGCGCGAGTTGAAGGCCGCTGGCATCGCGGTACGGCAGAGCGACGTGCAGGTGCTGTTCACCGGCGAAATGAGGCTCAACCACGCGAGCGCGGTCGTTCAGAAGATGATGAAGTTGTGCAAGCAATCGCTCTGAGCAGGCCGGCCAATCAATCGACCAAGGAAGACCACGCATGTGCTACTCGGCCCATATTCAGGCGGACTATCGCAAGTATGTGAAGACATTCGGTGCACACATGGACATCGAGGAATTCGCGCGCCTGTACTTCGAGAGGGCCGAGGGCAGCAAGGCGAAGATTCCCAAAGCCGTCGACGACGCGTTTCGCGAACCGCAGACTAATGCCGAGAGCGAGATAAAAGCGTTAATCGACCGGTACAACCAAGACCAGACGACGAAGCTTGAACAGGAGCTATTCAAGCAGCGAACGCGCCTTGCGGATGCCGAGCGCACATTGCAGTCGAAGGTTACGAAGGCGGCCACCGAGAGCATGCGCATTGCGACCGCCAAAATCGGGGCCTCGCTACGCCGACTCGAGGACATCCACCGGACGGAGCCAGAACCGCGCGACTCACGCATCTTCCCCGGCACTTACGCGCCCGTGCTTGTGATGGAGAACGGAATGTACGTGGTCAAGCCGATGCGCTACCAATGCCGAATTGCAGGTAAGCCGGCGAACTACGACGTGAAGTACCCGGGGACTTACAACGCGCGGCGCGATAATCTTGAAGGTTTCTTGATGCCCTGCTTCGGCCACACACATGGCGTGATGCTAGTGGACGTCTTCTACGAAAACGTCAAAAAGGCCAAGTACGAGAATACGCTCCTTGAAACGCACGACCGAGACGAGAACATCGTCCTCGAATTTCGCCCAAACAACGGCCAGTTGATGCACGTCGCATGTCTCTGGTCCAAATGGACCGGCCCAGGGCAGCCCGACTTGCTGTCCTTCGCAGCAATCACTGACGAGCCACCGCCGGAAGTCGAGGCCGCCGGCCATGACCGATGCATCGTGCCCATCAAATTCGAAAACATCGAAGCGTGGCTCAAACCGAGCCCGTCAGACTTGGAAACTATGTATGCCATCCTCGATGACAGAGACCGACCCTACTATGAGCATCGACTTGCGGCGTAACGGTCAGCTGCTTGAGCACAGCTTGGTGGAACGGAGCATCGCGACAGAAGGAGCGTCGAATGCTACGCAAGACAATTAACGCCTCTCGGCTGCAGCAAGAAGTTGACCGACGAATCCATCGGTTACAGGAAATCGTTGAAGACGGCGTAAAGATTCGAGTGCCGCGGCCCCAATTACAGGAGCCCGATAAAACGGGATGTAACTGGAACATGACGCACTTTGGAAATGTGGTCGGCTTCGAGCGCGACATAGATGCTGTACTTAAGGCCTTACGCGCTGAGTACACCTTAGCACCGAATCAAAATTCGCTACCGACCCATTCGGTGACTAAGGGAAAAACAACCGAGCGCTGCTAACATACAGTCAGGCAGGAGTTACGATTCTGCTTCGCAGAGGCAGCAGAATGAGCGTCGACCTTCAGGTGCTAACAGCCTATCTCAGCCGGTGTGTTTCATCTTGCTCTTCAGGGTTAGGAGGTCGCAGTGGCGGGAAAAGAAGAATCGAACGCGAACGGTCCCGAGAGCGAACCGGAGTCGCTTAAAACCCTAGCGCAATACCTGGAGCGAGCTCTCGACAAGGCGACGAGCATCATCATGATGCGGCATCATTGTTTTCTCTACATAGCCTCCTCGCCGGGCCGAGCACCGCTGGCTCAACTGGAACGGCGCCGAGCGCCAGAGCTGTATATGGAGTTGGGCAGAGACGCCATGTACCGTTCAGCAACATCCTTAACACGACGAGTTCCGATGCTGACAATCTTAGGAAAGGCATCCTCAATCAATGTCCGAAAAGTGCTCTGGGCTTGCGCTGTACTCAGCCTAGACTTCGTTCGAGAAGATTGGGGAACTGGATTCAAGTCGACCCATGCGCCGGAGTTTTTGGCGCTCAATCCCAACGGCTTGGTTCCAGTGCTGAGAGATGGGGATTTCATTCTCTGGGAATCGAACTCCATCATTCGCTACTTGGCGTCCAGCTACGGCGGCGAACATCTATACCCAGTTGAACCGGTCGCTCGCGCGCGAGTCGACCAGTGGATGGATTGGCAGGCGACTGAGCTAAACCGGTCGTGGAGCTATGCGTTCCTCGCGCTCGTTCGACACTCTGAAGCTCATCAATCGGCGGAGGAGACTGCGCGGTCGATTGCCTCTTGGACGCAGCAAATGACCATTTTGAAGAATCAGTTGTCCGTCACAGGGGCTTATGTCGCAGGTCCGACCTTTTCTCTCGCAGACATCCCCATCGGCCTATCCGTGAATCGTTGGTTTTCGACACCGTTTGACCACCCTCCGTTTCCAGGCGTGGCGACATACTTCGACGGCCTGGGCGACCGGCTCGGCTTCGACGAGCACTGTCGCAACGGACTTCCGTAATCTCTCCCTCGCCTACGCTTGCGCGGCAAGTTGGAGTGCCTTAGGTTGGTCTTCGCGCGGTATCAACGCCTTTTCGAACCATTTGCGCTCCGGTGCACCGCGCGCTCCTGCAAACCGATTGGTCGCAGCAAACCCGTTCCGCTGGCAGAACGCGATGGTGCGACGGTCCGAAAGATGCAACCTTAACGCGAGACTGCGATAGCCAAGAGCCGATGCGTCTGACTGGAGCCGCGACATGAGCGCATGCCCGATGCCGGCCCTCGCCGCGCGACTATAAAGATATTTCACCTCGCCTACGCAGTAATCGCACCGGCGCAGTGCGGCGCACCCCACCGCGAAGCCGGCCAATGTCCGGACCACCAAAAAAGTGCTTCGCGGAGAACGAATTTCTTCGTGAAAGTCTCGAGTTCGTCCTGATTCGCCGTAGAACAGAGCCCAGCTAGCGTCCATTTCGTCTAGAAGCGCTTCGGCATCTAGGGTGCAAGGGTCTTCGTTTCGTACGACCACGAGTGTTCCTACGTCTTCCATGGCTGCCTCCACCTGTATTGCTGCAGTGCAAGCAAGGATTTGGCCACATTGACGGCAAGGTGTCCGGGGAGAGTCAGGTCGCCCTGTGCCGCCGAATTCCCGTTCTGTCGGGGGCTTGAATTCCATACGGTGGTGGAATTTCTCAGCGCTCCAACACCGCCAGTGCAGGTCTTCCCTGAGACCAGCCGGTGGAGCGAGACCCTATACTGACTCGATAGCTGCTCGACCGCAACTTGATGCGCTGCGTCCGCCGTGAACGTACGGGACACTCGATGAAGAAGATTTTATTCGTAGACGACTCGCGCGACACGGCCGATGCGCTGAGGGATATCGCTTCCGAGTTGGGGCATGTCGGCGCAGTGGCTTACAACGGCGCGTCGGCTGTCGACGCTGCCGCCTCTGAAACGTTCGACGTCATCTTCTTGGACTTGATGTTGCCGGACGCTGATGGCGTTACCGTTTGCTTGGAGATTCGAAAAGGCCGCTCAAAGTCTGCGCGCATCGTCGCGCTCACAGGAAGTAATGAGCTTATAGACAAGTCTCAGCAATGCATTGACGAATGGGTCTTGAAGCCGCTGTATATGGACCAGCTCGAACGACTCCTTTCCTAGCGTGGATAAGGGTCAGCGTGCGCGCGGTTCCTTAGACACTCCGCGAGTGCTTCGAGCAACTCGGCTACGTCGAAAGGCTTTTGCAGGAAAGCAGTTCCTTGGGTTTCGCCGGAATGCGCGGTGCCCGACATGAAGATGAAAGGAACAGAGCACAGCACTGAGTTTCTAGCAAAGGCCCGACGCAACTCCGCCCCACCCATTACGGGCATGAGCCAGTCCGACACAACCACTGCGGGGTTGCGTTGCTCCGCCAGCTCGAGTGCTTCCGCGCCGTTAGACGCTGTTAAGACTTCGTGCCCAACATCGTGCAACAGGAAGCTTAGGGACGACGAGATTGCCGGTTCATCATCGACTACTAGAACGATTGCCATACGACTTACCTGCGATATTCCACCACTACGAGAGCAACGGACATTCCATCCAAGGTGGAACGCCGCGGGTTTGCACCTCCGAAACAATGCGCTTCGGCATGACCGCAACGACACTTATCCGGTTACTCGCGATGAGGGCGGATACATGCATCCGTTCAGGAAACTTCTTAATCGTCCGCGACGATGATGATGCGGCGTTGGCTGGCGGAGAATCGATTGCATGGCACCCAAGCGGTTGAACGCGTACATGTGGATTGCACACCCTGCCGGGCGCCACGCTAGAAGCAACGCTGGGTTGGGAAGGATGAAAGGGTAGTTAGCAGACGATGCTCGATTCGTCGTCGATTCTTGCGACGTGACGCTGAGTTCGTACGCGCAACCGCTCGGCTTACGACGAGCCGCTGGCATGGCAGTTGCGTCTGTCCAGTTAACGTCTATCCGGAGCCTACGATGAACATGTCCGAGTTGCCACCTTCCTCGACCGATGAGCTCAACACGGTGCCTGACACGTCGAGTCCGGCTTACGCGGGCAGGCACCCGCTCACACGCGCTTTCGACAAGTTTGCTAGCCTGGTCACGCGATGGGCAGGCTCGCCGGCTGCGTTCTGTTTAGCCGTTTTGACAGTCGTCTCGTGGATTGTGACCGGTCCAATATTTCACTACTCGGATGGCTGGCAGCTTGTCATCAACACTGGGACCACCATCGTCACGTTTCTGATGGTCTTCCTGATTCAGCAGAGCCAGAACAAGGACAGCGTCGCGCTTCACCTCAAATTAAACGAATTGCTCGCTTCGCATCGTGCCGCGAGTAATCAACTGATAGGAATAGAGGACGCTTCGGAGGACGAGCTCCGACGACTCGCGGCCGCCTACCTCCGTTTATCGACCGCCCAGACAGAGGAAATGGTAGGCACGAGCAAGCCGTGATTGCGGCTCTCTCAATCGCGAGAGAACGGAGGAGGCGGCACGAACCTCAGCGACCCGGACCTGCTCGACCATGGCTGTTTGATGGCTCTGGCGAACGGGCTGCCAGGCGACGACTTTTTTCTCAGGTTCAAGCGCTTGCGTCCAGCCGATATGCCGCATTGATGGGTTCGCCTCTCCCGGGGCACAAGAAGGACCGCAGGCATAATGCAGAGGCGGAGCGCGTGCGAATTTATGAGCGGGCCGCATCGATGCTCCGCCGAGGAGTGGGCGGCGCTGCCGAGCGCAGCCCGTCCGCTACCGTTCGAAAGCTGTGCGCGGGCGGGTATTTAGGCTGAAAGCGAACGGAAGCGCAGTGCCAGCGTGCTTAGACGTTGACTATCTTTTCGGAGTGCCAACAGCCACTTCAAAGCGGAGCTTGATGAGCTTTTTAGTCACCCAAAGCCCACCCTACACTGTGAACAGCAGCACGCGAGCTGCGTCCGGATGGACTTTTCAAGGCTCCCCCTGACTTGGCTGCCTGGCGCGGCTCCCAGGACGTGGCCGCTCTCCCAGTGCGAACCGACCGGAGGGCGGTCAAGCAAGCAGCAAACCTTTTACGTTGCTCACATTTTGTCCAAGAGGCGAGCCCCTCCTTAGTGTGCTCCCGCACAGTTCCTCGCGCTGTCGCGCTAAAAATGATAGAGAGTACTACTGCGCGGCGTCGCTTCGGCGGCAAGTCGTCAGGCGAAGGCCGCACTGCACTTGCCACCTCACATGCCGATTGTCGCCGCATGACAGGACGAGCTATAAATCCATATGACCCGAATCGCCCCACTGACGTTCGGAGCATGCCCTAGCGAACGTCGAGTTGTCGCGCCCCGTTGACAATAAGACGCCGTCCGACTCGCTGACAGCGACGAACGAGGGCTCGGATTGGACAGGAGTTGCACAGTGAGGTTGCCGCGCCCACCGTCGGGCGATGACAGCAATGAGGCGCGTTGGACTGTTCCGATACTGTGATTTACGAATTTGATTCGAACTTTCTCAACGGATTCACGGACACATTCTCGATTCGTCTGCGACGGGGAGCATCGTGAAGCAAGCCACTATAGACGTCCAATCTGATTTTCTCGCTGCGCTGGTCGCAAAGCGAACCCCCGCTTGGATTTTCCTTGTCAACGGCATCAAACTGAGTGGCGTCATCGCCTCTTTCGACAAGTACGTCCTCGCATTGCAATCACCGTCAGGGAATCAAATTGTCTACAAGAACGCTGTTTCTACCGTTATCGAACAGAATGATTCCCCCGTAAGGGCGGCACGGGTCCCGACCGACCGGCCGCGGCGAACAGCGCACTGACCATCAGCAAAGCGGCGGCACAACTCGATTTTTGATTGTGTCCAACCCGACCACAGCGTTCATCTTTAGGTGGTCCGCCCGCTATCGACGGCCTTCGCGGGCAGTCATCGACTGGCCGCCACCCGGAGTTCGCAAGAGGTCATCGAGGCACAGTGCTTCGAGCGGATTCCGATAGGCTCCGCACCGCGACTCTGGCAGGAACCCAGGCGAATAGCGGCGTTCGAAGGTGCGAAATCGCATGGCAAGCGTCCGCCATTGCTTCGAAGTTCCGGCGAACACCGACACAGATGTGCTTGCCTTGTCAAACATATCTCGGCCGTCCGTCAACGTCGGGTCTTCTAGCTGAACGTTCACCGTCATTAGTGATTGAGCTATGGGATTGTCATCAAGCGAAGCGCGGGCCGGACCGACAGTTGACAACTGCACTCATGGCCGAGTTCATCCGCTCACATACGCCTGGTTGCAATGGATGTAACACTGTGGGCATAGGATGCCATAGCACGAGTCTTCAGACTAGGCTTCGGCAAACAAAGCTGAGCGGGCGCGCAATTTGCGGCGTGGTACACGATTGTCGCGCGTTCCAGCTCCGCGTCGCGAGCCCCGAGACAGGCCCAACACGGACAAAATCGGCAACAGTCGGGCCGGCCCATTGAGACGCGGCCCGAAAAGACCGTATCTTGGGGTCCGCAGTCGGTGGGCATCGGTCTGTGGCGACACTACCGAAGCCTGCGAGATTCTGCTTATGCATTGAGCACCTAGGGAAGCCACGCTCAGGCTGACTTCGGTCAATGGCTACTTGCGCACATTCCTTCCATGAGTCGGTACGCATCCCGCGAGCGGAGCTGGCATGACGATAGCGGTGCAATTGTCGAACGGCCGTGCTTGGCCTTCGCACAAAGCGGCGGTCGCTCATTTTGAGCAGATGCTCCTGCGATACTCCGACGACCAAGCCGTTGACGACGCTCAGGACCACGATGACCTGACGGCGTTGGTTGAACGCTACGACCTCGCTATTGCTGCTGGGCGGCCGAAGGCAGGAAGCGGCATCGACCACTTCGAGCGACGCCGCTGTGGGTCCCTTACCCGCTCGACGGCGGGTTTCTGGGTCGTACATACGCACGGCGACGCGTCTGACTTCAGCTACGCCGTTGCTGTGCGGGCGCAACCCAAGAGCGATGCTTACCAGTTCGCGTGCGCATGCAGGGCTGCCGTGCAGCCAACCTTGTTGGACGCAAAAAGAAGGGCTTTTGAGCTGTACGGAGACGACTTACAGCGCGTGCGGTGCGAATTGACCGGCAAGCTGCTCACATTCGAAGAAGCAGATATGGACTATGTCGGTATGTCGTTCGCCCAGATGGTCGTCAGTTTCCGGACGTTGCGCGGCTGGTCGGGGACTGTCCAAATTTTTGTGTGCAAGGCGGATGAAGCTTCCAGTCAGGACACTCATCGTGATCCTAGAAGCTGGG
>NZ_FCOM02000148.1 GCF_001544695.2 Caballeronia arvi
GGATCAGTATCCCGAGAATGTTTTTATCTGGAGATAAGATACGATTTTCGGTAATTTGTAGTGCGATCTCCGGGGTTTGAACCAACATAAATTTTCCCGCGATCACAAGGACTGGAGGAACGCTAGCAGGTCAGCCTTCGGTTTCCAAGGTTTTGCGTTTGCCGGTTTAATGCCAGCCTTTTTCCAGAACGCCAGCATGGCGTCGCGCTTCATCTGCAGATTGATTGTGATGTAGCGACCCGTCGTTGCGATGCTGGCGTGACCAAGGTAATCGCGAATCACCGTCACGTCAGTTCCAGATTGCAGCAGTGCGACAGCGCAACTATGGCGCAGCGTGTGCGGCGTGATGTGTTTTCGGAGCAATGCAGGGTTACTGTGAGCTGCCGCGCTCACGTATTTGGTGAGAATGTAGGCAATGCCGTCGCGCGTCAGTGGTTGCCCGTGTCGATTGACGAAGACGCACTGGTCGCCGTTACTGCTTGACATGCCAAGCAATCGATGTAACGCGTTGGCGGTCTCAGGCCACAGCGGCAACAGACGCTCCTTTTCCCCCTTTCCTCGCAGGCGAACCTGTCTTGGCGCAACCAATTGCAGATCGCTCCACCGCAGGCCCGCAGCCTCGCCGACCCGGGCACCACAGTTGTAGAGGAACAGCAGCAGTGTATAGTCACGCCATCCTCCGCAGGTACTTTTATTCGGCATGCTGATGATCAGTCGCGCATCTTCCGGCTCCAGGTAGGTTGCTGGTTGCTGGCGAGCTTTCTTGGCAGGAATGGCCAACACCCGTATGTACTGTTGTGAGTGGACTAGGTCATTGCGCAGAAGATGCTTGAAGAAGCTCCGGATCGCCGCGCGTCGGCAGTTGCGGGTTGCCCTCGAATTAGACCGCGCGGCTTCGATGTAATCCAGGAAGCGCATTACAACGTCAGCGTCGAGGTCGGCAAGCTGCAAGGACGCCACATCGTGACCGTTCTGTTCGGAGACGAACCTGAACAGCAACGTTAGCGCATCCCGGTAGGCGCGAATGGTATGAGCGCTGGCGCCACGTTGCCGCGGCAGGTATTCGGTAAAGTACGAGTGCACGTGGGCGAACAGGCCGGGAGACTGTGAGCGGCTCATCGCAGGTAGCGCTTTGCACGTGAGTGGCGCTCGAAGCGCTGGCTTGCCAGTTGGAGCAGTTGCGGCGTGGCCTTGAGATAGACTTCCGTACCGAGCACATTCTGATGCCCGAGGTAGGCAGACAACCAGGGCAGCTTCGCATGGACGTCTACACCTTCTTCCGCCCAGCCAGTCAATCGGTGTACCGCAAAGGCGTGCCTAAGCTCGTACGGCCTAGCGCCCGAACGGCCGCGTTGTGGCTTCAGGCCAAGGTTCCGCAGCAGACATCGCAAAGCGTCGGATGCCGCGCGCAGTGTGAGTGCCGATCCATCAAGACGGATGAACAGCGTCATGGGATCGTCCGCACCGCTTGTCGTCAGTACTTTCTCGCGATAACGAATGTACTGTCGTAGCTCCTCGACGAGATCGTCACGGATCGCCAGGATGCGCGAACGTCCCTTGCTTCGTTGTACCGTCAGGATGGCCCGACGCAGATCGACGTCGACCATACGCAATCTTGCAGCCTCGCCGAGCCGCATACCGGTGCAGTACATCACGAGCGTGAGTGCCCGCAACATCGCTCCCCACATGCTGCGACCTTCGTGCTGCGTGGCGGCGTCCAGCAGAGCGAGTACCTCTTCCCGGCTAAAGATGTACGGTACGAACGTCGATTCCTTTACGGGTGCCACTGCATGATCCGGCACGAATGAGTGTGGGTCGCTGCGACGACGGAAGAGGCAAAGCTGGCGAACGACACCGAATTCATTGCCCACGGTGACGGCTTTACGGCCCTCGATTCTTGCCGTCCACTCTGTCACCACCCGTTCCAATGGCGCAGGGCATTCGCCGTACCGGTCACGAACGAAGCGTACGAAGCTGTCGAGTACGAACTCCGCGCGTTGGTATCCCGCTCCCATGGCTCGCTTGAACGCGAGGAACTCCTTTGCGTCCCGGGCAAGGGTTGTGGCGGTAATGTTCGTGCTCATCGCGGTACCGGCAGCGAGACTTCGCGAAGCGACTGCGTTGCGATGCGAACGTAGGCCGATAGCGCCCCCGGGTCGCGATGGCCGAGCAGATCCGACAGCACTCGCGCCTTGGTGCCAACATCGAGTTGCCGTGCGGCGTTTGAGTGTCGCAAGACGTGGCTGCCCAGGTACGGCGCTCGGATGCCAGCGATCGTCGCATGTTTTATAATAATGTGTCGCACTGCTGATGATGATGTTAGCGCGCCGAATGGCGACTTCATCTGGACGAACACATGCCGCGTTAGCGTATGAGCCGGACGCCCATGACGCAGGTACCGCGCAAGCACTCTGGCCACGGGCGGAAGCAGTGGCAGGACAAAGCTGACGTCCGTCTTGGGACGGAACATCTGCAGCGTGCCGGCGTTCCAGTCGATGTGCTGCAATTGCAGGCCAATTACTTCGCCGGCACCGAGGCCGTACGTGCTCATCATCAGCAGTAGCGCATGATCACGCAATCCGCGCGCCGTGCCTGTATCTACGACGCGCAGCAGGCGTTGAACGTCCTCCCAGGGTAAGGCTTGCCGGGGATTTTCGAGCGGACGTTTCACTGGCGAGATCACCGCGTCGGCGAGATCGGTGCGAATGCGTCCGCTGACCAGTAGGAAGCGGGCAAAGGATCTGACCGTGCTGGCGATGTCGGCAGTCGTTGAGGGGGCGTAACGACGGGCGCACCCGATGAGAAACGCATCGATCTCGGGCAAGGTCAACTGTCGCCACGACTTTCCGGAACAATGCAGATGCTCGAGGAGTTTGCCGACATGGTCGAGCTTCTTGCGAACCGTAACCTCGGGGTTGCCACGATGTTGCCCAAGGTGTGCAGCGTAATCGCGCAGGACCGCTGTGACAGGCGCAGGTCGGCACTCGACGGGTTTCCACGAGGGCATTGGTCTGCCAATAACCTCGTAGACGCGGCGCAATGACCGAAACGACGACTTTGCCCGCGCGAGATAGTTAGCGGTAAGGTTGCGTGAATCAGCGTACCAGTGCAGGAACCGCCCGAGTCCATCGCGCGTCAGCTCGTCAGCTTCATCAAGGCCGAGCGCGTTGCAATAGCGTCTGAACCGCAATATCCAATACAGGTATTGCCGCGCGGTACTCGCACTGACATTGCGGTCTACGCGCCATACGCGCTGGATGTCCCGGGCGGTGGGCGTGCGTTTGGGGTTCTGCTTCGCACAGGATCGCGTAACCATAGGAATACTGATAATGGAGCGTGTTCTCCACCAGAATAGATCGTTGGCCCGTGCGTGTCAGGCCACATCTTGTGTTGCCTACCTTCGTGAGCGGGGCGGCGGGGGCCACAGACTCCGAATCCAAGAGGCGGAGGTAGGCGCGCTAGCACCTCATCGTTGAGGTGAAGGCGAAGTCGAGTAAGATCGCCATCACCAACGACAACAGCCATCTCGGGGTCAGTATCCCTCAGTACTTGAACAGCGCGCTGAACCGGCCCGAGGCGACGACGGAGCCAACGAATCGCTGCTGGCAATGATACCTCCAGGCCACGCATACTTGCCGCAGCAGCCTCGATACTCGGCGAACGTGCTGCCACGGTGATCGCCTCTTCGACCTCGACGAGCAGTCCGGGCAAGCGCGCTGCCAGAAAGTCGGGCAACAGGCTGAAAGTGCGGTGTCCTTGGGGACAGTACCATCGGGCCACCCGAACCCCAGACGGCTTGGCCCTCGAGTAGCTTCCATGGCGCGCAATGCCGCAACCACCGCAAGGATGCAGTGGGCACCTGGGCAGTTTCGCTCCCTGCCACTCGCGGCCCGCCACGTAAGCTTCGACACCAGAACTCGTGTGCATGAGAATCTGCAAGAAAATCCCCCAACGCGTGACGAACCTCGCAGCGCAGGGGAATATTATGCCGACAACATTCGAGCGAATCTACGTACAAACAAGGGCCACAACCGTGTATCTCCAGATAAAAACATTCTCGGGATACTG
>NZ_FCOM02000093.1 GCF_001544695.2 Caballeronia arvi
TCGATTCAAGGCGCCTCTGCGCTGGGCTCACGCCCGCCCTTGACCGCGAAACCACCCACTCGGAATTCAAAAGAGGCCTTATTTCGCTGCAAGCGAAACGCTTGAAAACTAGCGGCTTTCCTCCAAGTCGATTCTTGCTGATCCAGTGCACGAGCGCCGAGTCGAGGTGCTGAGCATGCTTGGGAAACCACTTGACCAGTTCTGCCACCAAGCTGCGGCATAACACCACGTTCCCGAGCGACAATTGTATCTGCACCTCGCGCGCCGAACTGAGCACTGCGGCGTGCTCGTCGATATGACATTGCCGCGGCGGGAATTCCGTCTCGACCATCATGCGATCTTCTGCGCCGAAATGGCGAATCAGATGGTCGAGCAACGCCATGTAGGGCCCCTGCAACGCCTCATCGGGTGTCTCCTGAACTGCTCGAACCATAGCGACGAACTCTTCGTGCAATTCGTCAATCTCTGGGTTACCGAGAAGGTAATCGTCTTCCCATATCATCGATGTGATACTCCTAAAAAATCGGCTCACGTTCAAGCCGCCCACATCGGCATCCTTCCCACCTCTATTCATAGACCGCAGAAAGCATGCCGATCCACTCTTGGGCGCGGGTTCCTGCCTTTATTTGGGAGCTTCGATCACCCTCGTAGCAGGGTAAGTCGCCCGGTCTCGACGCGGGCCAAGCCAAATACCTTCGATCTGCCGTTCGCATTTTTAGCTCAAGTTGGATTCATACATACAGAGCCCGTTCCGTCGACCCATGACTTCATCTCCCACATGGACAGGGACACCATGTTTATAAGAGATGAGGTCGGTTTAACCGGTTTAACCGCGGTTCTTAACAATTCGCAGCCACCAGTTTTTGTTCGTCCGAAAGATTCTCAAAGCGCCTTTTACTGTCCTCAGGACGGATCAGAAGATAGCCCATGCCGCCTACAACTAGCGCCAGGATTGCGGAGACCACGAACGCGTAGTCATATCCCTGTGTTGCTGAGATGGCACCTTGTATCAGACGCCCAGTCAAGGCAGGCGCCACCAGTCCCCCGGTTGTGGCAAGCGCACTACTGATGGACATTGCCGCGGACCTCTGCCTGGTCGGCACAATCTCGGCGACGATCGCGGAACTCAGGACAAAGGTCAGTTGCGGTAGATTAAAGCCTAGCGCCAGGAGCGCGACCTTCACGGTGGGGGTTTGTACCAGGAAAATTGCAGCAAGAATGCACAGACCACCGATTACCACGAAAGTACAGCTCAACCAACCACGTGCGAACAAAGACGAAATTCCGCGCTGCAAAAGGTACTGCGAAATCCAAGACCCTATGAATACCAGCGGGATGTTGATACCGGTGAACAGCATAAACATCCAGCCAACCTCTTTAGTACCGTAGCCCATCACGTGAGACAAGTACGACGGAATCCAGGTGAACATGATCGAAAAAATCCAGTATGTCACCCAGTACAAAAGCATATTGGAGAGAAAAGTCCGGTCCGTCAGGATCTTAAAGTACGGCACCTTATCGATAGCCTGCTCGGCGACGGTCTGGCTTTGCTTTGAAGCGTAAGGACCCTCACTTCCAAAGACCCACCACAAGATCATCCACACAACACTGGCGATACCTAGAAACATAAAGGCGGCATGCCAGCTATGGTTGAGCATGATATACGTAAGGATCGGCCCCGAGATGAGCAGACCCAGAGAAACTCCCTGGAAAATTATCGATGAGGGCAGATTCCTTTTCTCATCTTTAAACCAGGTGTAGCAAGCGTGCAAGGCCAAAGGGTAAGCCGGACCCTCTCCGATCCCGAGAAGGATTCTGGAGAAATACAGCAACGGCACGCTAGCAAAAAAGGCAAGTGGCAGTTGAGAAACACCCCAGATCACCGCCAGAATCAGCAGAACAAACTTGGACGACATTCGATTTGCAATAAATCCGAAGAGGATGGCTGAAATCGAGAAAAATAAGAAAAAGCTTGATGCGATCAAACCGAATTCCGCAGGCGGGATGCCCAGTTCTTTCATCAAGGGAATGGCCACAATGCCAAGAATCGCCTTGTCCATGAAATTGATGACCATGAATAAGGCCAGCAGTATGGTAACAATCCATCCTCGCGTTACCCGCGACCGGTCAAGCGTTGCCATCTATGTCTCCTGGGAAATCGGATAAGTTAATCAGCTATGACATTCTGAAATTCGACGACTGCAAATCGTCGCCACCGACCTGGACGGGCCGAGCAAAGGACCGCAGGGCCGCCGCACGGCGATGTCACGCGTTGGTGTTTTTGTTTCAATACTATATAGGACCAAAGTGTGTGTCGACATAGTGGATACCCTCGCAGTGGTCACAGCCGGCTGCGCAATTTACGCTCGAACTGACACGCTGTAGCAGCGCTTACCAGGACGATCGCAACGACCAGAGAAGAAAGCTGCTATTGCCCGCTAAGATAAGGTAAATAAGCGCTCGGAATACACGCTGGCTAATGCGCGAAAATAACCAATTGCCGCACGCAACGCCTAGAAGCGCCATGGGTACAAGACTCAGCGAAAACCACACGACGTGGGCAATGCCTAACGCATTCCACAGCTGCATCACAAGCGCTAGTCCGTAGGCAAAGACAAAGAACGCCAGCACAGTTGCGCGCACAACAGCCTTCGGAAGATTGACGCCGGCAAAATACACCAGCAGCGGCACGCCGCCCATGCCGACGGCGGATGTGAACGCGCCAGCGATCGCGCCACATACGGCGTCGCGGGAATCATTGCGCTGGAACCTCACCTGCACCAGCAATGCGATTAGGAACGCCAATGTAAGCAGAGCAATTGCGAGTTTGAGCTGTACAGGCTGTACATACAGAATCAGTGCCATTCCCACCGGCACTCCGATCGCCCCGCTCACTACCAGACGCTTAAGCAGAGTGAAATCGACGTCCGCCTTCACCCGTGGAATCATTACCACCGACAGGATCACTGCGAGGATTAGATTGATTTGCACCGCGGTCATCGGGCTATGCAGCAGTAGCAAGAGCGGAACTGCCAAGATTGAGAAACCAAATCCGGTCGCAGAATGCAGACAGGACGCCAGCAACACTACGAGGGCTGTGCTCAAATAATCCGCCATTGGACGTGCCTCGACGAGCATGACCGGTAAAGAGCGGGGAGGAAGAAGCACTGAACGGCTGTTTGCGTTCAGGCTTCCCTCCCCCTGATTGACGTTCTGGGCCGCTTAGTCCAGCGTGAACGCCACGCCCGGCACCGGCGTGAAGCCAAGATCGCCGCGCGCGATCACCGCCTCACGGCCTCCGTTCTGGGCGAGGAGTTGCGCCTGGCGAGCTTTAGCGCGCGCGTCGACCTCAAGTGGATCGCAGATTTGCCAGAGTTTGGTCCGACACTCCGCGAGCGCCGCCTCATACTCGGGGTTAGTCGCCAAATCGCTCAGCTCCTCCGGGTCTTTCTGCAGATCGAACAATTGGGAGGGGTAACCCACGTAATACACGTATTTGTACTTGCCGTTGCGGATCATGAATGCACCCGTGGCCGAGCCCATTCCGTGATATTCAACGAGCACATTCCGGTCAGGCGCAGCGCCTTGCGCCACCTCGAACAGCGAAACGCCCGGAAAACCTTCGCGCAGCTGCGGCTCGTCGTTGCCCACGGCATCCAGAATGAACGGGTAGACGTCCACATGACTGACTGAAGTGTCCACGACCTTGTTTGCGGGGATTCCTTCGCCCGAGATGATGAGCGGCACAGCGGCTGCTTCCTCAAACATTGTGGACTTGCCCCACATGCCCCGCGATCCCAAATTGTCGCCGTGGTCCGAGGTGTAGACGATGCGCGTACTGTCTGCGAGCCCCGATTCCTCGAGCGAGGTAAGAATCTTGCCAATGTTCTCGTCGAGAAACGAGCACAGCCCAAAGTAGCCCGCAATGGCGCGCTTGACGGCATCACGGTCGAAATAGTCGTCGTAGTTAAAGCTCTTGCGGTAATCCAGCAGATATGGATGATTGGGACGCTCGCTCTCTTCATAGAGCTTGGGCATCGGCAGCGCCTGGTTGTAATAGTGGTAGTAATGTTCCGGCGGCGCAGTCAACGGGAAGTGCGGCGCGACCAGCGAAACGAATAGCACCCATGGCTTGTCTTGCTCACGTTTGGCGCGCTCTCGCAGCCAGATTTGCGCGCGCGCGGTGATGTCACGATCGTACATCGTGTAGGTGCTTTCCCCGGGGCCGGCATAGTGTGCCATCTTGTAGGCGCCCTTGCGCACTGGCAGCTCACTGCGAACCAGGCCCATGAGGTCGCCCTTGCCTTCAAGAATATGCATAGGGACGATTTCCTGGGTGAAACCGTGGTCCTCACCGGTCTCGCGGAAGTGAAGCTTGCCGATAGAAACCACGTCATGCTGGCGCTCGCGAAGGTGATGGTGCCAACTCGGCACAGCGCCATCATATGCGTCCGCGTTGTCCCAGTAGCCGACCTGATGAATATATTTCCCCACGGCAAACGAGGCGCGGGCAGGAATGCACACCGGGCTGGTGCAATAGGCAGACGAGAATCGCGTGCCGCTCGCCGCCAGCCGGTCCAAGTTCGGGGTCTTCACGATCTCGCTGCCATAGCAGCCCAACGCCTTGGTGGAATGTTCGTCGGACATAATCACCAATAAGTTCTTCGGCTTTTGGCTCATTGCAGCTCTCCAGTTAATTCGCTATTCATTGTCGTAAGTGATATATGGCGACCGTTCTCTTGCCCGCGGTCTTGTTTGATCAAGTCCGCCGCTTTCTCGCCGATGACGATCGCACCCGCATTGGTATTCCCTGACAGCAGCAGCGGCATGATTGAGGCGTCTGCCACGCGTAGGCCGCGCACGCCGCGTACGCGCAAACGCGTGTCGACAACCGAGGCCTCGTCCGGTCCCATCCGGCAAGTCCCGACCGGATGGAAAATAGTGGTGGCGTATTCGCGAATGAAGTCGAGCACTTCATCGTCGGAATCGATGTCGAAACCGGGCCGGTACTCGTCGGCCACATAGGGCGAGAGCGAGCGCGAACGCGCAATCCTGCGTGCCATGCGCACACCGGCGATCATGGTCTTCTCATCATGTTCCGTGGAGAGATAGTTGAACGTCGCCTTGGGCCCCGCGAACGGATCGGCTGAGTGCAGCGAGAGCTCGCCACGACTCGTGGGTCGCAGGTTGCAGACGGACATGGTGAAGCCCGAGAAGTCATGCGGCTTACCCGCCGTCATGTCGGCGCTGATCGTGCCGAAGTGGAATTGGACGTCCGGCGTATTCACCTCGTTGCTGGTACGGGCGAACATGCCACCGAGCTGAATGCCAGCCGCCACGGGTCCGGCCTTGCGGAAAATCCAGCGCAGGCCGATTCGCGCTTGACCCCACCAACTGCGCAGATCATCGTTGGTAGTGATCGGCTTGGTGCATTTGTAGATCAGGCGCGATTGCAGGTGGTCTTGCAAGTTCTTGCCCACCGCAGGCAAGTCATGTACAACTTTGATGCCTTTGTCCCGTAGCGCGACCGCGTCGCCCACGCCCGACAGCATGAGAAGCTGCGGCGTTTGCAGCGCACCGCTGCTTAGAATGACTTCATGGTTGACGCGCGCCTCTTTCACCTGCCCGCCTTGCCTGTAACGCACACCGATCGCCCGCTTGTTTCCATCGAACAAGACGGCCATAGCGTGCGCGTCGGTTTGCACTTCTAAGTTGTCGCCCGTCAGCCCTGAGCGCAGATAGGCCTTAGCTGCAGAGCAGCGTAAGCCATTGCGCGTGGTGAGCTGGAAATAGCCCGCGCCTTCCTGCACCGCGCCATTAAAATCCGTTGTGCGCGGCACGTCGATCTCGTTGGCTGCACCAATGAAGGCTTCCACAAGCTCATGCTTACCTCGAATGTTGGAGACCGAGAGCGGGCCGCTGCCGCCATGCAACGCACTCTCTCCACGCTCATTACCTTCAGAGCGCTTGAAATAGGGCAGTACATCGCGCCAACTCCAACCTTCGTTGCCCAGTGCTTCCCATTTATCGAAATCCTGCGACTGTCCGCGGATATAGACGAGCCCATTGATGGAGCTCGATCCGCCGAGCGTTCTACCGCGCGGCTGGTAGATCTGGCGATTATTCAGGAACGGCTCGGGCTCAGATTTGAATTGCCAGTTCAGTTGCGGATTGAACATGGTCTTGCCGTATCCGATCGGAATGTGGATCCAGATGTTCTTGTCCGCCGGACCCGCTTCTAGCAGTAGCACCGAAGTTTGCTTGTCTTGCGCCAGCCGCGCGGCCACCGCGCAGCCCGCTGAACCCGCGCCCACAACGATATAGTCGTATATTGCTTGCATGCTTGTCTCACTATAGTTCAAGGACCACGGGGCCTTTGCTCACACGGGCGCAGCACACGAGCACCTGATTGCGGCGCTCGTCGTCGCTGAGCACATAGTCGTTGTGCTCGGGCGTGCCTGCACTGTAGGTAGCCTTGCAGGCGCCGCACATTCCGGCCTCACACGAGGATTCGCATTCCACGCCGGCCGCGCGCAGTGCGTCCAAGATGGTTTGCCCCGCTTCAATAGGCACGACGCGATCAGAGCGCGAGAGGTGCAACTCAGAAGCGTGCGCGCCTTGGCCCGCGACGGAAGCCTTCGGCGGCTCGGCGCCGAAATATTCAAAGTGGACGGCCTCGCGAGGCCAATGCTCCGCGGCTGCCTGCACGGCGGCCATGAAGCCTGTCGGGCCGCAGAAATAAACATGCTCGCCCTCCTCATGCTGGCTGAGCAGGCCGGCAATGTTCAACCCTTTGGATGGGTCGCCTTCATCGTGATGGATGGTCACGCGTGGATCTGCGGTCGCGCTGGCAAACCGCCGCAGGAACGCTGTACGCGAGGCATCGCGCGTGCAATAGTGCAGCTCCCACGACCGACCTTGCGCTTCCAGGTCTTCCATCATCGCGAGAATCGGGGTGATGCCGATTCCCCCGGCAAGCAGCACAGAATGTTTGGCGTTGGCGGCTAATGGAAAGAAGTTGTGCGGCTCGGACACTTCGATCCAGTCCCCGGCTCTTACCTTCTCATGCATGGCCCGGGAGCCGCCACGTCCGTCTGGCGCGTTGAGCACAGCAATGCGGTAGCAGTCCGTGTCGGTTGGCGGATTGCACAGCGAATAGCGGCGGGACAGTCCTCCTGGGATCCTCACATCGATATGCGCTCCCGCTTCGAAGCGCGGCAAACCGCGGCCCGAAGGGTCTACCAGCTCATATGACAAGATTCCTTCTGCTTCGTGGGTGATTGAGCGGACACGCAGTTTCAACATTTCGGATCCCTCCTGCCCTTTACGCTTCGACCTGATCGCGCGCGTCGATCTGATCGAGCTGCTGGCGAATATGTGCGTCACGCTCGGCGGCAGTCGCGAGTCCATCGGCGGAACGCAGGGCGGCGATCACCTTCTTGCCAATCGCCAGCAATTGCTTGCGGTCTTCCTCGCGCGAAAGTTCTGGCACATCGAGCACGCTGTCCTGGGAGTACAACGGCAAGGTCTTACCTTCTGCGGTAAGCCGCGCGAATTCGGTGTTCGGCGCTGTCTTTCCTCGCACCATATCCCGCAGAAGCTTGCGGCAGAGGTAGACGCCTACATCCGAGCTGCCGGGATTCTCAGCGCCATGTACAGCGATCTTTCCCTGGCTTACGATGGCTTCCCAATCACCGGGCGCACGCTGGCCTTCCTCATACGAGCGATCGCCAACCTGCCCTTCAAGAAAGTCGATCTTGTCAACGCCGCAGTCGGCCTCAACGCCGAGACCGTCAGGATCGACTGTGTCATTGAAATGGCGCCAGCCGAAGATGATCATGTTGTTGTCGTCAATAGGCACGTTCCAGCGCGTGCATCCGGAGGCGCCATGGCGCTCGCGCGCGGCGGTAGGCATAAGGGAACCGATCTGCAGATAGTTCGGGAAGATCATTTCCGTGATGCGCGACCAAACCTTGTTCTCGGGCAAGCGGCGGTTCGCGCTGAAGATGCAACCGTGGCCATTGCGTGTAGCTTCCCAGTGCATCACCGGCATGTCGCCAAAGCCCTCGAGCGACACGCCTGCGGCGGTCTCGGCGTCCACACCTTCGACCACCATTTTGTTGTGCAGTACCGCGGTATGCATGTGGTCCATGATGTTCTCGTAGACCTGTAGCCAATTGCACGGGTAGATGTTCGAGAACGGCACCAGCTTGTTATCCGCCGGAAACGAGTAGCTGTCGAACTCAGGAAACGGCGGTTGCTCTTCAGCCGGGCCCATGTACGCGAAGACCAGTCCGTTACGCTCAAATGCCGGATAAGCGCCCTGGCTCACGGTTTCCTTCAAACGCGTGGCGTCATGCTCACAAGGCGCGTCCAGGAGCGTACCGTCCACGTTGAAATGCCAGCCGTGATAGCAGCAGCGGATGCCCTTTTCCGAAACGATCCCATATTCAAGCGAGGCGCCGCGGTGCGCGCACTGGCGGTGCATGACACCGACCTGGCCACTCTTGTCGCGAAAAGCCACCAGATTTTCGCCCATGATGCGAATGGCCTTCGGCACGTTAGTGAGTTCCATCGACAGACAAACCGGCTGCCAATAGCGACGCATCAGTTCGCCCATGGGCGTTCCTGCGTTGGTGCTGGTAAGCTCGAGATCCGGCTCCGGACGGGTACGCTTGCGATAGCCGCTGTAACGATTAGACTGCTTGGCGTTCGTCATTTTTCACTCCTCAATTGGCTGCGGATTCACAACTGAACATTGGATTGGCTGATGAACTTCAGATGCTGGTAGGCGTCGAGCCCTTCAGGGCCGCCTTCATAACCCAGGCCACTGTCTTTGATGCCGCCGATGGGCGCATCGGCCAGCGAAGGCACGAAGCTGTTGATACCGACCCAGCCCGCTTCAATGCGCTCGGAGAATTCGGCGGCACGTTCCATCTGGTTGGTGAAGGCATATGCGGCAAGGCCAAAATCCACAGCGTTGGCTTTGGCGAGCCCGTCTTCCATTGTGCTGAATGTCATGATGGGAGCGACGGGGCAGAATGGCTCGTCAGTGAGAATGGACGCGTCCTCGTTTAAACCGGTGAGCACCGTCGGCAGAAAGAAGTTGCCCGCACGGCTTGGCGAGCTACCGCCAGTGCGCACGCTCGCGCCGCAGCCGTGGGCTTGCTCAACGAACTGCCGCGCAGCAGCCAGCCGACGCTTGTTGTTGAGCGGCCCCATCTGCACCCCAGGTTCCAGGCCGTCGCCGACTTTCAGCGACTCGGTGATCCGCGTGAAGGTTTCGATGAAGCTATCTGCGAGCTTCTCCTGGACATAGAAGCGGCTCGGCGACAGACAGACTTGGCCTGCATTGCGGAACTTGAACCCCACGCAGGCGCGCGCCACTTTTTCGACGTCCACATCGTCAAATACCAATACCGGCGCATGGCCGCCGAGTTCCATGGTTGCGGGCTTGAGGTATTGCCCTGCTTGCGCGGCGAGCAGCTTGCCGACGGGCACGGAACCGGTAAAGGAGATCTTCCGAATAACGCTCGACGCGATCAGCTTCTGTGATATCTGCGCAGGTACGCCGAACAGCACGTTTAACGCTCCGTCCGGCACGCCTGCATCAACGAAGACGCGTGCAAGTTCCACGCAAATCGCTGGCGTTTCTTCGGCTGGTTTCAGTACGACGGTGCAGCCAGCAGCCAGTGCGGCCGCCACCTTGCGAGCGGCCAAAAATGCCGGAAAATTCCAGGGCGCGAATGCCGCCACCGGCCCCACCGGGCGACGCACTGATGCCTGCATCAGCAGGTGCGTGCGCGGCGGCAAGATGCGGCCATAGGCCCGCTTGCACTCTTCCGCACAGTAAATGATGCCCTCGATGACCCGGTCAAGCTCGCCCTGTGAATCGGCAAGCGGCTTGCCGTTCTCAAGCGTCAGAATGCCTGCTAGACGATCGCGACGTTCTTCAACCAGCGCGGCAGCGCGTTGCAGCACGGCCGCGCGCTCCCACGCGCTTTTAGCAGACCAGCCGCGAAATGCCTGATCGGCAGCGACGATTGCATCGTCGATGTCCTGCTCGGAGGCGACCGGCAGCCGACCAATCTCCTCGTTCGTGGCGGGGTTGAACACAGCAACCGTTTCGCGGCCCGCCGTGCCGCGCCAGTCGCCGCCCACCAGCAAAGTCAGCTCCGGAGGATAGGGATAACTCATGGTTTTTCCTTGTGTTCTGCTAGGCGGCGGCCCATTCCGCGCCTGTAGTGCGAACCGCGATCTCGTCGGTACAAGCGTTACTATATAGGACTATAACTCCAAAGCAATATAGGGTTTGTGCTAAACCGCTGGCTGCGGTGTGCCGATCTCGCTCTTTGTCTGTGAAAGCGCGCGAGCGATCGTGGCCACGTCGCTCTCGAGGGCCTGCTCCGGCGGCAGATAGTGACTTGGGGAGGGCGTGAACGATGTGAGGATTGCCCGATTCGAGCGGCGCGATGCGGCGCGCGTTACCGTAGCAATGATTCAAGCGAGGCAGATAACCGCCCCGACCCGACGTCTTCGCCGCGCGCTCCGTCTGACGTCGTTGGGCAATGAAAGCCGAGCTACTTCATACTTCGTCGAGATCCGCCGACGATGACAACGAGCGTAAGTAAGGTAGCCCCGTCGTCCCGCTAGAAACACGTGTTGGAACAGTTGAAAGCCAGCGTCGTGAATATATCGAGGGCGAACACACACAACCAGGCGGAAAGTACGAGCATTGGTGTGTCGCGTTCCGCAACCAAGCCATTGCGAAGTTGATGACTTCGGCGAAGGCTGATGAGTAACATTGCGACGCTAAGGCTCGCGAGCGCAATGCCGCCTAACCGGGTTTCGAACCGTGCATCGACCAAAAGCGCCCGGACATACAACAGAGCGATTGCGATGCTCGCCCACCCCGTCCTGCTCCATGACAAAGCGGTTCGCTCAGGCTGGAGTCCTGTTTCAGTCACTTGAAGACCAGTGCCATTGAGATGGTTGCAGCTGCAGCGATGACGACGGTTAACAGCGGCTGCAGAAAGTTCAGCGGTAGGCTACGGCCGTGACGCATAGCGATCTCATTCGCTCGCCACCTGAAATAGCAGGCGCCAGCAACGACACAAGCCGTCAATGCGAAAAGCAGGCAAACGATTCGCCATCCTCGCGGCTCCGGCGCATGCAGCGCGACCTGATCAAGCACGAGCACAGCTGCGAGCAGCGCCAGCGCAGTTCGAATCCAAGCTAGAAAAGTTCGTTCGTTGGCCAGGGAGAACCGGTAGTCTGGATCTTGCCCGCCCCATTTCGTCAATTTGTTTCCAGGGAACATATTTGTTCGCGACTGGAGGAAAGAAGTGTTAGAAAGTTATCCGATCTTCGCTGCAAAGGGTCGGCGCGTGCGCGTGGCGCCCATCGTGCTCCTAAGAACCAGCTCGGTCGGCGCCTTCACACCGCGATGCGCGAGATCTCAAGCAGGTTCTCGATATTGACGAAATTTTGAGGTCTGTCCAATTCCCGGATTGAAGCAATTACAAGGGTCTATGTCGCGGTAAAACTTGGCCAAGTCGGGTTTGGCAGGATAGAGATGCCCGACGTTATGCTCAGCAGGATATTCAGCTCCCCGCCCATCCAGGATGCGTAGCATCTGGTGCTCAAGGGCCATACAATCGTTGCCTTTCTTGACTATGTAGTCCTGGTGAAATACGTGGCAGAGAAAATGACCGTAATAGAGTTTCTTGGAGATCGCCGCGTCAATTTCGCTGGGAAGTCTTTCGAACCATTGTGTGTCGTTACGACGCAAAGCGATATCGAGGGCAACGATGTCTTCCACTTCACTGCTGTGTACGGCGCGATACCGGATCGCGGCACCCGCCGCGGCGAATCGATGGAGAAAGGCTTTCTTTCCTTCGTCGGCCGAGCATAAGAAGTAATCTCCGCCGCTGGGCTTGATGGTGTCATCTATGATCGATTGCACGTGCTGGAGTTCTGTCTCCGAAACCTTGACCATCAGGTGGTGCTCGAAGACATTTCGATACGCGCGCATCCGCTTCGGCAGATGATCTGGAGCAGCAGATGAGATCCATTGAAGCAGGCGTTCGGTCAGGCGGAGCTTACCCAATCCAATGTCGGCTAGCACCGCGTCAATCTTGTTTTTGGCCGCGAAGAATTTGGGCAGCCTCGCGGTGCCCGCCTTCTCGATCATGACAAAGACGTCTTTCCCGTAGCGGTCCGCAATATCGAACGCGTCCCTATGCATATATTCGGCCGCGATGGGAAGTGCAGGCAGGCTCGAGAGCATTGCGCGACGGAGGGCTGCGAGAGCTTCTGGGCAATTCGTTCCGACATAGATAACGCGATCTGCTCCTGATGAGACAAACGTATCGAGACGCACAGCGAAAACCATTACCTTGCCCGCGCAGCCGGAAGCTCCAAACAACCTTGTTGGATCCGCGTTGTAGCGCGCTGGCGTCGGTGCATCAATCTCGCGGACATGATCGACGTACTTGCTGTCGGAAGCAGCGCCAGAGTTCCAGTGCACCGCATCGGGTGAGAAGGTTCCCTCGTCGAGCCGGCCGAGGATCTCTTCTGGTGTGCGGCCCAAATCGATACCGAGATCGTTGACTAATTGAACATGGCCATTCTCATCAACGCGTGCATAGAGGGCGAGTTCCGTATAAGCGGGGCCCCGATTAACCAGCGATCCGCCTGAGTTATTGCATACTCCGCCAATTACGGATGCGCCGATGCATGAAGAGCCAATCACGGAGTGAGGATCTCGCCCAAGTGGCTTCAATATGCTCTCGAGCTGATACAGCGTGGCCCCTGGCAAACAAACCACTTGCTCCCCGTCACTGAGTGTATGGATACGATCAAGTCGCAATGTGTTGACGATCACAACGGGACGGTCGTAGTCGTGCCCGAACGGAGTGGATCCGCCCGTTAGCCCAGTGTTTGACGCCTGAGTAATAATCGCCGCATCGGCAGCAATACATGCTTCCAGTATTTGCCACTGCTGAAGAAGACTATGCGGAAACACCACGGCAATGGCTGCACCGCCACCGAACCGGAAGCCGCTTCGATAACGCCGCGTCGAACGGTCGCCCGTGAGGACGTTTTTTGGTCCGGCAATGTTACGCAATTGAAGAAGTAGGCGGTCTGGACTGGTAGGTATCATCGCAAGGGACTCGGATCGTGATCTCGGAACGCAGAGGCAGCAGTCCGGTATCGATAGAAAACTATTTAGCTATATAGTTTTATGAAAGCAAAAATTTTTGACACCTCTTTCGTTATCTCAGATTACGACCGACCGCCGGTGGCTGATCCGGAATACTAAGTCGTCGCTGCGTGTTTGGTATAAAAAATTCCTGATAATAAATGCACGCCGCGTCACCCATGAACGCCGCCGCGCGCATCACAAGGCCAATTGTGCCGGGTTGCACGTTGATATGCTCGGCCAACGGCGATTCCATCGTCTCGATTCTAACGTCATGGGTAATGCGTGTGAGGGGAACATGAAGCTCCTGCGCAATTAGCGTCTTGAAGTTAAGACCGTTCAGGTCTGGCAAAGGAGCGTTAGCTAGGCTGGTTAGCTTCTCACTATCGAGATAGAAACGGGCGAACACCGTGAACTCATTATTGACGTTGATTGCACGGTCAATTCGAACAATATTCTTCGCTTTGGGAAAATGCTCACTCCAGGGTCCACGCCCCGTCTCGTCTTTTCTTTCCAGCACTTTTGAAAACACTGGAAGCAGAGTCTCGCCATCGTCGTCAAGAAAACGACAATGCCAAGGGTCTTCGAGCAAGAGATCGTTTTGCGCAACAAAGCTGCCTGTACCATGCTGGCGAACCACAATGCCTTGATCAACGAGGTTTTTTAACGCCCGTTGAACCGTTCCCAAGCTAAATGGTGTCAGTTCAGCCAGCTGTTCTTCGGTCGGCAGCTTGTCACCCACCTTCCAATGCCCTGCGCTGATCGCGTCGATCAAAGCGTTGGTTAGTCGAATATACTTCGGGGCACCGCTTCTATCTGGACGCGTCAGCGGCGCGAACAATTTCGCATGATCTTCCGTAGTAAGCACTTCACCCCCCACTATATAGTTATATAGAATCATAACGCTGCCGCATCTGCGCCGCAAGGCGTCAGGGGTAAGTACCGAGTTAAGAGTCGTGAATCCAGCACCCCGTCGCATCGGATTCACGCCCATCGACTGCTCAACAAGAATCGACAGACTATGCCAGCATGCCGTAGCGGAAGCCGAACGCTTTCTGCATGAACGATGGGCAAGCGTCGTCAAGATAGGCACGGAGATCAGTGACCAGCTAGATGTGATCCCCGAGCAGCTTAGGGTTCAGTAGCGCGTTGAATTTGCGTGTCCGTGCTGCGGTCAACCAAAGTCACGCCGACGCCGCCGCGCATCATCGGCTTTCAAAATGTCTCGACATCGGAGGTTACATAGCACACCGAACCTTGTCACGGCAAAATTAAAATGTCGTACCGCCGGCTAAATACAGATGTCGTGTTTTTGATGTGTGATTAACTCTGTTTTCGACGGTTTGAATTCACGTAGTGTTGAAGGACGGCCTTGATCGGACCGGGGCGTTCTAGCCGTTCAGCGAGTGCGAGCAGACCGCTGGCCAGGTGTTGAAGGCGTCTTAGGCTGCTGCGCGACCTGCATGATTGCCTGGTCCAGATCGGCTCGCGTAAATGCACGCGACTTCTTCGTGCCGGGCAAGGGCTTGGGAGTGCGTACCGCCGCACCTCGGTTTGTGCGGGACGGCGAGCCTGAGATCCGACGGTTATCGCGCTGCGCCTGCAGCGCTCGCGCGACCTGCAACGCATGACCAAGACGCTTGTTCTCGATTATCGCGCCTTGGTCGATGTCTGCTAGCTTGTCATACGGCATGGCATGCAGCACGCTGCCGTCAGCGCGGATTTCGAGGCGCCCATCCGGGTATTCCCACACCTCGATGTAGCGGCCGATCAGCCTGCGGTTCGCTGCCGTGTCATCGAGCAGCCAGAGTACGCGATCGTTCAACAAAGTCAGGGCATCCGATACCTTGCGCTGTACTCGCCAAGTCAAAACCGCGTCGAGATTCTCGTCATCGCGCAGCGGCCGGTGCGCGTCGTACGCGCTTCTTGGCGGCTTTGCGAAGCGTGCGTTATAGGCCGCCATGAAAATGCAGGCAAACGCGTTTGCAGCTGCAATGGTGCTGATATCACGTAGGCGCAGCTCCTTCACCAGGCGATCCTGCAGCGTCAGATGAGCCCGTTCGACGCGTCCCTTGGCGGGGCTGCTGTTGGCGCAAAATGTGTCGATGTTTAGCTCGTACATTGCGCGACCAAACTGGGTGACGCCTTTGCCCGCCGTCTCCTCGCGCTTGTGGACGTAAAACACGCTCGCGCGCGGTCGCTATAGAATGCCACCGGCTTGCCGTGGCGTTCGAGATACGCGCGCGTGGCCTCGAAATAGCTGAAAGTCGATTCGGTCGGCGCGAAGTGCAAGTGCATCAGCCGGCTCGTCGCGTCGTCGACAAAGACCAGCAAAGCGCACGCGGGTCCCCGGTCTTCAAACCAGTAATGATCGCTGCCGTCGATTTGTACGAGCTCACCGAAACAGGCTCGTCGGGCACGCGGCTGGTAGCCTTCGGCGGGCGTTGCTTGCGCGGCACCCAAAGGCCGGCATCCGTCATCAGGAGCCGCACGGTTTCCTTCGACAGCACGAGGCCATGGCATTCACGCAGCTTCTCGCACGCCAGCGTCGGACCAAAATCGGCATAGTGCTCGTGGATCAGTCCCAGCGCCTGGTCAAGCACGGTTTGCGGCAAATGATGATTGCTGCGCACGCCGCGCCGCTGCGAAACAAGACCAGCGGCGCCTTCGGCGCGGTAGCGGATCACGAGCCGCTCGACCTGGCGCCGGCTCAGACCCAGCCGTTCAGCGGCGCGCCACGTCATCAGACGCGACTCGGCGACCGCCTCGATGACCTTCAGCCGGTCAAGCTCCCGCATGCTCATCGTGATCGTCCCGGTGCGCGTCATAGCGGTCTCCACAGGCGGGAAAACCGCACCAGCATGCGCTACCGATCCCTTGGTGCGACATCTGTACTTTGCTCAAGTACGACACTACTACTTTGCTCCTACATAGCACACCGAACCTTGTCAAAGCAAAATTGAAATGTCGTACCGCCGGCTAAATACAGATGTCGTGTTTTTGATGTGTGATTGGCTCTGTTTTCAACGGTTTGAATCCACGTAGTGTTGAAGGACGGCCTTGATCGGACCGGGGCGTTTCAGACTGTTCAGCGAGTGCGAGCAGAGCGTTGGCCAGGTGTTGAAGGCGTCTTAGACTGTTGCGCGACCTGCACGATTGCTTGGTCCAGATCGGCTCGGGTGAATGCGCGCGACTTCTTCGTGCCGGGCAAGGGCTTGTGAGTGCGCACCGCAGCACCTCGGTTTGTGCGAGACGGCGAGCCTGAGATCCGACGGTTATCGCGCTGCGCCTGTAACGCTCGCGCGACCTGCAACGCATGACCAAGACGCTTGTTCTCGATGATCGCGCCTTGGTCGATGTCTGCGAGCTTGTCGTACGGCACAGCATGCAGCACGCTGCCGTCAGCGCGGATTTCGAGGCGCCCATCCGGGTATTCCCAGACGTCGATGTAGCGGCCGATCAGCCTGCGGTTCGCTGCCGTGTCATCGAGCAGCCAGAGTACGCGATCGTTCAGCAACGTCAGCGCATCCGATACCTTACGCTGTACCCGCCAAGTCAAAACCGCGTCGAGATTCTCGTCATCGCGCAGCGGCCGGTGGGCGTCGTACGCGCTTCTTGGCGGCTTTGCGAAGCGTGCGTTATAGGCCGCCATGAAAACGCAGGCAAAGGCGTTTGCAGCTGCAATGGTGCTGATATCACGCAGCCGCAGCTCCTTCACCAGGCGATCCTGCAGCGTCAGATGAGCCCGTTCGACGCGTCCCTTGGCGGGGCTGCTGTTGGCGCAAAAAGTGTCGATGTTTAGCTCGTACATTGCACGACCAAACTGGGTGACGCCTTTGCCCGCCGTCTCATCGCGCTTGTGGACGTAGAACACGCTCGCGCGGTCGCTATAGAATGCCACCGGCTTGCCGTGGCGTTCGAGATACGCGCGCGTGGCCTCGAAATAACTGAAAGTCGATTCGGTCGGCGCGAAGTGCAAGTGCATCAGCCGG
>NZ_FCOM02000336.1 GCF_001544695.2 Caballeronia arvi
TACGCTTCGGGTCCCTCGTCTTTGCCCACTGAGTCCACTACCCGTGGATCCGCCCCGGCGTCCTTGACTTCGCGATCAGATGAATAGGCTTGGAGTACGTGCCGACACATCAGCGCACGTGTTCAAACACTCAAATCTTTATGAGCGAGCTACCATGCCCTACACCATCGATCCTTTGAGCATCCAGTTCACCGAGACACGGCACGGCGTCAACGCGACGGCCCGAATCCTGCTCGATGGGAAGAAGGTCGGCACAATTCACGACCACGCCGAACGGATCGTCACTGACGTCACGTTTGCCACCGAGGAATGCCGAGTCGCATTCGCCACCGAAGCACGGCGCGTGCTCGTCACCGTGTTTGGAAAGGTCGATCATCACGACAGCGCGTTCATCTCGGAATACGCGCGCGCCTTATTGCAAGAAGCGGAAGCGGAGTTGCTGAGGCAAACTCAACGCGATCAAACTTCCGGTGATCAAGCATGACAAGTCAATACGCGGTGGGAGACTGGGAGTCGCTCTGGGCGAATGAGCCTTTTTTGATGCACCGCCTCGTGCTTGATTTGCAGTCCAAGCGCGTCATCGCGGGCCAGGATCGG
>NZ_FCOM02000059.1 GCF_001544695.2 Caballeronia arvi
CTTAAACATAGGCAGAAGACTACCTCAAAATTTAAGCGTTGCCGCATGTCCGGTGTTTGCGGGGGCCGACCCAGCCACGCAAGGATGTCTTACGCAACATGATGTACATATCCCGGAAGACGTCTCCATTGAAACGGACGACCTAGCTTGTCTGAGGCGCGGGAGCTGAGCGATGTCCGCATATGAGCGGCCTTTCCCGCGAGAGACAGCAAGCCTATAAAGTCGCACTTACCGTTCATCGCGTTCGCGCAATTTCGCGGATTCCCGCATGAGTGCTGCTATTACGGCTTCGCGCTTCTCTGGGAACCGCGCCGAGATGCAAGCAACGTTCATCGCTACCGTTGGGCGTCCCGGACCAAAGGAGATGCAAGTGGCTACGCCGGTCCCACCCAAGTCGGACTCGTCCGCCACTACACAGTAGCCATCGATACCCGCCTGTTGAATGATTTGCTCGATGCGCGTCGGGTCCGTAATTGTCACCGGTGTCCGAGCGACAATCTTTTGCTGAGTCAGCATCCGTTGCTTGGTCTCATCAGGCAACACGGAAAGCATCACTCGGCCCATTGCTGTGCAGAAGGCGGGCAAGAGCTGATTCACCGTAATCTCATATCGAATCGGTTGCTTGCAAAGGGTCTGTTTAATGACCTTCACCTCTCCGTCCTTGGTCATTATTCCAAGGCTGACAGATTCGTCCAGTTCCTCCGCAAGAAGCTTCATCACGGGCTCCGCCAGAGCCGAAAGTCGCGCGATGTGGTCGCCACCCCATCCGAATCCGTGGCTGCGGAAGTAAGGATTCAGCTCGTATGAACCCTGCTCGTTACGAACGAGGTACCCGCGCGCGCATAAGGTCTTGAGCAGACCGAAAGCGCTGCTCTTTGGCAGACCAAACGTTGACACCACGGTCGCCAGACTTGCACTGCCATCAATGCCGGCAAAGTACTCCAGAAGCTCTAGCACCCGCGCGGCTGACCGTACTTCACTCATTTCTCTCTCTTCATTTTCAAAAGGCAGCTTCGAACCTCCTCAGCTGCGACTCGACAGTAGCCGGGAATATTACGCGAAGCCGTTCGCTCCCGCGGCCGACACCAGGCCAGTCGCTTGCGAGCGCCGAGCCGAGGGGTTAACCCCAGTTGGCGCTCGAACGCCCGCGTGAAACTATGTTTATGTGCATGAACGATGTTCGTATATATGAACGATACCACAAAGGAACGCGCTCAGCGCGTCTGAGCCCAAGGAGGCGTTAGCGCATGGCAACTTCGAACACAGTGATGGGTCGTCACAAAATGGAAGCGACTCAAGCGCCGGTACGGCCCCGCAAGCAGCTAGCTGCGGCGATGATTGGCAACACGCTCGAGTATTACGACTTCATCGTCTACGCGTTCCTCGCGTCGGTGCTCGCCCGGAAGTTTTTTGCAAGTGGCGACGAAGTCGCCGGCCTGCTCGCGAGCTTCGCGACTTTCGGCGTCGGCTTTTTAGCTCGCCCGCTTGGCGGCGTCATCATCGGTCGCATTGCCGACACGCTTGGCCGCAAGCTCGCGCTTCAAATTACGATTTTCGGTATGGCTCTCGGCACCGTTGGAATTGGCTGCCTTCCGACGTATCAAGACATTGGCCTCGCCGCTCCGATACTTCTGGTGTCGCTGCGACTAATCCAAGGTTTGGCCGCTGGCGGTGAGTGGGGAAGCTCTACCTCCCTCATCGTCGAATCAGCCCCCGAGGGCAAGCGCGGCATCTTCGGCGCGTTCGGTCAGGCGGCAATTGCGGCATCGAACCTGCTTTCAAGCCTCGCTGTTGCCGGCGTCACTGCCATGTTCACGACGCAAGAGATGGATGGCTGGGCATGGCGTCTTCCCTTCCTGTTCGGTGGCGTATTGCTAGTCGTCGGCGTCTGGATGCGCCGGTCGCTGCACGAGACGCCGAAATTCGAAGAAGCACAGGCAGCCGGAGAGAAAGCTGAAAAGCCGACGAGGAAAGCTGCGCTTGCAGCGATGGGACGCGCCTTTGGCTTCACGATTATCTGGACGGTCTCGTACTACGTGATGCTCTCGTATTTGCCGACCTTCATGATGAAGCATGTCGGACTCACACAACTCCAGGCACTCGCGTCGAACTCCATCGCGCTCGTCGTTCTCGTTGCCATGACGCCTATCTCGGGCCTGCTGTCGGACCGTTGGGGGCGAAAGCCGTTGCTTCTTGCGTGCTGCGTGGTGTTCGCCGTTTTCGCCTATCCGCTCTTTTCGCTGCTGCTGGCGCATCCGAGCTTCGGCATGGCCGTCGCCATCCAAATCTTCTTCAATATTTTCATCGCAGGTTTCTCTGGCGCGGCCCCTGCAGCGCTCTGCGAAATGTTCCCGACCAAGTCGCGCACGACGCTTCTGTCCATCGGGTATAGCCTTGCCACGGCAATTTTTGGTGGCTTCGCACCGTTCATTGCGACCGGCCTCATTCAACAAACCGGTTCGCCGATTTCCCCCTCCTATTACCTGGTTGCGGCCGCCCTTATATCGGGATTCGTCATCCTCTGGCTCAAGGAAACCGCGCATAAGGCTCTCGATTAAACCAGCTTCAACACCATAGGTGAACGAACACATGGAAGGTGACATTCTCATTTGGGGCGCTGGCGCCATCGGCGGTACCGTTGGCGCCCACCTGCAAAAAGCTGGCTATGACGTGACATATGTGGACGTCGTCGAAGAACATGTCGACGCCATCCGAAACCCGGAAAAAGGCTTGGTAATCACTGGACCGGTCAGCATCCTGCGTGTCACCGGACCGGCTTTCACGCCGCAGGAGCTCAACGGGACTTGGAAGCGAATTTTCCTGTGCGTGAAGAGTCAGCACACGGAAGCTGCTGCAAAGCAACTCGAGCCGTTTCTTGCGAAGGATGGCTATGTCCTCTCTCTTCAGAACGGTCTTTGTGAGAGCTACATCGCCACGGTCGTAGGGGCAGAGCGAGTGGTCGGTGCGTTTGTCAACTTCGGCGCCGATTGGACCGGTCCCGGCGAGATTCTTTACGGAAATCGTGCCGCAGTCGTGCTGGGAGAGCTCGACGGTTCGTCTACGGACCGCCTGAAGAAGCTGCTCGAAGACATGAAGCACTTCGAGCCGGATGCCATCGCGACGGAGGACATTGACTCCTATCTCTGGGGCAAGTTGGCCTATGGGTCCATGCTCCACGCGCAGGCGGTGGGTGACCTCGGCATCGCTGACTGCCTCGCACGCCCCGAACTCCTTCCGTTGTGGCAGCAAATTGGCTCTGAGGTGATAAGCGTCGCAAAAGCCGAAGGCGTCCGTCCAAAGGGCTTCAATGGCTTTCGTCCAGAGGCCTTCCGCGAAGGCGCGCCGAAATCAGAGGTGGAAGAAACCGTCGACGAGATGGTGGCATTCAATCGTCCCAACGCCAAAACACATTCTGGAATCTGGCGAGACCTCGCCATTCGCAAACGCAAGACTGAAGTGGACATGCAAGTCGGCGAAGTCATCCGCGCAGGAGCTCGACATGGAATCAAGACGCCGACGCTCGCCGGGCTTCAGAAGATGATTCACGAAATTGAAGATGGCCATCGGGCAATGTCCGATTCCAATCTCCTGGAGTTGCTTGCATGAAACTAGATTTCTCGGGTCAGGTTGTCGCCGTCACAGGTGCTGGTAGCGGATTCGGACGTGCGATTGCGGCGCAGTTCGCAGACCTCGGAGCGAGGGTGTACGCCACCGACGTTAGTGATGCGGCGCTGAGTCCATTGAAGGGGCCCAATATCGAAACAGCCGTCGTCAACCTGCTCGACCGCAGAGCGTCGGCGCAATGGGTTGCTTCCATAGCAGAGTCGGCTGGGCGATTGGACGTAATGGTCAACAACGCCGGTGGAGTCATGGGTCAGGCACACAAGCCACTCGAGACGGTATCCGATGATGAGTGGGACCGTGTAATTGACATCAATCTAGGAAGCGCGTTCGCACTGGCGCGTGCGGTGACGCCTGTGATGAAAGCTCAGAAAAGTGGCGCAATCATCACTATTTCCTCGGGCGCCGCGCTTCAGGCATCGCTCACGGGCGTGCAGGCCTATTGTTCAGCTAAACATGGAGTCCTCGGGCTCACGCGACAACTCGCCCATGAGCTTGGGCCATTCGGCATCCGCGTCAACTCCGTCGCCCCTGGCTTTGTTCGCACGAACCCGGCGACTGAGGCGCAGTGGGACGCCATGGGGCCGGACAATCAAGCGGCGCTGATGCGCAGCATCGCACTTGGCCGGTTGGGTACACCCCAGGATATCGCGAATGTCACCGTCTTTCTCGCGTCGCCGCTCGCGTCATTCGTGAACGGCCAGATTATCTCTGTCGATGGCGGCAAGTAACCGTCCAGCACGCAAAAGGAATGAGCACTATGAGCATCGAGTCAAATCACGAAGAACTGAAGCCGTGGCAATGGGATGAGCAGCACTGGCGCGGGGTCTTGAACCATGTTCGTGCGGGACGCACCCTGCGCCCGAAAGCATGGCCAAACAATGCACCATGCGCTGTCGCGATTTCATTCGATAGTGACCATGAAACGAATGAGCTGCGCGATGGCGGCAAGTCCATCGGCAGAATGAGCTGGGGCCAGTACGGCAATCGGGTGGGCGTCCCCAATGTCGAAAAGGTCTTGAACAGGTTTGATGCAAGAGCGAGCTTCTACGTCCCGGCTGTTGCCGCTCTCACATATCCCGATGAGCAAAAGCGCCTCGCTGAAGCCGGTCACGAAATCGGCCTTCACGGCTGGATTCACGAACTGAACTCCGTGTTGCCTTACGAGGCCGAGCGAGACCTACTGTTGCGCGCATCGGATGCGTTGACGGCAATCACTGGAATTCGACCAGTTGGTATGCGTACGCCGTCGTGGGACTTTAGTCCCCATACGCTGCGTATCGCAGAGGAAATGGGCCTTGAGTACGACTCGTCGCTGATGGCGGACGTGGACTGTTACGAGCTGCTTCTCGACGGTCGACAAACCGGCGTCGTTGAGTTGCCTGTCGAATGGATTCGCGATGACGCCGTGTACTTCATGATGAACCGGTTCAGTGCATTGCGGCCTTATACGGCCCCGACCGACGTGTTGGACATCTTCAAGCGGGAACTGGACGCGGCGTTGGAGGACGGTGGCCTCTTCCAGCTGACGATGCATCCCCATGTTATCGGGGCACGCTCACGCATCTGGATTCTCGAAGAAATTCTTCGATATGCCCGTGAGCGCAAAGCATGGATTGCCACGCACTCAGAGGTTGTTCGATATGTGAAGAAGCACGCGGCTTAACGCGTCTCTTGGTATCGAGCATTTCCACCCAACGAATGCGAAAAACGGACGAACATGGTTTCTTATCAACCTCTGACCTACCCAGTTCATAACTGGACGGTCCGAAAGCCCATTGCCGAATCCTCGAAGGGCGTAGTGGCATCTCAGGTCTATGATGCGTCGGCGGCTGGCGTCGCAGTTCTCGAAGCTGGCGGCAATGCCGTTGACGCTGCTGTCGCGACCGCCTTTGCCCTTGCTGTCGTCGAACCTTGGAATTCCGGTCTCGGCGGCGTGGGGTTTGCGCTCTATCAAGGTCACGACAAAGGGACTGCGACGTCAATTCACTTTGGCCCGGTTGCGCCACGTAAGCTGCGGCCTGAGTTGTTCCCACTTACCGGACGTCCGGCCACGGACCTTTTTCCTTGGCCGCAAGTAGAGAACGACGCAAACTCCCACGGACCTTTGTCGTTCTGTCTTCCGACGGCGGTTGCGGGCTATGGCACGATGCTGGAACGCTGGGGGACCATGCCTCTCTCGGAAGTGCTGCAACCGGCCATCGTCCTTGCAAAGCGCGGGCTCCCATCGGACTGGTTCAGTACGCTGATGTTGGCGCAGGCCGCGCCGATAATGCGCAAATACGGCGAGACCGCACGCATTTTTCTGCGCGACGGATTGCCGCCGGTTCCTCCGTACCAAGGCACACCGGGCTTTCTCCCACTTGGTCGCATGTCCGAGACGCTCGAACGACTGGCTCATGCAGGCTGGCGCGATTTCTACCAGGGAGACTTGGCCACGTCCATCGTAAGGGACATCGCGGAGATGGGCGGCCTGATAGGCCGAGAGGAACTGGACGCTTATGAGGTTGAGACCGCTCATGCTCTTTCGGTGCCCTGGGGTGACTCGTCTATCCAGCTGTCTTCGGGGATGAACGCAGGGCCGACCCTTGCCGACGCTTTCAAAATGCTTGAGCCGCCAGTCTCACGACGCGAAGAGAAGCATCCTTCGGCTCAGTGGTATGTCGAGATAGCGAAGGCTCTCAAAGCGGCATACAAGAAGAGGCTTCACGAAGATAGCAGCGACCCGTCGGCGCCTAAGGGATGCACGACACATCTCAACGTGTGCGATGCGAAAGGTTCAATGGTTGCGCTGACGACGACGCTGCTCTCGTCAATGGGAAGCCGCGTGGTACTGCCGTCAACCGGTTTCGTCATGAACAATGGTGTGATGTGGTTCGACCCGAGGCCTGGCACTTCAAATAGCGTCGAGGGTGGCAAGAAAGCGTTGTCGAATATGTGTCCCGCAATCATTTCGCGCGATGGTCGCCCGGTCGTCGCCGGCGGCGCAGCGGGTGGCCGGCGAATCATGGCTGCAGTCGCCCAGTTGCTGCTATTGGTGCACGATTTCGACATGAGCGTGGGTGACGCGGCGCATTGCCCGCGAATTGACGTATCCGGACCTGAACAGGTCAGTGCGGACCGAAGACTGCCGGCACTTGTGTTGCACGCGCTACGCGAGCTTGGCGAGTGTGAGGTCGTTGACCACAACGTGCTGCCAATCAATTTCGCGCGTCCCAGCGTCATCGAGCGGTTCGATGGTCGAACGGCGCGCGGAGTCAGTGATGCGTTCTCGCCTTGGTCGGCGGCATTGGGTCCGCAGTAGGTAGGCCGTTCATCCTACGCAGGTACGGGACGGTGAATCGAAGGATTATCTCGCGTCAGGTTTCAGTGTTCAAACATAACGAACACACGAAATCCCTCGGAGTAGAGTCATTGCCAAGCGCAAACGGCGAGCTGCTAAAAACAGCGGAGGCGTGAATTGCGCTAGAGGTAGACATCCACTTCACGAGAGCAGAAAGGACGAGAATCGGTCTACACAGGACGCTGGGTAGACCGTTTTTCGTTGCGCGTCAATTCTGTTTCGCGCCGCAAGTCTTCGTTGGCTCAGGAAGTCCGCGTCCGACGCAGCGACCGAGAATCACCGATGCATCGGGTGTGAATCGCGGCGCCTATACGCCGCTCCCGTGCCGTCGACGTAACGCCTTGCACTGATAAAAGTAAGTCCCGTCTGAACGTGGACTTACTCCAACAGGAAACTTATCGAACGCTTAGAAGCGGTGGCGAATGCCGACAAGGGCAACTGTCTGCCGGTCGCTGTTCGAAGCAGTCGCGCCAAAAAGCGCTGCAGTGGCGGCCCGACCGGTCGAGTCGATGCCATTCGCTTTCTGATAGAAGACCAAGGCGTAGACGTCCGTCCGTTTTGAAAGCAGGTAGTCCGTGCCAACGTTGACCTGATGGTAGTCGGCGCCGCCGCTTCCATTGTTTCCGCCATTGCTCGTGTAAGCATAAGAAACGCCAACGCTGAGGCTCGGGGTGAATTGATACTTCACGTTGCCTTCATAGGAGTTGAAAGCAGCTGTACCGCGATAGGCGTTCTGAGCAGCCGTCATTCCAGTCACCCCTTGCGTTCCGAGGGAGCCGAATCGAGTGTTGCTGTACACGACGGACAGAGTCGCGTTGCCAAGAACGTATGAGCCGCCCGCCGCAAAGATGTTTTGGGAGCCTGCCGTTGCGTATCCTGAGTAGACCGGGCTTCTCATATTGCTGGCGGTCGTACTGTCGTTCGCCTTATTGCCGAAGAACGAGAAGTTGGGATTGTGCGTCGATTGATAGCCGACCGCCATCTTGAATGGACCGATGCCATAGGAGGCGGCGAGCGCCCAGATTTGATTCGTGCCGACGGAGCCAGGGCGACCTCCGAGGCTATACATGCCGCCAAACTGCAGCCCGTTATAAGAAGGACTTTGGTACTTGATAAGATTGTTCGCGCGGTTTGTGCCGTCTAGGTTGTCGACATCGCCCGGATGGGCGCCGAAACCTGCTCCGGCCGCCGCCCACGCTAGACCTGATTCGAAAGGACCGACGAAGTCGTAGACCGTCGTGTACTGACGGCCGAGTAACACGCTACCATAGGTGTTAGACGACAGCCCAACATATGCCTGCCGCCCAAATTCCGTTCCGTTTTGACCGATAGTACCGTTAATACTGCTGAACCCAGCCTCAAGGCGCATCACCGCCGAAATTCCGCCGCCAAGGTCTTCGACACCAGTCATACCCCATCGGTTGCCCGACATGTTCCCGCTCGACATTGCGTACTGCCGTTCACCGCCGGCGTTTGAGTTGTAGATGAAACCGGTGTCGACAATGCCGTAGAGCGTGACGCTCGACTGAGCCATCGCAGACGACGCGACGACGCAAGCGCCCGCGGCAAACAAAAACTTTCTCATTAGGTGTCCTTAGTCTTAGCGTAGTGGAGGCGCAGTCCGTCTAGCCGTCCCGCGTGCATTGCAGTGTGAGAGGGTCGTCGCCTGCGGCACTGTGCCGTTCACCATGTCAGGCGAGCGCCATCTTTCGTGCGCCGCTAGATTACTATAAAGAATATAGGAAATAGAATGGTTGCACGCCTTCGTCGGGCCCGGGAATTACCCTTAGCCCGCCTCTGTCAGGGGCATCCGCGCCGAAAACGAGTCGAACGGCTCGCTATTTCCTGTAAACTGTAAAGAAATAGCAAATGGACGTGTTCATGACGTTTGACGATATGGCCGAGAAATCGGACTCTCCAGTACCCGTTGTTTTGACCAGACTGGACCAGGAGGCAGCAGCGCCGCTTTGGGAGGTGGTCAAACGACAATTGTCTGAGGCTATCCTGATGGGACGGTGGGCGCCCGGAAGCTCCCTTCCCAGCGAGGTCTCGCTCGCACAGCAACTCGGAGTCGCCGTTGGGACGGTCCGCCGCGCGCTTGGGGAACTTACGAAAGAGGGCCTTATCAGTCGTCGTCGCAAGACAGGTACGGTTGTGACCGGCCGGAGCCCCCACCACAATCTGCGCAACTTCTACCAGTACTTCCGCCTTCACCGCCGCGACGGAGCTCTGCAGCGCTCGGAGCCCCGCGTCGTCGGGCTCGGTAGGTCAGTGGCGACAAAGGTCATTCGCGAGCGACTTCAATTGGACGAAGGCGAGGAGGTAGTTACGCTCGAGCGCATCCGCTCCGTTGATGGCAAGCCGGTGATACATGACACGTACGTTGTTCCGGCATCGCGAGTTCCAGACTTCCCGATGTCGGCTGCAGAAGTCCCTCAACTGCTCTACGTCTTCCTGCTCGAGCGGTACGGAATTCGGCTATCCGCGGTGCGCGAAGAGTTGCGTGCGTCGCTTGCAACTGAGCGAGACTGTGAGTATCTGCGACTCACGCCGCCCGCCGCCGTACTTGAAATCGAGGAGGTCGCGTACGACCAGTCCAACGTGCCGGTCATCTACGGAACGCGCCGGGCTTCCACCGAAAACCATATGTACGTCAACGAAGTCCGCTAGTAAGCCGCGGCCACGCCGCCGACTCAATTCACAGCCTGAGGCCCCGGCTCGACTTGTCGAGCCGGGGCCTCTTACTTTTGTGGCCCTCCTAGGGTTGCCCCTAGAACGCTATTCCTGTCTATTTCTATATAGTTTAGAGTATTGAAGATAAGCGAGCAGCGATTTGCGGCTAGCGGTTCACACATGAGGCAAATCATGGTCGTCCCCCAGTTTTCTTCTGACGAATTCGTTAGTCGGCTCGCCAAGATACGCGAAGCCATGAAAGAGCGTGCTCTCGACGTGGTCATCGTCGACGATATCGAAATCGTCGCGTACTTCACCGGTTACGAGCGCTCTATCAGCTCCTACCGCGCATGCTTGCTCCCGCTGAACGGCGAGCCGGTAATGGTCCTTCGCTCCCTTGATGTCGCTCCGTTCCGAGAGAGTTCGTGGTTCTCAAACAGCGTCGGATACATAGACGGAGAAGATGCCGTCGAACTTGTAGCCAAGACGCTCATCCTTCATGGACACGAAAAGGCACGAATCGGCGTCGACAAGAAGAGCCACGGCATGACCGTTTCCACGTTCGAGACCCTGACCCGAATGCTCCCGGGCGCGACGTTCGTCGACTTGGCAGGACTGCCGTGGGACTTGCGATTGGTGAAATCGGCATTGGAGGTCCAGCACATACAAGCCGCCGCCGCAATCGCAGACGAGACGCTGAACGGCATCTTCAAGATAGCCAAGCCGGGGATTACCGAGCGTATGGCAAGCGCTTTCGCTGCACGTCGTTACATTGAGCTTGGCGCACTGCCCGACCACGTCGGGCCAGTCACCGCGGGACGCGGATGGGACTTTCTTCACGGTCACTTGCACGATAACCCGCTGCAAGAAGGCGACGTATTGCACTGCGAGCTGGTTCCGCGGTTCCGTGGCTACAGCGGACGCCTCATGCGCAGCATCATCATTGGACGAGCGAGTGTTGAGCAGCGTGAGGTCGCGAACACACTGGTCAGATTGCAGGACAAGCAATTCGCGATGATGAAACCGGGTGCGAAAGCATCCGATGTCGACGCAGTGCTACGCCAAGGAGTCGTCGATAGCAGGTTGCGCGAGACCTACGACAACATCACTGGATACACCCTAGGGTTTTACTCACAACAGCCCATTCGTTCGAGCGACTTCACTCGAACCTTCAGCCCCAAATCTGACTGGTTGCTCGAAGCCGGCATGGTGTTTCACATGTACACGTCAGCCCGGGGTATCGCATTCAGCGAGTCAGTCGTAATTGAAAAGGATTGCGCCCGGCGGCTCACACGCCTACCTCGTGCGCTCTTCGAAACCGCGGAGGGTTACCCCGATGACTTCAGAAGCGAGGGGTAAGCCAGCGATATTGGTCAATGGGAGGGTCGGTTCCTCGACCCAAGTCAATCAGCTTCTTGTGAGTAACGGGTATGCCTAGTATTAGCGGAATTAACCGCAGACAGTTCCTCGTAGGCACGGCGGCGGCTGCCGCCGCGTTCAGCCTAAGTTCAGGACTAGCGTTCGGCGCGAGCGCGAAGCGTGGCGGCACTCTAAGGGTAAGCGTCGACCAGGCGATGGCAAAGCTTAATCCCCTGATAGCTCGGGTGACTCCGGAATATCTGGTGTCGGAGCTCTTGTACTCTGGGTTGACGCGCCTCGGCGAGGGCATGCTGCCCGTACCAGACCTCGCTGAGTCGTGGAGCTCGAACCCGGAACTCACGGTCTGGACCTTCAAGTTGCGGCAAGGCCTGGTCTTTCACGACGGCTCCTCCTGTACATCTACCGACGTCGTTGCGTCTTTTGTCGCGATTCGGGACGCGAAGACCGGCTCACCTGGCCGCCAGAACGTCGGCCCTATCGACAAAGTTAGAGCTCTGGATGCACACACCGTCGAGTTCACTTTGTCGGCTGCCTATGTCGACTTCCCGACGGCCTTGGCGTTTCCGAACGCAAAGGTCGTCCCCGCAGCAATATTGCAGTCAAATCCGGGTGCGCTCACGCGCACGGCGGTCGGGACCGGACCGTTCAAGCTGACATCGTTTCATCCCGACCGCGTCATCACCATGGTCCGCAACGAGAAGTATTGGGACCCGTCCCGCCCTTACCTCGACGGAATCGAGATTCGTGTTTATCCTGACCCAGCCGCCGAGGGCTCCGCGCTCCTATCGGGTGACATTGACCTGATGACCTTGGTGCGCCCGACTGAGTTCGCGCGTCTCAAAGATGCGCCGGACGTCCAGGCGCTTCGTATGCCGTCTGGTCAATTCTGCAACGTGAATATGGGCTGCAACCAAAAGCCGTTCACGGACCCGCGCGTGCGTCAGGCGCTCGCACTCACCATTGACCGTAAGGTCATGGTCGACTTCGTGGCTGAAGGTTACGGTCAACCCGGTAATGACAGCCCGATTAGCAGCGCATTTAACTTCTATGCGCCGTCGCAACTGAAGAAACCGAACATTGCGACGGCCAAAAGGCTTTTGGCAGACGCGGGGTATCCGAACGGCGTCGACCTCACGCTGATTGCGTCCGATAGCCCAGCGATTCGCACGCAGATGGCTGTCGCGATGGCGGAAATGGCGCGTCCGGCAGGCTTTCGCATTTCCGTTCAGACGATGCCTCACGCCACCTATCTCGAGCAGGTCTGGAAGAAGGGCGCCTTCTACGTCGGCTATTACACGATGCAACCGACGGTCGACTCGGTCTTTTCGCTGCTCTACACGTCCACTGCTGCTTGGAATGAAACGCACTGGAACAACAAGGAGTTTGACCAACTGGTCATTAAGGCGCGCGGAACAGCTGACAATGCGCAGCGACAGGAACTGTACTCGAAGGCCCAACAGATGATGGAAGACGATGTGCCCTCCATCATCCCAGTCTTCTTCGACATTCTGCGTGCCAAGCGTCCAAACGTACACGGCTACAAGATTCATCCCCGTGGCCTCGTGTTTCGCCTTGACTATGTCTGGCTTGACGACAGCCTGAAGGCCAGCGCCTAAGCGCCCCCGTTGGAAGGAGAAAATCTTGTCTACCAGTTATCTAATAAAACGTTTGGGACTGAGCCTGTACACGCTCTTTTTGGTCTCGGCAATCGTGTTTCTTATCACCCAGGTTTTGCCCGCCGACCCTGCAGTAATGCTGCTCGGCGAGAACGCAACGCCTGATGCCCTCAATGCCATCCGACAGGAAATGGGGCTGGATAAGCCTGTGTACGCGCAGTACGTTACGTGGCTGATGCAGGTTCTACATGGCAACCTCGGTCTGTCGATGCGAACGGGTGAGCCAGTAGCGTCGATGATGTTCGATGCACTGGGTCGCTCGCTGACCTTGGCTGTGTTTTCGATTGTCTTCATGCTTGCTGTCTCCATTCCGCTCGGCGTTGTCGCAGCGGTGCGCCGGGGGAAGGCGGCTGATTTCATCGTCAGTATCGTTTCATACGCGGGTGTGTCTTTGCCCGAATTCGTGACCGCGTCGGTTTTCGCGTTGGTCCTCGCCGATTATCTGCACCTGCTGCCCGCCGCGGGCTACGTTCCGATTTTCGACGACCCGGCTCGCGCAATTCCGAGGCTGATTCTTCCGGTGCTGACCATCTCGGTCATCCTGGTTGCGCACGTTTCCCGGATGGTGCGTTCGGAGTTGGTAGACGTTTTGCACACCGACTACATCCGTGCTGCCCGACTCAAGGGACTGTCTCGCCAGACGGTGCTCTTCAAGCACGGATTGCGCAACGCGCTTTTGCCAACCATCACTATCGTTGCGCTGGACGTCGGCTATCTCCTCGGTGGCGTGATTGTGGTCGAGGAAATCTTTGCAATTCCCGGTATCGGCCGCCAGTTGATTGTCGCCATCCAGACTCGCGACCTTCCCGCGATTCAGGCAGGCGCGCTCATTATGGCGGGCACGTATTGCATCGTTAATTTGGTGGCAGACATGACTTACGCCGCGCTCGATAAGAGGATTCGCTATGAATGAGTTCTTTGGACGTATGAGGAAGTCCCCGCAGGGGCTTGCCGGTTTAGTGCTTATTGGCGTTGTGCTCATCCTAGTGTTGTTCGGTCCGCAACTCGCTCCGTACAGTCCTACCGAGATGTCGGTGTTCATGCGTTACCGGGGGCCGGGGTTGGAGCACCTGTTTGGGACTGACCAATACGGTCGAGACATACTCAGCCGCGTCATGTACGGCGCTCGCTCAACAGTCCTGCTTGCGTTCATCGCGACGATGCTCGGAACGCTCGCCGGCGCCTTGATTGGAACAGCGTCGGCATTCTTGGGCGGGCGCTTCGATGAGTACATCATGCGGACGATTGACGCCGTCATGTCGATTCCGAGCTTGCTGTTCGCGCTGCTCATTGTGAACTTGCTCGGAAAGAGCAGCTTGAATGCGGTGCTTGCGGTCGGCATTGCTTTCACACCCAGCATGGCGCGTATCACCCGTTCCGTTGCCCTCTCAGTACGCAAACAAGACTTCGTCAATGCGGCCATCGCACGCGGCGAGAGTAGCTGGTATGTCATCGTGCGCGAGATGCTTCCGAACGTTGTTGCTCCCATTGTCGTTGAGACGACCATCCGCGTGGCCTTCGCCGTGATGCTGTTCGCGACGTTGAGCTTCCTCGGCCTCGGGGCTCAGCCGCCCGCAACGGAGTGGGGTTTGATGGCAGCTGAAGCGCGCTCCTATATGCATCTCAGTATCTGGATGATTATCTGGCCGAGCGCCGCGGTTGCTCTCGTTGCAGTCGGCTTCAACCTGCTGGGCGATGGTCTGCGCGATGCGCTGAATCCCCGAACGTAAGGAACGTCAATGAGTCCGGTTCTTGAAATAAAAGACTACTCTCTCGACTACGAGACGCCGCGCGGGGTCTACCACGCGCTGAGCCAGATAAACCTGGCCATTCACAGCGGGGAAGTGCTTGGTCTTGTCGGGGAGTCTGGTTCGGGAAAGACCTCGCTTGCGTGGGGCGTCATGCGCTACATGGCAAAAAACGCCCGCGACGTGAGCGGCACCATTTCACTGGGCGGCGAAAACTTGCTCAAGAAGTCCGAAGCGGAGATGAACTCGCTTCGGGGCTCGCGTCTTGCCATGGTGTTTCAGGACCCCAGCACCTCACTTAACCCCAACCTCTCGTTGGGCGAGCAGCTTTCCGAAGTCATCGTCCGGCATCGCGGCCTCGACAAGAGGTCAGCATGGGAGGAAGGCATTGCGATGCTGGAGCGAGTCGGACTGAAAAGTCCCGTGAATATGATGAAGCGCTACCCGCACGAGGCTTCAGGTGGCGAGAAGCAGCGCGTCGTTATCGCGACCGCGTTTGCCTGCAAGCCCGAGTGCATCATCTTCGATGAGCCGACTACGGCGCTCGATGTTCTGACCTCGAGGCAAATTCTCGAATTGTTCGAGGTGCTCCAGGCGGAAACCAACGTTGCCTCCTTATATATCTCGCACGACCTTGCGCTGGTGTCGAAGGTTGCGAACCGTGTGGCCGTCATTCACAAAGGCGTCATCGTCGAGCAAGGTGACGTCAAGCAGGTCTTCACGCACCCTGAACACGATTACACGAAGCGTCTTATCAGCGCGGTACCGCGACCTGACCATAGGCTGGTCGCCGTCGATTCTGCGAAGGCGCAAGATGTGCCGCTCTTGCAGGTCAAAGACGTGAGCGTTCACTACGGGCGAACTTCGGCATTCGCGCGTCTCTTCCGGAAGACGGACAACCGCGTTGTCGGCAACCGCAAGGTAAGCATCGAGATTAACGCCGGTGAAATCCTCGGAATCGTTGGCGAGTCGGGCTCTGGCAAGTCCACGCTCGCGAAGGCGCTTACTGGTTTGAACGATTTTGAGGGCGACGTGCGTCTCGAAGGACGCCCCATTACCGGTGTCAAAGCGATGGGGAAAGAGTATCGCAAAGACGTTCAGATTATCTTTCAGAACCCCGACTCCTCGCTCAATCCCCGTCAGCGCATCGGCGAAATTCTGTCGCGCCCATTGAAGCTGTACACGAATCTCTCTCAACGCGAGCAGCAGAAGAGGGTGGCTGAGATGCTTGAGCAGGTGCGCCTGCCCAGAGAGTACGTTAGCCGCTTCCCTCACCAGCTTTCAGGTGGCGAGAAGCAGCGCGTCGCTATTGCCCGGGCATTCGCATCCCGCCCGAAACTTGTCATCTGTGACGAAATCACGTCGGCGCTGGATGTGTCGGTGCAGGCGTCCGTCGTCGAACTGCTTGTCGAGCTCCAGCGCAGCTACGGAACTGCGTACATGTTCATCACGCATGACCTGAACCTTGTGCGGCAGATTGCTCATCGGGTTGCTGTGATTTATCGCGGAGACCTGGTCGACATGTTTTCAATGGGTGGCCTCCAGCAACCCGAGCGACATCCGTATACGCGCTCTCTGATGGATGCGGTCCCGACGCCCATCGGAAACTTCGAAGCAATTCCTCTCTGAGAGAAACGTAATGAATTTGGAAGCGGTATTGAAGCACGTAGACGAGAAGGAATGCCTCGACTTTCTGAGCTCGATGGTGCAGCACAAGAGCTACTCGGAGACTGACGGCGAGAAGGTGCTGGCAGACTATATGGTCGAACAGATGCAGGAGCTCGGACTGTCCGCCGGCCTGACACCAGTTCCCGGAGAGCGCGTCAACGCGATAGGAACTTGGAAAGGTACGGGCGGCGGTAAGAGTCTGCTCTTCAACGGCCACCTCGACACCAACCCGGTTTCCGAAGGGTGGACCGTAGACCCATGGGAAGGCAAAGTCGACGAAGAGTTCATCTATGGCATCGGCGTCTCAAATATGAAGGCTGGCGATGCGGCGTATTTTTGCGCCGTGAAGACGCTGTTGAAAGCGGGGGTTCGGCTGAAGGGCGACGTCATATTGACGTACGTGGTCGGCGAACTGCAGGGCGGCATCGGTACACTTGCCGCGGTCAACCAAGGCGTTCGCGCGGACTACTTCATCAACAGTGAGCCAACGGACCTTGCCGCGCTAACGATGCACGCTTCCTCGGTTTCGTTCGTAATCGAACTCACCGGGATAACACGTCACCTGTCGAAGCGAGAGGAGGCGGTCGACGCCATCATGGCGGCTTGTAAGCTTATCCCTCGCATCAGCGCTATGACGTTTTCCGGCGCTCGCAGCGATGAGCATCGCTCAATCAACCGCGCTCACGTAGGAATCGTACATGGCGCGCTTGGCCGCGAACTCCAGGAATGGCGTCCTCCGCAGGTCGCTGACTTTGTAAGAATCAAAGGGTCTGCCCGTTTCGCACCGGGTCAGAGCGCCGAAGGCGCGTTGGAGGACATCCAAGCGTTGCTCGCGCAATTGCAGACGGAAATGCCAGGCCTGAAGGCGACGGTTCGCAAGGAAGCAGTGGAAGGACGTCCGGTAATGCCGCCATTCGAAGTAGCAAAGGACTCGCGAATCGTGCGCAGCCTCAACGCCGCCTTCAGGTCTGTTCGCAACGAAGAACAGCCGACCGGTGCCATCACGCCCCCAGGGTTCTACGGTACCGATGCGGGACATCTCTATGAAGCCGGTGGGATGGAGGGTGTCGTTTGCGGTCCCGGCGGCCGTTACAACACGATGCCGGACGAGCGCGTTGACATCAAGGACTTCATCGACATGGTCAAAATCTACATGGTCACGATGATGGATATCTGCAGCGTCGACGCCTAACTCAAAGAGGCCGATGCGCGACTTTCTCGCATCGCGCATTGGCCGCCCCCGTTTGACTGACTTAACTCTGTGGCATGCCAGCCCTTGGCTGGCGCCGCGCGTTTGGCACGTCTGGCCGATTTAGGTCCTTCGCCAAATTCATTCATATTGGAGTACACCGACTCATGGGCAACCACGAAAACTCGCCGTCGAATGCTAACCGCGATGCCCGGTGGCAGTTTTGGATTGACCGAGGAGGCACCTTCACGGATATCGTCGCGCGCAAGCCTGATGGCGGGCTGGTGACTCACAAGGTACTGTCCGAGAACCCCGAGCGATACCGCGACTCGGCAGTGCAAGGCATCCGCGAATTGCTTGGTGTCCCGTCCAACGAGCCTGTTCCTGCTGAGCTTATTGAAAGCGTTCGAATGGGCACTACTGTCGCAACCAACGCGCTGCTCGAGCGCAAGGGTGAGCGAACCGTTTTGGCAATCACAAAGGGGTTCGCGGACGCGCTGCGCATCGCGTACCAGAGCCGACCGAAGCTCTTCGTCCGAGAAATCGTCCTGCCGGAGCTTTTGTACGAGGCTGTTGTCGAGATTGACGAGCGCGTTGGTGCCCACGGCGATGTCGTGAAGCGACTTGATGATGCGCAGGCGAGAATCGCACTCCAACAGGCCTATGACGCCGGAATCCGTTCATGCGCAATTGTGCTGATGCACGGGTACCGTTTCACTGAGCATGAGCGCAGGCTCAAGCAAATCGCGCAGGAAATTGGCTTCTCGCAGATTTCGGTCAGCCACGAGACCAGCCCGCTTATGAAGCTAGTCTCTCGCGGTGACACCACGGTAGTTGATGCCTATCTATCGCCGGTTCTACGTCATTACGTCGACCAGGTGAAAAGCGAGCTAGGCGATGTACCGCTGCAATTCATGCAAAGCAACGGCGGGCTGACGGATGCTCATCGCTTCCAGGGCAAGGACGCCATCCTGTCGGGCCCTGCTGGTGGCATCGTTGGTGCGGCGCAGGTCTCGAAGCTGGCTGGCTTCGACAAGATTATCGGCTTCGACATGGGTGGCACATCGACTGACGTGACGCACTATGCGGGCGAGTACGAGCGCGAGTTCGCGACTGAAGTGGCGGGCGTGCGCATCCGCGCCCCAATGATGAAGATTCACACGGTCGCGGCGGGTGGCGGCTCGATATGTTCGTTCGACGGTGCTCGCTTGCGCGTCGGTCCTGACAGCGCAGGTGCGAATCCGGGCCCGGCGTCTTACCGCCGCGGTGGCCCGCTTACGGTCACCGACTGCAATGTAATGACCGGCAAGATTAACGCGAAGTATTTCCCGCACGTGTTTGGTCCGAAAGGCGATTTGCCCCTCGACGATGCGGTCGTAATGAGCAAGTTTGCCGAAGTGGCGTTGCAGATTGAGGCGGCGACCGGAGTTAAGCGCAGTCCCGAAGCCGTGGCGGACGGGTTCCTGAAAATCGCCGTCGAGAATATGGCCAACGCCATCAAGCAAATCTCGGTACAACGCGGTTACGACGTTACGAAGTACGCTTTGGCCTGCTTCGGCGGCGCCGGCGGCCAACACGCGTGCCTTGTCGCAGATGCGCTCGGGATGACGCGCGTGTTCATCCATCCGCTTGCCGGCGTGCTCTCTGCATATGGAATGGGTCTCGCAGATGTGCGTGCTCTTCGTCAGGAAGCTGTGGAAGCACGCTTAAGCAACGAGGCACTGACGGAATGCCAACCCGCGTTCGAGCGGCTTGAACGCGCTGCGCTCGACGAAGTGGCTGCCCAACGTATCGAAGGGGAACGTATAGCCCTCCATCGAACCCTTCATGTGAAGTATGAAGGAACTGATACGGCGCTCGAGGTCACATGGTCGCCAGATGCTCGCGACATCGCCGATGCGTTCGAGCAGCTTTATCGAACGCGCTATGGCTTCTTAATGCCGAACAAGGCACTCGTCATTGAAGCTGCCGCCGTCGAGGCTATCGGCAAGACTCAAAGTGCGGAGGAGGAAAATTGGGCGCTCGCGAGCGGTGCGTCGAGCGCGCCCGAACCGCTTGCTGCGACGCTAGTTTTCTCCGCAGGGGAATGGCACGACACTCGTGTCTTCGACCGCGACTTGTTAGCACCCGGTGCCCGTATCGACGGTCCGGCGATTGTCATTGAGAAGACGGGTACGACTGTCATTGAACCGGGTTGGCAAGTTCAGGTGACACGTCACAACCACCTGGTGGTGGAGCGAACTGTAGCGCTCGACAATCGCAAGGCCATCGGAACCGAGGCAGACCCAGTCCTCCTGGAGGTTTTCAACAACCTTTTTATGTCGATTGCCGAGCAGATGGGTGTCACGCTCGCGAACACGTCCTATTCGGTCAACATCAAAGAGCGCTTGGATTTCTCATGCGCCCTGTTTGACGCGGGCGGCAATCTCATTGCAAACGCGCCCCACATGCCGGTGCATCTGGGGTCGATGGGGGAAAGCGTTCAGACGGTTATTGCGCGGCGCGGCGATACCATGCGCAAGGGCGACGTCTTCATGCTGAACGCCCCTTACGGCGGGGGCACACACCTTCCCGACGTAACGGTCATCATGCCGGTGTTCATCGGTGACTACGCTCAACCGATGTTCTACGTCGCGGCCCGAGGTCATCATGCTGACATCGGTGGGATTTCGCCGGGCTCCATGCCGCCGGATTCCGTTCACGTCAACCAGGAAGGCGTATTGCTCGACAATGTCCAGCTAGTTCACCAAGGGCGATTTCTCGAAAACGAGATTCGGAGCCTTCTCACCTCGGGCGACTATCCGGTTCGTAATGTCGAACAGAATATGGCCGACCTTCAGGCTCAAGTCGCCTCGTGCACGAAGGGCGCCGATGAGCTCGCGCGCATGTGTGAGCAATTTGGTCTCGATGTCGTCCGCGCATATATGCAACATGTGCAAGACAACGCGGAGGAGGTAGTCCGTCGCACGCTCTCCGTGCTGAAGGATGGCCGTTTCGAGTACGAGTTGGACGACGGCGCGAAGGTTGTGGTGTCAATATCAATCGACCGTGAAAATCGTTCCGCGGTTGTCGACTTCGCGGGAACCAGCGAACAGCAACCGAACAATTACAACGCTCCGGCAGCCATCTGCAAGGCGGCGGTTCTTTACGCCTTCCGCACGCTTGTCGACGATGACATTCCGCTGAATGCTGGCTGCATGAAGCCCTTGGAACTGCGCATCCCCGAGGGTTCAATGCTTAATCCTCGCTTCCCTGCAGCAGTAGTTGCAGGTAACGTCGAGACGTCGCAGGTCGTCACTGATGCGCTTTACGGTGCGCTCGGGGTTATGGCCGGCGCCCAAGGGACGATGAACAATTTCACGTTCGGGAACGACACCTACCAGTATTACGAGACCATCTGTGGTGGTGCTGGCGCTGGCCCGACCTTTGACGGGTGCAGCGCGGTGCAAACGCATATGACCAACTCGCGTCTAACGGACCCTGAGGTTCTTGAATGGCGCTTCCCCGTTCGCTTGGAAGACTTCCGTGTTCGTCGCGGAAGCGGCGGGGCTGGTCGGTTTCGTGGAGGCGATGGTACGGAACGTCGCATCCGCTTTCTTGAGCCGATGACTGCTGTCATCCTGTCAAATCGTCGACGGGTCGCGCCTTTCGGCCTTGAAGGAGGAGGGTCGGGCGCTGTGGGTGTCAACTGGGTGGAGCGCGGTCAAGCGGCCGAGGTCGAGGACTTCGGCGCACGGCATCGCGCGCAGATGGATGCCGGCGACGTGTTTGTCATCCAGACGCCCGGCGGCGGTGGCTATGGCAAGAACGAGGACGTGCAGTAAGAGCAATGCCGGCAGCCCGTAAAGCTGCCGGCTCTTGACGCCGCTGTGGTGGAAAGGCTGCGGCAGGGTAACTTCGGTTCAAGGCCTATGGTTTAGGGAGCACGGTTATCGCACTTCGAAAACAGCAGGCTCTTGGCGCTCGGAGAGGCGCAAACAGGATTCAGCTCTGCTCGGTCATGAACGACACGGTGCGTTTGCGGCGCTCATCAACGGACAGCGAGAATACATCGGGGCGCGCATAGTGCCCAACTACATCGAAGTCGTAACGGGCGCGGGTCAGCTCCTCAGTATCGATTTCTGCGACCACCAATCCAGCCTCTCCATGCAGCGGTCCTGCTAGGACATCGCCCAGCGGCCCAACGATGAGACTTCCGCCATTGATGAGCGGGCGGTTGTCATCCCAGTCTGCCACTTTCACGCCTAGCTGCGCCGGCGAAGGCTGAACCTGGCAGGAGCTGATAACAAAGCAGCGTCCTTCGTGAGCAATGTGGCGCATTGAGCATTGCCAGATTTCCCGTTCGTCGACTGTGGGAGCACACCATACCTGTACGCCCTTCGCGTACATCGCGGTGCGCAGAAGTGGCATGTGGTTTTCCCAGCAGATTGCTGCTCCGATGTTTCCTGTGTCTGTTTTCACGGTGGGCAAAGTCGAGCCGTCTCCCTGGCCCCAGATGAGCCGCTCCGTGCCTGTTGGCATCAGCTTGCGGTGTTTTGCGACCAGACCTTCGCCCGGGTTGAAGAAAAGGGCCGTGCAGTAGAGCGTATTGCCATCACGTTCTATGACGCCAATCACAACGGATGCGCCGCAGCGGGTAGAAAAGTCGGCAAGAGCCTGCGTTTCCTCGCCCGGCACGTCAATCGCATTACTGTAGTAGCGAGCGAACGCGGCGCGTCCTTCGGGCAAACGGTAACCGAGCCGCGTCCCGAAAGTCTCACCTTTTGGGTAACCTCCGAGAAGCGCCTCGGGCAGGACAACGAGCCGGATACCCGACGACCGAATCTGGTCTTCGAACGACAGGATGTGCTCGAGCGTCTGGGCCTTACCGGCTGGGGATGAGCCGATTTGGAGGGCGGCGACCTTGGACTTGGACATTGAGATTTCTCCGTGGATGTGCCCGAATCTTCGCGCGACGCTAAAATCTCGTGAACACATATCAGGACTATTTGATATGAATCCCATAGATATCGGCGACGTCGACCTCAACCTCTTCAAAATCTTCGAAGCGTTGTTCGAGGAGGGCGGGGCGAGCCGTGCAGCAATACGGCTGAACATGACGCAGTCGGCAGTCAGTGCGTCGTTGCGGCGCTTGCGCGAGGTGTACTCGGACGCGCTCTTTGTTCGAACAGGTCGCGGCCTAGCGCCGACCTCGCGTGCGAAGGAACTCGCGCCCATCGTCAGCGAAGCACTCGACCGTTGCCGACAAAGTTTGGCTATTGCGTCGCCTGAGCCCACGAACTTTCACGGGAGGTCCATCTCAGTCGGCATGTCCGATGACTTCGAAATTGCGCTCGGACGACAGCTCATCGAGACGCTCACGCGGATAGCGCCGGGCCTGAGGTTAATCTTCCGGCAGACCCATAGCCAAATCGTGAGTGACGCTTTGGCAAATCAGGAAATGGACCTCGCGGTATTCGCGGGCGCATTCGCCGGGCGAGGGCTACGGCATCGGTTGGTCGGGGAAGGAAGCTATGCCTGCTTGATTGATGGTTCGCAGCACAAGAGGCGGCCTACCCTCAGCGTGGACGAGTTCTCGTCAAGAGGTCACATTCTCGTATCGTCTGGCGGCGTGGTTGGCATAGTCGACGAAGCCCTTGCCGCGCTCGGGCGTCGCCGCACGGTCATCGCGTCCACCACGCATTTCGCCTCGTTACCGCATCTTCTGCATGGCACGCAAGCAGTTGCAACGATTCCCGAGCACGCTGCCATTGCGATTGCACAGCTAACGGGCCTCGCCTTGCTGCCTTGCCCCGTTGACCTGCCGAGATATCCCATAGCAATGGGCTGGCGGAGCAACTCGATGCGGGACGCCGCGGTCGTAAAAGCCCACACCGCAATCTTGGAGTGCTTCGAAGCGCAGGGCTTTCGCTTCGCGCGAGGAACCGCGCCGTGACATCGTAAAAGGCTCCTTCTTTGGGTTAGAGAGAGGCCTCTTAGCGTGAGAGACTCTTTTTAAAACCAATAGGCACGGGCGTTTATACGGCGGAGCCAAGAGTTGCTCTTCTGCGAGTTGCTTCGCACCATGCATCATGAAAGACCCGAGATGGGCCTTCAATCTCACATCACCGGACCTGTCCATCGAATTCTTGCTCCTCCATACCTCCACGGTATGCCTGCACATGGCAGCCGTAAGCAGTGATAGCTGTGCACGCGCTTAAACGTCGCTCAGCATTCGCTTAACTGTGTCGCAAAACCACTGCTGAGCGCCCGCGTCTTCTGCGTGCGGATACCAATACAAATTCACCTCGAACGGCTGTATCTGGAGCGGAAGCGGTAGGACCTTCATGCGACCATCGCTTGAAAATGCTTCGGCGACGCGTGTCGGCAGCGTGAGCACTAAGTCTGTCGTGGCGATTGAAGAAAACAGGCTAGTGAAGTGGGGAACTCGAAGGACAATCTTCCGTTTGAGCCCCATCTCGCTTAACACGTCCTCAACAAGATGGTGGCCCGTAAATGGCGCCACAACAACGTGATTGGCAGCCACAAACTCTTCCAAAGTCAGCGTATCGCCGATGCTCGGGTGCGATGCGCTCAACAGGCAAGAATAGCTCTCGCTGAACAAAGTCGCCTTTCTTGACTCCCCTCCCACAAATTGCAGATTCCCGACGACTGCGTCGACGTATCCGGTCTGCAGCCAGTCAGCAACGAGGTTGCTGTCGATTTGCACGATTTCGAGGCCGACCGAAGGGGCGATGCCTTGAAACTCGCGAATCAGGATGGGAAGAAAGTACAACTCACCCAAGTCGGAGAGCGCGAGCCTGAAAGTGCGCTCCGACTTCGAGGGGTCGAACTGTCGCGTCGCCGATATCGCTGACTCGATGCTGTTCAGTGCAGCCTTGAAGGAACTGAAGAGCTGCGTTGCGTTGAATGTCGGCACCATCCCGTCCCGACTGCGAGTGAAGAGCGGGTCGTGGAGGAGGTCGCGCAGCCGATTGAGCGAATAGCTAACCGAGGGTTGAGTGATGCTCAACCGCTTTGCTGCGCCGCTGACACTTTGTGTCTCGTAAATTGCAACGAACGTTCGAATTAAGTTCAGGTCGACGCTCATGGTTGTCACCTATATAGACAGCATCTATTTTAAGAACAAAAAAAAGATGATTGGTCTTATTCCTTTTGCGCTCATAGCATAGGTGCATTGAGACGGAATTGATGCTATGAAGACAATCCACCAAGCGTGCTACGAGATTCTCCGCAACCAAGGCCTCACCACCTTCTTCGGAAACCCAGGTTCTAACGAACTGCCTTTTCTGAAGGATTTTCCGAGTGACTTCCAGTACGTGCTTGGTTTGCACGAGGGAGCGGTCGTAGGGATGGCAGACGGTTACGCTCAGGCGACTGGACACCCAACGCTAGTGAATTTGCACTCGGCAGCGGGCACCGGTAACGCAATGGGCGCGCTTGCCAACGCATGGAACTCGCACACGCCGCTGGTTGTGACGGCAGGTCAGCAAGTTCGCGCAATGGTCGGCGTCGAAGCGCTGCTCGCAAACGTCGATGCTGCGGCCCTGCCGCGCCCCCTCGTGAAGTGGAGCACCGAGCCGTCGTGCGCGCAGGAGGTGCCGTTAGCTCTCAGTCGCGCCATCCATACGGCGGGAACGGGCGCCAAGGGCCCGGTCTACCTGTCGGTTCCTTACGATGATTGGAAACAAGAGGCTGCTCCGGGAGTTGACCACCTAGCGACGCGCCGCGTCGAGATGGCAGGTGTTCCCACGGCCACAACGCTTCAGAATCTCGCACGTCAGCTTGAGCAGGCGAAGAACCCGGTGATGATTGTCGGTCCGGACGTGGACGCCAGCGAAGCGAATGGGTTCGCGGTAGCGCTCGCAGAGAAACTCGCCATGCCTGTCTGGATGGCTCCCTCGGCGCCCCGCTGTTCTTTCCCAACGACCCATGCTTGCTTCCGCGGCCTTCTGCCGGCTGGCATTGCGAGCATCAGCCGACTGCTCGAAGGTCATGACTTGGTGCTCGTGATTGGCGCACCGGTGTTCCGTTATCACCAATACGAACCCGGTGAGTTCCTGCCGCGAGGCACCCGTCTCATCGCAATTACCTGCGACATCAACGAGGCCACTAGGGCCCCGATGGGCGACGCCATCATCGCGGAAATTGCGCCGACCCTCGAAGCGCTCACGAACATCGTCACCAAAACGTCTCGCCCAATGCCGGCAGCGGTGCGCCGGCCGGAACCGGCACTTGCCGAAGCTGGACGTCTGGCTCCCGAGCGGGTGTTCGACATCCTCGATGAAATGGCGCCGCGTGACGCAATCTACGTGAACGAGTCGACGTCGACGACCAATCTGCTCTGGCAGCGTCTTCGCATGACGGAACAAGGCAGCTATTACTTCGCTGCTGCAGGCGGTCTCGGCTTCGCGCTGCCGGCTGCGGTCGGCATTCAGCTGGCAAAGCCAAAGCGCCGCGTGATTGGCGTCATTGGCGACGGCTCTGCGAACTATGGCATTCAGGCTCTGTGGACGGCTGCCCAATACAACATCCCGACCATCTTCATCATCATGAAGAACGGCACATACGGAGCGTTGCGCTGGTTTGCTGGCGTGCTGCAGGCCGAGAATGTGCCTGGGCTGGACGTTCCTGGGTTGGACTTCTGCGCGCTTGCACGCGGCTACGGCGTCGAGGCACTGCACGCTGACTCTGCTGAGTCGCTCACTTCCGCCTTGAGACAAGCGCTTGCCGGGAACAAGCCTGTGCTCATCGAGGTTGAGACTCGAGCGTAAGGCGTAGAGGTACTGAGTTATGAAAAAGCTCGTAAATGTCGCGGATTTTCGCGAAAGCGCTATGGCCCGCCTGCCCAAGATGGTCTTCGATTATCTCGAAGGCGGGGCGGAAGACGAGATTGGTCTTCGCCACAACCAGGACGCTTTCAAAGAAATCAAGTTTCAGCCGCGCCGGCTCGTTGACGTCAGTGCTCGCAACATGCAGGTGAACATCCTTGGGAGGACGGCGAGCGCTCCGCTTGTCATCGCACCAACCGGGTTGAACGGGATTTTCTGGCCGCAGGGCGACTTTGCCCTCGCGCGCGCTGCTGGCAAGTTCGGCATTCCCTTCGCGTTGTCGACAGCATCGAACGCTTCAATCGAAGAAGTGGCGAAGGCGGCGACCGGCGAACTCTGGTTTCAGTTGTACGTGGTCCACCGCAAGCTTGCTGAGTTGCTGGTCAAGCGCGCGTTGAACGCGGGTTACACGACGCTCATCCTGACAACCGACGTCGGTGTGAACGGAAAGCGTGAACGTGACCTCAGAAATGGCTTTGGGGTGCCCATGAAGTATTCAGTGAAGACCATTCTCGACGGCGTACTGCATCCGCGCTGGTCGCTGGACCTGGTCAAGCACGGCATGCCCCAGCTGGCGAACTTTGCAAGTCAGGACGTGCAGGACACCGAGTTGCAGGCAGCGCTGATGAGCCGCCAGATGGACGCGAGTTTCGCGTGGAATGACCTGAAGTGGCTTCGCGACCTCTGGCCGCACAAGTTGTTGATTAAGGGCATCAGTCGAGCTGATGATGCGCGTCGCTGCATCGAACTCGGAGCCGATGGGGTGATTCTTTCGAATCACGGCGGTCGGCAGCTGGACAGCGCCATCGCGCCCGTCGAAGTGCTGCAGGAAACCGCGAAAAGCGTCGCGGCCCCGGTTTTCGTTGATAGCGGCATTCGCCGTGGTTCGGATGTCGTCAAAGCAGTGGCGTTGGGAGCAAGTGCGGTTCTTCTCGGGCGGGCAACGCTGTACGGCCTGGCTTCCAATGGGGAAACCGGTGTGGACGCGGTCCTTTCACTCCTTAAGGGCGAAATCGACACGACGCTGGCGCAAATTGGCTGCCCATCGGCCAGCCAGCTCAACTCTGACTTCTTATGGAATGGTGGTCATTGCACGGCCGATAACTTCAACACCGCCGTCTCGGTATCTGCATAGAAAGGTTTTGTCATGGAAGATATTCAAATCACCGGCTTGCGTGCACGTGCTGTCAATGTGCCCCTCCAATATCCGGTTAAGACGGCAGTGGGAACTGTTGCTACCTCGCCGCTGGTGCTGATTGACCTGCTCACGAACGCCAATGTCACAGGGCACGCATATGTGTTCACTTACACACCGCTCGCACTGAAGCCGACTCTTCAGATGGTCGAAGAGCTTGAAGCGCTGGTCAAGGGCATGCCGCTGTCTCCTCACGACATCGACCGGACCGTCGGCGCCCGCTTCCGCCTCATTGGCAACACCGGCATCGTTCGCATGGCCACCGCAGGCCTCGACATGGCCGCGTGGGACGCGAAGGCCAAGGCCCACCGATTGCCACTCGTCGAGTTGCTTGGTGGAAAAGCGCGTCCGCTGGCTTCGTATGACAGCCACAGCATGGATGACGTGGAGCTGGGCACAAAGCGCGCTCGTGATGCAGTCGAAGCCGGCTTCAAGGCAGTCAAGACGAAAATCGGTTACGCGACGCTCGAGTACGACCTGAAAGTCGTGCGGGCGTTGAAGCAGGTGACGGGCGAATCGGCGCAGCTCTTGGTCGACTACAACCAGGGTCTGTCGGTGCCGGAAGCAAAACGTCGCGGCCGTGCTTTGGAGGCTGAAGGCATTTCGTGGATTGAAGAGCCGACTTTGCAACATGACTATGCCGGCCACGCATCAATCCGTGAGGCGCTGACAATTCCCGTTCAGATGGGTGAAAACTGGTTCGGCCCCGACGAGATGCAAAAGGCCGTTGACAGCCGCGCGTGCGACTTCTGCATGCCGGACCTTATGAAAATCGGCGGCGTCACCGGCTGGATGAAAGCGAGTGCAATCGCAGAGCAGCACAGCCTGCCGATGTCGAGCCACATCTTCCAGGAGTTCAGCGCGCATGTTCTTGCGGTGAGCCCGACCGCCCATTATCTCGAACGGATGGACCTCGCAGGTCCCATCCTCGAGCCGGTTCTTGAATTCAAAGACGGGCAAGCGCATTTCGGCAGTGAGGCCGGCGCCGGAATCCGCTGGAAAGAAGACCAAGTGAATAGGTTCTTGGTTTAAAAACAACCTTGAAATATACCGTCAACGAAGCGAACAAACGCAGATTCGTTGTACTAATTGAAAGCCATTAAGAGCTTGTCCACAGTTTAAATTTGGAGACAAAGATGGACCATCACGCCGCCGCTGGTGACGCGTTGTTCAACACGCGCCTTAACTCCCGCCATCTCATGGTCATGTTTTGGTGTTCGTTGCTGATGCTTTTCGACGGGTACGACCTGGTGATTTATGGGTCAATCCTCCCGGACCTCATGCATGATTGGCAGCTCTCGCCGGTCACCGCGGGGTTCATCGGTAGTAGTGCGCTGTTTGGGATGATGGTGGGCGCCCTGACACTGGGCAGCTCTTCTGACAGATTCGGCCGCCGCCGCATCATCCTCCTTTCCTTAGTGCTCTTCGGCATTGCAGCCTTCGGCAACGCCTTCTGCACCAATACGACCGAGTTCGCCCTCTGCCGATTTATGACGGGCCTGGGACTTGGAGCAATGGTGCCAAACATCGTGGCGCTGGTGACGGAGATGTCCCCTCGCAGCAAGCGCAACATCATGGTCACCGTCATGTTGAGCTTCTTTTCCGTTGGCGGCGTCGTTGCCGCGCTCATCGGGAAAGCAATCACGCCGGAATTTGGCTGGCGCGCCAACTTTCTTATCGCTGGTATTCCGCTGCTGTTCTTCCCGGTCTTCTACAAATGGCTCCCCGAGTCAATCAGCTACCTGATTGCTCACAAGCGCTTCGCTCAAGTCGAACCCGTCTTGCGCAGTTACGCCCCGGACTTTCACGGCAGTGCGGCAAGTTTGGCGGCTGAAGAGGAAGACGTGGAGCAGGCTCGTGTGCGCGCCGTTGAGCTGTTTTCCCACGGTCGACTGATGGACACCCTGTTCCTCTGGGTTGCGTTCGGCATGTGCATGCTGATGGTCTATGGCCTCAATACATGGTTGCCCAAGCTGATGGCCGCAAGCGGCTATTCCCTCGGCTCGAGCCTTTCGTTCCTGATTACATTGAACATCGGCGCGGTCATCGGTGGCTTGTGCAGCGGTTGGTTGGCGGACCGCTTCGGTGGCAAGCCCACATTGATTCTCTTCTTTGCGGTGGCTGCCGTCTCTATCGGATTGCTGGGCTACAAGCAGTCCCCCATCGTCTTGAACATCTTGTTGATGGCGGCCGGCGCAACGACCATCGGAACGCTGTGTATTGCTCACGCATTCGCCGCGCAGCTCTATCCGTCCGGTATCCGTTCGACCGGTGTGGGTTGGGCGGCAGCTGCAGGACGCTTCGGCGCCATGGCTGGTCCGGCTCTCGGTGGGTATCTCCTCGCACAAAAATTTGCCGTCAGTTTCAGCTTCCTCGTATTCGCCGCACCGGGAATCGTTGCCGCAATCGCTGTCTTGCTGATTTCGAGCCGCCGCGTCCGGGCTGAGCATCCGGTGCACACGCTCGCGTCACAGGCGAAGTGAATATCCAGGAAAAGCATCAACATGCATCACGGAGAAATAGCATGAGCAATATTGGTGAGTCGCAAGTTTGGAACGGGCGCATTTTTTCGGATGGCTGGAAGACCGCGGTGGGTGGAGCCCAGGCAGTCGTCGAGCCGGCGACCGGCGAGAGCATCGGCTTGATTGGCGTCGGTTCTGCCGAAGATATCGATAACGCGGTCGTTTCTGCGACGAAGGCTCAGGAAGCGTGGGCTTCTATGCCCTTTGACCAGCGTGCAGCCGTCATGCGAGAGGCAGCACGTCTTTTGAAGGAGCGCGCGCCCGAAATCAACGAGTGGAACGTTCGCGAGTGCGGCTCGACGCGCCCGAAAGCTGAGTGGGAGCTGCACGCTACATACGAGCAACTGCAGATGGCAGCGGCGATTCCCATGCAGCCCGAGGGAGCGCTTTATCCTTCGGCGATTCCAGGCCGCATGAACATCTGCCGCCACGTACCGGTGGGTGTCGTCGGCGTTATCGCACCTTGGAACTTCCCGATTCTTCTCGGGATGAGGTCTGTTGCGCCCGCTCTGGCGCTTGGCAATGCGGTCATCTTGAAGCCGGACCCGCAGAGTGGGGTGGCTGGTGGTCTTCTGCTTGCCAAAGTCTTTGAAGATGCGGGCCTGCCTGCTGGCGTGTTGCATGTGATTCCGGGCGGACCGGCTGCGGGCGACGCGCTCGTGCGCCATCCGAAGGTCGCCATGATTTCGTTCACAGGCTCGACGGCGGTTGGTCGCTCCATCGGCGAAATCTGCGGTCGCATGCTGAAGAAGGTCGCGCTGGAGCTCGGCGGGAACAACGCCATCGTCGTCCTCGAGGACGCAGACATCGAGGCAGCAACGTCCAGTGGGGCATGGGGTTCATTCCTGCATCAGGGCCAAATCTGCATGCAGACTGGCCGTCACCTTGTGCACCGGTCCATCGCTGAGAAATACGCACAGCGACTCGCCGAGCGTGCGCGTAACCTCGCGGTCGGAAATCCCGCGAAGGAACAGGTGCATCTGGGCCCGCTGATTAACCAGAAGCAGCGCGACCGAATCAATGACATCGTTCAGTCGAGCGTTGGCGCAGGCGCCACGGTTCTGGCTGGTGGGAAGTACAGCGGACTGTTCTACGAACCGACCGTTCTCGCCGGCGTGAAACCGGGTATGGCCGCTTACGAACAAGAGATTTTCGGGCCCATCGCTCCAATCACGGTCTTCGACAGCGATGACGAAGCAGTGGAGCTGGTCAACTCCTCGGAATACGGGCTGGCTGCGGCTGTCCACACGCAGTCGATGTCGCGCGGCCTGGCAATCTCATCGCGAATCCGCGCCGGAATGGTTCACGTCAACGACCAAACGGTGAACAACGAGTTCCATGTGCCTTTTGGCGGCATGGGCGCATCGGGCAATGGCGGCCGCTTCGGCGGGCCAGCAAACGTGCATGAGTTCACCCAAACGCAATGGGTCAGCCTGACCGACAAGCCAATGCAGTACCCGTTCTGAGACGACGCGTTAAATCCACTGCTCGCCACGGACTCGTTGTCCGTGGCGGGTCAACAAGAGAACACGCATAGAAAGTTGTAGACTTGGAGACAGTCAATGAATAAGCCCACATCGATGAGTCGTCGCACATTCGTCACTCGTGCAGGTACCCTCGCGCTCGCGCCAGCAATCGGCGTCGGCTTCTCCGCATGCGGCGGAGGCAGCGACTCATCACCCCCGCTTCAGACGGACCAATCACAGCAGCTTTCGTTAACTGCAACGCAGGCCGTCTCCGCGATGGCAACGGGTCAGCTTTCCGCAGAAACATATGTTCGGACACTGCTTGAAAGAGCGAGCTCGCTGTCGAATCTTCACGCTTTCATCACGCTCAACCAAGGCGCCATCGCATCCGCGCGCGCGGTCGATGCTGCACGGGCCGCGGGTCAGAAGTTGCCGCCATTGGCCGGCTTGCCCATTGTCGTCAAAGACAACATCAATACAAAGAACCTTCCAACGACCGGCGGCACTCCGCGCCTGCAAAACTTCCAGCCAAACAACGACGCCGTTGTCTTGCAACGCTTGTTGGCAGCTGGAGCCATCGTGCTTGGCAAGGCAAACATGCACGAGCTTGCATTCGGCATCACGACCACAAACTTCTCGTCATTCGCCGGCTTCGCACGCAATCCGTACGACACGAATCGTATGGTCGGCGGCTCGTCGGGCGGTACCGGCGTGGCAATCGCGGCGAGAATGGCGCCGGTCGGCCTAGGCACCGATACGGGCGGCTCTGTTCGTATCCCTGCCGCCTTAAATGGAATTGCTGGACTGCGACCCTCCGTAGGCAATGGCGGCGCGGAGCGCCGCTATGACGGCACTGGGGTGATTCCGCTGAGTCACACACGTGACACTGTTGGACCGATGGGCCGAACGCTCGAAGATGTGGCTCTTATCGACGCTGTCATCACAGGCACCGAGGTTCCCACCGCGGCCTCGCTGAGCGGACTTCGATTCGGCATTCCGGCGACGTACTGGGACGTTGTGGACAACGAGGTCCTGCAGATAATGAATGCAGCGAAGGCCAAATTGCAGGCTGCTGGCGTCACGTTCGTCTCAGTCGACCTGCCAACGATTCGCGACTTGGGTGCAAAAGTCGGCTTCACCGTCGTCTTTCACGAGGCGTCACTTGAGATTCCGAGTTATCTGGCAGCCAGTGGCGGCAGCGACATCACGCTTGCGCAAATATCGGCAGCGATTGCCAGCCCCGATGTCAAGGGCGGCTTCGCGAATGTCGGGTCGGCCGAATCTACGGCAGCTTACCCCGACGCTGTGAATGTCTATCGTCCGCAGATGCGTGCATTGTTCGATGCATATTTTGCCTCGAACCAAATCGACGCCATCTTTGCTCCGATGACACCACTGCCCGCTGTGCCCATCGACCCCGTCAACGGTTCGTCGACGGTCAGCGTCAATGGCGGACCGCCGGTCGACGAGTTCGGCACCTTCATCCGAAACGCGGACCCTGGCAGCATCACGGGCATTCCCGGTGTCACGGTACCCGCTGGCCGCACGGCCTCCGGCCTTCCGGTCGGTTTGGCCCTTGACGGTCCCGTTGGAAGCGATAAAAGGTTGCTCTCCATTGGCATGGGTGTCGAGAAGTTACTCGGTGTGTTGCCTGCGCCGAACGTCTAAAACGGTGCCTCAGACAGGCAACAACGCGCAGCAAGGAACACCCTTGCTGCGCTTCAGAATAAGCCGTTCCCTTAGGCGCAACGCCTGACGGCGGGTCGTACCGACACCTTAAAGCATCGCGAACAATCGTCCGTTCCCCAAGGAAAAGGCGGCGGCTCGCGTGCGCCCCTGTTTTCGCGCTTCTGGACACTGCTCCAGCCATATGCAACAGGCGGACCCAAAAATTTTCCTTTGGAGACTAGATGTAATGAAGAAGACCGCTCTCGCAGTTAGCTGCTTGGCCATGTTCGCAGCCACCGCGCACGCACAAAGTAGCGTCACTCTGTACGGCATCCTCGATGAAGGTTTCAACTGGAACTCGAATTCTGGCGGTCATAACCTTTACAACCTCACGAGTGGGGTAATGCAGGGCAGCCGTTGGGGACTGAAGGGCGCCGAGGACCTCGGGGGCGGCTTCAAAGCTATATTCGTTCTCGAGAACGGTTTTGACTTGAGTAATGGTTCCCTAGGGCAGAAAAATTATCGAGGGAGCACACAGGGTCTTATGTTCGGCCGGCAAGCATATGTGGGCGTTTCAAGCGCATATGGGACGGTAACACTCGGACGGCAGTACGAGTCTATCGTGGACTACGTCGGTCAGTTCGAAGCAGCAACGCAGTGGGGAGGATTTCTCTCCTCACACCCGGGCGACTTGGATAACTTCAACAACCTGTATCGAGCGAACAACGCAATCAAGTACACCAGCGTCAACTACGGAGGATTGACCTTCGGCGGCCTCTACAGCCTCGGCGGTGTCGCAGGTGAGCCTACGCGCAATCAGGTTTGGTCGGTCGGAGCAAACTATGCGCAAGGGCCAGTCTCTTTCAGCGCGGCATATTTGAATGCTCGCAACCCGAACGTTGGGTTCTTTGGTGACAACGGCGCGAGTGCGGCTGTGACACCGGCGGCATCTACCATCGCTTCGCCGGTCTACAGCGGCTATGCGTCTGCGCACACCTATCAAGTCATTGGTGCGGGCGGCTCTTTCAAACTCGGTGCTGCAACTATTGGCGCAACCTACTCGAACATCCAGTTCAAGAATCTCGGCGATACCGCGACCTCGGGACCCAATCCGCTCGGATACCAGGGCAATGCGAAGTTCAATAATGCAGAAGTCAATTTCAAGTACCAAATCACGCCGGCGCTGCTCGTGGGCGCGGCGTTCGACTACACGAAGGGCGATAGCGTTTCGTCGGCAGCCGGCTCGACGGGCGGCGTCAAGTACTACCAAGGCGCGCTGGGCATTGATTACTTCCTGTCCAAGCGCACGGATGTCTACCTCATTGGGGTCTATCAGAAGGCATCGGGCACGGACTCTACTGGTAGTACGGCAGTCGCATCTATCACAAACCTGACGCCGTCAACGAGCGACCGTCAGAGTACGGTGCGTGCAGGTATCCGTCACAAGTTCTAAGTGCCGCGCGGGGAGGTGTAGTGGGACGTCGCGGCGTCGTGAATGACGAGTTACAGCGAATTCGAAACGACGTCGAACCGCCTCAACTCGGATAGTCAACAGAACCACAGGCGGAGTGGGCTTAATTGCGGTACGACGAGAGTTTTGCCGCAATTTTTTTCGCGCTCGCCTAGCCGCCGATTGCATCACGTCCGAGGCCACATTAAGGATGTCTGCGTGGTCGATTAAAGCGTTTGTGGGGGACGATGGTCGTCGGTGTCCACGCAACATACGAGAACTTCAGCGTCCTTCGCGCCAGTGCTGATGTAGACATGCCCCTGCGCGCTGTCGAAGTAGAGACTGTCACCTTTCTCGAGCCTGAACACAGACCCATTTTCGAAGTGAAGTTCAAGTTTGCCTTGCAGAAGAAAGACAAACTCTTCTCCACTATGTCGGATGTAGTCAGGGAAGTCTTCGAGCGCATGTGCACGTATGTGCGCTCGCATAGGCACCATGCGTTTGCCAACAAGGTCGTTGGCAATCATGCCGTATTCGTAATTTGGGGTGTCGTAAATCAACTGCTTTCCAGACCGCGTCAACGTTGGCTCAATCGCCCCAGTTGGACGTCGGGGTGCACGGCCGAAGATGGTGTCGAAGTCGACATTGAGGGCGTGAGCCAGCGCGACGAACTTGTCGTAGGTAAGCGCGATGTCGCCGCGTTCTGCCTTGGAGATGGTCGAGACCGCGATGCCCGAACGTTCGGATAGCTGCATCAGGGTCAGGTCACGCGACTTGCGTGCCTGACGCAACTGCGCTCCGACCGCCTTGTGGTCGATGTGAGGGGACGCTCCGTCGGTCGGTGTCGACGGGTTCGCTTGCTCGTGTTGTGCTGCGGACTTTCGCATAGTGACTCTTTATAGGGTTTTGTCGTATACGAGAATTATTATTTTCTCATATATGATAACTCGCATCACATCCATCACCCCGAAGGAGCAGCATCGTGGCATCGCTTGCACTCGAAAAAGCTGGTCTCTCAAAGACTCAGGTCGTTGCTGCAACTACTCTCGGGACAGCTCTTGAGTACTACGACTTCACCATCTATAGCTTCTTCGCCATCCAAATCGGGAAGCTCTTTTTTCCATCCGCGTCCCCGGTCAATCAGTTCCTTCTCTCGATTGGGGTCTTCGGCGTTGGCTTCGTAGTTCGTCCCCTCGGGGGCATTGTCATCGGCGCCTATGCTGACCGCGCCGGGCGAAAGAAGGCGATGGTGCTGACCATCATGTTGATGGCACTGAGTTGCGCGCTTATCGCTTTCGCTCCGACGTATGCGGTGGCAGGCGTCTTTGCACCGGTGGTTGTCCTTGCCGCCCGTCTCATTCAAGGCTTTGCCGCAGGTGGCGAATTTGGCCCCGGAACTACGTTGCTTGTAGAGTACGCGACCAACAACTCTCGGGCGTTCTTCGCAAGTTGGAACTTCGCAGCAACTGCGCTTGGCCTTGCACTCGGTGCTGTTGTCGCCACCCTCGTAAATGTGAGTCTACCCAAGGAAGTCGTGGACGATTGGGGATGGCGCCTTCCCTTTCTTCTTGGAATTTTCGCTGCCCCGGTCGGAATGCTGATTCGGCGTCGCCTTGAAGAAACACTGAGCGATGCACCGGCTCATCACGCAAAGAAGCACGGCGCGCTGAAAGCGGCTCTCACGACTCATCTGAAACTCACCTTCCTGGGAACATTCGCCGAACTGGGCGGCTCAGTGTCGGTGTACATAACGGCATTCTTTCTGCCGAATCACGCAGTGCGAACCCTGCACCTGTCCCCGACCGCATCAGTCATTTCAGGCGTAGTCAGTTCGTTGACCCTGTTCGTGGCGGCTCCCATCGCTGGCAAACTAGCGGACCGATTCACGCGCAAACGTGTATTGGTCATCTCGCGAGTCATCCTGCTGGCATCGGTCTATCCCGCGTTCTCAGTTTTAAGCGCACATCCCTCCATAACTCTTCTGTGCGCCGTTTCCGCATTCCTCGCTATCTTCGTCGCCGGACAGATTGTTCCTGTGTTGGTGATGATTCCGGAGCTGTTCCCGCGCGAAGTACGAGCAACGGGCATTGCGCTGACATACGTGGTGAGTGCGTCGTTCTTTGGCGGATTTTCCCCGCTTATCGCAAGCTGGATTGTCGAGCGCACGGGCAATCCGTTGGCGCCAGCATGGTACGTGGCAGCTGCGTGCGCTGTGTCTTTGGTCCCTGTCATCTGGCTGCGAGACCGCACCGGCGAAGCCATCAACTGAAGACGAAAACAGGAACGACAATGACCTCCGCTAAAGACGAGTTGGTGACTAAGTCTGCAGAAGAGCTACGCAGGTTGATTGGCTCGAAGCAGATTTCCCCAGTCGAACTGGTCGACGCCTGTATCGACCGCATCGAATCCTTGAATCCCGCTGTGAACGCGGTAACAGCGACCTGTTTCGACCGCGCGAGAAGCGAGGCAAGGGTCGCCGAGCAGCATGTGATGGATGGGAAAGAGCTGGGGCTGCTCCACGGCCTACCCATGGGCGTCAAAGACCTTGAAGATACCGCGGGCTTGCTTACCACTTACGGTTCGCCCATGTCGCGGGGCAATGTGCCGTCGCGCGATGTCGTGCTCGTTGAGCGTCTGCGCAAACAGGGGGCAATCTTGCTGGCAAAGACGAACGTGCCGGAACTCGGTGCTGGTGCAAACACGCGAAACCCGGTATGGGGTGCAACGGGCAATCCGTTCAATCCCGCGCTTATCGCAGGCGGTAGCTCGGGAGGTTCGGCTGCAGCACTCGCATGTGACATGTTCCCCGTCTGCACCGGCTCTGATACGGGAGGCTCCTTGCGCATTCCCGCGTCGAAGTGCGGAGTGGTCGGCTTTAGACCGTCGCCCGGACTCGTGCCCAACTCTCGCCGTTTATTAGGCTGGACGCCCATTTCTGTTGTCGGACCGATGGGGCGAACTGTCGCCGAGGCTGCGTTGCAGCTTGCCGCGACGGCGGGCGAGTCGGCCGGTGACCCTTTGAGCTATTCGGTCGACGCGCTTAGTTTTCGTCGGATTGGCAACGTTGATTTATCGAAACTTCGCGTCGGCTACACCGAGGACTTTGGCTGCTGCGACGTCGATGAATCGATTCGAAGAACGTTTCGGTCAAGGGTCGCTGCCATTAAGGGCGTTGTTCACGTATGCGAGCCCGTCGAATTCAACCTCGGCGAGGTGCATCGGTGCTTTGACGTGATTCGCGCCGAAAGCTTCGTCGCCGGTTTGCACGCCGCATACGAACGTGACCCCAGCGCTTTGGGTCCGAACACTCGCGCAAATTACGAAATGGGCGCGAAAATGTCATTGGCGGATTCTGCGTGGGCTCAATCGGAGCAGACCCAAGCCTTCCAGCGCTTCCAGTCGGCATTTTCCAAGTACGACGTCATCCTTTCGCCAACGACTCCGGTGTCACCCTTCCCGTGGACCGAGCTCTACGCAGCTACAGTCGAGGGAAGACCGCAGGAGAATTACTACCGGTGGCTGGCGCTCACTTATGTCGTCACGCTCACGACCCACCCGGCCCTCTCCTTGCCTTGTGGCGTCGACGAGGCGGGCATGCCCTTCGGCTTGCAGATAGTTGGACCGTTCCGTGGCGACGCGCAGACGTTGGCGATTTCCCATGCGTTCGAGCAGGCCTTTGCTGACTCGTCGACCCTGCGTCGCCCGCGCCCGAACCTCCTGCTACTGCACGAGGCTACTCCAGCGCTGAAGTCGCTTGTCACTTCACCTCCAATTTTTAACCTATCCGGAAGCGATTCATCCGGCTTTTCAATGGTGTAACCATGAGCAATCAAATTGAACGCCTGCAGACCAACGCTCGCATGAGCCAAGTCGTCGTAGCGAACGGGGTTGTCTATCTGTCTGGACAGGTTCCGGATTCGGCTGGCGCCGCCATTGATGTACAAGCGACCGAAATCCTCACCCGAATCGATAAGCTGCTGGCATCAGCCGGAATCGACAAGGCTCGCTTACTCACCGCTAACGTATGGTTGAGCGACCCGAAGCACTTCGACGGATTCAACGCTGTATGGGACGCGTGGGTGCCTGAGGGGAACGCTCCGACGCGTGCGTGCGTGACGTCGATTCTCATGAAACCGGGTCTTGACGTTGAGATTGCCGTTACGGCGCACGCCTAACTGGCGGGCCCCGGCCAATCAAGCAGCTCGCGTGGTGCGTGTACGAAAGGAATATCGAGATGAAGTTTGATGCAATGGTTCTCGGCGGCGGCATCGTCGGCACATCTGTAGCTTTGCATCTGCAGCGCCGAGGCCTCAAAGTGGCGCTCATCGACCGCAAGGCTCCTGGCAACGAGACGTCGCTCGGCAACGCTGGACTCATCCAGCGTGAAGGCGTGTATCCGTACGCTTTCCCTCGCGACTTTGCGTCCCTTGCGCACTATGCGAGCAACCGCGCGACGGATGTGCGTTATCACCCGATGGCCATGCCGAAGTTGACGCCGTTCCTTGTGAAGTATTGGCACAACTCGCGAGCCGACCGTCACGCAAAAATTGCCAGAGCCTATTCAACGTTGATAGAGCACTGTGTGTCGGAACATCGCGACCTTATTGACGCGGCGGGGGCGCAAGCTCTCCTCAGACAGAACGGGTGGATAAAGGCTTTTCGCACTGTAAAGGCTTTTGACGGCGCGGTCGCGGAAGCTTCGCGGTGGAAGGACGAGTACGGTGTCGATTTTGATGTCCTGGAAGGCAATGCTCTTCGACAAACCGAGCCATCGCTGCATTCCGTCCTTCGCGCGGCAGTTCGCTACTCGTCGTCTGATTCCGTAAGTGACCCGGCCGGCCTCGTAGATGCATATGCAAAGCTTTTCGAACGTCTCGGTGGCACTGTGCTCATTGGCGACGCCTCCACGCTAGAGGCTGGCTGGCGCGTGCGGACCGAGTCCGGAGTAGTGGAAGCGGAGACTGGGGTCATCGCCATGGGCCCGTGGTCCGGCGACCTGACCGCGAGGCTCGGCTATTCACTTCCGCTGGAGGTGAAGCGCGGTTATCACATGCACTACGCGACCAAGCCAGGCGCGGCGCTCAATCAGCCGGTTCTGGATGCCGAATTTGGCTACATGATTACACCGATGGTTCGAGGGATTCGACTGACGACGGGCGTAGAACTTGGATTCCGAGATTCACCGAAGACGCCTGTGCAACTGGAAGCCGTGGAACCTATCGCCCGTGAAGTGTTTCCTCTGGGAGAAAGAGTCGACGCAGAACCGTGGCTCGGCCGCCGTCCTTGTACGCCGGACATGATGCCTGTCATCGGACCCGCACCGCGCCATAAAAACCTTTGGTTCGCATTTGGGCACGCACACCACGGCTTGACGCTGGGCCCCATTACGGGGCGCTTGATTGCGGAATCGATTCTGGGCCTTCGCCCAACCGTAGACCTGACGCCGTTTCGAGCCGACCGATTCTAACAACCGAGCCATGAATAAATAATTCTCAAATACGAGAATTTTATTTTGGCTCGGATAAGATACTTACCACCCAACCCACGAACACAGAGTTATGTCTCGGAAGACCTTCGTCTTATACGGTAAGGATTACTAACGTAGGCCACGCGCAATGATTTACGCAAACGACTGGAAACTCTTGGAGAAACAGCATGCCTAATCGGACTCACCTTCAGACGTCGCTCGCCGGTACGTTCAGCGCAGCTCTCTTTGCATTTGCGTCCATGAATTCGTACGCAGACGAGGTAATAGCAAAGATTGCTGTCGCTGGGCCGACCACCGGCCAACTGGCAAGCTTGGGCAAAGACGTGCAGAACAGCGGGGAGTTGGCGATTGATGAGCTCAATGCCAAGAACATCGTGGTGAACGGGAAGCGTGTTCGCTTCGAACTCGTCGCGGCGGACGACGGGGCCGACCCTCGGGTAGGTACTATTGTCGCGCAGCGATTGGTTGATGACCATGTGGTCGCTGTCGTCGGCCACATCAACTCAGGCGTCGCTATCCCCGCTTCGCGCATCTACAGTCAAGCCGGCATTCCCTTCATCTCGAGCGGCGCATCAAATCCAACGCTGACTGCTCAGAACCTCAAGAACACGTTCCGCGTTGTCGCTGACGACAACGCTCAGGCACGCGGCATGGTTCAGTTCCTCAGCGGCCAGTTGAAGGCCAAGCGGATTGGACTGGTGGATGACAGGACCGCATATGGTCAGGGCCTGGGCGACCAGGTGGCGAAAGATGCAGGCGAGTCCGGGATTGCGGTAACGCGTGAGTTCACGAACGATAAGGCCGTCGACTTTCGGGCAATCCTCACTTCGCTAAAGTCAACCCAACCGGACGCCATCGTGTTGGCAAGCACTGATGCCATCGCGTCGCCTTTCGTGAAGCAAATGAAGACGCTCGGTATGACTCGCGTGCGATTCGTTGGCGGCGATGGGATTTGCACGGAGAACTGGGTTCGCGTGGCGGCCTCTGCTGCAGAGGGAGAGTACTGTACGCAGACTGGCGCGCCGCTTGACCAGCTCCCCGGTTCAAAGGAGTTTGTTCAGAAATACGAGGCACGATTCAACCAGCCACCTCAGTACTTTGGACCGTACACATATGACAGCGTCATGGTGGTCGGTGAGGCCATACGGAAGGCTGGTTCCCTCGACCCGCTAAAGCTTATCGACGCGCTCCATTCCGTCGACTACAGCGGCGTGACGGGCAGAATCGAATTTGACAACAAGGGCGACCAGAAGTACGCGGCGGTTTCGGTGTATCAGGTTAAGTCGCAGAAGATTACGTCACTGGGTGTCGTCGGAAAGATGTGATATTTCGGAGCGCGTCGTTGAGACGCGCTCCGAAACACGCCGACCCATACCGTGCCAGAGTCCGCGTTTTACAGCTTAGAGCGAACGCTGAGTAACGGTGCCGCCTGACGTGGCGAGGACATTTCGCGAAGAACCGCCGACATAGAACGAATAGGAACCACCCGGCAAAATCCATTTTTGTGAGCTGTCGTCCCATACGCCCAGCCTTTTCGCGTCGACGTTCAGCGTGACGTTCTTGGATTCACCTGGCGCCAACGCGACCTTCTGATAGGCAACGAGGCGCTTCGGCGGTTCACCGCCGAACGGAATGCCCGCGTATACCTGAGGAGTTTCAACACCTGCCCGGGTGCCGGTGTTTGTAACGGTGAAGGTCACGTTGAAGTTACCTTGCCCGTCGGGGGTCGCCGAAACGTTTCCGTACGCGTAGGTTGTGTAGGAAAGGCCAAATCCGAACGGAAAAAGCGGTTCAATCTGCTTCGCATCGAACCAACGGTAACCTATGTTCAGCTCTTCCGTGTAGTTGTACACGAGCGATTCCCCGGTGATAGGCCCCTCCGGCAAGTCAGCGTCTCTCTTGGGGAACGAAATCGGCAGCTTCGCAGAGGGATTGGCCGCCCCAAACAGAACGTCAGCGATGGCAGGACCACCTTGCGGGCCCGGATACCACGCGACCAAAACGGAGTCCACCGAGTCAATCCAAGGCATTGTGACAGCCGTACCGACCTCCAGCACGACAATCACTCGCTTAGCCTTAGCTGAAACCGCAGTTATGAGAGCGTCTTGGTCGTACGCTTGGTTTGCAGGGTCCGTCAGCGCATTTGAGAGACTGAGGCTTGGAAGGTCTATGTCCTCGGACTGGAACCGCGTTGCAAAGACGATTGCGGCATCTGCGTTAGAAGCAGCTGCACTCGCGGCTTGTGCATCTGTTCCGTCGATGTAACTGACTGTCGCATTCGGTGCGGCGCTTTTGATAGCGGAGAGCGGGGACGAAGCATACCAGGGAGCACATGCTGGTTCTACGCCGGCGGAGCCAACTTTCGTTCCTGGACGGAAACACGCGACAACTGATGCGTCCGCGCCTGGCGCATGACCCGAGCCCCCGCCGCCCATTACCGCGCGGTCGGCGTTGCCGCCGATGACAACAATCTTTCCTGTGGTCGACGCAGTGAGCGGAAGGGTCGCATTGTTGGAGCCTGTATGCACCGCGTTCTTCAACAGGACCATGCTTTGTTCGGCAACGGACTGAGAGAACTTCGCGCCGGCCGATAACTGGTCTGCTGGGATGGTCGTAGCAGTCGGTGCATCATCCAAGACCCCGACCTCAATCAGGGTTCGCAACTTGCGCTTGACCATGTCATTCAGACGAGACGTCGGTACCGCGCCCGATTGGACCGCAGCTTTGAGGCGCTGATTGAACTGCGAATACTTCCCAAATGGACCGAGAACGTAATCGTTCGCTGAGCCAGTTTCTTCCTCGTCGAGTCCAGCGTTGGCACCCTGAACTCCGTCATCCAGCGCCAGTTCCCAGTCACTTTGGACCTTCCCTTTGAACCCCCACTCATTCTTCAGGATATCCGTGATGAGATGGGCGTTCTGGCAGGCCTTGATACCGTTTACAAAGTTGTAGGCGCACATGACGTTTCCGACTTGGCTGTCTTTCACCGCCATTTCGAATGGCAGTAGATACAGTTCGCGCAGTGTTCTTTCGTCGACGTTCGAGCTGGCCGTATATCGATTCGTTTCCTGGCTGTTGGCGGCGAAGTGCTTAACTGTGGAGACCACCTTGTGGGCTTGAACGGCCTTTGTGCGAGCGACAATGAAATCGCCAGTCAGGAGCGGGTCTTCTCCCAAGTACTCGTAGTTGCGACCGTTCCGAAGCTCCCGTGCAATATTGACGCCGCCTCCCAAGCTTTCGGTGAAACCCAGTTGCCGAACCTCTTTGCCAATCAAGTCGCCGTAGGCATAAGCAAGTTGAGTATCGAAGGTTGCTGCGAGCGCTAAATTGTTGGGCAAGCTGGTCTTAACACCCGCGCTGCTGTCCGTCGGGACTTGGTCCGGTATGCCGAGCCTCGGGATTCCGGGGATACAACTCGCTCCGCTCACGGCGCACGTCGTTCCAGCCCCATGAACCTGTGAAATTTTTTCGTCGAGCGTCATCTGGGCGACTATCGCCGACGCTCTGACATCGGAAGCCGTGTCAGTGGGGTTTAGTGCAGGATTATTGGAAGAATCGTTGCTGCCGCCACCGCACGCAGACAACACGGACGCTGCCGCACTGAGTGTGAGACCCAGGCGCCGAAACTTGACTTTCATATGTCTCCCAGTATTGAAAATCATCTAGCGGGCCTCCCACCGTCGTCATGGAGGCGACGGGGTTAAAGTGAGTTTGCCAACTGCTTCAAC
>NZ_FCOM02000345.1 GCF_001544695.2 Caballeronia arvi
CAGAGCTCGGTCCCTACCGTCATTACATGCAGAAGGAAATCTTCGAGCAGCCTGAGGTGGTCGCCGACGCGACGGAAAGACTGCGAACCATCACGCCGGCGCTTTTCGGCGCGAACGCGCAGCATGTCTTCAGCGAGATCGATTCGTTGCTGCTGCTCGCGTGCGGCACCAGCTACTACTCCGCATTGACCGCGAAATACTGGTTCGAATCGATCGCCGGCATTCCAACCCAGGTGGAGGTGGCGAGCGAGTACCGCTATCGTGAGAGTGTGCCAAACCCGCGCGCGATGGTCGTTGTCGTTTCCCAGTCGGGCGAGACCGCGGATACCTTGGCTGCGCTCAAGCACGCACAGAACCTGGGCCATCGGCATACGCTGGCGATCTGCAATGTGCCGCACAGTTCGATGATGCGTCTCACGGAACTGCAATACCCAACGGGCGCTGGCCCGGAGATCGGCGTCGCGTCGACTAAGGCGTTCACGACACAGCTGGTTGCGCTCTATCTCTTGGCACTGACGCTCGCCAAGG
>NZ_FCOM02000046.1 GCF_001544695.2 Caballeronia arvi
GAAGTGCTTAGGCTGGGGATAGCTGTTTCTTTGGTTACTTTCTTTGCAGCAGCAAAGAAAGTGACTGCCGCCCCGCACAGGGGCAGAGCAAACAGACCGACATGAATTCAGGATTTCACGAAACGAAACGAAGAAAAGCAAAGGAACCCTAACAGTAAAAGGAAGCAAGAAAACCATGAACTACGAAGTGATATTGACATGCGCAGTAACCGGCGCCGGCGACACGACGGCAAGACACCCCTCAATCCCGGTGACACCGAAACAAATAGCAGAAGCAGCAATAGAAGCGGCCCGCGCGGGCGCAACCGTCGCGCACTGCCACGTTCGCGATCCAAAGACGGGCAGAGGCAGCCGCGACCCCGCGCTATACCGGGAAGTCGTCGACCGCATCCGGTCATCGGACACCGACGTCATCATCAATCTCACGGCAGGCATGGGCGGCGATCTGGAAATCGGCCCGGGCGAAGACCCGATGCGCTTCGGCAAAGGCACCGACCTCGTCGGCGGCCTGACGCGTCTCGCCCACGTCGAAGAACTGCTGCCCGAAATCTGCACGCTCGACTGCGGCACGCTCAACTTCGGCGATGGCGACTACATCTACGTCTCGACGCCGGCCCAGCTAAGAGCCGGCGCCAAACGCATTCAGGAACTCGGCGTGAAGCCGGAACTGGAAATCTTCGACACCGGCCATCTGTGGTTCGCGAACCAACTGCTGAAAGAAGGCCTGCTCGATAACCCGCCGCTCTTCCAGCTCTGCATGGGCATTCCGTGGGGCGCGCCGCCCGACACCGGCACGATGAAAGCCATGGTCGACAACCTGCCGCCGGGCGCGCACTGGGCCGGATTCGGCATCGGCCGCATGCAAATGCCGATGGTCGCGCAAGCGATGCTGCTCGGCGGTCACGTGCGCGTCGGCCTCGAAGACAACCTGTGGCTCGATCGCGGTGTGCATGCAACCAACGGCTCGCTCGTGCAACGCGCCGTGGAGATCATCGAACGCCTGGGCGCACGCGTGCTCACGCCCGCCGAAGGACGCAGAAAGATCGGCCTGCCGCCGCGCGGCGAACGTCCGCTCGAAAAACGCAAGCTCGAACAACTCGCCTGAATTCAAAGGACATCGCCAACATGCAAGTCAAGCAATTCTCCGCGCTCGGCGCGGGTGTGATCGGCAGCGGCTGGGTAGCGCGCGCGCTCGGAGCGGGTCTCGACGTCACCGCGTGGGATCCCGCGCCCGGCGCCGAGGCGCAACTGCGCGCGAACGTCGCGAACGCGTGGCCCGCGCTCGAACGCGTCGGGCTGGCGAAGGGCGCATCGCAGGAAAGATTGCGCGTCGTGGCGACCGTCGAAGAATGCGTCGCCGATGCGGATTTCATCCAGGAAAGCGCGCCCGAACGCGAGGAACTGAAGCTCGCGCTGCACGAGCGTGTGAGCCGCGCGGCAAAACCGGATGCGATCATCGCGTCGTCGACGTCGGGTCTCCTGCCGAGCGATTTCTACGCGCGCGCCGTGAATCCGCAACGCTGCGTCGTCGGGCATCCGTTCAATCCGGTGTATCTGCTGCCGCTCGTCGAAGTGCTCGGCGGCGAAAGGACATCCGGCGAAGCGATCGATGCGGCAATCGGCTTCTATGCCTCCATCGGCATGCGGCCGTTGCGCGTCAGGAAGGAAGTGCCGGGCTTCATCGCGGACCGGCTGCTCGAAGCGCTGTGGCGCGAGGCGCTGCATCTCGTCAACGATGGGGTCGCAACGACCGGCGAAATCGACGACGCGATCCGCTACGGCGCAGGCATCCGCTGGTCGTTCATGGGCAGCTTCCTCACGTACACGCTGGCGGGCGGCGAGGCGGGCATGCGACACTTCATGCAGCAATTCGGCCCCGCGCTCGAATTGCCGTGGACGAAGCTCGTCGCGCCGGCGCTGACCGATGAACTCATCGACCGCGTGGTCGACGGCACGTCGCGGCAGACCAACGGGCGCAGCATCAAGGCGCTGGAGCGTTATCGCGACGACTGCATCGCGAGCGTGATCGAAGCGATCGCGCAGGCGAAGTCGCGGCACGGCATCGAAGACTAAGGAAACGACGATGATCTATCGCGACACGGTCAAACCCGAATGGGTCGATTACAACGGCCATCTGCGCGACGCGTTCTACATGCTGATCTACAGCCTCACGACCGATGCGTTCATGGACCACATCGGTCTCGACGAGGCCGGCCGAGGCGCGCGGCAACGCACGCTCTACACGCTCGAAACGCACATCAGCTATCTGCGCGAGATCAAGGAGGGTGCGGCGGTGCGCGTCGAGACGAGCGTGATCGCGCACGATAAAAAGCGCGTCCATCTCTACATGGAGATGTTCGAAGGCGACGCGAACGAGCCGGTCTCGGCATGCGAGCAGATGATGATGCACATCGATTCGAGCGGCGCGCCGAAGTCCGCATCGTTCGATGAAGACATCGCCGCGCGCATCGCCGCCGAGCCGACCGTCGCCGTGAAGGACGCGCGTTACGCGGGCCGTGTGATCGGCTTGCCGGCGCGCGCTTCTTCAGCCGCGCCCGCCTGAGCGCGCCACGTCCGCAAGAGCAGCGCGTTGGTCACGACGCTCACGCTCGAAAACGCCATCGCGGCGCCCGCGAACATCGGATCGAGCAGCCCGAATGCCGCAAGCGGAATGCCGATCAGGTTGTAGACGAACGCCCAGAACAGGTTCTGCTGAATCTTGCGGTACGTGCGCCGTGATATGTCGATCGCGTCCGCGACGAGCGCCGGGTCGCCGCGCATCAGCGTGACGCCCGCCGCTTCGATCGCGACGTCCGTGCCGCTCGCCATCGCAATGCCGATATCGGCGGCGGCGAGCGCGGGCGCGTCGTTGATGCCGTCGCCTGCCATCGCCACGACGCCCCGGTTTTTCAGGCTGGCGACGACGCGCGCCTTGTCGTCGGGCAAGGTCTGCGCAAACACCCGTTCCGACGGAATGCCCAGCGCGCGCGCGACGGCCCGCGCGCTGCCTTCGTTGTCGCCGGTGACGAGCGCGCTCGCCACGCCCATGCCCGCGAGCCGCTCGATGGCGGCGCGTGCGGTCGGCTTGACGGTATCGCCGAATGCGAAGAGCGCGAGCACACCGGCGTCGTTATCGATGAGCCAGGAAATCGTGTTGCCCTGCGCTTCCAGTTCGTAAGCGCGCGCGGCGAGCGCCGGCGGCACGTTGAGCTTCAGCTCCGCGAGCCAGCGCGCGCTGCCAATCGCGATGCGCCTTTCGCCGACATTCGCCTCCACGCCGCGCCCCGCGACGGCGCGCGCCGCGCTCGCGTCGAGACGCGCGACGCCGTCCGCCGCCGCGACGACGGCCTTCGCCAGCGGATGCTCGCTCATGCGCTGCACGGCGGCGGCGAGTGCGAGCGCCGTATCGCGATCCTGACCCGGCGCGGCATCGAACGCGACGAGGCCCGGTTTTCCCACAGTCAGCGTGCCGGTTTTATCGAATGCGACGATTTTGATGGCGTGCGCCTGCTCCAGCGCCTGCGCGTCCTTGATCAGAATGCCCTGGCGCGCCGCGACGCCCGTGCCCGCCATGATCGCGGTCGGCGTAGCCAGCCCGAGCGCGCACGGGCACGCGATCACGAGCACCGCGACCGCGTTCAGCAGCGCGGTTTCGGCATCCGCGCCGTGCAGCAGCCAGCCGCCGAGCGTGACGAGCGCGATCGCCAGAATCGCCGGCACGAAGACCGCCGACACGCGATCGACGAGCCGCTGGATCGGCGCCTTCTCCGCCTGCGCCGATTCGACCAGCCGGATGATGCGCGCGAGCGTCGTCTCCGCGCCGATCGCCGTGGTTTCGATCGCGATCACGCCTTCGCCGTTAATCGAGCCACCCGTCGTGCGCGCGCCCGGCTCTTTCGCGACCGGCAGGCTCTCGCCGGTAATCAGCGATTCGTCGATATGCGTGCGGCCCTCGCGCACGATGCCGTCGACGGGCACGCGCTCGCCCGGCCGCACGATGGCGATATCGCCGATCCGCACGTCGGCGAGCGCCACTTCGCGTTCGCGTGCGGGATCGTCGCGATCGCGCACGCGCGCCTTGTCCGGGCGCAGCGCATTGAGCGCGCGGATCGCGTCGGTGGTCTGCCGTTTCGCGCGCGCTTCCAGCCATTTGCCGAAGCGCACGAGCGTGATGACGACCGCCGACGCCTCGAAGAACAGATGCTCCGTCATGCCGCCGTGCATGAACATTTGATAGACCGACAAGCCCCACGCCGCCGACGTACCCAGCGCGACGAGCAGATCCATGTTGCCCGCGAACGCCCGCACCGCGCGCCAGCCGCCGATATAAAAGCGCGCGCCGAAGCCGAATTGCACGACGCTCGCGAGCGCGAGCTGCAGCCACGGATTCAGCGCCAGGCCGAGCATCGGCGCGAGCAGCGGCAGGGTCAGCACGGCAGAAGCGAGAACGGCTGCCAACTCGCGGTCGAACGCCTGCGGTGCGGCAACGGGCGGCGCTTCCGGCAAAATCGGCGCGGCTTCGTAGCCGGCCTTCGCGATGGCAGCCACGAGCTGGTCGTCGGTGACGGCGGCGCTCGCGTGCACCGTCGCTTTCTCGGTCGCGAGATTGACCGCGACGCTCTCGACGCCCGGCACGCGTTTGAGCACTTTCTCGACGCGCGCGACGCACGACGCGCACGTCATGCCGCTGACGGCGAGTTCGGCGGTTCTGGGGTTTTCGGATGTTGCTGTGGACATGGTGAAACGCTCCGGTCTGGCCGGGATCGCGCGAAGTGAAACTGAACGCGCGAATCCCCTACGAGACCAGTATCGACCTTCCAATGATTGGAAGGTCAAGGGCGGCATGATTTGCGTCGTGCGCTTCTTGAAGTCAGTCGCGCGCCGCGCCGTTCATCGTGCCGGCCATGGCGTCGGCGAGGGCGTTGGCCGCGTCGCCGCCGCGCGCACGCAGGCCTTTCACGGCGCCCACGCGATCGGCGTCCTCCTTGTTCTGCGACAGCTTCGCCTTGCCGACGAGCCGCGTCACTTCGATTTCGATACCGACGATGGCCGTCAACATCTGATCGATGTAATCGCGCGGGGCGTCGCCCATCTTCCACGGCGCGGCCTCGCCTGCCTCCATCTTGCGCGTGAGACGCGCGACGACGCCGCGCACGTAGGCTTCGTCGTCGCGAATGGTGATGCGGCCGTGCGCGTGCACGACGAGATAGTTCCAGGTCGGCACCTGGCGATGCGTTTCCTGCTTGCTCGGATAGAAATTCGGCGAGATGTAGCCGTGCTCGCCCTGGAAGATCACGAGCACGTCGTCGCCTTGTCCTACACCGCGCCACACCGGATTCGCCCGCGCGACGTGCGCCCGCAGCGTGCCGTGCGCGCCCGTGGCGGCATCGAGCTCGAAGGGCACGTGGTTTGCATCGAGTCCGTCGGGACCGTGCGTGACGAGCGCGCCAAACGGATACGCGGCGATCAGCGCGTGAAGAACTTCCGCGCGGCTTTCATCGAAATGGGCAGGCAAATACATCGGCGGACTCGGCGGGAAAATGGGGAAAAGAAAAGTTGGGAATGACAATTGAACGATGATGGTACGCGAGAAGCGTGGGCGGCGCGTCGCACGTGCTTTCGACGGGTGTTTGGTGCATGCTTCGAAACGGTTCGCTGTTTTATTCGCTTCCCCTTGTCCTTTATCTTGCCTATAGCCAGCGGATAAGTTAAAACCCGAGTTTCGAGATAATGCTCGTGGTGCGCCGCGCGGGGCTGGACGCGGCGGTCATCCGAATGCGAGCGTGTCCCCGATCGATCGCGAGTCGAATCGCGCGCGAACTCAAATCGAAAGAAGAACCGGATTTCCATTCGAATGAAGAACAACCGACGCTGGACGTTTCCGCTCGACGCCGCCATCTGGATGAGCGTAAGTCTCGCCGGAATTGCGATCCTCTCCGGCTGTGCGACGAAAACGCCCGAGCTGAAACCGACCACCACCGGCTGGGTGAAAAATCAGGTCGCCGATGCCTATACGTTCGGCTTTCCGCTCGTCGCCACCGACATCGCGCGCGAGCGGGCAAGCGGCGGCGGGCAGCCCGGCCAGGCGCCGCTCAATACGTTCCGCCACGCGAGCGCGCTGCCGCCGGCCGGCGCGACCGGCGCACCGAGCGTCGACACGCTCGATTCCACCGCCTGGCTCGATGTCTCCGCCGATCCCGTCATCGTCTCGCTGCCTGCCGCGCCGCGCGGCCGTTACCTCGACGCCCGCGCCTTCGATGCCTGGACCAACGCGCTTTATTCCAGCGCCGACACGACGCCGTATCCGAAGATGCAGCTGATCGCGTTCGTGCCCGCGGGCTGGACCGGCACGCTGCCCGCGAATGCGACGCGCGTGGAGACGCGCACGCGTTACGTGTGGCTTTCGGTGCGCGTGCGCGTGAACGGTCCGCGCGACGTGCGTGAGGCGAGCAAGCTGCAGGCCGCGATGCGCATCGACACGCTCACGCCCGCGAAGGGTTCCGTGTCCGACCCGACGCCGGCCGTCGCGGGCGCGTGGCCTCCGAGCGGCGCGAAGCAGCCCGCGGTGCCGCCGCTGTCCTCCGCGCTGGCGGCAGCGACGCCGGGCGCGCAGGCCGAAGCGCTCGATGCGAACGCGTTCTTCACGCGCCTTGCCCGTTCGCTCGACGATAATCCCGCCGCCGCCGACGACACCCACGCGATGAGTCAGCTCGCCGAACTCGGCGTGAAGCCGGGCGAGCCGGTGCAGTTCAGGAAGACCGATGCGCCGCTGCTCGATTCCGGTCTCGCCGATGCCCGCGAGCGGCTCGGGACGGTGCCGTCGAATGCGGTCACGAAGAACGGCTGGACCTGGTTCGGCGATGGCGTCGGCATCTACGGCATGGACTACACGCTGCGCGCCTATCTCGCGCGCCAGCAGGTCGCGACGAGCACGAAGGAAGGCGAGGTGAAGCCCGTCACGCGTGTGGATGACGAAGGGCACGCGCTCAACGGCGCGAACCAGTACACGCTGCACTTCGCGCCGGACCGGCTGCCGCCGGTGCGCGGCTTCTGGACGATCACCGCCTATACGAAGGACGGCGCGCTCACAGACGCGACGAAGCTGCCGCGCCTGTCGCTCTCCGATCGCGATCGTTTCAGGAAGAATCGCGATGGCTCCATCGACGTGATCGTGTCGGCGAAACCGCCGGGACGCGCGCGCGATGCGAACTGGCTGCCCGCGCCCGAAGGCGAATTCCAGATCGCGATGCGTCTGTATGCGCCCAAGCCGCAGGCGAGCGACGGTTCGTGGGCGCCGCCGCCCGTCGAACGCAAGTGACCGAGCCGTGAATGACATAAAGGCCGCGATTTTTTCGCGGCCTTTATGCTTTTCTAGCGCGGTTTGGCCAACGTTTGCGCGCCGCGCCGTCGTATACTCGAACTTCATCTTTTCCCGGGACGGCGAAGCTCGGGCGGCGCTCATACGGGCGGCTCGTCGCCGCGCATCGAATGTCAAGCATCACCAGGTCTTCTCTCGTTTCCGCGGGTCAAACGCTGCGCGGCGTCGTTCACGCGCGTCGCACGCGGCGCATCTTCATCGGCTTGCTGATTGCACTATTGGTTATCGGCGCGCTCGGATTTTTCGTCGCGCCGCCGGTCATCCGGCATATCGCCGAACAGCAACTCGCGAAGCAACTGGACCGCCCCGTCACGATCCGGCGCATCTCGCTCAATCCCTATACGCTCGATTTCGAAGCCGATGGCGTGCATATCGGCGAATCGCCCGCGAATCTCGCGAAGGCGCCGGGCAGTCCGGCCGACTTCATCGATGTGTCGCGGCTCGTCGTGCGCACGTCGTGGGCGTCCGTCTTCAGGCTCGCGCCGGTCGTCAACGAACTCAAAATCGATTCGCCGCGCATCAATGTCGTGCGCTTCGATGGCGAGCATTTCAATTTCTCCGATCTCATCGCGAAGTTCGCGAAGCCGTCGCCGACGCCATCGGAGAAGCCCGCGCGTTTCTCGGTGTCGAACATCCGGCTCGAAAACGGCCAGATCACGTTCGATGACAGGCTTCTGAAGGCGAAGCACGTAATCGACCGCGTTGCGCTCGGCATTCCGTTCATCGCGACGCTGCCGTCCGCCACCAATATTTTCGTGACGCCGCTGTTGCAGGCGCGCATCGACGGCTCGCCGCTCGTCGTGAAGGGCCGCACGAAGCCGTTCGCGCAGTCGCGTGAATCGGAGGTCGCGCTGTCGCTCGAGGGGCTCGACGTGCCGCGGATCGCGTCTTACGCGCCGGCGTCGGTGCCGGTCGCGGTGAAGAGCGGCAAGCTCTCGACCGATCTCAACGTCAGCTTCGCCATTTCCGGCGAAACGCCGACGATCCGCATCGAAGGCACCGCCGATCTCGCCGATCTCGCCGTCACCGACAAATCCGACGCGCCGCTCGTCGCCGCGCGCGCGCTGCATGTGAAGATCGCCAATGCGGAGCCGTTGCGCGATATCTATCACCTCGACGAAGTCACGCTCGCGAATCCGGATGTGCGGCTCGTGCGCGATTCGGCCGGCGTGCTGAACGTGCAGAAGCTCGCCGGACCCGCGCCGAAGCAAACGGCTGAGCCGGCGCAGAAAGAAGCGCAGAAAGAAGCACAGAAAGAAGCGCCGCCGCTCGACCTCGCGATCCGCCATCTCGCAATCAACGACGGCAAGATCGCGCTCGACGACCAGTTGCTCAAGGCGCGCGTGCAGGGCGCGCTGACCGGACTCGCCGTGACGCTCGACGGGTTTTCCACGCTCTCGAAGTCACCGGCGAAGTATACGCTCAAGACGGCGTTCGATCATGGCGGCACGCTCGACGCATCCGGCAACGTCGCGCTCGCTGCGAAGACGGCTGACGCGAAGCTCGCGCTGAACGGCTTCGTGCTGCCGCCGTTGCAGCCGTATCTCGCGAACCTGGTGGCCGCGCGCGTCACGAGCGGCACGCTCGGCGCGAACCTGCCGGTGTCCGTCGACTGGAGCAAGGCCGATGGCGGCGTGCAGGTCGGTTCGGGCGACGTGAAGCTCGACGCGCTCACGCTCGTGCCGAATGCGGGCGGCGGCGCGCCGATCAAGCTTCAGTCGGCGGTGGCGAAGATCTTCAAGGTCGATGTTTCCGCGCGCCAGGCATCGCTCGACAGCGTGCACGTGAACGGCCTCGCGCTCGATGCGACGCGCCGCAAGGACGGCAGCATCGACCTCGCCGCGCTCGCGGGGCCGCACGAGGCCGCGCCCGAGCAGACCGCGACGCGCAAGATTCAGAAAGCGCAGCAGGCGGGGCCGGCGTGGCGGTATCAGATCGGGCAGATTTCGCTGGACGGTGCATCGGCGAATATCACCGATGAAACCACGGCGCGGCCCGTCAAACTGCGCATCGCACCGCTCGCGGTCAACGTCAAGCAGTTCAGCGACGACCTCACGAAACCCCTCGCCGTCGACGGCAAGCTCACGCTGAACGGCAAGGGCGCGCTCGCGATCGGCGGCAATGTGACGGTCACGCCGCTGAAGCTCGCGCTGCACGTGAAGGGCGATCAGGTCGATGCGTCCGCGTTCGAGCCGTATTTCGGCGACAAGCTGAATATCGAAGTGACGAGCGGATATCTGAACGCGAACGGCGACGTAGCGATGTCGGGCAGCGGCAAGACGCTCGCGGCGTCGTACAAGGGCGATGTGTCGCTGTCGGACGTGCGCATGCTCGACAAGGCGACGTCCGACCGCTTCGCCGGCTGGAAGCTGCTCGGGTTGACCAACGTGAAGGTGAACTACGGCGAGCGCGGCACCGATATCGACGCGGCGCGCGTGACCTTCGCGAAGTTCTACGGCCGCGTGCTGCTCGATGCGCAGGGCAAGCTGAACCTGAAGAGCGTCGTGGCGGGCGAGGGCGGGCCGCGCTCCGTGACGCGCGACGCAGGAAAAGACGAGGGCGCCTCCGCGCCGGCGGCGGCGAGCGCGCCCGCGACCGTGCCGGTGAAGACCGCCGCGACGGCCGGGCCGCCGCTCAACATGCGCTTCGGCCAACTCGTGCTGCAGGACGGCCGCGTCACGTACACGGACAACTTCATCAAGCCGAACTACACGGCGAATCTCGTCGCGATCAACGGTACGATCGGCGCGTTCGGCACGCATTCGACGACCCCCGCGCCCGTCGATGTATCGGCGAAACTGGCGGCGAACGGACCGGTGTCGATCAAGGGGCAGGTCAATCCGCTGATCGACAAGCCCGCGCTCGATCTGACGGCGAGCGCGCACGGCGTCGAGCTGACGAACCTCACGCCGTATTCGTCGAAGTATGCGGGCTATCCGATCACGAAGGGCAAGCTCAACGTCGATCTGCATTACATGCTCGCCGACAACAAGCTCACGGCGAACAACCATTTGTTCATCGATCAGTTGACGTTCGGCGATCACATCGACAATCCGACGGCGACGAAACTGCCGGTGCGGCTCGCGGTGTCGCTGCTGAAGAACTCGCGCGGCGAAATCGATGTGAACATTCCGATTACCGGCTCGCTCGACAATCCGGAGTTTTCGATCGGCGGGCTCGTGTGGCAGGCTATTCTGAATCTCGTGCAAAAGGCGGTGACCGCGCCGTTCACGCTGCTCGCGCATGCGTTCGGCGGGGGCGGCGAGGATCTGAACTACGTCGAGTTCGATGCGGGCTCGGCCAGCCTCAGCGATAACGCGCAGAAGAAGCTCGATACGATCGCGAAGGCGTTGGCCGACAAGCCATCGGTGCGCGTGGACGTGACGGGCCGTGTCGACCCGAAGACCGACGAGCCCGCGTTGCGCGCCGCGTGGGTCGACAGCCAGGTGAAGCGCGCGAAGGTGCGCGATATGTCGAGCAGCGGCGAGAACGTCGACTGGAACGCGATCAAGGTATCGGATGCCGACTACGACAAGTATCTGACGAAGGTGTACAAGTCGGCGGACTTCAAGAAGCCGACGAATCTCATCGGCATGACGAAGTCGTTACCTGACGACGACATGAAGGCGGCGCTGACGAAAAACGCGCCGGTGGACGAAGGCTCGCTGCGCGATCTGGCACAGCGCCGCGCGCAGGCGGTGCAGGAATATTTCGACGGGAAAATCGACAACACGCGCATTTTCGTCGTGGCGCCGAAGATGAGCGCGGACGATATCAAGGACAAGGGCGCGGGTTCGCGCGTGGAGCTTGGGTTGAAGTGAGCGGCGTTGGCCGTTTGGACGACTGAATGAACGAGAAAACGAAGACTAATATCGGCGATACCGACAATCCGAAGGAAGACGGGAATCAGCCGATGGGAACACCTTATGAGAAGGACGTAGTGGCGTGGGCCAGAGAACAGGCCGCGCTGCTGCGTGCAGGGAAGCTTGCGTCCATCGATATCGAGCATATCGCAGAGGAAATCGAGGACGTGGGCAAGAGCGAACAAAGGGAATTTGCGAGCAGGATGGCGGTGTTGCTGGCGCATCTGCTGAAGTGGCAGTTTCAACCGGAACGGCGAACCCGTAGCTGGACGAGCACGATCCTGACCCAGCGCGCCGCAATCGAGCGACGGCTCAGAAAAACGCCGAGTCTCAAGCCGATGCTTGCCGAAGAGGACTGGATCGACGATATGTGGGGCGATGCGCGCGAACAGGCGGCGAATGAAACGCGTATCGGTTTCGCCGATTTCCCGGAGACCTGCCCTTGGCCGATGTCGTCGGTTCTGTCGAAGGGTTTTCTGCCCGAGTAACCCTCGACGCGCGAGCCATCCGGCTCGCGCGCCTCAATGCGCCCCCGAAGCCGCGCCACCACCGCCCCCCTTCGCCACCTTCGTGATCCAGATCAGCGGAATGATCAGAATGAAGATCACCGCCGAGATCAGAAAAATATCGTTGAGCCCCATCATCGCGGCTTGCGAGTTCACCGTGAAATTGAACATGCCGCGCGCCTGCGCCTCGCTGACATCGAGCGTCGATCGCGACAGCCCGAGCGACTGCAGAAACGCCGGGTTGTAGACGTTCGCCTGCTCGGTCAGCCGCTCGTGATGCAGCGCGGTGCGGTTATCCCACGCATTGCCCGCGAGCGACGTGCCCACCGCGCCGCAAAACACCCGCGCGAAGTTCGATAAGCCCGCCGCCGCCGGAATTTTCGACGGCGGCAGGCCCGACAGCACGATCGCCGTGAGCGGCACGAAGAACATCGCCATTGGGATGCCTTGCAGCAGCGTCGGCAAGACGAGATGCCACGTGTCGATCTCGATCACGTACTTCGAGCGCAGCCAGAAGACGAACGCGAAACCGATGAACGCCGCCGTCGCGATGATGCGCGCGTCGCTGCGCGGCAGGACCTTGCCCATCACCGGCGCGAGCACGACGGCGAAGATGCCGAGCGGCGCGGTGACGAGCCCGGCATCGACGGAACGGTAGTTCAGATACTGCTGCATCCATTGCGGCAGCAGCACGAGGTTGCCGAAGAACACGCCGTACGCGACGGATATCGCCACCGTCCCGCCGAAGAAATTGCGCCCGGTAAAAAGCCGCAAATCGACGACGGGATTGGGGTCCGTCAGCTCCCACACGACGAAGAACGCGAACGCGATCGCCGCGACGATCGCCAGCACGACGATCAGCGGCGACGAAAACCAGTCGAGATCGCGTCCCTTGTCGAGCATGATCTGCAGCGACGCGACCCATGTAATCAGCAGCGCCAGCCCGATCACGTCGATCGGCGCCTTGCGCGTCGGCGACTCGCGCTCGCGATAGATGAGCCACGTCACGCCCGCCGCGAAAATGCCCACCGGAATGTTGATGTAGAAGATCCACGACCACGAATAGCTGTCGGTGATCCAGCCGCCGAGCGCGGGACCGGCGATCGGGCCGACGGTCGCGGTCATCGCCCAGAGGGACAGCGCCATCGACGACTTCTCTTTCGGATACGAGCCGAGCAGGATCGCCTGCGACAGTGGAATCAGCGGGCCGGCGACCGCGCCTTGCAGCACGCGCGCGAACAGCAGCACCGGCAGATTGGGCGCGAGCCCGCATAGCCACGACGACAGCACGAACATCAAAATCGCGCCGACGAAAAGACGCACCTGGCCGAGCCGCTGCGTGAGCCAGCCGGTCAGCGGGATCGAGACGGCGTTCGACGCCGCGAACACGGTGATCACCCATGTTCCTTCGTTGACGGACACGCCGAGATTGCCGGAAATCGTCGGAATCGCGACATTGGCGATCGACGAATCCAGCACGTTCATAAAGGTCGCGAGCGCCACCGCGAAGGTGGCGAGGACGAGTTTGCCGCCTTCGAGCGGCGGCGGTGCGGCGGCGGGGTTCGGCGTCGACGGCGTGCTCATGCGGATTCCGTGCGTGAAGCCGCTGCATTGCCATGTACGAGGCGCGGCCGAATCGGATCAAGCCGCCAGTGTGCCAGTGCTTAAAAAACTCTGCTTAGCCGAACGGGAGAAGATGTTCGCGCGGCGCTCCAGACGCGCGAGCACCTGCAATGAAGCGCGTTCCGCAGCGCGCACCCTCGCCGCCGCGCGCCCGCCCGATCACTTCGCCGAAATATCGATATTCCCCAGATACTTCTTCGCGTACTTGTCGATGGTGCCGTCCGCCTTGACCTTTTCGATCGCCGCATTGAGCTTCGCCTTGAGCGCATCGTCGCCCTTGCGCACGCCGTAAGCGATGCCGCTGCCGAGAATCTTGTCGTCCCGCACCGGCGCGCCGACGAACGCATAGCCTTCGCCATCCGGCTTCGACAGGAAACCGCTCTGTCCCGCAGGCGCGAGCACGAGCGTCCCATCGAGACGACCGGATTTCAGATCCGCGTACACCTGATTCTGGTCCTGATACGGCACGACCTTCACGCCTTCGTTTTCCCAATGCGCCTTCGCAAACGTCTCCTGAATCGAGCCTTGCAGCACGCCCACGCTCTTGCCCTTCAGCGACGCCGACGTCGGTTCCAGACCGCTGCCCTTCTTCGCGATGAGTTGCGTCGGCACGCGATACACGACCGTCGTGAAGTCGATCGCCTGGCGGCGCTGTTCGGTCGCGTTCATCGCGGAATTGATCGCGTCGAACTTGCGGCCCTGCAGCGCGGGAATCAGGCCGTCGAACGAGGTTTCGACCCATTTGCACTGCATCTTCGCGGCGACGCACACCGCATTGCCGACATCGATATCGAGCCCTTGCAGCTCGCCCGTCGACGATTTCGATTCGAACGGCGGATATTGCGCCTCCAGCCCGAAGCGCAAGGTGTCGGCGGCGAGTGCGGCGCCGCTTGCGAAGGTGCACGCGACAAACAAGGCGCCGGCGATGTGGTTCAGTTTCATCGTGTTGGTCTCCAATAAAATCGTCAGATCGAGCAAAGGCGGCGCGCGCCTTCGATGAGCGTGTCGTCGTCCTTCGCAAAGGAAAGACGGATCAGGCGGTTGTCGGTGCCGTCGGTGTAGAACGCCGACAGCGGAATCGTCGCGACGCGCGCCTCGCGGATCAGGCGCAGCACGAAGTCGCTGTCGCTCTCGTTCGAAATCGCGTCGTAACGCGCAAGCATGAAGAAGCTGCCCGCGCTCGGCAACAGTTCGAAACGCGAGCCCTTCAGCGACTCGGCGAGCAGATCGCGCTTGTGCTGATAGAACGGGCCGAGATTCAGATAGCTCGATGCATCTGCGAGCGCTTCGGCGAACGCCATCTGCATCGGCGTGTCGGCGGAAAAGGTCATGAACTGGTGAACCTTGCGGATCTCGGCCGTCAGCGCAGCGGGCGCGAGACAGTAGCCGACGCGCCAGCCCGTCACGTGATACGACTTGCCGAACGACGACACGATCACGCTGCGCTCCGCCAGCTCGGGATAGCGCGCCATGCCGTGATGCAGCGCGCCGTCGAACACGACGTGCTCGTAGACTTCATCGGACAGCACGATGATCTTCGTGCCGCGCGTGAGGGCAGTGAGCCGCTCGATGTCGGCGGACGTGAACGCGCTGCCCGTCGGATTGTGCGGCGTGTTGACGAGGATCATGCGCGTCTTCGGCGTGATCGCGGCCGCGACTTCGTCCCAGTCGATGCGGAAATCCTGCGGCGACAGCTTGATCGCGACGGGCGTCGCGCCCTGCAATTGAACGATGGGCGCATAGCTGTCGAACGACGGCTCGAAGTAGATCACCTCGTCGCCGGGATGCACGAGCGCGCTGATCGTCGCGTACAGGCCTTCGCTCGCGCTCGCGACCACCGTGATTTCCGTGCCCGGGTCATAGGTCGCGCCATACAGGTTTTGCGTTTTCACCGCGATCGCCTCGCGCAGCGCGAGCACGCCCGACATCGGCGAGTACTGGTTATGTCCTGCCCGCATGGCTCGTTCGACGCCTTCGATGAGCTTCGGGTCGCACGCGAAATTCGGCGCGCCTTGCGACAGATTGAGCGCGTGATGCTCGTCGGCCAACTGGCCGATGACGGTGAAAATGGTCGTGCCGACGTTCGGCAGCTTCGACTCGGGAATACAGGCGCTGTGCACGGCGGGTGTCTCCGGAATTGCGGTTCGACGATATTGCCGATGATTCAACCGCAGCCATAAAGCGCGGACAATCGAAACTTTGTCATACTAGCCATGCTTGCAGATCATGGCTACATGTCAAAAACCCGATGAAACCGCTGCCTTCCCTCGATGTCCTGAAAACGTTCCTGGTCGTCGCGCAGAAACTCAATTTCACGCGCGCCGCCGACACCCTGAACGTCACGCAGGGCGCGGTCAGCCGCCAGATCGCGGGGCTGGAGGCGCATCTCGGCTACGCGCTCTTCACGCGGCAGGCGCGCGGGCTCGCGCTCACGCACCACGGCGCACTGCTCGTCGCGCCCTTGCAGCAGGCTTTCGCACAGATCGGCGATGCGCTCGCGAAAGGCGGCGCGCAATCCGGCATTCTGCGCGTGAAATGCCCGACCTGCGCGATGCGCTGGGTGCTCCCGCGCGTCATCCGTCTGCAAAACGAGCGGCCGGACCTAGTGGTGGAGGTGACCGCATCGGTGTCGCACGGTGTCGAGTTCGGCGCGGAGCAGTTCGATGCGGCCATCGTTTTCGGCGATGCGCCGTCGCTGAAGGGTCTGACGGCGCATCATCTCTTCGACGAAGTGCTGACCCCGGTCTGCGCGCCGGAATTGTGGAAACCGCGAAAGAACGCCACGCCGACGCCCGACGATCTCGCGGGCAAGACCCTGCTTCATCCCACGCGCGACCGCCGCGACTGGCTCCTGTGGCTCGGCGCGTACGGCTACACGGGCCTGCCGTCGACGAAAGCGCAACATTTCGACACACTCGATCTGGCGATTTCGTCGGCGATGCAGGGCCTCGGCGTGACTATCGGCGATGTATCGCTGATCGAGGAAGACCTGCGGGCGCGGCGCGTGATCGCGCCGTTTCCACTGCGCGTTGCGAGCGGCGCCGCGTACTACCTCGTCTACCCGGAAAGACCGGCGCCCTCGCAGGCGTTGCAGCAGTTCGCGCAATGGCTCGACGGCGAGGCCAGAACGACGCGCGAAACAAGCGGCCAGGAGCACTGATCGGTGCGAACCTCGCGCATTGCTGACTGCGCTCATGGTATTCCCCCATGCCTAAGGGAATTCGCGAAAGCGGCACGAAGGATTTAATCACATAAAATCCGCGCAAGATAAGGCTGCACCGCGCAGCTCGATCAACCGACGGACATCTCTGAGCGCGACTCGGATTCTTCCGTCACGTGCGCAATGGCCGCGGCCGGATATGCTCGGACTCAAATTAAAGACACCTGACGATCGCATCGAAATTCCGGGCCATGCTCCCCCGTACGAGGCGCATAGCCACCGCCCGCTCAGACCGGCGCTGACGCGCGATGCCGCCGGCGTCCAGCCTGGCCTGCGCGCGCGGCTGCTGTTGTGGCTGCTCGTGCCGCTCGCGCTGTTCGTCTCGATGGCGGCGATCACCGGCTACGACAACGCGCGCCGCACCGCGGATCGTTTGCAGGACAGAACGTTGCTGGCCTCCGCGCGGATCATCGCGGAGGACGTCGACTGGAAGGATGGCGGGCCCGTCGCCGATATTCCGCCCGCCGCGCTCGAGCTTTTCGAATCGCCCTATCGCGATCACGTTTTCTACAAGATCGAAACGGGGACGGGGCAGTTGCTCGGCGGCCGGCCCGATCTGGCCGCGCCGGAAGCGCGAACCGCCTGGCCCGTCTTCTATCACGTGAGCCTCGCCGGCATGCCGGTGCGCGCGGTCGCGTACCGGCGCGAGCTGTACGACGCGGGCAAGGTGGTGCCGGTGACGGTGATCGTCGCCAAGACCGAGGGGTCGCGCTGCGCGATGCTCGATGAGCTGTGGCGTCCGCAGCTGCTCGTCGGATCGCTGATGTTGTTGCTGGTCGCCGTGCTGGTTCCCTTGGGACTGAAATTCGAGCTCGACCCGCTGATGAAGCTGAAGGACGAAGTCGCCGGGCGTGAGCCGCTGCAGCTCGAACCGATGTGCGCGCAAGGCCTGCCGCGCGAGCTGCAGCCGATCGTCGATGCCATCAATCAATGTATCGCGCAACTGAAGCTGCACAGCGAGGCGCAGCGGCAGTTCGTTGCCGACGCCGCTCATCAGCTGCGCACGCCGCTCGCGCTGCTCGACGCGCAGCTCCAGTACGCGCGCCGCCTCGATGAAAACGCCGCCGCCCGCGCCGATGCGCTCTTCGGGGCATGCCGCAGCACGCAAAAGTTGAAGGACATGACCAATCAGTTGCTGATGATGGCGCAGGCGGAGTCGACGCCGCAACCTGCGCTCATCGAAACGGATTTCGGCGCAGTGCTGGCATCGGCGCTCGAAGAGATGCTCGCGGCGGCGCAGCGGCGCAACATCGATCTCGGCGCGGAAATCGGCGAAAACCTGTGCGTGAAGGGCAATCCGGAACTGCTGATGGCGCTCGTGACCAATCTCATCGACAACGCCATTCGCTACACGCAGACAGGAGGCCGGGTGACCGTGGTCGCGAAACGCGAAGCAGACCGAATCGAGTCGCAGGTGATGGACAACGGACCGGGGCTTCCAGACGATATCCGCGAGCGCGCTTTCGAGCGCTTCGTGCGCGGTTCGACATCGACGGACGGCACCGGCCTCGGCTTGCCGATCGCGAGGGAAATCGCGCGCCGGCACGGCGGCGATGTGGAACTCGCTCCGGGCGCCGATGGCCAGGGTTTGACCGCCACGGTGATATTGCCTGCGGCGCGCAGTCAGGGGGCCGGCGATGAAGCTGCTGCTGGTCGACGATAACGCCGAACTCTCCGAGTGGCTCGTCAGGCTGCTGAAGGCCGAAGGCTTCGTGATCGACTACGTTCCCGACGCCGAACGAGCCGAGGCGATGCTCCAGCAACCGGGCTACGACGTCGTGCTCCTCGACATACGGCTGCCGTCGATGAGCGGCAAGGATCTGCTCGCGCGGCTTCGGCGCCGCGGCAAGAACATGCCGGTGCTGATGCTCACCGCGCACGGTTCCGTCGATGACAAGGTGGATTGTTTCAACGCGGGCGCCGATGACTACGTCGTCAAGCCCGTCGACGTGCGCGAGCTGGTAGCGCGCATCAAGGCGCTGGTGCGCCGCCAGTCGGGGCAGCACGATAGCGAATTGACGTGCGGCGATCTTTACTACCGGTTCGACACGCGCGAATTCTGTCTGCACGACGATATTCTTTCGCTGCGGCGACGCGAGCACGCGATTCTGGAAGCGCTCATGTTGCGCCAGGGCAAAACAGTTTCGAAGACGATGCTCGTGGACAGCATCTCCAGCCTCGACGACGCGCCGAGCGACGACGCCATCGATATCTATATTCATCGGCTGCGCAAGCATCTGTCATCGTCGAGCGCGCAGATCATGACTTTGCGCGGCCTCGGCTACGTGTTGCGCACGCGAGCGGATTGAATCGATATATCGGTACAAACACTTGGTTATCCGATGCGTTCGTGATAGCGCGATGAAGGATTGACTCGGATAGCATCGAGTCATGGCCTTCGTTCGGATCGAATTTTCGGCGAAGACATGAAGAAATAACAATCCACGCGACAATCGATTCGGCGGAGGCGGGTCATGTACCCTGACTACACGGCAATCTATCCGGAGGAATGGTTCACATTCGTACTGCTTATCATATTGGGAAGCGCCACGATGGCCATGGTGTGCAGCACGATCACCATGTACATCGATCTGTGGCGGTTCGACGAAAAGGGCGACTTCATGCCGCCGCCATCGCTGTTCCGGTTTCTCAGATCGTCCTGGTTCATCTATCTGAATGCGTGGCTCGCCTTGACGTCCACGCTCGCGCTCGTCGTGCTTACCTGAATCCGCGAAACGTCGATCTCGTTCCCAGAAAAATGCCACATTCCAAAAACAGAAAATCCGCGAAGAGCAGCCGTCCGCGCACTGCGCGAGCCTACTGGTTGCCGATGCCTCAACGCGATGCCGATACCGTCATCCTGCAATACCGTCTTGCGCTCGAGGTCATCCGCAAAGGCGGCGCGAGCCAGACGGAAGCGCAGTGCATCGCGCATGCCGTTCTGTTGACGCGGCTGTTGTCTGAAGTGGGGCACGGATTGCTGGACCCGGAGATCATTCTCGAGGCCGAGGAGGGCATGCTGGCGATGCTGGATGCCGGCGCGCAGACGGGTGAGTGGCGGATCTCGGAGACGAAGCTGCCGGGCCTGACCGCCATCGTCAACGAGCACGACCGGCAATTGCGCGAGGTGCGTCTCGCCGACATCATTGCGTGCAATGAGCGCCTCGAGCGATTCATCGCGGCGACCGCGTAAGCGCAGGATTCGAGGGCGGCCTGAGAGGGGGAAGGCGCGCCGCGGCCAAAGCTGGCAGCGGCGCGCCGTGCAGACCGAACCTTACATGCCGTGCTTGGTGACGACCGATGCCCACTGCCCGTTCTTCACCTGATACAGCGTCGACGACGCGTTCTTCAGCGCACCATTGCTGTCGAACGCGATCGGTCCGGTAATGCCTTCGAACTTGTTCGACTTCAGCACCGGCCGGTACACGTTCGGGTCGGCGGAATTGGCCTTTTGCATCGCGTTGATGGCGGCCCACGCGGCGTCGTAGCCGAACGGCGCATACGACAGGATCGCCACGCCGAAGCGCTTCTGGAACTTGTCGCTGAATGCCTTGCCGTCGGGCAGCTTGTCGAGCGGGCTGCCGTATTCCCATGCTTGCGCGCCCTCGGCGGCGTCGCCGGCGAGCTTGAGGAAATCGGCGTCCATCACGCCGCCGCCGCCCACGAACTGCGCGTTCATGCCGAGCTGCTTCATCCGTTTGACGACCGCGGCCGCCTGGCGGTCGAGGCCGCCGAAGAAGACCAGATCCGCGTTCGCCGCCTTGATGCGCGTGAGTTGCGCGCTGAAATCGACAGTCTGGTTGTCGCTGTATTCGCGCGTGACGATCGTGCCGCCTTTCGCTTTCACCGCCTTTTCGAACTCGTCGGCTTCGCCCTGGCCGAAGGCCGTGCGGTCGTCGATGATCGCGATGCGTTTCGCCTTCGTCGTGGTCACCGCATAGACGCCCGCGTTGCCGGCGTTCTGCGCATCGCTCGAAATGACCGTGAAGACGTTCTCCAGTCCGCGTGTGGTGATGGTCGGGTTGGTCGCGGCGGGATCGATCATCGGGATGCCCGCGGTGTTGTAGATCGGCGAGGCAGGCAGCGTCGTGCCCGAATTGAAGTGGCCGACGACGACCGACACGCCGTCATCGACGAGCTTCTGCGCCGCCTGCACGCCGATGCGCGGATCGGCCTGATCGTCTTCCGCGTGGATCTCGAACTTCGCGGTCTTGCCGCCGATCGTGATCTTTTTCGCGTTCGCTTCGTCGAGCGCGAGTTGCACGCCGTTCTGCAGGTCCTTGCCATAGCCCGCATTCGCGCCGGTGAGCGGCGCGGCGAAACCGACTTTCACCGCGAGATCCTCGGCGCTCGCCGCGAAGGGCATTGCGCCGAGAGACGCCGTGGCGCATGCCACGAGCCACGCCAGAGGTTGGGTACGAACGCGCATGGATTGCTCTCCTTTTTTGGTCTGAAGTCGATTGAAACGCGACCGATGCCGTGCCGGCAAGACGGGCTTGCCCTCAAACGTCCGACGATGCGTACGCCGAGAACAGCCGCTTCGCGCTCAGCCCGGCACGAGCAGCGGACATGCGCAATGTAGGGAGCCAATTTCGGCGCGTCTTGGTGTTTAGTCGCGCGCGCGATGCGGATTTCGGCATAGCCCGTGTACGCCGCTTTCGCAAGCCCGGTGCGGCTTCGCGCGTTTGGCCGCCCGAGCGCGCGCGACGATTCCCGTCAATGCCGCTCCGCGCCTATCGCATCGATTGAAAATTCCCCGGTTGACAAAGTGCATATGCACAAATATCCTGCGACACATGAACCCCAGCTCTTCTCCCCTCGACTGCAACTGTTTCGCGATCCGTCAGGCCGCGCGTTACGTGTCGCAGATGTACGAACGGCATATCGCGGTCGTTGGCATCACGGCGGCGCAGTTCACGATCATCGCGGCGATCGGGCGCAAGCCCGGCGTGCAGATGGCCGAACTGTCCGACTCGATGGTGATGGACCGCACGACGCTCGTCCGTGCGCTCAAGCCTTTGCAGCGCGACGGCCTCGTCGAAGCGGCGCAGGAATCGGCGAATTCGCGCGCGGTCGGCCTGCGGCTCACGGCGGCGGGCAAGGACACGCTCGTGAAGGCGTCGGCGCAATGGCGCGCGGCGCAGGCGGAATTCGAGGCGAAGTTCGGCGAGAAACGCGCGAAGGCATTGCGCGCATCGCTCTTCGAACTCACGACGATGGAGTGAACGGTCTACAGCAGGCCCGCAGCGCGCGGGCCTTTTACTCGGCCATACAAGTGTATATGCACAGTTAATCGGAGCAACGTCATGCAGATCGAAGGAAAAGTGGTACTCGTCACCGGCGCGAATCGCGGTCTCGGCAAGCAGTTCGCGCAATCGCTGCTGAAAGCGGGCGCGACGAAGGTTTATGCGGCGGCGCGCGATCCGAAGAGCGTCGATATTCCCGGCGTCCAGGCGATCCGGCTCGATGTGACCAACGCCGCCGATATCGCCGAAGCGGCGGCGACTTACACCGACGTCGACGTGATCGTGAACAACGCGGGCGTGACGACGCGCGGCCTGCTCGTCGATCCCGCGTCGACGCAAGGCATTCGCGATCTGCTCGAAATCAACACGTTCGGTCCGATCGCCCTCACGCAGGCATTCGCGCCCACGCTGAAGAAGAACGGCGGCGGCGCGGTCATCAATATCCTGTCGGTGCTGACGTGGGCGTCGCTGCCCGCGGGCGGCGCGTATCACATCTCGAAGGCGGCGGCGTGGGCGGCCACCAACGCGCTGCGCGAGGAACTGCGCGGGCAGGGCACGCTGGTCGTGTCGGCGCATCCCGGCTTCATCGATACGGATATGGTCAGGCAGATCACCGCGCCGAAATCGTCGCCGGAGCATGTCGTGAACGCAGTGCTCGCGGCGGTCGCGAAGAATCAGGAGGAAGTGACCGTCGATGACACCGGCCGCGCGATCAAGGCGTCGCTGTCGACGGACGCGCCGATCTATCTCACCGGCATTACCAGCTAAGCAGGTTCGACATGTTTTCAGAAGACATCGTGTTGTGTCATCCGGTGCGCACGGCGATCGGCGCGTTCAACGGCGCGCTGAAGGATACGCCCGCCGTCGATCTCGGCGCCGCCGCGATCGCCGAAACGCTGCGGCGCGCGGGTGCGTCGCTCGATCACGCATCGATCGATTCGGTGACGTTCGGGAATGTGATCCAGGCCGGTAACCGCATGAATCCGGCGCGGCAGGCGTCGGTCGGCGGCGGCCTGCCGGTCTCGGTGCCCGCGCTGACGGTGAATCGCGTGTGCGGCTCGGGCGCGCAGGCCATCGCGTCGGCGGCGATCGAAATTGCGGCGGGCGTCGCTAAACTCGCCATCGCGGGCGGCATGGAGAACATGGACCGCGCGCCCTATCTGCTCGATGGCGGCCGGCGCGGGTATCGCATGGGCAACGCGCAGATCTACGACAGCATGTTGCGCGACGGCCTCGTCGACGCCTTCTCCGGCGAACATTCGGGCTGGCACACGGAAGATCTCGTGACGAAGCTCGATATCACGCGCGAGGCGCAGGACCGCTGGGCGGAGCGCTCGCAGCAGCTGTTCGCGGCGGCGCAACGCGACGGCGTGTTCGATGCCGAAATCGCGAGCATCGACGTGAAGCAGGGCAAGCAAACCGTCGCGTTCGTGCGCGACGAGCAGCCGCGTCCGGATACGACGCTTGCGACGCTCGCGAAGCTGCGCCCGGCGTTCCGTCCCGATGGCACGATCACGGCGGGCAACGCGCCCGGGCTGAACAGCGGCGCATCGGCGATGATCGTGACGAGCCGCAATGAAGCCGACGCGCGCGGCATCGAACCGTTCGTGCGGCTCGCGGCGTTCGGCGTGGCGGCGGTCGAGCCGGGCATGTTCGGTCTCGGGCCGGTGCCCGCGGTGCAACAGGCGTTGCAGCGCGCGGGATGGTCGCTCGGCGATGTCGAGCGCTTCGAGATCAACGAAGCGTTCGCGGCGGTGCCGATCGCGGTGGCGCGAACGCTCGGCGTGCCGGAGGACATCGTCAACGTGGAAGGCGGCGCGATTGCGCACGGCCATCCGATCGGCGCGACCGGCGCGGTGCTCACGACGCGCCTTGCTCACGCGATGCGCCGCGATGGCGTGAAGCGCGCCATCGTGACGCTGTGCATCGGCGGCGGGCAGGGCATCGCGCTCGCGCTGGAGGCGGTCGCTTAAGGCTCTTGACGCTCTTAAGGCTTGTTCCTGCTCTGCATCTCCTCGAATCCCGCCGCGGCCTGCTGCACGTCCGGCGGGAAATCGTCCATTTCCATCACCTGACGCACTTCGATCATCTCGCTGTCCGAGGCTGGGCAACGCTTCGCCCACTCGATCGCTTCTTCACGCGACTTGACCTGAAGCATCCAGTAACCGCCGAGCACTTCCTTCGCTTCGGCGAACGGTCCGTCCGTCACGCGCGGCTTGCCGCCTTCGAACGTGACGCGCGCGCCCATCGACGGCGGATGCAGTCCGTCGAGCGCGAGCAGCACGCCGGCCTTTTGCAATTCCTCGTTGTACTTCATCATGGCGGCGACGGCGTCCGCGGCCGGCATCGTGCCGGGTGCGGCGGTTTCGTAGCCGCGCGGGATCATCAGCATCATGAATCGCATGTGGATCGCTCCTTGAAATGAGAGTATTGGTGTCGGGCGTCATCGGCCCGCTCCGACAACTACGACGAGCAACATGACACGAGATCGACATGCACACTCTTAAGCGTTTCTCCCTAGTCGATTGCTGTTGCCTTCCCGCTCGTACGATCAAATAATGTAATCCATTACATGTCGATCGCCACGAGCGACTTCAGCGATGTCAGATACCGTTCGTCCACGCGAGGAAGTATCGATTGCCGACGTCGCCGAGCGCGCGGGCGTGTCCGTCGCTACGGTATCGCGCGTGCTCAACGGGCACACGAACGTTCGCGAGGCGACACGCGAAAAAGTCCGTCAGGCGGTCGCAGCGAGCGGCTATCGCATCAACGAGCTCGCGCGCAATTTGCGCACGGCGGAAAGCCGCCTGCTTCTTACGATGGTCCCCGACTTCGGCAATCCGTTCTATGCGGCGATCGTGCGCGGCATCGACAGCGTCGCGCGCCAGAACGGCTATTTCATGCTGTTGTGCGATACCGGCGCGGACCCGTTGCGCGAGCGAAGCTATTTCGATCTCTTGCGCGGACGCCGTGCCGATGGCGCCATCTGTCTCGATCCGGCCGCGGTGCAAAAGGCGCTTGCCGAAGAAGCATCGACATTGCCGTGGGTCGCGTGCTGCGAGTTCGATCCGTCGGCGGGCGTGCCGTATGTCGGCATCGACAATCATCTCGCGGCGGGCGATGTCGTGCGTTATCTGATTGGCAAGGGTCATCGCAAGATCGCGCTCATCAATTCGGGGCAAGGTTATCTATACGGACGGCAGCGGCTCGCGGGCTTTCGCGACGCGCTCGCGGACGCCGGCATCGAACCGCGTCCGGCATGGCTGATCGAGCTCGATAGCCTCGATTACGACGCCGGCGAACGCGCCGCCGCGCAACTCGCGGCACTCGGCGATGCGCGTCCCACCGCCGCGTTCGCCGTGTCCGATACGCTCGCCATCGGCGTGATGAACGGCTTTCGCGGCGCGGGCTATGCCGTGCCCGACGATGTGGCCGTCGTCGGCTTCGACGATATCGCCGTGGCCGCGCACGTAGATCCGCCTTTGACGACCGTCTCGCAGCCGATGCAGCTGCTCGGCGAAACGGCGGCCGATCTGCTGCTCAAGCGTCTGCGCGATCCGCGCGCGGAGGTGCCGGGCGTGCTGCTGCCGCATCGGCTGATTCAAAGAAGGAGCGCGTGACGATGAGCCTCGCCGTGCGCTTCGAGGGAATCGAAAAACAGTTCGGGCCGGTGCGCGTGTTGCACGGCGTCACCTTCGATCTCGCGCCGGGGCGCATCTACGGCTTGCTCGGCGAAAACGGCGCGGGCAAATCCACGTTGATGAAGATTCTCGCGGGCTACGAGCGTGCGAACGCGGGCGCGTTCTTTATCGACGAACGCGAAGCCGAATTCACGAGCTCGCGCGATGCGGAGCACGCGGGCATCGTGCTGATTCACCAGGAACTGAATCTCGCGGATCACCTGAGCATCACGCAGAACATGTTCCTCGGGCACGAGCTGAAGAAGGGCTTCTTTCTCGATGAAACCGCGATGCGAGACGACGCCCGCGCGGCGCTCAACGATGTCGGTCTGCACAAGAATCCGGACACGCGCGTGCGCGATCTGATCGTCGCGGAGAAGCAACTGGTCGAGATCGCGAAGGCGATGTTGCGCAAGTCTCGCCTGCTCATCATGGACGAGCCGACCGCGACGCTCACGCCATCCGAGACGCAGCGCCTCTTCGCGTTGATGGCGCGCCTGAAGGATGCTGGCACGACCATCGTCTATATCTCGCACAAGCTCGATGAAGTGGAGCGCGTGACCGACGAAGTGATCGTGATGCGCGATGGCCGCTTCGTCGCGCGCGCGCCGACCGACGAACTCACGCGTCAGCAGATGGCGAATCTGATGGTCGGCCGCGAAGTCTCCGACATGTTTCCCGACAAGCCTTCGTTGCCCGATGACGCGCCCGTCGCAATCAAGGTCGAAGGCGCATCGGTGCCCGGCTGGGCGCACGACGTGAGCTTCGCGGTGCGCGCGGGCGAAGTGTTCGGCTTCGCGGGGCTCGTCGGCGCGGGGCGCACGGAGCTGTTCGAGGCGCTCGTCGGATTGCGGGCGTTGAGCGCGGGGCGCGTCGTCATCGATACGAAAACGGTCAAGCTGAACAGCCCGCGCGATGCGATGCGTCACGGCCTTACGTATCTGAGCGAAGACCGCAAGGGACGCGGCCTGCATGTCGACATGGCGCTGAAAGACAATCTCACGATGATGACGCTCGAACGCTACGCTCGTCCGCTCATCGATACCCGCGCCGAACGCGATGCGTTGAACGAAGCGGTGAAGGACTTCGGCATTCGCACGGGCAATGCGTCGATCCGCGCGCGCATGCTCTCGGGCGGCAATCAGCAGAAGCTCGCGCTCGCGAAGTTCCTGCATCCCGATCCGCGCGTGATCGTGCTCGACGAACCCACGCGCGGCGTCGATGTCGGCGCGAAACGCGATATCTACTTTCTGATCCATCGACTCGCCGCGGAAGGGCGCGCGGTGATCGTGATTTCTTCCGAGCTGATCGAACTGATCGGCTTATGTCATCGCGTCGCGGTGATGCGCGCGGGCGAGCTCGTCACGACGCTCGGCATGGATCATTTGACCGAAGAGAGGTTGATCGCGCATGCGACCGGCACACACTGAAGACACCGAAAGCGAGAGCCGCCTTTCCACTGTCGCGCGCTTTCTGTTCGGCGTCGGGCCGCTGATCGGGCTGATTGCGCTGTGCATCGGCGGGACGCTGCTCAACAGCGACTTCGCCACCCTCGATAACGCGATGAACGTGCTCACGCGCACGTCGTTCATCGGCATCATCGCGGTGGGCATGACGTTCGTGATCATTTCGGGCGGCATCGACTTGTCGGTCGGCTCGATGGCCGCGCTGATCGCGGGCAGCATGATCTACATGATGAACGCGCTCATGCAGGGCTTTCACGGTCATGCGGTGCCGCCGCTTCTGATCATCGCGCTGGGCATCGTGCTCGCGCTCGTGCTCGGCGCGGTATTCGGCTTCGCGCATGGCGTGCTCGTGACGAAGGGGCGCATCGAGCCGTTCATCGTCACGCTGGGCACGCTCGGCATCTTTCGCGCGCTCCTGACATGGCTCGCCGATGGCGGCGCGCTCACGCTCGACAATTCGCTCGTCGATCTCTACGGTCCGGTCTATTACGCGAGCGTGCTGCACGTGCCGGTGCCGATCTGGGTGTTTCTGATCGTCGCGGCGGGCGGCGCGCTCGTGCTCAATCGCACGGTGTATGGACGGCATGTGCAGGCGATCGGATCGAACGAGCAGGTCGCGCGCTATGCGGCGATTCGCGTCGATCGGGTGAAGATCGTCACGTATGTCCTGCTCGGCATGTGCGTTTCGGTTGCGACGGTTCTGTATGTGCCGCGCCTGGGGTCCGCGACGCCGACGACCGGCCTCTTGTGGGAGCTCGAAGCGATCGCGTCGGTCGTCGTCGGCGGGACGGCGCTCAAGGGCGGCGAAGGGCGCGTGATCGGCACGGTCATCGGCGCGATTCTGCTTTCGGTCATCAACAACATCCTCAACCTCACGAGCATCATCAGCGTGTATCTGAACGCGGCGGTGCAGGGCGCCGTGATCATTCTCGTAGCTTTCTTGCAGCGCGGTCGTCGATAGAGATTGCCTTTATAAAACCGGAGACATCGTCATGAAGAAAATGCTTCGCGCGCTCGGCGCGCTCACGCTCGCGGCGAGTGCGTTCGCCGTTGCATCGTCGTCTGCATCGGCCGCCGACAAGGTCGTGCTCGGCGTCGCCATTCCGACCGCGGATCATGGCTTCACGGGCGGCATCGTCTGGTGGGCCAACGAGGCGAAGAAAGAGCTGGAGAAAGCGCATCCCGATCTCAAGGTGATCGTCAAAACGGCGGGCACCGCGCCCGAGCAGGCGAACCAGTTGCAGGATCTCGTGACGGTCAACAAGATCAATGCGCTCGTGATCTTCCCGCAGGAATCGGCATCCCTCACGCAGCCGGTCGCGCAGGTTCACAAGAAGGGCGTGTATGTGACGGTGGTCGATCGCGGCCTGACCGACACCAGCGCGCAAGACGCATACGTCGCCGGCGACAACACCGCGTTCGGCAAGATCCCCGCCGAATATCTCGCGAAGGAACTGAACGGCAAGGGCGATATCGTCGCGCTGCGCGGCATTCCGACGACGCTCGACAACGAGCGCTGGACCGCGTTCGAGGGCGTGATCAAGCAGCATCCCGACATGAAGATTCTCGACGCGAAGTACGCGAACTGGAATCGCGACGACGCCTTCAAGGTGATGCAGGACTATCTGACGCGCTTCAAGCATATCGATGCAGTCTGGGCTGCCGATGACGACATGATGGTCGGCGTGCTGAAGGCGATCGATCAGGCGAAGCGCACGGACATCAAGATCGTGTTCGGCGGCGCGGGATCGAAGGAAGCGGTGAAGCGCATCATCGATGGCGATTCGCGCGTGAAGGCCGATGTCTCGTACTCGCCGAAGTTCATCTACGACGCGATCAAGCTGACCGCCGAGGCGCGTCTCAAGGGCGACAAGCTGCCACCGACGACGATCATCCCTTCGGTGCTCATCACGAAAGAGAACGCCAAGCAGTTCTATTTCCCGAACTCGCCGTTCTGATGTGCGAAGGCCGTTCATTCGGCCTTCTTTCTCCTAGAGGCGAAAGATGAAGACCATCAAAGGGCCGGCGATTTTTCTCGCGCAATTCATGGGCGATCAGCCGCCGTTCGATACGCTTGCGAACCTCGCGAAGTGGGCGGCATCGCTTGGTTATGAAGGCATACAGGTGCCCGCCGATCCGCGTCTGATCGATCTCGAGAAGGCCGCATCGAGCGATGCGTATTGCGGCGAAATCCGCCGCACGGTCGATGACGCGGGCGTCGCGATCACCGAACTGTCGACGCATCTGCAAGGCCAGTTGATCGCGGTGCATCCGGCTTACGACACGCTGTTCGATGGCTTTGCCGCGCCGCACGTGCGCGGCAATCCCGCGGCGCGCACCGAATGGGCGATAGCGCAACTGAAGCTCGCGGCGGCGGCATCGAAGCGCCTGGGCCTGAACGCGCATGTGACGTTTTCGGGCGCGCTCGCGTGGCCGTATGTCTATCCGTGGCCGCAGCGTCCGGCGGGTCTCGTCGAAGCCGCATTCGACGAACTCGCGCAGCGCTGGCGCCCGATTCTCGATGAGTTCGATCGCGCGGGCATCGACGTCTGTTACGAACTGCATCCCGGCGAGGATCTGCATGACGGCGTGACGTTCGAGCGCTTTCTCGCGGCGGTGGATGGTCATCCGCGCGCGAACATCCTCTTCGATCCGAGTCATTTCGTCTTGCAGCAACTCGATTACCTTGCGTTCATCGATATCTATCACGCGCGCATCAAGGCGTTTCATGTGAAGGACGCTGAATTTCGGCCGAATGGTCGACAAGGCGTGTACGGCGGCTATTCCGGCTGGGCCGATCGCGCGGGGCGCTTCCGATCGCTCGGCGATGGTCAGATCGACTTCAAGGCGATCTTCTCGAAGATGGCGCAATACGATTTCGACGGCTGGGCCGTGCTCGAATGGGAATGCGCGCTGAAGCATCCCGAAGACGGGGCGCGCGAGGGCGCGGTGTTCATACGCGATCACATCATCCGCGTGGCGGAGCGCGCATTCGATGACTTCGCCGGCAGCGGCGCGAGCCGCGAGCAGATGCGCGGCGTGTTGGGCATCGTCGGAGACGATCGATGAATCGCGTGCGACTAGGCATGGTCGGCGGCGGCGAGGGCGCGTTCATCGGCGCGGTGCATCGGATTGCGGCGCGGCTCGACGATCGTTATGAACTCGTGGCGGGCGCGTTGTCGTCGGATGCGCGGCGGGCGGCGTCGAGCGCGGCGGCGATCGGTCTTGCGCGCAGTTACGACGATTATCGCGAGATGGCGCGCATCGAAGCGGGGCGCTCGGATGGCATCGAGGCGGTGGCGATCGTCACGCCGAATCATCTGCATGCGCCGATCGCGACGGCATTTCTCGAAGCGGGCATCCACGTGATCTGCGACAAGCCGCTCGCGGTATCGCTGGCCGAAGGCGAGGCGCTTGCGAAGCTCGCGCGCGAGAAGGATCGCGTGTTTGCGGTGACTTATACGTACACGGGCTATCCGCTCGTGCGTCACGCGCGCGGGATGGTGCGGCGCGGCTTGCTCGGCGATATACGCGTCGTGCAGGTGGAGTATGCGCAGGACTGGCTTTCGTTGCCGGTCGAGACGCAATCGAACCGGCAGGCCGTGTGGCGCACCGATCCGGCGCTCGCGGGCCCGGCCGGCTGTCTCGGCGATATCGGCACGCATGCGTATCAGCTTGCGGAATACGTGACGGGGATGCGGCCAGTGGCGTTATCGGCGGACGTGACGACGTTCGTGCCGAACCGGCGCGTGGACGATCACGTTCAGGCGATGTTCCGTTACGCGGGCGGCGCGCGCGGCATGCTGTGGGCGAGCCAGGTCGCGGCGGGCGAGGAGAATGCGCTGCGCTTGCGCGTGTATGGCACGAAGGCGGGCATCGCGTTCCATCAGCAGGCGCCGAATGAACTGTGGTTCACGCCGATAGGAGGCGCGTCGGAGCGCATCACGCGCGGGCGCGTGCAGAGTCCCGAAGCGCTGCACGCGACGCGCGTGCCGGCGGGGCATCCGGAGGGCTATCTGGAAGCGTTCGCGCAGGTTTATACCGATGCAGCGGCGTGTATCGCGAGCGGGACTACGCAAGGGGATGACTGGCTCACGACCGTCGAGGATGGGGTCGCGGGGTTGAGGTTTGTGGAGGCGGTTTTGAGGAGCAGTGGGGAAGATGGGGAATGGGTATCTCTCAGTTGATTCGCAAATCGATTCCTTTTCAATTGTCGTCTGCCGCGAGTCAACGACTGACGACACTTTCCGGTGCTACTCTTTTGGCTTCCGATCATCCCGTCTTCACTCGTGACCGAGGCGCACATCAATCCCGCGATACTGACCTGGGCGCTTCGGCGCTCGGGTATCAGCGCGCCTGCGCTGGCCGACAGACTCGGCACGGAGGCGGCGCGTGTGTCGTCGTGGGAGACAGGCGAGCGTAAGCCAACATTCCGGCAGGCCAAGCGAATCGCGGAAGTCACTCACATCCCATTCGGATATCTGTATCTTCCTGCCCCGCCGGACGAGCAACTGCCCATCGCCGATTTCAGAACGGTCGGCGATGATCCCGTCCGACCGTTGAGCGCTGATTTCCGCGAGCTGCTGAACATGGTCTTGCGCAAGCAGACGTGGTATCGGGAATTTCGTCAGCAACAAGGCGACGGGCCGCTGTCTTACATCGGCCGATTCGGGACTGACGCCACGTCTGCGGAGATCGCCGCGGACATTAAGCGCGTGCTGGACCTTTCCGAACAGAGTCGCATCGATAGTCGCGACTGGGAGGCTTATCTGAAGCTCCTGATCGAACGAATCGAAGATGCGGGTGTGCTCGTGATGCGTTCCGGCGTGGTAGGGAACAACACGCACCGTCCGCTTTCGGTGGAAGAGTTTCGTGGTTTCGTGCTCGCCGATTCGTTTGCCCCGGTGATCTTTCTCAACGGCAGGGACGCGAAGGCGGCTCAGATTTTCACTTTGATTCACGAGCTCGCACACGTTTGGATCGGTGTCAGCGGCGTCTCCAATGAAGGGCTCGCCGTCGAGCATGTGCGCATCAGCGAGGTCGAGCGGCTTTGCAACGCCGTGGCGGCCGAGTTTCTGGTTCCCGCCCGCGAAATCCGCGCTCGATGGGATCGGCGGACCGATTTTGCGGCGCAGGTCAGGGATCTCTCGCGTGAATTCAAGGTGAGCGCGGTTGTCGTCGCGCGAAGGGCGGTGGAAATTGGCTTGGCAAGCTGGCCCGCGTTCACGCGTTTCTTCCAGCTTGAGCGGGCGCGCTGGGAAACCGCCGTGACACGGCGCTCGGGCGGCGGCAACCCTTATAGGACATCGACGATCCGGAATAGCAAGCTCTTGACCCGGGCGGTGCTCGAAACGGCGTTCGAAGGTCGGATGCTGTTGCGTGACGCTGGCCATCTTCTAGGCATCGCGCCGGCGAATCTGCGCAAGCTTGCCGATAGTGTGTACGGAGAGAAGTGAGATGTATCTGCTGGACACGAATATCTTCATCGAAGCGCAGAACCGCTACTACGCGAACGATATCTGCCCGGGATTCTGGCACTGGCTGGACGACGCCAATGAGCGAGGATTGGTGGCAAGCATCAGCGAAGTCTACGAAGAACTCGTGCGGGGAAGCGATGCGCTTTCCGACTGGACCAAGGCGCGTCAAGGCAGCGGATGGTTTCTGGATGTCACTGACGACGAAACGCAATCTTTATTTGCCGAAGTTATTCAGCATATCGAATCGATTGAGCGGTACACGCGACCGAACAAGGACAAGTTCATTGGCGGCGCCGATCCGTGGCTGATCGCCAAGGCTCGAACAATGGGATGGAACATTGCGACGCACGAAGAGTTCAGCGAGAACTCGAAAATGGTGAAGATTCCCAACGTGTGCCGCGATTTTGGCGTATCGACACGGAGTACGTTCGATGTGCTGCGAGAACTACGCGCTTCCTTCGCGTGGGCGAAGGCGGCTTGAACTGGACGGACGAAAAAAACGGGGCGGCCCGAAAGCCGCCCCGTTTTTTCTGCTGCGAATGGATTTAACCCCAATTCGCGTGAAAACTCCCCGCCTTATCGACCCGCTCGAACGTATGCGCGCCGAAGAAATCGCGCTGCGCCTGCACGAGATTCGCGGGCAGCCTCTCCGACCGATACGCATCAAAATAAGCGATCGCCGATGAAAACGCGGGAACAGGAATCCCCGCCTTCACCGCCGCGACCACGACATCGCGCAATGCGTCCTGATACTTCGCCGCGATATCGCTGAAATACGGATCGAGCAGCAGATTCGCGAGCTGCGCATTCTTCGCGTACGCATCCGTGATCTTCTGCAAAAAGCGCGCGCGGATAATGCAACCGGCCCGGAAGATCTTCGCGATCTCGCCGTAATGCAGATCCCACTTGTATTCTTCCGACGCTGCCCGCAACTGCGCAAAGCCCTGCGCATACGAAACGATCTTCGACAGATACAACGCGCGCCGCACCGATTCGATGAACGCGGCGCGATCGCCGTCGAACTTCGGCGTCGGCCCTGCGAGCACCTTGCTCGCCGCCACGCGCTGATCCTTCAGCGACGACAGCACGCGCGCGAACACGGCCTCGGTAATCAGCGGCAAAGGCGCGCCCAGGTCCAAAGCGTTCTGGCTCGTCCACTTGCCCGTGCCCTTTTGCGCGGCGCGATCGAGAATGACATCGACGAGATCCTTGCCCGTTTCATCGTCCTTCTTCGAAAAGATCTTCGACGTGATCTCGATCAGATAGCTATCCAGCTCGCCCTGATTCCACTCGACATACACCTTTCCGAGCTCTTCGTTCGACAAACCGGCGACGCGCTTCAGCACGTCATAGCTCTCGGCGATCAGCTGCATGTCGCCGTACTCGATACCGTTGTGCACCATCTTCACGAAGTGGCCCGCGCCGTCCGCACCCATGTACGCGACGCACGGCTCGCCGTCCGGCGCCTTCGCGGCGATCTCGGTGAGAATCGGCGCGACCAGTTCGTACGCTTCCTTCTGTCCGCCCGGCATGATCGACGGGCCCTTCAGTGCGCCTTCCTCACCGCCCGACACGCCCGTGCCGATGAAATGCAGCCCCGACTTCGCGAGGTCCTGATTGCGGCGGATGGTGTCGGTGAAGTGCGTGTTGCCGCCGTCGATGAGAATGTCGCCCTTGTCCAGCAGCGGACGCAGCGCGGCGATGGTGTCGTCGGTGCCGGCGCCGGCCTTCACCATCATCAGGATGCGGCGCGGCTTTTCCAGCGATTCCACGAACTCTTCGAGCGTGTAGGTCGGCACGAGCTTCTTGTCGGCATGTTCGGCAATCAGTTCGTCGGTTTTGGCGCGGCTGCGGTTGTAGACCGAAACGGCGTGGCCGCGGCTCTCGATATTCAAGGCCAGATTACGGCCCATGACGGCGAGGCCCACCACGCCGATAGCTTGCTTGCTCATTGCTTGATCTCCGAATGACCGAAGCTTGTCGCGGCTCGTGGCGCGCGGCTTCGGGATGAAAATGTGTCGATGGGAGCGGCGCACGCGCGTGAGTACGGCGACCGATGCGGCGATCCGCTTTGCGCGAGCGCAGACCGCCCGAATTTACCACTTTGAGCCGCTTCCGGCAGGGCGCGTGCCGCCCGGATGAGCGCGTTGCGCCACGCCGCCTTAGAATGAACGCCCGCAACGAGCACGCCGCGAAGGCCCGCAGAAACATGCCGCATTCCCGGCGTCCGCGCAGTCATCACTATTCCGTCTATGTGATCGAATTGTCCGGCACGGTCTGGAACGAAGCGCGTTTTCGGCGCGCGAATCCGGATTACGTCATCGGCATGCCGTTCGTGTACGTCGGCATGACGGGCATCGATCCGGACGTGCGTTTCGATAAACACAAGGCGGGCATTCAGTCGAATCGCTTCGTGCGCGAATTCGGGCTACGGCTTCTGCCGCATCTCTACGAGATGTACAACCCGATGCCCTACGACGGCGCGCGCGACATGGAAGTGGAACTGGCCATCGGCTTGCGGGAAGCGGGCTATGGCGTATGGCAGGCGTAAAGCCGTGCATCTGACACAAGGAGCGAGACATGCGGATTCTGGTAGTGGGCGCGGGGGCCATCGGCGGATATTTCGGCGCGCGGCTGCTCGATGCGGGCAGAAATGTGACCTTTCTCGTGCGCGAGCGCCGTGCGGAACGGCTGCGGCAATGCGGCCTGAAAGTGAAGACCCCGGAAGGCGATCTCGCGTTCGCCTGTCCGCCGATGGTGCTCGCGAAAGACATCGACCGTCCTTTCGATCTCGTGCTGCTGAGCTGCAAGGCCTATGACCTGCAAGGCGCGATCGATTCCTTCGCGCCCGCCGTCGGCCCGGACACGCTGATCCTGCCGCTTCTCAACGGCATGGCCCATCTCGATGCGCTCGATGCGCGCTTCAATCCTGCGAACGTACTTGGCGGCCAGTGCTCGATTGCCGCGACGCTCAACGCGGAAGGCGAGATCGTGCAGATGAGCAGCATGCATTCGCTCGTGTTCGGCGAGCGCGCGGGCGGGCGTTCACCGCGCGTGGAGGCCGTCGCTGGGCAACTCGGCGATGCGGGCTTTGATCTGACCGTCAGCGACGATGTGCTCCAGTCGATGTGGGACAAGTGGGTGTTCCTCGCGACGCTCGCCACCGGCACCTGCCTGATGCGCGCGCCGATCTGCGACATCCTCGCGGCGCCCGGCGGCGAGGACGTGCTGCGGCGGCTCTTCACGGAATGTCAGGGCATCGCGGCGGACAACGATCATCCGCCGGCGGAAGCGGTGCTCGAGCGCGCGCGTTCGTTCTTCACGGACCGCAGCTCGACCATGACCGCATCGATGCTGCGCGATCTGGAAAACAACGCGCCGATCGAAGCGGATCACATCGTCGGCGATCTGATTGCGCGGCGTCGGACGAAACCGGACGGCGCGTCGATGCTGGAAGTGGCGTACGCGCATCTGAAGGCGTATGAAGCGCGCCGGGCGCGCGCCTGACACGCGATGACGCACGACGCTCCGCCGCGCCCGACCGTCGCCGAAATATTCACGGGCTTTCTCACGCTCGGGCTGACCGCGTTCGGCGGTGCGCTGCCGCTCGCGCGCCGCGAGATCGTCGAGCGCCGCAAATGGCTCGACGCCGACGAGTTCACCGATCTGCTCGGCCTCTGCCAGTTTCTTCCGGGCGGCAACGTGATCAATCTGTCGGTGGCGATCGGCATGCGCTTTCGCGGCGTGCCGGGCGCGCTCGCGGGCCTGTGCGGGCTGCTCGTCGGGCCGTCGCTGATCGTGATCGGGCTCGGCGTGATCTATCAGCGCACACATGACGATCCGCGCATCGCGCATCTGTTCGCGGGGCTCGCGGCAGCGGCGGCGGGCCTGCTCGTCGCGATGGCCGTGAAAATCATGTGGCCGCTGCGCCGCAAGCCGGAAGCGGCCATCGTCGCGCTGCTGATGTTCGGCGCGATCGCGTTTCTGCGCACGCCGCTGCTGCCGACGATGCTCGTCTTCACGCCGCTCTCGGTGCTGATCGCATGGAAGGCCGGCCGATGAAAAGCGATCTCCTTTCGCTCGCCGCGATTTTCAGCCAGCTCTCGCTGCTCGCGTTCGGCGGCGGCAATTCGATCCTGCCGGAAATGCAGCGCCAGGTCGTGCAGGTGCACGAATGGATGTCGAGAGCCGATTTCTCCGCGCTCTTCGCGCTCGCGCAGGCGGCGCCCGGCCCGAACATGATGGTCGTCACGCTGATCGGCTGGCATGTGGCGGGCTGGCCGGGCGTGCTGGTCACGTCGATCGCGAAGTTCGGGCCGTCGTCGCTCGTGACGATCGGCGCGCTGCACGCGTGGGAGCGCTTCAAGGACCGGCCGTGGCGGCGCTTCGTGCAGCTCGGCCTCGTGCCGATCACGGCGGGCCTCGTCGCGGCGAGCGCGTTGCTGATCGCGGAGGCGTCCGACCGCACATGGACGCTGGCGGCGATCACCGCGGCCGTCGCCGTCGTGTCGTACAAGACGCGGCTGCATCCGCTGTGGCTGCTCGCGGGCGGCGCGCTCGTCGGGCTGACGGGATTCGGGCAATGAACATAGGGCAATGAACACCGGGCAAGTTTTCTGCTGAATTCATCGAAACGAAAGGAGCAAGGAAGAGCGCCATGAGCATGAATATCGAATACGCGAAGACCGCGCCCGCGCGCGCGGAGGTCGACGCGCTGAGCGGGCCGACGGTCGTCGAGTTCGGCACCGACTGGTGCGGTTTCTGCCGCGCCGCGCAGCCGCTGATCGCGCAGGCGTTTCAGCAGCATGGCGCCGTGAAGCACATGAAGATCGAGGACGGCCCCGGCCGCCCGCTCGGCCGCTCGTTTCGCGTGAAGCTCTGGCCGACGCTCGTCTTCATGCTCGGCGGCAAGGAAGTCGCACGCCTCGTGCGCCCCGGCGACGCGTCCGAAATCCGCGACGCGCTCGCGCTCATCGACGAACCGCTCGCGCAATAGCGCCGGACCAAGGGAAATCCCTTGGTCAAATTTTGTGTCTAAAACTTGTATGATGACCCGATGACATTACAAGCCTCACCGGGTCACATGTTCGAGAAGATTCCGCCGCGCGCGTTGAGCGATACCGTTGCGCAGCAATTGCAGAAGCTGATCGAGAAGGGCAGTTTCGCCGAGACCGGCAAGCTGCCGACCGAAGCCGTGCTCGCGCAGGAGTTCGGCGTGAGCCGCACGGTCATTCGCGAAGCCGTGTCGCGGCTGAAGAACGAGGGCATGGTCGAGCCGCGGCAGGGCAGCGGCGTGTTCATCGTCGAGCGGGCGGGCATCCGGCCGTTGCGCATCGATTACGCGCAGGCGGCCGAGCCGGGCGCGGTCGTGCAGATTCTGGCGCTGCGCCGCGCGATCGAAGCCGAAGTCGCGTCCGAAGCCGCGCTGCGCCGCACCGACGAACAACTGGCCGCGATCGATATCGCCCTCGCTCGCATCGACGAAGCGGTGCGCGCGAAACAGGACGGCGTAGCTGAAGACGTCGCGTTTCATCGCGAGATCGCGAACGCGACGGGCAATCCGTACTTCCTGAAAACCCTCACCTTTCTGAACCAGTATCTCGAAGCCGGCACGCTCGTCACGCGCGGCAACGAGGCGCTGCGCGAGGATTTCATGCGTCAGGTGCGCGAGGAGCACGCCGCGATCGTCGAGGCGATCCGCGCGCGCGACGCAGCCGCCGCGCGCACCGCCGCGCAGACGCATCTCATCAACGCCGCGCGCCGCCTGGCGGAAGCGTGCATCTGTTAAGGACTCTACATGACACGAAACGTCGGAGTGATCGGCCTGGGCGCGATGGGCATGGGCGTCGCGCGTTCGTTGTTGCGCGCGGGCTTCGCGGTGCATGCGTGCGATGTGCGCCAGCCCGTGCTCGATGCCTTCGCGGCGGAAGGCGGCATCGCGTGCGCAACGCCTGCGGAGCTGGGCGGCAAGTGCGATGTCGTGCTGACGGTCGTCGTCAATGCGGCGCAGACGGAAGCCGTGCTGTTCGGTGAAAACGGCGCCGTGCCCGCGATGAAGCGCGGCAGCGTCGTGCTCGCGTGCGCGACCGTATCGCCGCAATTCGCCGCCGATCTCGGCGCGCGCATCGGCGAAAAAGGCGTGCTGATGCTCGACGCGCCCTTGTCCGGCGGCGCGGCCAAGGCCAATTCCGGCGACATGACGATGATGACGTCCGGCCCTGCCGACGCCTACGCCGCGTGCGAGGACGTGCTCGGCGCGGTCGCGGGCAAGGTTTATCGGCTGGGCGACACGCACGGCGCGGGCTCGAAGGTCAAGATCATCAATCAGTTGCTGGCGGGCGTGCATATCGCGGCGTCGGCCGAGGCGATGGCGCTGGGCTTGCGCGAAGGCGTCGATCCGGATGCGCTTTACGACGTCATCACGCATAGCGCTGGCAACTCGTGGATGTTCGAGAACCGCGTGCCGCACATTCTGGCGGGCGACTACACGCCGCTCTCGGCTGTCGATATCTTCGTGAAGGATCTGGGCCTCGTGCTCGATACGGCGCGCACGTCGAAATTTCCGCTGCCGCTGTCGGCGGCGGCGCATCAGATGTTCATGATGGCGTCCACGGCCGGACACGGCGGCGAGGACGATTCCGCGGTCATCAAGATTTTTCCGGGCATCGAGATCCCGAAGGGAGCGAAGGCATGACGCAAGCGGCGCAGGCACTGCTCGGCTGTATCGCCGACGATTTCACCGGCGCGACCGATCTCGCCAACATGCTCGTGCGCGGCGGCATGCGCACGGTGCAGACCATAGGCGTTCCTTCTGCCGATACGCAGATCGACGCGGACGCGCTCGTCGTCGCGCTGAAGTCGCGCACGATTCCCGCCGCCGACGCCGTGCGCCAGTCGCTCGACGCGCTCGAATGGCTGCGCGCGCGGGGCTGTCGCCAGTTCATCTTCAAGTATTGCTCGACCTTCGATTCCACCGACGAAGGCAACATCGGCCCGGTCGCGGACGCACTACTGGACGCGCTGAAAGACGATTTCACGATTGCGTGCCCGGCGTTTCCCGAGAACGGCCGCACGATCTTTCGCGGCAATCTGTTTGTCGGCGATGTGTTGCTGAACGAATCGGGCATGGAGAATCATCCGCTCACGCCGATGACGGATCCGAACCTCGTGCGCGTCTTGCAGCGGCAGACGAAGTCGAAGGTCGGTTTGATCCGCTACGACACGATCGCGAAGGGCGCCGACGCGATCCGCGCGCGCATCGACGAATTGAAGCGGGACGGCGTGCGCCTGGCGATCGCCGATGCCGTCTCCGACGCCGATCTGTACACGCTCGGCGACGCGTGCCGCGATCTCGCGCTGATCACGGGCGGCTCTGGCATCGCGCTCGGGCTTCCGCAGAACTTTCGCGCGGCGAATCTGCTTGCGCACGCGGAACACGCCGCGGACTTGCCGAAGCTCGAAGGCAAGTCGGTGGTGCTGGCGGGCAGCGCATCGAAGGCGACGAACGCGCAGGTTGCGCACTGGCGCGAAACGAAGCCGGCATTCCGAGTCGATCCGATGGCGCTGTCGCGCGGCGAGCCGGTGGTCGATGAAGCGGTCGCGTTCGCGCGCGATCGTTTCGCGGAGAACGAGACGGTGCTGATCTACGCGACGTCATCACCGGATGAAGTAAAGGCGGTGCAAAAGGAGTTGGGCGTCGAGAAGGCGGGGCATCTGGTCGAAGACGCGCTTGCGTCGATCGCGCGCAAGTTGCGGGACGAGGGCGTACGCAAGTTCGTCGTCGCGGGCGGCGAGACCTCGGGCGCGGTGGTGCAAGCGCTGAACGTGCGCAGCTTGAGGATTGGGCCGCAGATCGATCCGGGCGTGCCCGCGACGCAAGCGATTGGCAGAAACGAAGAAGACAGCATCGGTCTCGCGCTCAAGTCCGGCAATTTCGGCACGACCGATTTCTTCGAGAAGGCGTTGAAGGCACTGTGATGGCATCGAACGAGAACCGCATTCGGGAAGATATTTGCGTGACGGGCAAGAGCCTGTACGAGCGTCGTTACACGGTTGGCAGCGCGGGCAATATCAGTGCGCGTCTCGATGATGGCTGGCTGATCACACCGACGGACGCGTGCCTTGGCCGCCTCGATCCGAACGACATAGCGAAGGTGGACAGCAAGGGCAATCATGTGTCGGGCGGAAGGCCGTCGAAGACGCTGGCGCTGCATCGCAAGATCTATGAAAACAATGCCGGAGCGAAAGGCGTGGTGCACACGCATTCGACGCATCTGGTCGCGCTGACGTTGGCCGGCGTATGGAGCAACGATGATGTCTTGCCGCCGATCACGCCGTACTACGTGATGAAGGTGGGCCATGTGCCGTTGATAGCGTACCGCCGTCCGGGAGACGAGGGCGTTGCGGAGGAAGTGGCGGCGTTGGCATCGAGGGTGCGCGCGGTGTTGCTGGAGCGTCTGGGACCGGTGGTATGGGAGAAGACGGTATCGCACGCGAGTTATGCGCTGGAGGAGCTGGAGGAGACGGCGCGGCTATATTTGTCGATGATGCCGCGCCCCGAACCGTTACCGGAAGCAGCGATAGAGGATCTAAGAAAAACATTCGGCGCACGCTGGTAGCAAACCGAAACCAGAACGACCCCACGGCAGCGCGCAGCGCAGTGCCGGAGCTTGCAGGAGCTGCACCAGAGAGTTGAGCGATGCGAGGTGTCAGACCGTGCGCGATCCACGCCGCAACAGACCTACGAGAACACTCGCTACTCCGGGTTCCATTCAGCCAATCGCCTGTGCCGCGGCCGGCGTGAAGTGCTTAGGCTGGGGAGAGCTGTTTCTTTGGTTACTTTCTTTGCAGCAGCAAAGAAAGTGACTGCTGCCCCGCATAGGGGCAACACCAATAAACCGACATGAAATCAGGATTCCATAGGGAGCACGAAGAAAATGCCAAAATTCGCAGCAAACCTGACGATGATGTACACGGAGCATGCGTTCCTTGACCGTTTCGCAGCGGCATCGAAAGACGGCTTCAAGGCGGTTGAATTCCTGTTCCCGTACGACTTTGCAGCAAGCGACATCGAGCAGCGTCTAAAAGACAACAACCTGACGCAAGCGCTTTTCAACGCGCCACCGGGCGATTGGAGCAAGGGCGAGCGAGGCATCGCGTCCATACCTGGAAGGGAAGAAGAGTTCAGGCAAAGCGTCGAGAAAGGCCTCGAATACGCCGCCGTGCTGGGCAACAAGAAACTCCACGTAATGGCCGGCCTGATCGCCAAAGATCAACCTCGCGACAAACACCGCGAAACGTACAAAAAGAACCTCGAATACGCGGCAAGAGAAGCGCAGAAGGCAAACATCGGCATCGTAATCGAGCCGATCAACACCCGCGATATCCCCGGCTTCTTCCTGAACCGCCAGGACGAAGCCCAGCAAATCTGCGACGAGATAAAAGCACCAAACCTGCAAGTGCAATTCGACATCTACCACTGCCAGATCGTAGAAGGCGACATCGCGATAAAACTGAAACGCGACATGAAGCGCCCGAACGCGGGCATCGGCCATATCCAGATCGCGGGCGTGCCGGAGCGGCATGAACCGAGCATCGGCGAGCTGAACTATCCGTATCTGTTCGACCTGATCGATTCCCTCGGCTACGAGGGCTATGTCGGCTGCGAATACAAACCGAAGGCGGGCACATCTGAAGGTCTCGGTTGGCTCAAACCTTATCTGTAAAAAGGAAGCGCACATGAAGATTCTCATCACCGGCGGCGCGGGTTTCATCGGCCAGCGTCTCGCGAAGCGTCTGCTGGACCGAAACGAACTGAACGGCAAGCCGGTCACGGAAATCGTGCTGCTGGACGTCGCGCGCCCTCACGACGAACGCCTTCTGAGCGACAAACGCGTGCGCGCGGAAACCGGCGATATCTCCGATCCTGCCGTGCTGCGCCGCCATATCGATACGCAGACGGAAGCGATCTTCCATCTCGCCGCGATCGTGAGCGGCCAGGCCGAAGCCGACTTCGATCTCGGCATGAAGATCAACCTTGACGCCTCGCGCGCGCTGCTCGAAGTGTGCCGCGCGGCGGGGCACAAGCCGCGCGTCGTGTTCACGAGCTCGGTCGCGGTCTACGGCGGCACGCTGCCCGATGTCGTGCAGGACGACACCGCGCTCAATCCGCAATCGTCGTATGGAACGCAGAAGGCGATCGCCGAATTGCTGCTGTCGGACTATGCACGGCGCGGTTTCGTCGATGGCCGCGTGCTGCGCCTGCCGACCATCAGCGTGCGGCCGGGCAAGCCGAACGCGGCGGCGTCGTCGTTCGCGAGCGGCATCATCCGCGAGCCGCTGAACGGCGAGCGCTCGACGTGTCCCGTCGACGGCGAAACGCGCGTGTGGCTGCTCTCGCCGAAAAGCGCGGTAGAAGCGCTCATCGCGGGCTGCGAGATCGATCGCGATAAGCTCGGCAATCGGCCCGTGATCAATCTGCCGGGCTTGTCGGTGAGCGTGAACGAGATGGTCGCGGCGCTGCGTGAAGTGGCGGGCGATGAGGCAGCCGGGCGCATCGACTGGCAGCGCGACGAGCGCATCGAGAAGATCGTCGGCAGCTGGCCGGGCGCATGGAACACCGCGCGCGCGGAGCAACTGGGCCTCTCGGGCGACAGGAATTTCGCCGACGTGATCCGCGCCTATATTGCCGACGAACGCGCGTAATCCCAAACTCTGTACCCTCAACCGGGCATCGTGCAACGCGATGCCCGCCGGTCATGCGTGCATTCGCATTTCCGGGCTACACTTATCTCTTAAATGTGACGAACGTCGGCCCGGCGCCGCGTGCACCGCGTTGAACCACGGGCGGTGGCAAGCTCGTATCTCGCTCGCTTTCGTGCTTCTTGCGCCTTCGCCGCGCCGCTGAACCAGTTCGGCGGCGCGCGTTTCGTCGTCTCGCGAATACACCTTCCCGCGCGGGAGATTTCCCATGTTGTTGCATCAGCTAGTCGATCGATTCGGCCCGGCGATCGTTTTTGTCAACGTGATGGGCTCGGCGCTCGGGCTGCCCGTGCCCGCAATGCCGACGATGATCATCGTCGGCGCGTCCGTCGCACTGATGGCGGTCGACGGCGGCGCGTTCTGGCCGCCGCTCGTCGGCGTGCTGTGCGTCGCGGTGGCGGGCGGCGTGCTCGGCGATCTCGTCTGGTTTCAGGGCGGGCGCAAGTACGGCGACAAGACGCTCAAAACCATCTGCAAACTTTCCCTTTCGCGCGATACCTGCGTGAAAAAGACCGAGCGCTTCTTCGGCCGCTGGGGCGTGCGCGTGCTGCTGGTCGCGAAGTTCATCCCCGGTCTGTCGCTCGTCTCCGTGCCGCTCGCGGGCGCGATGGGCGTGCGCCTGCGCAGCTTCATCGCGCACGACGGCGCGGGCATCGCGTTGTGGGGCGCGGTCGGGCTGACCGTCGGCGTGATCTTCGCGGCGCAGCTGGAAATGGTCTTCGCGATGATCTCGCAGCTCGGCCGCCAGGCGGTGATGGTCGTCGCCGCGTTGCTCGCGGTCTATGTCGTTTATCGCTGGTGGCGCCGCCGCGCGCTCATGGCGACGCTGGAAAAGGCGCGCATCAGCGTGGACGAGCTGTATGCGCTGATGAACGACGAGCCGGTGCCCGTCATCTTCGATATCCGCTCGCCGGAAAAGCGCATGCTCGATCCGCAGACGATTCCCGGCTCGCTCTTCGCCGACGAGCGCGATCTCGCGAACATCATCGAAAGCTATGACAAGTCGCGCAAGGTCGTCATCTATTGCTCGTGCCCGAACGAAGTGTCGGCGGCGTGGATGGCGAAGACGATGCGCAACGCGGGTTTTCGCGACGTCGTGCCGCTCATGGGCGGACTCGACGCGTGGCGGCTCGCCGGTTTCGATGTCGCGACGCTGACCGAGTTCGGCGAACTCATGGCGACGACGCCCGAGGAAGTCGCGGAAATGGCCGCGATGTGCCCGTGGCCGGTGAAAGCGGCGGCATCCTCGGCGGGTTCGGCATCCCTTCATGAAGCGGGTTTTCCACACGGAGATCGTGCATGAGCACCACCCCGAATGGCGAGTACGGACCAGGCATGCCGAATGTCGTCGCATGGAGCGCGCGCGAGCCTATCGAGAATCCGAACCCGAATGTCGTGCCGACGCCCGCCGCTCCGCCCATCGCGACGGATGAAAGCGCGCCGTTCTCGCCGCTCGAAACGCGCGCGCATCAGATGTTTCCGCGCCTGACGGACAGCGAAATCGAGCGCATGAGCCGCTTCGGCACCGCCGCACACTGGCGTCGTGGCGAGTGGATGTTCCGCACGGGCGAAACCGGGCGCGGCATGGTGATCGTGCTCGCCGGGCTCGTGCGCGTGACGCGGCGCAATGCGCTCGGACAGGAGCATCTCGTCGTCGAGCACGGGCCGGGGCATTTTCTCGCCGAAGTGGCGCAGCTTTCGGGCAAGCCGTGTCTCGTCGATGGCCTGGCCGCCGAGGACGTCGACGGCATCGTGATTCCGCCGGAGCGTCTGCGCGCCCTGCTCGTCGCGGAAGCGGAACTGGGCGAGCGCATCATGCGCGCGCTGATTTTGCGGCGCGTCGGGCTCATCGAAAAAGGCAGCGGCCCGGTGCTGCTGGGCCAGTCGGACGATGGCCGCCTCGTGTCGCTGCAAAGCTTTTTGCGGCGCAACGGCTATCCGCATACGGTGATCGACGCTTGCACCGATCCCGACGCCATTTCGCTGCTCGAACGCATTTCGGCATCGACCTCCGATTTCCCGCTCGTCATCTGCCCGGACGGCACCGTGCTGCGCGCGCCCGACGAGAATCAGATCGCGACGCAGCTCGGCTGGCTGCCCGAGTTCGATCCGGCGCATATCTACGATGTGGCGATCGTCGGCGCGGGGCCGGCCGGTCTCGCGACGGCGGTGTATGCGGCGTCGGAAGGCCTGTCGGTGGCGGTGTTCGATTGCCGCGCGCCGGGCGGGCAGGCGGGCGCGAGCTCGCGCATCGAGAACTATCTCGGATTTCCGACGGGCATTTCCGGCCAGGCGCTCGCCGGCCGCGCGTTCGTGCAGGCGCAGAAGTTCGGCGCGCATATCGCGATTCCGACGAAGATCAAGGCGCTCCATTGCGACTGCAATCCGATTCAGATCGAGCTGGAAAACGGCACGCGCGTGACGACGCAGACGGTCGTGATCGCGTCGGGTGCGGCGTATCGGCGGCCGGACATCGCCGGGCTCGACCGGTACGAAGGGCACGGCACGTATTACTGGGCGTCGCCGGTCGAGGCGAAGCTGTGCAAGAACGCGGAAGTCGTGCTCGTCGGCGGCGGCAACTCGGCGGGGCAGGCGGTCGTGTATCTGGCTTCGCACGCGAAGCACGTGCACGTGCTGATTCGCGGCGCGGGGCTCGCGGCGAGCATGTCGCATTATCTGGTGGAACGCATCGGTTCCTTGCCGAACGTGACGGTGCGCACGCATACGCAGATCACCTCGCTCGATGGCGACGGCCGCGCACTCACCGCCGTCAACTGCAAGACGCCCGACGGGCCGCTCACGATCGATTCGCGGCATCTGTTTCTCTTCACCGGCGCGGACCCGAACACCGACTGGCTGCGCAATTGCAACGTGAATGTCGATGGCAAGGGTTTCGTGCTTACCGGCCCCGAGGCACACGAAGGGCGCACGCAAGGCGTCCTCGCGCTCGAGACGAGCGTGCCGGGCGTGTTCGCAATCGGCGACGTGCGCTCCAGTTCCACCAAGCGCGTTGCGGCTGCGGTGGGCGAAGGCGCGGCGGTCGTCTCGCAGATTCACGGGCTGCTGGCGAAACGCGAGGCGTTGAGCGTACCGGCGCGGTAATAACGCTTCATCGATATCCCCAAACGGCCACTCTGAAGTGGCCGTTTTTATTTTCGTCATTGCGCAAAACTTCTTTATCGCGACATTCCGTCCCAGTTGCAAAATTGTGTTTAAAGCCGCGCCAGTATTGCGTTTGTGGCTGCTCATTATTGAGCTTCAAGAAATTTGATCCCTTGCGTTGAATGATTTCAACGTTTTTCATTTCTTGCTGCCTATAATCGGCTGAAAGCTTGGCGAATTTAACGCAGGCTAAAATCGGGCAGCTAAATCATTGAGCGTGTAATTTCAGAAAATCATTTATTTTGATTTTCCGAATTCGCGCGCGCGCTTTAAGCACGCCAGATCGATGCATTTCAATTAACTAAGCAGAGGAGTATGCCGTGACGCAAAAACATTTTCATGCCGAGCCTTTCGATCTCGCTTTCGAGCCGCAACGCACCGCGCTCGTGATGATCGACATGCAGCGCGATTTCGTCGAGCCGGGCGGATTCGGCGAAGCGCTGGGCAATGACGTGTCGCTGGTGCGCACGGCCATCGAGCCTTGCAAGCGCGTGCTGGGCGCCGCGCGTGATGCCGGCTTGCTCGTCATCCATACGCGTGAAGGGCATCGCGCCGATCTGACCGATTGCCCGCCCGCGAAACTCACGCGCGGCGGCAAGACCTTCATCGGCACCGACGGACCGATGGGACGCATCCTCGTGCGCGGCGAGAAGGGCCACGACCTGATTCCCGAGCTCTATCCGTTGGCCGGCGAGCCGGTCATCGACAAGCCGGGCAAGGGCGCCTTCTATGAAACGGATCTGCATCTCATCCTGAAGAATCACGACATCCGCACGCTCATCGTGTGCGGCGTGACGACCGAGGTGTGCGTCACGACCACGGTGCGCGAGGCAAACGATCGCGGCTTCGAATGCATCGTGCCGCAAGACTGCGTCGGCTCGTACTTCCCGGCGTTCCAGAGGTCCGCGCTCGAGATGATCAAGGCGCAAGGCGCGATCTTCGGCTGGGTGAGCGAAGCCAGCGCGGTGATCGAGGCGCTGCGCGGCTGAGCGGGATGAGCCCGATTTCGCTGCAAGGCCTGAGCATCGGCTATCTGGCGCAGCCGGGCTTGTCGCGCACCGCGCATTACGCGGTGCACAGCAGCTTTCGGCACGCGCTCAATCTCGTCGCGGAAACAACGGAAGCGGGTGGTTGGCTCACGCTCGTCGATGCCGCCTGCGAAAACCTGCCCTCCGGCGCGCGCGTGAGCGTGCCGCCGCATTGGGACTGGCGGGCGCACGCGCGTCAGGGCGATCGGATCGCGGTGCAAGGCGCGCAGCTTCGTGGCGCGGGATGGCAGGTCGATCTGGCGGGCGCGGCATGCTGGCGGCCTATCACGCAACGCGGCAATGGCGGGCGCCCGTCGGCGCGAGCGTTGTCGGTGCGGTATGCGCTCGCCGCGCAGCGTCTCCGGGCGCATTGCGCGCAGCATGTCGTCGATGGCGCGCTCCAGTGGCTGCCCGGCTGGCCCGCGCATGCACGCGCCGTGAAGCTGAGCACGCTGGACGACGCCGCAACGCTTGCAGGCGCCGTTCGCGCGCTGGTGGGTTTCGGCGGCGGCCTCACGCCGGATGGCGACGACTATTTGCTGGGCTATCTCGCGGCGCTTTGGAGAGCACACGGTCAGCCGGAAATCGAGTCGCACCGGCACGCTTTATCGGCGATTTTGCGCGCGCAATTGCATCGGACGAACGATATCAGCCGCCATTATCTGCAACTCGCGCTCGACGGGCATTTTTCCGAGCCGGTCGACCGGTTTTTATCGATCACATCGAGTGCGGAACCAGGCGCGGATTTCGTCGATGCAGCCGATGCCGTCATGAGTTGGGGCGCAGCTTCGGGTGTGGATTGTCTCGCCGGCATTTTGCACGGAATGCGCGCATGGCAGGAGGTGTTTCACATGCGCGATGCGAAAACATCAATCCGGCAATGTGCATAAAGAGAATGGGCGATTTCAGTCGAATCGAAAATAGTATGGAGAAGGTGCAATGGCCACCAAAATCGAAACTTTCAAGAATCTATATCAGGATTCGGTTTCCCTGATGCAGATTTCGGCGCAGATCGGCAAGCTGCCGGGCGTCGAGCAGGCGTCGGTCGTCATGGGCACGCCGGCCAATCTCGTGCAGCTCGCCGACGCCGGCCTCGGCGCCGACGTGCAGGCGAGCCCGAACGATCTCGTGATCGCCGTGCGCGGCGACGAAGCGGCCTGCGACGAAGCGCTGCGCCTCGCGAGCGAGCGCCTGAGCGCGCGCGCGGCGAGCCCCGAAGCGCAGACGACCGAAGCGCTCGCGCCGACGAGTCTCGCGATGGCCTGCGAAGAAGACGCGGCGTCGAACCTCGCGCTCATTTCGGTGCCGGGCGACTACGCGGTGGCGGAAGCCATCAAGGCGCTGCAACTGGGCATGAACGTCATGCTTTTCAGCGACAACGTCAGCATGGCGCAGGAAAAGGCCATCAAGACGCTCGCGCGCGAGAAGCGGCTCATCGTCATGGGGCCCGACTGCGGCACCGCCATCGTCAACGGCATGCCGCTCGGCTTCGCAAACGTGGTGCGGCGCGGCGGCATCGGCGTGGTGGGCGCCTCGGGCACCGGCTTGCAGGAAGTGACCTGCCGCATCGATCAGCTCGGCGCGGGCATTTCGCAGGCGCTCGGCACGGGCGGACACGACCTGCACGAAGAGATCGGCGGAATCTCGATGCAGTTCGGCCTCGACGCACTCGCCGAAGACCCCGACACGCGCGTGATCGTGCTGATCTCGAAGCCGCCCGCGCGCGCGGTGGCAGAGCGCATTCTCGAGCGCGCGCAGAAGGCGGGCAAACCCGTCGTCGTGAATTTCCTGGGCGCGGCCGAGGACGAGATGCGCGCGCCGGGCATCACGCCTGCCGCGACGCTCGTCGATGCCGCGCAGTTCGCCGTCGCGTTGCTGAACGGCGCGCCGCTGCCCGCCACGCTTGCGCGCGTCGAGCCGCACGATGAAGCGACGCTCGCCACGCACAGTGAAGCGCTCGGCGCGCGGCGCAGGTTCATCCGCGGCGTGTTCGCGGGCGGCACCTTCTGCTACGAAAGCCAGTTGCTGTGCCGTGACGAGGGCTTTGAAGCAAGCTCGAACACGCCGGTGAAAGGCAACGCGAAACTCGCGGACATCTGGGCGAGCCGGGGCCACACGATCGTCGACATGGGCGACGACGATTTCACGCGCGGCCGTCCCCATCCGATGATCGATCCGACCTTGCGCGACGAGCGCGTGCGCGCCGAGATGCTCGATCCCGAAACGGCCGTCGTGCTGTTCGATCTCGTGCTCGGCTACGGCGCGGCGAGCGAACCGGCGCAGGGCCTCATCGCGTTGCTCGCACGGGCACCGCGCGATGACAGGCCAGTGCTCATCGCGCACGTGTGCGGCACGCAAGCCGATCCGCAAGTCAGAAACCGTCAGATCGATGCGTTGCGTGAAGCCGGCGTGCTGGTCGCCGGATGCAATGCCGAGGCCGCGCTGTGGGCGAGCCGCGTCGCGCGCCTGCAGGCGCAGCGTCACGCGTAAAAGAACAGGAGCAAGAGAATGAACCGATTGTTTGGTCAGCCACTGAAAGTGGTGAACTGCGGGCTGTCGAGCTTCGCCGACAACCTGCGCCTCGCGGGCGGCGACGTCATCCACGCGAACTGGCAGCCGCCCGCACTCGGCGACGTCGACGCCGGCCTCGATCTCGCCTGGCTGATGCGTCATCCGCTCGTCGAGGCGGCGAACGAAGCTGCGTTCGCGCGCTATCTCGAAGCGCAGCCCGTGCTCGCCGATGTCGTCACGGCCGCCGATGCGCTTCCCGCCATGAACGAACGCAAGCTGATCCTGCACTCCGGGCCACCGATCGCGTGGAACGACATGTGCGGTCCGGTGAAGGGCGCGATCATCGGCGCAGTGATGCTCGAAGGCTGGGCGGCGGATCACGCCGCGGCCGAGCGTCTGATCCTGGACGGCAAGGTCGATCTCGAACCGTGTCATCACCATGACGCCGTCGGTCCGATGGCGGGCATCATCAGCCCGTCGATGCCGCTCTTCGTCGTCGAAAACAAGGTCAACGGGCACCGCACCTACAGCAATCTGAACGAAGGCCTTGGCAAGGTGCTGCGCTTCGGCGCAAACAGTACGGAAGTGCTCGAACGGCTGCGCTGGATGAAGGCGACGCTCGCGCCCGCGCTGAAGGCCGCGCTCGCCGTGTCGGGCGAGATCGAACTGAAGCCGCTGATGGCGCAGGCGCTGCACATGGGCGACGAGGTCCACAACCGCAACAGCGCGGCGACCGGGCTTTTCATCAAGCGCATCGTGCCGGCGCTGCTCGGCACGCCGCTGCCGCTCGCGCAGATCCGCGAAGCGAGCGCGGCGATCATCGCCAATGATCACTTCTTCCTGAACATTTCGATGGCCGCGTGCAAGTCGATGATGGATGCCGCCGCCAACGTCCCGTTCAGCTCGATGGTCACGGTGATGGCGCGCAATGGCGTGAACTTCGGCATCCGTCTGTCGGGCACGGGCGGCCGCTGGTTCCAGGCGAAAGCCAATCCGGTCGAAGGCCTGTTCTTTCCCGGCTACGGTGTGGACGATGCCGCCGCCGATCTCGGCGACAGCGCGATCACTGAAACGGCGGGCGGCAATCCGGCTTTCACGCTGCCAGCGCTGAATTTCGCACCGACCGCAGCGGGCATCGACGCGCGCAAGGTCGCCGATCGCGGCATCCTGCCGGTCATCAACACGGGCATCGCCCATAAGGAAGCGGGCGTCGGGCAGATCGGCGCCGGCATCACGACCGCGCCGATGGAGTGCTTCGTCGAAGCCATCAAGGCACTGGCCGATGCAGTGAAACATCACGAAGGACGAGCATCATGACGATTCGAAAACCTCTGGCCGTCGTCGCCGTAGGCGGCAACGCACTCATTCGCGACGATCATCATCTGAGCATTCCCGACCAGTACGAAGCAGTGACGGAAAGCGCGACGCATATTGCCGACATGATCGCGGCGGGATGGAACGTCGTGCTCACGCACGGCAACGGCCCGCAGGTCGGCTTCATCCTGCGTCGCTCGGAACTCGCCGCGCAGGAAGTCGCGCCCGTGCCGCTCGATTACGCCGTGGGCGATACGCAGGGCGCGATCGGCTACATGTTCCAGAAGGCGCTCACCAACGAGTTGAAGCGGCGCGGCATCGAGCGGCGTGTCGTTGCACTGGTGACGCAGACGTGCGTGAGCGCGGACGATCCGGCCTTCGAGAAGCCGAGCAAGCCGGTCGGCGCATTCTTCGATGAAGCGACCGCGAAGAAGCGTCAGGAAGAGTACGGCTGGACCCTGATGGAAGACGCGGGGCGCGGCTGGCGGCGCACGGTGCCGTCGCCGGAGCCGCTGGAAATCATCGAGCGCGATGTGATCGCTACATTGCTCGCGCAGGGCTGCGTGGTGATCGCATGCGGCGGCGGCGGCATTCCGGTGGTTCGCAAGAACGGCAAGCTCCAGGGCGTCGAGGCAGTCATCGACAAGGATCTCGCATCGGCGTTGCTGGCGCAGCAATTGAAGGCCGATCTCCTGCTCATTCCGACGGGCGTCGAGCAGGTTGCGGTGAACTTCGGCACGCCCGAGCAACGCTGGCTCGACACGATGAGCGTGAGCGAGGCGCGCGAGCTCATCGCGCAGGGGCAATTCGGCGCGGGCAGCATGCTGCCGAAGGTGGAAGCGATTCTGCGTTTCGTGTCGCACGCGGGACCGGACGGCCACGCGGGCGAAGGTCTCATCACGAGCCCGGCGGCGATTAAACCCGCACTCGAACGCCGCACGGGAACCTGGATCACGCCGTGAAGATGCGACGGCATCCTCCAATTCAATAAGGAACACGAAATAATGAACGACAAGACGTTGCTTGCAGTGAACGGCACGCTGATGCGCGGCCTCGAGCTGAATCACAACATGATCGCCGCGCACGGCGAATTCGTGCGCGAAGACCGCACGGACGCGTGCTATCGCATCTGGAGCATCGGCGATCGCCATCCCGGCATGCTGCGCGTGAAGAGCGGCGGCGTGGCCGTATCGCTCGAAGTCTGGGCGCTGCCGATGGCCAGTCTCGGCACGCTCCTGCTGAGCGAACCTGCAGGCCTCTCGATCGGCAAGGTCGTGCTCGCGGACGGCAGCGAAGTGCTCGGCGTGCTCGCGGAACCGTGGCTCGTCGAAGGACAGAAGGAAATCACCGCGTCAGGCGGATGGCGCGAATACACCGGCCATCGCCACACACCCTGAATCGGTCGGGCAAGACTCCAAAGGAACTGTCATGAGCAAGTCAAACGAGAGCCGGGCAAGCGCGGTGTCGAGCACCGCACCCGGCCATCGAATCGCGATGATCCTGCTTGGCATCGCCGTCACGCCGGTGCTGCTGTCGTCGTCGAGCCTCGGCAACCAGATGTCGAACGGCGATCTCATCAAGGTCGTGTGCATCGGCAGCCTGATTCTCGCGATCCTCGCATCGATCACGATCTCGGTCGGCGAGAAGGCGCGCCTGCCGACTTACGGCATCGTGAAATATCCGTTCGGCGAGAAGGGCGCGATCGCCATCAACGTCCTGCTGGCAATCAGCCTGTTCGGATGGATCGCCGTCACCGCCAGCATGTTCGGCCATTCGGTCGCCGATCTGCTCGCGCAGCACGGCGTGCATGTGCCCGTGCCGCTGCTGGTCGCGATCGGCTGCGTGATCTTCGTCGCGTCGACCGCGTTCGGCTTCGCCGTGCTCGGCAAGATCGCACAGTTCGCCGTTCCGGTCATCGCACTGATGCTGTGCTATCTCGTGCGCGTAGCGCTCGGGGGCCAGGCGCCCTCCGTCGAGATGATGTCGGCCATGCCGATGGGCGTCGCGGTGTCGTCGGTGGTCGGAACGATCATCGTGCTCGTCGCGACGCTGCCGGATTTCGGCAGCTTCACGCACAACCGCAAGCATGCAATCGGCGGCGCGCTGCTCGCGTTCCTGATCGCCTATCCGCTGCTCTACTGGGCTGGCGCGACACCGAGCGCACTGACCGGCAAGAACTCGCTGCTCGCCGCGATGGCGATGTTCGGTGCGACCCTGCCCGCCGCACTGATGCTGATCTTCGCGACTGTGACTGGCAACGCGGGCAACATGTTTCAGGGCACGCTCGTCACCTCGACACTCCTCACGCGCTTTCCGAAGTGGCAGATCACCGTGGCGCTCGGCGTGCTCGCTGCGATCGTCGGCAGCATGGACATCATGTCGTGGTTCATTCCGTTTCTGCTGTTCCTCGGCATCGCGACGCCGCCCGTCGCGGGCATCTATATCGCCGACTTCGCGATGTATCGCCGCGCGGGGTATGATCCCGCCGCGCTCGTGCGCGAGCCGCAGGTCAAGTTCATGACGTTCGTCGCGTGGATTCTCGGATCGCTGACGGGTTTCGCCACCGTGAAGGGCATGTTCACGGTCACGTCGATCCCGTCGCTCGATTCGATTCTCGTCGCGTGCGTCGGCTACATGATTCTGAGCCGCATCGCACCGGCGCGCGGCGCCGTCAGGCCAAGCCGGCATTGACGCGGATTATGTGAGCGAAAAGGGCGCGGTGCATCCGCGCCCTTTTCGCGTGTCGGAAGAAGAACACTCATGTGGGATCAGGCTCGATGTTCACATCGGACGAAAGCATCCGGATAGTCCGGATGGTGGCGCAGTACGAAAGCATCACGGCGGCAGCGGAACGTCTGAACAAGGTGCCGTCGGCGATCAGTTATACGGTCAGGAAGCTGGAGGAATCGTTCGGCGCGAAGCTGTTCGAGCGGCGCGGCTGCTATATCAGGCTCACGGCCGCCGGCGAATATTTCATCGCGCACAGCAAGTCGATTCTCGATGACCTGCTGGCGCTCAAGTGCAATCTCGCCATCGTTCAGGGCGGCGTCGAGCCCGAGCTCACCGTGGCCGTCAACAACATCGTGCCGCGCGATGCGCTCATCCAGTTCGTGTGCGATCTCGAACAGGCGTTTCCGGCGACACGCGTGACGATTCAACAGGAGGTCTACAACGGCTGCTGGGACGCGCTATATGCCGACAAGGCGGATCTCGTGATCGGCGCGCCGCACTTCGTGCCGAAGACCGATGGCATCACGAGCGTTCCGCTCGGCAATCTCGCATGGGAGTTCCTCGTGGGCGCGGAACATCCGCTCGCGGATGCGAGTCATATGCTGCCAAGCGCTGAACTGCGCAGATATCCGGCCGTGTGCATCAAGGACACGTCGATCGATTTCGATTCGATGCATGCGTGGCTCCTCGAAGGACAGAAGCCGATCTTCGTTCCCGATTTCTCGATGGCCGTGCGCATCATCGCGCGCAACGCGGCGATCGGTTATGTGCCGGCACACATTCGCGCGGCATTCAGCGACGCCCGCCTCGTCAGCAAGTCGATTCAGGAACAGAAGCATGCGACGCGGCTGTTTCTCGCGCATCGCTCCGATGGCGTCGGCAAGGTGAGGGCGTGGTGCGTCGACTATCTGCTCCAGCCGCAGATGCGTGCGTGGTTATGCGGCGATTCCGGTCACATCGCGTGAGCGGACGGAAAGTGCAGCGTGAATTCGATCCATCCGTCTTGCGTGCATGTGGCGGACGCGCTGCCGCCATGCAGACGCATGATCGCCTGCACGATCGATAACCCGAGCCCGCTCGATTCGGTGAACTCGCTGCGCGCCGCGTCGCCGCGATAGAAGCGGTCGAAGAGCTTTTCGAGCTCTTCCTGTCCGATGCGCGCGCCATGATTGCCCACGACGATGCGCGCGCCTTCTTCGTCCGCGTGCCCGCTCAGGCGCACGACGGTCCCCGCCGCCGCATAACGCACTGCATTCACGACGACATTGCCGATCGCTCTGCGGCACATGATCGCATTCGCGAGCATCTCGCCGTCAGCGTCGATTTCGAACGTGATGCGGCGCTCGTCGGCGATACCTTCGAAATAAGCGCCAATCGTTTCAAGCTCCTCGCGGATATCGAGCCGCTCGCGCTCGATGCGTTGCGGCCCGTGATCGGCCTGTGCGAGAAAGAGAATGTTCTGCGCGATGCGCGCGAGCCGCTCCAGTTCCTCGAGATTCGATTCGAGCACACTGCGATATTCCGCGACGCTGCGCTCATGCGCGAGCGTGACCTGCGTTTCGCCGATCAACACGCCGATGGGCGTGCGCAATTCATGCGCGAGATCGGCGGAGAATTGCAGCAGACGCTCGTAGCCGTGCTCCAGACGATCGAGCATTGCATTGAACGAAGCGGCGAGACTCTGCAATTCCGCGGGCGCATGCGCGACATCGAGCCGTGAAGACAACTGGTTCGGCGTGATCTCCGCGGCTTTGTCGGCCATCGATCTGAGCGGCTTCAGCCCGCGGCTCGTGACCCACCAGGCGAGCAGCAGCGTGACGAGCACCGCGCCGATCACGTTGATCCACACGCGCACCAGATACGTCGATAACACATGCGCTTCCTGCGTCATCACGTGAGCCGCGATGATCTCCACGACCTCGCCGCTTTCACCGATACGCGCCTGCGCGCCGAGCCAGCGCATGCGCACGCCATCCGCGCGCGTGCCTTCGTAGAGATCGTCGAGCCCGATGGGACGCGTCACCGGCACGACCTTCAGCGGCGGCAGCGGCATCTGTTCGGGATTCACGTTGATGAAAGGCGTGACGCCCGCGCGGCGAAAGATGATGACGTCCTGCCGGTCGCCGAGCATCGTTTCGAAGAGGCGGGGACGTGCTTCGATTTCCTTGATCGTGTAGAGATCGTGCAGCAGCGAACGAAAATGCTCGACGCGTCCGATCAATTGATAATCCGCCCGCGTGGAGAGCGCGAGATTCGTCGCGTGATACAGCGATGCGCCGACCATGCCCACGACGACGCACACGATCACCGCGAACGATAGCGCGATGCGTACCGCGAGCGAACGCGAAGGCCGGTTCAAGGATTCTCCCCGAACGAATAGCCGATGCTGCGCACCGTGTGAATCAGCTTCAGATCGAACGGATTGTCGATCTTCGCGCGCAGCCGCTTGATCGCGACATCGACGACATTGGTGTCGCTGTCGAAATTCATGTCCCACACTTCCGATGCGATCAGCGTGCGCGAAAGCGCTTCACCCTGATGCTTGCAAAAGAGATGCAGCAGCGCGAACTCCTTGTTCGTCAGCGCGATATCGATACCTTTACGTGTGACCTTGCGGCGCAGGACATCGACATGGAGATCCGCGATCTGAAACGTGTCCGATTCGCGCATCACGCCGCGCCGCAGCAGCGTGCGGATGCGCAGCACGAGTTCCGTGAATGAGAAAGGCTTGACGAGATAATCGTCGGCGCCGAGTTCGAGCCCGTGAATGCGGTCCGTCACGTGATCGCGTGCCGTGAGAAAAATGACAGGCAAGTCACGTTTCGCGCGCAAGGCCGACATGATCTGCCAGCCGTCGATGCCGGGCAGCATCACGTCGAGCACGATCAGCTCGTAGTTGTTCGCGAGCGCCTGATGCAGTCCATCCGTGCCGTTGCGCACGAGTTCGACCTGATAACCGGACTCGATGAGCCCTTTTTTCAGGTAGTCGCCGGTCTTGCGGTCGTCTTCGATAACGAGGATGGTCATGCTGGCGCTGCGTTCGATGAATTGCCGACATTCTAGCCAGAGCTGCTGCATGTCCCGCGAAAGATGACAAAAAAGTCATCGAGAGGTCATCGATCGATCAGCGCCGCGCCGCTAACATGCCCTTCGTCATCTCATACGCGAGGCACGACGTGCAAGTACAACCGCTATGGCTGCGCATTACGCACTGGCTCAACGCGCTCGCCGTGTTGATCATGGTGACGAGCGGCTGGCAGATCTACAACGCATCGCCGATATTCAAATCGATTACGTTCTCGCCCGCGATCACGCTGGGCGGCTGGCTCGGCGGCGCGCTGCAATGGCATTTCGCCGCGATGTGGCTGCTGGTCGCGAACTTCATCGTCTATCTCGCGATGAATCTCGTCACCGGACGCTTTCGCCGCCGCATGTTTCCGCTGTCCATCAAAAGCGTTTTCACCGATGCGTTCGATGCGCTGCGCGGCAAGCTCGGCCACGATGATCTCACGCACTACAACGCCGTACAAAAGTTCGCGTATCTCGCGGTGACTGTGGACATCGTGATCGTGATTCTGTCGGGACTCGCGGTGTGGAAGTCCGTGCAGTTTCCGTTGCTGCGCACGCTGATGGGCGGTTATGACAGCGCGCGCGTCGTGCATTTCTTCGGCATGAGCTTTCTGGTGGCGTTCTTTGTCGTGCATATCGCGATGGTTGCGCTCGTGCCGCGCTCGCTCGTGTTGATGATTCGAGGTCGTTAAGCCATGTCGCTCAAGCTATTCAAATCGAGGCCCGATGCCGAGCTCATCATCAAGGATGCCGCGAAGGAATTAAAGGCGCCGGCGCGCCGTTTATTCGGCAAGCGCATTCTTTCGCTCGGAGGGCTCGCGATGCTGTCGGGCTGCAATATCACCGACGACAAATCCGTCAACGCGATGCTGCGCCGCATTTCGTTCTTCAACGACGACGTGCAGGCGCTGCTGTTCGACCCGAACAAGCTCGCGCCGACGTATCCGGAATCGATGATCACGCGGCCATTTCCTTTCAACGCGTTCTATGACATCGACGAAGTGCCGGAAGTCGATCCGTCGACATACAGGCTGGCAGTCGGCGGACTCGTGAAAGGCAAGCGTGTCTGGACGCTCGACGAACTGCACGCGATGCCGCAGGAAAGCCAGGTCACGCGGCATATCTGCATCGAAGGCTGGAGCGCGATCGGCAAGTGGGGCGGCGTGCGCTTCGCGCGTTTTCTTGCGCTCGCAGGCGCCGATACGAGCGCGAAATACGTGGCCTTTCACTGCGCCGACAACTACTCGACGAGCATCGATATGCCGACCGCACTGCACGCGCAGACGTTGCTCACGCTGACTTACGACGGCCAGATCCTGCCGCCGAAATACGGCTTTCCGATGAAGCTGCGCATGCCGACCAAGCTCGGCTACAAGAATCCGAAGCATATCGTCGCGATCACCGTGACGAATGATTATCCCGGCGGTTACTGGGAGAACCAGGGCTACAACTGGTTCGGCGGTTCGTAATCCACTACTTTGCTTTACATCCATCGAAAGGAGAACGCATGTCGATTCGCATGAAACTCGGCGTCAGCATCGTGACGCTCGCACTCGCTTCCGCCGCCTTCGCTCAGACGCCCGCTGCAAAGCCTGCGCGCATTCGTGGCGATATCGTGTCGCTGTCCGGCGATACGCTCACCGTGCATCGACGCAGCGGCGACACGGTGAAGATCGCCGTCAAGGCCGACACGCCGGTGACCGCGCTGAAAAACATCAAGCTGCAGGACATCAAGCCGGGCTCGTTCGTCGGCACGGCGGCGACCACCGGCACCGACGGCAAGCTCACCGCAACCGAAGTGCTCGTGTTCCCCGAAGCCGCGCGCGGCACGGGTGAAGGCCACTATGCATGGGACCTTGGTCCGCAGAGCTCGATGACCAACGCGAACGTCGATCAGGTCGTGCAGGGCACGAGCGGCCGCGATCTGAAGCTTTCGTACAAGGGCGGCTCGAATGCGGTGACGGTGCCGGAGAACGTGCCTGTCGTGACTTTCGCGCCCGCGACGCACGACGATCTGAAGCCCGGCAAGAAGGTGTTCGTCGTCGCGAGCCCGGCGGGATCGGACTTTGCGGCGCAGCGTATCGTCGTTGAGAAGGATGACGTCGTGCCGCCGATGTAAGCGATCGCGCTTTGCCTGCGCCCGCCGGATTGATGCCGGCGGGCGTTTTGTCATCTTCGAGTTGTTAAGGATATCGAATAGAAAGTTGAACGAAAGCATCCTGCAATAAGTGCCAGTTTCGAGAGTGTAACGGTGTAACACGCGGAAAAAATAGCGTAGCCGAACTGCCAGCTTCGCCTTCTAGGATGCGATGAGACGCTCACCCGATGCCAGGAGAACCGAATGCTCAGTCCACACGAAATTTCCACGCTCTTGCTGGTTCAACGCTCGCCTCATCAAGTCGAAGTCTCCGGACAGAGCACGACGCATCTTCGACAGGAAGCGCTCATCGAGATCAGACGCATGCCAACCGGCGACTCGATGCCGCTTCTTACGCAGAAAGGGCAGGACATGCTGATGCGCCTCGATGCACTCTGGAAGCTGTGTACCTCCGAAAGCGACGAAAGCGAATGACGCGAGCGCTTTCATGCTCGCAAGCGTATTCTGTGTTTCCATTTCGACCACACGGAGCGTGCAAGTGACTCGATCGAATCAACCGACCGTCGCGTTGCTCGGCGCAGGCAGTATGGGATCGGCCATCGGCCGCGCTTTGACGCAAGCGGGCGCGCGCGTGCTGACATCGCTCGAAGGCCGCAGCAGCGCGAGCGCAACGCGCGCACGCGAAGCCGGCATGGAAGACGCGAGCCTCGAAGCACTGGCCGCCTGCGAATTCGTGCTGTCGATCGTGCCGCCCGCGGTCGCGGTCGAGACCGCCGAACGCATGGCGCCCGTGCTCGGACGCGCGAGCGTGCGTCCCGTCTATATCGACTGCAATGCGATCAATCCCGATACCGTCGGCAAGATCGAGCGCACGCTCGCATCAACGGGCACGCCGTTCGTGGATGGCGCGATCATCGGCGCGCCGTCGTCGCCCAAGTTCTACATGTCGGGGCCGCACGCGCATCGCGCACAGGCGCTCGCCGATGCCGGCCTCGTCGTGCGCATGCTTGACGGTCCCATCGGTGCGGCATCCGCACTCAAGATGTCGTATGCGGGCATCACGAAGGGATTGACCGCGCTCGGCTCGGCCATGTCGCTCGCCGCGATGCGTAACGGCGCGGGCGACGCGCTCTTCGCGGAACTCGCGGAAAGCCAGCCCGCGCTTGCCGCGTGGCTCGCGGGCAATGTGCCGAAGATGCCGCCGAAGGCGTATCGCTGGGTCGCGGAGATGGAAGAGATCGCGCAGTTCATCGGCGACGAGTTCGCCGAGCATCGCATCTACGAAGGCGCGGCGGGGCTTTATGCGCGGCTGGCGAGCGACAGGGACGCGACGGATGCGCTCGAACGCTTCTTCGGCCGACGCGCCTGATGAGCGACGCTACACGCGCGCAATAGCCGTTTCCTGCATGTGCTCGAAGAAGCGCGTCGCGCGCCGGTCGCCCGCATAGGCGGAGTTGATGCGCACCCACGGACACGCTTCGCCGTTCGGACGGCAGTAGCTGCCCGGTGCGAGCGTCACGCCGAACTTCAGAGCTTCATCGACGAGCACCGCTGAATCGTCGATGCCCGGCACTTTCGCCCAGACGAAGTTGCCGCCGCTCGGTTCGTCGAATACGTCCCAGCCGTGCGCTTCGAGCGTCTGCACCGCGCTCGACAGCGAATCGCGCACGCGCTTGCGCAAACGCTCCAGATACTTGCGATACGTGCCGCGTTCGAGCAGGCTCGCCGCGACGCTCTCCGCGAAACGCGAGCCGCCGAGGCTCGTCAGCACCTTCACGTCGACGAGATTCTTGACGAGCTCGCGATTCGCCACGAGATAGCCAATGCGCAGTGACGACGACAAGGTCTTCGATAATCCGCCAACGTAGATCACGCGATCGAGCTGGTCGAGCGACGCGAGCCGTTGCGTCGGCACGGCCTGAAAGTCGGCGTAAATGTCGTCTTCGACGATGGTGAAGCCGTGCTGCGTCGCGAGTTGCAGCAACTTGAACGCGACCTGCGGCGCGATGTTGGTCGCGGTCGGATTCTGGAACACGGTGTTGAGGAAGAAGAGCTTCGGCTGATGCTGCTTGAGCAGCGCCTCGGCGACATCGACATCCGGTCCGTTCGCGAGCCGCGGCACGCCGACGAGCCGCACGCCTTGCAACTTCAGCAAGCCGAAAAGATTGTAGTAACCGGGATCTTCGACGAACACCGTATCGCCCGGTTTCAGCATGTAGCGCACGATGAGATCGAACGCCTGACTCGCGCCGCTCGTCATCATCACGTTCGGCAGATCGGCGTCGATGCCGAGCGCGTTGATCCGCATGGCGATCTGCTGGCGCAAATTGGTGTCGCCGTGGGGAAGGGCGTAGTCGACCACGCTGGACACGTCGACGCGCGACACCTGACGGATCGCCTGCGTGAGACCGTCCACGTCGCGCCAGGCTTCGGGTACGAAACCGCTCGACAGCTTCAGCGTCTCGCCGGGGTAGTTGAACTGCTGAAGGATCTGGTTCGATTCCTCTTCGGCGAGGCGCGGATCGCAGTTGCTCGTTTTGCTGTCGTGTTCCTCGACGTGATCGGCCACGTAAAAGCCCGAGCCGTGTTTCGGCTGAATCAGCCCGCGCGACGCAAGGCGGTCGTAGGCCTCGATGACCGGAAAGCGGCTGATGCGCTGCTCGGCGGCCAGCTGACGGATCGACGGCAGCTTGGCGCCTGCCAGCACGCGGCGCGAGCGGATCATTGCCTCGATCTGGCTGACGATCTGCTCGGTCAGCGGCACGCCGGTGCCGCCGTTGATATGAAGCGGAAGTGCGTTCATCGTGTTTTAAGTGTTCGGTCGGGATGAGTGAACAGTTGGATTTTGCTGTTCGCCGGTGTCGTGACGGCCATTCGAACGCATCCGAAAACCGCCGTCAAGCCTGTCCAGATGGCTATCCGCGCTGTCTTTATAGTGTACACATCCGACACCCCTATACAAACTGTTCGGTGATTTCAGCTTAACAGTTCCATTGCAACTGTGCAGAAGTGTTCATTCAAGGTGTTCGGAATCGGTCGAATAATGCGCTCAACGGCTGCGCTCACTTCGATACAGCGGCCACCGGTTCATTGAGGAGCAGCATCATGCGTGAGATCCGTAGTTTCGAACTCGACCGGCGCGATGCGCCGACGCGCTGGGTGATCGATCGGCCGCAGACCCTGCGCGTCAAGCGCGGGCAGCTCTGGCTGACGATCGAAGGCGAGACCGGCGATCACTGGCTGAACGCCGGCGCGTCCGTCGAACTGAAGCCGTACACGACGATCTGGGTCAGCGCGACGGCTGACGCGAGCTGGTTTTCGCTGGCTTCCGATTCGACGCGCGGAAGCGCGCAGCGCCTGAGCCAGATCGTGCGCGCGTGGTTCGCGCGCCGGACGCCGTCGGCTCACATCGCGATCCTGAAAGCGTAGGGGCGAAAAAAGCCCGGCGAAAAAAAACCCGGCCGTGGCCGGGTCCAATGTTCCCGCGCTCTTTCGAGCGCGGTCACCTGCAAAGTTTTCTTACGCCGCGAGCAGCGATCGCAGCACGAACGGCAGAATCCCGCCGTGTTTGTAGTAGTCGACTTCGATCGGCGTGTCGATGCGCAGCAGCACCTGCACGCGATCTTCCTTGCCGTCCTTGCGATGGATCACGAGCGTGACTTCCTGCTGCGGCTTGAAGTCGTCGCCGAGGCCTTCGATGTCGTACGTCTCTTCGCCTGTGATGTTGAGCGACTGCACGCTGTCGGAGCCCTTGAACTGCAGCGGCAGCACGCCCATGCCGACGAGGTTCGAGCGATGGATACGCTCGAAGCTGCGCGCGACCACGGCCTTCACGCCGAGCAATTGCGTGCCCTTCGCCGCCCAGTCGCGCGACGAGCCCGTGCCGTACTCTTCACCCGCGAAGATGACGGTCTGCGTGCCGGCATCGATGTACTTCATCGCGGCGTCGTAGATCGACAACTGTTCGCCGCTCGGCTGATGAATCGTCAGGCCGCCTTCGACGCGCGTGCCGTCCGCCTTCGCCGGGATCATCAGGTTCTTGATGCGCACGTTCGCGAAGGTGCCGCGCATCATCACGTCGTGGTTGCCGCGGCGCGAGCCGTAACTGTTGAAGTCGGCCTTCTGCACGCCGTTCGCCTTCAGCCAGACGCCCGCCGGCGACGTTTCCTTGATCGAGCCCGCCGGGCTGATGTGGTCGGTCGTCACCGAATCGCCGAAGATGCCGAGCGCGCGTGCGCCCTTTACCGCGGGGATCGAATCGGCCGGCTTCATCGAGAAGTCGCTGCCGAAGAACGGCGGCTCGGCGATGTACGTCGACTTCGGCCAGTCATACACCTGACCGCTTTCGCCTTCGATCTTGCTCCACAGATCGCCTTCCTTCGTGAGCTGCGAGTAGTTCTCGCGGAACGCCTTCGCGTCCAGCGCGTACTTGAGCAGCGCGTGCACTTCTTCGCTCGTCGGCCAGATGTCGCCGAGGTAGATGTCGCGGCCGCCCGTGCCCTTGCCGACCGGCTCGGTCATCAGGTCGCGCGTGATGTTGCCCGCGATCGCGTAAGCGACGACGAGCGGCGGCGAGGCCAAAAAGTTCGCGCGGATGTTCGGGTGAATGCGCGCCTCGAAGTTGCGATTGCCCGACAGCACCGCTGCCGCGACGATATCGTTCTTCGTGATCGCGTCGTTCAGTTCCGGCGTCAGGTCGCCTGCGTTGCCGATACACGTCGTGCAGCCGTAAGCCGCGAGCGTGAAGCCGAGCTGGTCGAGGTACTTCAGCAGGTCCGTCTTCGTCAGATATTCGGTGACGATGCGCGATCCCGGCGCCAGCGACGTCTTGATGTGCGGCGCAACGGTCAGGCCGGCTTCGACGGCCTTCTTCGCAAGCAGGCCGGCCGCGAGCAGCACGCTCGGGTTCGACGTGTTCGTGCACGAGGTGATCGCCGCGATCAGCACGTCGCCGTTCTTCACGTTGACGCCATCGGTCGTCGTGTAGTTCGCTTCGAGCTCGGCGGGCTTCTTGTTGAAGCCGTTTTCGCCGACGGGCTTCGAGAACAGATCGGTGAACGTGCTCTTCACGTTGCCGATCTCGATGCGGTCCTGCGGACGCTTCGGGCCTGCGAGCGACGGCGCGACCGTGCCGAGATCCAGCGTGAGCGTCTTGGTGTAGTCGATGTCGCCGGCCTTCGGCACGCCCCACAGCTTCTGCGCCTTGAAATACTGCTCGAACGCGGCGATTTCGGCGTCGGTGCGGCCCGTGCCCTTGAAGTAGTCGATGGTCTTTTCGTCGACGGGGAAGAAGCCCATGGTCGCGCCGTACTCGGGCGCCATGTTGCCGATGGTTGCGCGATCCGGCACCGCGATCGACGCCGTGCCCTCGCCGAAGAACTCGACGAACTTGCCGACGACCTTCTCCTTGCGCAGCATTTCGGTGATCGTGAGCACGAGGTCGGTGGCCGTGCAGCCTTCGCGCAGCTTGCCCTTCAGCTCGACGCCCACCACATCCGGCGTCAGGAAGTACACCGGCTGGCCGAGCATGCCCGCTTCCGCTTCGATGCCGCCCACGCCCCAGCCCACCACGCCGATGCCGTTGATCATCGTCGTGTGCGAATCGGTGCCGACGAGCGTGTCCGGATAGTAGACGCCGTCCTTCTTGTGCACGCCGCGCGCGAGATATTCGAGGTTCACCTGGTGCACGATGCCGACGCCCGGCGGCACGACCTTGAACGTATCGAACGCCTGCATGCCCCACTTCATGAACTGGTAGCGCTCGTTGTTGCGCTGAAACTCCAGCTTCATGTTCAGGTCGAGCGCGTTCGGCTCACGGAAGTGATCGATCTGCACCGAGTGATCGACGACGAGGTCGACCGGCACGAGCGGCTCGATCGCCTTCGGATCCTTGCCGGTGCGCTTCGCGACGCCACGCATCGCGGCGATATCGGCGAGAAGCGGCACGCCGGTGAAATCCTGCAGCACCACGCGGGCAACGACGAACGGAATTTCATCGACGCGCGCTGCATTCGGCTTCCAGTTCACGAGTTGCTCGATGTGCTCCTCGGAGATCTTCTTGCCGTCGTAGTTGCGCAGCACCGACTCGAGCACCAGACGGATCGAAACGGGCAGGCGCTGAATCTTGACCTTCAGTGCGTCGCCGAGTTGCGGCAGTGAGTAGAACTTGCCTTTGCCGGAACCGCTGTCGAATTCCTTGAGCGTATTGTGGAGATTGTGGGCCATGTTTATTTTCCTTGGGCTAAGACGAGGAAAGTGCTTCTTCTAAATCACATACAGATCGACATATTCATTGACCGGCATGGCTTCGAGCCTTGCCTGATCGAGCGACACCGCGAGGATCGCCTGCTGTTGCTTCTGCGGGAATCGCCGCGCGAGGTTCGTTTTGAACTTCTCGACGAGCAGCGGAATGCCGTCCACGCGGCGGCGCTTGTGACCGATCGGATACTCGACTGCGATTTCATCGAGCCGGGTGCCGTCGTTGAACTCGACGGTCAGCGCGTTCGCGATCGAGCGCTTGTCCGGGTCGTGATAATCCTTCGTGTATTGCGTGTCTTCCACGCATTCCATCTTCGCGCGCAACGTATCGATGCGCGGGTCTTGCGCGATCGAATCTTCGTAATCGGCGGCGGTGAGACGGCCATGAATCAGCGGCACGGCGATCATGTACTGAATGCAGTGATCGCGGTCTGCCGGATTGTTCAACGGACCTTTCTTGTCGATGATGCGGATCGCCGCTTCGTGCGTCCGGATCGTGATCTTCCTGATGTCCTCGACGCTCTTGCCGGCTTCTTTCAGCTTGCCGTGCAGCGTCATCGCGGCTTCGACCGCGGTCTGCGCGTGGAACTCGGCAGGAAATGAGATCTTGAAGAGCACGTTCTCCATCACGTACGAGCCGTACGGGCGCTGGAACTCGAACGCATTGCCCTTGAAGAGCACATCGTAAAAGCCCCACGTTTTAGCGGTCAAAACAGACGGATAGCCCATCTCGCCGGTCTTCGCGATCAATGCGAGACGCACGGCGCGCGAGGTCGCGTCACCGGCGGCCCACGATTTGCGCGAGCCCGTGTTCGGCGCATGACGATAGGTGCGCAGCGAATGGCCATCGACGAAAGCGAGCGATACCGCGTTGATCAGCTCGTCGCGCGTGAGTCCGATCATCTGCCCGACGACGGCCGTCGAAGCGAGCTTCACGAGCAGCACATGATCGAGACCGACCTTGTTGAACGAATTCTCCAGCGCGATGCAGCCTTGAATTTCGTGCGCCTTGACCATCGCGATCAGGACGTCTTTCATCGTGAGCGGCTTCTTGCCCGACGCGATCGCATTGCGCGAAAGCCAGTCGGCGGTCGCCAGAATGCCGCCCAGGTTATCCGACGGATGGCCCCATTCGGCTGCGAGCCATGTGTCGTTGAAATCGAGCCAGCGGATCATCGCGCCGATATTGAACGCGGCCTGAACCGGGTCGAGCTGAAACTGGGTGCCCGGCACCTTCGCACCGTTGGGGACGATCGTGCCCGGCACGATGGGTCCAAGGAGCTTGGTGCAGGCGGGGTACGAGAGGGCTTCGAGTCCGCAACCGAGCGTGTCGATGAGGCAGTTGCGCGCCGTTTCGAGCGCAAGCGTGCTGTCGACGTTGTAGTTGACAACGTAATCGACGATATCGACAAGTACCTTGTCCGGATCAGGGCGGACATTGGTGATCGGTGCGGACATCGAATGATTCCTGATGTAAGTGCTGCCTGACTTACTGCACGTTCTTGATCAGCTGTTCCGACTGCGTGGGCGCGGGGGCGCCTGCGGCCATGGCCGGCGTCACGCATTCGTCGGCGAGGCGCGACGAGTCCTTGTCGGAGAACAGCATTGCTTTCGACGGGATCACGACCAGGTCCATGCCCGACGCCGGATCATGGAAACGGTCTGCGCCCGTCGTCGTGTCCTGACGGGGAAGCTTGTAGTCCTTCTTGGCCCAGTTCACCGTGACGATGGTGTCACGCTTCATGTCGCCTTTCAGGTAGAAAGCCTGGCCGTCCTTACACGCCCATTTCACTGCACCTTCCGGGATCGGATCAACCTTTGCCGCCGCGGCCGCTTCGGCCTTGGGGCTGCGCTTGATCAGGCGGCGAGCCGGGGCAGGACGCTTGGCCGTGGAGGTGGCCTTGCTCGTGCTCGAATCGGTGGCCGTCGCGGCGAAGGCGTCGGCGCTGACGAAGACGCTCGTCGTTGCCAGCGTTCCGGCGAATGCAGCGATCAGAAGTTTATTCATCGAAAAAAACCTTTCAAAAACATGGGGGTTGAATGACTGTGTGCCGCGCGGCGTGGATCTCTGCGTCGCGAAATCCGATCGCGCAGCCTTCTATTTTCGCTTATTTATCGGGACGAACCTCAAATTCTCCGGTCCGGTGTAATTCGCGCTCGGCCGGATGATCTTGTTGTCGATGCGTTGCTCGATGATGTGCGCGCTCCAGCCCGACGTGCGCGAGATCACGAAAAGCGGCGTGAACATGGCGGTCGGCACGCCCATCATGTGATACGAAACCGCGCTGAA
>NZ_FCOM02000058.1 GCF_001544695.2 Caballeronia arvi
CCGATGCCCGTCGAAGCCGACACCGACAGCGAGTTCATGCCCGTGGACAGCGAACCGATGCCCGTCGAAGCCGACACTGACAGCGAGCTCACACCCGTGGACAGCGAACTCACCCCCGTGGACAGGCTGCTGAGGCCCGTCGAAGTCGATACCGACAGCGAGCTCACGCCCGTGGACAGGCTGTTCAGGCCCGTCGAAGTCGAGCTCGACAGCGAGTTCAGACCCGTCGACAGGCTGCTGAGGCCCGTCGAACTCGAGGTCGACAGCGAGTTCAGACCCGTCGACAGGCTGCTCACGCCCGTCGAACTCGAGACCGACAGACTGCTCAGCGCACTGTTCGTCGTGCTCAGACCCGTCGAGAGCGAATTGACGCTCGTCGAAACCGTGGTCGACATTGAAACGATCGTCGCAGCGCCGGAAGTCGAGAAGGCAGTCGACAGAGACGTGATCCCCGTGGAAGACGACGCGGACAGCGAAGTCAGCTGACCGAAGTTCACTGCATCCAGAGCGCTCGTGCCGTCTGCAACGTTGGTGAGCTTGACCGCGGAGCCGCCCTTGTTCAGCGTGACTTGCGAGTGGCTCGCATCGTCGTACATGACTGCATTGGACAGCGTGCTCGAAAGGCTCGTAACGTTGCTGTTGGTCGTGCTCAGGCCGGTCGACAAACCGCCCACCGCGCTGTTCGTGCCGCTAAGAGCCGTGGAAAGCGAATTCACACCCGTCGACAGACTACCCACACCGACGGACAGACTGTTGACTCCCGTGGACAGGCTGCCGATACCGGTGGAAACCGACGCAGACAGCGAATTCACACTCGTGGAGAGCGAGCTCACGCCCGTGGACAGGCTGCTGACGCCCGTCGACAGACTGTTCACGCCCGTCGACACGCTGCTGATGCCGGTTGAAGCCGACGCCGACAGCGAATTGATACCCGTCGACAGACTGTTCATGCCCGTGGACAGACTGCTGATGCCCGTCGAGGTCGACACCGACAAGCTGTTCAGACCCGTCGACAGCGAGCTCACACCCGTGGACAGACTGCTGATGCCCGTCGAGGTCGACACCGACAGCGAGCTCACGCCCGTGGACAGCGAACTGAGACCCGTGGAAGTCGACACCGACAGCGAGTTGATGCCCGTCGACGCCGAGGTCGACAGCGAGTTCACGCCTGTGGACAGGCTGCTGATGCCCGTTGAGGTCGAGACCGACAGCGAGTTCAGGCCGGTCGACAGCGAGCTCACGCCCGTGGACAACGAGTTCACACCTGTGGACAGGCTGCTGAGGCCCGTCGAAGTCGACGTCGACAGCGAGTTCACACCGGTCGACAACGAGTTGATGCCCGTCGAAGCCGAGGCCGACAGCGAGTTCATACCGGTCGACAGCGAGTTGATGCCTGTCGAAGCCGAGGCAGACAGCGAATTCACGCCCGTGGACAGGCTGCTGATGCCCGTCGAAGTCGAGGTCGACAAGCTGTTCAGACCCGTCGACAGCGAACTAACGCCCGTCGAGGTCGAAACCGACAAGCTGCTCAGCCCCGTCGACAGACTGTTGACGCCCGTGGACAGGCTGCTGAGGCCCGTCGAGGTCGACACCGACAGCGAACTCACGCCCGTGGACAGGCTGCTGAGGCCCGTCGAGGTCGATACGGACAGCGAATTCACACCCGTCGAAAGGCTGTTGATGCCCGTGGAGGCCGACGTGGACAGCGAATTGATGCCGGTGGACAGGCTGCCAATGCCCGTCGACGTCGAGACAGACAGGCTGTTCAGACCACTGTTGGTCGTGCTAAGGCCCGTCGACAGCGAGTCGACGCTCGTCGAAACCAGGGTCGACAGCGAAGCGATGGTCGCCGCACCCGAAGTCGAGAATGCGGACGACAGAGACGTGATCCCCGTGGAGCTGGACGCGGACAGCGAAGTCAGCTGACCGAAGTTCACTGCATCCAGGGCGCTCGTGCCGTTTGCAACGTTGGTGAGCTTGACCGCCGAGCCACCCTTGTTCAGCGTGACTTGCGAGTGCGTCGAATCGTCGTACATGACCGCATTGGACAGCGTGCTCGACAGGCTCGTGACATTGCTGTTGGTTGTGTTCAACCCGGTCGACAAGCTGTTCACTGCTACGTTGGTCGTGCTCAAACCAGTCGACAAGGACGTCACCGATGTCGACAGCACGCCTACGGTGCTGTTGGTCGTGCTCAAACCGGTCGACATGCTCGTCACAGAGCTATTTACGCCGGACAAGCCGGTCGACAGCGAACCGATGCCCGTCGACGCCGAAGTGGACAATGATCCCAGGCCGGCCGACAACGAACTGACGGTGCTGTTGGTCGTGCTCAAGCCGGTGGAGAGGCTGCTCACCGCGCTGCCAGTCGTGGAGAGACCGGTCGAGAGCGTATCCACGGTCGTGGACAGGCTGCCCACACGGCTATTCGTTGTGGAAAGTCCGGTCGACAGACTGTCGACCCTGCTATTCGTCGTGGACAGGCCTGTCGAGAGGCTCGACACCGTGCTGTTGGTCGTCGAGAGACCCGTCGACAGCGAGCCGATGCCCGTCGATGCGGAGCTCGACAGCGAACCCAGGCCGGTCGAAAGGCTGTTCACCGTGCTGTTGGTCGTCGAGAGGCCCGTCGAGAGGCTCGACACCGCGCTGTTGGTCGTGGACAGGCCCGTCGAGAGACTGCTCACGTTGCTGTTGGTCGTCGAAAGACCCGTCGACAGCGAGTCGACCGTCGTCGAGAGGCTGCTCACCGAGCTGTTGGTCGTGCTCAAGCCCGTCGAGAGGCTGTTCACGTTGCTGTTGGTCGTCGAAAGACCCGTCGACAGCGAGTCGATCCGGCTACCTGCCGTGCTCAGACCCGTCGACAGCGAAGTCGTGGACGTCGACAAGCTGCCGACCGTGCTGTTGGTCGTGCTCAAGCCCGTCGAGAGGCTCGTCACATTGCTGTTGGTAGTCGACAGGCCCGTCGAGAGGCTCGTCACCGCGCTGTTGGTCGTCGACAGACCCGTCGACAGACTGCTCACCGCGCTGTTGGTCGTGCTCAGGCCGGTCGACAACGAACCGATACCCGTCGAAGCCGAAATCGACAGCGAATTCAAGCCCGTCGAAAGGCTGGTCACGTTGCTGTTGGTCGTCGAGAGACCCGTCGACAGGCTGTCGACGCGGCTGGAGGTCGTGCTCATCGTCGTCGACAGGCTGTCGACGCGGCTGTTGGTCGTGCTCAGACCCGTGGAGACGCTGCTCACGGCGCTGTTGGTCGTGGACAGGCCCGTCGAGAGGCTCGACACCGTGCTGTTGGTCGTCGAAAGACCCGTCGACAGCGAACCGATGCCCGTCGATGCGGAGCTCGACAGCGAACCCAGGCCGGTCGAAAGGCTGTTCACCGTGCTGTTGGTCGTCGAGAGGCCCGTCGAGAGGCTCGACACCGCGCTGTTGGTCGTGGACAGGCCCGTCGAGAGGCTGCTCACTGCACTTCCGGTCGTGGAAAGGCCGGTCGAGAGACTACTCACGTTGCTATTGGTGGTAGACAAGCCAGTGGACAGGCTACTCACGTTGCTGTAGGTCGTGGACAGCCCGGTCGAGAGGCTGCTAACCGAACTGTTTGTCGTGCTCAGCCCCGTGGAAAGGCTATCCACGCGGCTATTCGTCGTGCTGAGGCCGGTCGAGATGCTGCTCACCGCGCCATTCGTCGTGCTCAACCCCGTGGAGAGGCTGCTGACCGCGCTGCTAGTCGTTGACAGGCCGGTCGAAAGGCTGCTGACCGCGCTATTCGTGGTACTCAGACCGGTCGACAAGCTATTGACGGAACTATTCGTCGTGCTGAGCCCCGTGGACAGACTGCTTACGGTGCTGTTGGTCGTACTTATGCCGCTCGAAAGACTGGCAACGGAACTGTTCGTCGTGCTCAGGCCCGTGGATAGACTGCCTACGTTACTAGTGGCCGTGCTGAGTCCTGTTGAAAGGCTGCTTACAACGGAATTACTCGTGCTGAGACCCGTGGACAGGGAAGCAATACCCGTCGAGGCCGAAACAGACAAGGAACTCACGCCCGTCGACAAACTGCTCACACGGCTATTGATCGTGCTGACACTGTTCGAAAGCGAGTTCACGCTCGTCGACAGCGACGAAACGCCGGTGGACATCGAGCTTACACTGCTCGACGTACTTCCCGATACGGAAGTCCAAGCGGTCGATAGAGAACCGAGCCCGGTAGACAAGCTGGCGGATGCCGAAACCCATGACGAGGACACCGAACTGACGCCAGTAGACAGACTCGCCGAAGCACTTGTCCACCCGGTCGACAACGAACTCACGGCGGTCGACATTGAGCTGAGACCGGTTGACGTCGATTGCGACAATGAGCTAATGGCCGTCGAAGCGGACGTCGACACGCTCCAAACCTGCCCCGTAGTCGCAGCCTCGGCCCCCCCCGAAACAACCGGCGAAGCCAAAACGTTCGTAATGGCGTGGTTCGTCATATCAACCGTTTGTGTCATCCTAATCAAACTGGTCGCACCGATCTCTACGGACCCTGATCCAATCGCGATGTAATCAGTAGTACCCTTCGTAGACCCAGCCCCGTCATTCAACACGACGCCCTGGCCATTGACGAAGTTCGTGCAGGTCACATCGCCATTTGGCATCGTTCCTTGACTGGCGGTATTAAAGTAGTACCCGCCGTTGGACGAATTACATGTTGCAACGACCTGAGCCGAAACAGCAGAAGCGCCAAAAAGCAACGCCGCGGCAAGCCCTGCTCCCGTCATAACTCGGCCCGAATACGCCGAAGCGGACTCATCAACGACCACTGAGCCCTTCACTTCTCCGGAACTCTTTTTCCCGTGCGCCATTGCGGTTTCCGCAACTGCTACGAACGTCCCAACCTTCTCATTCCAAATACTGCGGTATGACTTATTCATAAACCGAATTGACCCACTGAAAACGAGCGTCTTTCACAAACAAAAAAGGAAACACCTTAACCACTGAGCAGAATATTCACGAACGCACGCGCGATGAAGCGGACATGTCTTAAAAGTCCAAGAACGGCACGTCGAGAAAGCCCTGCTCTCGATGATTTTTCGGAAAATACTCAAACACATGCGATGAACGTTGCATCGCGCTCACCGCACAAAAATATCTAAAAATGGGAAAACTCCCAATCCGAGGATCGGCGAGCACACATCAGGGATTGAAGCGGCAATCACAAAATTCCGAAGGACCTATGGGCCCTTCGGAATGTTGTTACTCAGCAAGATATCGAAGTTTGAATCAACGAGCCGGGCGGCTCACGACCGAATCCAAAAGCTGGGAATACGCCGCAGTCATGCTCTCATCACCGGGGATGAAGCGCCCTATCGCTGCTCGCTGCTTATCTCGATAATGTGCGTAGTCGCGATCGTGACTGTCGATGGCGTCGATTAGCCGCCGAGCGCCTTGCGCCACGTCATTCGCCTGATAGTAATACCCGAGGTCCGTACAGAGCGTCGCATTATGCACGAGCGGATAACCCTGCCAGCAAACTTCCAGGTAAAAATAGTTCAACGGATTTTCCCACTGGTGGGAAACAACGATATCCGTCTCCTGTGCAAGGAAAACCGGCGTCTCGTGCCGTCCTAGGAAAATTGACTTGTGCTGATATCGAGCTGATTCATCAGGGAGATGAATTCTTTGCAGTTGATTGCCAGATGCTCGGCATTCGTCACCTGCAACCTCGCAATCACCTCCGGCCGCTCGCGGAAGGCCAATTCCGCGATCATCGCCGGATACAGACAGAATTTCACAACATTGATATTCGGCTCCATCACGCTGAGCCGCTTCGGACCGTCGTGCGGCTGATACTCGCCGGCGTTCGGCAGATGCGCCGTGCGCGTGTTGAGGAAAACCGGGCTCCAGATGAACGGCACGACCTGCGCAGTTCGTCGACGCAGCACTTCGAAATACGCCTGGCTGATATTCGCGACCTGCGGAATCATCCAGATATCGTCATAGCGCTGATTCACGAAGAGGTGCTCGCCGAAACTCGGCTTGTTGAACAACACCGATTCCATCGCGTGAACGTACTCGAAGCCACAGCAATACGAGATGAGCCGCCCGCCGCGCCGCTTCAGATATTCCGTCGCCGCAGGATCGATCTGCCCGCCGAGTTCGATCAGCACGTCGACGTTGTCTTTAGCGTCTGCGAAGCTGACCGTGGGCCAGCGTTTCAGATCCCACGGGAGTTGATCGGTGATCGGGACGTTCGTCGTATTGACGAGCACCGCGCTCTCCACGTTCGGGCAATGACGCAACGCTTCGGCGAGGAACACCGCGTTCTGCTTGATGCCATTGTTCCAGAGTGTTTCGGCCGGATGATGCAGGCCAATGGTAATACCAATACGAAGTTTCTTCATTGCGCGCTACTCCATGCGTCGACGCAAAATTGCTGAATGCGGTGCTTACGCTCTCGCGTATAACGATTCGATGGCCTCGGTATAGATCCGAACGTTCGCTTCGCTTTCCGGATCGAGCGTATGGAGAAACGCGCTGGCCGTCGCTTTGTAGTTGTCGAGATTCTCGTCGTGCTCCGCGAACGCGCGGCGCAGCGCGTGGCCGCCTTCCTCGCAGTCGAAATCGTGATACCGATAGCCGCAGCCGCCGATCAGATGCGAGTTATGGATCAACGGATAGCCGCCGTACAGCGCTTCGTAATACACGTAGTTTTGCGCGTTTTCCCAGTGATGGCTGACGACCGCGTCCACCGAACGCGGCACGATCTGCGCGAAGGGAAACCGCCCTTCGAAGAAGGCGAGGCCGTGCTTGACGAGATTCAGACTCTGCGCGAAGCCGACGAACGCCGAGTGCTCTTTCAGCTTCAGCGTGTTGTAGGCATACACGCGCTCGATCATGTCCGCATTTTCGCGATGCGCCATTTCGCACGCGAGCAAGGGGATGTAGCTCGTCTTCACCATGCAGACATTCGGCTCGAAGATGCCGATGCGCCAGCGCTGCCGCCTCGGCTGGTAACCGAATTTGAATTCCGGCGGCAGCTTCGCTGCTTCTCGATCGAGCACCAACGGGCTCCAGAGATGCGGCATGAGTTTCACCGGGGCACGGAACAAGGTCTCGAAATACGGCGCACAACTGTCCTCGTATTCGGGCAGCGTCCAGACTTCGTCGTAAGGCGCGCCTGAGATCAGCAACGCGTGCTGCAGGTTGAACACCATTCGCTCGATGTCGATCACGTAGTCGTTGCCCACCCGCATCGTGACGATCTTGCCGCCGCGCTCGCGAAATTTCACCGACCACTCGCGGTTGAGCTGGGCGCTCATCTCGATCATGAGATCGAGCTTCGTCGAGGCCGTTTCCATGTCGATGAGCGGCACCGGCGAATCGGCGAGAAAGCGTTTGGCATCCTCAGGGCCACCATCGCCGCCGCCCATCACGAGATACGTGGCTTTGACACGCGGCGAGCGCATCAACAGCATGACGAGATACAGGCAGTTTTGAAAAATGCCGTTCTCCCAAAGTGATTGCTCGCCCTTGCGGATATATATGGATACGCCGACATTCAGCCGGTCCGGCATACCTTTTTTCGTAACCTTGTTCATACGCCCAGCTTCGCCTCGCTATGGCCATACAAATGGAGCACGCGATCCGCAAACGCATCCAGGTTGGCCTGATTGAAGGGATTGACTGCATCGATCACGCGTTGCGCACGCATGCGATAGTCGTTTAGCGAATCGTCGTGCTCGCGTGCGGCAAGCAGCAACTGCCGTCCGCCTTCCTGGGCATCGAAGCCCGGGTAGTAGTAGCCGGCGTCGCGCAGCCACGGCGAGTTGTGAATCAGCGGATAACCGCCGTACAGCGCATCCAGATACAGATAGTTCTGGTCGTTGCCCCACTGATGCGACACCACCGCGTCGGCGTACTGCGCCATGAAGCCGGCGATGTCATTGCGTCCGTGAAATGTCGACTTGCCGTCCTTCACGATATCGAGCGAGTTAGCCATGTGAAGAAGCGTCGGATGTTCCTTCATGTGCATCGTGTTGAGCGCATGCATTGCGGCAACGCTCGAGCGGTCGGCGCGGTACGCTTCCTCGCAGATCAGCATCGGAATGCTGGAGGTTTTCACCACGGAGATGTTCGGCTCGAACATCGCGACACGGAAGCCTTGCGCCTTGACCGGCGGCTGCAACGAAGAATCCTTGCGCGGCACATAGCCGTATTGCAGTCCGTGCTCGACGACCTCGGCAATGCGCCGTTCGAGGAACTGCGGATGCCAGATGTACGGAATAAGGTGGACGTCGCACCGATGCAGCGCGCGCATCATCGGGATAGACAGACGATCTTTCGGCATCAGCCAGACTTCGTCGTACCGATCGGGGCGCATGCTGTGCGTCGGCTTGTCGAACACCGGCGCTTCGACCAGACCGACATACGGCTGCCCGCAGCAGAAATACACGACCTTCTTGCCACGCGCGCGCATGAGATCGAGCCATTGCGTATCGAGCGCGCCGCCCATTTCGAAAATGAGATCGACTGCATCCGTCGCTTCGGGTATGCGCACGATGCGCAGGCCCTTGGAATCGGTATCGACCTGCGGCGGCATTGCGTTTTGATTACCAACATCAATCAGACAAATTGAGTCAATGAATGGCAGCTTTTGTAACGCTTCAGCGAAAAAGATCACATTCTGGCCCAAACCGTTCTGCCAGATGTTCTGCCCTTCATGAGTTACGACTGAAATTCCGACTCGGATTTTCATTGGATCGGCATCCACCAATTCGACATATGTCTTTTAAAAGGAGACTTCCATATTCGCTCGATGTGGACCGGCGCGTACGCTGAGGCGGCGGCCTGTTGCACGAAAGCCCTGACATGCAACGGAGCGGGAGCGAAGGAGCAATCGGAAACCGTCTCGGATTTCCTCGGAACTCTTCGTCTGAATCAATATAACGAAGAATCTCGAAAATGCACAGCAAACCAAGGATTAATGAGACTCGTCCTATCTAAGTCTCATAATCGAACAACTGCTTTCGGAATTATCGTTTCAACCAGGGAGACATACTATTTCGCGGATTGCGTCAATCGCATAACGGGCAGTGCGTCTCCCAAACGGTTTATTGCGAGGTCGCCAGGGATGCAAGTGCGGAAAACGGACGGAGGCTGTCCGCCATGCGCGAAAATAGCTGATGGAAGTGGGGCGGAATGCAGCGTGTGGAGCGAGCGCGCGGATCGCGCTCGGCGAAGCAATGTGAGAAAGCGCACAGCAGCTGAAAGAACCACTGCGCGCGGACTGCAGTTTTAACGGTGTGGGGCCAACTCGTTCGCGGCGCGTGCGAGTCGCGTCACTTCTTCCCAATTCTGTGCCGCCAGCGCCGCCTTCGGCGTCAGCCACGAGCCGCCGACACATACCACGTTCGGCAGCGCGAGGAAGCTCGACGCGGTTTCGGCGGTGATGCCGCCCGTCGGACAGAATTTCAGATTCGGGAACGGCCCGTGGAACGCCTGCAGCATCGGAATGCCGCCCGCCTGCTGCGCCGGGAAGAACTTGACGATCTCGTAGCCGAGTTCCATCGCGGTGATGATGTCGCTCGGCGTCATGACTCCCGGAAGGAGCGGCAAGCCCGCGTCTTGCGCGGCCTTGTGCATGTCCTTCGTCAGGCCTGGCGACACGCCAAACTGCGCACCCGCCTTCTTCGCCTGCTCGCAGTGCTCGGGTCTCGTGATCGTGCCCACACCGACCACGATGTCATCTGCCAACTGGCTCGCGCGCTCGATCGCCGCAATGCCCGCGGGCGTGCGCAACGTGATCTCCAGCACCTTTACACCGCCTGCATGCAGCGCGCGCGACACGTGTTCGCCTTGCTCGACCGAATCGAAGGCCAAGACGGGAATGACCGGTCCCAGACGCACGATTTCGCTTACCGTTTTCATTTGATGCGACTCCTGGTTTCTGTGCGGCGCCTTACGGTCTGTCCGCGGGTTTTCTCGGGTCCGAAAGCCGGCGCCTTCAACGATGCGAAGCGTGCGCCTTGTTCAGAGCGGAAGCGGCGGCGCGTGCGTTCTCACGGAGCGGGTTCGCGTCGTGCGCAGCGGGTGCGCGCCTGCCCTGTCCGTCGTGTGCCGCGGCTGCCGCACCGATCAGCGCACCGAACACGGACGCGCCCTCCTCGGCCGGCAGCGCTGCGCTGCGGAATACGCCGAACAGTTCGCGTCCAAAGCCAACTTCGTTCTCCGCCTGATTCAGCGGCGCTTCCACCTGGCGGGTATGCCACGTTTGCGCGTCGATCTCGACATCGAGAACGCCAGCGGGTGCGTCGATCACGATCATGTCCCCCGTGCGGACCATGCCGAGCGGACCTTGCAGCAACGCTTCCGGCGACACGTGAATCACTGCAGGAACCTTGCCCGATGCGCCCGACATGCGGCCGTCCGTGACCAGCGCGACATGAAAGCCCTGATCCTGCAATACGCCGAGCAGCGGCGTCAACCGATGCAATTCCGGCATCCCATTCGCCCGCGCGCCCTGGAACCGTACGACCGCGACGAAGTCGCGCTTCAGCTCGCCATTGTCGAACGCTTCCTGCACTTCTTCCTGCGAATTGAAGACGATGGCCGGCGCCTTCACCACGCGATGCTCTGGCGCCACAGCCGAAATCTTGATGACGCCGCGGCCAAGCTTGCCCTGCATCAGACGCAGGCCGCCGTCCGGCTGGAACGGCTCGCCGATGCTGCGTAGCACCTTCGTGTCGTGGCTTTCTTGCGCGCCGTCGACCCATTGCAGCTTGCCGTCGATGAGCTTCGGTTCCTTGGTGTAATGCGACAGGCCCTTGCCGGCGACCGTCTGGACATCTTCGTGCAGAAATCCGCCATCGAGAAGATTGCGCACGAGGAAAGCGACACCGCCCGCCGCGTGGAAATGATTTACGTCGGCCTTGCCGTTCGGATAGATTTTGGCGAGCAGCGGCACGACTTGCGAGAGTTCATCGAAGTCGTTCCAGTCGATGATGATTCCCGCCGCCCGGGCAATCGCCACGAGGTGCAGCGTGTGATTCGTGGAACCGCCCGTCGCGAGGAGCGCCACGATGCCGTTCACGATCGCCTTCTCATCGATGACATGGCCGATCGGCGTGTAGTTGCCACGCTCGAGCGTGAGATCCAGCACCCGGCGCGCAGCTTCCGCGGTGAGCGCGTCGCGCAACGGCGTATGCGGATGTACGAACGCCGCGCTCGGCAGATGCATGCCCATGACTTCCATGAGCATCTGATTGCTGTTGGCCGTGCCGTAGAACGTGCAGGTGCCATGACCGTGATATGCCGCCGCTTCGGCTTCGAGCAGCACGCCGCGATCGCATTTTCCGGTCGCGAATTCCTGGCGGACCTTGGCCTTGTCGTCGTTCGTGAGGCCGCTCGTCATCGGGCCGGCCGGCACGAAGATGGTCGGTAGATGGCCGAACTGCAGCGCGCCGATCATGAGGCCCGGCACGATCTTGTCGCAGACACCGAGGCACAGCGCCGCGTCGAACATGTTGTGCGTGAGCGCGACGGCCGTGCTCATCGCGATCACTTCGCGCGAGAAGAGCGACAACTCCATGCCTGCGTTGCCTTGCGTAACACCGTCGCACATCGCCGGCACGCCGCCCGCGAATTGCGCGATGCCGCCGTGCTCGCGCGCGGCATGTTTGATGATGTCCGGAAAGCTCTTGTAGGGCGCGTGCGCCGAAAGCATTTCGTTATATGACGACACGATGCCGATGTTCGGTTCGCGCACCGCCTTGATTGCGATCTTTTCCTGGCCTTCGAGCCCCGCGAAACCGTGCGCGAGGTTTGCGCAGGACAATGCGCCGCGAGCGGGAAACAGGCCATGCGCGGCGTCGATGCGCGCAAGATAGGCAGCGCGCGTCGGCTTGCTGCGCTCGATCACGCGATCGGTAACTTTTTTGAGTTGGGGATGCGGGGAAACCATCGAAGCTCCTTCGTCTCACTCCCGGCACGCTCGCCGTCGAGGTATGGGGTTGGACTTCACTGTAAATGACGGCCTGTCGTTGGATGAGTTCTGCCGCCGTATGGCGATATTAGTAGAAAAACTACATGAACACAATGCGTCGATTGGTCGGAACCGTTAAGCACTATATGAATAAAGATCAACGAGATGAAGCATCAGGGAAAACGCTAAGACGCATTCCAGCAAAATATGTAGTATTTGTACATCAACGACGCGTCAGATATAGTCCGAACAGTTTCCAGAATAGGCGAGAATTCCGATGTTGCTGTCCCAAGTCGAAGCGATGCGCGAGCAACTGCGTCCATCCGAGCGTAAACTGGCTAACTATGTGCTTGAAGCGCCCCGCGAAGTGCTTGACCTCTCGATGACCGATTTCGCGATGCGCGCGGGCGTCAGTCAGCCGACCATCGCGCGCTTTTGCCGGGCGCTCGGCTTTTCGGGGTTCCGCGAGTTCAAGATCCGCCTCGCGCAGGGCGTTGCAGGAGATGTGCCCACGGTTTATCGCGACGTACGAAGCGACGAACCGCCGGCCGGCGTCGCCGCGAAAGTGCTGGACCGAACCATAGGCGCGCTCATTCAGGTGCGCAACAGCCTTTCGTCGGACAGCGTCGCCGCGGCAATCGCAAAACTCAGCGAAGCGCGGCGCATCGAATTCTATGGCGCGGGCGGCTCGGGAATCGCCGCGCTCGACATGCAGCACAAGTTTTTCAAGCTCGGCGTGCCATCTGTAGCGTACGCGGATCCGCACACCTACACGACCTCGGCCGCGCTGCTCGGTCCAGGCGACGTCGTCGTTGCTATTTCGAATACCGGCCGCACGAAGGACATTCTCGACGCGTGCAAATCTGCGCTGAACGGCGGCGCGAAAGTCATCGCGATCACGCACGGCAACTCGCCGCTCGCGCGCATGGCGAGCGTGGGCCTGTTCGCGAACATGGATGAAGATACGGATATTTTTTCGCCAATGACGTCGCGCGTCTCGCATCTCGCGATCGGCGACGTTCTGGCTGTAGGATTGGCGCTTGCGCGCGGGCCGGCGCTGGCGGAAAAACTCGCCGAGGCAAAAGACGTGTTGGAAAGGCGGCGGGTCGCAATGTGACAGGCCTGCGTCCCTCGAAGCGCCTTCACAAACGCGAATGCTGCGTTGGTTGATACCATAGGGCACGGTCCTTTCCCGACCGGTTCCTTAGCATGACGAGATATGCCCAGCTTCTCCCTGGATCGTTTCGAATCCTGCATCGACGTCGGCGCACACGACGAAGCCATCAGGATGCTACACGTTCTAGACGCTCTGTTGAGACGCTGGCCTTATTCGGATCTCGGCTCGCTCATGTCTCCCGCTCCTCCACTGGCGGCACTGCCCGCGCACAGGCAACGCGAGGCCTTCGTCGACAGGGCCTCCGCAGCTTTGGCAACCTGGCTTTCCGATCCCCGCCTGGAGCTGACCGCCGCCCGCATGCAGCAACTGCTGGCGCTTCGCCCGCTCATCTGGCGCGTTTTTGCTGCAACGCCTTCGGGCAACGCCGATCATGTGACGAGCAAGTTTCTTCCTCCGGCGTCCGACCAAGAACGTGCTGCCTTGCCACGCAGTGACGCCGCGAAACGCCTCTGCCTGCTCTTCAATTCCGAATCGCGGCTGACGCTCGATATACGCGCGCTGTGGGAACTGGACCGCCACGCGGCGGTGAGTCTTTGCATCGGTATTACGGGCGAATTGTTTCCGGGCAGCGCTTTGGCGCATGCGAGACGTGAGAATTGGCTGGAATGGCTCGCCGTGCATATCGATGAAATCGACGATCCGAGTCATGTGGAGGCGAGCGCGCTGTGGGCGCTGTACATGCACTGCACCTATGCCCGCGGGGCGCAGCGTCATGCGGTCAAGCGCGGCATCAATACACTGGTTCGTGCCGAGCTCGAACAGTTTGGAATTACGGACATCAGCCCGGCAGACGGCGAGCGCCACTCCGCGAGAACGCGGCCCCTCATGCTTGTGATACCGGAACGCCTCGTCAAAGGGCATTCGATCGCTCGCACGCATTCACGAACGTTATCGGCTGCGCGCCAGCACTTCGAAGTGGTCGCCCTCTGCATGCCCGGTTCCATCGATGAAGAAGGACAGAGCATCTTCGATCGCACCTACGACCTGCCCTCGCCCATCGATATCGCTTCCTGCGTCCGACACATTCGCGAATTCGCGCAGCAGGAACGTCCTGATGTGCTGTACATGCCGAGCGTAGGCATGGCTCCGCTGACGATCTTCCTCTCGAACCTTCGCCTGGCGCCGCTCCAGATTGCCGGACTCGGTCATCCCGCGACGACCCACGCCAGCCGGATCGATTACGTCAGCGTCGAGGACGACTTCGTCGGCGATCCTTCCTGCTTCAGCGAAAAGCTCTTGCGCCTTCCGAAGGATGGGCAGCCGTATCAGCCATCGGCGCTGCTGGAAACGATCACGCCACGCATTCCCGATGCGCGGCCGCGCGCGCATATCGCTGTGGCCGCCAGCATGATGAAGCTGCATCCCAGCTTCCTCGAGGCCTGCAGACGCATTGTTGAACGGAGCGAATCAATCGTGCATCTGCATTTCCTGACGAGCGGCAGCACGGTTCTTACGCTCATGCATCTGAGCCGAATCCTGGCTCGGACGCTGACGTCCGGAAGCTATACGATCCACGGCTTCGAGCCTTATGCCCAATACGTGAATAGCCTGAATCAGATGGACATGTTCCTGAGTCCGTTTCCGTTCGGCAATACCAACGGAATCGTCGATGCGTTCACAGTCGGACTGCCCGGCATTTGCAAGACCGGACAGGAAGTATTCGAGCGTATCGACGGCGCCTTGTTCGCGCGGGCGTGGATGCCGGGATGGATGGTCGCGGACACCGAGGAAGAATATGTCGAAGCGGCCGTCCGGCTCGCAACGAATCGGAGGGAACGCGAATCGCTACGCGCGAGCATGATCGAACGGAACGTGGTTCAGCGTCTCTTCGAAGGTCGTCCGGAAGTCTTCGGGGAAATGGTGCTGGACCTATTGAACCGCCAAGCGCCGGTGGAACCGCCGCCGCTCAGAACGGCTTGATCACCACGAGCAATGTCGCGCCGAGCAACCCGAGCACCGGCAGCTCATTGAACATCCGATACCACTTGTGCGAGCGCAGGTTTGCGCCACGCTGAAACGTGTGCAGCAAGCGCCCGCAATAGGCGTGATAGACGATGAGGAGCGCGACGATGGCCAGCTTCGCATGCAGCCAGCCCTGCCCGGCGCCGATGCCCACGACGAGCCACAGCCACAGCCCGCACGCGAGCGCGGGCACGGCGATGAACGTCATGAAGCGAAACAGCTTGCGCGCCATCAACAGCAGGCGCGCGGTGGCCGCAGGGTCCGTCTCCATCGCGAGGTTCACGAAAATGCGCGGCAGATAGAAAAGCCCCGCGAACCACGAAGCCACCAGCACGATATGCAGCGATTTGATCCAGAGCATCGTTCTTCTTGTTCGATTCCGCTTATCGACGCACTTCGCCGCGGCCGAGCACCACGTACTTGAGCGACGTCAGTCCTTCCAGCCCGACCGGGCCACGCGCGTGCAGCTTGTCGTTCGAGATGCCGATTTCCGCGCCGAGACCGAACTCGAAACCGTCAGCGAAGCGCGTCGACGCGTTGACCATCACGCTCGCGGAATCCACTTCGCGCAGGAAGCGCATCGCGCGGTCGTGGTCTTCGGTCACGATCGCGTCGGTGTGATGCGAGCCGTACGCGTTGATATGCTCGACGGCTGCATCGAGTCCTTCGACGATCTTGACCGCCAAAACCGGTGCGAGATATTCCGTGCTCCAGTCTTCTTCAGTCGCGTCCACCAGCGAGCCGATCTGCGCCGCCTCGAGCACTGCGCGTGCTTCGGCGTCCACGCGCAGTTCCACGTCTTTTTCCTGATAAGCGCGCGCGAGCATCGGCAATACATCTTTCGCAATGCCCCGCGCGACGAGCAGCGTTTCCATCGTGTTGCAGGTGCCGTAACGATGCGTCTTCGCGTTGTCGCAAATGACCGCGGCCTTCGCCAGATCCGCGCGATCGTCGACGTAGACGTGACAGATGCCGTCGAGGTGCTTGATCATCGGCACCCGCGATTCTTCCATCAGCCGCGCGATCAGGCTCTTGCCGCCGCGCGGCACGATCACATCGACGAATTCGGTCATCGTGATGAGCTTGCCGACGGCCGCGCGATCCGCCGTCTCCACGACCTGCACCGCGTCCTGCGGCAGCCCCGCAGCTTCGAGCCCGACGCCGATCAGCTTCGCGAGCGCCGTGTTGCATTCGAGCGCCTCGGAACCGCCGCGCAGAATCGTGGCGTTGCCGGACTTGAGGCACAGCGCGGCGGCGTCGATGGTCACGTTCGGACGCGATTCGTAGATGATGCCGATCACGCCGAGCGGCACGCGCATCTGCCCGACCTGGATGCCGCTCGGACGGAACTTGAGCCCGCTGATTTCGCCGATCGGATCGGCCAGCGCGGCGACCTGGCGCAAGCCTTCGACCATCGTGTCGAGCGCTTTGTCGGAGAGCGTCAGGCGGTCGATGAACGCCGCGTCGTTACCTTTCTCGCGGGCGCCGGCGAGGTCGCGCGCGTTCGCCTGCTTGAGCGCCTCACGCTCGCGCTCGATGGCGTCCGCCACCGCATGCAGCGCGGCGTTTTTCGCCGCCGTCGACGCCCGTGCCATCGCGCGCGACGCCGTGCGAGCGCGGCGGCCGAGGTCGGTCATGTATTGATCGATGTTCATCGTCAGTCTCTTTCGTTGCCGAAGCTCCCGAGATTCGCGAGCGCGCAAAAAATCATTCTAAGCCGTTGCACGAATTGCAACAGCCCGTGACAAAAGCGTTCTAGCGACGCGGTCGCGGCGCTGGCGTGCCACCGCCCGCAACGGCCATCGCCAGCTCGAACATGCCGGCCCACGGATCCGGAGGCGGCTCGCTGCCGCGCTTGCCCGTGCTGCCGGACAAGCCTTTGACCTGCCGATCCAGCCGCGCCGCGAGCGACAGCGCCTTTTCGAGCGCTTCATCGGTCACCCGCGAGAGCGCCGGGCCGATGAGCCGCTCGCGCGGCCCCCACACGCGGTTCTCGCGCATCAGCGTGGCGAGCGGCTTGCCCGCCGCAACGCCGCGTTTTATGCGCAACAGCGTGCGCACTTCCTCGACGAGCGCCCACAGCACGAGCACCGCCGCTTCGCCCTCACCCTTCAGGCCATCGAGCATGCGCGCGAGCCGGCCGACATCGCCGGTCAGCATCGCCTCGTTGAGCTTGAACACGTCATAGCGCGCGACATTCAGCACGGCGTCGTGGATCTGCTCGAAGGTGAGTACACCCTCTGGGTACAACAGTCCGAGCTTCTGAATTTCCTGATGCGCGGCGAGCAGATTGCCTTCCACCCGTTCCGCGATAAACGAGAGCGCGCGCCGCCCTTCCTCGCCAGGCGCGACGCGCTGACCTTGCTGCGCGAAGCGCTGGCCGACCCACATCGGCAATTGCGCGCGCTCGATCGGATCGATCTTCAGCGCGACGCCTGTGCCGGTCAGCGCGGTGAACCAGCCCGACTTCTGCGTTGCGCTATCGAGGCGCGGCAGCGTGACGAGCGTCACGACGTCGGGGTTATCGGCGGCAGCGAGCGTCTTCAGCGCTTCGCCGCCTTCCTTGCCCGGCTTGCCCGTCGGAATGCGCAGCTCGATCAACTGGCGGTCGCCGAACAGCGACATGGACTGCGTCGCGCCGATGAGCGCGCTCCAGTCGAACGATCGATCGACGGTGAACACCGCGCGATCAGTGAAGCCGGCTGCACGCGCGGCGCCGCGGATGCGGTCGCACGCCTCCTGCGCGAGCAGATGCTCGTCGCCATAGACGACATATAGCCCTTTCAGGCCTTTCGCGAGGTGCGCTTCGAGCGCGTCGAGCTTCAGTTGCATGATCCCGGTGTGCGCGGCCGATCAGAGTGGCGGCACCGGCAGCGGCGCGCGCGGCGACACAGCCGGCGTCCGCTCGCCCGGCGCTGGGTGCAGCGAGCGCACCGTTGCGAGCCGGCGTGTCAACTGGTCGACGGCGTCGTTGCGCATGTCGTTGTAGAGCAGCGTCGCTTCCTGCGACTTGGCGAGCGTGTACTGATCGCTATAAGTCATCGAGCGATTCAGCGCGATAGCGCTCGGCGGAATGAGCATCGTGCCGTCGGCCCCGAGCAGCGAATAGTTCAGGTTGTAGACCAGTTCGTATTCCTGTACCACGCCTTGCGCGTTCAGGCTGAGCGTGCGCGTGCCCTGGCCTTCCGACAGATTGAGCGTCGCTTCGGGCTTCTCGAACGGCTTGACGATCACCGTGTCGCTGCCGCCCTGAACCATGCGCTCAATGCGCGCGACCATCTGCGGCGTGCCGCCCGCGATTGCGAGCCGCTTGAACGCGTAGTCCTGCTGGCCGCGCAACTGGAAGCCGCACGCGGACAGCGCTGCCGCTCCACCCAACAGCGCCAGAAACGAGCGCCTGCTCATGCCAGCTTCACGATCCACGTCGACTCCCTTGGCTGTGAGCATCAGACGACCACGTTCACGAGACGTCCCGGCACCACGACCACCTTCTTCGGCGCGCGGCCTTCCGAGAACTTTTCGAACATTTCGTGTGCGATCGCGGCCTTTTCGATCGCCTCGCGCGATGCATCCTTCGCGACCGTCAGCGCGCCGCGCACCTTGCCGTTGACCTGCAATACGAGCTCGATCTCCGATTGCTCCAGCGCGGCTTCGTCGACCTTCGGCCAGGGCGCGTCGAGCAGCGGGCCGAATTCCTTCTCGTAGCCCAGTTCGGACCACAACTGGAACGTGACGTGCGGCACCACCGGATACAGCACGCGCAACAGCACGCCGAAAGTTTCGTTCAGCAGGCCTTCGCCCGGATTCTTCGCGCCTTCGAGCGCGTTGAGCATCTTCATCGCGGCGGAAACGACCGTGTTGTACTGCAGGCGGCCGTAGTCGAAATCAGCCTGCTTCAGCACGGTGTAGATTTCCCGGCGCAGCGCCTTACCGTCGTCGTCGAGCTTCGAGGCGTCGAGCTTCGCGTGGTGGCGCAGCGCGTCGGCGTTGCCGTGCGCAAAGTGCCACACGCGACGCAGGAAGCGGCTCGCACCTTCCACGCCCGCGCCCGACCATTCGAGCGATTGCTCGGGCGGCGCCGCGAACATCACGAACAGGCGCGCGGTATCGGCGCCGTGCTGATCGATGAGGGTTTGCGGATCGACACCGTTGTTCTTCGACTTCGACATCTTCTCGACGCCGCCGAGCACAACCGGCTGCCCGTCCGCATTGAGCGTGGCGCCCGTCGGACGACCCTTTTCGTCGTGCGCGACGGTGACTTCGAGCGGGTTATACCAGGTCTTCTTTCCGCTCACGTCCTCACGATAGAACGTTTCGTTCAGCACCATGCCCTGCGTGAGCAGGTTCTTGGCGGGCTCGCCGAACTTGATGAGGCCCATGTCGCGCATGACCTTGGTCCAGAAGCGCGAGTACAACAGGTGCAGAATCGCGTGCTCGATGCCGCCGATGTACTGATCCATCGGCATCCAGTAGTCGGTGCGCTCGTCGACCATCGTCTTCGCATCGGGCGCGCTGTAACGCGAGAAGTACCAGGACGAATCGACGAAGGTGTCCATCGTGTCGGTCTCGCGCTTCGCTGCCGCGCCGCACTTCGGGCACGTACAGTTCAGGAACGCTGCGGACTTCGCGAGGGGGTTGCCCGTGCCGTCCGGCACGAGGTCTTCCGGCAGCACGACAGGCAGGTCCTTTTCCGGCACCGGCACGTCGCCGCAACTCGGGCAGTGGATGATGGGGATCGGCGTGCCCCAGTAGCGCTGGCGCGAAATGCCCCAGTCGCGCAGACGCCAGGTGACCTGCTTGTCGCCGAGATCTTTCGCTTTCAGGTCAGCGGCGATCGCGTCGATGGCCTGCTCGGTCGTCATGCCGTCGTACTTGCCGCTGTTGACGAGCTTGCCCGCGGTCTTATCGCCGTACCACTCTTCCCAGGCGTCCGTCGAGTACGTCTTGCCTTCGACGTCGATCACCTGATTGATCGGCAAGCCGTATTTCTTCGCGAACGCGAAATCGCGCTCGTCGTGGGACGGCACACCCATGACCGCGCCTTCGCCGTAGGACATCAGCACGTAATTGCCGATCCACACTTCGACTTGCGCGCCCGTCAACGGATGCGTGACGAAGAAGCCGGTCGGCACGCCTTTCTTTTCCATCGTCGCGACATCGGCTTCCGCGACGCCGCCGCGCTTGCATTCGTCGATGAACGCGTGAAGATCCGCGTTGTCGCGCGCGAGGCGCGTGGCGAGCGGATGCTCCGCCGCGACCGCCGCGAACGTGACGCCCATGATCGTGTCGGCTCGCGTCGTGAAGACGCGCAGCAGCTTCGCTTCGCCGTCGATTTCATACGGGAAGCCAAAGTTCACGCCGAAGCTCTTGCCGATCCAGTTCTGCTGCATGATCTTGACGCGCTCGGGCCAGCCGAGGCCTTCGAGATCGTCGAGAAGCTGATCCGCGTAATCGGTGATGCGCAGGTAGTACATCGGGATTTCGCGCTTTTCGACGAGCGCGCCCGAGCGCCAGCCGCGCCCGTCGATGACCTGTTCGTTCGCGAGCACGGTCTGATCGACCGGGTCCCAGTTCACCGTGCCCGTCTTCTTGTACGCGATGCCCTTTTCGAGCATCTTCAGGAACAACCACTGGTTCCACTTGTAGTAATCCGGCGAGCACGTGGCGACTTCGCGCGACCAGTCGATGGCGAGGCCCATCGACTGCATCTGCTTCTTCATGTACGCAATGTTTTCGTACGTCCACTTCGCCGGCGGCACGTTGTTCGCCATTGCCGCGTTTTCGGCGGGCATGCCGAACGCGTCCCAGCCCATCGGCATCAGCGTGTTGTGACCGTTCATGCGCAGATAACGGTACATCACGTCGTTGATGGTGTAGTTGCGCACGTGACCCATGTGCAGCTTGCCCGACGGATACGGCAGCATCGAGACGCAGTAGAACTTGGGCTTGGCCGAGGTCTCGGTCGTCCGGTAGACGTCATTCGCGCGCCAGTTGCTCTGCGCGGCGGATTCGACGTCGGCGGGTACGTATTTATCGTGCATGGTTTGGTTTGGCTTTCGGCAAATGCTGGGAACGGACCTCGGGACCGGCCGCTTTCGTCTCAATGGACTTCGAGCGGCGAGTCCGTGCGCGGGGGCATCGCTGACACGGCGCAGCGTCGGAATTCGGGCCTGCTGGCTCTTGCCGGGCCCGCCGAACGGGGAAATGACGATTATACCGTCCCACTTACCCGCGCAGTCGCGCGAAGCGCCTTGGCCGATGCATGATCCGGGCTCGTATCGGCAAGTTTGAACACAGGGAGCGCGATCGGCAATTCAGCCGTTCGGCATAGGCCGAATGCCGGAGTCAGCGCGCCCGCTGCGCGCCCGCGACCGGCTGCGTGACGAAGCCGATACGTTCCAGCCCTGCCTGCTGCGCCGCGCCCATGACCTGCGCGATAACTTCGTAGCGCGTCGCGCTCGACGCCCGCAGATGCAGCTCCGGCTTCTGCTCGGCCTTGCCCGCTTCGGCGAATCGTGCGCGCATCTGATCGAAACTGACGAGCGCATCGTTCCAGAAAAGCTTGCCGGCATCGTCGATGGAAAGCGTGATGGTCTGCGGCGTCTCGCGCGCGGGCTGCGACGCGACTTTCGGCAGATCGAGCCGGATCGCGTGCGTGAACAGCGGCGCGGTGATGATGAAGATGACGAGCAGAACGAGCATGACGTCGATGAGCGGCGTCATGTTGATCTCGGCCATTGGCTGGCCGTTGGATTGTTTCTCGAGTCCGCCGAAGGCCATTGCCGCGCGCTCCTACTCGGCGTCGCCGCACATGAACGCGTGCAGATCGTGCGCGAAGCCGTCGAGTTCCTCGGAAATCTGCCGCACGTAGCGTCCGAGCACGTTGTACGCGAGCACGGCCGGAATCGCGACGACGAGTCCGAACGCCGTCATGATGAGCGCCTCGCCGACCGGCCCGGCGACGTTTTCGATCATCGCCTGTCCGCTCGATGCGATGCTGCCGAGCGCGTGATAAATGCCCCAGACGGTGCCGAGCAAGCCGACGAACGGCGCGGTGCTGCCCACCGATGCGAGCAATACCTGTCCGAATTCGAGCCTTCGTTGCGAACGGAGCAACGCGTGGCGCAGCGCGCGCAGCACGCGTTCGCTGCGCTCGACACGCGCGAGCATCGCGCCGGGCATGTCGGCTTCGGACGCACGCCACGCGGCTTCGGCGAGCGGCAGAAACACACGCTCGCGATCCGCGCGCTGCAATGCGCCGATGCCTTCTTTCAGACTCGCCGCCTGCCAGAAACGCTGCAAGGCGCGTGGCCCTTGCCATTTCGCGCGCGCGAGAATCCATGTCTTGACGAGCAGAAAGCACCAGCTCGCGAGCGACATCGCGAGCAGCAAGCCGGCGACCGCGTGTGTGACGGCATCGCCGGATTGCAGGTAATGAATGACGCCTGTTGCGGCCATTGTTACGGAATCAGCGCAGGCCGAGCACGTCCTGCATGTCGAAGAAGCCCGCGTCGCGTTCTTGCAGGAAATGCGCGGCGCGCAGCGCGCCCTGCGCATACGACAGACGGCTCGCCGACTTGTGCGTGATCTCGACGCGCTCGCCGATGCCCGCGAAGAGCACCGTATGATCGCCGACGATATCGCCGCCGCGAATCGCGGAGAAGCCGATCGTCGATGGATCGCGCTCACCCGTCACGCCTTCGCGGGCGTACACCGCGCAATCTTTCAGATCGCGGCCGAGCGCCTTCGCGATCACCTCGCCCATTGCGAGCGCGGTGCCCGACGGCGCATCGACCTTGTGTCGGTGATGCGCCTCGATGACCTCGATGTCGTAACCCTGCGAAAAATGCCTCGCGGCGAATTCGAGCAGCTTCAGCGTGACGTTCACGCCGACGCTCATATTCGGCGCGAACACCACGCCGATCTTCTCGCCCGCTTTCCGGAGTTGGGCCTTCTGTTCATCGGAGAAACCCGTCGTGCCGATGATCATCTTCACGTCGTGGCGCAGCGCCGCTTCGAGATGCGCGATCGTGCCTTCGGGGCGCGTGAAGTCGATCAGATAGTCGGCATCGGCGAACACGCGTTCCACGTCGTCGGTCAGCAGAACGCCCGTGGTCTTGCCGAGGAACGCGCCCGCGTCCTGCCCGAGTTGCGGCACGCCGGGCCGGTCGAGCGCGCCGACGAGTTGCGCGTCCGGATCATTCAGAACGGTTTCGATCAGCATCCGGCCCATGCGGCCCGATGCGCCGGCGATGGCGATCTTCATGGCTGTCTCTCGTTGAGTCTCTCGATGCGTCGCGCGACGAACGCGCGGCGAATGATGCGGCTTTGCCCGTCCGGCCCGAAGCGCGCCGCCAGGGACGCGATTCGAGGCCGGAAGGCTGCGTGCTTATTGCGGCATGGTGAACTGCGTCTGGCCGCTCGCGTTGGCCGGGGTCGGCGAAGTGCTCGCCGGACCCACCGCGCTGCTGTCCGGGATGTTGATCGTCTGCGGCCGGCGCTGCAATTGAATCTGCGAATTGCTGCCAGAACTGTTGTTCGAGCCGGGCGCGCCGCCCGTCGTCGTCGGCGCGCTGCTGAACGCGGACGAACGCTGACGGCCGGCGGGCATTTCCACTTGCGCCGTCGCGCGGTTGGCAGCCTGCGCGGCTTCCTGATTGGCGTCGCCGGCAAAGGCTGCGGCCGTGTTCGGCTGCGTGGACGGCTCGCCGACCGGCGCAGTGACCGCCACCGCCGACGCCGCGGGCGTCGGAGCGGGAACAGGCTTCGCGACCTTGATGCCCTTGTCGCCATCGATTTCCGCGAGCAGTTCCAGATTCGACGGAAGATTCTCGCCGCCAGACCAGCTCACGACGCGATCGCTCGCGAAGTTCACGACGAAGTCACGCTGCTGCACGATGGATGTCGAACCACGCTTGAAATAGAACACGTAGTCCCAGCGATCCGCATGGAACATGTCGGTCAGAAGCGGCGTGCCGAGCAGTTGCTTCACCTGGTCGCGCGACATGCCGACCTGCATCTGATTGGCCGCTTCCTGCGAAACGAAGTTGCCTTGCACGACCGTGATTCGATACGGTGTGATGCTTTGCGCGATTTTCTGCGTGACGCTGTCGTACGCCGTACAGCCAGCGAGCAATGCGGCCAAAGTTGCTGCGATCACGGTACCCCGCATGCGACGGCTCTCCCTGCAATTCAATAAATTTGAAAACATTTGACCCTTCACGCGAGACGATCCAAGGCCGCGCTCTTTAATCCGATTCGCCTTGACTCCGTACGGGATGTCGGGAATCGGAAAAACGCATTACTATGAGAACCTTGAATTGTACTCTAGGGATGCCTAGCCATGACCAATCCCGCCGATCTCAAAAATATCGGGCTCAAGGCGACCCTGCCCCGCCTCAAGATTCTCGAAATTTTTCAGCATAGTCCGGTGCGCCATCTGACCGCCGAAGACGTGTATCGAAACCTGCTCAACGAAGAGCTGGATATCGGTCTCGCAACGGTTTATCGCGTGCTCACGCAGTTCGAGCAGGCCGGCCTGCTGTCGCGAAGCAATTTCGAATCGGGCAAGGCTGTGTTCGAGCTCAACGAAGGTTCGCACCACGATCACCTCGTGTGCATCGACTGCGGCCGTGTCGAAGAGTTCTTCGATGCCGAGATCGAACGCCGTCAGCAATCGATCGCGAAGGAACGCGGCTTCAAGCTCCACGAGCATGCGCTTGCGCTGTACGGCACATGCACGAAGGAAAACTGCCCGCACCGCAAGCATTGAGCGTCGCGCGCGGGCTTTAGCCGCGTCGATGAAAAAACCGCCGTCCATCTCTCGATGGACGGCGGTTTCGTTTCGCCTGTACGTTTTGCGATTTGCTTCTGCGAGCGATTCGCAGTTGCATTTCGATTCTGCTATGCCGCAACCACAGATGGCGCGCTGAGCGTATAGCGTTCGGGCAAGTCGATCTCGTCGCAATTCGGCAGATCGCCGCCGCGATCGACGACGATGAAATCGCCCGGCGCATCGAGCACGATGAGCGGGTGATGCCACACGCCGCGTGCATAGTTCACACCCTGCCAGCCGCGCGCATAGAAAGCGCGCATGCCGGCCGCATCGAACTCGCCCGCAGGCGCGACGACCACGAGATAGCGCACATCGCCGAGCGGCACGAACGCCTGGCTGCCGAGCGGATGCCGCTCCATCATCGAGATCACAACCGGCTGCGCACGCGGCTGCCCTCGAAACACGTTGATGAGCGGCCGCCCGCCGCTCTCGAAGCCCACCTCCACGTTCGCGAGATCGTGAAAGCGTTCCGTCGTGCCCGCGTTGATCGGAAAATGGCGCGCGCCCTCGAGTTCGATGACATCGCCGAACGGCGCAAAGGCTTCACGCGTAAGCGGTTCCAATCTGAGCGATTTCATTCGATTTCCCCGAAGATGCGCAGCCGCGATACGCCGCCATCCGGATAGATGTTGAAGCGCAAGTGCGTCACAGGACCGAGCGCCGCGATCTCTTTCTCGAAGCGATGCACGTTGTCCATCGAGAGCTTCTGTTCGTCGAGCAGCACGGGCCAAAACATCGCCTGCGTGACGAGCGATTCATCCGTGCCGCCCTCGACGCGCGCCGCCTGCAGCGAACAGCGGTCGGGATAATTGCCCTTGAAGTGCGCAGTGTCGACTTCGATCGCGCGGATCACGCCTGGATTGGCCAGCGCGACGATCGCCCAGTCGTTGCCCGGCTCGCGGCGCCGGCGTGTTTCCCAGCCGTCGCCCATGTTCACGCCGCGTCCCGGCATCAGCATTTGCGATGCAGGGCCGAAGTGCTGATTGTTCGCCGCGACCAGATACGCGCCGTTTTCGATCGCCGCGAGATCGAGCAGCGTGCCGCGTTCGACGCGCGAGAAATCCGTCTTCGGCTGGCCGTAGACGCGCAGCCGCGCGATGCCGCCATCGGGATAGATGTTCACGCGCAGATGCGTGTAGGCGCGCGTATCGCTGATGTCGAGATAGTGATGATGGTTGCCCTGCAGCGTCGTCGACGGCACGATCTCGCGCCAGTCGCCATCGTCCTGCGGATTCGCGCTTTCGCTGTAGCACGCTTCGATCGACGCCGCCGGCGGAAAGTTGCCGGTGAAGTGACTCGTGTCGATGTCGATGCCATGAATCACGCCCGCGCGCGCCAGCTTGACGATGCAGTAATCGTAGCCGGTCGTGCGCTTGCGGCGCGTCTCCCAGCCGTCCATCCACTTGCCGTGCTCGTCGTACTTGCCGGGAATGAACACCGCGGGCTGCGGCTCCAGCATGCGGTCTTTCGGCGCGAAGAATTCATCGGTGGCGGAGAGCGCCCGCGCGCCGAGCCGCGGGTCCGCGAGGTTCATGTAGCGGCGGGCGAAAGCGGGAGCGTCTGCGTCGAGAATCGGGTTAGCCATTTTGCGTGTCTCTCAGTGATTGACGGGTTATCAGATTGCGTGCGCGTGCTCGTGAGCTTGCGCGGGTTCCGGCGCGGCGGGCACGAAGCGGTAATCGGCGTCCTGGTCGAGCACGCGCTTGGCGCGCGCCCGGTCGATATCGTTCTCCCAGACTGCGACGACCACCGTCGCCACGCAGTTGCCGATCAGATTGGTCACGGCCCGCGCGATGCCGACGAACCAGTCGACCGGCAGGATCAGCACGAGGCCGAGCACGGGAATCGCGGGAATGGCGGAGAGCGTCGCGGCGAGAATGACGATCGCGGAGCCGGGAATGCCGTGCGCGCCCTTCGATGTCACCAGCGAAACGAGCACGACGACGATCAGGTCATGCATCGACAAAGGCGTGTTGGTCGCCTGCGCGATGAAGATCACGGCGAGCGTGAGATAGATCGAGAAGCCGTCGAGGTTGAACGAATAGCCGGTCGGAATCACGAGACCGACGGTCGAATCCTTCACGCCCATCCATTCGAGCTTGCGCATGATCTGCGGCAGCACGGCGTCCGACGAAGCCGTGCCGAGCACGATCGACAGTTCCTCGCGCAGATAGCGCACGAGCTTGAAGATCGAGAAGCCTGCGAGCCGCATCACGACCGCGAGCACGACGAACACGAACAGGAAGCAGCTCGCGTAGAACACCATCACGAGCAGGCCCAGTTGCTTGAGCGACGCCACGCCGTACTGACCCGTCGTGAACGCGATCGCACCGAGCACGCCGAGCGGCGCGAGCTTGATGATGAACGCCATGATGCGGAAGAACACGTTCGACAGCTCTTCGATGAAGACCGTCACGCGCTGCGCCTTCTCGCCGAGCATCGAGAGCGCCGCGCCGAACAGGATCGCGAACACGAGCACCTGGAGGATGTCGCCCTTCGCGAAGGCATCGATCGCAGTGTCCGGGATGATCTTCAGCAGGAAGCCCGCGGTGTCCTTCAGGCTCTTCGCGTGCTCCGTGTACGTGCTGAGCGACGCGGCATTGAGCGTATGCAGATCGATGTTCATGCCGACGCCCGGACGCGTGACCCACGCGAGAATCGCGCCGATGACGAGCGCGAGCGTGGTCATGATCTCGAAGTAGATCACGGCCTTCAGCCCGACGCGCCCGACCTTCTTGAGATCGCCCGCGCTCGCCATGCCGCTCACGACGACGCAGAACACGATCGGCCCGATCACCATCTTGATGAGCTTCAGGAAGCCGTCGCCCAATGGCCGCAACGACTGGCCGAAGTGCGGAAACAACGCGCCCACCACCACGCCGATGACCAGCGCGATCATTACCCTGCCGAACAGCGAATTCAGAAATCTCAACACGACCGTCTCCTCGTGTAATGTCTCGGGATCAGAGCAACTGTTCCGACTGGTCGGACCAGTGCTGTGATGGGGAATATTAGAAAACCGATATAGCGTCGTCAAGGAACTGTTGGTAGCGGTTTACCCTGTTTCGAGCGGGCACGGAAATGCGCGTGGAACGGCCGTTCACACGGGCGCGCGGGACGCGCATACAATGGCGGTCAGACCGGCCAATACAGCTTTCTTCTTATGAAAAACGTCCCTCACACCGTGACCGACGCCGCGATCGCGACCATTCGCGAGCGCATCGAATCGAGCGTATATCCGGTCGGAAGCTTGCTGCCGGCTCAGCGGCAACTATCGGAGGAACTGGCGATCAGCCGGGCGTCGCTGCGCGAGGCGCTCTCCACGCTCGAAGCGCTCGGCATGCTGCATATCCGGCCGGGTAAAGGCGTGTACGTCAACAGCGCGCAGGCGAGCAATGCGCATCCGTGGCGCTTCGCGGATCAGGCGTCGTTGCCCGACACGTATCAGATGCGTTTCGCGCTGGAGGGATTCGTCGCGCGGCTCGCGGCGCATTCGATCGGCGATTCGGATATCGACTGGCTCGACGACAATCTCGATTCGCTGCACGGCGCGTTGACGGAATCCGCGCTCGAAGAAGCCGCGCAACTGGATTTCGCGTTCCATATGCGCATCGTGAGTCTCGCGGGCAATGCGGCGATCGAATCGATCCTGCGCGGCAGCGCCGACATCATGAAGGAAAGCCAGCGTCTGCCGTTCTATCGGCGTGAACTGGTGTTGTCGACGTATCACGAGCACGCGGTGATCATCGAAGCATTGAAGGCGCGCGATGGCGAGAAGGCCGGACGCGCGATCGAAGGCCACATCGTGAATGCGGCGCAACGCGCGGGCGTGCATTTTCCCGTACCGAACAAGTAAAGCCCGGCACTTCCCGAAGCATGCGCGGTCTCAGCAAGGGCCGTGCGTGATGGAGGTTTCTATCCGCTTGCGCTGCCCTGCAATGACCAAACATCAAGAGGAGCAGCGTCGATGGACATGCAACAACTCGTTTCAGAATTTCTGTCTTCGGAACACGGCGCGCAAGCCACGCAAGCGCTGACCGATCAGGGCTTCAGCCAGGAAGACAGCCAGCAGATGCTCGGCGCCGCCGCGGAAACGGCGCATGCCCACGCCGAGGAACAAAACGCGGGCTTGCTCGGAAACCATCCCGGCAAGAGCTTCTTCGCCGCGTTCGCCGCCGGGCTCGTGCGCGGCGACGGTTTCCTCAAATCGATGGAGGAAGGTGGCGAAGGCGTTCTCACCGGCCGCGTCGCCGAGTCGATTGCCGCGCGCATGGGAATCGATCCTGCAACGGCATCGACGGTCGCGGCGGCGGCAACGCCTTACGTCGTGGCGTTTTTGCGGGAGAAGCTCGCGTAACGCACTTTCATCGCAGCAAAAACAAAGCCGCTCCGAGGAGCGGCTTTGTCATTTCAGCGGACCGAAACTTACTTGGCTTTATTTGGCGTTCGCGAGCGCCACAGCCGTATCCAGCATGCGGTTCGAGAAGCCCCACTCGTTGTCGTACCAGCTCGACACCTTCACGAGACGGCCCGACACCTTGGTCAGCGTCGAATCGAACGTCGACGAAGCCGGGTTGTGGTTGTAGTCGATCGACACCAGCGGCGCGTCGTTGTAGCCGAGCACGCCCTTCAGTTCACCTTCCGACGCTTCCTTCATGATCTTGTTGATCTCTTCGACCGTCGTGTCGCGCGCGGCGATGAACGACAGATCGACGACCGACACGTTGATCGTCGGGACGCGGATCGCGTAGCCATCCAGCTTGCCGTTCAGTTCCGGCAGCACGAGACCGACCGCGGAAGCCGCGCCCGTCTTCGTCGGGATCTGGCTGTGCGTGGCCGAGCGCGCGCGGCGCAGGTCTTCGTGATACACGTCCGTCAGGACCTGATCGTTCGTGTAGGCGTGGATCGTGGTCATCAGACCGTTCACCAGACCGATCTTGTCGTTCAGCGGCTTGACGAGCGGCGCGAGGCAGTTCGTCGTGCACGATGCGTTCGAGATGACCGTGTCCGACGCCTTCAGCACGTTGTGGTTCACGCCGTACACGATGGTCGCATCGACATCCTTGCCGCCCGGCGCCGAAATGATGACCTTCTTCGCGCCGCCCTTGATGTGCGCGCTCGCCTTTTCCTTCGTCGTGAAAAAGCCCGTGCACTCCAGCACCACGTCGACTTTCAGCTCGCCCCACGGCAGTTCGGCCGGGTTGCGGTTCGCCAGCACGCGGATCTTGTCGCCGTTGACGACGAGGTAGTCGCCGTCCACCGACACCTGGCCGGGGAACTTGCCGTGCGCGGTGTCGTACTGCGTGAGGTGCGCGTTGGTCTTGGCGTCGCCGAGGTCGTTGATGGCGACGATCTCGATGTCATGCTTCTTGCCGTTCTCATAGAGGGCACGCAGCGTGTTGCGGCCGATCCGGCCGTAGCCGTTGATTGCAACGCGAATCGTCATGGTCTATCTCCTGATGGCTAAAAAAACCTGCTTCGCTGACCGCGATTTTACTGCGCGGACAGGACGGACTTGGCCGTCGCGACAACATGCTCCACCGTGAAGCCGAAATGCTTGAACAGCGCGCCCGCCGGGGCCGACTCGCCGAACGTGTCGATGCCGACCACGCCGCCTTCCAGGCCCACGTACTTGTGCCAGAAATCGGTCACGCCCGCCTCGATCGCCACGCGCGCCACACCCTTCGGCAGCACGCGCTCGCGGTATTCGGCGTCCTGCTTGTCGAAGACATTCGTGCAGGGCATCGACACGACGCGTGCGCCGATGCCTTCCTTCGCCAGCGCATCCACGGCTTCCATCGCGAGCTGCACTTCCGAGCCGGTCGCGATGAGGATGATCTTGCGCGCGGGGATATCGTCGTTCCAGTCGCGCAGCACGTAGCCGCCCTTCGCGACGTTGGCGATCTGCACGTCGTTGCGCGCCGAGAACTGCAGGTTCTGGCGGCTGAAGATCAGCGTCGACGGACCGTTGTGCGCGATCGCATGCGTCCACGCGACGGCCGTCTCGACGGTGTCCGCCGGGCGCCACGTCTGCAAGTTCGGAATCAGGCGCAGGCTCGACACGTGTTCGATCGACTGGTGCGTCGGGCCGTCTTCACCGAGGCCGATGGAATCGTGCGTGAACACGAAGATCGAGCGCGACTTCATCAGCGCGGCGACGCGCAGCGCGTTGCGGCTGTAATCCGAGAACGTCAGGAACGTGCCGCCGAACGGGCGATAGCCGCCATGCAGCGCAATGCCGTTGATGGCCGCGCTCATGCCGAACTCGCGCACGCCGTAGTTGATGTGGTTGCCCCACTGAATGCCCGCGTGCTCCGGGTTCGCGTTTTCCGCGTCGCCCGCCGCGCGAACGGCCTTCGATGCCTTCCAGTTGGTGAGGTTCGAACCGGTCAGATCCGCCGATCCGCCGAGCAGTTCCGGCAGCGCGGCCGCGAGGCCTTCGATGGTCTGCTGCGATGCCTTGCGCGTCGCCACGGTTTCGGCGCGCTGGTTCGCGTCCTCGATGATCTTCGCGGCGGCTTGTGCCCAGTTCGCGGGCAGTTCGCCGTTCATGCGGCGCGTGAATTCGGCGGCTTCTGCCGCGTACTTCGCGCGATACGCATCGAACGCCTTGTTCCATTCGGTTTCGACGTGCTTGCCCTGTTCCTTCGCGTCCCACGCCCCATAGACTTCCTGCGGAATCTCGAACGGACCATAGTTCCAGCCGATGGCCGCGCGCGTCGCCGCGATTTCCTTGTCACCGAGCGGCGCGCCGTGCGCATCGTGACCGCCCGCCTTCGTCGGCGCACCCTTGCCGATGACCGTGCGACAGCAGATGAGCGTCGGCTTGTCGGACTTTTTCGCGGCGGCGATCGCTGCATCGACCGCTTCGACGCTATGGCCGTCCACCGCGCGGATCACGTTCCAGCCGTAGGCCTCGAAGCGCTTCGGCGTGTCGTCGTGGAACCAATGCTCGACGTGGCCGTCGATCGAAATGCCGTTGTCGTCGTAGAGCGCGATCAGCTTGTTCAGCTTGAGCGTGCCCGCGAGCGAGCAGGCTTCGTGCGAGATGCCTTCCATCAGGCAGCCGTCGCCGAGGAACACGTACGTGTGGTGATCGACGATCTTCGCATCGGCCTTGTTGAATTCGGCGGCGAGCAGCGCTTCGGCGAGCGCCATGCCGACCGCATTGCCGACGCCCTGGCCGAGCGGGCCGGTGGTCGTCTCGACGCCCGGCGTCATGCCGACTTCCGGATGGCCCGGCGTCTTCGAATGCAGCTGGCGGAAATTCTTCAGTTCGCTCAACGGCAGGTCGTAGCCGGTGAGGTGCAGGAGCGAATACAGCAGCATGGAACCATGACCGTTCGACAAAACGAAACGGTCGCGATCGAACCAGTGCGGGTTCGTCGGGTTGTGCTTCAGATGGCGCGACCACAGCGCGACGCCGATTTCGGCCATGCCCATCGGCATGCCGGGGTGACCGGAATTGGCTTGTTGAACGGCGTCCATGGCGAGCGCGCGGATTGCGTTGGCCATGAGGGCGGTTTGGCTGGAGGTCGGGATCGTCATGTCGTATCGAGTGCTTCGGGCTGGAGCTGAAATGATCCGTGGTGAATCTGAGCGTCGTAACTCACTTTGCAAGCAAGGCGCCGGACCCGCGGCACACAACGTTTTCAGGACCGGAACGACGAGAAACGACGAGGATCGGAAGGCCGTCATTCTAGCAGACCGGTCCGATTGACACGCGCCGGAACGCTGCCACCCAGCCGCTCCGGGAGCGTTCGGCGCGGGCATGTTCCGTGCATGTGCAAGCCGGCAAAACGTCACCTTACACGACCCTGCGCGCCGCTGACGGACGATGATTCGGCGAAATCCGTCCTCGACACCTTCGGCCAATGTTCGTACGGCTTCGTGGCAAAATGTCCGTCAATGTGCAGCAAAGGCTTCAAGGAGTGCAATCGATGACCGACCCTCGCCCCGCCGACGTTCCCTGGCTGACTCCGTACCTCACCGTGCGCGACGCGCGCGTGAGCATCGCGTTTTATGAGAAAGCGCTAGGCTTCGCGGTGCGCGACAGCGTGAACGACGACGGCACCGTCATCCATGTCGAGATGACGTATCGCGGGCAGTTGATCGTGATGTTCGCGCCTGAGGGTGCATACGGTTCGCAGGCTCGCACGCCGAAGAGCGCGGGGCAGATGGCGCCGCAGTCGTTCTATCTGTACGTCGACGACGTCGACGCGATCTTTCATAACGCGCTCGCCGTAGGCGCAAAGGCGCTCATCGAGCCGCAGGATCAGTTCTGGGGCGACCGCTTCGCCCAGATCGAAGACCCGGACGGTTATCGCTGGGCGATCGCGCGGCATCTGCGCTGAGTTTCAGGCAATTCCACTATCCGCGGACAGCCGATTCCGCGATCGACTCCCCATGCCACGTTTTTATGTCGACTGCCCGCTCTGCGTGGGCCAAACCCTGTCTCTTCCCGATGACGTCGTGCGCCACGTGCACGTCCTGCGCCTGCAAACAGGCGATTCGATCACACTCTTCGATGGCGCCGGCGGCGAATATCGTGGCGCGCTCGTCGATATCGCCAAGCGCGCGGCGACGGCGCGTCTCGACGAACACAGCGATCGCGAGGCCGAGCCGCCTTATCGCGTGACGCTCGCGCAAGGCGTCGCGGGCGGCGACAAGATGGATTGGCTGATCGAGAAGGCGGTGGAACTCGGCGTCGCGGCCATCGCGCCGATCACCGCAGAGCGCGGCGTCGTGCGCCTCGCGGGCGAGCGGGCGCTGCGTCGTCAGGCGCACTGGCAGGCGCTCACGCGTGCGGCATGCGAACAATGTGGACGCAACCGCGTGCCGGACGTCGCGCCGCCGCGCGATCTCGGCGCCTGGCTCGCCGGCCTGCCCGCCGCCGCCGATGGTGCGTTGCGCCTGCTGCTGTCGCCGCGCGCCGAGGTGAGCTTCGCGTCCCTGCCCGCCGATCCGCCGCGCGGCGCGGTCACGCTGCTCATCGGACCGGAAGCCGGTTTCTCGCCCGCCGAAGAAAACGCGATCATCCATGCAGGATTTGCCGCGCTCGGACTCGGCCCGCGCGTGCTGCGCACCGAGACGGCGGGCATTGCGGTGCTGGCCGCATTGGCCGCGCGCTGGGGCGGCTGGTAACTTACGCGGTCCTCAAACGAAAACAGCCCGATGGACGCCATCGGGCTGTGTCGTCAGACGGCGCGACGCTCAGACGAACGAATAGAACACGCGGAACGCCACTTTGCGCTCGCCCCAGAATTCGGCGGCATCGCGGAAGACGTCGAGCAGGACTTCGCGGCCTTCCTTATCGAACTTCTGCGCGATCGGCAGTTGTTCGAGCACGATCACGAAGCCCGGCTGCGAGCCCGCCTTGTGAACGAGATCGGTGAGCGAATCGTACAGCGCGTCGTAGTTCTTGCCGAAATGCTTGGGAAAGAGAAACGAGGTGGCGATGGTCTCGAGCACTTCCTGCTTGCTCTGCGCCTGGCCGAGATAGGCGTAGAGAAAATGCTGGCCGAGGCGGTTGGCTTCGTCCGCGAGTTCCTGCACCCGGAAAGCGCGGATCGACTGCACGATATTCGGCCGCACCGTCGCGAACAGCGCTTCCGGATCATCCTCTTGCAGATGGGACTCCTCAGGCCTGGTCTCGTCGTCGGGTCTGTTGTCGTGTTCTGTCATGCGTAGCCGCAATACTCGCTGGAACAGGTTGCCATCGCCGGTGGCGAAAAGATCACTCGCGACGCTGTGATCGTGCGCGTAGATGTTGTCGCTCATGCCGTTAATCCCGTAATTAATCTGCAATGCGTTTGAAACTGGAGTAGTGGTCGTCCGTGTAGTAGCAATCGCCGGTCTGCCTCTTCGGCCCGCCGCACACGATCCGGCGCGCGCCGCGATCCCGCGCGCGAGGCGTGGGCACGGTGTATTCGTGGTAGTAGCCGCGTGGATGCCGCGGAAGCACACGTTCGCGATTGCCGAACACGACGCCGTCCTTCTCGTAAGGGAAAGGGCCGCCCGCTTCGATCAGCCGCAATGTCGCGACCGCCTGCCTGGGCAACTGCGCAATGTGGACGGTGGCCAGCCCGTTACGCTCCTGCCCGCCGGTCGCTTCCGGCTGCCGCACCTGCGCCTCTTGGGCCGATTCCGCCGGCAAAACCGGCGCCGGACTCGCCGAAGCAACCGGCTCCTGAACACTTCGAGGTTCATCCTTGCCGCATGCGCCCAAAAGGACGCTCAGGGCGACGATGGAGACGAGTGCCCTCGCGCGTATCACCAAGCGGTTGTCCTCGCGTTACCCAGAGTTCGGCGACCATGAAAGATGTAAGGGTATCGCTAATGACAGGGCGAAGCAACGTTACGCCGAAAATCGGAATTTTTTTCTCAATTTTGCAAGGCTGTGCAATTACGGCGCAACGCATTCCTCAGGAAATAGCCCGAATCTGAGGGATTTTTATCTTGCATAGGATAATAATCGGCATGTGGAACCTTGAAGCCTCTGGACGGGCCGCCTCACCCGTCGCCAGCTTCGCGGCAGCGCGCTCTGCCGTCGGTTCCGCGTTTTGCGAGATCGAAGCAGACATGCTCCTTTTTCTTTCGCAGGCGTGCCGTGCTTTCACGGCACGCTTTTTTTCGTCTCCGAAAAAAAAGCGGCGGGAAAACCCGCCGCCTTTCGTCTGACTAAAACCGTTATCAGCGCGCCGCCGACGCATCCGCCACCAGCAACGCCGTCATGTTGACGATGCGTCGCACCGTCGCCGACGACGTCAGCACGTGAACCGGCTGCGCCGCGCCGAGCAGGATCGGCCCGATCGCGATGTTGTTGCCCGCCGCCGTCTTGAGCAGGTTGTACGAAATATTCGCCGCGTCGATGTTCGGCAGGATCAGCAGGTTCGCATCGCCTTCGAGCGTCGATTCCGGCAGCACGTCCTTGCGCAGCCGCGCGTCGAGCGCGACGTCGCCGTGCATTTCCCCGTCCACGTCGAGATCCGGCGCGCGCTCTTTCAGGATCGCGAGCACGTCGCGCATCTTCTGCGCCGTCGGCGCGTTGCTCGTGCCGAAGTTCGAATGCGACAGAAGCGCGATCTTCGGCAAGATGCCGAAACGCTTCACCTCTTCCGCCGCCATGATCGTGATCTCGGCGAGCTGCTCGGGCGTTGGGTCGACGTTCACGTGCGTATCGACGATGAAAATCTGGCGGCCGGGCAGCACGAGCGCGTTCATTGCCGCGTAGACCTTCGCGCCTTCCTTCTTGCCGATGACCTGATCGATGAAGTGCAGATGACGATGCGTCGTGCTCACCACGCCGCAGATCATGCCGTCCGCTTCACCCTTCTTGACGAGCATCGAGCCGATCAGCGTCGTGCGGCGGCGCATCTCGAGCTTCGCCATCTGCTCGCTGATGCCTTTGCGCGCCATCATCTTGTAATAGGTTTGCCAGAATTCGCGGTAGCGCTCGTCGTGATCGGTATCGACGACCGTGAAATCCGTGCCCGCATTCAGGCGCAGGCCGAACTTCTGAATGCGCTGCTCGATGACCGCCGGACGGCCGATGAGAATCGGCTTCGCGATCTTTTCATCGACGGCGATCTGCACCGCGCGCAGCACGCGCTCTTCCTCGCCCTCCGCGAACACGATGCGCTTCTTCTCCGGCTCCACGCTGCGCGCAAGCTGGAACACCGGCTTCATCGTCGTGCCGCTGTGGTAGACGAACTGCTGCAAGTGCTGTTCGTAGGCGTCCATGTCCTCGATCGGACGCGTCGCGACGCCGCTTTCCATCGCGGCCTTCGCCACCGCCGGCGCGATCTTCACGATGAGGCGCGGATCGAACGGCTTCGGAATCAGATATTCCGGGCCGAACGACAGATCCTGAATGCCGTAGGCCGTCGCGACGATGTCGCTCTGCTCCTGACGCGCCAGTTCGGCGATCGCGTTCACCGCCGCGATTTCCATTTCCTTCGTGATGACGGTCGCGCCCACATCGAGCGCGCCGCGGAAGATGAACGGAAAGCACAGAACGTTGTTGACCTGGTTCGGATAGTCCGTGCGGCCGGTCGCGAGCACCGCGTCCGGGCGGACTTCGAGCGCGAGTTCCGGCAGGATTTCCGGCGTCGGGTTCGCGAGCGCGAGAATCAGCGGCTTCGCGGCCATTTGCTTGACCATGTCCTGCTTGAGCACGCCGCCAGCCGACAGACCGAGGAACACGTCCGCGCCTTCCATGACTTCGGCGAGCGTGCGCGCGCTGGTTTCGCGGGCGAATTGCTCCTTGTCCGGGTCCATCAGTTCCGTGCGGCCCTTGTAGACCACGCCGGCCAGGTCCGTCACGTAGATGTTCTCGCGCTTCATGCCGAGATCGACGAGCAGATTCAGGCAGGCAAGCGCCGCCGCACCCGCGCCCGACGCGACGAGCTTCACTTCGCCGATATTCTTGCCGACCACCTTCAGACCATTGGTGATCGCCGCCGCGACGACGATGGCCGTACCGTGCTGGTCGTCGTGGAAGACGGGAATCTTCATGCGCTTGCGGCACTCGCGCTCGACGATGAAGCAATCCGGCGCCTTGATGTCTTCCAGATTGATGCCGCCGAAAGTCGGCTCGAGCGCGGCGATCACGTCGACCAGCTTGTGCGGATCGTTCTCGTTCAGCTCGATATCGAACACGTCGATGCCGGCGAACTTCTTGAAGAGCACGGCCTTGCCTTCCATCACCGGTTTCGACGCGAGCGGCCCGATGTTGCCGAGCCCGAGCACGGCCGTGCCATTCGACACGACGCCCACGAGATTGCTGCGCGCGGTGAAGCGCGCGGCGTTCAGCGGATCTTCGACGATCGCTTCGCACGCGAACGCGACGCCCGGCGAGTAGGCCAGCGCGAGGTCGCGCTGGTTGATCATCTGCTTCGTCGGCGCGATCGCGATTTTTCCGGGAACGGGAAATTCGTGATAGTCGAGCGCGGCTTCGCGCAACTTGGTATTGGCGTCAGTCGTCATAAGGCGGGCTAGCAGTGCGGGAATTAGAATGGAAGTTCGAACGCATTGTAGCGCCAATCAGAGACGGTTTCGGGCCGCGGCCCATGCATTTCGGCTACAAGTGCCGTGACTGGAAAACGTCTGATCGGGCCGTGCGGCAAGCCTTCGCGGGCTGCGACCGTTTGTTTTCGAGATACAGCGCGGGTTTTCCGGCGCTGCGTTCTCATCGTGCATCGCAACAATCAACCTCAATCGCCGACGCATGCTTTCAGAGTTTTCATTGATCGACCGTTTCTTCGCACGCCGCGCGTCGGCGCCCGCGCCGCGTCTTCAGGACGCTTCGGCGACGCCGCTCGGCATCGGCGACGACTGCGCGCTCATCGCGCCGCCGGCCGGCCATCAGCTCGCCATTTCGACGGACATGCTGGTCGAGGGCCGCCACTTCTTCGCCGATGTCGATCCTTACACGCTGGGTCACAAGGCGCTCGCGGTGAATCTGTCGGATCTCGCCGCGATGGGCGCGAAGCCGCACGCGTTCACGCTCGCGCTCGCCTTGCCGCGCGCCGACGAAGCGTGGCTCGAAGCATTCAGCGACGGCCTTTTCGCCCTCGCCGAACGCTACGATTGCGCGCTCGTCGGCGGCGATACGACGAGCGGGCCGCTCAACATCTGCATCACCGTGTTCGGCGACGTGCCCAACGGCGCCGCCTTGCGCCGCGACGCCGCGCAGCCCGGCGACGATATTTACGTGTCCGGCACATTGGGCGATGCGCGCGCGGGACTCGGCGCGATCCGCGGCGAATGGGCCGCGCCGGAGGGCTCGGACTGGCGGCGCGCACTGGAGCGCCCCGAACCGCGCGTCGCGGTGGGACTCGCGCTGCGCGGCGTCGCGCACGCGGCGCTCGATATCTCCGACGGCCTCGCAGGCGATCTCATGCACATCCTGAAGCGCTCGGGCCTGCGCGCGATCGTCGACGCCGATGCCGTACCTTGCTCGGACGCCGTGCGCGCGCTGCCCGAGCCTGCGCGCCGCCAATGCACGCTCGCGGGCGGCGACGACTACGAGCTCTGCTTCACCGCGCCCGTCGCTGCGCGCGACGCGCTCGCGAATATCGCGACGAGCGTGAATGTGCCGCTGACCCGCATCGGTACAATCGAATCATCCGGTGCGCCGCGCATCGCCTGGCGCGATGCCGCAGGCGCGCCGCTCTCCCTGACGTTGCAAGGCTTCGATCATTTTCATGCAGACTGACCCCACGCTCGCGGGTGGCGCTTCGCCGCAAAACCCGAAGCCGCGCAAGGCGAGCGCGCGCTTCATGCTCGACCATCCGCTGCACATTCTGTCGCTCGGCTTCGGCAGCGGGCTTTCGCCCATCGCGCCCGGCACGGTCGGCACCCTCTTTGCGTGGGTGTCGTTCGTCTTGTTCAATCGACACTTGACCGTTGCGGAATGGGGCGCGCTGATCGTCGTCGGCTTCATCGCCGGATGCTGGTTCACCGGCTTCACCGCGAAGAAAATGGGTATCGCGGACCCGTCGCCGGTCGTGTGGGACGAGATCGTCGCGTTCTGGCTCGTGCTGCTGCTGGTCACGCCTGCAACGTTTACCGGCCAGTTGTGGGCGTTCATCGTGTTCCGCTTTTTCGACATGGTGAAGCCGCCGCCGATCCGCTATTTCGACCGTCATTTGAAAGGCGGCTTCGGCATCATGTTCGATGATCTCGTCGCGGCGTTCTTCACGCTGCTCGTAATCGCGCTCTGGCGCATGACCGTCTGATTTCATCCCTCTCTTCGAGAACATCGCCATGCCAACCGACTCTGTCGTTCACCAACTCGCGATTCGCGTCAGCAACAAGCTGCGCGACGAACGGCTGATGCTCGCAACCGCCGAATCGTGCACGGGCGGCATGGTCGCGACCGCCATTACCGATATTTCAGGCAGCAGCGCGTGGTTCGAGCGCGGCTTCGTCACCTATTCGAATCTGGCGAAGATCGAGATGATCGGCGTGCCGGCCGCGCTCATCGAGCAGCACGGCGCAGTGAGCGAGCCCGTCGCGAAGGCGATGGCAGAAGGCGCGCTGCGCAACAGCCGCGCGCAGGTTTCGATCGCGATCACGGGCGTTGCGGGCCCGGCCGGCGGCAGCGAGGCGAAGCCGGTCGGCACGGTGTCGTTCGCGTGGAGCAACCGCCTTCATACCGGCGTCGAGACGCAGCATTTCAAGGGCGACCGCGAGCAGGTGCGCTCGCAAGCGGCGGCGCATGCGCTGAGGAAGCTGCTGGAGTTTCTCGAACAGCGCGAGCGGTGAGCCGAAGCAGCGCATGAGCAGTTCACCGCACACTCCAGTTCGCGCCATCGCGTTCACCCGATCCGAGATCGCCGCATGGGTGGGCCCGAAGACATTCGATAGAGCGCTGGGTTATGTTCGCGCTGTCTCCGGTATCGCATGGTCGGGCCCGATGCTCAGCGCGCGAGTCGCAGGCACGCAACCGGAGCCCTACGATGTCGAGATCTCCTTCCGCGGCCATCGTCCGAGCGGCTCCTGCTCGTGTCCGGTCGGCTATCAGTGCAAGCATGTTGCGGCCACGCTGCTCGCGCTGCTGGAACTCGAACAGCAGGCGTCGAAAACGGGCCTGAGTATCGAAGTCGAGCAATGGCTCTCGGGCTTTCGCGCACGGGTTCAGCAGACGCAGACGAAGGCGGCCAGGCCGGCTGGCAAAAGCGGCGGCGTGAACCATCAGATCGTGTATGTGCTCATACCCGCGCGCATTCAGTCGGCGGTCGTCGAACTGGTGACGTACAAGGCACGGCTCGGCGTCGATGGAACCATCCGCGCGGCCGAGTTCTGGTCGCCCAACTACGCGAGCTGGAACACGCCGCCGAAGTTCGTCACGCAGGACGATGACACGATCCTGCGCGCGCTCCGCAACGAACGAGGCTTCTCGACGAACGCTTTTCACCTCCGCGGCAAAAAAGGCGCGGCTGTCTGGAAGATGATGCTCGCGACCGGCCGGCTCTTCTACGAAGCCGATCTGAACAAGCTGGCGCTCGACAACCCGCTGCACGAAGGCGCACGCCGTCGCGCCGACATCGAATGGATACCGCACGGCGACGACATGATCTTCGCGGCGCTCGAAACCGAGCCGCAATCGAACGTCGTGCTGCCCGTCGAGCCGCCTTGGTACGTGGACATGTTCACGCACGAAACGGGCTTGATCGACGCGCCCGTTCCCGACGAACTGCTCGCCGACTATCTCGAGATGCCGGTGCTGACGGTCAGCGAAGCGGAAATCGTGCGAGCGGCTTTGCAGGAATTCGCGCCGACGCTGCCTGCGCCGCCCGTCGATGGCGAAATCGACATGCGCATGATCGATGTCGCGCCGACGCCCGTGCTCACGCTCGACACGCTCCTGATGGACACGCCTCGCAAGCTCGATACGAACGTGCTGGAACTCGACCTCGCGCTGCTCGATTTCGACTACGACGAGATCATGATTTCGGCCGGCAGCCCCGAAGTGCTGGCGCGGCTCGCGGATGGCGAACTCGTGCGGATCGCGCGCCGCGCCGATCTGGAAGACGCGTGCGTCGAGCGCCTCGTAAAATGCGGACTCAAATCGATATCGGACACGTCGGCGAGCCGCGACGAATCGCCCTTTGCGGGCGGCTTCATCATGCCGCGCAGCGACGCATGGCCCGCGTTCGTCAGCGACGAGATTCCCGCGTTGCGCGACGCCGGCTGGCGCGTCGAGATCACGCCGAACTCGCGCTTCGATACCGTCGAGATCGAGCAGATCGATGCACGAGCACACGCAGCCGGAAACGACTGGTTCGATATCGAGCTGGGCATCACGGTCGAAGCGCAGCGCGTGCGCCTTGAACCGCTTCTCGCCGATCTGTTCGCGCGCGACCGGCGCTGGCTCAACGGCTCGCTCGACGCCATCGACGACGCGCATGCCGTCGAATTCCGCACGCACGAAGGCCGGCGCTTCATGCTGCGCGCCGCGCGCATCAAGCCGCTCGTGCGCACGCTGATCGATCTGTTTGATCGCATCGATCGGCACGCCGAAACGCCCTTGCGCCTGTCGACGCTCGAAGCCGGCCGACTCACCGAATCCGAGGAGAAGCTGCGCTGGCAGTTCGACGGCGACACATCGATCATCGAACTGGCGCGGCGGCTGCGCCACGCCGCCGCGCCGCGCAGGATCGAGCCGCCGAGCGGACTGAGCGCGACGCTGCGTGAGTATCAGCGAGAGGGCGTCGACTGGATGCAGTTCCTGCGCGAACATGACCTCGCCGGCGTGCTCGCCGACGACATGGGTCTCGGCAAGACCGTGCAGACGCTCGCTCATATCCTCGTCGAGAAAGAAGCAGGCCGCCTCACCCAGCCGGCGCTGATCGTCGTGCCGACCACGCTCGTCACGAACTGGCAGGACGAGGCGCGGCGTTTCGCGCCAGAGCTGAAAGTGCTCGATCTGCATGGGCCGCAGCGTCACGAGCGCTTCGCCGATATCGCCGCGCACGAACTCATCGTCACGACGTATCCGCTGATCTGGCGCGATCACGAAGCGCTCGCGCAGCACGACTATCACTTGCTGATTCTCGACGAAGCGCAGTACGTGAAGAACGCATCGAGCAAAGCGGCGGGCGTCATCCGCACCTTGCGGGCGCGGCATCGGCTGTGTCTCACCGGCACGCCGCTCGAAAACCATCTCGGCGAGCTCTGGTCACAGTTCGATTTCCTGCTGCCCGGCTTTCTCGGCACGCAGAAAGAGTTCGCGGCCCGCTGGCGCAAACCGGTTGAAAAGCAGAACGACATGACGCGGCGCGACCTGCTCGCGCGCCGGATTCGCCCGTTCATGCTCCGCCGCCGCAAGGACGATGTCGCGACGGAATTGCCGCCGAAAACCACGATCGTGCGCAGCGTCGAGCTCGAAGGCGCGCAGCGCGATCTCTACGAAACCGTGCGCGCCGCGATGCAGAAGAAAGTGCGCGATGCCATCGAGAAGCAGGGTTTTGCGCGCAGCCATATCGTGATGCTGGATGCGCTATTGAAGCTTCGGCAGGTGTGTTGCGATCCGTCGCTCGTCAAGCTGACGGGCATAAAGAAAGCGCAAGGATCGGCCAAGCTCGCGTTGCTGATGGAACTGCTGCCGAATCTCATCGACGAAGGGCGGCGCGTGCTGGTGTTCTCGCAGTTCACGAGCATGCTCGCGATCATCGCCCGTATGCTCGACGATGCGGGCATCGCCTATGTCACGCTGACGGGCGAAACGACCGATCGGAAAACGCCCGTGCGGCGTTTTCAGGCAGGCGAGGCGCCCGTTTTCCTGATCAGCCTGAAAGCGGGCGGCGTCGGCCTGAATCTGACCGCCGCCGATACCGTCATTCACTACGATCCGTGGTGGAACCCGGCCGCCGAGAATCAGGCGACGGACCGGGCGCATCGCATCGGGCAGGACAAACCGGTGTTCGTGTACAAGCTGGTGGCCGCGGGCAGCATCGAGGAGAAGATTCTCGACATGCAGAAGCGCAAGGCGGCGCTCGCGGCGGGCATCCTGTCCGAAGACGCGCAGGCGGTCGCGAAGTTCTCCGCCGAGGACATCGACGCGTTGTTCGCGCCGATTCCCGACGATTGATCTACGCGCCTCACCGATACTGATTGATCGCGTCGCGCGTCTTTTTCGCCGCTTCCGCCGCGGCTTGCGCGTAGTCATCGCCCTTGCCGGCGTAGATGATCGCGCGCGACGAGTTGATCAGCATGCCGGCGCCGTTCGCCGTGCGGCCCGCGCGAACGGTCGCTTCGACATCGCCGCCCTGCGCGCCGATGCCCGGAATCAGCAGCGGCATCTCGCCGACGATCCCGCGCACCGTTTCGATTTCCTTCGGGAACGTCGCGCCGACGACCAGACCCAGTTGGCCTTTGGCGTTCCACTTTTCCGCCGCGAGCCGCGCGACGACCTGATACAGCGGCGTGCCATCGGACGTCGTCAGGAATTGCAGGTCCGAACCGCCCGCGTTCGACGTGCGGCACAGCACGATCACGCCACGGCCTTCATGCGCAAGATACGGCTCGATCGAATCGAAGCCCATGTACGGATTGACCGTCACGGCATCGGCCTTGTAGCGCTCGAAGGCTTCCTTCGCGTATTGCTCCGCCGTGCTGCCGATGTCTCCACGCTTTGCATCGAGAATCACCGGAATGCCGGGATGCTTTTCGTGGATATGCGCGATCAGCGCTTCGAGCTGATCTTCCGCGCGATGCGCCGCGAAGTACGCGATCTGCGGCTTGAACGACGACGCATACGGTGCGGTTGCATCGGCGATGGTCTTGCAGAACTCGAAAATCGCATCGGCGCGGCCGTTGAGCGCGCCGGGAAATTTCGACGGCTCGGGATCGAGGCCGACGCACAAAAGGGATTGAGTCCGCGACCACGCGGCGTTGAGGGATTCGATGAAGGACATGGCGGGGATTTCGTTGAACGTCGATGCCACGCATTTTAACGTGCGGCTCCTGCGGTCAGCGCGCCGCCGCTCTCGCCCGCGCCTTGGGTCTTGCACGCCGCGCCGCTTCCCCGATGCGCTCGACCGTAAAACGAAATCCACGCGACAGCCGTTCCCCGGGCTCGAGCACGGTCATCCCATGCGCCTCGCCGCCGCCCGGCAGATTCACCGCGTTGATCGGATGATCGACCGGCTCGAAGCAGAAGAAGCTCTCGCCCGGCGGCACATACAGCACGTAGTAGTCGGTGTCGGCGGCGATCGTCAGCGACAGTCGCCGCTTCGGCCACAGCACGCTCGTGCGGCCGCTCCAGCCGGTGAACGCGTTGTTCACCATCTCGGACGGCATCGGATAGGCGACGCCGAACTGCCACGCCGGCGGCGTCGGCACGTGACGCACCGGCAGCCAGTCGTCGCCGCACAGCCAGACGCCGCCCGCCGCCGCGGAAAGTTCCGTGTCCGCCTCGCGCATCAGAAACGGATGCAGCCCGAGGCCGAACGGCAGCGCGTCGGCGCCGGTGTTCTCGACGTCGAGCGTCACGACGAGCGTCGCGTCGTCGAGTGTGTAGGTCTGCGCGGCGCGAAACGCATACGGCTTGCCGTCGCTGCGATCGAGCGTGAGCCGCGCGCGCCCTGCCGTTTCCTCTTCGATTTGCCACGCGCCGAGCCAGCCGTCGCCGTGCAGCGGCAGCGGTTCGCCGGCGCGGTTGCATGGCACGTCGATGGAGCGCCCCGAGAACTGGAAATTCCCGTTGCCGATGCGGTTCGAATACGGCAAGAGCGGATAGCACGCGAGCTGATTCGGATCGGTGTCCGGGCCGGGCTCGATGCACGGGCGGAAGATCGGCACCAGCGTGCCTTCATGCCGCCAGTCGAAACGCGTGATGCCACCGCCGAGCGACGGCGCGAGTTCGAGTCGCAGATGCGCGTTGGCGAGCGTGATGCAGCCTTCGGCATTCGATCCGCTCATCGCGACGGCCGCGGTGCCCGGACCGGGGCGTATCGGCGGCTCGGCCGCGGCGGCCAGTCTCGACCGGCGGGCGTTCGCCTGGGCCGTGGACGTCGTCGATGCAGGATTCGGTCTTTGCTCTGTGCGCGCAACAGTCATGACTCGTGCTCCATCGAGAGGCGAAAACCCGGCACGGCCGGGACGTGTCGGACGGCGCGTCGTTGCGCGCCGCCTCAGTGCTTTAGGCTTTTCCGGCGAATACGGCTTCCGCGATGCCACGCGCGCCCGGCATCGCGACGAACACGCCGCCCGCGTGCGCATCGCTTTGCAACGCGCGATCGTCGAGTCCGATGCGCGCGCTCGTCACATACAGCGTGCCGAAGTCCGGCCCGCCGAACGCGGCGCAACTCGGCTGCGCGGTCGGCATGTCGATGCGCGTGGTCTCGCGGCCATCGGGTGCATAGCGCACCACGCGCGCGCCGCCCCACTGCGCGTTCCACAAGCCGCCTTCGGCATCGACGATGGAACCGTCGGGCACGCCTGTCGCATCCGTCAGTTCGACGAACACGCGGTCGTTCGCGAATGTCGGATAGTCGCAGACGCGGATCTGGCGTGTCGGTGAATCGCAGTAGTACATCGTCGTGCCGTCCGGGCTGAAGCCGATGCTGTTCGAGATCGCGCAGTCGCCCAACGGCAGGCGTTCGAGCGACAAATCGTGGTTCAGCCGATAGAACCCGCCGATGGCCTGCGCGTCGTCCACATCATGTTTCGTGCCGAAGACGAAGCGCCCTTCGCGGTCGCAGCGGCCGTCGTTGAGACGCGTCGGCAGATCGGCTTCGACTTCCATGATGGTGTCGATCTTGCCGGTCGCAATTTCATAGAACGCGAGCCGCGACGCGAGCCCGAGCAGCAGGAAGCGCGCATCGGCGCACGTCGAGAAGCACGCGAGGCGCTCGGGCATGTCGAACGAACCGGTCGAGCCGTCGCGCGGATCGTGGCGCCACAGTTTCTTGCCTTCGATATCGGTCCACCAGAACTGGCCGCTCGCGGCGCACCACGTCGCGCCTTCACCGAGCGTGCATCGGCTGTCGATCAACAATGTGGCGCTTTGATTGTTCATCAGGCCCATCCCCCGTCGACGATGATGTCTTGCGCGGTGATCATGCTGCTGTCGTCCGATGCAAGAAAGAGCGCGGCGCGCGCGAGATGCGCGGGCAGCAATTCCCCGCCGATGCACTGGCCTTGCTTGATGGCTTCCCTGCCGGCGTCGTCGAGCCACAGACGCTTTTGCTTTTCGGTCATCACCCAGCCGGGCACGAGCGTATTCACGCGGATGCCGAACTTTCCGAGGTCGCGCGCGAGGCCGCGCGTCATGCCCTGCACCGCGGATTTCGACGTCGTGTAGACGGGGAAGTTGCCTTGCTTGAGCATCCAGCTGATCGAGCCGAGATTGATGATCGATCCGCCGCCTGAGCGCTTCATGTCTTCGATCACGGCCTGTGCCGCGAAGAACTGATGCCGGATGTTGATCGCGATGCCTGCATCGTAGGACTCGGGCGTGACGTCTTCGATTGCGTGGCGCTTGTCGTTGGCGGCGTTGTTGACGAGCACGTTGATCGGGCCTAGCGCGCTTCTCACGTCTTCGATGCCTTTTCTCAGCGCGTCGATGTCGGTGAGGTCGACGCGCAGGAACATCGGGCGGGTTTGATTTGCCTGCAGCGCTGCGCCCAGGCGGTCGGCGAGCGCTTCGCCTGCGTCGGTGTCGATGTCGAAGAAGGCGACTTTTGCGTTCTGGTCGAAGAAGTGTTCGACGAAGCCCTCGCCGATGCCGGTGGCGCCGCCGGTGATCAGGACTGTTTTACCTTCCAGGCTGGGGTACTTTGCTAGTGATTTGCTGATGGTTGCCATGTCGCTATTTTTTCCGTGGAATCCTGAATTCGTGTCGGTCTGTTTGCTCTGCCCCTGTGCGGGGCGGCAGTCACTTTCTTTGCTGCTGCAAAGAAAGTAACCAAAGAAACAGCTATCCCCAGCCTAAGCACTTCCAGCCGGCCGCGGCACAGGCGATTGGCCTAATGGCCCCCAGAGTAGCGAGTGCCCTCGAAGGTCTCATCGGGCTTGGATCGCGCACGGTCTGTCACATCGCACCACACAACAAACTGGTTCAGCACCATTTAGCTCCAGCCCGCTTCGCGGCCGACCGGTCAATCGGGTTTGCGCGAGGTTGCGTATTTGCTCCCACCGTTGCCGGCCCACCGCTGGTTTCCCTTGCATACGCGGCGGCAGCGCGTAGCGCTGTGCCGGAACTCTTTCGTGCTGAACCAGTTTGCTTAAAGCTATCGGGCGGCAGACCGTGCGCGATCCACGCCCGATAAGACCTACGAGAACACTCGCTACTCCGGGTTCCATTCAACCGATCGCCTGTGCCGCGGCCGGCGTGAGGCACTCTGGGTCGAAAAGCTGCTTTCTTTGGTGACTTTCTTTGCAGCAGTGTATAGACCGGGGACATGGTTGACACTTTCGTCGGGGACATAGCTGACACATTCATCTTGGCGCATCGGGCTGGTTTGGGTCAAACGTCATGAGTCGATGATGAGCGAAGTAGAAGTCGTAGGCATCGGCAACTTTGCTGCTGGGTCGCGCGGCGATGTCCAGTCGGTGCAGCGCGCTGGATACGCGCAAATGGTGACCTCGAAACGTTACTTTGCCGTTCCAGCCCACGCGCAGCAC
>NZ_FCOM02000055.1 GCF_001544695.2 Caballeronia arvi
GGTTGATCTAAGGCAGGCATGCCTATTAGAGCGCATCTGTTAGCATTTTGCAAGGTTGGCGGGTGCCATTGCCGTGCAATGGGCCCCACAGCAGCTCAGATTCGGAGATTTTTCTCGCAATCTTCCCAGTACCGCAGCGGGTCATCATGGTCTGGATAACGTATATCAAGCCACGCTACAAGCTTGGTCCAATCTGGATGGTTGGTACCCGTTTGCGCCGACCAGATGGAAGACCGCTCGAGAATTCGACCGTTCCCGCGATCGCGAACAAGTACGCTTCCCAATCCGTTCGAACTATTTGTCTGTGACTCGACTAAATAGCGTGGCAGGATCCTGAGCTCAGCATTCCTGGCCCAACCAAATAACGCTCGGACCACACCGGATGGGTCTCGCAACTCGCTGGGGCCGGTTCCTGGGCGAATCGCCGTCCAGCCTTCCGGAAACTCGGCGACAACCTCGTCTTTGCCCTCCCTCACCCACTTCACGCGCAAAGCCCGCGCCATCGCTTCGCGCATGCGAGACACCGAGTCGTAGCCTCTAGGCAACTCGATTGCCACCGGGAGCGTGATCAGGTTGTCTTTCCAGAGCGCAGATTCGTCTTCGACGCGCTTGACGACGTCGGACACTTCTGGCCCGAATGGATTCTCGGGACGGCTCGATGCCCTCGCGCTCGCTCCCGCAGGCAGTCCCTCGAAAAGGCGCTCAGCGTCTTGACGGGTTAGTTTCGTCTTTGCTTTGTTCATAGTCTCTTGGGGTCCTGAGCTGAAAGCGAACGCGGCGGGACGTACTTCAAGATGCAGTCAAGGGTCTCCCACCGCCACTGCGCCCGTGGAAACGTCGTCGCCCTATTTTGCGTGAGAACGATTTGTGAAGTCGCGTGATCCGCTCGCCCGGCTGTTCGACCGAACGGCCGGACCCGTATCTTCGCCGATCGTCGAGATCGAGTGCTTGAAGATCATCTGCGATCCCGTGGTCGAATTGAGATAAAGCATGTACGTGTCAAATGACTGGATGTGTCCAACCAATCTGATTCCGTTGACCAGATAGATCGCCACGCGCTTTCGTTCCTTTCTCATCGCGTTGAGAAAGTCGCCTTGTACACCGGGTTGGTTCTGCGCCATTTCAGTTTTGTCTTCAAGATTTGATGGGCTCAAGCGCATTCGATCGTGTCCGATCTGCAAGCCACGTAAGCATTAGACAGCATCGGGGCCGTACTTGGCATCTCGTTCGTCGCGGATCGAAAGCAGGACCACGCGCGTGTCGGAACACGCGTACAGGATGAGACTGGCGGAAAGAACAGACGCCCGAAACTGAAACGACTGGGCTTGTGCAGCCAACTGCTCACCTTGCCGTAGCCATGCCTGCGATGCAGCTGAAGTCACTGAATGGAAATCCGCTCGACGACCCATCTTGGGATACTGCCCCAGCCGCGTAATAAGCTCAACTATTTCGCCTTCAAAGTGGTCGGAACGTCGCGCGGCCCAGGCTTCGTCCTGAACAAACATGAACGCTTCGATGGCGTCGAGCGACTCGCTAAACGAGGCGGCGACGCCAACGATGATCATGTCTGGCCGTTGACGCGGCGTTTTTCAGCACGCTCTTGCAAAGCGCGCCTAAAATCACCCGCCCCATCATCAGCGCAAAAGCGCCCTGACACTCGGCGTGCGGCAGGCGTAGTCTTGCCCATCCGCAGGATGCGCGCGGGCGAACTCAACATAGGCCAAGCCCTGTGCTGTCAGCGCTTCGCCCGGATCGCCCGCCATGTCAGCGCGCGTGGCGTCCGCCTCCAGCATGGCAAAACGCTTGAGCGGACGAGCGCGATCCAGGCCCAATCGGCCTTAGTCGATGCGATGAACCCATTCAAGCGGATCGGCGAGCTTGCCGCGCTGGATTCCGGTCAGCTGCGTGCGCATGCGTTGTGTCACGGCTCCTTCTCCCCCGTTGCCGATCTGAAATTCTCCGGCGGCATGGCGAACCTCACCGACCGCAGTGACGACAGCAGCGGTCCCACAAGCGAATACCTCCCGCACACGGCCGCTCGCGGCGTCTGCACGCCATGCGTCGAAAGCATAAGGCGTCTCGTTGACTACGATGCCTTCACGCTTTGCAAGCTCGATGATCGAAGCCCTGGTGATGCCCGGCAGAATCGTGCCGGACAATGGCGGCGTCGTCAGAGAACCATCGTCCATGACGAAGAAGAGATTCATCCCTCCCATCTCTTCGATCCATTTGTGCTCGGCGGCATCGAGAAAAACGACCTGGTCGCAACTTTTGGCTGCAGCCTCGGTCTGCGCGATCAGGCTGGCAGCATAGTTTCCCCCGCATTTGGCCGAACCCGTTCCACCCGGCGCCGCGCGAGTGTATCGGTCGGACACCCAGACCGTAACCGACGACTTCCCCGCCTTGAAGTACGGACCTACGGGGCAGGCGATGACGCAGAACACGTACTCGTGTGACGCGCGCACGCCGAGGAAGCTCTCGGAGGCAAACATGAACGGACGTAGATAGAGACTGCCATCGCCACCCGGCACCCAGTCCCGGTCTACCTTGACGAGAGATTCCACCGCCTCGACGAAGAGCGCTTCCGGGAGATCGGCCATGGCAAGACGCGCGGCCGAGGCACGAAATCGCCTGGCATTCTCGAAGGGGCGGAATAGCGAGACCGAGCCGTCTTCGCCGCGGTACGCTTTCATGCCTTCAAAAATTTCCTGCGCATAGTGCAGCACGGCGCAAGCGGGATCGATCTGAAACGGCCGGCGAGGCTCGACCTTCGCATCGTGCCAGCCAAGCGTGTTGGTCCAGCGCATCGTCGCCATGTGATCGGTGAACACCCGACCGAACACGGGGTTTGAAATGCTCGCGACGATCTGATCGTGCGGAGTCGGCGTCGCGCTCGGGGAAACGACAAACTGTGTGGGCATATCAGTTTTCATGCTTTCATTCGACCAAAGACAAGGCGGGGCTCACCAGACTCGCACGGCTACCCGCGATGGATTGAAATGGAACGAGAGCGAACGCAGAGGCGTTCGTCTCCCGGGAGCTGGCGTTTTCGAAGGCATGTCTTCTTCGGACTGTACTGTCGCATGGGCCCATTCGGGCAATAGCGACGTACGCGAAGACTTGACGACGCCGGTCGTCAGAGTTGCGAACCGGTCGTATCCGCAACCTTGCCTTGCTGCGACAAAGCGACGAGTGCGTCGTCGGACACGGTTGCTTCCTGATCGGCGAACGCCTTGAAGCGATCGAACGCTGCATTCAGTTCAGCTTCGCTGTCGATCTCGATTCCCAACGCCTGCAACCGCTGCTTGAATGCATTTCGACCAGACAGTTTGCCGAGCACGATCTTGTTCGCGCTCCAGCCTACGTCTTCCGCGCGCATGATTTCGTAAGTGTCGCGCGCTTTCAGCACGCCGTCCTGGTGGATGCCTGATGCATGTGCGAATGCATTGGCGCCAACTACCGCCTTGTTGGGTTGTACCGTGAACCCGGTGATCTCCGAAACCAGCCGCGAGGCTTCGACAATCTGAGTCGTGTCCACGCGCACATCGAGGCCGAAGACATCGCGTCGCGTCTTGACTGCCATCACGACTTCCTCGAGCGCCGTATTGCCCGCTCGCTCGCCAAGGCCGTTGATCGCACATTCGATCTGTCTGGCCCCGCCCGACTTGACGGCCGCCAGCGAGTTGGCCACGGCCAGCCCGAGATCATCGTGACAGTGGACCGAAAAGACCGCCCGGTCGGAATTGGGAATACGTTCACGAAGTTCGCGGATCAAGGCAGCATAGCCATCCGGAACGGCATAGCCGACCGTATCGGGGACATTGATGGTAGTCGCACCTTCGTCGATCACGCCTTCTATCACGCGACAGAGAAAGTCGAGGTCGGAGCGGCTCGCGTCTTCCGGCGAGAACTCGACGTCATCGGTATAGCCGCGCGCCAGACGCACCGCACGCCGCGCCTGTTCATAGACCTGATCAGGCGACATGCGCAGTTTCTTTTCCATGTGCAGCGCGGATGTGGCGATGAACGTATGAATGCGGGAACGGCTTGCCGGCTTCAGTGCCTCGGCGGCTCGCGAAATGTCACGCTCGTTCGCCCGCGCCAGAGAACAGACGATGCTGTCCTTTATCTCGCTGGCGATTGCTCGAATCGCCTGGAAGTCGCCTTCGGAACTCGCGGCGAACCCTGCTTCGATCACGTCGACGCGCATGCGCTCGAGTTGTCGGGCGATGCGCAGTTTTTCGTCTTTGGTCATCGACGCACCCGGCGACTGCTCTCCATCGCGCAAGGTGGTGTCGAAAATGATGAGTCGGTCTGACATGCCAGTCTCCTGTGGGGAACGGCAATTGCGTTGATCAGGGAATGGGGGGTAACCCTTCCTGCCTATCGTGACGCTGGATCACAGCGCCTGACCGCGCGATTATAGCTAACGATGCCGCGGGCAAATCTAGGGTCAACCCGCATGCAACTGTGTCGATCGGTTCCCGTCTCCCGATTCAAGTCCGGGATATCTGAGGCAACATCCGGACGACCCGTGGCAGCAACTCCATCACCGGAATGCGCACCGCATCGGCCAGCTCGTCGATGCCGATGAACCCGCCGCCGTCCTCGCCGACGAACGTCACGACACTGCCGACTCCGGCCTCGGGCAACGCACTCAGATCGATTACCGTGTGCTGCAATGAGCGCCGCCCCATGATCGTCGCCTCGTGTCCGCCGATAAGCACGCGTCCGAGCGGCGGCACGTGATTCATCCCATCCCCGAACCCGATCGGCACGCCCTATCGCATCTCGCAAGGCATGACGAACCGCCACGCTCTACGGTTTTTAATGCTTTGCACGGGTCGCGACGGTTTTGTCAGAACCTGTACTTGAGCCGGACCTGGCCGCCATTCTCAACCTCGTGCGCGGCCACTACGCCGTCATACTCAAGACGCACATCGAGACGTTTGGTCGTGTACACCTCCACCCCGGCAGAGAACTTGCCTGCGACGTGCGCATTGGTAAGCGTATTGGTGAAGCTGCCGAAACCCGGGGCCGCGGCGAACGACGCGTTGGTCGTGTAGGAATTGCCTGCAATGAAGCTCACCCCGGCGCCGACATAGGCGTCGACTGTCGCCGACCCGATCTGCGTGCGCGTCCCGATCCGCAGATTCGGTGTGCCGGTCGCAATGACACTGTTCGCGCTTGCCACCTTCAGGTTGAGCGCGCCCGCACCGCTCTCCGTGTAGCCCGGAAGATTGATGTAGTTCAGATCGCCGTCGATCGCCGGCTCCAGGTAGAAGTGCTCGAACGGAATCTGGTAGGCCGCGCGCAAGTGCAGTCCGACATTGAACGAATCGGGCGAGGCGGTCGCCACCGCATTGGCGGTCGGGATCACGCGCGAGCTGTTCAGCCAGCCGTAGCTGGCGTCCGCCGCACCGCTGAAAGTCCACGGCCCGACCTCGTGCTTGAGCGCGATGACGCCAAGAAGCGCATTGCCGTTGGCGCTCGTCAGGTTGTCGTTGCCGGTGAAGCGGTCAGTCTCGTAGCCAAGGGCGCCGCCGAGGAACCAGCCGGGCTGCAGCTGGATCTGACCGCCGACCTTCATCGTCGTACCTTGCCAGCCGTAGCCCGGGAAGGAGGCGTCGGCGCTGCGATTTTCCCACATGCCCGTGGCGCGGAACCACACGCAGGAGTCCTGCTTTCTCACTGTGGTGTCGTCGGCGAACGCCGGGCAACTGAAGACGGAGCGCGCGAATGCCTGGCTGGCCTGGTAGCGCGCCGCAGCGATGCCGAGCAGTTCCTGGCCGGAGACGGTGTTCAGCGTCTGAGCATAGCTCGACGCGCTACCGACGTTGCCGAAGGCGCCGAAGATGGGTGCGAAGGCGGGATTGGCGCTGTTCCACAGCCGGTCCAGATTGGCCGCGACACTCTGCTGTGTGGCCGAAGCGCCCCTGCTCGCACCGACGAAATCCGCGTCGGTTTTGATCGCGACGGTGTTGCCCTGCATCAGTGGCGTGAAGCGGTAGACGGGCGTCGAGGTGCCCGCGAGCGTCGCGTCTGGCTGAATGCCGCCGGCCGCCGTCAGCACGGTGCTCGTACTCTTCAGATAGGTCACCGGATCGACCTGCACCTTGCCGGCAAGCGCGGCGGTACCGGTGATGTCGAGCAGATCGGACCGCTTGTTGGCCGGATCGATTTGGACGTTCAGCGTGCCAGTCGGGCTCTGCACCAGATTGCCGGTGAGAACCGTATTGCCGATCGACTTCGCGCCACCGACTTTGAGCGTGCCGGCATTGTTCACCGTGCCGCCGCCGACGTTCAGCTTGTTAGGTGTGTCGATTACGCCGCCGGCCAGATTATTGACGACGTTGGTGCTGCTGGGTCCGAGAACAATGTCGCCGGTAATTTTGCCGGTGTTGGTGAGCTTCGTGCTCGTAGGGCCGTCCGCGACGATCGCAAATTGTCCTTGTGAGCTGGAGTTGGTGCTGATGGTGCCGGCGTTGGTAATCTGATTGCCGGTGCCGCCGAGCAGGTGAATTGCCGCCGAGTCGATGTGCTGCAGATCGGCGTAGGACGGCGCACCACCCATGACCGACGAGCTGCTGTCGATCGAGATCCGGATCGGGCCCGATGACGTGCCATCACTCTGCGCAAGGATGCCGGCCGAGCCTGTGCCGAACGCACGGACAATGGCGCCGTTCTTCAGTTCGACGTCCACCGCATTGCCGGTGCCCTTACCACCTGCGGTGCCACGCGCCAGCACCTGCTGCGCCCCACCGTCGACACTATAGGCCTCGAGCCCGCCGCCACCGCCGACCGACTGCGCGAAGATTGCCGGCGCAAACTTGCCGGACGTCGAGATCAGTGCGCCGTCCACTGCAACGGATACCGTACCGCCGTTGCCGCTGTTCGCCTTGATGCCGAGGCCCGTGCCGGGCTGGTACGACTGCACTTGCGAGGGATCGCCGGCAAAGCCGCCACCGCCGCCGATCGACTGCGCGATCACGCCATAAGCCCCGTCGGACGAGGTCCCGATAAAGCCGTCTTTGACATTGACCGCGACCGCGCCGCCATCGCCGCCGGCGCCACCTGCCCCGCCGGTGCCGCCCGCGGGCAGATTGACCTGGCCGCCGACCACGAGGCCGCCGCCGCCGCCGATCGACTGGGCGACCACGCCGTGCGCGTCGAGTCCCTGGGTCTGGATGTTGCCGTTGACCGCGACATTGACGTTGCCGCCCTTGCCGGAGCTGCCGTTCTGACCGCCGAAGCTCAGTTGCATCCCGTAGATGTCGCCGAGCCGTCCCTGAGGATTGTTGATGATCTTGGAGGGGTCGAACGTCTCATCGGAGCTCATGGTCGTCACGACCCCGCCGCCGCCGCCAACGCTCTGCGCGAGAACCCCGATGCTGTGTTTGCCCAACGTCTGGATGCCGGTCGCATTGCTGGTGTCGGACGTGCTCACGCTGACCGTGCCCCCGTCACCGGCCCCGCCTCCATTTCCGCCCACGGCGATCGACAGGCTTTTCAGCGAGCCGCTGATGGCCCCCGCCAGCGCGCCGTTGCCGCCCCCGCCGCCCACGCTCTGCGCGTAAATGCCGAACGCTTCCACCCCCTGAGTCTCGATGTTGCCGCTCGTATCTTTCGTGACGCTCACCGCGCCGCCTGAGCCGGCCGCGCCGCCGCTGCCGCCCACGGCGACCGCGGTCTGCACCTTCGCATCATCGTTCGCCTTGCCGGCCGAGCTCGCCGCGCCGCCGCTGCCGCCGCCGCCGCCGATGCTCTGCGCGAAGATACCGTGGGATTGCGCGCCGAAGGTGCCGATCGCGCCAGAGTCGGAGACGTTCACCGCGTCGCCCTGACCACCCGCACCGCCGCTACCGCCGACCGACACGCCGACGCTGATCTGTGTCGCGGTGCCGAGCGGGTTCGAGTCGGGTTGTGGCTGCGCGAAGATCGCTTGCAGATCGGTATAGGTCGCTTTGATTTTCTCGCCGAGCACGCCGACCTGCAGGATATTGTTGCCTAGGTTCTGCACATTCTGATTCAGGCCGAGTCCCTGACCCAGAATGCCGAACAGCGTCTGGGCATTGGAGATCGTGTCGAAGCCGCCGGCGCCGCCCGCGGTCGCGCCGCCCTTGCCGCCCTTGCCACCGCCACCGCCGACGCTTTGCGCGAAGATGCCGGTCGAGGCCGTGCCGCGGGTGACGATGTTGCCATTGTTGATCGCTGTCACGGTGTTGCCGTCGCCGCCGACGCCCCCCTTGCCGCCGACACCCACGGAGATAGCCAGCTTGCCGGCGGCCGCGGCGGCTGCACCCCCACCGCCAGCGCCGCCACCGCCGCCCACGCTCTGGGCGAACACGGCATCCGCGCCATCGCCGCGCGTGGCGATCGAACCGTCGTTGGTCAGGTTAACCTTGCCGCCCGTTCCGCCAGTTCCTCCCGTTCCGCCGACCGAGATGGCCGCGCTGAAGCTGACTTTGGAGCCAGTCGACGTTGCCGCCGCATCGCCCGCACCGCCATTGCCGCCACCACCGCCAACCGACTGCGCGAACACGCCGTAGGCATCCTGGCCCATGGTGGCGATCAGCCCTGAGTTGGCCAGGTTGACGGCGCCTCCCGTGCCACCGCTACCGCCGCTGCCGCCAATGGCGACAGCGGCCGAAATGGAAGCCCCCTTCGCGGCGGACCCGGAATAGGACGCCGCAGTCGCGTCGCCGCCCGTACCACCGCCCCCGCCGACGGACTGCGCCGACACGCCGATCGCGCTGTCGCCCGCGGTCGTGATCAGACCGGAATTGTTGAGCGTGACGTCGCCGCCGGTGTTGCCGGTTCCGCCGGCGCCGCCGATAGCGACACCGACACTGATCGAGGGAATGTTGGGACTGGGCGAAAGAGCAACGGCACGGGCTATTGCACTGCCGCCGGAGCCGCCGCCGCCGCCGATGCTTTGCAGGAGAACACCTTCCGCATCCGACCCGTAGGTCGAGATCTGTCCGGTATTGGTCAGCGAAACCGAGCCGGCCGGACCGCCGCTGCCGCCTCGTCCGCCAATGGCAACAGCGCTCGACATGGGACCGCCGCCGTTGAGCGCGCTGGCATTGCCGCCATTGCCGCCACCCCCGCCAATGGACTGGGCCTTGATGCCGGCTGCGTGATCGCCGTATGTCGTGACGAGTGCGCCGTTGTCGATGGTGACCTGGCCGCCCGAGCCGCCACCGTGAGCATCGCCACCGATCACCATGCTAACCAGCCCCGCGCCGATCGACGTCGCGTTGCCGGCATTGCCGCCAGAGCCGCCGATGCTTTGCGCCAGGATCCCGGCGCCACCGCTCGGATCAAGGCTGCCGAACACGCTGTGCTGACCCAGCGTGAGCTTGACCGGACCGCCATTGCCGCCCTGGCCGCCGTTGCCGCCGATCTCGAAGCCCGCGCCAATGGCGACTCCGCTGGCGTCGCCGCCGTTTCCGCCGCCACCGCCGATGCTCTGGGCGATCAGCGGGATGCTACCTTCGCCCGATTGACTGCCGACGGTGACAAATGCGTGGTCCGAGTTCACCGTGACCGCGCCACCATTGCCGCCCGCGGCACCCGCGCCACCCACGCCAGACAGCACGAAGTTGACACTCCCGCCATTGCCCCCGGCACCGCCGACACTTTGCACCAGCGCGCCGTGGGTATACGGGCCGTTGGTCCTGATCGTCGCCGTGTCGGTTGCGTCTCCCAGAGTCAGCGAGGCACCGCCGCCGGCACCTGCCTTACCGCCATTGGCGGCTACGCCAACGATGGCGCCCTGGGCGCCTGCGCCCACACCGCCGGCGCCTCCATTTGCCTGCACCAGCACCGCCTCGCCCCCGATCAATCCGGCAGCGGAGTGTCCAGTGGGAACATTCGCCGTGTAGTCGATGGAACCCAGGATGGTGGCGCTGGCGTTGCCGGCATTTCCGCCGTTGCCGCCCGCACCACCCCCATCGCGGATCTCGAGTCCCCCCGCGACATTGCCACCGGCTCCCCCCGCTCCGCCATTCGCTGTGGCGGTCACGCCGCTGCCCGGTTGATAGGGACTGCCCACCGGTTGCGTCTGGTCGGAGAAGACGATCTTGCCATCGCTGCCGAGTTCCGCGCTGGCTGCGCCGCCGTTCCCGCCGTTTCCGCCGTTCCCGCCAAAGCTGCCAGTTCCCGCCAACGCATCGCCGCCGGCGCCCCCCCTGCTGCCATCAGCGCCAGCCTGCATCGGAAAGATCTGGCCTGCAGGGGTGCTGGCGGTCAGGCTGCCGTTCTGGTACACCAGCGTCGCGGTACCGCCGTTGCCGCCGTTGCCGCCGCTGCCTCCATGGTCCACGATGAAAAAAGGATCAAGCGGAACGGGTGCGTTGCCGCCTTCCCCGCCGGCACCGCCTTCGGCGAATACCTGCAGGCCGCTACCATAGAACGCGACATTGCCAGAGGCGTTAAGGGTTGCCTGACCACCCCTCCCCCCTGTCCCGCCGTTGCCGCCGTAGAGCGGTTCACCGCCTCCGGCATTGGAGTCGGCGCCCCGCCCGCCGGTGCCGCCACTGCTTTGAACGCGCAGACCAATTTCCGGGAGAGCACCGGTCGAATCGGGGCCGACGGAACCGGCAAACTGCACGGAAACCGAGCCGCCATTGCCACCCGCCCCGCCGTTTCCGGTCGTGGCGGAGCCATTGAGGTCGGCACCGCCCTGTCCGCCGTCACCACCGTCGCCGCCGCTGGCGGACCAAACCGCACCCGGCGGGAGGCTGTTGGGGTTCGACTTGAAGCCCCCTTTCACCGTGATTCCGGTGTTGACACTGCTAAAGGAACCGCCCGACTGACCGGCGAAGCCATCCTGTCCCGGGCCGTTGGTCGAGCCGTTGTCGGCGCCCTTGCATCCCGCCAGCCCCGAGGCGCTCAGGTAGTACTGGGGAAGCGGCGCTGCGCCAAACGACTGATTGGAAAAGTTAGTCTGTGCGGGCGCCGAAGGCAGCGCAGGATTGGCGCTGCTGTTGCACTGGGCTCGCGCCGCGACCGGAACGAACAGCGCTGCCAGCGACGTTACGGCCGAAGCCAATGCCACGACAGTCCGACGTTTGCGCCCGCAGCAATCCTCCACGGAAAGCGGCGACGTCACTGCCCGCGCAGACTCACAACGCGATGAATGCTTGAACATGTACACGATCTTTCCTTTTTTGGTTCCGTCGCATTAACAGGTGCAAATGGTTGATGTCTCTTTGAAAAACATCGAATTTGTCTGCGAGTCGCGCAGAGGCTGGGTTTCCAGGCCCGCCCGGCTCTATCGGTCAAAATCCTGTTGATTTGCACTACGAATGACATGAAGCTCGCACTGGCGCGTGGATATCTACGAATTTGATCCCTACCCAGGAATAGAATTACCCTTCTAACTGCATCTGAAAAACACATCAATCACGTGCGCTTAGGGTGCATAGTGCGCATGTTCAGTTAGATGATTATTAGTAGGATGGAACAACTGGTACCGTTAGCCGGGTTCCGTTCAATTCAAGGCGCTATCAGCCCGTGGCTGGATCCCGGGGCCCGAAGCACTTAAGTTCCGCTTATACCCTCGCGTTTTTGTTTGATTGGACGCCGAATAATCGGTCACCGACGATGGATTCATGCCCGGCGCGTAACACGCGCGCCGGAACTGCACGATTCCCGGAGGTCATCCATGCAAGCCGACGTTCTCGTCCAGAACACCCCCGAAATATCCGGCCAGCGGCGCGCGCTCGCGCACGCCGTCGCCGCGAGCAGCCATGAAGTCGTCGATCTGGCGCGCGCGCTCGTCGCAGTGCCGAGCCCTTATCCGCCCGGCGACACCCACGCCGTCGCGCAACGGATCGAGGCCATGCTCGAAGGCAGCGGCGTCGAAATCTCACGACTCGGCACGCTCCCTCATGTGATGAATCTCGTCGTGCGCGTGCGCGGCGCCCGGGCCGGCCGGCGGCTCGTGTTCAATGGCCATCTCGACACCTTCCCGCTGATCGACACAAGCCGCTGGAGCGCCGATCCCAACGGCGAAGCGCGCGACGGCAAGCTCTACGGGCTCGGCGTCTCCGACATGAAAGGCGGCATCGCGGCGATCGTGTTCGCGCTGCGCCACCTCGCCGCGATACGCGATACGCTGCCGGGCGAAGTCGTCGCGACCTTCGTCGGCGACGAGGAGAGCATGGGCACGGAAGGCGCGGGTTATCTGCTGAAGCACGTGCCGGAAGCATCCGGCGACGCGATGATCAGCGCCGACACCGGCTCCCCCGCCATCCTGCGATTCGGCGAGAAAGGCATGATCTGGCTGCGTCTGGAAGCCGTGGGCAAGTCGGCACACGCGGCGCACGTCCATAAGGGCGTCAGCGCGATCGAGCGGCTGCTCGACTCCGTTTCCGACCTCAAATCCCTGCGCGATTTTCCTGTCGAGGCGCCCGCCGACGTGCTCGCCGCGATCGAGCGCTCGAGCGCCGCTTCGGAAGCGCTCTGCGGCAGCGGCGAAAGCGACGTGCTTCGCAGCGTGACGGTCACGTTCGGCACCGTTCAGGGCGGCCGCCTCTCCAATCTGATCGCGGATCACGCTTCGGCGACCGTCGACATCCGTCTGCCGGTCGGCGTGAGCGTCGCGCAGATCGAGGCGCGCATCACGGAGATCGTCTCGCGTCACGAGGGCGTGAGCGCGCACATCACGCGGCGTTACGAGCCGAACTGGACCGCGCCCGGTCACGAGATCGTCGAGCGCGTTCGCGAGAACTGCGCCGCGCGGCTCGGCATTGCGCCGGTGGTCAACATGCGCGTCGGCGCATCGGACGCGCGCCACTACCGCATGCACGGCGTACCCACGGTCGTCTGCGGTCTCACCGCGCACAACATGGGTTCGTTCGACGAACACGTCCACATCGACGAATTGTGTGCGCTCGGCGAAATCTACGCGCTCACCGCGTTCGATTACCTGCACGCCACGCCCGAAGCCTGAACGCACGTTCCGGCTCCCGGCTCGCGTCCAGTCTCCATACGTCGTCACGACCAAGGGAAACGCCATGTCACACGATCTCGCTCTCAGCCGCGCGCAACGCGGCAAGTTCCGGCGCATTCTGGCATCCGCGCTCGTAGGCAACATGCTCGAGTTCTACGACCTCTTCATCTACGGATTTCTCGCCGCCATCATCGCCAAAGTGTTCTTTCCGACAGGCGACGCCTACACGTCGATGCTCGCCACCGCCGCGACCTTCGGCATCAGCTACTTCATCCGGCCGCTCGGCGCGGTAATGATCGGCTCGTACAGCGACAGACGCGGACGCAAGGCCGCGATGATGCTCACCATCTGGCTCATGGCGCTCGGCACCTTCGTGATAGCCTGCGCGCCGACCTACGCAATGCTGGGCGCAGGCGGCACACTGATTCTCGTGTTCGGCAAGTTCCTGCAGGGCTTCTCGGCGGGCGGCGAGTTCGGCTCGACGGTGTCGTTCGTCACGGAGCACGCGCCCAAGGGCATGAAGGGCTATTTCGCGAGCTATCAGGTGGTTGGCATCGGACTGGCGACGGGGCTCGCGAGCATCGTGGGACTCGTGACGACGCGCCTCATGACGCCCGACACGCTGTCGTCATGGGGATGGCGGGTGCCGTTTCTGATCGGCCTCGCGATCGTGCCGTTTGGCTACTGGATTCGCCGCCGTGTCGACGAAACGCCGGAATTCGAAGCGAGCCGCCACGAGCACAACCCGCTGCGTGAAACGCTCGCGACCTCCAAGGCGCGCATCGCGGCCGCGATCGGACTCTATTCGCTCGCCGCATCGACCAACTATCTGCTCGGCGTGTTCATCCCGCTGTATGCGCACAAGGTGCTCGGCCTCTCTGCCGGCGATTCGATGCTTGGAGCGATCGGCTATTCGATCGCGCAGATTTTCCTGCCGCCCGTGTTCGGCGCGTTGTCCGATCGCGTCGGCCGGCTCACGCTCATCACCGCGGGCACGCTGCTGACCGCCACGCTTGCGATGCCCGCGTTTCATCTGATGGTCGCGCAACCGACGGTAGGCGTCTACGTGTTCTGCATCACCGGCCTCACCGCCTGCGTGATGGTGTTCCAGGGTGCGATGCCCGCCTTTGTCGCCGAGTTGTTTCCGCACGGCACGCGCACGACCTGCATCGCGATCGTGCATAACCTGACCTTCGCCGTGTTCGGCGGGCTGTCGCTGATGATCTGCACGTGGCTCGCCAACGAAACCGGCAGCAAGTTCGTGCCCGCGTGGTACGTGATGGTCACCGCCGTTCTCGCGCTTGGCTGTATCCTCTGGTTCAGATTGCGCTCCCAAAGCGCGCACATCGAGGAAAGCCGCGCGCTGAACAACGCGTGACATCACCGGTCTTGCAGTGCGGGCCGGTTCGCCTGATTGGCCCGACCCCGACCCGACACGACATTCGATGAGACTCAGGCACATAGAAGTGGTCAACGCGATTCGCGTGACGGGCACGCTGAAGGCCGCCGCTGCGCTGCTGTCGCTCACGCAGCCCGCGGTCACGCAGATCCTGCAAAGCGCGGAACGGCAGTTGGGTTATCCGCTCTTCGAGCGTACGCGCGGCAAGCTGATTCCGACACGCGAAGCGCAGCGCCTCTTCCCCGAGATACTCAAGCTCGACGAGCAGCTGCACGCGGTTCAGCGTCTCGCGGACAACCTGCGCGGCGGCACCGACGAATCTTCGATCCGCGTGCTCGCCGCGCCCGCGCTCGCTCAGACCGTCGTGGCCGATGCCGCGCTCGCGTTCGGCGAAATGCATCCGAACGTGAAGCTGTCCGTGCGTTCGGACTACTCCGCGACGGCGGTGGCGAACATCGCGCTGATGGACGCGGACGTCGGCGTGCTTTATCACAGCGTCGCGCATCCGGCGATTCGCGAGACGGAACTCGCGTCGAGCCGGCTCGTGTGCGTGGGTCATCCCGGCGTGCTCGACGATGCCGATGAAATCGGACTCGCCGCGTTCGACGGACGCGAGATCATCGGCCCCGATCCCGACGATCCTCTGGGGCGTCTTCTCAACAAGCGCTTCGAGGAACACGCGATCGACGTGCGCGCGACCATCACCGCCCAGTCGTATCATTCGCTCATCGCGCTGGCGGCGCGCTCGCCGCTCCTCACCATCGTCGACGAACTCGCGGCACTTTCCGCGCGGGAGATCGGCCTCAACGTCGTGCCGCTCGCGCCGGAAATTGCGATTCCCGTCGTGGCGAGTTTCGCAATCAGCGGCGAGCGTTCCGCGCTCGTCGAGCAATTCGTTCAGGTTTGCAGGAAGCTCATGCGCGCGAAGCTGAAGCCGCGCGGCGTCTGACCGTTCATCCTTCTTCGACATCCGATTCATGACCATTCGACACTTCAATCCATCACGCGGCACACGCGGCATGGCCGTCGCGCCGCATTCGCTCGCCGCGCAGAGCGCACTCGGCGTGTTGCGCGAAGGCGGCAATGCAGTCGAGGCGATGATCTCGGCGGCCGCGACGATCGCGGTCGTCTATCCGCACATGAACGGTATCGGCGGCGATGGCTTCTGGCTGATTTCGCGCCCGGGCCATGAACCGGTCGGCATCGAGGCGTGTGGCGCGGCGGCCGCGGCGGCGACCATCGCGCGATATCGCGAACTCGGGTTGGACCGCATTCCGCATCGCGGACCGCTCGCGGCGAATACCGTCGCGGGCACGGTCTCCGGCTGGCAGGCGGCGTTCGAGTGGTCGCAAAAGACCTTGAACGGCCGCTTGCCGCTCGCGCGTCTGCTCGACGATGCGATCGCCTACGCAACGAACGGCGTGCCCGTCACCGACAGCCAGGCCCGCTGTATTGCGGCCAAGCGCGACGAACTCGAAGGCGTTCCAGGTTTCGCGGACACGTTCATGCCATCGGCATCGGCGCTTCGCGCGGGCGATCGTTTCACCCAACCGCGCATGGCCGGGACGCTCGCACAACTCGCGCGCAGCGGGCTCGACGATTTCTATCGCGGCGATCTCGCACGCGACATGGCGCGGGAGTTGAACGCGCTCGGCAGTCCGCTCGCGCTCGCCGATCTGGAGGGTCATCGCGGGCGCGTCGTGACACCGCTCGCCGTCGCGCATTCGCTCGGCACGGTCTACAACATGCCGCCGCCGACACAGGGGCTCGTGTCGCTCATCATCGTCGGTCTGCTCGATCGCGTGCTGCGCGACGACATGGACCCGCTCGGCCCCGAGTACGTCCACGCATGCGTCGAAGCGACGAAGCTCGCGTTCGCGATCCGCGATGCGCACATCACCGATCCGGATCACATGGATGTCGATCCGCAAGCGCTGCTCGCGCCGGACCGGCTCGACGCAATGGCCGCGCAAATATCGACGGATCGCGCCGCGCCCTGGGGCAACGGACTCGGTCCCGCCGATACGGTGTGGCTCGGCGTTATCGATGGCGATGGCGTGGCGGTGAGCTTCATCCAGAGCATCTATCACGAGTTCGGCAGCGGCATCGTGCTGCCGTCGTCCGGCGTCAACTGGCAAAACCGCGGCTGCAGCTTTTCGCTCGATGCAGCGTCGCGCAATCCGCTGATGCCGGGGCGTCGGCCATTTCACGGCGCTCGCGCGATTCAACGACGGCCGCGTGATGGTCTACGGCAACATGGGCGGCGACGGCCAGCCGCAATCGCAGAGCGCGGTGTTTACGCGCATTGCGCGGTACGGCTGGAATCCCCAGACCGCAATCGATGCTCCGCGCTGGCTGCTCGGACGCACATGGGGGCAGGCAAGCGATTCGCTCAAGCTCGAAGCGCGCTTTGGCGACGAGACCATCGCCGCGCTGCGACGTCTCGGTCATGAAGTCGATGTGCTCGCGCCCTACGACGAAACGATGGGTCACGCAGGCGCGATCGTTCGACATCCGAACGGATTCTTCGAAGGCGGTCACGATCCGCGCAGCGACGGCGCCGCAGCGGGCTGGTGAGGCACGTCCCTCGTGCGACGACCTCGCACGCATCACGGTCAGAAGGGAGCGTCACGCGCGAGACGACTCTCGTATCACCAGTTCCGGCAGCGCGGGCGCGACCGTCCGCGCGCCGCCCTTGCCCGCAAGATGCGCGAAGAGCAGTTCGACCGCCTGCGACGCCATGTCCTCCAGATGCATATCGACGGCAGTCAGCGGCGGCCGGCACGCGCGCGCACGCACGCCGTCGTAACGCGTAACGATCTTGATGTCGTCCGGCACGTGCTTGCCTCGTTGCGCGATGGCCTGCACCGCGCCGACCGCGAAGGCATCGACGAGCGCGCACAGCCCGTCCAGGTCGGGATGGGCCGAGAGCAACGCGGCGCACGCGTCGCGTCCCGCGTCCTCGCCGCCCGATTCGTCCGCGACCGCGATCACCGGCGTCATGCCGCGCGCGGCGCAGAACCGGGCATACGCCTCGCGGGCCTCGATATACGAATTGCGCGCCTGCGCGCCGATCAGCAACGCGATCTTGGTGCTGCCCTGCTCGTGCAGATGGTTCAGCAGCAGCTCGGAGGTCGCCGAAGAATGGATGTCGACATAGGGCGCCACATCGTTGCCCGGCTGGCGTCCGAGGCACACCACGGCCAGGCCACGCTCCTGCAGATGCGCAACATTGGCGTCGTCGGCGGTGGGCTCGATGACGATCGCGCCGTCGATATCCAGTTGCTCCAGCGGCAAACGTCCCGCCATTACCGGTGGCACCAGCACAAGAGCGAGGCCGCGCGTGAGCGCAGCGGAAGCCGCGACCGCGGCGACTTCCATCAGAAAGCCGAGCCGCGATGCGCCGCCCGCGATCTCGAAGGGCATCGACGAAACCAGCGCGATCGTGTGCGCCTCGCCGGTCCGCAAGCGTTGCGCGCGCACGCTCGGACGATAGCCAAGCGTCCGCGCCGCTTCCTTGACGCGCTCGCGCGTCTGCGGATCGACATAGCCCTTGTCGTTGAGGGCGTGCGAAACGGTGGTGGGCGAAACGCCGGCCAGGCGCGCGACGTCGGAAATGGTGGGCCTCGGCTTGGCCGGCGCGATGCTCTGCATGGTCCTGCTTTCCTCGCTCATGACTTTTCCCACGACGAAATCGCGACTATCGCGACCGCGACACCGATAAATTTTTCGGCTTGACAGCACCGAGATGACGCACCATTCTACGGTAACAAATCGATTTGGGGCGCTCGCCCCTTTTTCATCGCCCTACCCCAAATCGATTTGGGAAATCAAAATCACCGCGCCGGACGATCGGCCCGAGGCGCGGCATACAGGAGACAACCGTCATGGTTCACCAACCGCCGATTCGCCCCGTCGACGAGCGCCTGCCGCTCGCAAAACTCATCCTCTTCGGTTTGCAGCATGTACTCGTCGTGGCGGCATCGCCGATCACGGCGGTATTTCTCGTCGCAAAGGCGTTGGGGCTGTCGTCGGCGCTGACCGTCGATCTGATCAGCGCGACCTTTCTCGTCTGCGGGCTCGGCACGCTGTTGCAGTCCTTCGGGCCGCTCAAGTTCGGCGCGCGCCTGCCCTTCATCATGGTGCCGGGCGGCGCGCCGGTCGTGCTGTTCGTGCTGATCGCGCAGCAGACCGATCTGGCGACCGCGGCCGGCGCGACGATCCTCACCGGCCTCTGCTATTTCCTGCTCTTGCCGGTCTTCGCGCGCTGCCTGCGCTTCTTTCCGCGCATCGTGATTGGCACGATGCTGATTCTCGTCGCCATCAATCTGATCCGCATCTACGGCGTCGTGATCGTTGGCCGGCCGGGCACGGCGGAATTCGCGAATCCGCTCGGCATCGGGCTTGCGCTCGCGACGGTCGCCTTCACCGTGCTGTTCGCGAAGCTCTTCAAGGGCATGCTCGGGCAACTCGCCGTGCTGCTCGGCCTGCTCGCGGGCGCGGCCCTCGCGTGGTCGCTCGGCGTCATGAGTTTTGCCGATGTCTGGTCCGGCGCGGTCCTCACGCTGCCGACGCCGCTGCCCTTCGGTATGCCGCGTTTCGATATCGTCGCCGCGCTGCCGCTGCTGATTTTCAGCGTGATTTCGATGGCCGAAGCGACCGGCCAGACGGTCGCGATCGCGGAAGTCGTCGGCAAGGAAATCGATCCGCAGACCGAGGTGCCGAAGACAATTCGCGGCGATGCGGCGATGTCGGTGCTCGGCGGCCTCTTCGGCACATCGCTGATCATCACGAGCAGCGAGAACATCGGCATCGTGCAGGCGACGGGCGTGCGCTCGCGCTTCGTCACGGCGGCGGCGGGCGCACTGCTCGTCGTCATCGCCCTGCTCGCGCCGCTCGGCCGGCTCGCCAATGCGATTCCCGCGCCGGTCGTCGGCGGCACCGCGTTGATCGTGTTCTCGATCATCGGCGTGATGGGCATCAACCTGCTGCGCCAGGTGGACCTGCGTTCGCGCGCCAACATGTACACGCTCGCCGCCGCGCTGACGATGGGCGTGCTGCCGATCGTCGTGCCCGGCGTCTATAGCCGCTTTCCGGCGGCGCTGCAGATCGTGCTCGGCAACGGGCTCGCGATGGGTGCGCTGACCGCCGTCGTCGTCAACGTGTTGTTCGTGCATCTGAAGCTCCACTGGCGCGAACGCCCTGCCGCCGATCCCGCCGCGCCGCTCGAAGCCGCCATGCAAGACAACCGCTCCTGCCACTAAACCGATCCATCATGAAGAACCCACTGCTCTCGCCGGCCTCGCTCGAGGTCAACGAACTCTTGCTGCTGCCCGAATACGTATTGCTCGCCGACGGCCCGCAGCGCGATCACGCGGTCGTCGTCGCGCACGGCAAGTTCGTCGCCGTCGGTCTCGCCGATGACATCCTCGCGCGCTACACGCATCTCGCGCCGCTTGCGCTGCCCGGCAAGCTCCTGATGCCCGGCTTCCTCGACGCGCATCATCATCTGACGCAATCGTTCGGCAAGGCGCTCGCGTTCGGCGAGCCGTCGGAGATTTACCGGCGCATCTGGGTGCCGCTCGAAAACTGTCTCGACGAAAAGCTCGTGTATCTGTCCGCGAAGCTCGCCGCGCTCGAAGCGCTGCGCGGCGGCTTCACCACCGTATGCGATGCGGGCACGCGCGCCGCCGGCGATGCATCGGCGATCGCCGCCGCGACGCAGGAAGCCGGCGTGCGCTGCGTGCTCGGCCTCATCTGCAACGATCTCGCCGACGATATCGACGCTCGCGCCCGAGCCGCCATCGTCGTGCGGGCGCAGCAGCATCTGGCGCGCTGGGATGGGCACGCGCTCGTGCATCCGTCGCTGGCGATCTCGGTGCCGGAAGCCGGCTCCGACGGCATGCTGCAAACCGCCGCCGCCCTGTGCGCGGATGCGGGCGCGGTGTTTCAGACGCACGCCAACGAGCATCTCGCGTCAGTCGAGCGTTCGATCGTTCGTCGCAAGTTGCGGCCCATCGAGCATCTGCATTACGCGGGAGCGCTCGGCCCGCAGACGCTGATCGCGCACGCGACGCTCGTCACGCCGTCCGAGCTGAACCTGCTTGCGCACACGGGCGCGGCCGTCAGCTACAACCCGGTCGCGAGTTCCTGGAAAGGCAACGCGGTCGCGCCCGCCTTGCAGATGGCCGCGCTCGGCATCCGCTTCGGCCTCGGCACCGACGGCACGCGCAGCGACGCGTTCCGCCTCGTCGATGCCGCGGAAACCGCGCAGCGCTTCGCCTTCGGTCTCGCGAGCGGCGATTCGTCGTGCGGCGGGGGCGAACTGTGGCTCGATCGCGCGTTGCGCGGCGGCGCGGATGCGTTGCGTCTGAATGCCCTCAGCGGCGAGATCGCGGCGGGAAAGGCGGCGGACTTTCTGCTCGTCGATCTCGACGTGCCCGAGATGCGGCCATCGTGGGATCTCACATGGGAACTCGTGCGGCTTGCCAACCGCAGTCAGATCGACGCTGTGTTCGTCGCCGGCAAGCTGCGTCTGTGGCAAGGCTGGCCGACGGACTGGGACGCCCGCGCATTCTTGAGAGAAGTCGATGACATCGCGCGCGAAGTCGTCGCGCAGGCGCCGATCCAACGCGTGCACGTAGCGCCGTCGCTGCAACCGCTGACCCAAACGCCCCTGCCTACCGTGGAGTAAATTCGCCGTGAGTCTCACCATCTTTGCAGTGCTCGCCGCCACCGTCGCGATAGCCGCCTTCATTCAGGGCGCGGTCGGCGTCGGCTTCGCGCTGATCTGCGCGCCCGTGATCGGGCTGATCGAGCCAGGTCTCCTGCCGGTGTCGCTCCTGATTTTGATGCTGCCGTTGAACGTCTATCTCGCGTGGCGCGAGCGTCCCGCGCTCGATTCGAAAGGCACGCTGTGGATCACCGTCGGCAGGACGGCGGGCGCGGTGGCGGGCGTATGGATCATCTCGCGCATCTCGGCGCACGACCTCAATATTTTCATCGGCGCATCGACGATCGCCGCCGCCGTCGCGACGCTGTGCGCGCCGAGCTTTTTGCCGGGCCGCAATGCGTTGATGGCGGCGGGCGCGGTGACGGGCATCACCGAAACGGCTACGGGCATCGGCGGTCCCGCGCTCGCGATGGTCTTCCAGCACTATCGCGCGCCGGCGCTGCGCTCGACCATCGCAATGTGCTTTGCGATCGGCGAGGCGCTCTCGCTCGTGATGCTCTCCGTGACCGGGCAAATCACCGGCGCAAAGTTCGTGTGGGCGCTGCTGCTCGTGCCGCCGGTGATCGCCGGCGCGTGGATCAGCCAGCACGTGCATCAGCGTTTGAACGCGCGTCTGCTGCGCGTCTCCGTGATGGCGTTCGCGATCGTGTCGGGCGCGGCCATTCTGTATCAGACGTTGATGTCCTGAAGTCCTGAAGTCCTGAAGTCCTCGCCGGCCGTGCCCGGCGCTTCCCTTTTCATCGATAGCGAGACCCTTATGAACAAGAGTCTGGTTGCGCTCGCCCTTTCGACGCTGAGCGTCGCGGCGAACGTGCACGCGCAAAGCAGCGTGACGTTGTACGGCAGTCTGGACGCGGGCGTAGGTTATGTGAGCAATCTGCGCGGCTCACGCGCATTCATCGCGCAGCAAGGCACCTTGCAGGCCGATCGCTGGGGCCTGACCGGCACCGAGGATCTCGGCGGCGGACTGAAAACCGTGTTCAAGCTGGAGTCTGGCTTCTCGACGATCAGCGGCGCGATGTCGAGCGCGGGCACGCTGTTCAACCGCCAGGCGTATGTCGGCCTGAGCGAAAGCCGCTTCGGCACGCTCACGCTCGGGCGTCAGACGGACTTTCACTTTGAGATGCTCGGGCCGCTCTCCACCGCTCAGACGCTCGGCGATTTCTCGGCGTTCCATCCCGGCAATATCGATGGACTCGGCAACACGGTGCCGGTCGAATTGTCGAACACGGTGAAGTTTCGCAGCCAGAATTTCGCGGGCGTGACCGTCGGCGCGCTGTACGGTTTCACGAACCAGTCGAGCAGCACCACGGGGCGCAGCTTCAGCTTCGGCGCGACGTATGGCTATGGGCCGCTCAACCTTGCGGCGGCGTATTCGGAGTATCGCGACCGCGCGTTCAATCTCGCGAACGGGCTGGGTCTCACCAGCTTCGAGGGCGTCGCGCTTCCGACCAGCGGATCCTTCGTCGCACAAAGCGTGAGGAACGCGGGCATCGGCGGAAGTTATCAGATAGGACGCGTGCAGTTGCATGCGCTGCTGACGCAAGTGCGCATCGAGGCGCGCGGACGTTCGGAGAACTATCGCACCATCGATGGCGGCGCAAACTTTCAGTTCACGCCCGCATACATGATCGGCGCGGGCGCGTGGACCACGACGCTCGATGGACAGCGCTGGACGCAGGTGACGATCGCCAACGTCTATTCGCTTTCGAAGCTCACACAGCTATACGCCGACGTAATGGTCGAGCAGGCTTCGTCGGGCGCGATCGCGAGCACGCTAGGCATCGGTCCGTCGTCGTCGAACCGGCAGACGGTGGTGCTGGCCGGCATCCATCACCTGTTTTGAAGGGTCGCGCGTGCGGACGTTGCCCCGGGTCACGGGTTCTCATGCGCGCGCTCGATAGGATCACTCCCTGTTCACGCAGTCGCGGAACGCAAACTGGATGCCGGCGCTCTGCGTGCAAATGGGCGATTTCGCTTTGAGTCCGCCTACGGACATGAACTGACGCCTTTCCGATGACGGGCAGCAGGTCTGAAGCTCAGCTTCCCGTGGACATGCAATCAAATGGTGAAGGACAGAGAAATCGGACCTGCGAAGCAAGCTGCCCGGCCAACCCTGCGGGCAAGATCCTGCTCACAAGGTGTTTCTACCTCCCGGCGGATAGTGACGCTCATGCAGACGCATCAAATGTAGTAGGGATGCAGCTAGAAAGCTGTCCGGACAAGGCCGTGCGTTCTCCTTGCCTATGAGGCCGCAGTCAATCCTGTCAGCGATTTTCAACAGTAACTAAGACGAGGCGAAGACTTAACGAAACGTCGGTGCACGTTTTGTCCGGGCGAACGACGTCTCTGTCCATTGAGAGGAGTGCGGCTAAGGCTCTAAATTGGTGTCACTGAACCCAGCGGGCGCTTGCGAGAAACAAGGTTACCTCGCGCGCCAACGCGGCCGACGATACCGCCAGCGGAGCGGTTGTTCGGGCGCATCTAGAGGAGACACCGTCATGGCCCATCAGATAACCCTCCGTTTTGAGGACGGAGTGACCCGCTTCATCGAGTGCAAGGAAGGCGAGCGAGTCACCGACGCCGCCATTCGCGCCAAGATCAATATTCCACTCGATTGCCGTGATGGTGTGTGTGGCACCTGCAAAGCGGTCTGCGAGTCCGGCGAGTACGTTCTGGGCGACTGCGTCGAGGATGCACTTAGCTCCGAGGAGGCGAGCGCCCGCAAGGTTCTTACCTGCCAGATGAGCCCACATTCCGACTGTGTGATCCAGATCGCCACGAACTCCGACGTCTCGGGTACCGGACCGTCCTCCCACAGCGGACGAATCGTCGCCTGCCAACGGGCGTCAGACACCACGATCGCTTTCTCTGTCGAGCTCGAGAATCGCGCAGATCTCAGCTTCCTGCCGGGGCAGTATGTCAACATCCGTGTGCCCGGCACCGATCAGACACGATCCTATTCCTTCAGCTCGGGGCCGTCCGAGCCGCACTTGTCCTTTCTCGTGCGCAATGTACCCCAAGGGGTGATGTCGGGATGGCTCCGCGAAACCGCAAAAGTCGGAGATTCAATCGATTTTCGCGGCCCGCTCGGAAGCTTCTACCTGCGCCCGATCGAACGGCCGGTGCTGTTTCTGGCGGGTGGTACGGGCCTCGCGCCATTTCTCTCGATGCTGGACAAGATCGTCGCTGACGGCGGCAGTCCGTATCCGATCCACATGATCCTGGGTGTGAACAGCGATGCGGATCTGGTGGGCATTGACCGGCTCGAAACCTATGCGCAGCGCCTGCCGAACTTCACCTATGCCTGCACCGTCTCCAGCCCCGACAGCGTCCATCCCAACAAGGGCTACGTGACCGGCCACATCAGCGCTTCCCAGCTCAACGACGGAGACGCGGATGTCTACCTCTGCGGGCCGCCGCCGATGGTCGATGCGGTGCGCGATTTTCTGTCATCCGAAGGGCTGACGCCGCGCAACTTCTATTACGAAAAGTTCGCTGGCACCGGCCTCGTGGTTCAGACCGGCGAGGAGCGCATCGCTCCTGTCGATGTCGATGAAGCCTTCGACCTGCGCATGGCGCTCGAACTGGGAGCGGCTCAATTGACCATGGGACGGCTGTCGAGCGAGCAATTGACCGTCTTCCGCCAACTCGCCGAGGCAACGGCGCCGTTCGTGTCCGGGCGGCGCTTTACCGACGTTCCGCGCTATATCGAGGCAAACCACGCCTTCCACATGTTCACGGTTGAAGCTTCCGGGAACACCCAGCTTATCGCGCTCTACCGGCAACTTGCCGTGCAGGACTACATCGCTCGCGCGCTGACCGACCAGATCGAGATAGTCGGCGATATCGTCCAGCAGCACCGGGACATCGTCGCCGCCTTCGAACTGGGCAACCTGAACGCGGCACGGGACATCATCGCGCTGCACGCACTGCACTCCAAGGCCACGATGAGCCGGGCGCTGGAGCGTATGACGCTCGGCAAGACCGCACCGGTTGCCGCAGTGCCACCCACTGCCCGTTCTGCACGGCCTGCCGTGCCGCAAAGCGCGCCGCAGATTTGCCCATTTACGGCCAAGACCCTTCCGCCTTATTCACATGAACTGAAGTGGCCGGACGGGCTTGAACCATTCAAGGTGGTCGATGACGGCTCGCAAGGCGACCCTTACGAGCACTACCGCTGGATGCGGGAGCACGCGCCGGTTCTGCGTTGCCCGTCGGCGACTTCGGACGTGTGGTTCCTGTCGCGCTATGACGACGTCTATCAGGCGATACGCAATCCGAAGCTGTTTTCTTCCGAGGTCGTCAGTCCGCCTCCGCTCACGTTCCTGACACTGTTCGACGCGCCCGATCATTCGCGGTTACGCAAGGTCGTCCAACCGTCTTTCCTGCCGCTGTCTCTCGATCCCTTTATCGATCAGATCGGTCAGAGGGCGGAGGATTTGCTTGACGCGATGATTGCCAAAGGTGGCGGTGATGTCGTCAACGATTTCGCCATCCCGCTCAGCATCTCGACCATCTCCACGATGATCGATGTGCCGAACGAGGATGAAGAGAAAATGAAGTTCTGGTCGGACGAGACCTTTAGCTACTTCGGGCGCCTCGCCCGCAATGCGCCGGGGACCGGCACCGACGAGCAGAGCGCGCAGGCTTTCTTCGCTTACCTGAAAGAAGCGATGGAGCGCCTCGCTCGCACCGACAGCCAGTCGATCGGCGGGCATATCGCGCGCATGTGGAAGGACGGGTTGCTTTCGGAAAAGGAAGCGAAGGAGCTATGCGCCTTCGTCTTCATCGCCGGGCATGACACGACGACTATCCTTGTCGCCAACGCTTTTCGCATGTTCACCGAACAACCGGACCTGCTGGGGCGGATCCGCGAAAACCCCGCCGACGCTGACCGTTTCGTCGAGGAGGTGGCGCGCTATCGTGGGACCGTCCAGCGCGTGAGCCGCATCACCACCGAGGCCACCACGGTCGCGGGTGTTGATCTGCCCAAGGGCGCGGTGGTGCGCTTGCTGCTGTCGGCCGCGAACCGCGACAGCCGAAAGTTCGCCGACGGTGAGATGTTCGACATCGACCGCGATTCCAACGGCCATTTGGGTTTCGGCAACGGCATGCACAAATGCCTCGGCGCGCCGCTCGCCAAGCTGGAGACGCTGATCGCGACGAAAGCTCTGGCCCGCAAGGTCGGCGATATCGCGCTCGATCCGACAAGGCCGATCCAGTATGTGAGGGGCAACAACCTGACCAACTCGGGCCCGGAACACCTGTTCGTGACGTTCCGCGGGGTAACGGCTTGAAGCGATGCCCGGGCGCGCGGCCGAGTCAGTCCGCGCTCCCCTTTTCCGGCGGCAGCGATCGATCATGGGCCGCGGAGCGGTATTCGGTTGGCCGCAGTCCGGTCTGCTTTCGGAAGAAACGACCGAAATAGGCCTCGTCCTGAAAGCCCAGTTCACTGGCGATCTGCTTCACGCTGAGCGTCGAATAACCGAGCAGCCGCTTCGCCTCATGGATCGAGCGTGCATCGATCGCCTCGATTGCTGACACACCGAAGGTGGCCCGGCAGATGCGCGAGAGCTGGCCGGTGCTCACGCCCATTTCGTCGGCATAGCTGGCGACCGGACGCCGCTCGCGGCAATGGCGGTCGAGCAACGCACGGAACCGCTCGATCCGCCCGGACATGGTCCGCTGCTCGGAACTGGCTGAAAGCCGGGCGCTCTCGCTGAGGCGCCCGATCTTGACGAACAGAGCAATCGTCAGTGCTGCGCCCGCGGTGAACTGCCAGCGCTCGTGGCTCTCCGCCTCGTGGCCGATGGACTGAAACAGGGTGTCGAGGGGCGTGCCGCGCTCGACGTCCGGATCGATCGACAGCACCGTCGGCGTGCGGATGAATTCCAGCAGCTCTGGCGCAGCCGTCATCGCCAGCGATTCCAGCGCAGACTGCGCGGCGGTGATGACATGACCGTCGATATCGCTGCGGAAGTGAAAGCCGTGGACCGAGCGCGCTGGCACAACGATCAGGCATGGTGCTTCGACTGCCCAAGTCTGGCCGTCGATGAAGGTCTCGCCGCCTCCCGCGGTGACGTAGAGCACCTGGATCAGCGCGTCATGGACATGCGGCTTGATGTCGAAGTCGAAACGGCCGGCACGCAGGGGAATGCGTTCGTAATGGACCATGTCGACCCAGGATTGGTCGGCTTCCGCGCCATAGAGCGCGAAATGCAGAACGGTCCGGCGGTGTTGCCGGTCATTGGCCATGATGCACGTTATGTCCTGCTCTATGTGATCTCTGTCCATTGTTCCATAGGTGCTCGGGGCGTTCAATGGCGATACAGATTTCTGTAACCAAAATCGCATCGTAAATGCGAGTGGATGGTTCGACGATGCACTACGACATCAATTGCGCGTATCCCGAAAATGTGCCTGCCGACCTCGATGATCGGACAGGATCGTTCGCCTTAACCACGCGACTGAATACACGTGCTCCCTACTTGCGAGGGTGACAGAGTCCTTCACTTGCCGGGACATACCCACATATCGCAACAAAGTCACGACAACGACATGTGCTCGTGCGACCTTTTAGGGTTCATCTCAAGAGGTCATATGAGTTTCGATTTCGCGATGCGCCTCGTTGCCGCGTTCGCTTGCGGCGTAGCCATCGGACTAGAGCGGCAATTGCGTCAGCGCACCGCTGGTCTGCGCACAATTACACTGGTTACAAGCGGAGCCTGCCTGTTTGTCACCCTCGGCATGCTCACAGGTAACGGCGTTGCGGGTGTCACGCAGATAGCAGCCTATGTCGTCTCGGGAGTTGGCTTCCTCGGCGGTGGCGTCATCATGCGCGATAAAGGCTCGATACAGGGCATCAATACAGCGGCAACCCTTTGGTGTTCAGCAGCCGTCGGCGTGCTGTGCGGGACTGGTCATTACGGACCCGCCATTGCTGGCACAGGCGTCGTGCTGATGACCAACACGCTCCTGCGAGAGCTGAGCCAAATAATCAACGCTACGCCAGTGTCTAGCGCCGACCTGGTGCGACAGTACATGTTAACCGTAGTCGGACGTCAGGAGGATGAAATTCACATTCGTACACTGCTATCGAATGCCATGGAATCACAGCCCCTATCCTTCCATAGCCTGACGAGCGAAGATGCGGCGGGCGACGCGTCCAAGGTCAAGGTGACGGCGACAGTGCGAATGCATCCGAAGGATCAGGCCAAGCTCGAACGTATGGCGAGCCGAATGAGCATGGAGCGCGGCGTCTCGAGCATCAGTTGGTCCGCGACGGATGTGGAGACCACCCCGGAGTGAAGCCATTCGTAGCCAGGGGCTGGTCATCGCCCGATTCCCGCTTTGGCAAAAGAGGGTTCCCAAGCTCGAACCGCTCAGACAGCAAAGTTACCTGCGGGGCGCCGTCGGTCACCCGCCCGGCGTCGAGATCAAAGAAGAATGCGTGGCAGTCTTCGGACGTCGATCGTGCGTGTCGGCGCTGCGCGTTACAAGGATACTTAGGTAAGTGGCGCAGTCATCGTCATTCTTGCGCTTACGCGGCGCGGAATCCACCGCACCGCGCAATTGCGCTTCGTTGGCAGGCCGCCAACTCATAAGCATCGCCCGGCTTTAGTGAACCGATACAGTGATCATATCGTTGCCCGGATGCGTTTCGTTATAGTTATCGACAGTTCCCTGAACCGGAGTTGTTGCAGCTGCGACTGCTATCCCGTTAACCGTCACGGTACATTCATCGTCGTTGTAAGTGGGTGCGTTCCACACCCCGCCCGCGGCGGCGGTCCAGTTCTGAACCCACGTTGCTACCAGTATCGGGCTCGGTAGCTTCTTGGCGCTGAACGCCTTGATTATGACTGTTGGCATGAGATGTTTCCCTCCTTCGACATGACTGGATTGACACGAGGATCCTGACGCTCCACTAGCTCAAATCGACGGTCATATCCCTGTCATTGATATTGCTTATCTGCGCGGTAATTGGTATCCGTCTGCCGTCGTCCAGCTTGAAGTTGGGGATCGTGCAATGACTGCCGACATTGAGGGCGTTCATCCCGGTGAGGACCGCGTCGATTTCGCCTTTCAGCCGGTCCGCCTCACTCGCCCCCAGAGCGATTCCGGGCCTCACGTTTCCGAAGAACACGTTCATTTATCGCCTCCTGCTTGTTTAGGTTGATCTCGATGCTCCACCAGATGCGACCGCCATTACATTGGATTACTAAGCATAATGCACCTCTTAGAATAGTAGAAGTTGTACCCATTTCAACCGAAACTCCCGCGATCGATCAACTACTTCACCTCGGACCTGCCTTCTTCTGATCCCGACGATCGAAGTTGAACAACTGCACGATCATTGCATCGAACATGCAGAAAAACCGCCCGTGCCATACCCATCGAGAAACACGATGCGGACGCAGGCAGCGTCAGCAAGCCCGCGCCCGAACTTACGTTTCTCGCGACGAAAAACGGAGTGAAGATCTCCAATAAGAGACACGAACCGGCGGCTTTCAACTTATCTGCGATGCTAACGAATTTTCAAAATTAACGAGTGGCCGCGTTTACATGATAGGACGTAGTACTGCGAGATGTATGAATTATCTTGAGACATTCCGCGTGCGCACTTGCTTCGGCTGGCACGAACGATCGACGCTGCCGGGCCTCATGATTGTCGAGCCCCTCTGTTCAGGTCTCCCCTCTTTATCAACGACTCCCGCTTTTGCGAACATCGATAAGCAACTCACAAACGCGGTCACTGGTCAATACGCAAAGAGTGGCATACCTATAGTGTCTTAAAAGTCCTAAGTTAAATACGGCACCCCACACGTGTTTCCGGGTTGACGGACTTATTTTGATTTACGATGTCCGGGCGCGACACGGCGCGCCAGTTCCGGCTCGCGGCATGCCTGAAACCCCGACGAAACGACCGCATGGTTGATCGAGCGGCTGAAGCCGGGCATCGGATCGCTCAGGGTCCCGTCGAGGTCGAAGATCCGTGTGTGCATGAGCGTTGGGCGTGTTGCTCGTCACAGTTTTCCGCGCGAAGCCGGATGTCGTGGCGCATTCAACATGATGAACTTCGCGATCACGTTGCTCGACAACATGACCAGCACGTTCACTGCGAGACACAGCAGACCGAGATTGAAGCCTCCGAGGTCGACATCGCGGACGTAAAGATCGATCGCCAGCAGTTGTCCTGTCAGAATGCCCAGCGCTACCGCCGAAGCACGCACCCTCAGCCGCAGCAGGATGATCAGCATGCCCGGAAAGAACTGGGTGACACCGTAGAGGGTTGTATTGACCAGCGTGAGCATCAGGTTCGGCAATGACAAAGTCATCACGATGGACACCAGTAGGTAAAGTGCAATCACGACTTTCGCGCCGCGTTTCTGTCTGTTCTCCGGCATGTTCGGCAGCAGATTACGCGTGACGATCGGACCGATGGCGAGGCACAGGGCCGCAAGCACCAGCAGACCCGAGAGCGATGCGGCAGCCGCCACGAGCCCCAGCACCCAATCCGGCAGAAGCCGCGTCGCGGCAGCGAAGAACGCCTCGTTCGGCGAGTTCAGATGCAGGTTTTGGCTCAGCGCATAGTACGAGGCGAGGACCAGAAACGGATACATCAGCATGTACATGGGCATCGCCATCTGGGTACGCCGGATCGTGTCGGCGTTCTTCGCCGTGAAGAAGAACTGGACGCCCACGGGCAGCATGTAGAACCCGAGCGCCTGAAACAACATGGTGCTCATCGAGAACGTCAACTGGCGCGTGTTCATCGTGTTGCCGACATGCTGGCTCGCCGCATGAAACACATGTGCGATACCCGCGTGCGAAGCGACGGCGATACCCGTGACGATGATCGCCACGACCATCAGGATGTCCTTGAGCACGGCGATATACGCCGACGATCGCACGCCCGAAATCGCGATATACACGAACGCGAGCACCGCCGCGATGAGCGTCAGATAGATGGGATCGAGATGCCACCCCAGACCTTTGAACGCGGCGATCAGGCCGGTGAACTGCAACTCTCCCCAAGGCAGGAGGAAGAGTATCGCCGTGGCCGCGACCACCAGTTCCAGTGCGCGGCTGTTGTAGTGACCTTTGAAAAGATCGGGCAGGGTGATTGCGTTGTAGCGCTTGCCGGCTTCCCAGATCTTCGGCCCGATGAAATAGCCCAATGGATAGGCGAGCAGAATGTAACCGAGAAACCAGACGCCATAGGTCGGCCCTTTGGCATAGATTCCTCCGGGGAATCCCACCATCGTGCCGATGCTGTAGATCTCACCCGCGGTCAGAAAGAACACGAGACATGCGCCGAACTGTCCGGAAGCCACGAAGAAGTCATGCACGTCCTGCTTGCTCGCGCCTCGTCTCGAACTCACCGCGAGACACAAGGACAGGACGATGAAGCCGAGAAAAACCGCCGTTGCCATGATCGTGTCCTCAATGAGATTGCGCGGTGCGCGTGCCGGCGTCGCGGTCGAACATGCGCCAGCAAACCAGCAGGCAGACGGAAGTCAGCACGAACCACGAAAAGATCCATGCATAGACGAGCGGCACACCGAACACGAACCGCTCGGCTGATGCGACCCACGGCAACAATCCGATCACGCCGCCATACGGAATTCCGATCCCAATCAAGAGTTTCAGCATATTGTCTCCGCCTTCGTGATGTTTTGTACAACGACGGATCGGAGCGTGCATCATTCATTTTTCGCCGCCTAGTGCCAGACATGCGCGATCGATGAGTCCAGTTTGCCGATGTCAAAGCCATGCTCAAGCATTCATAAAATGGATAGGTCGGATTTCGATATTTAATTTGTGGATATCGCGCGCCTCCTATATTTTGTATGGATCCCCCCTATCCGAGGACCGCGCAACGCAACGCCGCAACGGGTTCGGGACGCGTTGAAAAGGTCCCGATTCCCTGAGGCACAAGCATGTTCGACCGCGTCTTCGTCAATGCCATCGACGCTGATGGCAACCCACTGAACCTCGCGGTGAAGGACGGCCGCTTCGCGAGCATCGGTTCGCGGCGGCCCGATACGGGCGACGCGGAGATCATCGATCTCGAAGGCCATCTCGTGCTGCCCGGTTTCGTCGACGGACATATTCATCTGGACAAGAGCTTCGTGGGCGATCGCTGGCGTCCTCATCGTGCCGTCGCCAGCCTGCGCGAGCGTCTTGCCATCGAGAAGCAGGAACTCGCAGGCGCGCGTCCCATCGCGGAGCGCGCGGATGCGCTGATTCGTCAGGCCGCATCGTTCGGCACCATTGCAATGCGCAGTCATGTGGACGTCGATGCGACCACGGGACTGACCAACCTGCACGCCGTCATGCAAGCGCGCGAAAAATGGCGCGGCCTCGTCGATATCGAACTCGTCGCATTTCCTCAGGCCGGCGTCATTTCCTGTCCCGGCACGGCGGATATTCTCGATGCGGCGGTGCGTGAAGGCGCAGAGGTCGTCGGCGGAATCGACCCGACGACACTCGACGGCGACGCCGAGGCTCAGCTCCGGATCATCTTCGGCATCGCGGACAAGCGCGGCGTGAAGATCGACATTCACCTGCACGAACCGGGACAACAAGGGATCGACCAGTTGCACCGGATCGCCGCATACGCAAAGGCGTCGGGCCTGCAGGGCCGCGTAACCGTCAGCCATGCCTACGGACTGGGCGATGTCGCACCCGACGTGGTCGACCGGGTCGCCGTGGCGCTTGCGGATGCCGGCGTATCGATCATGACCAACGCGCCCGGCGACCGTGCGTTCCCGCCGATCCTGCGGCTGCGCGAAGCAGGCGTGCGCGTCTTTACCGGCAACGACAACATCCAGGACGCGTGGTGGCCTTACGGCAACGGCGACATGTTGCAAAGAGCGATGCTCATCGGTTATCGCTCCGGTTTCTATACTGATGAGGCGTTGCTCGTCGCATTACATATGGCGACGGACGCCGGAGCCGCCGTGCTCGGACAGGACGCTTACGGACTGAAGGCCGGCAACGACGCCAGCTTCGTCATCGTGAAGGCACAGAGCGCCGCTGCGGCCGTTGCCGCGGTGCCCGCGCAACGCGCCATCGTGCGCAGCGGCCAGATCCAGGGCGGTTCGTCCCGCTTGCAGTTCAAGTCCGGCGAAGCCGGACACCCTCACGGCGTTGCGACCAGTGCAACGGCGTGAAATCCCTACGGAGACTCCTATGTCAAACACCTACTATGCGCCCCACGGCGGCCATCCGGCACAGACCGAGCTGCTGACCGACCGCGCAATGTTCACCGAAGCGTACGCCGTCATTCCCAAAGGGGTGATGCGCGATATCGTCACCAGTCATCTGCCGTTCTGGGACAAGACTCGCCTCTGGGTGCTGGCGCGTCCGCTGTCGGGCTTTGCCGAGACGTTCTCGCAGTACATCATGGAAGTGGCGTCCGGCGGCGGCAGCGAGCGTCCCGAACAGGACGAGAAGGCCGAAGGCGTGCTGTTCGTCGTCGAAGGCGAAATCGAGCTGACGCTGCAAGGCACGCTGCACGTTCTGAAGACCGGCGGCTATGCGTTCATTCCGCCCGGCGCGAACTGGCAACTGCGTAATCGTCATAAGGATACGGCCCGCTTCCACTGGGTCCGCAAGCACTATGAAGCCGTGGACGGCGTGCCGCTACCCGAAGCCTTCGTGACGAACGAACAGGACATCGAGCCGATTCCGATGCCCGGCACGGAAGGACGCTGGGTGACGACGCGCTTCGTCGATAGCAGCGACATGCGTCACGACATGCACGTGAATATCGTCACGTTCCAGCCCGGCGGCGTGATTCCGTTCGCGGAAACCCACGTGATGGAACACGGCCTTTACGTGCTCGAAGGCAAGGCGGTCTATCGTCTGAATCAGGACTGGGTCGAAGTGGAAGCCGGCGACTTCATGTGGCTACGTGCATTCTGCCCGCAGGCCTGCTACGCGGGCGGACCGAGCCGCTTCCGCTATCTGCTGTACAAGGACGTCAACCGTCATATGAAGCTGACGCTCAACGCGCCGCGATAATCCGGCGCGACGCGGCACGCCCTCTCCCCGGGCGTGCCGCCAGGCTGCGCTTCAGTACTGACTGCGTCCCCACAACGTCGGCGGCGCGTCCAGCAGATGCCGCAGACCCGCCCGCCCGAACGTACGGTCTGCCACCTGCGAGACGCGTTCGAGTATCTCTCCCTCATCCACCGTCAGCACCCGGTAGTCCTCCATCAGGACCTTCCCGCCGACCATCGTCATGCACACATCGCCCGCATTCGCGAAGCAGGTGACGCGATAGACCGGCATGTTCATCGGCATCAGATGCGGCTTGAACAGGTCGACCAGAACGATGTCGGCCTGCTTTCCCGCTTCGAGCGATCCCAGCTCATGATCGAGCGACAAAGCTCGCGCGGCGTCGATCGTGACCATCTCGAGCACCTTGCCGTGCGGAAGCACGCCCGGGTCGCGGAAGTGGCGGCGGTGATAGTGCATGCATTGCCACATGTGCCGGAACATGTCGTAACCGCGATCGGGCGCCGCGCCGTCGGACGCGATCGCAACGGTCACGCCCGCATCGATCAGCTCGGGCACCGGGCAGCGTCCGATGATCGACATGATCGCGCTCGGGTTATGCACGATCGAAGCACCCGTCTCGACGCAAGCCGCGATATCCGCCTCGGTCAGATCGATGGCATGCGACATGAACGACTTCGAATTCAGCAGGCCCAGTTCGCGATGCGCGAAATCGAGCGTGCCCGCGCGATGACCGTCCTGCGTGATGCTCAATCCCCTGTCGCGCGCCAGCAGCGCATAGCGCCCCGCTTCGCGCCTGTAGTCGTGCTCGTACCGCGCGACGTCCGGATAGTGTTCCGGCGCGAAGACCGGCAGCGTCAGCGCGATCCGGATGCGGCCGCCGGCGTCGCCATGACATGCATCGACGATGTCCTTACATACGTCGAACATGCGGTCGAAATCGATATCGCGCGTCACGCTGCCGCTTGCGTCGTGTTTGGTATAAGCGCGAGGCGCGGGTGGACGAGAAGGCCCGACCGCGACGATCGAGCGCGTGCCCGTTCTGACCACCGCGTCGCAGTGGCGCCGCGCGTAGACGGGATCGTCGACGCGCATGATCGAATCTCCGCCTCCGAGCAGCGACACGCCCGTCGTCACGCCCGCCTTCAGGCGCTCGAGCGCGGCAAGATGGGACTCCGTCTCCCAGAAGGCTTCGTCCGATGCGCTCGTGTAGATCGCTTCGCACGCCGCCGTCCACGCCTCGCCGTCCGCGCCGCCGATCGTTCTGAGCATCGCGTGTCCGGCATGCGCGTGGGCATCGATCAGACCCGGCAGCACGGCCTTGCGGCGCGCATCGATCACGCGCGCCGCGCGGTATCGCCGTGCGAGTGCGCTGGTTTCGCCAACGGCGACGATACGATCGCCCTTGACCGCCACCGCGCCATCGTCGATGACGCGGCGCGACGGATCCATCGTGATGATGCAGCCGTGCTCGATCAGCATGTCGACGTGTTCGTGTTCGTGTCCGTCTAAGTATTCGTTCATGCCGCGAGTTCTCCGTCACGCACGACGATGCGGCCGTTCGACACGACGAGCTTGCGCTTCGGCCGTGCCACCACCGCATGCGCGACGGACTCCGCATCGACCAGCACGAGATCCGCGCGTGCGCCCGCACGCAGGCCGTATTCGGCGAAACCGCAGCCGCGCGCGGCGGCGTCGCTGATGCAATCGAACGCGATCAGAAGATCGTCATCGCGCCGCAGGTCGTAGCGCATGCCGATCAGCATCGCGCGTTCGAGCATGTCCGGAACGCCATACGGAGCCCAGGTATCGCGAATCCCGTCGTTGCCGCCGAACATCGTGATGCCCTTCTCGCGGCAAAGCTTGAGCGGCGGAACCGTGCGCGAAGGCGGCGCGCTAGTCAAGAGCGCCACGCGCAGACGCGCGATCCGGTCGAGCAGCGCATCGCGCTCGCGCTCGGGCAATGCGCCCAGACAGAACGCGTGACTGACGACCACCTGTCCCTGCATGCCCGTCGCCTCGACGCGGTCCAGCAGCAGTTTCAGCGTGAATGCGCCGATTTCGCCGGGCTCGTGCAGATGGATATCGATCGGCTTGCGATAGCGTTCGGCAAGCCCGAAGGTCGCGTTCAGCGATGCGACGGGATCGCCGTCGATCAGCGCGGGATCGAGCGCGCCGAGCACGTCGGCGCCTTCCGCGAGCGCGCCGCCGAGCAGTTCGGTCGTGCCGGGACGGATCAGCATGCCCGACTGCGGAAAGGCGACGATCTGCATGTCGAGCATGTCGCGCATCGTTTCCCGCGTAGCAAGGACGCCTTCGAGGTAGCGCAGTCGCGCATCCGTGTCGATATCGACATGCGTGCGCAAGCGCGTGGTGCCCGCCTGCACGAATGCGCGCGACAGCGCGAGCGACTGCGAGGCCGCTTCGTGCCCCGACGTCCTGCGCCACTCACGTTCGTTGCTGATGCGGTCGGTCAGCAGCGGGCCGACCTCGTTGCGGTACCACGGCCGGCCCCAGTTGCTCTTGTCGATGTGCGTGTGCCCTTCGACGAAGCCCGGCAGCAGCAGCGCGCCGCCGCCATCCTCGACGTGCGCATCACGTGGGGCGCAGACATGCGCGCCGAGCGCCTCGATGCGGCGATCCACGACCGACACGGAAACCCGCTGACCATCGGCCAGCCGGACATTGGAGAGGTGAAGAGAGCGAGTCATGATTGTCATGCCGATTGTCATGCCGATTCCACGGCGGTATCGATACGCGCGCGCAACATACGCTGCGCGGCGCTGATTGCCACAAAGACGACGGCGTTCGCGAACAGCGCGACGAGCCCCATGTTGATCGACGTGAACGCGAGCGGCGCGTTGGGGAACGCGGACGCGAGCGTCATGCCGCCCCAGCTCGACAAGCCGAGCACGATGCCGCCGGCAGCGATGCCGCCGAACGCCGCTTCGCGTGTGCCGAACGGGCGCTTCAGGAAACTCGACGCCAGCATCGGCACGAGTTGCGTAAGCAGGCTCGACGAGAAGATCGCCAGCGCGACGAAAGTCGCACCGCCACGCAGCACGAAATAGACGACCACCAGCGTGAACAGCGGCAATGCGATCCGTGCGACGCGTGCGACTTCCCTCTCGCTCGCCTGAGGCGCGAAGCCATCGCGATAGATGTTGCGCGCGATCGTCGTGGACGCATTGAGCATGATCAGCGAGCCCGGCACCAGCGCGGTGAGCAGCCCCGCGCCGCCGACGATCCCCACGAACCATGACGGGAAAGTCTGTTTGACGAGACGCAGCAGCGCGAGATCGGTTTGCGCGCCTTCGAGCCCGTGCACGGTGAGCACGGCGGCAAAACCGACGAGGAACAGAAAGGCGATGAGCACCTGATAGATCGGCATCAGCACCACGTTCTTGCGCAGCGCCGATGCGTCGCGCGCCACGTACACGGCGGTAAAGCCGTGCGGATACAGGTAGTAGCCGAGCGACGTCAGGAGCAGTGTCGAGTTGTACCAGCTCAGATTGAAGCCATGCTCGGGCATGCGCAGCAGTTCGGGATGCACGGCGTCGATGCGCGCGAACATCTCGCCGAAGCCGCCGAAATAATGCAGCGGCAAATACGTGCCGAGAAAGATCGCCAGGCCGAGGATCAGCACGTCCTTGAAGATCGCGATGCTCGCCGAGCCGTGAATGCCCGAGACTGTCATGTACGCCACCATCAGCATCGCGCTGATCCAGATCGCGGTGTTCTGCGAGATCAGGCCATACGACATCTCGGAGACGATGATCCCGAGCCCGCGCAACTGGATGATCAGGAGCGACACCATCGCGAATACGGCGACCATCGACACCAGCACACCCACGGCGCGGCTGTCGTACTTCGCGGCGAAGTAGTCCGCGAACGACACGAGGTTGCGATCCTTCGCATAGCGCCAGATGGCGGGCAGCATCCAGTAGCCGAGCACATATGCGAGGCACCCGTACGACAGGATGTAGAACGCCGGCACGCCCTTGCTGTAGGTCCAGCCGCTCGCGCCGAGGAACGAGAAGGTCGAGAAGGCTTCGCCCGCCATCAGCAGGAACGTGAGCAGCGAGCCGAAGCCGCGTCCGCCGACAGCCCATTGCTCGAGGCTCAGGGTCTTGCCGCGGCGCGCCCAGAGCCCCACTGCCAGCGCGAAGATCGCGAAAAGAACGATGATGATCAGCGATGCGTTCATTGGCCGGCCTCCGCGCGTTGGTTCGAGCGTGCCGCTTCGTCGCGGCTGTCGAGGCAATAGATGATGGCCAGGATGGCGGCGGTCGCGGCCATCCAGAACAGATTCCATACGAGCAGGAACGGCATGCCGAACAAGAGCGGCGTATGCGCGGCGAGCGAGCCGCCCGAATACAGGCCGATGAACGGCAGCGCGGCGAGAAGAATGCGGAGTTTCATACGGTTCCTTGCGTGATCCGTCAGAACTTCTGACGCAGACCGGCGACCACAGCCACTTGCGACGTCGTCGATGATGGCCCCGCGATGCCGTCGATCCATGCATGACCGATGCCGGAGGAAGCCTTTTGATAAAGGCCGTTCACGTAGACGTCGGTGCGCTTGGACAGCAGATACTGAAGGCCGCCCGAGACCTGGTGATAGTGTCCGTTCGTGTCGCCCTGCGAGGTCTCGGTGTAGGTATAGCCGACAGCCGCGATCAGCGCGGGCGACAGCGCGTAGCGCATGCTGCCCTCGTAGTTTCCGAAGCGCAGCGCACCGCCCGACGCCATGTTGAAATTCGAGCCCGTATAGAGCAGGCCGAGCGTCGCGGGCCCGAAAGTGTAGGTTCCGCCGCCGCCCCAGATCTGCTGGCGGGTCGCGTCGACGAGACGTGTTCCGAAGACCGCGGCGGCGGGTGCGTAGTAGTTGTCGGATGCGACCGCGCCCACGGCGCTGCTCGCGGGCTGATTCATGCGCGCATAGGCCGCGCCGAGATTGAGCGGCCCGTGCGTGTATGAAAGACCCGCGCTCCAGCTATTGTTCGCCGCGAACCCGGTGGAGTTCGAAAAACCGTACATCACGTTCGCCTGCAGGCCCGCGAAGATCGGCGAAACGTATTTGACGGCGTTGTTCGTGCGAAACGTGTTGTTGATGTCGTCGTTGTCGAACGGGTGAGTCGAATACTGAACGAGCGTATTGCTGATCTGTATCGCGCCGAGAATGTCCTGCACGGTGTTGTACTGCCGGCCCAGCGTGAGTGCGCCGAGTGTGTCGCCGCTCATTCCGACCCACGCCTGCCGGCCGAACATCCGGCCGCCCTGCATGGCCGCGCCGTTCATCACGTTGAAGCCGTTTTCCAGCCTGAAGTTCGCCTTGAGGCCGCCTCCCAGGTCTTCCGTTCCGAGCAGGCCCCAGCGTGGTCCGGACTCGTTGCCGCCCGTCGCCTGCCATGCCGAATGGCCTTGCTGGTTATTCGTATACGTGATGCCGGCATCGACGATGCCGAACAGCGTGACGCTCGACTGCGCGCTCGCCGTGCCTGCCAGCATCAGGCCTGTGCCTGCCGCCACGAGCGGCCAACTCCAATGGCGCTTCGACTGCGTTGTCTTCATCCTGTCTCCGGTCATTTGTCTCGTAACGGGGCATTTCTTCAAGGCCTCCGTCCGGGCTTTTTTGTCTGACGTCGATTCGTGCAATCTCGCCATTCGTATCGACGTGGACCGATGGTAGTCATCTCCTCACGCATTCAAAAATTAAATGTTCGAATGGAGTGCAGTGGAAATTCAAATGCCCGAAGCGAGACGTCGAAAGGCTCTGCAAGATATGCGGACAAGCGCGCCGCGAGATTGCCAGCCTCCGTCGCGCGTGATAGAAGTCGATGTCCCATTCAGGAATCGACTGGATCGATGAAAAGCCCTCCCAAGGCGCGCGCGCCGCTGTTCGATCTGGATCTGCTGAAGGCCATCGTCATGGTGGCCGATTGCGGCACGTTCACCGCAGCATCCGCGCGGCTTCATTCGACCCAGTCCACTGTGAGTCAGAAGGTGCGTCGTCTGGAAGAGATGGCGGGGCACAGGCTGCTCGAACGCAACAGCCGCGACGTTCGTCCGACCGATGCGGGCGAAACCCTGCTCGCCTATGCGCGCCGCATGCTCGCGCTCAACGATGAAATGATCGAGGCGTTATCCGGTGCGAACGTGGGCCTGACGGTGCGCCTTGGCGTGCCCGAGGACTTCGTCGGCGGACCGACGACTCATATGCTGGCGGCGTTCAATCGCAAACATCCGCAGGTCAAGCTGGAAGTGACGAGCGGACTGAGCCGCGATCTGAGCAACAGCTACGATCGCGGCGAGCTCGACCTGATCCTCGTCAAGCAACGGCGCAACAGCCGCGAGACCGTGGCAAGCTGGCCGGAGCAACTGAGGTGGATCGACAGCGCGAAGAATCCTTGCATCCAGCTCGACCCGATTCCTCTCGTCGCGTTCCCGCCGCGGGGCCTGTACCGCGACGACATGACCAACGCGATCGAAAGCATCGGACGGCGCTGGCGGATCAGCTTCATCAGTTCGAGTCTGAGCGGCATCCAGGCCGCCGTCGCCGATGGCCTGGGCGTCAGCCTTCTGCCGGCGCGGGCGGTCTCGCCGGATCACGTCGTATTGACGACGAAAAGCGGCTTGCCCGCCATCGAGACGATGGATATCGCCCTGTTGCATCGACCGACCGCCGATGCCGTGGTGAAGGAACTCGCGCGGACCTTGTCGCGCATGTTCGGGCCGCAGCGCCGGTAGGCACGCTGCGGCGCGGGGCGCGGTGGATTGCGAGTCGCGCAGCGGGCGTGACACGCTGAGTCACGCGAAGCACAGCGAACCGGCCGACGCCACGATTTCGCGCGCGGCCTTCGCCCCTTCCACCTGCAGGATCGCCGGCAAGGTTCGATCGTGCCGCCGCACGGCAGGCCGAAGCGATGCGCCTCATCCGCCCTGACGCACGCGCTCGATCAGATCGTCCTCGATGCAGCCGCCCGACACCGAGCCCGCCACCGCGCCGTCGTCACGCACGGCAAGCATCGAGCCTTCCGGACGCGGCGACGACCCCCAGGTTTTCACCACGGTCACGAGGAGCACACGATGCCCCGCTTCGAGCCAGCGCTGGCTGGCCCTGAGCACTTCGAGATTCACGCTGTCCATGATCGCCTCGCCGATCCCGGTCAGTTACCGTCCGCGAGGCTGCCCCGGGTCTCGGGTATGACGAACGCGCCGATCAGATAGAGCACGCTCACGGCGGCCAGACATACGGCCAGCACGACGGGCAGATCGGCGGGCGTGCGGGCGACGACCGATACCAGCGTCGGCATCATGCCGCCGATCGCGAAGCCAATGTTCCATGAAAGGCCGGTGCCCGATGCGCGGATTGCCGTTGGAAAACGTTCGTTGAGGAAGACGAGGATCGGCGCGTAGCTGGCGCTTCCCAGGGCGCTCAGCAGCACCGCGCAAGCACCGATCATGACGACGCTGTCAGCCCGCGCCAACGCGATGAAGAGCAGCGGGAAGCAGACGAGCCGCGCCACGCCGAGCCAGATGAAACAACGCTTGCGCCCGATGAGCGTGCTCAGATGACCGGCTGCCGTCGATGCGACGATCACGGCCACGCTCGATATCATGAGGATGAGGCCCGCAACGGCGTTGGGCGCGTGATTCACGACCTTGAGGAAGGTGGGCAGGAAGCCCGAGGTCAGGTAATAGCCGCTCCCGCCGCCGATCGTGAGCAACAGGTTCACGAGCAGGATGGCGCGATACTGCTTTGAAAACAGCGTTCGAACCGGCGAGCTGACCGGCGTTTGCCTGTCGCGCGCGGCGACCGAAGCGGCCTTGCGCTTTTCGGCGGCAAGCGCGGCCCACACGGGAGACTCCTCGAGACTGTTGAACACGAACACACCCAGGAACGAGCTGACGATGCCGGCAAAGAACATGCATCGCCATCCCCATACTTCGAATTGCGAGCCGGGAAATGCCGCGGACATGGCCAGATAGACCAGCGAGGCCAGCAACGCGCCAAGTCCCGCGCCGCCTCCGCCGACGAATCCCGAGACGGCTCCCCGATACTTCGGGCTCACCGTCTCCGTTCCGATGGTATGCGTCGATGCGACCACGCCGCCGACAAACACGCCCTGAACCAGACGCAGCACCAGAAACAAGACTGGCGCGATGACGCCCGCCTGATGAACGGTCGGCAGCAATCCGAACGCTGCGGTCGAGAAGCCCACGCCCACGACAGAGATGATCATCGATCGCTTGCGCCCATGCTGGTCGGCCAACGATCCGAAGATCGCGGAGCCGAGCGGCCGCATCAACAGCGTGACAGCGAACGACGCATATACTGCCGCGAGCGAGAGCATCGAGTCCGTCGAAGGGAAGAAGAGTTTCCCGACCACGGGCGCAACGAACAGCACGACGAACAGGTCGAACAGGTCCAATGCCCAGCCCAGACACGAGGCGCCGACGGCCACGAGAACCTGCCTGCTGCCCACACTTCTGACCACGCGGTCATTTCGCAACGCTTCTTCCATGAGGATCTCCATCCATGTTCAAACTATTTAGGATTACCATGTGTTTTGCATGGTTTTTTATCTCAGGTTCTTAATGCGCTTCAGATCTGCTTGCCCGCGCCCTCCACCTCCGCCGTGCTCTTCTCGTGCGCGTATTCGCCGCTGGAGAGCTTGCGTCTCAGGATCTTGCCCACCGGAGACTTCGGTATCGCATCCACGAAGATGTATTCGCGCGGCCGTTTGAAATTGACCAGATCCGATGTGCGGCAAAACGCGTCGAGCGCCGTCGCGTCCACCACGCATGAGCGCTTGATGAAAGCCACCACCTTCTGGCCCCAGCGCTCGTCCTTCAGGCCGACGACCGCCACTTCATCCACGGCGGGATGCAGCGAGAGAATCGATTCGATATCGACGGGAGAGATGTTCTCGCCACCGCTGATGATCATGTCGTCGACGCGCCCCGTCACATAGAGATCGCCGTCCGCGTCCACATAGCCCGTGTCGCCCGTGAAGTACCAGCCCTCCCTGATCGCCTTCGCATTGGCATCGGGACGCTTCCAGTAGCCTTCGAAGGCTTCATCGCCCGCCAGTTCGGCGATGATCTGTCCTTCTTCGCCCGTGCGCGCGAACGCATCCGGACTCGATGCATCGAGACTAACGACCCGCATGCGCGTATTGATGCCCGCGCGTCCCGCACTCCCCGGCTTGTTCGTGGCGTCCTGATCGACACTGAACGTGTACACCTCGGACGAGCCATAGTGATTCACAAACAACTCGGGCCTGAGTGCAGCCGCGCAACGCTTGAGCAGGCCATCGTTCATGGGTGCGCCTGCAAAGCCGAGCTTCGTGATCGAGCCGATTTCCGTCCGTGCAAACTCGGGAGCCGCGAGCAGATCGTGATACAGCGTCGGAACCAGATACAGACAGGTGATCCCGTACTTCGCGATGGAATGCAGCGCGAATGAAGCACTCCAGCGGCGCACGCACACGAAAACACCGTCGACCATGGCCATCGCGAGCAACGAGCGGACGCCCATCGTGTGATAGAGCGGCATCACGCCGAGCGTGCGTTCGCCGCGCCGGTACAGGTTCTGTGCGACATGCGCGAGCGCCGCGGCGCGCTCGTGGCGATGTCGGCGTGGAACACCCTTGGCCAATCCGGTCGTGCCGGATGTATAGAGCATCACGGAGTAGTCGTCGGCCGATGCGGCAGGCTGCGGCGCGAGTGCGGCGACGTCCTCCTCCGGCTTCGCGATCAGTTCGTCGAAGCCGCGGGTCGCGCCTTCGGCCTGATCGAGACCGATGCGCGCCGTCGTCCGGGCTGCTTCGCTCGCGATGACGGCATCGGCCGATGCGGGTTCGTAGATCAAGACCCTCGCGCCCGCATCGGCGATGGTGTGGTCGAGCTCATCCGGCTTGGCGCGCCAGTTCACAGGCACGATCACGATGCCGGCGAACTGGCAAGCCCAATGCAGGGTCGCCATTTCCCAGCGGTTCTGAAGCACGACGATCAGCCTGTCGCCGCGTTCGAGTCCGAGGCTCCGCAGTCCGGCGGCGACGCGGCCGATCCGCACATACCATTGTGAATACGTCAGTTCCACATCGCCGTCGACGATCGCAAGCGCATTCGGATTGCGTTCGACCGACTGCATGAACGTCCGGCCCAGATCAAGCATGACTCGCCTCCATTGCATTCTCGTTATCGCGTCGCCGTGCGGCCACATCGAGTACGGCCTTCACGATGGGCGTATAGCCGGTGCAGCGGCAGATATGCCCCGACAACATTTCCCGCACTTGTTCCTCGCTGGGATTCGTTACGCGTTGCAGGTAGTCGGCGCACGACATCAGGATGCCCGCGGTACAGAACCCGCATTGAAGCGCGTGATGCCGCTGGAAGGCCGCTTGCAGATCGCTCAACGTATTGCCGATGGACAGTCCCTCGACCGTATCGATACGCCGCCCGTCCGCCTGCACGGCGAGCAGCAGGCAGGAACGACATGCCACGCCGTCGACATGAACCGTGCACGCACCACATACGCCGTGCTCGCAGCCGACGTGCGTGCCGGTCGCTCCCAGCTCGTGCCGGATGAAATCGGAAAGCAGCTCGCGCGGTTCACATGCGCCGCTGCGCGACACGCCGTTCAGATTTACCGTGATGCTGCGCAACGCTCCTGATTGGTGAGCGTCGTGCAGCGGATTACTGTCCTTTCCTTTTCTCACATTGCCTCCTGTATCACTTTCCATCCGAGATGCCGAACGAGATGCCTGCGATGACTCGCGCTCACATGCGCGTCGTCCTGAGCGCCCAGCTTCCATGCAAAGTCGTTGAGTGCCGCGCGCAAATCTTCGCCGGTCAGTCTGGGAAGATATTCGACGACGGGCCGGTCGGCCACACCGCCCACGCCGATGCGGATCGAGTCGTCGGTGACGATCGCCGCGCACGCCACCAGCGCGAAATCGCCGTGCCTCGCGGAGAATTCCGTGAACGCGAAGCGCTCGTTCGGTTTCCTGAGCGGGAAGCGCACGGCCTCGACGAGCTCGTCCGGTTCGCGGGCCGTCATCAGCATTCCCTGGAAGAACGCGTCCGCGGGCAGGACCCGCTTCTTCTTTTTCGAGCGCAGCATCACGTCTCCGCCGAGCGTCGCGAGAACGAGCGGCAGTTCGGCGCTCGGGTCCGCATGCGCGACCGACCCGCATACCGTGCCCCGGTTTCTGATCTGGAAGTGCGAGATGTAGGGAAACGTGTGGCGCAGCAACGGCACTTCCTGTTCGAGCGTCTTGCGCCACTCCACGCTGCCTTGCGTCGCTGCCGCCTTGACGACGAGGTAACCGCCCGCCGTATCGACTTCCACGACATTCAGATCATCGGTGCGCGATACATCGACGATCCAGCGCGGCTGTGACAGCCGCATGTTCAGCACGGCCATCAACGACTGGCCGCCGGCCATGATCCGGGCATCCGCGCCACCGTGATGCAGCGCCTCGAGCGCGTGCTGCGTGCTTTCCGCGCGCAGATAGCTGAATTGCGATGGCTTCATGCCTTCCTCCGGAACCGGGCCAGCAGTTTGTGCAACCACGAACCGCCGCCGACGGGCTTGCCCGCTGCCTGCCGGCCGAGCGATTCGAAGAGCTGATTCAGCACCACCTTCGCAGCGCCTTCCAGCATCCGGCCACCGACGGCCGCGACCTTGCCCGAGACCTGTGCTTCGTAGTCGTACGACAGCGACGTGCCTTTCGCTGTAGGCGTGAGTTCGACGAGTCCCTCCCCCTTCGCTGTGCCGAGCGGCGAGATACCCGCGCCCGAGAGCCGGAGCCTGCGGGGTGCGTCGATATCGGAGAGGCCGATCCTGGCTTCGAATCGCGCCTTGATCATGCCGACGCCGACCGTGACATCCGCGCGATACTGGTTCGTGCCTGTCGCTTCGAGCGCGTTGCAACCGGGCACGACCTTGGCGAGTGCAGCCGGGTCCATCAGAACCGCGAAGACTGCCTCCGGCGATGCGTCGAACTCGACCGTGCCTTGCGCCGTGAGCGCCTTGCCTCCGCCAGCCGGCTTTTTCTTGGGAGCAGCCTCGCGATACTCGGGACGCGACGGCTCGGGATCGTCGATGCCGATGAACGCAAGCACCTTCGCGGGCGTGAGCGGCAGCCGCACATCGTCGATGTCCAATGCATCGGCGACTGCATTGCCGATGCACGGCGGCGTGCTCATGTTGTTGCCCTCGCCGAGTCCCTTCGCCCCGAGCGGCGTAAATGGCGACGGCGTTTCGAGATGCAGGATCAGCGGGTCCGGAACTTCGCAGGTCGTGGGCATCAGGTAATCCGCGAGCGTGCCCGACTGGAAGCTGCCGTCCGCGCCGTACCTGAACTCCTCCAGCAGCGATGCGCCGAGCCCCTGTGCAAACGCGCCGCGAATCTGTCCGTCCGCGAGTGCCGGATTCAGCAACGTGCCGGCATCGTGAGCGGTCACATAGCGATCGATCCGGATACGGCCGGTGATACGGTCGACTTCCACGCCGCACATGTCGAAGGCAAAGCCGTAGCATGCCGATGTGTTGATCCGGTCCTGCTCGTCGGGCGGCTCCATGTTCGGAGGCGTCCAGAAGACCGTTTCGCGCAGGCCCGGCTCCTCGCCTTCGGGCAGGAGCGCGGGCGCCCAGTGCGGTGCGTTGCTCGCGGCGCGATTGAACGGCAATGCCTTCGCATCGTCACCCAAGGGCACGATACGGCCACCTTCGAACGTGACTTGATCCGGCGCGCAGCCGAACTGCGCCGCGACGATGCGCGCGAGCTTGTCTCTCACACGCATGGCCGCGAGATGAACGGTTCCCGCGACGGCCCCCGCGAAACGGCTGGAGTAGTTTCCCGACGCCACCGACCACGCATCCTTGTGCGTATCGAATTCGACGTTGACGACGATATCGGCCGGGTCGAGCCCGAGCACGTCGGCCACGACCTGCGCGCACACGGTCATGTGCCCCTGTCCGGCGGGCGTGGATGCGATGGTGACGACCACGCCGCCCAACAGGTCGACGCTCACGGTCGCGCTGGCGATCGCGCCGTTCTTCGGGCCGGCCTTGCGCCGCGCCTCCGCCGGCAGCACGGTCGAGATATAGCCCATGTTCGAAACCGAAGGCTCGATGATCGCCGCGAAGCCGATGCCGTAGAGACGGCCCTCCTTGCGCGCGGCTTCGCGTCGTGCGGCCAGTTCTTCGAACCCGCCATCCGACAGCGCGCGTCTCAGGGCTTCCTGATAGTTGCCCGAATCGTAGAGCGCGCCCGATGGCGTGCGATACGGAAACGCATCTGCGCGGATGAAGTTCCGTCGGTAGACCTCAAGAATATCGAGCTTCAGTTCGATCGAAATGCGCTGCACGAGCCTCTCGAGCGCGAAATAGACCTGCGGGCCGCCGAAACCGCGCACGAGACCGGTCGGCGTCTTCGTGGTCAGCGCCACGCGGTTGCGCACCAGCAAATTGGGAATCGCATAGGCGCCCGTGAGGCAGCCGTGCATCCGATAGAAAGTAGCGGGCTCAGGCGCGCGAAGGTAACCGCCGCAGTCTTCGATCTGGTCGTAGGACAGCGCCGTGATGCGGCCGTCGCTCTCGACAGCGGCCTCGAGCTTCGTCAGGCGCGCCGTCGCCGACGTGGCCGCGCTCAGATGTTCGAGACGGTCTTCGACCCACTTGACCGGCGCACCCGCCTTGCGGGACGCAAGACACATCAGGACCACGTAGGGAAAGACGGCCTGCTTGACGCCGAAGCTGCCGCCCGAGTCGCGCGGCGCCTTGTGGCGCAACCGGTTGGCGGGAAGCTTGAGCGCCATCGCCATGACCGCATGCAGCGAGAATGGGCCCATGAAGTTCGACGTGACCTCATAACCTTCATTGCCGGCCAGAAATTCCGCGACCACCACGGCGCATTCGATCGGCGTGCAGGTGTTGCGCGGGTAATGTGCTTCGAGCGTCACGCGATGAGGCGCCTTCGCGAAGGCCGCTTCGGGGTCGCCATAGCGAAAGCGCCGGTCGCTCACCACGTTCGTGCCGACCTTCGGATGCAGGATGGGCGCATCGTCGGCGATGGCTGCCTCGATCGACGTGACGGGCGGCAACGGTGCGTATTCGACCTTGATGTGTTCGAGCCCGTCCTCGGCCAGTGCACGCGATTGCGCAACGACCACGGCCACGGGTTCGCCGCTGTAACGCACGCGGTCGATCGCGAGCGCCCAATGCTCCATCGGTGACTTGACGCCGACGACGAAGGGCCGGGACCACTCGCGGACGTCTTCGCCCGTCAGTACGGCATGCACGCCTTTCTGGGAGAGCGCGCCCGCGACATCGATGCTGATGATGTCGGCGTGCGGATGAGGGGACCTGAGAACGGCCGCATGCAGGGTGCCGGGCTTGACGGCGATATCGTCGCCGTAGCGACCGCGTCCGGTCAGGATGGCGGCATCCTCGAGGCGCTCCATCGGCCGACCGACATGGCGAGGTGATCGCCGCTCGGCGTTCGATGGATCGACTGTTGACTTTGGTCGAGCTTCCTGTTCGACCAGGAGCTCGGTTCCGGTTTCGCTCACGCGTGTCTCCCGCATGGAAATATGGATGCCGATGCCTTGCTTGCCGTCCGCATCGAGGCAAGTCAGCATCCTTCGTTGATTGCAATGTAAGGCCGGTCAGGTGGAATCGCTTTACCCGGCGACCGTGCGAATTACCCTGGAGTCTGATGCTTTTCGATGGCCATCTTTCGACTCAGGCGGCAGCAGCGGACATCGAATCGGACTCGCGCATCGCGCGCATCGGATGTACTGCGGGACGGGGACGCCTATATCTGGACCTCGCCACGATCGTCGTAGAGTTCGACTACGCGGCGGTATTCGCTCGGCGTGATGCCGAGATGCTGGCGAAAGAATCGCGTGAAATGCGCGGGGGCCGAGAATCCGAGATCGTATGAAATCTCCGTCATCGAAGTCTTCCCGGACGCCAGATCCCTGATCGCACTCTCCATGCGCAGTACATTGAGATACACGTTTGGCGTGACCCCGGTGCAGCGATGGAACAACGCGAAGAAATGGGCGCGTGACAGGCCACAGTGTTCCGCGAGCCGGTTCATGTCCGGCTCGCCCCCCGTGTTTTCACGAAGCCAGGCAATCGCCTTGCGAATGCGCGGATCGCTCGGACGACGGCTGGCGAACTCCATTTGCCGCGACAAGTCGCGCCAGCTTCGGTCCGGATCGATCACGGAGATCATCAGCTCGCAGAGGAGCCCTTCGAGTCTCTCGGATGCGATGCTGTCGGACCACCACATTTCCAGCGCCAGTTCCTCCGCCAGCTTGCGCGCCTGCGCCGACAACTGCACACAGGGCTGCGGGAAGAATTGCGGGTGGCCGCTGCCGCCCAACGGATGCTGGATATGCGCGAGCCAGTCCGGTTCGATGTACATCGCCAGAATGACCGTATGCTGCTCCGAGTTTCCGTTGTGCGTGTACGCGTGTGGTTCCCAGGGATTGACGAGCACTGCCGTTTCGGCCGACAACGGCTGCATTTCGTCATGCACGGCGAAGAACGTGTCAGGTCCCGCCGCCTTGATGAGCAGATGGCAGTGGTGATGCGCATGGTGAACGAGCGGCGCGTCCATATCCAGCAGTGCGACCCGCCCAAACCTGCCCTGATAGATTTTTATCGCGTTCGACACTCGTGCGGCCTCTCACAAAAGACATCTCACTCGATGGGTGGGGAACCCGTCCCGTCCGCCATTCGTCAATGGCCCGTGAAAGTGGCCCTGCGCTTTTCATGAAAGGCCTCGACTCCCTCGCGGAAGTCTTCCGAGCTGCGAAGCCGGCTGTAGCTGTGTCCTTCCAGCTCGATTGCAATCGAAAGCGGCGCGTCCTCGGTATCGTTCAGCAGCTTTTTCGCGGTGCGCTGAGCGAGCGGAGAAAACGCGAGCAGTTCGCGAACGAGCGCGTCAGTTGCAGTCTCGAGGTCGCTATCGGCGACACACTCCGTCGCGATACCCCAATCGTACGCCTGCTCGCCAGGAATGCGGCGCGAGCGCATGACGATGTCCTTGGTCCGCCCGATGCCGACCATCTTCTGCAGACGCGCGGATCCGCCCGAGCCGGGAATTTGCCCGAGCTTCTGTTCAGGGAGCGCATAGAGGGTCGTCTCCGTGGCGATGCGGAAATCGCAGGCAAGCGACAACTCGAAGCCGACGCCGAAGCAATAGCCTCTGTTCGCGGCGATCACGGGCTTGCTGCAGCGTGCCGGAGAAGCGATATTCCAGGCGAGCTTCGACACATGCTCGGGCGACGCCTCGATGAAACCCTTGATGTCGCCGCCGCTCGAAAAATGCTCGCCCACTGCGCGCACGACGATCACACGCACCCTGGGATCGTCATCCAGTGCCTCGAACACAACGCGGAGTTGTTCGCGCTGCAGCATCGACACGATATTGAAGGGAGGCCGGTCGAGAATAATGTCGGCACGCGAGTCGGCCTCTCTGATTTCAACGCGAAAACCATCGGGTTCCGCGAGCAGTTTCTGCGCTTTGTGGACGAGCTGATTCATGAATGTTCCTCTTTTACGGCTGGATTGATCAGGGTTACCACGGACTCGATACCGAAGGTTCAGACCGTGTCGTTGATGCGAACTGTCTTCGTTCGAGGGCGACTTACGCCGAGACTCTCGCGGTCAGCGTTTTAATTTGATTCAAGTATCGACTAACGGCCGCGCGCCCGCTTACCCGCGATTCCAGCCACTTACCCTGCAGTCCGATTTTCCGAGAGACACAGGCGGGAAATTCGATTTTTTTATTCTCTGAACCAGAGGCGGGAGCGAGAGAGCCGGAACGCGATTGCCATCTTCAGCGGTTTGTTGCGGGTCGATGGCGGGTGATGCGAGCGCCCGGAGAGTCGTGGATGCGGCAATGGAGGCGACGCCGCGTGCGATTTCAAGTTCGGAGTACGTCTGTGCAACCGTGCACGACACCGAAGGCACAATCGTCCACTCTTCGGCCTCGCTGACGCAAAGCCGACGGTTGAACTGCGGGTCGACGCGAGGCGCTCATCGCTGTGCTGCCTTTGGCCGTGCGCGAATCGGTACGGTGCGCGTCAGAATGTCGATGACGAGCATCGGCGCGCCACAATGGCAGCAGATGAACGTCGGTCGATCGACGATGGCTGCGTCGTGCTGTGACGGGCTGAGTTTGGATCCAACACCGAGCAGCGTGCGAATCTTGGCTAGGTTGGCGCGGCGCACTGGGTTGGCAAGCAACCCGTAATGGCGGATGCGATGGAAGCTGCGAGACTTCGCGAGCGCGACCCGTCCGAAGCGCATCCAGCGAGCACGAGCGCAAAGCAGGCCGCGGCACATGCGATGGCGCCCGCTCGGTCCAGGCGGGTAGTTTTCATCGAATCAATACCGGTGTGAGATAAAAGACACCATGCCATGCGCGGATTCTCGCGAGCGAACTCGCGCACGTAGAAACCGTGGATTTCACGAGCCGAAGTCGCGCTGGAATGAGGGTTACGTCAACCGCGCGCGGAGCTGCGTTTTGGCAGCCGGCCAGCGCTTATGATGCCGGGACTGTATGGCTGTCGATGATCCCGCGTGGGCGCGATCATCCGCTCCTGCCACCGCGTAAGCGCCAAGACCTGACACGGCCGCAGACCCGGAAAGGCATCTCACGCGAGCCGGAGCACCGCATGGCTAATCACCACGCACGCCGTCGCGATGACCGCGAGCCAGCTTAACGCCCGAAGCGACCAGTGCGCCGAAAGATCCCCGACCGCGCCGCGTTTCGAGCTCAACAGAACGAGCAGGACGAGTACCGGCGTGACGGTCATCCCGTTGACGACCGCGCTCCAATAGAGCGCTTTGGCCGGCTCGACGTGACTTGCAGCCAGCGCCGTCGCGATCGCCATGCCGGCCGCCATGATCGCCGCGAGCAACCCGGCGATCCGCCGGTCGCGCCGCTCGCCGCGTTCCCAGTGAATTGAACTTGCCACGGCCCCCGCTGCCGAACCCGCCAGCGGCGGCAGCGCAAGCGAGGCCGAGCCGAACAGCGCCAGAGCCAAAACCTGGCGTGCATAGCCATGGGCAAGCGGCTCCAGCACGCCGGCCATCGGCGAAGTCTCGCCCGCAAACGTGCCGGGAAGGAGATGCAGTGTCGCCGCGGCAGCAATCATCACGCAGACCGAGACCGCATT
>NZ_FCOM02000117.1 GCF_001544695.2 Caballeronia arvi
CCCCTCGTGTTCGAGCGTAAGTTTGAACTGTTCGATCGACATTCTCGCTATGCCGAAGGTTACGACGTCGCCGTGCGCGTGTGCCGTCGTGAGGCGGACGGCGGAGCCGGCGCGAGCCGAGTATTCAGACTGGCGCTGACGGTAGCAATCCCGGACTTCGGTGCCGGGCGGAGAGCGGCGTGGGAACGCGGCGAAGACATTATCGACGGAAAGATCGACGGCGCGAACGTTAGCGATCTTTAGTTCTCTAGCATGCCACGCGGCACCTGGTTTGATTGCTCACTGCCGGATCGCGTTTATCGCTCAGCGTAGGACGAAGGGAAACTGTCTCCGTTGTGCCGGGAATTCTGTCAACTACGGGCGCCCAGCCCGTCGACCCGGGAAATGCGTCAATTGTTCAGGTACTTACCGCCGAAGGAATTGTGTCACCTCTCGCGAGTGCCGACGACGCGGTTCACATCCGGGAGTCTTTGGATGAGGCGAGGCTTCCGGCGCATCCGCACCTAAAGCAATCGGTGAGCCGATACGGGAGCGTTGCGGCTCGTCCCGAGCTCAGGCTCACCCCAGACAACACTCAAGATAGCGGCGTGTGAACGCTTGGCGGAGCTTTTGAACAAGACGAAAAGCAAAGACGATTAGTTGCGTTGCGTCGAAAGGGACCGCTGCCTCCGGTCGGCTGTGACATGCGCGCGTTGATGCACACACCGCGACTGCGCATAATGACGGGGCCGATCGCGAGCTACGTTTTGGCAGCCGGCCAGCGCTTGTGATGTCGGGACTGTATGGCCGTCGAAGATCCCGCGTGGGCGCGATCACCCGCTCCTGCAACCGCGTAAGCGCCAAGACCTGACGCGGCCGCAGACCCGGGAAGGCATCTCACGCGAGCCGGAGCACCGCGTGGCTAATCACCACGCACGCCGTCGCGATGACCGCGAGCCAGCTTAACGCCCGAAGCGACCGGTGCGCCGAAAGATCCCCCGACCGCTCCGCGTTTCGAGCTCAACAGAACAAGCAGGACGAGTACCGGCGTGACGGTCAGCCCGTTGACGACCGCGCTCCAATAGAGAGCTTTGGCCGGCTCGGCGTGACTTGCAGCCAGCGCCGTCGTGATCGCCATGCCGGCCGCCATGATCGCCGCGAGCAACCCGGCGATCCGCCGGTCGCGCCGCTCGCCGCGCTCCCAGTGAATTGAACTTGCCACGGCCTTCGCTGCCGAACCCGCCAGCAGCGGCAGCGCAAGCGAGGCCGAGCCGAACTGCGCCAGAGCCAAAACGTGGCGTGCATAGCCATGGGCAAGCGGCTCCAGCACAACGGCCATCGGCGAGGTGTCGGCCGCAAACGTGCCGGGAAGGAGATGCAGTTGTCGCCGCGGCAGCAATCATCACGCAGATCGAGACCGCATTGGAAAGCGCGGTCCTCAACAGCGTGTCGCGACGCACGAGGCTCATCTTGTTGTTCAATGCATTCCCGCGCGCCGTGCCCTCTTCCGCGGCTTGAGCTTCCTGCTCTGCCTGCGCGAACAACAGGTACGGACTGACGGTCGTGCCGAGCACGGCGATCAGCATCGTCATGTAGCCTTCGTCCCAGACCACGCGCGGAACGAACGAGCGGATCGCGATCGTCTGCCACGGCACGTCGACGACGAGGATGACGCCGACATACGCGAACATCGCGAGAGTCAGCCACTTGAGCACCCGGGCATAACGCGCAAAAAGGGAACGCACCAGTGCAGCGCGAGCGACGCGCCGCCCGACGCGAATGTGAGCCACGCGAGCGAACCGCCGCAAAACACGCGCAACGCAACGCCCATCGCGAGTACATCGACGGCGATATTGAACGTATTGGCGAGCAGAAACCGCCCGACGGCAAAGTAGAAGAACAGCGGCGAATAGTGCGCGCGCATGTTCACTGTCAGTCCGCGGCCTGTAATCGCGGCCACTCGACTCGCGATCAGTTGCAGCGCGACGGTCGACGGATAAGTGAGGACACACACCCACAGCATGTCGAACCCATACCATGCGCCGGCGAGCGTATAAGTCGCTAGGCCGCTCGGGTCGTTGCCCGACGCGGTCGTGACGAGCCCTGGGCCAAAGTCCGCCGCCCACGAATGCGCGGGTCGGGCGCTGCCCTGCGCCTTGCTATCTGGCTTGTTATGAAGAAAGCGCATCGGGCGATTCAGCGATTGATAAGCCGCTCTCGCACAAAACAGGGGCTTTCTCGGCGCCGCTGGTCTGCCCGTCTCTCCCGGTTCCGCGCTCCATCGGCCAATCTAAGGGTCGCAGTTGCACCTACGAACCGGCACATGACTTTTCTGCGCATATCGCTGTTGTTCGCCGTCGCGTCGCTGCTGCTTGGCGGCTGTGCGACACGGCCCGTCAATCCACCAATCATTCAATACGTCCCGACCGAAGGGCCTCTGTTCGAAAAGCTACACCAGAATCGAGGGGATCAGCTAGACCTTGTCATTTTGGCGTTCTCCGGCGGAGGTACTCGTGCGGCCGCGCTCTCCTATGGGGTACTTGAAACACTGCCGCGTATCCAAGTTGTCAGCGCGTCGGGCAAACAAATCCGTCTGCTCGACGAGTTCGATGTGATCACTGGCGTCTCGGATGGCAGTTTCACCGCACTGGCATATGGATTGTATGGCGAGAAATTGTTCGACATGTACGAGAAGAGCTTCCTCAAGCGCGACGTGCAGGGCGAGCTGATCGCGCGAAATCTGAACCCCTTAAACTCGCGTGCCTTATCTTCAACAGGCTGGGGGCGTTCGGAACTTGCCGCACAACTGTATGACGAAATACTATTCAACGGCGCCACGTTCGACGACCTCGATCGCGCGGGTGGGCCAGCCATCGCGGTAGGCGCGACGGAGCTTTCTACTGGATCACGGGTGGTTTTCCTGCAGCAGAATTTCGACGTCATGTGTGCAGAGCTTGGCCCGTTCAAGCTTTCGCGCGCCGCTGCGGCGTCCTCTGCCGTGCCTGTTGCACTGTCGCCTATCACGATTAATAACTACGGTGGAAGCTGCGGATACCACAAACCCCAGTGGATTCGGCAGTTAACGGACACTTACAAGCCGCCGAGACCGGCCGGGCGCCTGCTAAAGCGCCTACAAGAACTGCGGGAACTCGACGATGCCGAGGAAGACCGGTACTTTCATCTTGTAGATGGTGCCGTTGCCGACAACCTCGGCCTGCGAGGCGTTCTGGACATTCTCGAGACGTTCGAGGCGTTGCGACTGGCAGGCCAACCAACGCCTCTCGATCATGTGCGCAGAATCATCATCTTCGTGGTCAATTCGGTGTCCACGCCGCCAACGAACTGGAACACTTCGGAAAATCCACCCGGCACGCTCGCCATCCTGAGCAAGACGGGGGTGCCAATGGACCGCTATTCCAGTGAATCGGTGGAACTGCTGAAGGACATTGACGTTGGGCAAGAATAAAGATCCGAAGCTGGCCAACCTCATGAGCGTGCACGATGCTGACATCTACGTCGTCCACGTGGCGTTCGAAGATTTGAAGGATAAAGCCGAGCGCAACTACTTCAATCAATTGCCGACATCGTTTGTGCTCCCCGCCGAGGCGGTTGACCGGCTGCGCGGTATTGCGGGCACGATCATCTTGGTGTCACCTGACTTTCAGCAGCTAGTGAAAAAAGCAGGCGCCCGCATTGTGGATCTCTCGACTAGCACGTCTTCAGTGGATTGCGCGGAAAGCGCTTCCGCCGAAAGCCGAGCACTTTCGATTCGATCCGTTGCGACACGCCGGAAATCACCTTGAGTGTTCTCGCCGACTCCAGTTGATCCGAATGCCGAGTTTTCGATGAACCGCCCCGTGTCGTCCCCATCCTCGAATGTGCGGCATTTGCGAGCTTGCCGCCCGGATGATCGACGCGTCGGCGACCGGTTCATGAGCGCAATATGGGCGATCCGCGTGTGTGTGCAGCTCGCGTGCCACGTTCGGGATCCGGCAATGTTGAATCTGGCATCGACAGCGAGCTTCGCGCTGGCGATTTGACGAAGCTGCGTTCGCGGGACGTGTTCCGCGGTACAGTGGACGGCAAGTGTCGTGAGAATCTCCTTTCAATTCAAGGGATATCCAGTTCGCACCTGGCGTCAACGGGCGCTACCGGGCCCATTGCCGCCGGCCATGCAGTCGCGCCACAGAGGCCCCATCGACCACAATCCTTCTAGGCCGTGGGCAGCCTTTGAAATGTAGGCATCTCAATTGCGACTTTGTTTGTGCGCTAGGGAGCGCCCGAGCGATAGGTCCGCGCTGTTCGGCGCTACGCTAAATATCGCTGACGGACGGGCTGCGAGGGATGTAAATTTTCCCGAAATCTTGCGGCCAGCTAGGCAATCCTTATTTAGTCAGTGTCTGCGACGCCCGTAGTGTACGTTCGATGAATTGATCCTTCACAATTTCGATTCGTTCGCAAAACTGCCAAGAAACGCGGTCAATTAAATCTCGACATGACAAGCAACAAAGCGCCTGAGCCTTCGCTTGACCCGCCCGATGAGCCTCGATCTGTCATGCCGTCGCTGGAGTTTCCGATCGTCGGCGTCGGTGCATCGGCCGGCGGAATTCAAGCGCTGACGCGCCTATTCGAGCAAATGCCAAACGACGCGGGCATGGCCTTTGTAATCGTACTTCACCTATCGCCCAAGCATGAGAGCCAGGCCGACGCCGTCCTCCAGAGAATCACTAGAATGCCGGTCGTGCAAGTCCTGCAACCGACCCACATCGAAAAGAATCATATCTATCTCATCTCGCCGGCCAACGACCTGTCGATGAATGATGGCTACCTCAGGGTGACATCTTCCAATCGCGAAGCAGGACGACCAGTGGCGATTGACCTGTTCTTTCGCAGCCTCGCCGAAGTACACCGCACCCGTGCGATTAGCGTAATTCTGTCGGGCTTTGGCAGCGACGGTACGATCGGGATAGGTCGGATTAAGGAGCATGGCGGCGTCACGATCGCGCAAAGTCCCGAGGACGCCGAATGCGATGAGATGCCCCGCAATGCCATCGCGACGGGCCTGGTCGACATTGCGCTGCCGGTCGCTGAGATCCCGCAGAAACTTATTGAATTACGCGACAACGCGCGAGCAATTCAGTTGCCTCCCGCCGGCGAAGATCGCCCTCTAGTGGCGCCGTCGGCGGACGGTAATGCAGCGGTAGTTACGGCGTCGCCCGCGGAAGACGCACTGCAGAAAATCCTTTCTACGCTGCGCGCCCGCACAGCACACGATTTTCGGCACTACAAGCGTGCAACGGTTTTGCGACGCATTGAACGTCGGTTGCAAGTCAACTCGCTTCGGGACTTACCCTCGTATCAGCGGTTTCTCGACGCTCATCCGGAAGAGTCCGCCGCATTGCTTAAGGACATGTTGATCGGTGTGACGAATTTTTTTCGCGATCGGGACGCTTTTGAGGCCCTTGAGCGCGAAATTGTGCCGCGCATCTGCCAGGACAAGTCCGATGACGAGTTCATCCGCGTCTGGGCCGCGGGATGCTCGACCGGCGAAGAAGCGTATTCGCTCGCCATGCTGCTCAATGAATGTGTAGTGGAAGCCGATAAAGGCTGCGATATTCAAGTGTTCGCCACAGACATCGATGAGAGTGCCATCGAGATGGCGCGCACGGGCAGTTACCCGGCGCCAATTGTGACCGACGTTCCGCCTGCACGGCTTGGAAAGTTTTTTACGCTCACAAACGGGCGCTATCGCATCAACAAATCCTTACGCGAACAGGTTCTTTTTGCCGCGCACAACCTTCTGCGTGATCCGCCCTTTTCTAAACTGGATTTGGTGTCATGCCGCAACCTGCTGATCTACCTGGACCGTACAGTACAGCGACAAGTTTTGCAGACATTTCACTTCGCGCTGCAACCGGGCGGTTTCCTTTTTCTGGGTAGTTCCGAATCGGCTGAGATTGCCGATGACCTTTTCGCCTCCATTGACAAGAAGAACCGGATTTATCGCGCGAAGGAGTCTGCGAGCGCGCGACCTGCCCCGATGTTGCCGATCGTCGGCCCACTGGCGCAGCGGACTCACTTCAGCACCGTAAAACCAGAGATCGGCCGCAGGAACTCTTCGTTTGCCGAAATGCACCGAAGCGCGATGCAGCACTATGCGCCGCCGAGCGTGCTGATTGATCGAGACGGGGAAATCCTGCATATGTCCGAGGATATTGGCCGGTTCCTTCGATATGTCGGTGGCGAACCGTCTCACAACCTGCTCACCCTGATCAATCTGGAGTTGCGAGTAGAGCTCCAAACCGCGCTCTCTCAGGCGCTGCGACATGGCAAAAGCGTCGACGCGGAACGCGTGAGATTTGCACGCGGCACCGCTTTGTCCTTCGTCAATATGACCGTCCGCCCGTTCCACGATGCCGCCGGTGGGGACGTCCTCGCAGTGTTCTTCGATGAGGCGGAGGAGACGACGTTGCCCGAAGCCTCAGCAGCCGCTCCGACTGACGAGAGTCCCGTCGTGGCTCACCTCGAGGCCGAAGTGCGGCGGCTGCGGGAGTTATTGCGATCAACCGTCGAGCATTCTAACGTCTCGAGCGAGGAGCTAAAGGCGTCCAATGAGGAGTTGCAGGCGATCAACGAAGAAATGCGTTCAGCGACCGAGGAGCTCGAAACTAGCAAGGAAGAACTGCAATCAGTCAACGAAGAGATCTCGACGGTCAACAGCGCATTGCAAGCAAAAGTAGAAGAGACGGCGAAAGCCAATGATGACCTTCAAAACTTGATCGCCTCCACCGGCATCTCGACCATCTTTGTTGATCGTTCGATGCGAATTAAACGCTATACGCCCGCTGCCGTGGGACTGTTCAACTTAATCGAGACGGATATCGGTCGCCCCCTGCTCGATTTGACGCACCGTTTGAACTATCCCGAGCTCGCCGCAGATGCAAGAAGCGCATTCGAGGACCTGAAGACAGTGGAGCGGGAAGTTAGCACCATCGACGGCAATTGGTTCCTCGCTCGTGTACTGCCATATCGAACCTTAGATGATCGCATCGACGGTGCCGTGCTCACGCTGATCGGCATCACCGAAAGACGCCGGGCCGAGGCAGCGGCCCGATCGAGTGAAGAGCGTCTGAAGCTTGCTGCGTTGACTACCGACGACTATGCAATCATTGTGCAAGATGTGGACGGCACGATCCTCGGTTGGAACCGAGGAGCGCATCGCATGTTTGGCTTTGAAGAACATGAGGTTGTGGGCAAGCCGATCGATCTCATATTCGTCCCAGAAGATCGGCCGAGCGCACCGCTCGCCGAACGAGAAACGGCCAAGAGGGAAGGTCGCGCCGAGGACGAGCGCTGGCATCTCAGAAAGGATGGGAGAAAGATCTATTGCAGCGGCGTCATGACGTGGATCGACACGGTCGCCTTTAAGGGTCTCGCGAAAATAGCGCGCGATTTAACCGACCGTAAGAGCGTGGAAAGTCAGCAGCAACTCCAGTTAGCGCTCGAGCGGGCCATTCGGGCTCAGGCGGAAACGGTGAACCGCCAAAAGGATGAATTTTTTGCGGTGCTGTCGCACGAGCTAAAAAATCCGCTTAATCTAATTCACGTCAAGGCTGAGTTGCTGAGCCGCTCACCCGAAGTGAAAGATATTGCGCTGGTTCAGGATGCGGCGGACGCGATTCAACGTTCGGTCCTTGGGCAATCCAAAATCATAGACGACCTGTTGGATCTGTCGCGGGTGCGCACGGGCAAGTTGGCGTTGCATTTCTCGCCAGTCGATCTTGCATCCGTTGTTCGCGCGATCGTCGAAGCGAGTGAGGCGGAAGCAGCGAACAAGCAAATTCGAATGTTAGTGTCGGGCGTTGACGCGCCATTGGCGATTCAGGCCGATCCGGTACGACTGGAACAGATGATTTGGAACGTGGTGCGCAATGCCTTGAAGTTCACGCCGCACGGCGGACGCGTGAATCTGTCGCTCAGGCACGATAATCGATACGTCTGCGTCGAAGTATGCGATACGGGACAAGGCATCGCGCCTGATTTTCTGCCAAAAGTCTTCGATATGTTCAGTCAAGCGGATGGCGGCGGCCGACGTGATCGCGGCGGATTGGGCATCGGCTTATCCCTCACCAAGCAACTAGCTGAAATGCATGGCGGGCGCATTGAGGGCACGTCGGCCGGATTGGGACAAGGATCTTGTTTTCGACTATGGCTGCCGCACCTTCCTCCATCCTCATCTGAATTGCCCGGCGGTAAAACCGCTGATCCCAGCATTCTGAAGGGGTTGCGCGTACTACTCGTCGACGATTCGCTGGAAAGCCTCGAAGGGTTCCGGACTTTGCTTGAATTAGAAGGGGCTCAGGTCAGAGCGGAATCGAGTCCCGAAGCAGCTCTCCAGGCCGCGAGCGAAACCGAGTTCGATCTCATTCTGTCGGATATCGGCATGCCAACGATGAGCGGGTACGAATTGATTGCGAAACTGCGTGAGTTGCCGGCGTGTAAGGCGGTTCCGGCGATCGCTTTAACCGGTTTCGGGCGCGAACAAGACGCCGCCGAGGCATTGCGCGCGGGGTTCGATGCACATTTGGGTAAGCCAGTGTCGCTGAACGCGCTACTCGTGGCTATCGGCGGAAACCTGGGGAAAAATTAACGGATGTTAGGTCGATGCACGAAGCGTTTCTGAAGTCGATCTGGCGCGAAACTGCTACAAACTACACGGTTCGGCGCGGAGCTCCATTTTGAGAAGACCGTTGCGGCTCAATTTCTGATCCACTTTCAGAACCAGGCCGTCGCTTCTCCGGCTTCCTGATAACGTCGTAACCATTTGCGAAGTGTCGGTCTCGAGATACCACACCGTGCGCATACGAGACCGGCGTTGCCAGTCTCGTGATACATCAATACCCATCGTAATCGTGTCGCAATCTCACGGTCCATCGCTTCATTCTAGTTGAAACGATGTCTATGAATCACACAGTTGATCCTTTGCGCGTCTGCTGCGTTAGCGGGGCCAGCTCGAGCGGAACGCGACCCTCGTCCAGCTGCCCCAGTTACTGACGAACGAAACTGTGGCACCGCTGTAATCGCCCCTAATCAAGTTTTCGGCACATCTGCTGCACAGGATTTCTGTTAGAACAGCAACGCCGCGGGCGCCCATCTCCTGCAGGATCTGTAAAATCGAGGCCTCATCTAGCGCAAGCCTCGCAACCCGGTTCGCGCCATTCGCTTGCAGATGTCCGACAGCAACCGGCTCCTCAGTGCACAGTTCCTCATTGTCGCAGTCGTGGTGGTCCGCTCTGACTAGCGCATGACACGAATCAGGCACAAAGCCGAGCCGCCGCCATTCCCCTGCAATCGCGCACGATAATGTCAGTGGGGGCACTGGCCCCCGCTTGGTCGTCGAGGCTTCGCGCATGATCCAACCAATAAGTCCTAGGACCTGCGTTCGCGGACCGGCCTCGTCGATTCGGACAGGAGTCGTTTTTTCCATTAACTTAAGCCCATCGTCTGTGGCTGCCAATCAGTTCATGATCGGTGCAAGCGCCTCGCTAATCCGTAGCGCTTGCGCAGGTGTAGTCATTGCCTTGAGCGTTGCGCCAAACCTCGGAATCTGAACACCCGAGACGATGTATTGGAAGCGATACGCAGCGAGGACGGTTTTCATCACGGATTCGATTTCGACAGGCGTCTTCGGTCGATGGCAGAGTTCAATAAAGTAGCGGGTATCGGCCGCTGCCTGAGCTTGCAAGATGTCATCTACCGCACGGACCAAGGCGATCAGGTCGTCAACGGCCGCGTCGCGCGCTTGCGAAGAGATTTTCGCGTTCTCACGCACCCATTCGAGTTCGTCCAGAATCGCGTGTTGTGACTCCTCTTTCCAGTGAAACAAGAACACCTCCTTGAATAGCGGTGAAAGCTCGCTGTCCGGTTCGATGCTGGCCCGGTAGTGCTCCTGCGTGAACAGTTCAATGAGGCAGGTCAGCGCGAGCACGGCCCATGTCGACTTTGCGAGTACAAACGATGCAACATCATCAGGCCGTAGGTCGAACGTGTACCCCGCGGGCATCCCGGCCCCAATCATGGTCTCAATGCGACGAAACAACTCCTGATGCTTTAGCTCTTCGTCCGTGAACCGAACCAGCGCCTCGAGTGCGATCTGGTCACCAAGCCAGTGGTCGCGGCAAACATCGAGCATCTTGGCGCCGATGAAGCGCTCAACAAGCCCGAAGATGTTGGCATACGATCTCCCTTGAATCTGCGACAGCAGCCGGCGCTCGATGGCGCTTAGAAACGACAGCCGATCGACGAATGACAGGCTGTCAGGCAGGAACTTTTTTGTGAAGTCGAATTCTCGACTACGAATTACGTCCCGATCGATGTCCCAGCGAATGCGCTTCGAGACCTCCACGCACTTTGCGTAGCGACGGGAATCGACATACGGCTGCAAGACTGGCTGCTGCATAACGGCATCCGTAGGACCCTGCACATGTTGCGCAAGCTTAGCATCGGTCGTAGGAACGGCATTCCCCGGCGGGCAGTTCAACTTCCCCTACTTATGGGCGCGTAAATTCCCCCACCCCGTGAAGCAGGACGAGATCGTT
>NZ_FCOM02000064.1 GCF_001544695.2 Caballeronia arvi
TCTCGGTCAGATTCATTTTGCCCATGACCTGCATCTGAACACACTTGGGGTGCCAATTCAATGATGCAATGCACTAGCAGCCGCGGAGCAAGGGAAGCAGGACTTACAACGCGGGGTACAGGATGTAATTCAATGCATGAGCTCCTGCCAGAATGACACCAATCCGGCCGCGTGCACGTCTTCATGCAGCACCGACACGTTGGCTAGGGTGAGAAGGTGCACGAACCTGGACTGGCTGCCCCCATAAACGGGGTCTGGGTGTCGATTTAACCGGACTTGCACGCAGACCGGGGCAATCCTGTCGTCCTCAAGCCGCCATCCTCTTAGATGCTCACCAGACGGGCTCGGTCGAATGCCAGTAGGGCACGTGGCCTTCGCCGAGCGGCGTGAAATGGAAACCCCCGATCTCCCACCGGGTGAGGTCCGGGTCCAGACGACCCCGAGGTCGGCTTTCTTGATGTCGTGGTTGGCAATTCCACCTCCCAGTTGTGCCCCAAACCGGTCAGCGTGCGCCGCCGCCGACGTGAAACCGAACGCGGCGAAAACCAAAAGACGGGCCAGCGAACGAGGCCAACGACTCTTGTGGATATGCACGAGCACCCCATTTACTCGGAACACGGGCGTTTTAATTAACCACGTCTGTCCGATTTTAGTTTGCAGCGCATCGCGTGCGCGATCGTGCTAAGTAACCGTCTGTCATGGGGCGGCATAATGGCGCCAGCAGACACCATGGGTAAAACGCGAATTCCGACGGATTCCGGATTGCGGTTTCTTGCCAACCACCCCAAAACACATTCGTCCGTCCCGCACAAGTCAGACTGCTTCCAACCCGCGAACCAATCCATACGGATAACTAAGGTTAGGCAGACCGGTCGTCCCGCCAGGCGGTGCTCTGGTGCGGCGCGACGATTTCCAGGCAAATTCTCAGAAAGCGGTTTTTCAAAGCTGTCATTGCGGGCGCATTTCCGCGTTGCGGATGCGCATAATTGTCTGTGTCGAGGTATTCAGCGCGCGAGCGACTTGCGTAACCGTACTTCCGGAAGACAAAGCCTTGAGGGCTTCGGCCCGCGCCGCACCACTTAGGCTGCATGGGCGCCCGACGGATTGCCGGCGTTGATGGAGACGATTGCCGCTTCCTTTGCACGAGCACGACGTAGCTCGTGGTCCAGGGCCGCTGCCAGCTCCAGCGTTCTTATCAGGATGTGGTCTCGCAAAACACTGATATCCTTTCCTTGACGATCGAGACATGCAATATACGGTGTTCGGCCGATGACCAGTCGCGGATGCCCTCGATGCGGCCCGGACGACCCGTCTCCGGAAACTGAAGCGGTTGCCTGACGTGCGCGCGGATCCGATCGTCGACGACGACGGCAGCATGCGGGCCGTCCTCTTCGATGTAGTCAAGAATCCCGTCGCGATCCTCGATTGCGAAAGCGGACCATTCAAGTCTCACGCATTACCTTCACCGGATTTGCGAAGAGCCGCCGTGCGACGTTTAGCGAAATGGGCTCCGGCTTCGTCGTGCGGCGTAGCGGGGCGCGGATCGTCCAATGCTTCCTGCACCTTCGCGCGGAACCAGGCGTCATGTGCGGCCGGGTCGGTCGCAAACGCACGGCTACGCGCCCTCGTTGGCGACGCGCGTCAGCAGGATACGGACAGCATCCGAGACGGTGAGCCCATGTTGCCGAGCACCGCAGCCGCGCGCTCTTTCAGCGCGGGATCGAACCCCAATTCCGTCACCGGCTCCTGAACGAAGGTCCCACACGCGGTGGCTCAGTTTCAAGCTCGACAAATTGACCAAGCCATTTCAATGGATGACCTTGACTTTCAATAGATGACGAATTTATTTTTATCTACGCGGATGCACGCGGAGCCGGCCCACTAATTGCTAAGTGACTGTCATCGGTGAGCATCCTCGTGCGAACCAATGAGCGGATGATCGGAATGGCCAAGGCAATGGCGGAGGGAAAAATGGAAGTCTCTGAAAGGATTGGATCACGTGAATTCTCGGCGACATTGGCGCTCAATGGGCTCCTTATCCTGAAGGAAGGGAATCGTGAGCTCTTGCGGGCAACCTTGTGCGACGCCCTTGCGGCGCTTGGCGAATGGCCCGAAGTCACGAATCTGGATTCGACCGTGGGGGACATGTTGCGCGCCTACATCCGTTCTTATGCACGCGTGACATAAGGCGCGTTTTTGCATTCGATTTGCGGAATTCGACCACGCCGCCACGCGGGTAAGTAGGCGAGGCACGCAATGCCCGCGAGCATCGCTATCGGCACCGCGACGCGCAAAAATAGAGACTCGTCCTGATACGCTCGTACACGATTCGGACCGTATGCTCCGAGTCCGCAAGTCAATATCAAGGTCTCCTAGAAACGACGGGCAGAAACGACCGACGCTGGAAATCGCTGGTGCGTGCGTCGGGCAGTGGCTGAAGGAACGACCGTCGGATTCGATACGCTTGGCGTTGCGCGCGTTCTGCTGGCCGACGATCTCGCAGATGAACAGATGAACCCGCGATAGGTCAACAGATCAGTCAAGTCGGAACTGCCGTGCAGCAGCAGCGCGTCACGTATTGCGCTCTTCAGAGCGGGCGAACGCAAAAGCGACCGCAAAGACCGCAAACGTATTGAGAAGTCGAGAAGTCCGACGGTAGGATCGCCACCCGGAAAGAACTCTCGCGTCAGGGTCGTCAGGCTGAGATCCTGTTGAGCCCACCGCTCTATGACACTTGCTGCGTTGCAGTTTGGCGAGCTCGTGGGCGCTAGGAGCGACCGGTTTCACTGCGGGTCGTGCGCTGCGGGCTTGGTTGGTGAAACCTGGTCGCTGTCGACGGACGCGCGCCGATCATGAAGCGTCCTTCGCCCACAGAGCCGTGCGGTCGTTTAAACGTGTCACCTTGGTCATTTCTGATCATCGGAACGGCCGGCACCGAGTGCCTCGAGCAACGGCCGGAGGGCATCCAGTTCCGCGCCAAAGCCGCTCCAGTCTCCCACCTTCAGTCGCTCAATGGCGCGGTCATAGTGCGCAAGTGCTTCGCGCGCGCGCGCGTCCACTGTGCCTCGGGGTGGCGACGCAGCTTGCGTGGTCTCCTTGAATAGCGCCGCCAGGGCTTCACCCAGGCTTGCCTCCATCACCACACGGTCACCATAGGCGGCAATCACCCGCTTCAACTCCGGCAACTGACCGGACGCCGCGCGCAAATAGAGCGGAGAAACGTAGAGGATCGAGTTCTCGATCGGCGCGACCACAAGATGACCGCGAATGACGCGTGAGCCCATCTGGTTCCATAGCGAGATCTGCTGCGAGATCTCGGTATTCTGCTGAATACGGGCTTCGATCTGAAACGGCCCGTAGACCAGCTTGTCCTTGGGAAACGTATAGACGATGAGCTTGCCGTACCCGGACGGATCGCAACGCGCCGCCAGCCACGCGATCATGTTCTCCCGCTGGCTTGGCACCATCGGCAGCATGAGGATGAACTCGGCGCGCGTGTCACCAGGGAGTCGCATGATCGTGTAGTACGGCGGCATCGTGCTGGCGGGGCTCCCGCCATCCATTCCGACCAGCTCCCGGGGAAACTGCCACAGATCCTCGCGGTTGTAGAAGACCTCCGGCGCATCCATATGATAAGTGCGGTAGAGCTGCGCCTGGATCAGGAACAGATCTTCGGGGTAGCGGATATGCTGCCGGAGTTCCGGTGGCATCGCGTCCAAAGGCTTGAAAAAACCCGGGAAGGTACGCGCGTACGTCCGCAGGAGCGGATCGGCGGGATCGCTGACGTAGAAATCGACCGTGCCGTGGTACGCGTCGACGACGACCTTGACGGCGTTGCGGATGTAATTGGCGCCGTCGCCGAAGCCCGGCCGGGAGTAAGGAAACCACCGGCTGACGGTGTAGGCGTCCTGTATCCAGAACAGACGCCCATTGCTTGCGACGACGTAGGGGTCATGGTCGAGACTCAGGAACGGCGCGATCGTACGCACGCGGTCCTGAACGTTGCGGTGAAACAGGATCCGGCTCTGGTCTGTGATATAGCCGCTCAGTAGGATGTTGGGATCGTCGAGCTGCCAGGCGAAGAGACTGCGTCGCGCCACACTGCCGATGGTGACGCCGTCGCGCCCGCTATACGTTGTATAGGCGTTGTCCGCCCCTTTGGAATAGTCGAATTCAGCTGCATTGCTGTTGACGATGACGTAGTCCTGTCGGCCCTCACTGAAATAGAGACGTGGTTCGCGAATGGCCGGGCCGCCGTTGGATACGGGAGGGATATCCCGCAGATAGAAGAAGGGCAAGCCTTCGGTGGATTTCTCGGTGACTGGCGACATCACGATGCCGATGCCGTGAGTGAAGATAAGGTGCAGGTTCACCCAGGTTTGGGCGTTGGGCGGGAGCATCTCCGGTTCCAATTCACGCGCCGACAGCATCACCTGCCTGTATCCTGCGTGAAGCTGATAGCGGTCGATGTCCACCGAGAGAAATTTGTAGTAAGTCCTGATCTCCTGCAACTGTGCGTAGGTATCCATCAGCGGTTGAACATCCCATAGCCGGATGTTGTCGATGGTCGCCCGATTGGCCTGCAGCGAGTCGAGAGTCAGTCCTTGCTCGGCCGCAAATGGTTTAACCTCGATCTTTGCGAGGCCATAAGCCTGCCGCGTTAGCGCGATAGTGTGCTCGATATAGGGTGTCTCCAGTCTCAGCTCGCTCGGTTTGACATAGAAGCGCTGAAACAGCGACGGATAGATCACAGCGAACACAAGCGAACTGCCGAATACGAGCCCCGCGAGCACGGCAGGCTGCAGATAGCTCCGCCGGCGCATGTTGATCCAAAGGGCGACGGATGAGGCTGCGGCAAGGCCGACAAGCATCCACAGGACCGGCAACTCGACGTGGACATCGGTGTAGCTGGCCCCGACCACGACGCCGTTGTCGTCATAGAGCAGCAGAAAGCGGTCGAGCCACCACGACCAGGCCTTCACCGCAAAGAACAAACCGAGCAGCGCCGAACCATGAGAGATGGCGGCGGGCGAGAGCGTCCGTGGTAAGCGCCCCAGCGCGATGTCACCGCGCAACCCGTAGACAGCACCTGCCACGATCGCGGTACAGGAGACCAAGCGCAGCAGCCAGTTCTTGAGCGCGACATACGCAGGTAGCGAGAAAAGATAAAAGCCGATGTCCCGCTCAAAGATCGGATCGCGCTCGCCAACAGGCACCTGATAAATGAAGCGAAGCGCGATATCCCAGCTCGAGATTTCGCTGGCGGCGAAAAACAGGCCAAAGACAACCGCGGCGCCGGCAATACTGGAGCGCCAGGGAACGCGCGGCGCGATTAGTTCGGCCAGATCGCCAGTGCCTTCCGTCGCACCCGAAGGACCGGCCGCTTCCGCTTGCGAGATATCGACGCCCCTCGCGTAACGATGCGCCAAGATCCCCGACAGCCATATCGCGCACGCCGAGACTGCGAATACCGCGGCAAACAGCAGCGCTCTCGCGGAAAGCATGGTCCAGAAAACGCCACCATAGCCGATCGAAGAGAACCAGAGCCAGTCGACCAGGATGCCGGTGATGCGTCCGACGACAATCAGGCCGGCGATGACTGCCATCGCCGTGATTGCATAACGTCTCAGGCGCATGCCGGATTTCACTCCCGACCGCATAGTCCCTCCTGTGCTGGCCGTCGCCCATGCCTGCTGCGATCCGATCAATCGCGGACTGCCGATCTGCCCCGAGCGCGGCTGAACGGACTGTCAAAGCAGCCCGGATAGTCCGTGCATAGCCATCCCATGACCTGTGCGACGCAAGTTCGCACGGAGTGGGTTCAGACCGATTGAATGATTGTAGTTCTGTGTGGCGATTGACATCGGCACCGCGCGCAAACGGCCACTCGCCCAGGGCAGGATGCAATGGCCCCGCATGAGCGCGAAGGCCGATGCCCCGCCTACGAGGCGAAGAGGCGAAGAGGCGAAGAGGCGAATGACGCCTGTACTCCGAAAGAGACGCACGGGACGTCGAGCGGTCGCGAGGGACCGTGCGCGGCGCCGAAATTGTCACGTTGTCACGTTCACTGCCCGACTTGCCGGCTCGCCCGGATTTCCTGTTGGTTGAGTGCGCGATCTTCCTGGCGGGTGAGATGTCCACCGGGCTGGCTCGCCATCAGCCGCTCTTTATGGCGGATCTGGTGGACTTCGCGATGCAAGTGTATCGCCTGGCTGTGGGACATCTCGCCTTCCCGGACCTCCTGATGGATTCGCGATCCTGATTGGCCAGACGCTGATTGACCCCGGACCGGCGCGTATGCGCTTCATTCCAGTTCTTGGCATCCGATGCGGTGCCGATGAACGTGACGGACAGTGCCGTGATTGCGGCCAGTTAGAAGGTGAGCATGCCCATGGTTATCTCCTGTCGAGGGGCCGGCGTGTTGTCGGTCTTCCCCTCAACGTCGTAGCTGACCGCTATGTTGACGTTGCTCTTGTGAGTTGTGAAATGGAATATTTCGCGCGCGTCTGACCGATTGTATGTTTTCACTTGTAGATTCTGCGAATTCGTTCCCTTCGGGCGGACGCACGGGCAGGCAATGTCGTCCGCGCGGGCATGGTTGCGATCGCGGGGAATGGTCGCGCCGAGTCGATCACCGCCCGGTCAACATCCGGAGGATCTTCTGGACGATGCGCTCGTGCCGCTCCAGCGCCTCATCGAGCGTGTGTGCTCCGTAGCTTCTGTTGTCTCGCGCTTCCATTCCGGCGATTCGCGTTACGAACAGCGAACCCTCCCCGATATTCTGAGCGGACACACCTCGGAAGCGGGTCGCGACCGTCACGCCTGATTCGTCCAGCAGCGTGCGGCGGAAGATCAGTTCGTTCTCAGTCATCCAGCGCGACCACTCGTCGCAATCGAACACCTCGACGGGCCTGTTTTTCGCATCGAGCACATACAAGCGCTCCGAACTGGACCGGGCAGAAGGTGCTTTCATATTTCAATGCGAAGGCGTGAGCAGGAAGCCGATCGCCCGCCATTAGATTTCGTCGACGCGACCCTGTCATTATGTTCCACTGCCGTCATCACCATCAGTCGTTTCAGTCGGCCGGCGAGTGGAAGAGTCCGTCACCGAAGGACGGGGACGATGCTGTCACGTTCCGCAAAACGGTGTCGAAGAGCATCGAAATCATCGAAGTCCCAGAGTCGGCTCAGGGTCGAAGAGCGACCGCTGCACGGCGCGGACAATCGATCTGCCTTCATTGAAGAGGAGGTTGACGTGGAAACGCTTAATTCTTTCAGCGCTCGTCGCCGGCTTTTTTGTCTGGCGTATAGGAAATTGGCCGGAACAGAAGCGTAGCGGACGGCTTCTACTCGACCGCCAGGCAAGGGATCGCTGATTTGTTCCGCAGGGACAGAAGCCGGGCGGCTACGGGTTTCCGTGAGCGCATCACCTACAATTAAAGATGGGTGCTAGCTAGCACGGAGGCTGCCATGACTGAGACCTTTATAAGGGTCGTCCTCGGCTCAGGTACACGATCTCGGGAGAGGGGCCCCCATTTGCGCGCCCACCCCACGTGCGCCACCTCTCCGACCTGCACGAGCCGTAGGTAGTTGTCTGCTCGCGCGGGAACCCGCTAATCGTTCGGGCAGAGGGCCCGGGCGGCTCGGTCAGGCGGGCCACCACGCGGCTGTTTCCTGCCGAACGTCACCGGTGCGAGGATGCGGAAGTTCGAACGGTAATCCGCGGTACTTTGAGGAAGTGCGAGAGGTGGGTTGCACGCCGCTCCCGAAGCGCTCGCGTGGACGTAGAGGATGAGATCGTGAAACGCAATATGAATCTGGCGATCGCCATACTGAAGACCCTCGAGGAAAACAAGGCCCCGCACCTCAGCGAATTCGACATTGAGGGCGCGCTCAAGGACGAGTTCGATGTTCGAACCGAGGGGTATGGTATCAGTTAAACCTGCTGGCCGACGCAAATCTGTTGCGCTCATTGGGAAGCGACTGGCGGCTAACCTGGGAGGCCACGAGTTTTTGAAGTCTTCAGCCCCGAATGCCTTCGAAGACACCTGAAGGGCGATTCGTGTGCCGGAAACGCCGCCCTGCCCGAGTGCCGCGCACCGCGCGGCGGGCACCGAAGGCGATGGCAGTCGGCCGAAGCGCACCAGCTTCCACGACGTGATGACGGCCACGCTCCAACGTCGGGGGCATCGCGTACATAACGCAGCGAATTCCCGAGCTCATTGAAGACGCAAGCAACTCGCTGCCTGGCACTTTCCGTTTGCTTACGGATAATGTAGCCAAGGAGCTTGGCAAGAAAAGCCTCTCGCGTTGGAGGATAGACGCCCGAAACGCGTGAGAAGGCCAACCGGCAGACAAGGTTTTGCAGTCCTAGCCCCGTGTATCAACAGGCACACTTATAATAATCGTTCGTTTCAGATGGGGGCCACGTGACTGGAAAAACTTCGCGACGGAGGGAAGGTGCCTTGAAGGAGCGACCCGGATGCGACGCTGGCGAGGACCTTTGGCGAGCGCCGGTGCCGGTCGATGTTGATCCGGTGGAGTGGCTGCGCATGTCCATAGACGCCGATCGGTGGCTCACGCGACACAAACTTGTCTCGCCGAGAGAAGCGTCTCTCGCGCTATTCGGCTGCAATCCCGATGACGCCCGCGCAGCAGATCCTTTGGGGCGTGTCGATGCACCGCTGAAAAGCGACTGTAAGCGTCTGTTCGAGCACTTGGAGCAAGTCAAGAACGCGGACCTGCGCGTACATCGAACGCTGACAGACTGGTGGAATATCGCGCGGACAGAGGATCTCAACTACCACCCGCTCTTCGATGATGTAATGCAGACATTTTTGATAAGCGAACAGAAGGGAAACACCGCCGTGCCGAGGCGGGAAAAACCGATACGCATGAGTCAGCAGCAAGAGAATAAGATCTTGCACGCCATCACTGAGCTGGGCTACAAGCCTAGATCCCTCCCACAAAACCGTCCGGGAATTCCGGGCGTAAAAGCGGAGGTTAGATCATACCTTGCGCGATGCCTCACGAGCAGCGGTTTTCGAAAAGCGTGGGACCGGCTACGCGACCGCAAACAGATTGTTTACGAGGTCGAGCAGAATCCCTGAGTGATTCTTGGCTGCTAGCATCTCAAGCTGCATCCTCTCCTGCAATGGTTGCCCGCTAATATATAGCCGTGGGCCATGTCGCGCCAGCGGGGCGGCCTCCCTACTAACGACGACTGTGCTGCATCAATAAAACAGACCTCTAGACGCTCGTCGTCTTGGCTGCGGCGGCTGTTTGCGAGCTCGTTTTTCGAACGCGGACTCCCGGCGTGCTCGTGATCGTGCATTTTACGGACTTCGTATGTGTTTGCCTCGCGTCTATCTTGGGCTGCATTATCCGACCGACTTCATCGGAGGCGCGGCCATCGGCGCCTTTTACGCATGGCCCCTCACGCGCACGCCAATACGCGGCCGCTTCGTGCCGCTCTTCGTGCGATTCATGGAATATTGGCTGGCCGTGGGTTACATGCTGGCCTTCCTGTTCGAGCGAGTGGGGATGGGAAAGTTTCATGGACTCTCCTTCAACGGTGAGGAGGCGATAGTCGCTGCAGGATCTCCACATGCGCCGCGGGACATCTCCGCCAGAGGCATTCCTCGCCGATGACCGCGCACGTCTGATGCATCACGCGTGACGGCCGTCGAAAAACGACTCGAATCGTTTGCACAGGGCGGAAGTACCGCTTCCCGATGGCGTTAAGGAGCGCTTGATGCTGCGCTTCACGCCGGGAGAGATACATCGCGCAGGGACTGAACGATCTATGCCGTTGCGCCGCTCACGTCCAGTTATCATCAATCCAGGCCTGCCCATTGACGCGCGACCTCCATCGCGGTCTTGCCGTTCGAGTATTTACCCGTATCACCGGACCATCGAATCTCCTCCTTGAGCTCCCCGTCCGAGCCGCACTGATAGACGATGGCTCGCGCGAAGTAGTGCCCGTGGAATGCGAGCGGCGTCACGTCAATACGGAATTGCTTGTAGTCAAAGTGCAAGTTGTCCTCCAGTGCTCCGGGCAAGCTCGGTCGGAGAAACCGACACACAGCAGCGATAGGCTCAAGTGGAGATGGTGATTAACCTGAAGTCAACCGCATAGGCCACCCAGACGACCTTCGAGCCATGCAAGCCGATCTTAGCCACTGTAACGCTCTACGTTTAGTTGGCGAAGCCTCGAATTGAGCGCTACTCATTGAGTCCGCGACGGCCGCACCTGCGCAGCGGTCTGCGCCGATGTTTTTTTGCGGCTAATGAGAAAGCTAGGCGGTTGCCTTTGATTCGTGGACGCTACGCATCAGCGATCCGTATGCGAATAGCATGGGTTCGCGCTGAACGATAGCGGGAGGTACGCCGTAGACAGCGGCGACGTATGACGTAGATGACCTCGCACGCAGCGCGAGATTCGAAGGATAAAGGTTCGGAGGTTCAATCGCTCGCCTAGCGTGAGCCAAATCCAACATTGCCTCAGCCCGCGCATGCCGTCCAGGCAAAGAAACCAGGAAAGGCTTCGCCTAGACTGCCTAAGATTGACCCGCTCCGACGGACAGATTTTGCGGTCTGAGAGTCGTCGTGGGTGTGACCTCGGTTAAGCGTTGAATCGCTTGTGTCCACGGACGGGCAGCGGGTCGCGTCTCACGACCACGACCCTGCCCGAGTTAATAAGGACGGTCGCGGAGATGTGCCACGCGGAGGGCCGTTACCTCACGCGCTGCGTGAGCGGTTACTGCACGAGTGAGAACGGCTCGCACTCGCCGAACAGCAACTTGCGGCGCTGGAGAAGACGCGACAGACAAACGTACCAGGATCTGCGCGCCAGCGTTTCGAGGCGCTGGCGCGCCTGCAGGGGATTGGCGAAGCAGGCGCTTCACGATTTGCGCTCGAGCTATTCTGGCGGGAGTTCGACAACCGCCGCGAAGTCGGTGCGTGCATCGGGCTGTGTCACAGCCCTACGACAGTGGCGAAAGCCAGGTCGACCGGGGAATCAGCAAACAGGGAACCGGCTGGTGCGCGCGCTGCTGATCGAGATGGCGGGGAGCTGGGTTCGCTACCAGGGCGGCAGCTAACGGTGCCTGCAGCAGTTCACATCTGTTGACCTCAGCCTGGCGTCCCACCCGCGTCGATGCTCGCAGGTGACGGCGCTTCCTCGCAGAAATCGCCGCGGCCCGAAGGCCCGACGCGTGGTCCCCGTGGCTTCACACGTCACTGTTACCGGCGACGCATGCACAGGTAGGCTACGGCCGACGGAACGGCCGGTCTCGTCACCGGCCTTGTGAGCGGGCGAGACAATGATGTTTGCGACCTCAGGTCGCACTTTCGAGATGCACTCTACTTCTGGCGCGTGAAGCGCGTAGAGCTGGCGGCAGATTCGCCAGGCGCGCTCAAGCCAGATGCTCAAGGATGCCTGTTGCTCAGTGGATGCGTTCGATAACTTTCTCTCGATGTCACGCAGCAACCGTCCAAGTATCGTGCGCTGACGCTTGAGCACCCGGCGCAATCGCTTGAACTGTTTCGCATGCGCATAGCCACCGGCGCGGCGACGCAATTGTTTCCCCTCTCGCTGGTACGTTTGCTTCAGTGTCAGTCCAGCGTGTTGCACGAGCCTTGCGAATTTGCCTCGTGCAATCTCCAGCAAACCGCTGTCAGTCGGATGGGCAATCGCTTTCTGTTGCACCGTCGTATCGACAATCCCGCGCTCGAACTCGGCCGACCTTGTCACGGGGCGGCGTAATCGAGCCGGGGATGGGCGGCGTAATAGAGCCAGCAGAAACGGGGATAAAGCGCAGATTCGAACGGTTCAAGAATGCGGTTTTTTGCTTGATTTAGCAACCGCGTTTTCACCGCTTCCTGGCATAGGCTTGGGCTGGCGGAAACTTTCGCCCTCGATCACGACGCGATAGGCGCCGTGGCGTAGTCGGTCCAGCGTCGCGGCGTCCAAGATGCGGTTGTCGGGGAACGCGTCGCCCCATTCACTCAGGTCCAAATTCGATGTGAGGATGGACGCCGCGCGCTCGTACCTGGCGGCGACCAGGTCGTGGAAGTCTTCGTCGTGGGGCGGGTGGAGCGGTTTGACGGCGAAGTCGTCGATGATGAGCAGAGGCACGCGGACGAACTGGTGCAACTTGCGTTCGTACTGGTCCGTGGCTCGTGCAGCGTGCAGCTTCTTGAGTAGGTCGGTCTGTGAGATCAGCAGCACGTCACGCCCCTGTCGGGCCGCGCAGTGGCCCAGTGCCTGCGCCAAATGCGACTTGCCGACGCCCGTTCCACCGACGAGTAAAACGCAGACTTTCTCGTCAATGTAGCGGCCGGTGGCGAGGTCGTGGATATAGGTGCGGTTGAGTTGGGGCACCAGATCGAAGTTGAACGTCTCAAGCGTCTTGCCCATCGCGAAGCCGGCGCGGGCAAGGCGGACGCCGAGCTTCCTCGTCTCGCGCCGCGCGATCTCGTCGTGCAGCAGCATCGCCAGGAAGTCGGTGTAGGCAAGCTGCCCGTCAATGGCTTCGCGGTTGCGCTGCTCGAGCGAATCAAGAATGCCTGAGAGGCGTAGTTGCTTGAGGATAGTATTCAGTTCGGGACTCGGATTCATGGCCGGCTCAATGGATCAGGAGGGATTGAAGATCGCGGCCGAAGCGGCCACCGTTTAGGTAGGTATCGGTGGGCGCCGTCGTTGTTGACGACGCCGCAGCCTCGTTGTCGAGCCCCTTGTCGAGGATCGTCTTGATGGTGCGATAGTGGGGGCTGGAGAACGCGAGCGCGCGCTCGCACGCGGCGTTCAGGCGCGCATCACCAACCTTTTCGCGCAGGCGCACGATGCCCTGTGCGCCGCGCAGGTTCACCAGCACCGTGTTGTTGAACATCGCGAGAATGACGGCATGGCAGGCCGGACCGATATCCTTCGCGCGCGCCAGGCACCACTGGGGATCGTGCTCGAGCCAGGCCTGCGCCTCGGGCGGCTGGTGATCTCGCACGGTGTGTCGATCACCGGGCTTGCGTAGCCGGGGATGGGTCGCGACGAGCTCGTGCCGGTGGAATGCCTGCACGACTGTGTCGGTGACCTTGAGCCACAGTTGCTTGCCCACCAGCTTGAAGGGCACTGAGTAGAGCGCCTTCTTGTAGACGACGTGCCCGTCCGTATGTACCTTGACCTCGGAACACACGGCCAGTACCGGCGGCACATCGGGCAGGCGCGTGAGCAGTGGCCGCTCGATCGCGAAACGCGTGAGCGGTTGCTCGTGTGTGGTACCGTGATCGCGCACACCAGCCTGCTGCATGATCCACTCGCGCAACTGCCGGTTCGCGTCGGCCAAATCTCGGAACTCGCGCAACGGTACGAAGGACTTCTTAACGTATTTGACGCCCGACTCCACGATGCCTTTTTTAGGCGGGTCGTGCGGCGGGCATGGGTCGATCCTGAAACTGTACGCCTCGGCGAGCCCCGCGTAGGAACGCTGGACTTCGGGGCTATGCAGGCAGTGCCGGATGATCGCGCACTTGGCGTTGTCGATCGTCACCCGGGAAGGACAACCCCCGAACCATTCGAAGGCGCGGCGATGACAGGCCAGCCACGTCTCGACGGTCTGGTCCAGAACGACTTCGGCATACTGATGCCGGGACCAGCACAGGGTCATGACGAATATCCAGGTCTTGAGCGGAATGCCGGACTCGTGCGTGAGCACGGGGCCGGCGCCGAAATCGACTTGGGCGGCTTCAGCCGGCGCGAACGTGAGGATCGTCGTTGCCTTGACGACGCGTTCGGCCGCTAGACCGCGCAGCATGCGCTTCACGGCGTCGTAACTGCCGGTATAGCCATGATTGCGCTGAAGGGCCGCGTGGATTGTGGTGCCCTGCACGCCGGCGGCGAACCACTCGCGTACCTGCTCGCGGTATGGCTCCGCCGTCGAGATGCTACTGCTTGGCACCTGCCTTGGGATGCTGTTAAAGACGTTGGCAATCTCGGCGTCTTCCGGCATGCGTTGTGCCGGATCGAGCCAGCCTCGCGACTGGGCCTCCTGCCGTACGGCGGCAAGCTTGGCTCGGCCCATCAGGCGTCGCCGCGCGATGTCGCGATCGGAGTCACCGCGTCGCATGCGCACAAGGATGTGACGATATTCAAACAATTCGAATCTCCTGTTGGCCATAGGCGCTCCGCTCAAAAGAACGGAGCGTACCGACTTGGAAAGTTCGAATTGCGCTTGTGCCCGCGACCGCCGGCTTCTACGTGCCGATGCCTCGCGTGGCTCGATTACGCCGCCCCTCAGGTGGCTCGATTACGCCGCCCTTGGTGTGGCTCCATTGCGCCGCCCCTCAGGTGGCCCGATTACGCCGCCCCTGAATTGGCTCTATAACGCCGCCCGCTGACAGACCTCACTGCTTACGTAACGTAGGTTACGCATAAGTCTCAATGACGAACTGAAACATAATCAAAAAGTATAGAGCGCACGGCGAAAATTAAGCGAAATTTTATAGCTTTTGGCGTAGGTTGCCTTACGGTATACCGCGTGTTCCCTCCGACAAGCAGACTTCGCTAGGGTTGCCCCTCTTTGAAACTCTTTGAGACCCGACGCGAAGCCGTCGTCGATGCTCATATCGAAGCTGAATCCGTCGCCCATAACGAAACGACGACGAGACGACTCAGTGGAGCTTCTGAGGTGAAGTATGTGATCACCTTGGGGGAACGGTCCCGATTGCACCGAGTGTCGGTCATCGCGCGGCTTCGAGTGCCAGGGACACTTCGGTTTCGATCAATCGCAGCCACGACACCATTGCTACAAGTCTCGTCGCTGCGACCGCGCTATACAACGCGTCTTTCGCGCATTGAGCAGTGCGGCTATCCCATGATGTCGGAATCCGCGCCGCTCGACTGAATTTCTCGGCGTTCCCATCTCATATATAGATCTGCCGCGACCACGCCAAACACCAAGTGGGTAAGCGCAGTCGCCCAGTTTCGGGCTTCTGCGAACCAAGGAAAAAGACGGGTCAGGCCATAGAAGTTGAGGAGATATACGACAAGGCCAAAGACGATACCGACAATCGATGCCATCGCAAAGCTGGAGTCAAAGCTGAAAGACGCGATGATCAGGCTTAAAACAACAGCAAACAGGATCGCAAGCGCGAAATGCACCGCAAACGCCACGAGCACGATGCCGATCGAAAAACTTTCGGGAGATTGCAATGCGCCACGGCCCAGAATGCTGGCCGCAATCATGTGAGGCTGGACCATTGGGTCTTGCCCGGTCACCACCGCCATCAAAAAAGCACCCAGGATCAGAAATGCGGTGCCAGCGACCACGCCGGCCCAGACCGCCGCACGCCAATCGGGCATGCGGTGCGTGAAATGGTGAGAATGAAGATGAAGTTCCATAACGGCCTCCAACGGCTAGTCGCGTCCTCCAACGAGCCGGTCAGGACCGCAAGGAACCGCCGAATGTGCGGTAAGGTCCCGATCGGTTGCCGCCCGCATGACACGTGTCATACGAGTCCGGCGGCGGCACGCCAACGATTCCTTCTCTGCCTTGCGGTGCAGCGTTTCTCGCGGCGGGCAATTCAAGCGCGGTAGTCGTCGATCCAGGCAATCGCCCATTGCCGCGCAACCTCGACCGCGGTCAGTTCGTCAGGATAGGCGCGCGTGTCGCCGGACCATCGAACCTCGTCGCGAGCTTGGCCTGCCGAGTCGCGCTGATATATTCTAGCCCGCGCGAAGTAATGGCCATGGTAGGCAAGCGGCGTCGCGTCAATGCGGAACTGCCGATAGTCAAAGTACAAAGTCGAGCGGCTCCTCGCGCGCGTTGACGCTGACCGATCGACATCACGGCGCGGGTGCGATGATCTTCAACGGGGGCGCATACGTTCAGGGTAACGCCGACGCAGCGTCCCGTCGAGCAATACCGATGAACTGTGTATGACGCGCCCGTTAGCTCGTTCAATAAGAAACGCCGAATGAAGTAGTAGCTTATTCATCCAGTCCGAGGAAAGCCTTGATGTGGTCTTCATCTTCGGCGTGCGCGGACGTTTGCGCGACCAATGGGAAAACCAGCCCGTTTGTCTCTGAATTCGTGTGCGAAATGCACCCGTACGCGAACCCCCGGATTCCAATCGAACGATGTTGCTCGTCAGGTCGTAAATGCGCTGCAGACGTTGCTGGCGCCTGCATTGAAATTTGTAGATCTCGGAAAGATGCCATGCCCCTCTGCCTGTGAAAACATGCTGATGTAATGAGTTATAAACTCATTGAATAAAACGCCGCCTGTATTACCGCGTAGTGGGTGCCACGGACATGAGAGGCGACAAGGAACGGACAACCGAAGGCCGAGCTCGTATTGAGCGAAGCGGAGTGCGAGCAGCTCGTTCGAACGCGGATTGGACGTGCCTGAATATGCGCGTCTGCTCTGCTTTCGCCCACGCGCTGTCGGCGAGCGTCACATCGCGGCACCCGTTTCGTGACTGACGGGCTCGCATGAGCGCACCATTGTGCCGAGCGCAGCCATGCGCGATCGAAACAGCGCGCGAGTGTCGTCGACATCGCACGAATCGAAGTCTTCCGTCAAGCCGATGGACAGCGTGGCGAGATCGTGCGCGGGCAATGCCGCAAAGCAGAGCGGGTCGATTTCGTAGCTCGCGGCGACGGCCGGACTCTCTGCGGGCGATCCGCTCAGCCGCGCGTGTGTTCGGCCCGAGCGCGCCGGGGTCGCGCGCATACGCTTCGTGCAGACCTGCGACGAAAGTTTCCGCGCGGATCAAGTCGAAAGCGTGCACGCTTCGGTGAGGACGCCTCAGCCCTGACCCGAGCGTCAGTCTTTCAACGCCTGGGATCTCAAATCCGCGAGATTCTGGCGCAATATAAGAATGCGGCAACCGTCGACGAAGACGGAGGCAGGCGTGGCACACCCCACCAAGCTCGAGCTGTTTTGTCGGTTATTCCTTGGTCTCTTTGTGGGTTTTTTTTGTTTAACAACGGCCCTTTTCCTGCGCTACACGTCGGCGAACCAGCTGCCGCAAGTTCCCGTCGTGCAGTCGAAAAGCGCATCACAAGCCGTGTCGGGAAGCGCCCCGGCAGTCCCATTCTCATCCGCTTTCCGATACCAACCGGCAACGCTTTCACTAGAGACTGACGAAGAGACCCTCATTGCGTCGTCGGCCTCCACTATCGTCGTGTTCATCGCGGCTGCCGTGGCTAACTTCCTAAGCTGGCGGAAGGACAAGGCGAAGGCGAGCAAAGAAAAGCGGGACGCGTCCGGCTAGTCCCGCGAACGTGAGAAGTTGCGACTCGACCCGGGCGCCGTCAGCGGTGCGACTTGGTACGCGTGCCGCCCACGCGGAGCTTGCCACGCCCGACACGACCGGTTTTGCCATGCGCCGAACGGCCAGGGCGCAACTTCTTCCTATCGACGGCCGTGAACGTCACTTGATCTGCAGGGTAGTAAGTCGTCCGGTACACCGCTGCGTGATAGGCCGGATGGTCTAGGTTGAGGGCGCGCTTGACGGTCTTCACGCCGTAAAATTTCCACTGCGCTTGATTACGTCTCCCAGCGGAATCGAGAGCGATTTGCCACCGGGTGTAGGGGCGGTCCCGACTCCTATCTGATCGAACCAGGCGTCCGCGCGGACGACCGCATACTCGACGCCGTTGACGGTGACATATGTCGCCTTCTCGTCGAGCTCGAGGTTGGAATCCTTGACTTCGATTGCCATGATGGACGCCTCTTTAGACGATACCGGCACTAATAGCTTAGCGCCAGTGCCGCGACCGACCTTTTACAACACTCTGCCGTTCTGCCGTCTCGCCGGGACGGTACTCCGCGTCGGGGTCCCAACTCGGGCTTGCAAGCCGTCTCATTGCGGGTAGGGTTGTCTTGCAGTCGCTAATGAAAAAGCCGTCGTCGATCGCGCTGGACTGGTGCATTTTTTTTGCGGACCAAAGACGCGTGGTTGCTGGCTTGCACCACTCCCAGAGCGGTCATCGAAACAGTGGCATGTTTAATGTCGAGTGCGGGGTCGCAGAGCAGAGCGACATTCGCAGAAGGCTTTTTGGCAGACAATGCCGCTCGGGGAAGAGGCCTGCTTATCTAATGTAGTTAGCAAACCTGATAACCGTATATCATCGGCATAGCGTTTCAGGGGTAAAATCGTCGTTATCCAAAACGCATGAGAGGGCAGAGGCTTGTGGCACAAGAGTTTTTTGGCGACGACGATGATTTCGAGTCTCTCCCCGATCCGGAAGTCGCACGCATCGTGCTCGAGCTCGACCGAAGCATCACACTGAACCGGCGCGCGGCAGCCTTGCGCTACATCGTCCAAGGCAACCCAGTACCGCTGCCGGTCAAACCGAGCCGGGCGGAATTGCTGGTGCTGACCGCCCTGGTGCAGACCTATGGCCCCTTGCTGTTCGGCGATGACTTCGCACCGGTCCGCCAACGACTGGTGGAATGCGGTGCCGTAATCCTGGTGCAGCAAGTCGTGTTGGCCGACCCTGCCCTCATGGGCGCCGAGGGCAGCGAAGACGGGCAGATCGCTGCGTGTCTGCTGGACGCGCGACCGATGTTCGAGACGCTGTGTCGCAAGTTCCCCGGAGCGTTTCTGTCGGACGCCCGGAGCCTGCTGAAGCGCTTCACGACGCCACCGGCGCCGCCCTTGGAATCGGAGGACGGGGAGCACGACGATGGCTGAGCGCGACACCCTGGCCGCGGAACCGCGCACCCAGAGAAATGCACCCTGCAGCGCTGCTACTCGGCCATGGTTTTCACGGCGTTGGGCGCGTACGTGCAGCGCATCGCGCCGGCGGCGATCGAGCGCACCTGCTGGGACCCGGACGGGGATCTGCACGCGGCGCCGCCCGCTGCGATGGAGCGGCACCTCACTAAGATGCTCGACACGCCGGTTCAAGTCGCGCTCGCGCAAGGTGTCGTGCTCGCTGATCACCTGCGCGCGTCGATCCGGCAGCACGAGTAACTGAAGCTGACAGCCGCACCTTCTGCTCGAACGCCTTGCCTTGGTCGTACCTTTGCTTCGATCGACCGCGAGGACCGCGCTCAAGGCCGACGCGAAATCCCTCCGGGCGTGGCGCGCATTCGAGGACATCACTCCACGATTCACGACGATGGCGTCGCGTGCCGCAATCTTGTCCGGCGCACAGGCTGAGCTACTAAAGTGTTCGAAGAGGAAAACGAAGTTCGGCCTCTGTGCGATCACCCATTGGGCAACGGAGAGAGGGCGCGCCATGGGCTCGAACAACGTGCAAACCGCAAGACTCCTACGCGCTGGCAGCGGAGGTCAACGAACGGAACGGCTGGCGCGTGATGGCGGCGTATCAAGAATGACGGGGCTTCTCGCAGCGAAAAACCCGCACCGTGCGAGGGGCTTGCGACGGAGCTAGAATGAACTTTTGGATGCGCTCATAATTTTTGACTGCACCACTGATGGGATTTACGGGATTAACCGCGGCGAGCCCCTTGCTTCCCGGTTAACGAAGTTTCTGGACTGGGACTGTCGTTTTCGCCAGACGTGACGGCCTTATTTTTGAGGGAAATCCGTACTGATTCGGTCCCGTTTAGAGGGAGGCGACTCTGATGCTGCGCATGAGCAAACTTGCGGATTACGGGACGGTCATCATGACCGCGATGGCGCACGAGCCTGACAGCGTGCATAGCGCGAGCAGCATCGCCGCGGCAACGGGCGTCGCGATGCCGACCGTCAGCAAGGTGCTCAAGACGCTGTCGCGGGGTGGTCTCGTGGTTTCCCTGCGGGGCATCAACGGCGGCTATCTGCTGCCGCGGCCACCCGAACGAATCACGCTCGCGGACGTCATCGCGGCCGTCGACGGCCCTTTCGGCATGACCGAATGCAGTACCGCTCGAGGTCTGTGCCTGCAGGAGGCGGCGTGTTCGATCCGCGCGAACTGGCAGAAGATCAGCGCCGTCATCTATGAGGCATTGCGGCAGGTCACGCTCGCGGACATGGCACGTCCGGCGTTGCGCACGGTGGACATCAGCGCAATTCGCTCGCGCCCGCTCGCCGGCCGCCCGCGGAACGTCGCTGCGCCGGTTCCGGGGCGGGCGCTGGACGGAGATCAGACATGACTCCATTGACTGCAAGGTTCGATGAACTCGTCAATCGCGAATACCGGCACGGCTTTGTGACCGAGCTTGAGGAAGATGCGTTGCCGCGTGGGTTGAGCGAGGGCGTGATTCGCCTGATTTCGGCCAAAAAGAACGAGCCAGAGTTCATGCTCGAATGGCGGCTCAAAGCCTATCGCCACTGGCTTACGATGACCGAACCGCACTGGGCCACGGTCGAGCATCCGCCAATCGACTATCAGGACATCGTTTACTACTCCGCGCCGATGGCGCAGAAAAACCGCCCGAAAAGCCTGGACGAAGTCGATCCGGAATTGCTGCGCACCTACGAGAAGCTCGGCGTGCCCCTCAGGGAGCGCGAGATGCTCGCGGGCGTCGCGGTGGACGCGGTGTTCGACAGCGTCTCGGTGGCGACGACGTTCAGGGAAAAGCTTGCGGAACTCGGCATCGTCTTCTGTTCGTTTTCGGAAGCCGTGCAGAACCATCCGGACCTGGTGCGTAAGTATCTGGGGTCGGTCGTGCCGCATACCGACAATTTCTTCGCGTCGCTGAATTCGGCCGTGTTCAGCGACGGCTCGTTCTGCTACATCCCGTCGGGCGTGCGGTGCCCGATGGAGCTGTCCACCTACTTTCGCATCAACGCGCGGGATACCGGACAGTTCGAGCGCACGCTGATCGTCGCCGACAAGGGCGCGTATGTGAGCTATATCGAAGGCTGCACCGCGCCGATGCGCGACGAAAACCAGTTGCACGCTGCGGTGGTCGAGCTGATTGCGCTGGAGGGCGCGCAGATCAAATATTCAACGGTTCAGAACTGGTATCCCGGCGACAAGTCGGGCAAGGGCGGCATCTACAACTTCGTCACGAAGCGCGGCGACTGCCGGGAGGCGAATTCGAAGATTTCGTGGACGCAGGTGGAGACCGGCTCGGCGATCACCTGGAAGTACCCGAGTGTGATCCTGCAGGGCGATAACGCGGTAGGCGAATTTTATTCGGTGGCGCTGACAAGCAATCACCAGCAGGCCGATACCGGGACCAAGATGGTTCATCTCGGAAGAAATACGCGCAGCACGATCCTGTCAAAGGGCATCTCGGCGGGGTTCGGAAAGAACGCTTATCGCGGCCTGGTCAAAGTTGGCCGCGCGGCGGCGGGCGCGCGCAACTACACGCAGTGCGATTCCCTGTTGCTCGGCGACCGATGCAGTGCCCACACATTTCCGTACATCGAGGTGAAAAATGCGACCGCGAAGGTCGAGCACGAGGCATCGACTTCCCGGATCGGTGAAGACCAGCTGTTTTACTGCATGCAGCGCGGTCTGTCGGCGGAGGATGCGGTGTCGATGATCGTCAACGGCTTTTGCAAGGAAGTGTTCAAGGAGCTTCCGATGGAGTTCGCGGTCGAGGCGCAAAAGCTGCTGGGCGTCAGTCTGGAGGGAAGTATCGGATAGGCCGTGGCGAAGATAGCGCGAGGGAGCCGAACATGCTCGAAATCAGGAATTTGCGGGTTGAAGTCGACCACAAGGAAATTTTGTGCGGCGTCGATCTGAGCGTGAAGGCCGGCGAAGTGCACGCGATCATGGGCCCGAACGGCTCGGGCAAGAGCACGCTTGCGCATGTGCTGGCCGGGCGCGAGAACCATGTCGTCACGGGCGGCGAGGTTTCGTATCTGGGCCGCGACCTGCTTGCGATGGCACCTGAGGAGCGCGCCCGCGAGGGGCTCTTCCTCGCCTTCCAGTACCCGGTGGAGATACCGGGTGTCAGCAATGTCTATCTGCTTAAAGCGGCACTGAATGCATTGCGCCGGCATCGCGGCGAAGCTGAACTTGATGCGATGGAGTTCCTGCAACTCGTGAGGGAACGGATGGCGCTGATGCGGATGGACGAGAGCCTGCTCTATCGCGCGGTGAACGAGGGCTTTTCCGGCGGCGAAAAAAAACGCAACGAGATCCTGCAGATGGCGGTGCTCGAACCACGCCTCGCAATACTCGACGAGACCGACTCTGGGCTCGACATCGACGCGCTCCAGATCGTCGCGCAGGGCGTCAACAGCGAGCGTCGCGCGGACCGGGCGATCGTGCTCGTGACGCATTACCAACGCCTCCTGGATTACGTGATTCCGGATCACGTGCATGTCCTGTCGCAGGGCCGGATCGTGAAGTCGGGGACGCGTGAACTGGCTCTGGAGCTCGAACGCAACGGCTACGGCTGGATCGAAGGCGAAGCCCGGTTGAGCGGTTCGGAGGGTATATGAACGTCGAAACGCTCGATCGCTTCCATCAGGCTTTTGGTCTCCTCGCCGGGCGGCTGCCGGGCGCGCGCTTACCCTGGCTACAAGGCGCTCGCCGGTGCGCGTTCGAACAGTTCGCCGCGCTCGGCTTTCCCACCACCCGACAGGAAGACTGGAAGTACACCAACGTCGCCACCATCGAGAGACGGCCGCTGCATTTTATGACGGAGGGTGCGAACGATGTCAGCGCGGATCGCATCAAGGAATGGGTCATCGATTCTTCGAGCCACCTGCTGGTCTTCGTTGATGGACGGTATGTGCCGGCACGCTCGAACATCGAACGCATGCCGGATGGCGCGTTTGTCGGCACCGTGGCGCAGGCGCTTCACACGATGCCCGAGCTACTGGAGGCGGTGGTTTCCGCGCGGCCGGCGGCCCATGGTTTCGCCGCGCTGAACGCCGCTTTTTTCACCGACGGGTTCGTCGTCGCGTTGCCGCGCGATACAGCGATCGAAGAGCCGATCCACGCGCTCTTCATCACCGGCGAGGCGGATCTCGCCGTGCAGGCATTCAACGTCGTGCTCGCAGGAGCCCGTTCGCGTTGTACGATCGTCGAGCACTTCGCCGGCTTGAACGACGCATCGTATCTGACCAATGTGGCTACCCGCATCGAAGTGGAGGAGGACGCCGTTGTGGAACATTACCGGTTGCAGCAGGAAGGCACGAAGGCTTGCCATATCGCGTCCATCGACGCCGCGCAGCAGCGCGCAAGCCGCTTCGCGTCGCACGCGTTCGCGTTCGGAAGCGCGCTGTCGCGCACCGGTATCGGCGTGAGCCTGAATGCCGAAGACGCCCAGGCGACGCTCAACGGCCTTTATCTCGTGGGCGGGCGGCAGCACGTCGACCATCACACGCGAATCGATCACGCGAAGCCGCGCGGCACGAGCCGCGAGTATTACCGCGGCGTGCTCGATGGCGCCGCGCGTGGCGTATTTAACGGGAAAGTCGTCGTGCATCCCGACGCGCAGAAAACCGATACGCACCAGGCCAACCACAACCTTCTGCTTTCCCCCGACGCAGAAATCGACACCAAACCGCAACTCGAAATCTTTGCGGACGACGTGAAATGCACCCACGGCGCAACCGTGGGCCAGCTCGATGAGAATCAGCTCTTTTACCTGCGCGCTCGCGGCGTCGAGGAGCCGATGGCCAGGGCGCTGCTCACCTACGCGTTCGCAAGCGACATCGTCGAGGGAGTGGGCCTCGATTCCCTACGCCGCTGGCTGGAGGGGCTGCTGCTCGCCCGCATGCCGGAAGGCGAGCGCATCAAGGAATTGATATGAAGCCGATCGAACGCGTCCAATCGCCCGATCCGGGGCTGGTGCAACGCTGGCGCGCGGATTTTCCAATTCTGAACGAGCGCGTTCACGGCGAGCCACTGGTCTATCTCGACAATGGCGCGACGACCCAGAAACCGCTGGCCGTCATCGACGCAGAGGCCGACTACTATCGACAATACAACGCCAATGTGCATCGCGGCGTGCATCAGCTCTCCCAGCGCGCTACCGATGCGTACGAGGCGGCACGCGCAACGATCGCACGCTTCATCAATGCGGCTAGCGTGGAGGAAATCATCTTTTTGCGCGGTACCACGGAGGCTATCAATCTGGTCGCGCAGAGCCATGCCCGTCCGCATCTCGGCCCCGGCGATGAAATCCTGATCAGCGCGATGGAGCATCATTCGAACATCGTACCGTGGCAGATGGTTTGCGAGCAGACCGGCGCGGCGCTGAAAGTCGTGCCGATCGACGATGCGGGCGAATTTCGCTTCGATGCATTCGAGCGTTTGCTGAGCGAGCGCACGCGGCTGGTGGCGGTGACCCATCTGGCGAATGCGCTCGGCACCATCAATCCGGTTTCGCGGATCGTGGCCGCCGCCCATGCGCGCGGCGTGCCGGTACTGCTGGATGGCGCCCAGGCCATTTCGCATCTGCATGTGGACGTGCGCGCTCTCGACTGCGATTTCTACGCGTTCTCGGGGCACAAGGTCTACGGCCCGACCGGCATCGGCGTGCTGTATGCGAAGGCGGCGCTGCTCGAAGCGATGCCGCCCTATCAGGGCGGCGGAGACATGATCCGCTCGGTGAGCTTCGAAAGAACGGAATACAACGTCATTCCGTACAAGTTCGAGGCGGGCACGCCGAACATCGCCGGCGCCATTGCGCTTGGCACGGCCCTCAAGTATGTGAGCCGCATCGGTATCGATGTCATCGCGGCGCACGAGGCGCACGTGCTCGACTACGCAATACAAGCGGTGACGGACTTGGCCGGAGTGCGCCTGATCGGCACGGCGCGGGAGAAGGCGAGCATCCTGTCGTTTGTGGTGGACGGTGTGCATGCCCACGATATCGGCACCATTCTCGATCATCATGGCGTCGCGGTGCGCGCGGGCCATCATTGCGCGATGCCCGTCATGCAGCGCTACGGCGTGCCGGCCACGGTGCGCGCGTCGTTCGCGCTCTACAACACCCGCGACGACGTGGACTCGCTGATCGCGGCTTTGCACGACGTGCGGGAGGTATTCGGCCGATGAGCGACTTGCGCCAACTGTACCAGGAGGTCATCTTCGACCACTACAGGCGGCCGCGCAATTATGGCGTGTTGCCCGGCGCGAACCGCAAGGCGGATGGTTACAACCCGCTGTGTGGCGACAGGGTGATGCTGTACCTGAGGATCGAAGACGGCATCGTGAAGGGGGCGAGCTTTGAGGGCTCGGGCTGCGCCATCGCGACCGCATCGGCGTCGCTGATGACGGAGGCGGTGAAAGGCCGGACGGAATCAGAAGTCGAAGCGATGTTTGCGCGCTTTCACGCTATGGTGACAGCATCCGCTCCTGTGCCAGCACTGCCGCCCGACCTGGGCAAGCTCGCCGTCCTCGCCGGCGTGCGCGAATTTCCGAGCCGCGTGAAGTGTGCGACGCTCGCGTGGCACACGCTGCGTGCGGCGCTGCACGACAAGAGCGGGACGGTATCGACGGAGTAGCGGACCATGAGCGAATTCGAATGGTTGAAACGGGCGCACGCCTATGACGAAGCGGACGCGGAGGACCTCGAAGGTCGCGTTATCGCGGCGCTGCGTACCGTGTACGATCCGGAGATCCCGGTCAACATATACGACCTGGGTCTCGTGTATGCGCTTGACCTTGATGAAGACGCGGGGCGCGTCGACCTCCGCATGACGCTCACAGCACCTGGCTGCCCGGTCGCGCAGACCTTTCCCGGCACGGTTGAGGAAGCGGTCCGCTCGGTGCGCGGCGTGGACGACGTCCATGTAGAACTTGTATGGGAGCCGCCGTGGTCGCGCGACAGGATGTCGGATGCGGCGCGGCTGCAATTGGGGATGCTCTGAGATGTCGGACTGGGTCGAGGTCGCCTCCATTGATAATTTTCCGCCGGGCACGTTCCGCACGGTCGACGTAGACGGCGCACAAGTCGCCGTGTTTAATCTGGATGGCACTTACTATGCGATCCAGGACGTTTGCACGCACGACGGCGGCATTCTCACCGGTGGCGAGGTGGACGGCGACATGATCGTCTGTCCCCGTCACGGCGCGCGCTTTTGCATCAGGACGGGCAAGGCGCTGACGCCGCCCGCCTATGAGGATGTCGCGACGTTTCCGGTGCGCGTGGAGGAGGAGCATGTCAGCGTACGCGACGCGCGCTGGGATTGAAAGTCATTGACGGATACTTATCGCGAAGCTTGCTTTCATAACCGAAACGAGCCCAAGTGCGGCGCATACGACACCTTGAGCGGCTTGTGTATCACGTGACCAGTCTTGGGCCGCCGAAGGGGATCGGGGGCAACCATGTCAGGATGGCTTGGAAATCATGGTGGGGGCGGTCGTGAAATATTTCGTGATTCTGGTTGGATCGCACTGGTGCGATATATCTCCGGATGTGTTCAAGCCGCACTGCACGCCGGGTTTTAGCACCGTGACGTGCGATACGTTCGACGCTTCGGGAGCGCTGGTTGAGATACGACGAGACGACTTAAGGCTATTCTTCCCGCACACGTCGGTGCTTCTTATTGTCAACGTCATTGATAGCAAGGCAGGGTCCGCGTTCGGTTTGTTGGACGGAGGCGACGGCTGACTGTCCTAATTCGCCGACCTCGTGTGGATATTGCGGGAACGCTGCAGGAGCTGAAGAGACTCGTCTTGGGAAAGCTGCGCGAGTGCGACGTAAGCGGCCAGCCAAGAGCGTTATCGAACTCGCGTAAAGGCAGCCGCACAGTGCAGGCCATTGAGTTCGATCAGGGTGCAAGCGATGAAGGCGCCGTTCCGGCAAACGCAACCCTTACTGGGACGGGCGCTCCGGCTTCGGCGCCGTCTGGGTCGAAGCAGGGTGCCGCTGAGAAGGTGCGTGAGAACGGCAGTTGCTGATCAAACAGTTGAAAATCGCCGACGGCGTGCAGCATCCGTTGTTGTCGGGCCGCCGCCCGCGCGAGGTGGGAGCCCGCGCTATAAGACCCTTTCAACCGACGACCGCTCATGGCTGTCTTCCGATTTGCGCGCGCCGTCTGTACAAGACGTTCAAGCGCCGCACTGCCGCGGCGTGGTTCACCGCACACGGCGATGCGGTGCCGATGCTGTCGATGGAGTCTTCGCGCGTGAGACTCGCCATTTTTATCGCACTAGCGCAAATCTATGGAGTAATGGTCATTGAGGAGCTGCGTTTTCGGGTAATCGTCGACTTCATGGTAGAAGGCAGTGCGGTGGTGATGGTACAGCGGACGAGATATAGGGCGATGCAGGTTCACTCGAGCAACAGACGACGAGCATTGCGCCGTTGACCGATTAACCGTCTGATTGTGGTTGCTCCGGGGCAGTACAACGCCGTTAGCGCCGGTCGTCCTGCGGCGTCGGGTCCGTGTCACAGTCAACGCCTGTGCTGCATCACGTCCCAGCACTGGCGGTGGTCCATCTGCCTGAGCAGCCGCTCCCGTAGATATTCGCGGCGGTAGCGGCCAATTATCAGCACCGCCGCGATCGCGAGTACACACGCCCCGACGACCACGCCCACCTGGAATCCGGTCATGGCGAGCTCCTGGTAACGCGCTTGACTGACGCTGGCGCCTCACCCCAGGTGCTGTCTTGCGCTGGTCGGATTGACACGCGCGACGCAGCCTTCAGGCAGCTGAGCCAGTCAGGGAAACCGTGCGACAGGCGTGCTGCCACGCCACCGTTCCGTTCGTCAAACATGGACAGGAGACCAAATAGGCTTCCTTAATACGATATTTGATATCACGAAGGTGGTTGGCCTCGGGCGTTTATCGCTTCGCGTCATTCGACCTCGACTCCGCTGCGCGCCGGGCGCTCGTCGACGCCACGTCGGCGACGATCTCAAAATTGCTTCCGGCGACTTCGACCGCCTGCTCGCCGGATTTCTGCAGGGTCTCAAGCAGCGCGCTGGTGGCCGTGATGGCCGACTTCCACGCCGCGAGGGCAGCTTCGGATCCCGCCGGCGCGTTGCTGGCGACATCGTCGACCAGCGTCTTGACTTGGCGGTCGTAGGTTTCGCATTGCGCCTGAGCAAGCCGCACGCATTCGACCTGAGTGGCCGAGCCGATTCCGAACAACAGGCGGTTATACGAGACCAATTTTTCCGGGGTCCGTCCGGCGAGCGTGGCTAGCAACGCCAGCTGCTCTTGCGGATCTTTGGCTGAGAGCGTCTTCTGCAGGTGCTCCTGGGCTTCCGCCAGCGTTGATCGGATTGTCTGCTGATTCAGCTCCGTGACCTTGACGAGGCCTTCGACCAGCTTTCCAGTCAGGCCGAAGAGGCCGTCAAGACTGGCCTTCTGAGCTACTGCGAACTGCTCGGGGGTCAACTGGATCATGATCAAGCTCCTGAAAAAAAGCGATCCGGCGCGAGCTTCGCGCTAGGTCACCGGGTCTCGTGTCCCGGCAATTGAGTCGGGGTGGGGGAAGTGCGCCACGAACCGAGGTCGTCGTCGTCACGTCGTCAGGCAGTCTGGTCCGGCGCAACCGATGAAAGAGGTTTCGCATTGTGTGGTCCTGACATTGTCTCCCGGCGCAATCTGGCGGGCCCGAACATCGGCGACATGAGCGCCCGGCCAGCCCCCGCTGGCGAGCGTCCCTCAGCGTTTTCGTGCAATGGCCCGGAGAACAGTGTCGCCGTCGCGGGTGATGTGAAGTCGAGGGTATCCCGAGTCGAGCGGGTCAGGTGCGACCAACTGGCGTTCCAGTAAGGCCTCCAAATCGGCAATATCCAGTTCGATCTGATCGGGGCGTCGTTGACCAGCATTAGGGTCGCGAACTCATGTGGACTTAGCATTTACGGACCTTAGATTACGTCATGAAGTTGACCAGGATGAGCTGTCGATAAACCCGCATTAATTACCACCTTCTCGCGCATCTTCGGTAAGAGTTCGAATCTTTCGTCCCGCATTGGATAAACAGTTTTCAATGTTTTCACGCCTTGAAGATTTTAAATCGGATTTGCGCGACATTCGATGAGCATAACGCATAGTGAGTCACGCGTTGATAGATTGCTTTTATCAGACAATAGCATAAGGCCAGATCTTGGTCGAGAAACAGGGCGTTTGAAAGAATGAGCGGGCCTTCGATTCGATCTACCCAGACCAGTCCCGTCTCAATACCATGCCGATGCCGAATTTTTCGTGTAGAGTGTATTTTCCGCTATCCGGTATTGCGGCGAGATTCGTAGTGAAAGCGCACTGGGCAACACTAGACGATTCGGGCCGGCGGCCATTATTCGCCGCACGCGTTAAATATCGGCATCCGTGGCGCGAAGATAATCCGCCTTGACTGCGTGTGTAGAAGAGCTCGATGCCTCATCGTGAGCCCTTTGGCGGTGTTTCCGATGAAACCAATCGACTACCGGCCGAGCGAATCCGAAGTTATCGCAGATAAGTCGGCTAAAATCTGATTGCTAGTGTCTGCTATATCTGGCTGCCAGTGAAGGATCTGTCAATTCAACGGGTTGCGTATCTGCCGAATCAAACCGTGGGGTGGGATGGCTGCCGGAACAGGTTCCGGCAGCTTGCGTCGACGGCATCAAATTTCAACTCAGGCTTTGCGTTACGTAACTTCAAAAAGAAGCGTACAGAGAGCGGTTCCTGGTTTCGTGCTCTCCAATGTCAGACTGTGTTCGGGGCTTGCCAAATAGCCTGTTCTGGTTGGCGGAATGCCGATTCCATTTCTCGGTGTGGTCAGTGGGTCGACGCGTGACTAGAGCGGCCGGACATTTGGCGGCATGCTCCGCGAGTAGGCGCCGATGGAACAGCCTTTTTTCCTGCCCTCAGTCGGCGTAAGCGCAATTTGATTGGTCGTTTCGGCTGATCGCTCCTCTTGACGCAGAGACCGCCTTGAACTCCGAGGACTCTGTCAGCAGTGTATAAACGCGGCGAGGCTTAAAACGCTTCTATCCGGCCACCACTCGGTTTCGGCCTTTGTGTTTGGCTTCGTAAAGTCGCTCATCGGCAACCCGTAAGAGGGTGTCGATCGTGTCGCCGTCGCGACCGAACTCGATGACCCCGACACTGACGGAAACGGCCACGGCACGCCCGTTTTCCGTATAAAACATATCGGTGGCCACGGCGCCCCGGACGCGCTCGGCGATCGAACGGGCCGCGTCGATCGCGGCTCTAGGCAGTAGCACCATAAATTCTTCGCCACCGACCCGCGCGACGTCGTCATAGGGACGAATGGCATCGAGGCATTTCTGCACGAATCCCCGCAGCACCTCGTCACCCACCTGATGACCGTAGCTGTCGTTGATCGATTTAAAATGGTCGAGATCGAGGGCCAACAGGGAGAAGGGCGCACCGTCTCGCTTGGCCCGTGCGATTTCAGCCTCCACTTGTTGGATGAACTCGCGCCGGTTAGCTGCACCGGTCAGAGGATCGGTCGCGGCGAGATGCTCGAGCTTGTGATTAGTGTGTTGGAGTTCCTGCAGCGCGCTTTCTGTGCGTGCCATCGCATCGGCGAGTCGAGCCGTGAGTTCTTCCTGGCTATAGATCGTCGCAAAGGACCGCGTCGTCCGAAACGCTTGGACGACCCCATAACTCAGCAGGAAAAAACCGCCGGCGAAGATCGCGTGGGCGAGCCACCACATATGATTCCATGGCTTGCCGAGAATGAACGCGAGCGACGCGAGCGCGAAGGAGGTGACCGAGATGCCGAAGATCACCATCAGCGGCGAACGGATCCGGCGTAGCATCAGCGCCGCCACGTTTAGCGTCGAGAAGATGAGCGCGCCGCCCTCCATCGACAGTCGCAGGGCAAGGCTCCCTGCGATCGGCGAGTTCGCGACGAGTCCTACTGCCAGGTCGATCAGGACGAACACGGCGATCCACGTCAGCCAAGGGCGCGGGTTCGCGCGCCGCTCGACAGCGTCCGGCGCTCGGTGATACGAGAGAAGCCCGACTAACAGCAGCACCGACATCACCAGACGCGATGCGGGTCCGTAGAGCAGGAACAGCCACATATTGTGGTGAGCCATGCCGGTGAACGTGCCATGTAACGCATAGATCAGCACGAAGCCGAGAAAGCCCAATGTTAGCCACCGCAAGAGGGGTTCACCCGACGACAGATAACAGCGCCAGGTCACATAGGTCACAAACAGGCCCTCAAGCGTCGCTGCCGCGATCGCGATTTCGTGAAAGGCGTGGTCTTCGAACTTTAGACTCGCGTCCTGAAAGAAAGCCAGGTAAGCGATCAGGTAGGCGGGGATGAGCGCAAAACCGATCAGTAAAAAGCCCGAGTACACCCGGGTCACGATCCCGATGAAGCGGCGTGGCTCTTCGATTGAGATGGTCGTGCTCATGGGCCCGCCTCCGACGATATGGTGTTTTTCTCAGCGCCGCGCGATTGACGCGTTCCGACCGACGCGAGCAAGAACGGCGGCTCGCGCAGGCCAAACGCGCCGCGCAGCGGACAATCTTCAGGCAATTGGAGTATAAGCGTCCAAATTCATCTGACAAGGCGCGCTGCGCGCATCCCAGAAAAGGCCGCCTCAGCCCAGGACGCAATTCACCCATCACATTGATCGAAACGCCCGGGCGGTGGGCCCGGTCGCCGGCGTGACAGACCCCCGTCAGACAGCATGGTGCCGCCGGCAACTTCGCCGCATCGTGCTCCTTTGGATCGACAATGGCGCAATCGCTTTCCAGCAGGCGAGCCAATGTGTCCGAATCGATTGGACACTGCCTGTGCTGGACGCCAGGTGTCGATCACGGCGCCCGTCTGCTATTCAGGTTATTAGGCGTCGAGTTGGTCGAGTTGCAGCAACAGGTCATCGATCGAGCACAGCTGGACCTTCGTCAGATGTCCCGAGTTGAGTAGCCGATGGAGGCGCCTGCGCCAATATTCGGGAGGCAGAACCGGGCCGTTGAGGTGTCCGCGCAATGAGGGCCTCATCACGCGCGTGATGTGGGCGATATCGTGCTCAAGTAATGTCATCATGGATGCCTCGTGACGTTGTTATTCGCCGGTGACCTTAGTCATTTACATCTGACGAAAACTTTAGACCGATATTCGCCAATTGCCAATTGCGCGAAAGGTCACGCGCGCCCCGCTCGCCCCAATGGTGCGGCTGTACAGGGCTTACGTGGCCAACGATGGAGGCAGTCCGGCGACGGCCGCAACATAGTGCGCACATAACTGAGTTTTGCCGTCGTAAGCTAATGGCGCAGATAAAGCGCTACCAAATCATCGCACGGAGTAATTGCACGATTAGGCATTTCTGCGGTGTCACCATGGCAACGATTACGACGACCGGCCGAACCCAGCGGCGTGCATGCTACCGCAGACGGCTTTGGATTGCGGTGGCTATCTATCAACTTCGCCATGTTCGTCGTTGAAATGGTATCGGGTCTTCGCAGCGGATCGGTGTCGCTGCGGGCCGATTCACTGATTCACTCGACTTTCTCGGCGACGCAGCCAATTATTATGGAATCGGCCTTGCGGTGCTGGACCTCAGCGTGCGGGTGCGAGTGCATGCGTCCCGGTTGAAGGCCGGCTCGATTCTGGCCTTTGAACTTTGGGTCCTAGGTGTGGCGCTCTGGCATCTTTTTACCGGACAGTTGCCAAGCGCACCGACCATGGGAGCAGTTGGGACGTGCGCCCTCTTGGCGAACATCGTGGTCGCGACACTGCTATTTCGGTACCGTGAAGGGGACAGCAAACATGCGCCGGCGTCTGGCTGTGCACGCGCAATGACGTACTCGGGAATATCGGAGTTCTGCTGACTGCGCCTGGGGTGTTCGGAACCCCGTCGGCGTGGCCGGATCTGGCTGTTGCACAGTCCGATGCCGAACAGCGGGGGCATGTAAGGATATGCGAGGCGGCCCCCAGCCGCTAGCGCCCCCGGTTCATGGACGCCCATGATGTCCCAACGCGGTAGATCGAAGAGATGGAAATGCTGCAGACTGGCTGGAGGGTAGTGAGACTCTTCAAGCTGCAAGCGACACAAGCATACCCGCCGGCAAGGATGACGGCTACGTCGGCAGCACGTTCGCGCTGAACGCCACTGCCGGCACCGCCGCCCGAAGCCTTGCGCGTGAAACTCACGCTTTCGGTTGAATGTTCTGGTTGACTCGGAATAAGTTGTTTGGATCGTACTGGGCCTTGATCGATGCAAGGCGCTGGTAGTTGTCGCCATAGCTGAGTTCGACGCGGTTCCCGGCCTCGTCGGCGTCCATGAAGTTGACGTAGGCGCCTTCCAGATTGAACGGGTGGACGGCTTCCCAGTAGGCACGGCCCCAGCTCTTCAGCGCCTCGGCGTCCTTGGCGTCGGGGCTGATCGCGGCAATGACCATAGAAAAAGACGCGTCGCGCGCGCTCCACGGAGTGGCGTCCTTGGCGACCTGCCGAACGGCGCCATCTATTGGGTAAAGGTGCATCAGGCAAAAGGGGGTCGGCGCCTTGAGCGCGTGAGCGATGTGCACGTCGATCGCCTCGTCAGGCAGCGCTTTGACAAAATCGCCCTTCCAGTACCACTGCAACCCTTTCGGGAAGAATGGATCGAACAGACTATTAATGGCGGTCCACGGCATCTCGCCCGTCCAGTCAAACAGCGGGGCGGGCAGTTGCTCGAGCAGCGACGTCATGAGCTTCTGACCTTCTGCGACCGGTCCATTAAAAGCACCGATCAGAGCGCAGGCGCGTTTGTTCCAGTGCTCCAGAGGGAAGGGGTCGACTGGCGGCACGGTTTTGAGCCCGACAAATACGCCGAGCTCTCCGGGGGCGGTTGGGAGGAAGTCGCGGTACGTGGCCATGACTTGCTTGGCATCCTTGGCGTCCCAGAAGATCGGACCGGCGAATACCATCTTGGCTGGGTGAGCCTGAAATAAAAAGCTCGCGACCACGCCAAAATTGCCGCCGCCGCCGCGTATGGCCCAGAAGAGGTCAGCGTGCTTTTCCTTGCTAGCGGTGACGAAAGAGCCGTCGGCCAGCACGACATCCACCTCGAGCAAATTATCGACCGTGAGGCCGTGCTTGCGCGTGAGATAGCCCGTGCCCCCGCCCAAGGTTAGACCTGCGACGCCAGTGCTGCCGACGATGCCCAGCGGTACGGCGAGGCCAAAGGCGTGCGTCGCATGATCGACGTCCGCTGAAGTGCAGCCTGGATCGACACGCACGGTGCGGCTCTCTGGCTCGACGCGCACGCTGCGCATCTGGGACAGGTCGATGACCAGCCCATTATCGCAACTGCCCAGGCCAGGGCCGTTATGCCCGCCTCCGCGGATCGCGAGAAGCAGGTGGTTGTCGCGTGCGTAGTTGACCGCCGCGATGACGTCGGCGGCGTCGGTGCAGCGAGCGATCACCTTGGGCCGCTTATCGATCATGCCGTTGTACAACGCTCGCGCCTCGTCGTAGTCCGTGTCGGAGGGTTCGATTAGGCTTCCGCGAAATCCCTGAATCGACAACTCGCCCATGATGTCGCCTCCTTGAAGAGTTGAACAATCGAGCGCACGTGCGGCCATGAGCTTCTTGTCACCCACAGGCCGCGCGCCAACAATCGACGTGGGGTCGTCGACGCCCTGAGCGCCTCCAACCCCACCATTGGGTAAGCCAAGGTAGCCATGAAACGCCGCCTTCAGGCGCGAGGCGGCAATACCACTGGCGGCATGCCGTCGCGAACTAACGTTTTCAGTTGCGAACACAACTCGGGCGAATCCTCATGTTTGTGAACCGCGACGGCGTGCTGAACAGCAGCGTCTAGGAGCTCGCTTTCAGAGTCTGCCGATATTGCGATCGAACAATTGGTTTCGTTCGGCAATTCACGGCAATCGATATATTTGCGCGCCATGATGTTTGCTACCCAAAAAACTTAATTAAGAACTGTACCCAGCTATCCGCGCGCCCTCCTGCACGAAGTATGTAGTTAACGGGTTAAGTCATCAATCGCGAACTAAAACATAATTAAAAAAAGTATAGAGCGCACGGAGAGGATTAAGCGAAGTTTTACAGCTTTTGCGGAAGATTGCCTTACGATATATCGCGTGCTCCTCACGACAAGCAGACGTCGCTAGCGTTGCCCTTCTTGAGACCCGACGCGAAGCCGTCGTCAATAAAGCGGGGGAGGCGGAAGTTCAAGCTATTAAAGCGCGCACCGGGCGGGAGATGACCTTCTAAGCGAAGGCTTTTGGCAGTATTCGCGTGCGCGTCCCATCTGTTGGGCGGAGGCATGTTCGGCCGCAAGGGCGAAAGGATCGAAATTCAAATTCGGTCAGAAGAGAAAGACTGACCGCTCGCCTCGATGGAGATCGACGTATGGTCGGCCTCCTAACGGCGCGACCGGCTTCTGACCAGCTACGATGAGAGCGCTGTGCGTAGGAACTGCATCGATGAGAATGTGGGTTCGAGACAATCGGGAATCCTAATAAGTAATATTCTCGGGATAGTGTTTCGAGGGTAAAATGGCTTCCGGCCGGTCCGTGCAGTGACGATCGTCGCGTTGCGCGCGCACTGGGCCGATCGGGCTAAAGATTTCGACGGCACGCCCGAAGAAGGGCAACCAGAGCGAGCCGCTGCTTGGCCATGCTTGGCCCCGGCATCATTCCATGGACCGATGCTTCACGCCGGCGACATCGAGTCGGGCAGGGCGGTCAGGGGCAACACGCAAATGAGGCCGGCTATACCGCTGACGGACTGAACCGGCTGATTAGTCGAATGGTCACCGAACTGGTTGAGACGATGGAAGACCTGAGCCTCGATGACCGCAGACGACTTGGGCAGGGAACGCGCACGCGTTCCGCTGGTACTTCCGCTTCCAGTTGAGCTTGCGCGACATCGAAGAGCTGCTTTTCGAGCGCGGTGTGATGGTGACATATGAGACGATCCGATGCTGGTGTGACAAGTTTGGCAAGGGCTTCGCTCGCCGGGTGAAAGCCGCGCGACGCAAGCCAGGTAGCACCTGGCACCTCGACGAAATGTTCGTCACCCTGCGTGGTGAACCTTATCTGCTGTGGCGCGCGGTGGACGAGCATGGCGCCGAACTCGACATCCTGCTGCAAAAGCGGCGCGACATGGCCGCCGCCAAACGCTTCTTCAAGCGTGTGCTGCGCTCGAGTCCGGTGCCGCGCAAGATCGTCACCGATCAGTTACGCAGCTATCCGGCGGCCAAAGCCGAGATCCCAGAACTTGAGAACGTGAAGCACGTGTTCGTCAAAGCGGCAGCCCGACTGAACAACCGCGCAGAGAACAGCCACCAACCGACCCGCGAACGCGAACGGCGCATGCGCGGCTTTCGCGACCCTAAACGCACGCAGAAGTTTCTCTCGTGCTTCGATCCGATCCGGCAACATTTTGCGCTCAGGCGGCATCTGCTTCGCGCTTCACTCTATCGGAAACAACTCGCAGCGCGGTTCGCCGCATGGCGCGAATTTACCAGCGTCACCCAAACTCCGTTGAATGCTTTCTGAGCCGCAGCGCCTAATGCATCATCATCGACAAAATTCCGCAAGTTGACAGCGCCCTCCGGGGAAGTGCAGTTCGCAGTTTTCCGAAGCGCCAATCAACTCTCTAATCTCCTTCACCGCGCTCAACATGCGC
>NZ_FCOM02000259.1 GCF_001544695.2 Caballeronia arvi
CTGATAGTCGCCGGAAATTCGACAAACGGGAATTGCGAGTTTTGGAAGGATTGATGTTCTTTGAACATCAATCCTTCATCACGGATATCAAGCCACGAAGCGGCACTGCGAGGCAGGCGTGCGCGTGTCCATGTTGCGACCGCGGTTGAGATGGTCGTCGATTTCCGCCGCGCAGCCCAGCATGCGGGGATAAAGGAAAATCGTGAACGCCGCGGTTTCGAGATCGGACTCGGTCAGATCACCGCGCCGCAACGGCTGCCAGAGCATCTTAAGCAACAGCGCGGCGATGATCGCATCGACATTGACGCAGTAGACGTTCCGGGACACGCCGGCATCGAACAGTGCCTGCACGAGTTCGCGATAGTACGCATGGAACACGTTGTACTCGCCGCGCTTCTCACACAAATCGGCGATGAACACCTCGCGCGGATCATGGTTGACCGGCCTGTCCTTGAATACCGGATGATTCACGCCTGGAAGCTTTGCGATGTCGAGGCTACCCGCGTTCTTCTGTCGCGCCTTGTACTGCGCATACTGTTCAACGGATCGCTCGGCGAGCGCGCGCAGGTCGATGGCGTGGTCCGGCCTGGACGGATTGTCCAAGGCGGTTTCCTTGAAGGCGTCGATCAGAAACGCGATGCCTTCGTAGCCATTGCCGCCGTGCGTGAAGCCCGTATGCGAGAGAAAGCCGACAAGGGCCTTATTGAGCTGCACGCGCTCGGGCGATTCCGGTCCATCCGCGGACACTGCGCCCTTTGCCCCTTGTGCCGATATCGCGCCGGGACCATTGGTGAGCAGAAGGCCTGCGAGGGTCTTGAAGGTGAACAGGTCCTCAGGGCCTGGTTTGAGATTGAGAAGGGCGGCGAAGCAGAGCTCGGTTACGCTGCGCTCGTTCAGCACTTCAGCAGAGGAGAAGCCGCTGAAGCCGTCCGGGCCGTGGCGGGACGCGTCAGCCGACGCTCCGATCAGCGTTCCGATCAGCATGCTCCACCAAGGCAGGCTTTCGGCGGTGATGCGTGAGATGCGCTTGCGCATGAGCGGGCCCCATGCCAGCGTTGTCGTGATCGCGGCCAGTACCGCATCTGCGCTCGGGTGAGCGGGCCGTGAGGTGAGCCAGCGAACGAA